>JBAUPV010000026.1:0-5517 GCA_049580385.1 Desulfobaccales bacterium | reverse complement strand
CCCTCACCCCAACCCTCTCCCCTCGCAGGGGAGAGGGGGTTTTGCTATTACCGGCTTCAGCCTGTGCCAGCCGCGGGTTCATGCCGTCAAAGGTCATGCAAAATCTCTGCCGGACACTACTGCGGGTAACCCGGAAAATAAGATGAGAATAATACGTTATCGGGGAAACTTCGACATGATTGGGATTCTCCTGATAGCCCTGTTGCTGACTGCCGGGGCCAGCCCGGCGGGGGCTCAGCCCAAGGCGCCAATGACTGGCAAACCCTTGAAAGGGGGCAGCATGGTCGAAAAAGATCCGAACTTAACCTTGGCCACCTTTGCCGGCGGCTGTTTCTGGTGCACGGAACATGACTTCCGGAAGGCCCCGGGGGTGGCGAACGTGGTTTCCGGCTATGCCGGCTGCCGCGGCGACCATCCCACCTATGAAGACTACGCCGAAAAGGGCTGCGTGGAAGCGGTCCAGGTTTACTACGATCCCCAAAAGGTCTCTTATCCGGAACTGCTGGACTACTTCTGGCGGCATATCGATCCCACCGATGCCGGGGGCCAATTCGTGGATCGGGGCCCCCAGTACCGGTCGGTCATCTACTACCACGATGAAGAGCAGAAGCGCCTGGCCGAGGAATCCAAAGAAAAGCTGGCCGCTTCCGGGGTTTTTAAGAAACCCCTCGTTACCGAAATCGTGGCGTTCACCAATTTCTATCCGGCGGAGGAATACCACCAGGATTATGCCCGTAAAAATCCGATCCGTTATAAGTACTACCGCTGGAATTCAGGCCGCGACCAGTTTTTGGAAAAGGTCTGGGGCGGGAAGACCGCGGATCCAGCCGATCCTCCCGGCGACAATTTTATCAAACCCAGCGAGGAAGTCCTGCGGAAGAAGTTGACCCCGTTGCAGTTTGAGGTGACCCAGGAGGGGGGCACCGAGCCGGCCTTTCACAATGAATATTGGGACAACCATCGGGAAGGAATCTACGTGGACATCGTCTCCGGCGAACCGCTCTTCAGCTCCACGGACAAATTCGACTCCGGCACCGGTTGGCCCAGCTTCACCAAACCCCTGGCGCCCGCCAACATAGTGGAGCTGAAAAAGCGGGGGTGGCTCGGGGTGCGCACTGAGGTGCGCAGCAAACATGGCGACTCCCATCTGGGGGACCTCTTTGATGACGGGCCGCCGCCCACCGGTCTGCGCTATTGCCTGGACTCGGCCGCCTTGCGGTTCATTCCCAAGGAGGACCTGGAGAAGGAAGGCTACGGCCAGTATCTCTATCTGTTCACCCCGAAGAAGTGAGCCCCTCGCTCCTGGCCGCTCCTCAAATACCTGAGGAAGATAGCGGGTAAAACGCATTGAACCCAACTGCAACTATTGAGGCGGGAGCCCCGGCGGCGGCAGAGACCGCCGCCAGGCCCGAGATGAGCCCTCCGGACGCCTATAATGAGGCCCTGGTAGCCAATGTGCGGCCGCCGGACTGGGTGAATCCCGAGCCTCAACCCCGCTACCACCTGGTGGTCATTGGCGCGGGCACCGCGGGGTTGGTATGTGCAGCCGGGGCCGCGGGCCTGGGCGCCAAAGTGGCCCTGGTGGAGCGCCATCTTTTGGGAGGGGACTGTCTCAATTTCGGCTGCGTGCCGTCCAAGGCCATTATCCGCTCTTCCAAAGTTTATGCCGACATCCGGGATGCGAGCCTCTTTGGCTTGAACATCTCCGGCGCCGCCGCAGTGGACTTTGCCGCGGTCATGGAGCGCATGCGGCGCCTGCGGGCGGAAATTAGCCCCCACGATTCCGCCCCGCGCTTCCGGGATTTGGGGGTGGACGTCTTCCTGGGCGAGGCCGCTTTTTCCGGCCCGAATAGCGTAGAGGTGGGAGGCAAGACCCTGCGTTTCCGCAAGGCGGTCATCGCCACCGGCAGCCGGGCCGTGCATCCGCCGGTGCCGGGATTGCCGGCAGCCGGTTACCTGACCAACGAGACGGTCTTCTCTTTGACTGAGCGCCCGGCGCGTCTTCTGGTGATGGGCGGTGGGCCCATCGGCTGCGAATTGGCCCAGGCCTTTCAACGCCTGGGCTGCCGGGTGACCCTGCTGCACAAACATCCCCGCATCATGAATAGAGAAGATGCGGACGCGGCGGCCCTGATCCAGAAGACCTTCCAAAAGGAAGGCATCGGCCTGATCCTCGATGCCAGGGCCCTAGAGGCAACCAAAACCGGGGGCGGCAAGCTGGTCAAGTATGAAAGCGGCGGCCGCCAGGGAGAAATCGAGGTCGACGAGATTCTCATCGGCGCCGGCCGGGCCCCCAACGTCGAAGGCCTCAGCCTGGAAGCCGCCGGCGTCAGCTATGAACCCGGGAAAGGCCGGGGCGTCATAGTCAATGACCGGCTGCGAACCAGCAATCCCCGTATCTTCGCCGCGGGCGACGTTTGTCTCCCCTACCAGTTCACCCATCTGGCCGACTTCTCGGCGCGTATCGTCATCCAGAACTCCCTGTTTTGGGGGCGCAAAAAGCTGAGCGCCCTGACCATTCCCTGGTGCACCTACACTGACCCGGAAGTGGCCCACGTGGGCTTGAATGAAGCAGAAGCGGCAACGCAGGGGATTGCGGTCACGACCTTCAGCAAACCCTTAAGCGAGGTGGACCGGGCCATTCTAGACGGAGAAACAGAAGGGTTTGTAAAGATTCACGTCAAAAAGGGCGCGGACAAGATCCTGGGCGCCACCATCGTGGCCCGGCATGCCGGGGAGATGATCAGCGAGATCACCGCGGCCATGGTGGGCAACCTCGGCCTGGGAACCCTGGCCGCGGTCATCCATCCCTACCCCACCCAGGCGGAGGCCATCCGTCAGACCGGCGACCTCTACAACCGGACCAGACTGACCCCCACGGTCAAATGGCTGTTTGCCCGGTTCCTGGCCTGGCGGCGCTAATGCCGCGGGATTATAGGGTTATCGAGTCCTTTCCCGATTAAAGATAATAACTGGGATTTTGTGGTTACTGCCGGAGCGCGTTCCCAGGTCCGGGCGGCGGCAATCATTTCTCAGCTTCAGCCAAATCCGCTTCGCAATTCAGGGTCAGGTAGACCTGCCTGCCGATCCCGACCCCTCCGTGCCCCATCTCGTTGTTATAGGTTATGCCGAAATCCTCGCGGTTGATCCTGGTCTTGGCCTGAAAGCCGAAGGTGGTATAGACCTTGCCTTGGTCCTCCAGGTGGGCCGGCCCGGCCCAGTGAACGTCCAACATCACCTGGCGGGTGACGCCGTGCAGGGTCAGGTCCCCATGGACCCAGGCATGGTCCAATCCCGCCGCCTCCACCCGGATGCTCTTGAAGGTGATGGTGGGGTATTGCGCCACGTCCAGGAAATCGGGACTCTGCAGATGCTCGTCCCGGTCCGCCACCCCGGTGAATACGGACGCCGCCTCTATTGCCACCGCCACCGATGCGCCTTCCACATTGAGCGGATCGAAATCGAGGCTGCCGCTAATTTTGGGGAACATACCCACCACCCAGGTCACCATCAGGTGGCGCACCGAGAAGATTGCGGCGCTGTGAAAGGTGTTGGTCAGCCATTTTGCCATGCGTTGCCTGCCTTTTCAGAAGAGATGGAGTCCCTTGATGCAACGACTACTTGGCCCGTTTAAAGACGAGGTAGTTACTTCCGCCAGTGGACCCGGCGGGGACAGTGATCTTCAGTTCGTCTCCGCTGACGTCCATGATCCGTTTCTGATCTGTGCCTTCCCAGTTGGGAAAGGTGCACGCTTCGAGGTGCCAAATCACCAGGTGCTCCTTTTCGCTGGCCACCGCATAGGTCCCGTATTCGGCGAGGGACCCTTGGACCACGGCCTGATTTTCCTCGGGGGTACCCTTCATACGGTTGTTGGCAGCAAACTTCGGAAGGCTTGCCCGCATCAAGATTATCGATATTCGGCCGTCCGGAGTCATCATTAGGAAACCCCTCGGCTGGGGACCGAACAGCTCGGTCTTCATGCCGTTCTGCTCGTTATAGAGTGAGACGAGAATCCAGTTCCCCTGGACTTGCTGTGCCAAGGTGCTGCCCTTCTCCTGGGCCCGGACCTCAGAAGCCCAGGACAGCATCCCACCGGAAAGAACGGTAACGGCCAGCAAGACCCTCGCCACTTTCTTAATAGACCAGTTCATTTTGTTCCTCCTTTCACTGTTCATAGAAAAAGCCCCACCTCCGACCACTTTTTTACGCCACTCCGTCCGTGGAAAAATGGCAAAAAATGGGGTTTATTTTTATTGGAATTTGTAAATAATGTAGGCATGATCTGAGGCATTGTCAAATGACCTGGCCAGGGAAGCAACTGGCGCCGCGTCCGCAAATAATGAGGCTTTTCATACCTGGCTGCATCATTAGCGCCGCTCCCTGGACCCGGAAATTTTCCGCGCCCCTAATCCGAAAATTTATATTTTTTCAGGATATGCCGATAATTAATCAAATATTTCTTACAAGTTGATTGCGGCTCGACCGATCTTAAGGCTCGCAGTTCTGCGCGCAGGAATCCGGGCGCTGGAGATTTTGCCCTGGCCGCGGTAATCCTCACTTTTCCTGCTCATAGCCGGAGGACAGGAGAAAAGTATGCTGATACTTACCCGCAAGATTAATGAAGGGGTCATTATCGGGAACGGGGTCCGGGTGGTGGTCCTGGCAGTCCGGGGCCGGCAGGTACGTCTGGGAGTCGAGGCCCCCGTGGGCGTGGTGGTCCTGCGCCATGAGATTTTCGAGAGACTTCTCCAGGAGAACCGGCAGGCCACCGTCTTCGTCTTCAGCGACCTTAAGGCCTTACAGCAATTGGTGGGCCGCGATTTCCCGGCTGCCGGCCCCCTGCCCCCCTCCCCGCCGGAGGTTCCCCGGTTGCGCCTCGATCGTAGCAGATTAGGGGAAATCGAGGTTCCGGAAGACCGGATTATCTTCTTCCCTCAGGGGCTTTTGGGATTTACGAAATTTCAGCGCTTCGCCTTGTTGGCCCCGGAGCACACTGCTCCTTTCCTGCTCTTGCTATCCCTGGAGAACCCGGACCTGGCCCTGCTGATGGCCGAACCCTCCAAGCTGGGAGCCCCTCTGGAGATGGGCCGCCTCCATTCCGCCTTGCAGGAACTGGAAGCCAAAACACCCGAAGAGCTTCAGGTTTTCGTCCCACTGACCATCCCGCCGGGACGGCCTGCCGAGACCACCGCCAATCTGGTGAGCCCCATCCTCATCAACCCGGGCGCCCGCCTGGGGAGGCAGCTAGTCTCGGAAACCCCCGACTTCTCCCGGAAACATTCACTTCTTGCCAATTAGCGAATCATGCTGGCGGCTGCCGTCGGGCCGGGGGGCGATTCTCGGCTCAGGCTTCCAGCCTCTAATGGGGTTGCCCCGATTTTTGCCGGCCGCCACCGCCGCCCTGGCCGCGACTGGCCCTCCAGTCTGCCCAAACGTGGGGCGGTTTCGCCTGGCTTGGCGTTGGGGCGGAACCACGCGTCCACCCTGTTGGGGCGGGTTTTAAACCCGCCCCTACGC
>JBAUPV010000025.1:0-70257 GCA_049580385.1 Desulfobaccales bacterium | reverse complement strand
CCCTCACCCTGCCCTCTCCCCCATTGGGGGAGAGGGGAAAAAGCAGGAGAAACTCCATAAGTTAATCAAAGATGGGGATTTGGCAGCCTAGATTACACGGCAGATTAGCAAAAACCTTGCCGGACAGTACTGACACCCCCCCCCTTTGGGAAAACCTCGTGGCTGCGCCCGAATTTTTGGTCAGGCGCCGCTCAGGGCGGCATGCTCCACTTTCATACAGCGGTTCATGATCACCTTGAGCCCGGCCTTCCTGGCTTTGCGGGCCGAGCCGGGCTCTTCCAGGTCGAGCTGCATCCACACCGCCTTGGCCCCCGCGGCAATGGCTTCGTCCACGATGGCGGGGATAGCCTCCACCTTCCGGAAGATATCCACCACCTCCACCGGAAAGGGAATGTCTTTGAGGCTGGGGTAGCAGGGCTCTCCCAGGACCTGGAGGCAGCCGGGATTCACCGGGACGATGCGGTAGCCGTGATTTTGCAGGTACTGGGCCACCTGGTAGCTGGGACGTTCGGGGTTCTCGGAGAGCCCCACCACCGCCACCACCCGGTAGTCCTTCAGGACCGCGGCGACCTCCCGGGGGTCGGCCGGGGCTTCCGGTTGCGGGTTCTGCGTCATCTTGCCGGCTCCTGGTTGCGGCCCGTCCCTAAAAAGTAAGGGTGGTCCCTTCGGGGATTTGGGCCTCCTGAAGTTTCAAGGCATCCTCAAACTTCAGGACCGTCTTGATATATGAATAAGCGAAGTTAAGCAGTTCCTCGTCGTCATCCCAGATCTTTTCCAGGAGATCCGGATCGACTTGGAAGAGCTGGAGGAAGCGGCTCTTGAAGACAAAGCGGCGGAACTGGTCCAGATCGTACATCACCATGTGGAACAACCGATTGCCCCGCTCATCGGCCACCGGCCCGCCGTCCGGGGCGCGGCGCAGCATCATGGTCTTCCACGGCAGGTTCATGCTGTCGTAATGGTCCACCCCCTGGTCGGCGCGCCAGGAGGCCACGGTCCACTCCGTCTCATCTTCATAGCCGCGGCAATGTTCCTCCCGCACGTAGAAGTGAAACTCATCCACCCCTTCCTCGGTGATCAGGGTTCCCTGGCCGATGGGGTAGTAGCGGCAGGCGGCCGGCCGGTCGCTGTAGACCTCGCAGCCGGTAACCGGCCGGACGAAGGGGCATTTGCCCTCAAACCGGGGCATATCCATGATGACCAAAGGCAGGCCCGTCTTGTCGTGGGGCTCGGTGCGGGTAAACTTCCGGAGAAATTCGCCGGAGGGTATCCGCAGGCGGTTTTTCAAGCGCAGGATATCATAAGGGGTGAGGATAATGGTGGTGGCGCCGCAACAATCGGTGAAGCAGGATACTCCCGGGTGGCAGCGGAATTTAAAGCGGCTCTCCGGGGTGAGCTTGCGGGGCTCCACCACCTTCAGGTTCAGGTCGACCATGCGATTACTCCTTTGGGGTTTCCTTATTCATCGTTTATTTTACCAGAAATTCTTTCCCAATAAAGCCCCTGGGCAGCCCGCGGGTTTAATCCTCCAGCATCAGATCCAGGCTGCGGGAGACCTCGGCTGCCACCGAAAATGGGTCCGCGGGATCGGCCTCATAACGGTTCTGCAACTCGTAGGCATCCATTTCCAGAGGAATGGCAGCATAATTGAAACCTTGATTGACCCAGCCCAGGATATACAACTCTATGCATTTATCCGGCCCCAGGATCTCATATTGCACTGCGTGCACCAGTTCATGGAAAATGAGGCCACCGGTGGGCTCGCTGAAAAAAGTCTCCACCACCAGGATGGTATCCATAAAGGTAATGGCGGCCATGGCGGAAAAATCCAACAAGGGGATGGCCTTTTCCGACAACTGCTCCCGATAATCCTCCAGGAACCTCGGATTTTCCAGGGCCGGCACCGCTACCAGCCGGACTTCCCGGAGCAAGGATTCCTCGAAAAATGGCAGAAATTGGGCCATGGCGCTGGGCGGCAAGACCCGCCCCCGGCTCCGGAAGGCCTGCCGCTGCTCTTTGACCCACGTTTGTCCCTGGCCGATGAGCAGGGCCATTATTTGGCTCATATCCATGGGGCGCTCCTCTGGTAATGTAAGGTTGCATCCGTTCGGGATGGCTTAAGGTTGTCGAGAAATAAACACCTCAAGCCCTGAATAACGGTTCTTTTGGGGCATATATCGATTATACCCCACAAATCATAAAAAATGGGTTTTGTGGGGTACCGGGCTGGCCGCCCCGGGAAAAAAAAGCCGGCCCCGCCTGGGGCCGGCTTCCAGTTAACGGCGCCCTGGCCGCCGCCTAAAAGCCACGGCCCGACATGCGGGCATAAAACATGGCCACGGTGCGGTACACCATATGGGCCATCTTGGTGTAGGGGGCGTAGAAGAACAGGAAGAACACCGAGACCAGGTGCAAAAAGTAGGTGGGATAGGCCAGGATGCGGATACCCAGAAGCCGGAGCAGCCAGGAGAGCAAGCCGGTGGCCCCCACTGCAAAGACCAGATAGACCAACAGCCAGTCATAATAGCCGCCGTAGCCCGCTTTCTCGGCGTTGGCCTGGCGCTCCTGGATGATGTTATAGATTCCGTAGAGCAGGCCCGCGGTGCCAAGTATTGCCAGCAACTTGATGGGCTCATAGATGGCGTAGGGGGATTCATGGTGAAACACCCATTCGTTCAGGAAGCCCCAACTGGTGACGACGGCCAGGAAGATGAAGCCAAAGAGCAGGAACAGGTGGTTGAGGGAGCGGCTATAGGTCTTTTCACACAGCCGGAAGCGGTTGTGCATCAAGATATCTTTGAGGGTGGCCGCCAGGTTGCCCACCGGATTGCCTCCCACCCGGACCTTCCAGGGGTTGCTGCTATTCAGGTCCCCCCAGTAACTGAGGACACCCCGGCCCAATACCACCACCGCAAAGAAGAAAGCGGGTACAAAGATGGCGTCCACCAACAGAGTGGGGAACAGCTTGTGATAGGCAATGGTGCCGGCGGGCAGGTGCAGATGGCCGATAGCTCCCAGGGCCGCCAGCAGCAGCACCACCGGGAAGGCCAGCAGCAACGGGAGATAGCGGGGGTCGCCCACCATCTTGGCCAAGGCCTTGGGAGCGGCGTATTCCTCGATGCACAGTTTCCGGAGGGCGTTCATCACTTCGCCGGGTTTGGCCCCCCGGGGACAGTAAACGGTGCAATCGCTGCACTGATGGCACAGCCAGATATCCGGGTCTTGCACCACCTCTTTCAGGCCCCATTGGGCCTGGAGCATCTCTTTGCGGGGGAAGGGCTTGCTATCGGGAGTGGGGTTACAGACCACCGAACAGGTGTCGCACTGATAGCATTTCTTTACCGTGTCCCCCCCGGCGGCGATGACCCGGTTGACGAATTGCAGGTCCGGCTTGATAACAGTTTCGCCTGCCATGGATCAGACCTCCTAAAATTCCTTGAAGGGGTTGGGGCCGATTTCCAAAACCCGCTTGACGAAATCGCTGACGATTTCCGGCAGCTTATCGAAATCGGAGTGGGCTATCTGGTATTGCTGCACCCGGTCGGCTTCCAGCCCCAGCTTGTCCAGGGTTTCGGAAAGCTTGCCCAGGCGGTAGTTACAGAGCTCGCTGCCCTTGGCGAAGTGGCACTGGTAGTCATCTCCGTATTTGCAACCCAGGAGCATTATGCCATCGACACCCCGGGACAGGGCATCCGAGACCCAGACCATATTAAAGGACCCCAGACAGCGTAGCGGGATGAAGCGGATCCGCGAGTCCAGCCTCAGCTTATGCAAGCCAGCCGCGTCCAAAGCCGGCATGGCGTCGTTTTCACAGATCAGGCCGATGAACCGGAAAGGCGCGTCTTCCGCCTCTTCATCCTCGAGTTCCGGCACGTCCAGGGCCTTGACCATGGAGCCGATGATATCGACACTGTAGTCCTTGAAGGAAACGATGCGCTCGGGGCAGGACCCCATGCAGGTGGAGCAGCGGCGGCAGCGGTTGATCTTGAAGAACGGGGTGCCTTTTTCATCTTCTTCGATGGCGCCGAAGGGGCACTCCTCGGTGCAACGCTTGCACGAGGTGCAGCGCTGCATGAAGGGGTCCGGGAAGGTGTTGTCCCAGGCCCGGGGATGCACCGCCATTCCCTCGGCCACGTGCTCCACCGCCTGGATGGCCTTGCAGGCCGCACCGGCGCCGTCGTTCATGGCCATGGGGATGGTCATGGCCTGATGGACCGCGCCCGCGGCATAGACCCCGGTGCGCCGGGTCTCATAGGGAAAACAGATGAAGTTGGAGTCGGCAAATCCCTGGTAGGGCTCGATCTCCGGCAACCCCGGCCCCTGCCGGTAGGCGAGATTGAGCACCGGCTCGTCGTTGGTGACCGGCACCAAGCCGGTGGCCAGCACCACCAGGTCGGCTTCCAGGAGTACCTGCTCGCCCAGGAGGGTGTCCTTAGCGGATATATGCAGTTTGCCGTCGCCCCCCAAGGCGACGCCATCGATCTCGGCCTTGGTCAGCATGATGCCGGGGTCGGACTGCGCTTCCTTATAGAACAGCTCCGTCTGGCCCGGGGTGCGGATATCCTTGTAGAGGATATAGGCCAGGGCCTCGGCGTTCTGCTGGCGGACATAGAGGGCCTGCTTCAGCGAGGCCAAACAGCAGAAGTCAGAACAGTAGGGCAGATGTTCAGCGTCCCGGGAACCGGCGCACTGGATGAAGGCCACGGTGTTGGCCGGCTTGCCGTCGGAAGGCCGCACGATCTTGCCCTTTTTGGCCAGTTCCTCCATCTCCAGGTTAGTGATCACGTCCTTGGAGAGGCCATAACCGAGCTTGGTGAGCTTGGTGGCGTCGTAGGGCCGCCAGCCGGCCGCGAGCACCACCGAGCCCACTCGAAAGGTCTCTGCGGTGCCGTTGACCGTGAGGGTGGTATCCAGTAGCCCCGGCTGCCCTTCAATCTTCTCGATCTGGGCGCTGGTAAAGACCCGAATCTTGGGATGGCCCTGGACTTCTTTGATCTTCTTGAAGACCGTAGGCTCCTGCAGGGTGGTAAAGGGATAGCTGGAAGGCGTCTGGCGGTGCAGCTTGGCGCCATAGCCGCCCAGCTCCGCCTCCTTTTCCACCAGCACCACGTCATAGCCGCTATTGGCGGCTTCCAGGGCAGCGCTCAGGCCGGCGGCGCCGCCGCCGATGACCAGGATGGTCTTGTCGCATTCGCTCTGGTAAGGTTCCGGCAAGTCGGACTTTTTCACCCGGGCGCAGTACATCCGCAGGTAGTCCTCGGCCAGGGCCTGGGTATGTTCGTTATTGGGCTCCTGGGTCCAGGCCACCGCCTCCCGAATATTGCAGCGCTCCACCAAAACGTTGGGGAAATCGAGTTCCGTATATTTCACCCGGGGAGAGCAGGCGGCAACGACCAGGGCGTTGATGCCCTCGCCTTCCGGCTTGATATCCTCCAGGATCATCTCCCGGGCGGCGGGGGAGCACAGGATGTCGTGCTCCTTGATATGCTGGATCTTGCCCTCTTTCTTGATCACCTTGGCCAGGCTCTCAAAATCGATGGCCTCTCCGATGCCGCAACCCTTGCATAGATAGACACCGTATTTCTTTTCCATTATGACCTCCTGCCCAGGGCGATGAGACCCTTAAGCGCAGCCCCGGTGCCGTCCTGCACCGACTTGGTCACGTCCAGGGGACCCTTTAAAGTGCCCACGGCATAGACACCCGGCGGCAGGAGCTCCTCGATGATGAAGCCGTCGGGGGTGTAGGAGATTGGCAGGGGACAGGGAGAGGACTTGGTGGAAGGCACCATGCCCGCCGCCAGCACCACCATATCGAAGGTCTGGGACTGTTTGTCGCCCGTTGCTGTGTTTTCCGCCACCACCACCACGTCGTCGCTCCCGGGGGCCTGGGTGATCTTGGCCACCTTGCCCCGGATGAGATGGACCTTTTCGTCGTCCCGGACCTTCCAAAAAAACTGCTCATAGCGGCCCGGTGTGCGAATATCGATATAAAAGATATGGGCTTCGGTCTCCGGGTCTTTCTCCCGGAGATAAGTGGCCTGCTTCAGGGAGGCCATGCAGCAGATATAGGAACAATACGGCAGATGGTTCTCGTCCCGGGAACCGGCGCATTGGACAAAGGCCACCTTTTTGGGGGCCTTCTGGTCCGAGGGACGGAGGATCGAGCCGCCGGTGGGGCCGTTGGAGGCCGCCAGGCGCTCCATCTGCATGTTGGTGATGACGTTGGCCACCTGTCCAAACCCCAGGTTGTCCATCTTGGTGGCATCGTAAAGTTCCCAGCCACTGGCCAGGATGACGGCCCCCACCTGGAACTTCAGGGTTTGGGGCGCCATGTCCAGCTCGATGGCTTCGTACTTGCAGGCCTCCTGGCACTTCCGGCCGCAGTCGCCGCTGCACGCTGAGGCGTCGATGACGTACTTCTGGGGAAAGGCGAAATCGAAGGGGATGTAGGCTGCCTTGGTCTTGTCCAGACCATAGTTGAAATCGTTAACCCGCCAGGCGGTGCAGGCCTGGGCGCAGGCATCGCACGCCACGCAGCGGTCATTGACATAGCGCGGCGCCACCTGCACGGTGACCTCGAAGTTGCCCACCGTGCCGCTGACCTGGGTGACTTCCGCCATGGTGAGGAAACGGATGTTGGCATTTTCCTTGATGCGCCGGAAGTTGATCTCTAAACCGCAGGTGGGCGGGCAAAGCTTGGGAAAGTATCGGTGGAGTTGGGCTACCCGGCCGCCCAGGTAGGGGGCCTTCTCGGTGATGATCACCTCCGCCCCGGATTCCGCCGCCTCCAGGGCCGCGGCGAGGCCGCTCATGCCTCCCCCGATGACCAGAATCTTGCGATTTTCGGCGTTCACACCAGTCCTCCTTCAGGACATTTCGCGAGCCGGATTCGGGCTCATGGAAACTTCCGGCCCGGCCCCGCAAACGCGATACTCCACTCATATAACATTGTGAATAGAGGTGCAAGCGAATTTTTGCCCGGGCCTGGCGGGAAGTCCGAACTTCCCCTTAAAAAAATGGCCGTGGCGGGCTAAAGCCACGGCCGGAGAGAACGCCGCCCGGGACCCCGGCCGGACCGGGGCCCCGAGGACGCCTCAAAGGTTGCTTACTTCACCAGTTGCTTGTAAGGCTCGGTCTCGAACTTCCACTCGTTTTTGTTCTTGTCGTACTGGGAGATGGTGAACACCTTCCACTTGGTGTCGTCGATGCTCAGGAAGTCGGAACGATAGTAGTACCCGGGATACCGGCTCTCTTCCCGGAAGAGGATGTGGCGCAGGTGGGCCTCACCGGAGAGAATCCGGTGATATTGCTCCCAGGCCCGCATCAGTTCGTGCAGGTCGCGGGCGGCCAACCGGGTGGCGTCTTCCTTCAGCAGGGTGAGGCGCTTCAGGCCTTCTTCCAGACTGGGTTTGTTGGTCATATACATGGTGGCGCAACCGGCCACGTACTCGTCCATCAGCTTCTGCAAGCGGGTCTGTACCTGCCTGGGCAGCAGATAGTTGGGGTTGATCTCCACCGCTGAGGTGTAGTCTTTGTACTTCTCGAAGATCTCGAAGGGCAGATAGATCTCGGCGATCACCTCGTCGATGTTCTGGGCCGCTTCCAGCTTGTCGTTCTTGTGGTCCAGGATGAAGGCGATGGCGCCCTTGGCAGCCATGCGGCCCTCAGCGTGGGACCCGGAGGAGAACTTGTGGCCGGAGGCGCCGACGCCGTCACCCGCGGTGAACAGACCATCAACGGTGGTCATGCGGTCATAGCCCCAGAACCAACTGTCGGGAGCGCCCATGTAGCCCTTGGAGGGGCCGGAGACCCAGAGACCGGCGCAGCCGGCGTGCGAACCGAGCAAGTAGGGCTCGGAGGGGATGATTTCCGAAGGCACCTTGTCAGGCTCCATGTTGAAGGAGGCCCACAGGGAGGCGGCGGAGATGGACATATCCAGGAAGTCTTCCCAGGCTTCCGCCTCCAGATGCTTCAGCTCTTTCTTGCTCAGGACCTCGGCCAGCTTGGCCATGGCAGTTTGGGTCTGCATCATGATGGGCCCGCGGCCTTCCCGCATCTCGATCATGGCCGCATGGTTCCGCAGGCAGGTGCCGGGGTTATCCGCGTAACCGGGGTACTCTTTCTTGACCCGATCCCAGTTTTTGGCCATGTAGTCTTCGCCATAGGCGTTAGTGGCCACGGCTTTGAAAAACAGGAACCAGGCGCCCACCGGGCCGTAACCGTCTTTAAACCGGGCCGGGACGAAACGGTTTTCCATGAGCACCATCTTGGCGCCGATTTCCGCGGGCATGGCATAGGTGGAACCGGCGTTCCAGACAGGATACCAGGCACGGCCCTGGCCTTCACCCACCGACCGGGGCCGGAAGACGTTGACCACGCCGCCGCAGGCGATAATCATGGCTTTGCACTTGAAGACGTAGGTCTTGTGCTCCCGCACGCTGAAGCCCACCGCGCCGCACACCCGGTTGGGGTCGTTCTTGTCAGTGAGCAGCTTGACGATGAAGACCCGCTCGTGGATGTTGTCCATGCCGATGGCGTTCTTGGCAGCTTCGGCCACGATCACCTTATAGGACTCGCCGTTGATCATGCACTGCCAACGGCCGGAACGTACGCACTTACCGCCGTCTTTCAGCAAGGGCAGGCCCTCGTCTCTGGCGGTCTGGCCGTCCACGGTGTGGTTTTCGGCGTCTTTCTGCCAGATGGGGAGGCCCCAATCCTGGAAGTCGTGCACGGTCTGATCGACGTGGGCGCCCAGGCTATAGACCAGGTCCTCACGGATAATGCCCATGAGGTCGGTGCGCACCATGTTCACGTAATCGGCAATCTTGTTCTCGGGGCCGATGTAGGTGTTGATGGCGGAGAGGCCCATGGCCACGGCGCCGGAGCGATCCAGGGCGGCTTTGTCCACCAGGGTGATTTTGATGCCGGCGGCCTTCGCCCAGGCAGCAGCTTCAACCGCGGCGCCGGTGCAAGCCATACCGCCGCCAACCAGCAGCAGGTCGGTCTCAATAGTAACTACTTCCGGTTTCGCACAAAAAGACCATTTACAGAATTCTCTTTCCAGAGCCATATCTCATTAACCTCCTTGAATTTGCGCTGCTGGTGGACTACTCAGTGCGGGCCTTGCCGGTGTAGAAACCGGGTTGTTTGAGGCCGGCCAAGTCGCTGGGCAGGGTTTTGCCCTTGAAGCACTCAATGGAACCCTCAGCCGTGGTCCGGATGGGGAACTTGAACCGCTTCACGGTCTTCTGATCCCGGAACTTGATGGTCCACATGATGGAGTCGGTGCCCCGGAGGGGAATGGTGCTGGAACCGAGCGGCATGATGTCGGCATAATGCCGGACTTCGATGGCCTGCTGGGGGCAGATCTTCACGCAGTTGTAACATTCCCAGCACTGATCCGGCTCCTGGTTGAAGGCCTTTTTGCTCTCGGCGTTCAGAACCATCAGGTCGTTGGGACAAATGTACTGGCAAGCGGTCTTGTCCAGGGCCTTGCAGCCGTCACATTTTTCCACGATTACGAAACTTGGCATAACTTAAAACCTCCTCATTAGGGTTAAGCGGTTATCTTTGCTATTTACATTGGGGAGGAGCGGCCAGGGGCTGCACCCCTCCCAACTTTACCCCTTACTTCTTGGCGCTGATTTCCCCGGTGGCGAACCCATGGACCTTGACCTCCACCTTCTTGGTGAGGCCCCGATAGTATTTCCGGAGGACTTTCAGGACTTCGGGACGGCTGAAATGATCCGGCACTTCCATATCTTCGGAGAGCATCTTGCGCAGCATGGTGCCCGAGAGCATCAGGCGGTCTTCCTTGCCGTGGCAGCAGGTGCGCATGGAGGCCATGCCGTCGCACTTGTGGCAGTAAAAGGTCCAGTCGATGTTCAGGGGTTTGAGCTCCAGGGCGTCCTTGGGGATCTTGAGAAAGATCTTCTGGGCGTCGAAGGGGCCGTAATACTCGCCCACCCCGGCATGGTCCCGGCCCACGATCAGGTGGGAGCAGCCGAAGTTCTGGCGGAAGACCGCATGGAACAGGGCCTCCCGGGGGCCGGCATAGCGCATATCCAGGGGATAGCCGGACTGGATGGCGGTATCCTTGACGAAGTAGTGCTGCATCAAGACGTTGATGGCCTCGGTGCGCACTTCCGCCGGGATGTCGCCGGGTTTCAACTTGCCCAGGAGCTGGTGGATCAGGAGGCCGTCGCAGACCTCGATGGCGATCTTGGCCAGGTACTCGTGGGAACGGTGCATGGGGTTCCGGAGCTGCAGGGCGGCGATGGTTTCCCAGCCCTTGTCTTCAAACATCTTCCGGGTTTCCCAAGGCCGCATGTAGAGGCCGGGATACTGTTTCGGAAAGGGGCCTTCGCTCCAGACCTTACAAACCCCGCCCAGGTTGACTTCCTCCTGGCCCATGACCATCTGCACCCCGGGATGCTCCAAGTCATCGGTGGTGAAGACCTGCTTGCACTCCCACTTTTTGTCGATCTTGTACTTTTCGGTGACCTTCATGGTCCCCATCATCTCTTCGGTCTCTGCATCCACCAGGAGGACTTCCTGGCCGGTCTTGATGGAGTCGGCCTTGCCCTGGTTGACGGACATGGTGACGGGTATGGGCCAGAAGGTGCCGTCCTTGAGCTTCATGTCATCGCTGCAGGAGCCCTTCCAGTCGTCGTGGCCCATGAAGCCGTTTAGGGGGGTGAAGCCGCCGATGCCCATCATGATGAGGTCGGCCGTTTCCCGGGAGGTCAAGGTAACAACGGTTAGTTCTTTGGCGCGCTTTTTCTCTTCGGCCACCTGGGCCGGGGAGAGCAGCAAGGGTTTTAATTTTTTCTCTTTACCGTGGGGATTGACTAAGGCCATCTATCTTCCTCCTCGGGAATTAAAAATGTGAAAAATTTCACATGTCATACAGTTCTTCAAATTATTCCATTCTGCTACGCTTGTCAATTAATTTTTTCACGAACTGGTCAATTTCAGGAGCGGGTCTGCGGCCCCGGGGCGCATAGGAAATTATTGCGTAAATTCAATTATTTAACCAAACAGGGCCAGAGGCTCAAACGGACAACCGGTAAATCGGGGTGGGTTCTTGGCGTCCCCTCAGCACCACCGGCGAAAGTGCGACCAACCGGAACTGCCCTTCCACCTGGCTATAAGTGGCCTGGCTCACCAGGGTGTCAGCGCCCAGTTCCTTGGCCGCCTCCAGGAGCCGGGCCGCCACGTTCACCGTGTCTCCGATGATGGTGAAGTCCATGCGCCGGGAGGAGCCGATGTTGCCGACGATGGCCTCCCCGGTGTTGATGCCGATGCGCATCCCCTGGATAGGGGTACGCCCCTGGGCCTGCATCTTGGCCAGACGGCGCTGCAGGGCCAGAGCGCATTCCACCGCCCGGGTGGCAGCGCCGGCCAGCGGCAGCGGCACGCCGAAGACCGCCATGAGCCCGTCGCCCAGATATTTATCCAGGGTCCCCTGGTGCTGGAAGACCAGGTCCACCATCTCGGTGAAGAAGACGTTGAGCACCTCCACCACCTGCTCCGGCTCCAGGGGCTCGGCCATGGCGGTAAAATTACGGATATCGGCAAAGAGCACGGTGACTTCCTGGCGCTGGCCCCCCAGTTGCAGCAGGGCCGGATTTTTGAGTATCTCCTCGCACATCTCCGGGCTAACGAAGCGCGAGATGGTGTCCCGCAGCAGGTGTTTCTCCTCATAGAGGCGCAGGCGGCTGCGCAGGGTCGCCTCGTGATGGGCCTCCTCCGAAGCGATCTCCCTGAGGAGTCTTTGGAGTTCGGGATCATCGGACTCCTGGGCCAGGGCCTGGTAGCTCTTCCGAGCCTCCAGCTCATGGGAGATGGCCAGTTCGATGGCCTGGATGATGGTCAGATCCTGTTTGCCGTTTTCGGTCTTCTTTTTTCTGCCTGCCATGGTCAAATTCCCTTCTTTTCTTTTAACTTAATCAGCCATGGGGACAAAATCCACCTGGCGAATCGTTTTTCGCAGAAAACAGAAAACTCTCAGTACTCCACTGCCACCAGGAACAATCCCTGGGGCGGAGCGGTGGGGCCGGCCAGATGGCGCTCCCGGTTCTTGAGCAAATCGCCCAATAGGTCCGGTGCGGCCTTCCCCTGGCCCACCGCCGCCATGGTGCCCACCAGGCTGCGGACCATGCCCCTCAAGAAGCCGTTGCCGGTGATGGTGAAGATGAGCCAGCCCCCGGGGTGGGTCCGCCAGCGGGCCGCGGCAATCCGCCGCACCGGGTTCAGCGAACCGCTGCCGCTGGCCCTGAAGGCGGAAAAATCGTGCTCCCCGGGAAGCAGCGCCGCGGCCGCGGCCATGGCCTCAAGGTCCAGGTCCCCGGAAAGCCACCAGCCGCAATGGTGATGCAGGGGGGAACGGCGGGGCCGGTTGAGGATGCGGTATTCATAGGTCTTTAAGAGGGCCGATTTCCGGGCGTGAAACTCCGGAGGGACTTCGCGGGCCTCCAGAACCACGATATCCCAAGGCAGCATGGAGTTGGCGCCGTCTTCAAAGGCCTTCAGGGGGAGGGCGCCAATGGTGCGAAAATTGGCCACCTGCCCCAGGGCGTGGACTCCGGCATCGGTGCGCCCCGAGGCGATGAGACTAATCTGCTCCCCGGTGAGCCGCGCTAGGGCCTCTTCCAACACCTGTTGGATGGAGAGCGCGTTCTTCTGGCGCTGCCAGCCGTGGTAGCGGCTGCCGTCGTATTCCAGGAGCAGGCGGATATTGCGGCCAACGGGCATATAGGGAGCATCTGGCAAAGAGTTAACCACAGAGGCACAGAGAACACAGAGGCAAAAATCTAGGGCGGGCACGGCTCAAAATTCTTGCACCTGGATTTTAGGGGTCAAAAGGCGAAAAGGGAAAAGCCTTTGCTAAGAAATTTTCGAACTAGTCCGGTCGATTTAGAGTCCATGCCCAAATTGAATTACCAAACCACCAACGACTATAATTAACAGGCCCAACCAAGTCGAATAGGGAACGCCTTCCCCGAAGACAAACCGCCCGCACAAAACACTGACTACAGCAAACACTGCCACATAAACGCCCAACATCTTGGAGAAATCCCATCTCACCGTGTTGACCAGCAAGCCATAGCCGGCCAGCATGAGGCCACCAACTATGATTATGACAAGGCTGGCCCCTCGCAGTCCTTTGCGAACGACAGCATCACCGCCGACCTCCAATAAAGCAGACCCGAAGAATATCAGCCAAGCCACGAAGGGTAAGTTAAATTGATCCATAATAAATTTCTTTACATAGCGTTTAATCAGCGAAGGCCCTCAGGTTTTGGCGGCATAGGTTTTTTCCTGGGTGGGTTTTTGGGCACTCCTGGAAAGATTGTGCTGCCAAAAAGCGAGATTCTTCGGTCGCTTCGCTCCCTCAGAATGACAGATATGGAGACTTTTGACGGCTCCTTTTTCTTCAGATAATTTCAAAGGGCAATAGGCGGGTTAAGGACACCCCCCATTCGATTATTGATTTTAAAGCTGATCGCTGATAGCTGAAAGCTAGGGAACCAGCGGCACTAAGTCCAACCCGGTGGTCTCGGGAAACCCGGCCATCAGGTTGAAGTTGTGCACCGCCTGGCCGGCGGCCCCCCGGTGCAGGTTGTCGATGGCCGCCACCACAATGACCCGCCCCCGGGCGTCGTCCACCCGCACGCCCAGATCGCAATAGTTGCTGCCCCGGACGTTGACGGTATTGGGAAGGCCGCCCTGGGGCAGCAAGCGGATGAAGGGCTGATCCTCATAGAAATTCTGGTAGAAGTTGAGAATCTCCACTTCGTCCAGAGGCCGCAGCAGCCGGGCGTACAGGGTCCCCAGGATGCCCCGGCTCAGGGGCGCCAGATGCGGGCTGAAGGTCACCAGCACCGGTTCTCCGGCCAGGAGGCTCAACTCCTGCTCCATTTCCGGGTTGTGGCGGTGTTCCGCCACCTTGTAGGCCCGCAGCCCCTCGTTGACTTCGCAATATTGGGTGCTGAGCGACGCCTGCCGGCCGGCCCCGCTGACGCCGGAGGTGCAATCGGCGATCAGCGAGTCCAGGTGGATCAGCTTATTCTGCACCAGGGGCGCCAGTCCCAGGATGACGCAGGTGGGGTAGCAGCCGGGGTTGCCCACCAGGCGGGCCCGGCTCACCGCGTAGCCATGGATCTCCGGCAGGCCGTAGACCGCCTCGGCCAGCAATTCCTTGGCTACATGAGGCTGATACCACTTTTCATAGACCGCGGCGTCCTTGAAGCGAAAATCGGCGCTCAGGTCCACCACCCGGCAGTCCCGGGCCAGCAGCCGGGGCACCACTTCCATGGCGGTCTGATGCGGCACGCTGGTGAAGACCACCTCCGCTAAGCCGGCAATAGCCTCGGGGTCAGGAACGATGAAATCGAGGTCGCAGATGCGGGCTAAGGCGGGAAACACCGAGGCCAGGGGCCGCCCGGCCCATTGACGGGAAGTGACCGCGGTAAGCCGGGCCCCCGGATGCCGGACCAAAAGGCGCACCAGTTCCAAGCCGGCGTAGCCGGAGGCGCCCATGACCGCGACCGAGATCTGCTTCATGTCCGGGAGAGGCCCTTAAAGGGGTTGGGAGGGATGAGGGGAGGGCGGGCGCTTTTTTTAAGGGTGCCCGGGGGCTCACCACAGAGTCCCCCGGCCCTCCCTCAAATAAATCCGACAAGTTACCGTTTCGAATACTGGCAACCGCGGCGGGCGCCCCGGAGACCGTACTTCTTCCGCTCTTTGATGCGGGAGTCCCGGGTGAGAAAGCCCGCCTTTTTCAGGCTGGGGCGCAATTCCGGGTTGAGGGCCACCAACGCCCGGCTCAAGGCGTGTTTCACCGCCCCGGCCTGCCCTTCCAGACCTCCGCCCCGGACGTTCACCAATATGTCGAGTTCCGGACCCACGTTGACCAGTTGCAGGGGTTGCCGCACCAGATTGCGGGTGGTCTCCATGGGAAAATATTCTTCGAAGTTCCGCTGATTCACCAGAATCCGGCCGCTGCCGGGCCGCAGGTAGACCCGGGCTATGGCTGACTTGCGCTTGCCGCTGGCATGGATGCTTGCTGGGGCCGCCATCAATCCTCCCAAGTTAGGGTGGTCGGTTGCTGGGCCTGGTGGGGATGCTCCCCACCGGGATAAATCTTCAACTTCTTCAGCAACTGCCTTCCCAGGCTATTTTTCGGCAACATTCCCCGAACTGCGTGGCGCAGCACCTCGGTGGGTTTCTTCTGCAGCAGATGGCGGGCCGAAATCTCCTTCAGCCCCCCCATGTAGCCGGAATGCCGATAATAGATCTTATTGTCCAGTTTCCTGGCGGTCAGTTGCACCTGTGCGGCATTGACCACCACTACGAAATCCCCGGTGTCGGCGTGGGGGGTGAAGACCGGCTTGGTCTTGCCACGGAGCACCATGGCGATGCGGCTGGCCAGACGGCCCAAGACCTTGTCCCGGGCATCCACCACGTACCATTGCCGGGGAACATCCCCGCGACCGGCGGTATAACTCTTCATAGAAAGCACTCCCAATTTCAATTATGAAAATATATCGGGCGGCGCCCGCTCTTGTCAAGGGGGTGGCCCCTCATTTGCCGGGGAATCTGGGGTTTTTCCTGAAAAAATCGAAAAC
Source organism: Desulfobaccales bacterium (assembly GCA_049580385.1). GTDB lineage: Bacteria > Desulfobacterota > Desulfobaccia > Desulfobaccales > 0-14-0-80-60-11 > JAPLJC01. The sequence goes on along the minus strand of JBAUPV010000025.1, from coordinate 54,625 downwards.
AGGCATCCCACCCGGGCCTCTAGACAATGGTTTTCGGGCTTTCCGGAACGACCCGGGATCGCCGGAAGGGCCCTCTGGGGCCAACCAACCGGGCCAGCCCCCTCACCGGCCCGCACCTTGGCGAACACCCGGGTTCCAGGTATAATTGCTGTAAATTATAGCATAATTCGCCAGGGAGGTCGCGGCGGCCCGGCGTTGATTATGCTTTTCTTTGCCCGGAGAATGTGTTAAAAAAAAGTTTGAGCTATTAGCCAACGGAATCGGACTATGCCTTTTTGCGAACAATGCCAATTAATTCATGGAGAAGAGCACCGCTTCTGCCAGCGCTGCGGCCAATTGCTGAAGAGCTCCAGGAGCGCCGCGGGCCGCGGCTGCACCCGTTGCGGCACCCCCACTTTCCCGGCTCAAAAGTTTTGCACCGAATGCGGTCTGCCCCTGAGAATGGCCCGGGTGGCACAGGAAGAAAATTCTCAACAAGAGGAGCGCCCGCCGCTCTTTTATCCCAGGAGGACCGAACCAATGCCCCGCCGCCGGCCGCGGCGCTCCAGCCGCATCATCTCCCTGCTCGGCGTTCTCCTGGTGGCGGTGGGCGTCTGGTATCTCTGGCGCCAACTGCCGGCCACCACCCCCATGGAGCAGTCCCCGGCCACTGTCGCCGCCCCCCAGCAAGATCCGAAACGGGATGTGGAAATGATCGCGGAAAAGATCCGGGCCGCCCTCCTCAACAAGGACATCAACAAGTGGCTCAGCTGCTATTCCTCCGACTATCGCAATCTGGGACAGTTAGAGAATGGCATATTGGAACTTTGGAAGAATTACGATATCAAGAGCGTCGATTATCGGATTTCCAATGTGCAGCGTCTGAGCAATACGCAGGCTACGGCGGATATTGTCTGGAACATTCAATTATATAATCAAAGCACCCATGACTTCGACCTTCGCCGGCTAAGTTATAAAATCACCCTGGAAAAAAAGGGCAATGACTGGAAGATCGAGGACAGCCAACCGGAAACCGCTGGAGGGTCTGGTTAAGTGAAACCCGTTGCCGCCAACCGCTGGCTCCTGATCGCGATCCCGGCCCTGGCAGTGGCCTTCGGCCTGGCCGGTTGCGCTCAACCCAGATATGTCCCGCCACCGTTGCCCACGGGGCCGGCCGTGCCGGCGCCGCCGCCCCAGGTGAGCCGGCAGGTTTTCTACGTCAAGGTCAGGAATCTCAATCTCCGGGCCTGTCCCGGCATGGACTGCCCCAAGATTTCCATGCTGGAACGGAACGAAGAAGTGGAAAAAGTGGGGGCTTCCGAGGATTGGTTCCAGATCCGGGTCAAACGGGACGGGCGCCTGGGGTGGGTCGATTCCCGCTACCTCTCCCCTACTCCCATGGCAGCACCGGAAGTGGCTCCGCCTCCGCCACCGCCGTTGGAAACCACGCCGCCGCCGCTGCCGCTGCCGCTGCAGGAAAGGCCAGCCCCGCCGCTGGAAAAGTTCAAACCGGCGCCACCGGAAGAAGAAGAAGTCCCGCCAGAGGTCCCGCCAGAGGTCCTTCCGGCCCCGCCGCAACCGCAGGCCAAACCGGCGGTACCGGCCAAGGCGAAGCCGCCTGCTGAAACCGGAGAGACGGCTCCCAAGGCGCCTCCCAAGCCGGCTCCCCAAGAGCAGAAACCGGCGCCCCCGGAACAAAATCCGGCCCCGGCTCCGGGAGGAACCCCAGCGCCAGCACCCGGCCAGAATATCAGGATTATGTGATACAGTTGTCAGCCATCAGCTATCAGCTAAAAACTTAATGCAAAAAATCGCGGGGTGGTTCTTTGAACCGCCCCGGTTAATTTTCTGAATCCTAAAGAGAGATTTTATCCTCCCTAAAACTCCATGAGCTGAGATCTGAAATATTTTCCCAAAAAATAAGGGCGTGACCATGCACGCCCCAGCTCGATTCCGAATAGGGTTTTAAGCTGACCACTGACCGCTGAAAGCTGACAGCTTCCCTTCCTGCTACTCCCCCCACTGCAGCAAGGCGCCGCCCCAGGTGGCCCCGGCGCCGAAGCTGATGAGCATCACCTTGTCGCCGTCTTTGATCTTGCCTGCCGTCACGGCCTCGTGCAAGGCAATGGGCACCGAGGCCGCCGATGTATTGCCGTATTTGTGAATATTGACGAACACCTTGTCCATGGACACCCGGGCAAACTTAGCCCCGGCCTCCAGGATGCGGTAGTTGCCCTGGTGAATGATGAGATAGTCGAGTTCCTCCTGCTCCAGTCCGGCCATCTCCAAAAGGCGCGGAATGGACATCTTCACCACGTTCACCGCGAATTTGAAAATCTCCGGGCCGTCCATTTGCAGATAGTGTTTGCTGGTCTGGTTCGGCCGCGGCCGGAAGGGGCTCACCTCATTGTTGAATTCGCTGTCGCAATACAGCTTCTCGTTGAGGCTGGAGGCGATGAAGGAGGTGAGGATGCGGTTCCGCCGGCTGGGACCCAACACCACCGCCCCTGCCCCGTCCCCGAAAAGTAGGCAGGTGGCCCGGTTAGTCCAGTCGGTGAACCGGGAGCAGACATCCGAGCCGACGACCAGGGCGTATTTACCCTCCGCGGCCACCAGCCGCTCCGCCACATAGGTGGCGTAATTAAAACCGCTGCAACCCGCTTGCAGGTCGAAGGCCGCGATCCGGCCGCCCAGTCCCAATTTCTCCTGGATGCGGATGGCCCCTGCCGGAAAGAACTGGGCCGGGGTGTTGGTCCCCAGGACAATGTAGCTCAGTTGCTCCGGCTCGATCCCGGAATTCTCCAAGGCCCGGCGGGCGGCGATCACCCCCATGGTGACCGCATCTTCCTCCGGCGCCGCGATGCGGCGCTCACGCACCCCGCTGCGTTCCACAATCCAGGCATCCGTGGTGTCCACCAGCTTCTCCAGGTCCTTATTGGTTAGGACCGCTTCCGGTAGATAGCTGCCGGTGCCCAGGATGCCGATCATTTTTTCGCTCAAGGATTCTCCTGTCTTCCCTAGGGTATTGACAGAATTTATACCGTAACCACACCCAAAAGGCAAATGAATTGGCCGGACCTGCCTGGGACGGGAAGGAGCAAAGATGTGGGGGCCGGGGGGAACCCGGCCTGGGCCGCAGGGACGCCGGTTCCCCCTGCTGCTGCGATTTGGAAACCGCTCTTTACTTGGTTAAGGGGCTCCATCCTAAGGGCAAAAGGGCCTTTCGGCCGGACGCTTTTTCTGAGATAATTAATAGAATAACTAGGTCTGAGGCTGAAAAACGACAAATGGAGAAAACCTCAGAAAAAGTGAGCTTTCAGCAGTTTTCATCACCCGCCTGCCCCTTGGAACTCGGCTCTGGCGCGATAAATTGAGTTCTGACTTTTTCTGAGACTGCCCCATTGGGTTCTGATTTCCCTTGACGAAATCTCAATATCTAGTATCGTGGTGCCATAAAAATACCAGATATTGCTTTTTTTAACCCCAAAAAAGCCAACTCGTTAATTTCAGGAGGCAATGATGCTGCAGGGTGAAGCCAGGGAAATCGCCGGGGAACTGCCTTTATCCGACAACGCCGTCGTGGTCCTGAAGAAGCGCTACCTGAAAAAGGACGAAAAGGGCGAACCCCTGGAGGGGCCCCAGGAGATGTTCCGCCGGGTGGCGGATACCATCGCCCAGATCGACCGCAACTACGATCCGAAAGCCGACGTGGAGGCCACCGCCCGGAAGTTTTACCAGATGATGTCCTCCCTGGCCTTCATGCCCAACTCTCCCACCTTGATGAACGCCGGCCGGGAGCTGGGCCAGCTTTCCGCCTGCTTCGTCCTGCCGGTGGCTGACGACATCGACTCCATCTTCGACGCGGTGAAACAGACCGCCCTGATCCACAAGTCCGGGGGCGGCACCGGCTTCTCCTTCTCCCGCATCCGTCCGGTCAACGACCCGGTGATGTCCACCAAAGGCGTGGCTTCAGGCCCCATTTCCTTCATGAACATCTTCGACGTAGCCACGGAAACCATCAAGCAGGGCGGCACCCGCCGGGGCGCCAACATGGGCATCCTGCGGGTGGACCACCCCGATATCGAAAAGTTCATCACCTGTAAGAGCGACACCAAGCGCCTCACCAACTTCAACATCTCCGTGGGCCTCACCGACGCCTTCATGGAGGCGGTCAGCGAGGACCGGCTCTTTCCCCTCATCAACCCCCGCACCGGATGTGAGGTGAGGCAGGTTAAGGCCGCGGCCCTCTTCGATCTCATCGTCCAAAACGCCTGGGCCACCGGCGAGCCCGGCATCATCTTCCTGGATGCGGTCAACCGGGATAACACCATCGCCCACCTGGGGGAGGTGGAGGCCACCAATCCCTGCGGCGAGCAGCCCCTGCTGCCTTACGAGTCCTGCAACCTGGGATCCCTGAACCTGGCCGCGGTAGTCAAAGACGGCCAGATCGACTATCCCGCCCTGGCGACCCTGGTGCACGATGCGGTCCACTTTCTGGACAACGTCATCGACGCCAACAACTTCCCGCTCCCCGAGATCAAAGAGCGCACCCTGCGGTCCCGGAAGATCGGCCTGGGGGTCATGGGCTTTGCCGACCTCCTCCTGAAGATGGGCATCCGCTACAATTCCGAGGAGGCGGTGACGGTGGCCGAAAAGGTCATGGCCTTCATCCAGGAGGAGTCGCGGCTGGCCTCCGCCAGGTTGGCCGACCAGCGGGGCAACTTCCCAGCCTACCCAGGCAGCCGCTTCGAGGGCAACGGCCTGGGCCGCATGCGCAACGCCACCACCACCACCATCGCCCCCACCGGCACCATCAGCATCATTTGCGGCTGCTCCAGCGGCATCGAGCCCCTGTTCGCAGTCTCCTTCGTCCGCCGGGTCCTGGAGGGCACCGAATTGGTGGAGGTCCACCCCCTTTTCGAGGCGGCCGCCAAAGAACGGGGCTTCTATTCCCCGGAGCTCATGAAGGGCATCGCCCAGTCCGGCTCCATCCGGGATATCAAGGAGATCCCCCAGGAGCTGCGCCGCCTCTTCGTCACCGCCCACGAGGTCTCCCCCCTCTGGCACATCAAGATTCAGGCTGCCTTCCAGAAGTTCACCGACAATGCGGTCTCCAAGACGGTTAACTTCCCCCACCAGGCCACCCCCGACGACGTGCGCCAGGTCTATCTGTCGGCCTACGCCCTGGGCTTGAAGGGAGTCACCATCTATCGGGACGGCAGCCGGGAGGACCAGGTCCTCAGCTTCGGCGCCTGCCCCCCGGCCGAACTCCAATATATTACCCCCCGGCCCCGACCGGAGCGGACGACCGGGGCGACCGAGCTGATCACCACCGGCTGCGGCAAACTCTACGTGACGGTGAACCGCGACCACCTGGGCTTTTGCGAGGTCTTCGCCCAGATGGGCAAGACCGGCGGCTGCGCCAGCTCCCAGATCGAATCCACCGGCCGCCTCATCTCCCTGGCCCTGCGCTCCGGGGTCAAGATCGACTCCATCATCAAACAGATCACCGGCATCCGCTGCCCCAGCCCCAACTGGCAGAACGGCTGCCAGGTGCTCTCCTGCCCCGACGCCATCGCCAAGGTCCTGGCCAGCGTGGCCCAGGTGGACCAGCCGGAGTCGCGCCTGGCCACCATGGGCTCCTGCCCCGACTGCGGCGGCGCCATCGAACCCGAAGGCGGCTGCCTGGTCTGCCGCAGCTGCGGATTTAGCAGATGTAGTTAATGATTTTGGGGGAGGGGGCAGGGGCTTTTTGTAAGTGGCCTGAACCGTTCCCCTAACCCTTCAGGGGGTTTTATGTCTAACTTAAGTACATTTTTCTTCTCGTTCCCAAGCTCCAGCTTGGGAACGCCATTTTCCGGCGAAGCTCCGCTTCGCCACCTTTGCGCCTCCTGATCCATGAGAACCCGATATACCATTAGAGACCAGGGAGGCACGCATTTCATCACCTGCACGGTGGTCAAATGGCTTCCCATCTTCACCCGCAAACCTTATTTCGATATTCTCCTCGACTCCCTCCGGTATTGCCGCCAGCATAAGGGCCTGAAGCTTTACGCCTATGTCATGCTGGACAACCATTTGCACCTGGTGGCCTCCGGTGACCAATTAACGGATATCATCCGGGATTTTAAAAGCTACACCGCCAAGGCTCTTATCCCCCAGTTGGAGCAGGAGCAAAAGACCTGGGTCCTGAACCAATTGCGGTATTATAAGCAGCCCACGAAGACCAGGAGCGATTATCAGGTCTGGCAGGAAGGGTTTCATCCCCAGCAGAAATTATCTCTCAGGAGATGCTGCATCAGAAAATCAATTACCTGCATCACAACCCGGTGCGTGCCGGAGTGGTGGAGCAGCCCGAGGATTGGCTTTATTCCAGCGCCAGGGATTATGCTGGGGAGAAGGGTCTGATTGAGCTGGACGCATTAGTTTAGCAATGGCAAACCAGAGGTTTGCCGGATAATGCCGTTCCCAAGCTGGAGCTTGGGAACGAGGGGATATGTTTCCGTGCCTGGCCCCCTCCTTTTCATCTTTGCAAACCCTGGTTTTTGCCGTATATTAGCCTCCATTAACTGCCATGGAAGAAGCGGGAACCCCAAAGACGCCGGCTGCTCCGCCTCCGCCCCAGGACCCCGGGGGGCAGGCCGCGGCCGCCCCGGAGGCCGAGGCCGCGCCCTGCCTTCCCTGCCCGCCCCCGGAGGAAAAGAGCGCCTTTCCCACCCATTTCGCCCGGGTGTTTTTCGGGGCCCTCATCCTCCTGGTTCTCTATTTTTCCTATCTCATCATCAAACCCTATTTGATCGATATCTTCCTGGCCCTGGTGCTCTATTTCACCGCCAAACCCCTTTACCTGGGCCTCTGTCGCCTGCTGTGGCAACGGAAGGCCCTGGCCTCCGGCCTAACCTGCATCATCCTCTTGCTGGTCATCCTGATCCCCCTCTTTAGCCTGATGAGCATCATTGCCAGCCAGGCCCTCGACTTTTCCAGCCAGGTGACCAGGGGTATGCAAGAGGGCCATTTCTGGGTCTGGATCGCCGCCAAAATCGACGTCTTTAAGGCGTATCTGGTCCATTTGAATTTGCCGCTGCCCCCCGGTGAGATCCAACTGGAGCAGATCGTCCGGACAGTAGTGAACAGTGCCAGCACCTTCGTTTACGACAATGCCATCGGCCTGATCAAGGGCTTCACTTACTTCTTCCTGGACTTGGTGCTGGTGCTGTTCATTGCCTTCTGCATGTTCCTGCAGGGGGACGTCTTTATCGCCGAAATCATGAAACTCTCCCCCCTGGAGCCCTCCCATAACGAAATGATCCTCCAGGAGACGGAGGCCACCATCAAGGCCACCCTCTGGGGCACGGTGATCGTCGCAGTTGTCCAGGGGGCACTGGGAGGGTTGGGCTTCCTGGCTTTCGGGCTGCCCCAGCCGGCCTTCTGGGGCACGGTGATGACCCCGGCGGCGGTGATCCCCATAGTGGGGAGCGGCCTCATTTGGGGGCCCGCGGCCATCTATCTCCTGTGCACCGGCCATGTTGCCCCGGGGGTGGGCCTGATTATCTGGGGCGGAGTGGCGGTAACCATCATCGACAATATTTTGAAGCCCATCCTGGTGAAAGGCGGCGGTTCCACCCCCAGCATCTTCATCCTCTTCTCCATCCTGGGGGGCATCACCTACTTCGGGATGATCGGCTTCATTCTGGGACCCCTGATCCTCTCCTTCCTGCTGTCACTGCTGCGCATCTACCAGAAGACCATCCTGGCGCCGCCCGCCGCGGCCATCCCGGCCCAGCCGCCGGAACCAAAAAGACCCGGCGCCCCTTAAGGCCCGGGTCCTGACAGTCCACGACGCTAATTTTTTTTTGGGGGGAAGGATCAGGCCGGCTAACGGTCCGCTCCGTCTAGAGTGAAAAAATCGGGGCGGGTTGGCCTACCCGCCCCATAAAATTACGAGAAATCAGGAGAAACGGAAAACGGCCTTACAGCGCCAACTCGCGCTTGATTTCGCTCAGGTCCTGCCCTCCGTGAAAAAAGACCGGGGCCCGGCTTTCCAATTGCTCGATTTCCTGCTGCACCAGTTCTTTTTCCAGATGGCGGTCTTCATGGATAAACTGGCAATATTCCTCGAATAATTCATTTTTTAAATCCACCCCGAACAGGTCCGCCCGCTGGAATTTCTCCTCCAGGCTGAGAATGCTATCCAGGAGATAGAAATAGATGGAACGGGCTTCCGCCAGGCGGCCGCTCTGGGCCAGCCGATCAGCCCGGGCCTGGGCCCGCCGCAGCTTGCCTTCGGCATCGGCCACGGACTGGGCTTCCGGCGAAGTCTCCTCCACCACCCGGTCGATGGATTCCAGGATATCTTCGAGTCCCTGATCCTCTTCCTTCAGGACGCCTCGCACTTCCGGCGCCCGGTCCGCCAGATCCAGGATGATCTCCAGCAATTCTTTCTTGGAATATTTTTTCAAGCGGTCCTTGAGCTCCTGCTGGCTCAAAAATAAGTCTGGTTCCTCCACCCAAGCCCGCAGCAAGGCCAGGACATGGGGGCAGATCTCCTCCTCCTCCGCCTCGGGGCAGTCGCACTGGTAGGTAAGCTGGTCGTCCTGAATCTTCACCTCCACCGTGTAGGGCTGTGGGTCAAACACCACGCCCCGGAGGCGATCGGGCGACCGGTATCCATGCCGAACCTGATGATTTTGGACCATGATCCTGGCCTGGGCTTGACCTTCCGGGCTGCCGATCTGGTCCAGTGTCTGGGCCTCTAGTTCTTCAAAACGCATATATTTAGTCCGTCGCGCCAATCTGTTTATTTTGTTTAAATTTAACATTTTATCCAGACTTGGCAAACAATTATTGCGCTTCAGGGGAGATTTTTCAGGAAAAATTTCAGGAAGGAAAATAATGGACAGCCTGGTGGAAAAGTCCGTTGAGGCGGGCTTCCAGTTCCTGCCGCAGGGCCTCCAGGGCGGCACCCCTGGCCTCTGGGGGCACGTGCAGAGGCTCACCCACCAGTAGGGCCAAGCGGCTGAAAGGCAAGGGGAGGACGAAGCGGTCCCAGGTCTGGAAGATTTTCCGGCGGCTGGCGGCCACCGCCAGGGGCACGATGGGTCCATTGGTGATCCGGGCCAAATAGAGAGGGCCGTTTTGGGCTATCCGGGCCGGGCCCCGGGAACCGTCGGCAATCAGGCCGCAGCTATAGCCGCGGCGGTAATAGCCGGCCATTTGCTGCAGGGCCTGCACTCCGCCCTTGCGCCGGGACCCAAAGCTGATGGCGAATCCCAACCCCCGGGCCACTGCGGCGATGAATTCCCCGTCCCGGCTGGGGCTGGCCATCAGCACCAGGGGCGGCAGTTGCCCTTCGTAGTGGCGGACATAAAAGAGGGGAAAGAGCAGATGGCAGTGCCAGGTAGTGTAGAGCGCCTGCTGTCCTGAAAGCAACCGCTCCTTGAGCCCGGGGTCGATCACCAGTTCCACCGGACAGGTCCGCAGATAGGCCTGCGCCAGGATTCGGACCAGGGCCGGCAAGCGGCGCCGCGTAAGTGGGTGATCCCAACGGAGCTTCATTGAGTTCCGGGTGTTCGGCAATGTGGTTTGGTTATTGGCCCCCTTTAAGGAAGCCTACCGCTACCTAACTTTACTCTCCAACCGCTCCAGAATTTTCGGGGTATAAAGCTCGTGCTCCACGATCTGGGCCGATACCGGACGCATCATGCCCAGCTTCATTATCAAAAAATTGAGGCGGCGCATCTGCTTCAGCTTCTCGGCTTCATCCTCCAGGCCGGCCACTAGGTCCAGCAAGGTCACGATTTCCTTGCGCACTTCCAGCTCCGGGGGCAGGCAGTCGGCGTTCTTCAAGATCTTGTAAGCCATCCTGAACTCCGGCGGGATGTGGGATTCATCCTCCAGGCGCAAGGGTTGGCCCTTGCCTCTCAGGTCATCGAAGACCCCGGCCTCGATGGCCTCCTGAATGCGATTCTCGGCAATCCTCTCAAAGAAATCCATTCCGGTTCCCTCAGCGATGTCTCCGGGCCCGCTCCATTTCCCGCTGTTGCTCCCGGCGTTTGATGCTCTCCCGTTTATCGTACTTCTTCTTGCCCTTGGCCAGGGCCAGTTCCACCTTGGCGTGCTGGTCCCGAAAATAGAGGCGCACCGGAATCAGAGTATAGCCTCGCTCCTGCAATTTGCCCAGCAGGCGCCGCATCTCCCAGTGATGCATGAGGAGTTTCCGGGGCCGCTCCGGGTTGTGGCTCTCCGGTCCGGCGTGGGAATAGGGGCTGATATGGGCGTTGTGGAGAAAGATCTCGCCGCCCCGGAAGTTGGCGAAGGCGTCGTCGATATTGGCCTTGCCCTGGCGCAGGGATTTGACCTCCGTGCCCTTCAGCACCAGGCCGGCCTCATAAAGGGCGTCGATGGCGTATTCGAAATAGGCCTTGCGATTGCGGCAGATGATCTTGATGGCGTCTTGGCTCATTTTGCCGGCTTAGTGGCCAGAGGGCGGCCAAACCTGAAGATTTCCGGAAAGAGACGGTCCATCTCCCCGGTGACGTAGTCGTTGACCTCTTCCACGGTGTGCAACCGCAAGGCCCGCGCCGCGGTTTCCCTGGCCTTTTGCTGGGAGGTCATGCGGATGACCCGCTTCACCACCGGGATGGCCATGGTGTTCATGGAGAATTCCTTCACCCCCAGCCCCAGGAGCACCGGGATGTAGAGGGGGTCGCCGGCCATCTCGCCACACATGGCCACGGGAATGCCGGCCAGGTGGGCGATCTGCACCACGTCCCGCACCATGCGCAGCACCGCCGGGTGCAGGGGCTGGTACATGTCCGCCACCTGCTGGTTGACCCGGTCGATGGCCAGGGCATACTGGATCAGGTCGTTGGTGCCAATGCTGAAAAAATCGGCGTAGCGGGTAAGCAGATCCGCCAGGGTCACCGCGGCGGGCACCTCGATCATGGCCCCCACCGGCAGCACCGGGTCGAACGGAATCTTTTCCCTTTTCAGCTCTTTTTTTACCGACTCCAGGAGCTGCCGGGCCTCCTGCATCTCCCGGGGGCTGGAGATCAGGGGAAACATGACCCGCACCTGGCCGAAGGCCGAGGCCCTGAGGATGGCCTTGAGCTGGGTCCGGAAGATCGTCTGCTCCTTTAAACAGAAGCGGATGGCCCGGAGCCCCAAGGCCGGGTTCATCTCCGGGGCGTACTCCAGGGGGGACAGAAATTTGTCCCCGCCGATGTCCAGAGTGCGGATGGTTACCACCCGGGGCGCCATGGCCTCCACCACCTGCCGGTAATCCTGAAAGAGTTCCTCTTCCGTGGGCAGGGTGCGCTGGCGCAGATAGAGAAACTCGGTGCGGTACAGTCCCACGCCGTCGGCCCCGCACTTGGCGGCCATGGCCACCTCTTGCGGCATCTCGATGTTGGCCAGCACCCGAGTGGGCAGCCCGTCGCTGGTAGTGGCGGGCATGCTGCAGCCCAGGAATACCTCCGACTTGAAGACCTCGAAATCCGCCCGCCGGGTCTGGTAAGTCCGGCGCGTTTCGTCATCCGGGTTCAAAATCACCAGGCCGGTAATGCCGTCCAGGATCAGCAGGTCCCCGGAATCGATCTCCAGGGTGGCGTTATCCAGCCCCACCACCGCGGGGATATCCAGGGAATGAGCAATAATGGCGGTGTGGGAGGTCTTGCCGCCCCGCTCGGTGATGAACCCTAGTACCTGGGTCTTGTCCATCTGGGTGGTTTCCGCAGGCGATAGGTCCCGGGCCACCACGATGGCCGGCTCTTTGAAGGAGAAGGGCTTGCGGGAGTCTTTGCCGGTGAGCCGCCCCATGAGACGCTGGTAAACCATCTCCACGTCGGCCAGGCGGCCCCGGATATGCTTGTCGCCGATGCGCTGGAATAGCTCCTTGATCTTCAGGTAGGCCTGGTGTAAGGCCCGTTCGGCGTTGAGGTTCTCCTCCTGGATGAGCCTCAGGGTTTCGGAGTTGAGCATCCGGTCCCGGAGAATCAACAGATGCAGCTCCAGGATGTGGGCGTGCTCCTTCAGGTCCCCGGAAATTCCGTCCTTGAGGAGGGTCAGCTCCGCTTCGATCTGGTCCACCGCCTGCCGGAAACGCTCCAGTTCCTCTGCCACATCCTCTTTGGTGTACAGGAGGCGGGAGCTGACCTGGGCGGCCTCAGTCAGGACCTGGACCCGCCCTAGGACGATCCCAGGGGAGGCGGGGATACCTTGGAGGAAACGGTTTTCCCGGCTCATGTCTCTCCAAACTTGCGGGCGAACAGCGAAGCTATCGACATGGCCGCCTCCCGGGCCTGGGGGCCGCTGGCCCGCAACACCAGGCGGCTTCCCTGGGGGCAGTCCAGGGAGAGGATGGCCAACAGATCCCGGGCGTCGGCCACCACCCCGTCCTTCTCCAGGGTGATGCTGGTGGCCTCATAACCCTGGGCCAGGGCGGTAATCTTGGCCACTGGCCGGGCATGGAGGCCCAGGCGGTTTTCCACCCAGAGTTCCCGCTCCACCGCCGGGGCGGGCGCCGGCTGCTTCGGCTGCAGCGTCTCCTCCGGGATATGCGGCTGGGGCTTGGCACTCATGGATGGTTTCCCTGAAACACTACACTGGCTCAGATTCACTTCAGCCGCCCCTGCTCCTTCAAGGCCAGGTAGGCCTGGTAGACCGGGCGCCGGGGCAGGCCCCGGGCTGCCGCCACCGTCTCCGTCAGCCGCCGCCCGCTGAGTCCCTGTTCCCGGGCGGTCTTCAGGAGACAGCCCTCCAGGTCCAGGGGCGCGGCCGTCTGCTCCCCGGGGAGGGACAGCACCAGGGCGCATTCACCTTTGATGGCCGCGTCCTTGAGCTCTGCCGCCACCTGGGGCGTGGGCCCCCGCCAGCTCTGCTCGAATTTCTTGGTAAGTTCTCTAACCACCAGGACCCGGCGATCAGGCATGACGGCGGCCAGTTCCTCCAGGGTGCGGCTGAGGCGCCGGGGAGACTCATAAAGGATGAGGACCCGCGGCTCCCGGGCCAGCTCCCCGAAGAGCTTGAGACGCCGGCCTTCCCCCCGGGGCAGGAAACCTATAAAAAGTATATCCCCTTTGAAGCCGGAAAGCGAGAGGGCCGCCACCCCGGCGGCGGGGCCGGGCACGGCCTCCACCCTGACCCCGGCCTCCCAGGCCAGGGCCACCAGGTCGGCGCCGGGGTCCGAAAACCCGGGGGTGCCGGCGTCGCTCACCAGGGCGATCTGCTGGCCTTCCTCTATACGGCTGATCAACTCCGGCCCGCGGCTCTCCCGGTTGTGGGCGTGGTAGCTGATGAGTGGGGTGGCAATGCCGTAGTGGCTCAGGAGCTTTCTGGTGCGCCGGGTGTCCTCGGCGGCGATCAGGTCCGCCTCCTTGAGCACGCGCAGGGCCCGCAGGGTGATGTCCTCCAGGTTGCCGATGGGCGTGGCGACGATGTATAAGGTTCCAGAGACCATTCTTAATTAATGGTGGGGCGGGCGTCCCCGCCCGCCACCCTCAGACCGGGCGGCCAGGGACGGCCGCCCCACCACAATATTCATCAAAACGCAGCCTGAATGACTTCCACCCGGGGACCATCAGCACTGATGGTGATCCCCACCACGTCGAAGCGCACCTGCACGTCCGCTCCCAGACGTTTCTGTTTCAGGTAATAATCCGCCAGGCGCCGCAATCTGTTCTGTTTGGCGGCGGACACGGCCTCCTGGGGAGCGCCGAAACGCTCCCCCCGGCGGGTCTTGACTTCAATGAACACCAAGGCCTTCCCCTGCCGGGCGATGAGGTCGACCTCACCCAGAGGCGTCAGATAATTGCGCTCCAGGATCTTATAACCCTGCCTTTTCAAGGCGGAGGCGGCTAGGTCCTCCCCGGCGTCGCCCAGTTGGCGCCGGGTAGTCGGCGGCGGACACATAATTAGTCCTCTTTACTTTATTAAAAAATACCTGGAGGGGCGGGCCTACGTGGGGCGGCCGTCCCCGCCCGCCACCCTCAGACCGGCGGCCAGGAACGGCCGCCCCATCTATTTTGTCGTCAATCCGCCACCCACTCCTTCACACCCCGGAAGGTGCGGCGGTGCAGGTCGCAGGGGCCCCAGCAGCGCAGGGCCTCCAGGTGTTCAGGGGTGGCGTAGCCCTTGTGCCGGGCAAAATGGTATTGGGGATAGCGCCGGTGCAACTGCTCCATCAGGCGGTCACGGTAGACCTTGGCCACGATGGCGGCCGCGGAGATGGAGGGGCAAAGGGCATCCCCCTTGATCACCGGCTGCTGCGGAAAGGTCAGAGGCAAGGGCAGGTGGCCGTCCACCAGGACCATCTGGGGGATGGGGGTCAGGGCCTGCACCGCCAGGGCCATGACCTTGAGGGAGGCCTTCAGGATACCCAGAATTTCGATCTGGCGGGCATCCAATTCCCGAATGGCAAAGGCCAGGGCGGCGGCCCGGATTTCTTGATCCAGGGCGGCCCTGGCCTCGGGGGCCAGGCACTTGGAATCCCGGAGTCCGGAAATCCGGCTCTCGAGAGGGGCAGGCAAGATTACCGCCGCGGCCACCACCGGTCCGGCCAGCGGGCCCCGGCCGACTTCGTCCACCCCGGCGATCAGACTTAAACCCTGACCGCGCCAAAAAGCCTCCGGGTCAGCAAACATCTTGCCGCTGCCCGGGAGCCGGCTCATGCGATAGGGGTCCGCTTTTCTTTGATGCGGGCCGCCTTGCCCACCCGCTGCCGCAGGTAGTAGAGGCGGCTGCGGTTGACGTCGCCCCGGGTGAGAACCACCACCTTGTCGATATTGGGGGAATGGGTGGGGAAGATGCGCTCCACTCCCACTCCGTAAGAGACCTTGCGCACCGTAAAGCTTGCCCCGGTGAGGCCGCCCCGCTTCCGGATGACCACCCCTTTGAAGATCTGAATCCTCTCCTTCTCACCTTCGACGATGCGCACGTGCACTTCCACGGTATCCCCGGGGCGAAAGGCGGGCAAATCCGCCCGCATCTGCTCCCGGGCCAATTGATTAACCCGTTCCATAATTTTCACCTGTCTTCTTCCGGCGTTTCGGCCAGGGTTTCGATAAACTTTCGATCTTCCGGCGCCAAGGGCGCCTTGGCCAGGAGGTCCGGCCGTGAGGCCCGGGTGCGGAGCAGGGCCTGCTGCCGCCGCCACTCCCGGATGCGCCGGTGGTCACCCTCCAGCAACACCTGGGGCACCCGGTGGCCTTCGAAATCCCGGGGCCGGGTGTAATGGGGATATTCCAGCAACCCGGTCTGAAATGAATCATCCGCGGCGGCACCAATGCCTCCCAACACCCCGGGAAGCAGCCGGGTCACCGCGTCCAGCACGACCAGGGCCGGGATCTCTCCCCCCGTCAGGATATAATCGCCGATGGAGAGCATTCCGTCAATATAGTATTTAACCCTCTCGTCCACCCCCTCATAATGGCCGCAGACCAGCAGGAGATGGGGCAAGGCCGCCAACTCCCGGGCCTTATCCTGGTCAAAGAGGTGGCCCTGGGGGCTCAGCAGGAGGATGCAGACTTGCGGGTCTTCCTGCCGGGCCGCCCGGATGGCCGCCACCAGGGGCGCAATCAGCATCACCATGCCGGGGCCGCCGCCGTAAGGACGGTCGTCGGTCACCTGGTGACGCCCCAAAGTATAATCCCGCAGGTTCAGGACTCTAAACTCCACGGCTCCCCGGATCTGGGCCTGCTGCAGCATGCTCTCAGCCAACGGCGACCTGAAAAATTCCGGGAACAGGGTCAGCAGATCAATGCGCATAGGTTTCCAGCAATCCCGGCGGCGGCGCCACCTTCAGGAACCCTTCCAGCAGGTTGATCTCCACCACCACCTCCGCCACCGCGGGGAGGAGGAACTCCCGCTGGCCCTGGACCACCACGTAGACGTCGTGGCCCGGGGTGGGCAGGATCTCCTGCAGCCGGCCCAGCAGGGCCCCGTCCCCGGCGTCGTAGACAGGCAGTCCCAGCAGTTGGAACCAGTAGTATTCCCCA
Source organism: Desulfobaccales bacterium (assembly GCA_049580385.1). Taxonomy (GTDB): domain Bacteria; phylum Desulfobacterota; class Desulfobaccia; order Desulfobaccales; family 0-14-0-80-60-11; genus JAPLJC01. The sequence continues at coordinate 38,654 of JBAUPV010000025.1, read as the reverse complement.
GGCGGCAACGGGGGAAAGCGCCGGCGGTCTCCCAGGACCTGCCTGCCGGTCAACTGCTCCGCCTGGGTCCGGGTCTCGACGCCGGACAGCCGGAGCAGCACCTGGTTTTTGAGGCGATCCGCCTGGAGGACGGCGTAGGTTTGCTCGCCGATCACCACTTCGGCCAGGGCCTGAAAGACCTCCGGGTCGGTGGTGGCGGCCGCGGCATCGGGACGAACCTTGACGGCCCCGCGCAGGCCTTGGGCTCCGGAAATCCGTCCCAAGCCGATGAGATGGGAGGGTGAATCCTGCCCTTTACTCAAGGATTTCCAACACCGCCCGCTTGCGAATTTTGGTAGAGGCGGCGCTGAGGATGGTGCGCATAGCCCGGGCGGTGCGCCCTTGTTTGCCTATCACCTTCCCCAGATCTTCCTTAGCCACCTTGAGTTCGATAACCGAGGTCTGCTCCCCTTCGACTTCCTTGACCTGCACCTCCTCAGGATTATCCACGAGGGCCTGAGCGATGAACTTGATCAACTCTTTCATAGTAGCCACCTCTGTCAAGGGGTGGAGCAACCAACCTCCCTGGGTCTGGTCCCTGGGCGAGCGCTCAGGCCTCCGGCGCCGCCGCGGCTTGAGGCCGCTTCTTCAGAAGGCTGGCCACGGTGTCGGTGGGCGTGGCGCCCTTGCTGACCCATTGGGCCAGCAGGTCTTCCTTCACCGTGACCGCGGCGGGGTCCTGACGCGGATCGTAAGTGCCAATGATTTCCAGGAAGCTACCATCCCGGGGAGACTCGCTATTAGCCACCACGATGCGGTAGTAGGGGCGCTTTTTCGCGCCGAAACGGGCCAAACGGATACGTAACGCCATTAGAGCTGCTCTCTCCTCCTTCGGATGTGATCGGACTTGGGTGGGCGTGCGCCAAGCTACGGCTCGCACCGCAGGGCGCGGCGGGTCCACCCATCTCCTTTAAAAAAACTTGGGCATCAGGCCTTTCATCTTCTTGCCGCCGTGGGCCATCTGCTTGATCATCTTTTGGGTCACGGCGAAATTCTTCAGCAGGCGGTTGACGTCCTGCACTGAAGTGCCGCTGCCCAGGGCGATGCGCCGGCGGCGGCTACCGTTGATGATCTGGTGGTCGGCCCGCTCACCCGGGGTCATGGAGCCGATGATGGCCTCCACCCTTTTCAGGTCCCGCTCGTCGGGCTGCATGTTTTTCATGGCCTTGATCTTGCTGCCCAGGCCGGGAATCATTCCCAGCAACTGTTCCATGGAGCCCATCTTCTTGATCTGCCGCAACTGCTCCCGAAAATCGTTCAGGGTGAAGGCCTCCCGGCGCAGCTTCTGCTCCAGGGCCTTCACCTGGTCGGCGTCAAAGGACTCCTGGGCCTTCTCGATGAGGGTGAGGACGTCCCCCATCCCCAGGATGCGGGAGGCCAGCCGGTCCGGATGGAAGACCTCCAGGGCGTCCAGCTTCTCCCCCACCCCCAGAAACTTGATGGGCTTGCCCACCACTTCCCGCATGGAAAGGGCGGCGCCGCCCCGGGCGTCCCCTTCCACCTTGGTGAGAATCACCCCGGTGAGCTTCAAGAGATCGTGGAAACGCTGGCCCACCTGCACCGCGTCCTGTCCGGTCATGGCGTCCGCCACCAGGAGAATCTCCTGGGGCGCCACCTTCTCCTTGATGGCCTTGAGCTCCTCCATCAAGGGGGCGTCGATGTGCAACCGCCCGGCGGTGTCCAGGATCACCGTGTCGTAGCCCGCGGCGTAGGCCGCCTCCATGGCGGCCCCGGCGATGGCCACCGGGTTCTGGCCGGGCCCACTGGGATGCGCCGCCACCCCGCAGTCCGCCGCCAGACGCTGGAGCTGCTCGATGGCCGCCGGGCGCTGCACGTCGGCGGGCACCAGATAGACCTGGCGGCCCTGGCTCTTGAGGCGCCGGGCCAGCTTGGCCGCGGTGGTGGTCTTGCCCGATCCTTGCAGACCCACCAGCATCAGGGCGACGGGAGGCCGGCCGCTCAGGTCCAGTCTCGGGGACTCTCCCCCCAACAGGCCGGTGAGTTCCTCATGGACGATCTTCACTACCTGCTGGGCCGGGGTGAGGGAGCGCATCACCTCTTCGCCCACGGCCCGCTCCCTGACCCTCTCGATGAAGGACTTGGCGACCTTGTAGTTGACGTCGGCCTCCAACAGGGCCAGCCGCACCTCCCGCAGGGCCTCCTGCACCTGGGCCTCGGTGAGCTTGCCGTGGCCCTTCAGCTTCTTGAAGACCTGGGCCAGTTTGTCAGTCAGACGATCGAACATTTAAAAGACCGTTTACGGTTTTCGGTTTTCGGTCAAGAGATTTATTATACTTCTCGTTCCCAAGCTCCGCTTGGGCGCCTTGATGTGTAGGGTGGGCACTGCCCACCATCTCCATTTTAAACCCGCAGGCTAAAGCCTGCGGCTACATTTTGCCGGAATCTACCTGCCTATATGGAATTATTGCAGATTTCGGCGATTGACGCTAACCTGCTGTTTTTTATCTCAAAACTAGAAACTCAAAACTCAAAACTATCCTTTAATCACCCCCAGGGGCTTCAGCTTCGCCACCTTTTTGGAGATGCCGGCGCCCTGGCAGACATCGACCACCATGGCCACGTCTTTATAGGCCTCGGAAATCTCTTCGTCAATGGTGGCCCGGCCGGCGCCCCGGACCACGATGCCCCGGTCCTTAAGCTCCCGGACGATGGAGCGGCCTCTGGCCACCTTCAGGGCCTGGTGCCGGCTCATCTCCCGGCCGGCCCCGTGGCAGGTACTGCCGAAGGTCTCGGTAAGGGCCTTTTCGGTCCCTACCAGTACGAAAGAGTAGCGCCCCATGTCGCCGGGAATCAACACCGGCTGCCCCGTCTCCTGATAGGCCGCCGGGGTCTCCGGGTGGTGCGGCGGAAAGGCCCGGGTCGCGCCCTTGCGGTGGATGCAAAGCTTTTTGCGAACTCCTCCTCCCACCTCATGGGTCTCGATCTTGGCGATGTTATGGGCCACGTCGTAGATGAGCTCCATCCCCAGGTCCCGGGGGCCGACCTTAAAGACCTGCTCGAATGACTGGCGCACCCAATGGGTGATCAGCTGCCGGTTGGCAAAGGCGAAATTGGCCGCCGCCGCCATGGCCGCCAGATAGTTCCCGGCCTCCGTCGAGTGCAAGGGGGCACAGCAGAGTTGCCGGTCCGGCAGCTCGATCCCGTATTTGGCTGCGGCCTTGAGCATCACCTTGATGTAGTCGTCGCACACCTGATGGCCCAGCCCCCGGGAACCGGTGTGCACGATGGCGGTCACCTGGTCCTTAAAAAGGCCCAGGGCCGCGGCTAGTTTCTCATCAAAGATCTCCTGGACGTAGCCCACTTCGGTGAAGTGGTTGCCGGAACCGAGGGTGCCCAACTGGTCCCGGCCGCGATCCATGGCAAACTGGGAGACGTACTCGGGGTCGGCCCCCTCGATACAGCCCTGGGCCTCGATATGGTCCAGGTCGGCGGCTGCCCCGTAGCCATTTTTTACGGCCCAGCCGGCCCCCTGGCGCATCACCTCTTTCAAGGCGGGCAGGCCCAGTTTCAGTTCTGGTCGCCGGGAGCCCACCCCCGAGGGGATATTGGCAAAGAGGACGTTGACCAGTTCCTCGATGCAGCACTCCGCCTGGGACCGCTGCAGGTTGGTGCGCAGCAGCCGCACCCCGCAGTTGATGTCGTAGCCCACGCCGCCGGGGGAAACCACCCCTTCCTCCAGGGAGAAGGCGGCCACCCCGCCGATGGGAAAACCATAGCCCCAATGGATGTCGGGCATGGCCATAGAGGGGCCTACGATCCCCGGCAGGGTGGCGACGTTGGCCACCTGTTGCAAGCTCTGGTCCTCCTCGATCTTGGGGATCATCGCCCTCGAGGCGAAGACCAGGCCCCGGGTGCGCATCTTGCCCTCCCGGGGAATCTCCCAGCGGTACTCGTCCACCTGCCGCAGCTTCATCAGGCTCATGTAAAGTTCCCAGTTCCCAGTTCCCAGTTATTCAGTTATCAGTGTTTTGATTTTCACTGGCAACTGGGAACTGGCAACTACAAATCTAAGATCACCGTGGCCTGCCAGCCATCCCCCCGGGGCCTGATCTCCAGGTGGTGGTAGGTGGCGGCCTTGACCGCGGATTTCTCCGGGTGCCGCTTGGAATCGAAGGCCTCTCCCCAGACGGTGGCCTTAAGGCGCCTCTCGCTCAGGGAATCGAGGTGGAAAACTCGTCCCAAAAACCCTTCCACGTCAAAAAGATAAAGCAGGTGGTTGAGCCAGTCAATCAGCAGGGCTTCCCGGTCCATAGATTCCAGCTCAACGGTCCGTCTTTCCCGGCGCCTCAAGTAACGGCGGTCGACCATGGTGGCCGTCAAGGCGCCGGCTGCATTTTCAAAGAGCTCAGCCAGGCTCTGCCCCCGGATACGCCAGGCCAGGTCGGCGGTGTGCGGCAGTTGCCGGTACTTGGCGGCCTGGCGGTGGCCGGCTGACCCAGGTTTCATCCTCAAAAAATAAGAATTTTGCCAGGTAATTCAAGCCCGGGGCCAAACTTAAGTCAAAAGGCAAAAGGTAAAATTGTTAAGGCAAAACCTTTGCCTTTTTACTTTTTACTTTTGCCTTTTTACACCTCACCGCCGCAGCCAATTCCGGTCATCCCGGGCCGCTTCCTGCCCCCAGACAAAGGCCTGCAAATTGGCTTCCAGGAACTTGGGGTTGGTGCGGCTGCGGACCACCGCCAGAATCTGGGGGGCGGCGAACGGCAGCCGCCCCAACTCCGCCAGGGCCCCCAACAGGACCATGTTCACCGTCAGGGGGCTGCCCGCCTGGCGGGCGACGGCCCCGGCGTCGAAGGCCAGCAGGCTCCCCACCTGCGCCGCCATGAGCTCCAGCATCCGGGCTACCTGGGGATAGGGCGCCTGGCCGATGGCCACCGGATAGGGGACAATGGCCGCGGTGTTGGCGATCACCAGGGTGCCGGCGTGGCAGCGGTCCAGTGCCCGGAAGGTCTCCAGGGCCTCAAAACCCAGGATAATGTCGGCTTCCCCCTGGGAGATCAGGGGGCTCTGCAACTCCCCCAGGACCAGGGTGGAGACCACGATGCCGCCCCGCTGGGCCATGCCGTGGGTCTCGCTCACCAAAGGATCGAGCCCCGCGGCCAGGGCCGCTTCCCCCAAGATGCGGCTGGCCAGCAGGGTCCCCTGGCCGCCCACCCCGGTTAGGAAGATGCGCAGATTTTTGGGGCTGTTTTCTGTTTTCGGTTTTCTGTTTTCTGTGGCGCTCATGGTTAAATAAAATGAAAATTTGAATTTATGATCTTCCCAGGAAAACCCCGCTTAAAGATATCTATTTCAGCTTCATCAACTTTTTCCATCAGCACTTCTAGTCCTCACTCTTGCGCCGGCGAGACGCCTGTGCCACCCAGTTAATCCGGGGTGGGCACTACCAAAAATCTGCTCACTGCTCACTGCTTCCTGCTCCCTTCTGCACCGGCCGGATGCAGTCGCACCACTGGACGCAGAAGGCACAGCCGCTGCAAAGATCTTCGTCGATGAGCATCTGGTTGCCCTGGCCACCGGGTTTCAGGTACATGGCCGGGCAGCCGAAGTAGTCCAGGCAATCTCGGCATTCCCCGCACTCCCCGGTGACCTGGAAGCGGGCCTGCCTTTTCTTCCCGGTAATCCGGGATTCGTAGAGATAACATGGGGCCTGGGAGATGAGCACCCGGACTCCCGCAGCGCCCAGGGCCTCTTTGGTAGCCGCCAGGGCCTCTTTATATTTGAAGGGGTTGACCACCCAGAGGGCCTCCACCCCCAGACCCCGCACCACCCCGGCGATATCCAGGGGCTTTCCCGGATATCCTGGGGGAGTCAGGGTCACCCCGGGGTGGGGCTGGGAGCCGGTCATGGCGGTGGTGCCGTTGTCGAGGATGACCAGCAGGAAATCGTGCCTCTGGTGCACCGCGTTGGCGAGCCCCGGCAGGCCCGAATGGAAGAAGGTGGAATCCCCGATGAAGGCCACCACCTTCTGGCCGGTGGCCCGGGAGATGCCGGCGGCGGTGTTGATGCTGGAGCCCATGCAAATGAGAAAGTCGGCCATGGAGAGCGGTGGCAAGAGCCCCAGGGTGTAGCAGCCGATGTCCGTGGGAAAGATCCCTTCCAGTCGCAGGTCCCGGAGGGCGATCTTCACCGCGTAGTACATAGCCCGGTGGGGACAGCCGGGGCAGAGGTTGGGAGGCCGGTCCGGCAAGGCCCCGCCCCAGAGCTGCTCCGGGACGGTGATGGCCGGGGGCCGGTAATCGACCCCGAAGACCCGGGCGATCATTTCCCGCACCAGGCCCGGGTGGAATTCATAGAGCCGGGAGAACAGCCCCGGGCCTTTACCGCGGATAGCCAAAGCCAGTCCCCGGTCCTGGGCCACGGCCTTGACCGCCTCTTCCAGGTACGGCTCCAGTTCCTCCACCACCAAAACTTTTTCCAGGCCCTCAAGGAAATCGCCGATAAGCTCCTCGGGCAGGGGGTGGGTGAATCCCAGTTCCAGGATTTTGATCTCGGAGGCCAACCCCAGTTCCCGGACGGCGTCGGCCACGTAAACCCGGCTCACCCCGCTGGCGATGATTCCCCGGCAGCCCTGGCCGCTGACCCGGTTAAAGGGGCTCTTCTCCGCCAGCACCCGGGCCCGGGACAGATCCTCCAGAAGCCGAGCGTGGGCCAGGCGGGCCACCGCCGGCACCATCACCAGGCGAAATGGGTCCTTGGCAAAGCGGCCCGGCCCCGGCCGGGAGGGGAGTTCCCCCAGGGTCACCGGCCCCCGGGTGTGGTTCACCCGGGTGGTGGTGCGCAGCAGCAGCGGCAGGTTAAGTTCCTCCGAGAGGGAGAAGGCCGCCCTGGCCATCACCAGCGCCTCCCGGGGACTGTCCGGCTCCAGCATGGGGAGCCCCGCCATTTTGGCGTAAAAGCGGTTATCCTGCTCATTCTGGCTGGAAAACAGGGAGGGGTCGTCGGCGCTGACGATGACCATGCCGCCCTTGACACCCGTGTAGGCCAGGGTCATGAGGGTGTCGGCGGCCACGTTCAGGCCCACGTGCTTCATGGCGGTGAGCACCCGCCAGCCCGAAGCCGCGGCCCCGGCGGCCACCTCCAGGGCCACCTTCTCGTTCACCGAGTATTCAAAGGCCAGGTCCGTCTGCCGGGAGATTTCATAGCAGCGGTCGCCGATTTCCGAGGCCGGGGTGCCGGGGTAGGTGGTGACCAGCGAAACCCCGGCCTCCAGGGCCCCGCGCACGATGGCCTCATTGCCCAAAAACAGGCGCCGTTCTCCCGGATTTCCTCGCAATATCTCTGGCATGATCTTTTCTTTAGAAAAATTATTATCCGAACTTGATAAGTTAACACACTTTGGGAAATTTTTGCCAGTAAAAAACCTGGCGGCGCCCCTCGGCTGCCGCTGGTCTAGGCCGGAAATACCTGAAGACGCAAGTTATTCCGGCGGCTGACCGCGGTTGGCGCCTTGGGATAGAACAACGGGATCACCTGGCCGGCGCCCGGCGATTCGGGCTGCATCGGAAAGGGGGGGCTAGATGGCGAGCAGGGGGGAAAAAAATTCCTTGCCGTCGCGGACCGCCTTGATGGCGTTATGGAGGGCCGTATCCGCGTCTTCCTTGAGGAGGTAGCCGCTGACTCCCGCGGCCACGGCCTGCCGCAGATACTCCTTGCTACGGTGCATGCTGAGAATCATGACCTTGACCTTGGGATAAAGATGCTTAATCCTTTTGGTCGCCTCCAGGCCCCGGAGCCTGGGCATGGCGATATCGATAATGACGAGGTCCGGTTGGCTGGTTTTCAAAATCTCCAGGAGTTCCATGCCATCGCCGGCTTCCCCCACGACCCTCAAGCTGCTGTCTTCCTCGATGATCTTCCTGATCCCCTGGCGCACCAGCGCATGGTCATCAGCGAGAACGATTCTATAATGATGATCTCTATTCATTGCCCGCCCTGGATATCCTCAAGGCCTTGCAGCCACTTGCGTTGCTTACGGAGGTTGGCGCCTGCCCAAGGCAGGGCGCGACAGGGATACTTGCGAGCAGGTCCGGTTAAGGGGGATCTTGGAAAATCGCCTGTCTGGCGGTTGGCTAGGGGAAGGGGCCTTACAGGTGAGGTGGCTGGCATCAGAAATCCCTTCTCCGCTCCCGAGGGGTCATGCGGGCATCCTTGCCACCTGGAATAAAGCGCAATATTTATCTAGCTAATCTCCATCCTATTTCTACCTATTGTTAGGGTTTCATTAACCATCTTTCCCGAGAAAGTCAATCCCGGATAAAAAGATTGTCCTTACTGAACCTGATTTCTAGCCATTTAGATGATGGACTTGAGGATTCTGTTAGCCGCCCCCGGCGGCCAGGGACCGCCCCCTTCTTAGGGACCCAAAATGGCGCCGGCGGCCACCGGCAGCGCAGCCCCGCATCTCGTGGGTTCGCCTCATTTCTTTCTACCGCCCATCCACCAGGGGATGTCCGAAGGGGTCATTCTGGCCCGGAGTTGCTCCAATTCCGTTTTCAATCCCGCCACTTCGGCCTTAAGCGGCGCCACCTCCGCCTGGAGGAGCGGCCAGGCCGCCTGCAGCCGCGCCATCTCTCCCTTGAGGCTGGCCATCTCGGTCTTCAGTTGCGCCTCTTCCTTGCTAATTTCCGGCCCCAACCTCTTGGCCCTGGCCGCCTCCGCCTGCAATCCCGCCAGACCGGCTTCCAGCAGATCCAGGCGCTCTTCCACCCTGGCCGTCCGGTTGGCCATCCCCGCTCCGGGCAACACGGTGTCCAGGGGATTTTCCGCCACCGGCGCATCCAGGGGATTTTCCCCGATGGTGCTGCGTTTGGCCATCGTTATCTCCCTTCCTGGCTGATGATCTCCCGGGCCAAGGCCCGGTAATCGGCGGCCCCGGCGCTCTTGGGATCGTATTGGGTTATGGGGCGGCCGAAGGAGGGGCATTCGGCCAGGCGAATATTCTCCCGGATAACGGTACGGTAAACCAAAGGGCCGGACCGCTCCCGCAGTTGCTCCACCACCTCCCGGGCGTGGCGGGTGCGGGCGTCCACCCGGCAGGCCAGGATACCGGAGATTTTGAGCTTGGGGTTGAGGCGCTCCCGGACCAGTTCCACCGTCTGCAGGAGTTGGGCCAGACCGCTCAGGGCCATGACATGGGCCTCCACCGGCACCAGCAGCTCTTCCGCCGCCGCCAGGGCGCTGACGGTCAGAATCCCCAAAGTGGGGGGGCAGTCCATGAGAAGGTAGTCCCAGCGGTCCGGCGGCAGGAGTTGCAGGTTGCGTCGCAGAATGGTTTCCGCCCCCACTTCCCCGGCCAGAATCTTCTCCGCCCCCACCAGCCAGGGGGACGACGGGATCAGGTCCACCCCCGGAGCCCCGGCCTCCCGGATGAAATCCGCGGGGTCGCCGTTTTCGGTGAAGATGCCCAGCACCTCTTTGCCGGTGTTTTTGACGCCAAACCAGTCGGTGCTGGAGTGTTGCGGGTCCAAATCCATCACCAGGACGCGGCGCTTAAGTTCGCTCAGGGCCGCGGCCAGATTGACGCTGGTGGTGGTCTTGCCGCTGCCGCCCTTCTGGTTGGCAATGGCGAAAATCCTCATTCTCATTCCCCTCTCTTTAAAAACCCGATAAAACAACCCTCGCCCGGCGCGCCATTTCCAACCTGACCGCAGGCGCAGGCGGCCCCTCGGGTGAGTCGAGCTGCCGGTCCCGACCTGGACCTGGGCCTTCCGGTATCATCTTTTCCTAGTCACCATGCCACAGGAGGATGGCGATGTCAATCTCGGCCGGGACAAGCGGGAAATGGTCCGCCGAGGCCCGGAGCACTTTGAGCCATTCTATGTTAATCAGTCCTTATTACTTTATGATGAAAATACCAGTCGGGGCGGTCTTCTATGGGACGGGCGGCCCCGCCCGCCCATGAGGTCGATAACCGCTCAAAGAATCTCATCTCAGAAAAAGTAAAAAATTAAATTAAAGGCGAATAAAATTCTTGACTATGATAAATAATAAATCTAATAATCAAACTCACCAATAGAGACGTCTGCAAAAAGAGTCCCAACAGGTCATGCCGAGGGGGCGAAGCGGCCGAAGAATCTTATCGGTTGACCACCAGGCACTTTTACAGGGGTCTTAACTAACTTGAGAAGAAAGAGAGGTTCCCATGGCCAGCGAAGTGTTAAGGTTAACGTCGCAGATTGTGATAGCTCACGCCTCCATGAGCGAACTGACTCCCCAAGAGTTGGTGGAGGAAATTAAAGAGGTTTACCAAGTCCTGGGTGCCATGGAAGGCGGCGCTGTTATGCCGCAGGCCTTGGTCCCGGAAAAGGGCAAAGAAGCTGGCCTGACTAAGAAACCGCCGGTGCCCCTGAAGGAGATTGTCGCGGAGAAACACGTAGTCTGCCTGGAGTGCGGGAAAAAGATGCGCACCCTGAAGGCCCATATCCGCAAGGCCCACAAGCTGCAGCCCAAAGAATATTTCCAGAGATACTGCTTGGATCCCAAGAAATATCCTCTGGTATGCAAGGAATATTCTAAGCAGCGCAGCCAGATGGCCAAACAACGGGGATTTGGTGAGCGGGGCACCCATCATAAGGCGGCCAAGCCCAAATAAGCGCGGAGACCGGCTAACTTAGCTTCATTTCTCCGGTATTCTCACCTGGAGCGTGGAATTTTCCCTGGGGGTGGACCTGCGTGTCCGCCCTCTTTACGGGGCTGCCTAAGCTTCTTCAAGATTCCTCGGGAATTGGATTTAGCGGCCGGCGGCGTCCGCCAGCCCGAATTACCTGTCCTTGATTGACCCGAAATGTGAACCCTAAGAAGACCCCTTGAGATCTCAAGGGGTTTTTTGATTTCAGGGCTTCCCGGGACTCGGGGAAGTCACCCGGAAAAGGCCAAGGTTCCCTGACCAATTTTTTTGCTTGACATTAAAACAAATGATTGATACAAGCATTTGAAACATCTGTTTGAGTTCGTGGAGGTTCAAATTACGGATATCCCCTCAGAAAGCTCTACTGGCTCCGAAACCCGCCAGCGCCTTCTGGACGCGGCGGGGGAAGTCTTTACTAAACGGGGGTTTCGCAATTCCACCATCCGCGAAATCTGCCGCCGGGCCAGGGCCAACCTGGCGGCCGTAAACTATCACTTCGGGGATAAAGAACGCCTGTATGCCGCGGTCCTGGAATACGCCCATGCCCGCGGCCGGGAGCAATACCCTCTGGCCTCCGACGAGGATGCGGATCTCCCCCCGGAAGAGCGTCTGCACGCCTTTATCCATCATATTGTGTTCAGCCTCTTCGCTGGGGGGGTGCCGTCCTGGCCCGGCCAGTTGATGGCCCAGGAAATGGTCGAACCCACGGCCGCCCTGGATGCCCTGGTGGAAAAGACGATTCGTCCGATGTCAGAAAAGTTGGCGGCCATCGTGGGAGAGCTGCTGGGAGCAAGGGGGACTGCTGAGCGGATTCGCCTCTGCCAAATGAGCATCATCGGTCAATGTCTCCATCCCCGTAATGCCCGCCCGGTAATCCAACGGCTTTTTCCCCAGCAGCAGTACGGACCAGAAGACATTACCGCCCTGGCCGACCACATCACCCGGTTTTCCTTGGGCGCCCTGAGAGGCTTGGCAAAGGGAGAGAATGAGGATATTGACCTGCCTCGGGGCGAGGAATGCCAATCATGAAAGGAATCCTGCGAGTCGCCCTCAAATTGTTAGTGAATGACCGTGGCAAGTTTGCCGCACTGATCGTAGGAATCACCTTCGCAGTCTTTCTGATGGTCCAACTGACCTCCGTCTTTTCCGGCATCCTAACCAAGGCCTCGGCTACCATCATCAACGTGGGCGCCAGCGTCTGGGTCATGGACCCCTCCGTCAATAATCCGCTCAACTCTATCCAGTTGCCTGATTACATCCTGGACGCGGTTAGGAGTATCAACGGCGTCAAATATGCGGTGCCGTTATATTCCGGGGTGGCCCTCGTCAAACTCCATGACGGCACCTATCAGCCGGCAACCGTTCTCGGACTGGACGACGCCAGCCTGGTGGGCCGCCCCGAACTGATCGCCGGGAAAATTGACGATATTTTTGCCGATAATGGATTTATCGTGGTAAAAGACGAAGAATTTTCCAAGTTAGAAAACCCTGCGGTCGGCACCACTTTTGAGATCAATGACCACCGGGGAGTCGTCGTCGGGATCGCCAAAGTGAGCAGCAGCACCCTATTCGGCATCCCGACCCTATACACGACCTTCACCCGGGCTATTGAGTACATCCCTTCCACGCGTTTCACCATTGCCTATATCCTGGTTGAACCGAAAAATGACAAAGACATCCCTTATATCAAGGCTCAGGTGGCCAAGGCAGGTTATTTGGCGCTGACCAACAGTGAATTTCAGCAAATGGTCGCCAACTATTACAAATACCAAACCGGCATCGGCACCAACATCCTGATCATGACCCTGATCAGTTTCCTGGTAGGTCTATCCATCTGCGGCCAAACCTTCTACACCTTCGTTTTGGAAAATCTGGAGAAATTCGGGGCCCTAAAGGCCATCGGCGCCAAGGGCTCCGAACTCGTCTACATGATCCTCTTTCAAACCCTGTTCACCGGATTGGCCGGGTACGGCCTGGGGGTTGGCCTCAGTTCCCTGCTGGTCGCAGTGGCCAAAAGCAAGGTGCCGAATTACGCCGCGGACATAACCTATTTCAATCTCGGCATGGCCTTTATCATGGTGCTCATCATCTCCGGAATTTCCAGTTTCATCGGGGTGAGAAAAGTGATCAAAATAGAGCCGTTTGACATTTTCAGAGGGTAGGCATGGGCGAGGCGGCAGTGCAGGCCGTGGACCTGGTGAAATGGTTCGGGGCCGAGGATATCAGGACCTACGCGGTGCGAGAGGTCAGTTTTGAGGTCAAGTTTGGCGAAATGCTCTATCTCACCGGCCCCTCGGGCAGCGGCAAGACCACCCTGTTGAGCATGATTTCGGGTATTCTGAGACCTAATGCCGGCACGGTGGTGGTGGAGGGTAAAGAAATCTGGAAGCTCAATCCCAACGAACTGGCCGATTTCCGATTGCACACCGTCGGTTTCGTGTTTCAGGACTATCACCTGTTCCCGAAACTGACCACCGCGGAGAACGTGGCGATCCCCCTGATTCTCAAGAAGCAGGACTGGGATGAATCGATGCGCCTCGCCGTCGAATGCCTGGATATAGTGGGAATCAAGGACAGGGCAGAGATGCCCCCCTCCAGGTTGAGCGGCGGTGAACAGCAGCGCGTGGCCCTGGCCAGGGCCATCGTCAGCCGTCCGGACATTTTGATTTTTGATGAACCCACCGCCTCCCTGGACGGCGCCACCGGCAGAAAGATTATCGGGTTTATTAAAGAAAACTTATTGAACGAACACCGATGCATCCTGATCGTCACCCACGACGCCAGGATCTTCGAATATGCCGACCGGAACCTCGAGATGGAAGATGGCCGGATTGTGAAGATTGTCAGCGGAAGCAAGGGAGTGGGAGGTTTGAGTGAGATCTAAAATATTAACCGCCCTGGTGATCCTGGGAATAGTGGCCGGCCTGGTGAGCGCCTACGTTTACGGCATCCGCAAGCCACCGCTGCCGCCGGCCTTTAATCCGGCTCAGAATCCTTATGCCAAGGGTATTTATGCCGACGGCATCATTGAAAGCTACCAGTCGAACGGGGCCAACATCAATATCTATCCCGAGGTCTCGGGAACCGTCACCCAGATCCTGGTAAAGGAAGGGGACAAGGTGACTACGGGGACCCCGCTCTTGTTGATAGACGATTCCATTCAAAAGGCCACCGTGGAGCAGCAAAAGGCCCAGGCTGAAGCCGCTTTGGCCATGCTGCGGGAACTCAAGGCCGAGCCGAGGACGGAAGTCCTCCGGGTATCCAAGGCCCAGGTCGATTATGCCGCTGCCCAGGTTAGAACTTCCCTGGATACGCTGAAAAAGCTAAAGAGGTCCTTTACCATGGACCCCAAATCGGTGAGCAAGGACCAGTTGGACACCGCGGACAACACGGTCAAGGCGAATCACGCCAATCTCGAAGTGGCGCAGCGGAACTACCAATTGACTAAGGCCGGGGCCTGGATCTATGACATCCAAAACCAGCAGCATCTGTATGAGGCCTTGTCCAAGACCTATGCCAGCGGGGCCGCCCTGCTGGCTAAATACACCATTCGGGCGCCGGTGGACGGCGTGGTCATGGCCGTCAACGCAGCGCTGGGCAGTTTCGTGTCACCCCAGGGAATTTATGACACCTACACCCAGGGTTCTGATCCCGTCATGGTCATGAGTTACTCCCAACAACCTTATCTTGAGGTCCGGTGTTATATTGACGAGATTCTCGTTCCCAGGATGCCGCCGCCGTCCAAGATGAACGCCCAAATGGAAATCAGAGGGACGACCGAGCGCATCCCCCTGGAGTTCGAGCGCATCCAGCCTTACGTGAGCCCCAAGATCGAGCTGTCGGATGAAAGGACCGAAAGGGTGGACGTGAGAGTGCTGCCGGTCTTGTTCCGCTTCAAGCCGCCCAAAGACATGAATATTTATCCGGGTCAACTGGTGGACATCTATGTGGAAACGCGATAAGCCGCCGGGAGACCGGGACACCTGTAGGCGGCGGCAACCGGCGCTTGGCTGCGAAGCCGGGTACAGGCAGATCCTGACCTGGTTCTGCCTGGGAATCCTGTCAGGCCTGCTGGTCCCGGGCTGTGCCGTGGGACCCGACTTCGTCCCTCCCCAGCCCCCGGCGGCGACCCAATATACCCAAGGGGAGGAACCGGCCAAAACGGTGGCCGCGGCCGGCCGGTCGCAGCACTTTGAATACGGCGCCCAAATCGCCCAAGATTGGTGGCGCCTGTTCCAATCCCCCAAGATAGACCAGGTGATCAAGGAAGCAGTGGCTCAAAATCCCAACCTGCAATCGGCCCAGGCCCGGCTGCAGCAAAACCAGGATAACCTGCGGGCGGGCTACGGCGCCTTTTTCCCCCAAGCCTCCGGCGGCTTCTCTTACAGCCGGGAGAAGTTTAACCCCGCCCAATTTGGCAGCACCGCCCAGAGCAACATCTTCAATCTCTATACCAGCTCGGTCTCCGTTAGCTACCTGCTGGACGTCTTCGGCGGCACGCGGCGAACCGTGGAGGCCCTGGCGGCTCAAGCCGATTATCAGAATTACACCACCCAGGCCGCCTATCTAACCCTGTTGGGAAACGTCGTCAACGCCGCCATCGCCCAAGCAGGCTACCAGGCCTCCATCGAAGCCACGGAACGCCTCATCGCTTTTCAAAAAGAACAACTGCGCATCACCGAAACCCAGTTCCAGGCGGGGACGGCGCCGTATGCCAACGTGGTTAGCGTGCAATCGCAGCTCGCCGCCACCGAAGCGACACTGCCGCCCATCAGGCAGAACCTCAACAAGGCTCAGCATCTGCTGGCCGCCCTGGTGGGACGCACCCCGGCGGAGTGGCAGCCCCCCCGGGTCGATCTGGCAGAAATCACCCTGCCCGGGGAACTGCCCGTGACCCTGCCTTCCGAACTGGTGCGCCAGCGACCGGATATCCTGGCCTCCGAAGCCCAAATGCACACTGCCAGCGCCAATATCGGCGTGGCCACCGCGGCCATGTTCCCCAGCTTCACCCTGAGTGCCGGCTATGGTCAAACGAGTACCGATATCTCCACGCTCATGGCCACCGGCGGCAGTTTTTGGAGTGCGGGCGCCGCCCTGGCCCAACCCCTCTTGCGCGGCGGGACCTTATGGTTTCAGAGGAAGGCCGCCATCGATGCCTATCAGGCATCCCTGACCGATTATCGCCAGGTGGTGGTAAGCGCCTTCCAGCAAGTAGCCGATAGCCTGCGCGCGGTGCAACACGATGCCGAAGCCTTGCAGGCCCAATCCGCCGCTCTGGACGCCGCCAGGCAGGCCTTGCGATTGACGCAGTCAAACTATCAGGCCGGGCTGGTCAACTATGTGCAGATGCTCACGGCCGACAACCAATACCAGCAGGCCAGGCTCGGCTACATCGGGGCCCAGGCGCAGCGTTTGCAGGATACCGCGGCGTTATTCGTCGCCCTGGGTGGCGGCTGGTGGAACCCCGACCGCCCTATGGCGGGAAAGTAATTACGCTGGTAAAATAAAATGAAGCCCAAAAGAGGTAAACAATGTTGAAATTAACGGAGTTCGAGCAAAGCGACTTCAAGCGCTGGCCCTATGTCGAAGCCCTTGCCGGCACCATTGTCCCGATGCTTGCCCAGGTGGAGATCCGGCCGCCGGACTACAGGGGCTTGACCGCCACGGTAGTAGTGGATGGCAACGGCATCCAGGTTATGATTAAGGGTAAAACCGGTAATGAGAAAAAGGCCTTTTCCCTGGACATCTACCCCTTCCCTTTGGCAGTCTTGGTGGCGAAGCATTTGCAAGAACCACTCGACGCGGAAGTCTTGACCAAGTTGGGTTTTCGAAGATGGGAATGAAGGGCGCCTAGCGGCCGCCGGTGTTAACACTGGGCCGTTCATTTTATATGTGAACTTGCTGACAAAAATCTATCCCGCTTCCAAATTCGATCATTACCTTTCCGCCTTTCCGCAATTATTAATACAGACACCGCCGGCGTCCAGAAGTAGAGGTTATAAATCTGCCAGGAGATTGCCTTGACAAAGGCTATCGAGGTGCAGATTTTTAGGGGAGTGGGCTGCCCGGAGAGCGGTGCGACTTAAAGGCCCGTGAATTTATCAGGAGTCTCTCCTCAGTAAGGGGTCCACTGACAAATTAATATCATTTCCAGTTCTCCCCGCGTCGATCATGAATATTGGCGAACTTGCAGGCACCATCTTCTGCGCCTCCCTGGTGGCAGGATTCCTGGGATCTTTGACGGGATTGGGTGGCGGGGTGGTGATCATACCCCTCCTGACTTTAGGTTTCGGCATAGATATCCGCTATGCCATCGGCGCCTCGCTGGTGTCAGTGATTGCCACCTCGTCGGGGGCCGCAGCCGCTTATGTTAGAGAAGGATTTTCTAATATTCGGATCGGCATGTTTCTGGAAATGGCCACGACTATGGGGGCGTTATTTGGGGCGGCCTTGGCGGCCATAATTGCCCCCTCCTATATTGCCGTGATTTTTGGCGCAGTTCTCATCTATTCTGCATATTTATCGACCCACCCCCCGCCTGCCAGGTCAGACGAGGGAAAGCCTGATCCGCTGGCCACCCGTCTGCATATGGACGCCTCCTATCCCGGCCCCCAAGCCCCGCTGAGCTATCATGTCCAAGCCGTCCCAGCCGGGTTCAGTTTGATGTTTCTGGCAGGCTCCCTTTCCGGACTGCTGGGGATTGGATCGGGCGCAGTCAAGGTTTTGGCTATGGATCAGGCCATGCACGTTCCTTTCAAGGTTTCCACCACCACCAGCAATTTCATGATAGGGGTAACCGCCGCGGCCAGTGCCGGAGTCTACCTCAACCGGGGCTATATCGATCCGGGACTGACTATGCCGGTGGCGCTGGGGGTATGCATCGGTTCCTTGCTGGGAGCCCGCCTCCTGATAGGAATGCACACCCGCTGGCTGCGTCTAACCTTTGCCGCAGTCATCCTGTTTTTGGGTGTGGAGATGATCTATAACGGCTTGACCGGGAGGCTTTAGGATGCGTTTTCCCAAGGCCTGGACCGATCAGCAGATGGACATAGTCATCGGGGTGATCCTCAGGACTGGAGTGATTATCTCCGCCTTCGTGGTATTGCTGGGGGGAGTCATCTATCTGCATCATTTTGCCTACAATAGACCTCTTTACCGGGTTTTTCACGGTGAGCCAAGCGACTTACGCCATATAACGGGAATTATCCGGGACGCCATGGCGCTCAGGGGGCGGGGCATAATCCAATTCGGCCTGCTGCTTCTGATTGCCACGCCGGTGGCGCGGGTCGCTTTCAGCGTGGTGGCCTTTGCCTTGCAACGGGACCGCCTCTACGTCATGGTGACCCTGATCGTCTTGGGAATCCTGTTATTCAGTCTGATAGGAGGGCGGTAGCAGCAATAGTTGCTGGCCCGGCGCCCCATTTCCTGCAAATCATCGTCTGGTGAATGGCATGACCGTTCAACCCAACCCCCAGCAAAATCGATGGTATCTGCTCCTCGGCCAAGCAGGTCCTCTCATCGCGGCCATGCCCCCGGCCTGCTTTGCCATGATCATGGCCACGGGCATTGTCTCCATCGCCTGTCATCTCCTGGGGTTCTGGTTCCTGGCGGTTCCTCTTTTCTGGCTCAACCTGGCACTGTACCTGATCCTGTGGTTGCTCACTCTTGCGCGCCTGGCCTGCTACCCCTGGCAAATGTTCGCCGACTTAGCCAGCCATACCCGGGGAGTCGGCTTTTTCACCATGATTGCCGGGACCTGCATCCTGGGAACCCAATTCTATCTTCTCCTGGAGGCTTATACCCCCGCCGCCTGGCTCTGGCTGCTGGGAATCTTTCTGTGGTTGCTTTTTATTTATGGCGTGTTGGCCGCCCTGATCGCCAAAGACGATAAGCCTGCCCTGGCGGCAGGGATCAACGGCACCTGGCTGGTTGCCACGGTGGGCACCCAATCCATCGCAATTCTCGGGGCCTTGCTGGCTTCCCGGGTTCCCGTCCACCGGGCAGAGATGCTATTCTTGGCCCTCGGTATGTTCCTGCTGGGCGGCATGCTCTATCTGGTTATTATTGTGATGATTTCCTACCGCTTCTTATTTTGCCGGCTTGAGCCTGAGGGCTTTGATCCCACTTTTTGGATCAGTACCGGGGCAGCAGCCATTTCGACCCTGGCCGGGGCCGATATTCTGGCGAACGGTCAAGGGCTGCCTTTGATCGAGTCCATAGGTCCATTTCTGCTGGGCTGCACCATCCTTTTTTGGGCCTGTGCCACCTGGTGGATACCGCTGCTGGCAATTTTGGAAATCTGGCGTTATCTTATCCGGGGAGTCAAGATTTCCTACACTTCGGATTACTGGGGCCTGGTATTTCCCCTGGGCATGTATACCGTCTGCACCGTTCGCCTGGCTGAGATTTCCCGGCTCGATTTTCTCTGGGAAATATCCCGATATTTCGTTTATCTCGCCTTAACGGCCTGGTTTTTGACGTTTGCAGGGTTGGTGCGGTCGCTGCTAAGATCGACAACCCCAGGGCCTGGTCCCGTCTGATGCAGAAGTGACACCATAAGGCTTCCGGCCAATCCCTCGGACAGAGGGGTTCCCAAACCCTTTTTTGGATTGGCCTTCAAGTCTGCTGCCTAATCCCGGTTGCCGCCCTTTGGCCCCGGCCCCCTGGGAGTGGGCGTATAGCGGCGCGCCGGCGAATATGTTAAATTTAGGAAGAAGCCGCAAACACTGGATCAACCTTAACCTGGACGGGCATGACCACCCCCAAATCGAAAAAAATTGACTGCGGCCAGCCCCGGCCTCCCCGGCCTGACCGTTTGCCCCTGCTGCAGATTCAGGATGCCACCCTAATCAAAAATGGCAAGTGCCTCCTGGATAGCCTGACCTTGAAGGTTATGGAGGGCGAACATACCGCCATCCTGGGCCCCAACGGCGCTGGAAAATCCGCACTTATCCGACTGATTACTTACCAGGAATATCCCCTGGCCCACGCGGACGCCACCACAACGCTCTCCATCTTTGGGCAAACCCTTTGGAATGTCTTCGAATTACGCTCCATTTTGGGCATTGTCTCCACCGACCTGCACCTTTCTTTCCTCAGGGGGACGCTGCCGGGGCGGACGCGGGGCCTGGATGCCGTTTTGTCGGGTTTTTTTGCCAGCTACGGACTTTTCGATCACCACCGGGTAACCGCACCGATGCGGGATCGGGCCCTGAAGGCCCTGGCCATGATAGAGGCCGGTCATCTGGCCGACAAGTTTATCGAGGAGATGTCCACCGGCGAAGCCCGGCGGATTCTGATCGCCCGGGCCCTGGTCTCAGATCCCCGCGCCCTGATGCTGGATGAACCCACCGCGGGGCTGGACCTCCTGGCCCGGTACCGTTTCCTCAGCGCCCTTCGCAAAATCGCCCGCAATGGGAAAACCATCATTTTGGCTACTCATAACATTGAAGAGATCTTCCCAGAAATCGACCGGATTATCTTGATCCGGCACGGGCGGGTATTGCTGGACGGGCCCAAGAAAGCGGTGCTGACCTCCGGCAACCTGTCCGCCATGTTCGGCGCGCCCATTCAGGTGCGGGAAAGCCAGGGGTATTACACGGCCGCCAGCCTTTAGCAGGCTGCCGCAAACCTTGACTAACGCCAATATTATGCTTAAGAAAGATACCTGGCGCAGGCAGGTCAACTTCCAGGTTAAACCAGGACAGGGAGGCCGCCAAAACCATTATTGAACTTCGGTTACCCCATAATTTCGGATAAGCTATTGGGTTCATGTCCTCTCCTGCCTTGAGGGACCCTTAGCAAGAATCGTCAGGGAGACCCGCCATGAAGATGAAAATCTGCTTAGCGCTGGGGCTGGCCCTTATTCTGGCAGGTTGTTACGGGGCAGGATATTACGGCGATTACGGCTATCCCTATTACGATCAAGATTATTATTACGATTATCCCTATTATGGCGCGGGACCTTGGTTTTTCCAGGAACCTTATGGTTACTACAACTATTATTCCACGCCCTATGTAAATCCGTATCACCAATACCATTATTATAGAGCACAGGGTGAGGGCTGGCATGGGCAAAACTTCCAGCCCGGCGGCGGGGGCGGCTTCAATCCCGGTGGTGGTGGCGGTGGTGGACACCCTGGCGGCGGCGGACGCCGATGAATTCCTAACCCGGCGGCGTCCGGGTCAGCACGGACCCGGCCCGCTCGCCTGGAGGCAACCGGCGACCTAAGACCGCCATCAGCACGGCTTTAATCTTTATGCATATATGAACCAATGATTTTCGGGTGCATATTCGCATATTATCCAGGTCTAAATCTCTTCCAAAGGGAGGACAAAATGCAAGGCAAGTTCCATTTCTTCAAGTTGGCGGCGCTCGCGGCAGTCGTGATTGCCCTGCTGGTGGCCCCCGCCCTGGGTCAGACCAAGGCTCAGTATGATAGATACCTAAAAGAATTCAAAGCCAAGATGGCCAAAGATTTGCAATTATCTCCCGATCAGGTGAAGGCAATGGCAGCCGTGGAAGATAAATATTCGGGAGAGCGCAAGGAGATCATTGCCAACTTAAGGAAAGCCGGTGCCGATTTGGAAACTGCGCTGAAGGCCCCCACCCCGGATGAGGCGAAAATCAAGGGACTGGTGAACGCGGTCACCTCCAGCCAGGATAAGCTGTTTGCTACCTTCAAAAATGAGCGGGACGAGAAGCTGGCCCTCCTGAACACGGTGCAGAAAGGGAAGTATCTGCTGGTGATCAAGGAGTGGCGCCAGGAGATGTTGGAAAAGCAGGAAGTGAAACCCGGGGAGAAGAAATAATCGACTTTAGGTTATCTTTTCGAACCGTTGCCACAACTTGGGCCCTGGTCGCAGGGATTGAGACCCTGGGATCGGAGCTGCCCATCATGGCCTCGTAAGTCCCAGCCGGGATGTGTTGCTAAATCAAGGCTGCAGGATTCTAGAACTCCTGTATTTTATTTTCCTCTTATGGCAGCCGCCATCTGCCTCTTGATTTCGCCAGGGGTTCCTGTGGCAACGATTTGACCCTTTTCCAACCAGATAATGCTGTCTGCATAAAGACTCGCCTTATCCAAGCTCGACTCAGCGCAAAGAATGTCTTTGCCCTCTGACTTTAGTTTATTCACAATTTCGGCAATCTTGATCATCATTGACCGTGCAAGTCCTTCCAGTAATTCATCAAATAACAAGACACTAGGAGAGGTGACAATAGCCCTGGCAATACTGACTAATTTCTGTTGCCCTCCACTTAAAAGCTTGCTCTTCCTTTTATAGAGGGAAGCCAGTTCCGGCAATAGTTCGTCAATATTCATCTCCCTCCTTTTGGAGGGGCTTACCCCGATTCTGGCTACTTCGATATTCTCCTTAACCGTCATCTCCTTGAAGAGCTTCCTATCCTCCGGAACATAACCGATACCGGACTCCAGCCGTTTGCAAAGGGGTATGGGCAATATATCCTGACCATCCAACAATATCTGACCAGAAGCCACCTCAACCAGCCCCGCAACTGCTCTAAGCACGGTGGATTTGCCAGCCCCGTTGCGGCCGCACAGGCAAACTGTTTCACCCGAAACCTGCAAAGAGACATTATTAACAGCTTTTTCAGTCCCATAGAAAACTGTTAGGTTATCTATTGCGAGCAATTAGAATCCCTTCCCGACCAGAATTTCCACGACCTTCTCCTGGCTGAATACGTCTTCCGGGGTTCCTCTGGCTATGAACTCCCCCTCGTACATTACTATGGTTTCTTTTGACAGATCCTTTACGAGATGCAGGTCATGTTCAACGATTATCGCGGCGAGATTATCTGCTTTTATCTGGTTCATTAAGAGATTCATGATAAGGTATTTTTCTTCTTCACTCAGTCCACTTGTAGGTTCGTCAACTAACAGTATCTTAGGCTTCATGGCAAAACACATCGCTATGTCAATGACTTTCTTATACCCGTGTCCCAAGTTCCTGACAAAATTATATCTTACGTCTGCCAGATCAAATAGCGCCAATACTTGCTCAGTTCTCTCATTGATTTCCTTTTCATCGTCGAGGTTTTTGAACATGGAGTAATGCTTTCCTGCGGCTGATAAGCAAGCAGTCCTGATGTTATCGAAGACCGTCATTCCTTCAAATATATGCTCCAACTGAAAAGTCTTCACTATCCCTCTCTTGGCCCTTTGATCGGGTGGCAGGGAGGTGATCTTCCTGCCCGAGAGCCTGATCTCTCCCCGGTCTGGCATTACCAGCCCCGTAAGCAGGTTTAAAAGCGTAGTCTTGCCGGCTCCGTTGGCGCCCACCAGCATGAGTACCTGACCTTGAGCAATCTCCAGAGAAATGTCATTAACGGACCTTACTTCTCCGTAGAATTTCCTTAGCTTAGTCGCCATTAGTAGAGGCGGTTCCTGTGCCTTATTTAACATTCTCCTAGGTGCTCTCCGGTGGGTTTCTCAACTCACCTTTGATTCTGTTGAAGAGGGCGATGGTTATGCCGGTGATCCCTTCTTCCCCGACAGTCACCACGATGATGGCTATCGTCAACCCGATGATAATCTCCCAAAGGTTTGCGAACCACGTAGATATCAAGAATTCCAAATTGATGAAACCAAAGGTGCCGACGATGGGACCCGCAAAGCTATTGACTCCTCCGATGATGGCGGCTTGAACGAAGTCGGCTCCATACTCCCAATCAAAGGTCGATGGGTCCACGTAGTTGTAAGAGAATGCGAGAAGAACTCCAGTGACCCCGGCACTTGCTCCGGCGATGACGAAGGCTAGTCGCTGCATGTTCTTCACTGGAATGCCTATCGATTCCGCCTTTTCCAAGTCTCCGGCAATGGCCCGCAGCTGGAGAGAAAAGCCCGAATTGAGAATGCGCAGCATTAGCACAATTATTGCCACGGAGACTATCAGGCAAACATAATAGAGACCCGAGTCGTTCAACTGTATGGTACAGAGAGTCGGAGTTTTTATGCCTGAAATACCGTCACTGCCGCCGGTTATTTCTCTAGCCTTGTAAATGAGTGACCAGAAGACCATGGTCACGGCGATGCCCATCACCGCAAAGTAGAAGCCCGTTCTTTTTGTGAGGAATATTCCCAATATATAGGCGACCACTATGCTGATGAGCAAGCCTGCCGGGAGGACTATCAGGAGTTCATTGGTAACATAGTATCTTCCGGCGAGAAAGGCCGTAACGTAGCTGCCTAAACCGATAAAAATAGACTGGGCGAAGTGAACCTGGCGCAGCAGGTTATAGAGAATATAGACTCCAAAGGTGGCCGGGATCCAAAGCAGGCCTTTTTGTATCAAGGTTCGTTGATAGCCGCTGACCAAAAAAGGGATTACCATGCCTACTACTGCCAATATCAGTATCGCAATTAAGGCGCTATGGCCCCGGTAGAAAATCTTCCTGTCGACTGCAGCGTTCATCTGGTTGGTTCACCCAAGAGGGTTCAGTGTTTGAATTCTTTACCCCATATGCCGTAGGGTCTGAGCATCAGGGTGGCGCAGGCGATGATGAAGGGGATAGCCAGTTCGAGCAAGGGTATTTGAATAGCCGTAACCCCTCCGGCTATCCCGATGATAAACGCAGTCAGGACCGCTCCCTGAATGCTGCCAACTCCACCTATGATTATCGTCAGTACCGCCAGGAGCAGGGCATTGGACTCGATTCCGTAGGAGGCCCCCGCTATGGGAGCATACAATCCACCAGCCAGACTTGCTAACATCCCGGATATCCCGAAAGTTATGATCGTAACCAAGTTCTGGTTAACACCGCAAGCTTGAGCCATGATCCGGTCGCCATCTAACGAAGTTGCCCGGAATCTTAGGCCCCAGGAGGTCTTATATAAAAAATAGGCCAGCGCCAGCATCAGCACTATGGCAACCCCAAACATAAAAAAGTAATAGTTGGGGACGATATTTCCAAATACTTCAGTCATCCCCAGCTTCAAAAAAGGAGCTGAGAAGGTTACCGAGGTAGTTCCCCAGATAAGTTTGATCACCCCGCTAAAAACCAAGAGTAACGAGCAAGTTGCTATCATCCGGTGGGCGTCGGTTTTCAGGAAGCGTTCAAATATCTCGTATATGATTATTGATAATGCTGCTCCCAGTAGGCTTACAACAATCAGAATCGCCAGGAAAAGAAAAAGAGAGAAACTGCTGCCTGACAACAACGTGCCCAGTGAGACTGTTAAATATGCTCCCAACAAATATATTCCGGCGAAAGTGAGCGACACTCGGCCGGAAATATATAGCAGGAAATTTAGGGAAAAGGATAGGATGATAATGTAGGATACTATTGGTAAGGCATTAAAGACGTATGTGAGGCTATTGCTTAGCATTTTTATTTGATCGCAGGGATCAAGAATAGGCGTGTGTGATCCAGGCGATGTCCGGGGGCTGTCCTGGAAAGCAACAGGTCATCGCCTCCCCAGGACTGGAAAGGCCTGACGGCCCCGCACGCGGCAGGTTGGGCGCAAAGGCAGCAGGCCCACATAGCAGGCCTCCGACTTTACCAATGTATCTGGGCCTGGGCTAATGCCCAGGCAGAGACAATTATCGCCTGCGTAAGTTATTGGTTCAGTTTACCCAACGCATCGATGAACTGTGGAACAGTCATCCAGGGCGGCACAATTCTAAGATAATCAGGGACAAACATCATATCCTTCATTACCCAGTGGCCATTCTCCTGGTGAAGTTTGCCGACAGCCATGCCGGGAGCAGTCGACTGGTGATTAAGCATGGCTGCCACCCCATCCGGACCGATAATGGATAATCCATCCAAAAGTTTTGCCACTGTCTCCGGAGAAGGATATTGCCCAGTTAAATCATAAGCCTTCTCATAGGCTCTTTTCAGGTAAAGCAGACCGGTGAGCATATGGATGTCCATTCCATAAGTGGGTAGGACACCGGTTTTCTCCAAAATCATGGGAGTGAACTTGCTATCGGGATAACCCAACGCATAAGGGGGGAACGTGCCATCACCCGCCCGGGTCTCAGCCAAGGCGCCTTCCCTCGCCATTTCTCCTTTGGCGGTGCCGCTAAAGACATCAAATACCAGAGGTACGCTCTTATACAACCCCATGGCCTCGGCTTGATTATGCCAGGCCACTCCATCCGATCCCCAGGAGTAACCCACATAAACATCCGGTTTTTCTTGCATGATATGGGTGATATAAGGAGCAAAATTAGGACCTGCTGTTCCAAAGGGATGGAAAAACTCGTAAGTGAATTTTACGTCGGGTTTGAATTTCAGCATTACCTGCTTGAATCGGTTCACAACGTCGTGTCCCCATTCATAATCAGGAGCTCCAATAGCTATCGTCTTGACATCGGGTTTTTCCTTCAGAACCGCAAGCACATGGGCAATAGACTGCATTACATCATCTGGCCCTATCCTGTATACGTATTTCGGTTTCGGATCCACCGAAGTGAACATTGCCATGGTAGTTCCTTCCAGGAGCAGGGTGGGAATTTTCCATTGGTCCTCCACTTTGGGAGCAACAGCCATTGCGGTGCTGGAGGATAGGCACCCTAAAACAGCCTCTACCTTGTCATTCTCGATCAATTTTCCAAATAGCTCGACCGTTGTTTTGGCATTTGCCTTTGTATCATATATAATAGCTTTTACTGGCCTACCCAGTATCCCGCCTTCATACTTGTTCATATATTCGGCGGCTAACTCGGCGTTTACTCCGGCATTGGGAGAAAGTGTAGCCGCAACTCCCGACATGGGAACCGCAAAACCAATATTTATAGGGCCAGCCGGAATTTTTCCTTTTTCTTGCTGGTCGGCTGCACTGGCAACAGCACCCATAGTTCCCAGCAGAAATATCGCGGCTGTCAGACACGCAATGAAAGACTTGCTAATTCTTTTAATCAGCATTGGTACAGCCTCCTTCCCTGGATAGAGAAAATCGCAGCCGGCCGGACTCGAGCACGAAACTGCCATTCCTAACTACGCACGGTTTGATCATAGGCCCCCTTTGGACAGGTTGTCAACATTAAAGTCACTGCCGAGGCACGAGTCAAAAATCCCAGGGGCGGGCGTCGTACCAGGCCCTCCCGGTTTTCCACTTCGCCTTTTTCCGGCCTGATACCTTCCCGAGAATTACTTCTTTGCTCCGACCACCACCCGGCAGTCCACGCACCAGCATCCTGGCGCGTCCGCCACCACGGGGTTGAGGTCCAACTCCTCGATTTCCGGGTAGTCCAGGGAAAGCCTGGACAGGGAGAGGATGATCTCCTCGAGGCAAGGGAGGGCGACGCCGGCCTGGCCCCGCACCCCGCGCAGGATGGGGTAAATCCTCAAAGATTGCAGCATGGCCGCGGCCGTTCTCCGGTTGACCGGGGCCAAGGCCCGGGCCACGTCCTCTAGAATTTCCGTATAAATTCCGCCTAGGCCCGCCACCAGCACCGGCCCGAATTGGGGGTCCAACTTGATCCCGAAAAGCAGTTCGGTTCCCTTAACCTGTTTTTGCACCAGGACGCCCTGCAATTCTCCCTTGGGGGTCCTGTGGGCAAACAGAGCCAGCATTTCCTGATACGCCAGGCGTACTGCAGCCTCATCGCCAAGGTGGAGGCGCACTCCTCCCAGGTCTGATTTGTGCAGCCACTGGGGCGAAATGATTTTCAGAACTACCGGGAAGCCGAACTCCCGGGCCGCGTCCAGGGCCTCTTCCTCCCTCTGCGCCAGGCGCCCGGGGACCAGGGGAATGCCGTAGCGACCCAACAACGTCAAAGCCTCCTCCCCCACCAGGATTGGAGAGGAAGAGGTTGAGAGAGGGGGGCGGGGGCCGGGGGCCGTCTTACGGTCCGCTTCCCGGCCACCCACCTCAACCTGGCGGCGGGGATAGGGCGGGATCTTTGAGGGGAGGGCCGGGGGCGCAGATCTCCCCACCTGAGCCACTAATTCCCCCGGCTCTCCCTGCAGCCCTCCAGCCATCCTCCTCCACCGCCAGGTGGCGGCCAGGCCCAGGATAGCCTCGTCCAGGGTATCAAAGCAGGCGACCCCGGGTTCCTGGTCCAGGGCCCGGCTCGCACGCCAGGCGTCGTCGCCGTAAGGGCACAGGGCCAGGGGTTTTTGGCAGGGGTTGGCAGCCTGAATTTCCCGGACCGCGGCCACCATGTCGATATCGGCATGCAGCGGCGAACTCCAGGACGGGGCGACGCCCAGCACGGCATCCACCTGTTCATCCCGGAGCAAGCCCCCGGCGGCTCTGGCGAACACCCGGGTAAAGGAGCCAGCCACCATGCCCAGGGGCCAGATATCTACGGGGTTGCGGAGGTGGTGCCAGGGGATGTGGGGATCTTCCAGTTCCCCACGGATCTGTTCCGGGAAGGGCGCCAATTCCAGACCATAGTCTGCACAGGCGTCCGCCGCGAGTGTACCGAAGGCGCCGGCGGCCGTCACCATACCCAGGCGCGGCCCGGCCATAGGCCGGAAATGGAGAAAAGCCTTAGCCGCGGCCCGCAGTTCCATCAGGTTCCGGACCCGGATCAGCCCGGCCTGGGCGAAGGCCAGGTCAAAGATGGCGTCTTCCCCCACCAGGGAGCCGGTGTGGGATAAAGCGGCCTGGGCCCCCCCGGGGCTGTGCCCGGTTTTCAACACCAGGATGGGTTTTTGAGGGGCAACGCGGGCCGCGACCTTAAGGAACTCCCGGCCCCGTTTCAGGCCTTCCATGTGGAGCATAATAATCTGAGTCTGAGGATCATTTTCCAAGAATTCCAGCAGATCGACAAAGTCCACGTCGCAGCCGTTGCCGATGTCGATGGATTTCCCCAGGCGCCAGGTAAAGGAAGGGTAGCCCGCCTGGAAAACCCCGGATTGGAGCACCAGGGTCAGGGGCGGCGGAGCCATCTCCCGGGGGATATCGATGAAGGCGGAGCTGAAACCGGAAAAGGCGTTGACCACACCCATGGTATTGGGGCCCACGACCCGCGCCGCTTGTTTGTGGGCCAGCTCCACCATCTCCTCTTGCAAGGCGCTTCCCCGTTGATCGGCGTCGGCAAAGCCCTGGCTGATAACCACCAGCCGTTTAATGCCCCGATGGAGGCATTCCCGGAATACCGGCAGGACCCGATCCCGGCCCAGGGAAATGACGGCCAACTCGGGAGTCTCAGGCAGGTCGGCCACCCGGGGAAAGGTTTTTTGGCCCAGGATTTCCTGGACCTGGGGATGGACCAGGAAAATTTTCCCCGAATAGCCATAGCGTTGTAGCGTTTCCAAATTGTTGAAGGCGCCGGGGCCGGTCTGCCGGGTCACGCCGATCAATACCACCGAACGCGGCTCAAAGAAAATTTTCATGGGGAAACTCCTGCGGGAATAGGGCCTAGGGCGGGAAACCGAAGCGCATCCCGCCATTAGCATTATTCCATCTCTAGAATGCGTCCGGGCTTACCTTTGGCAGTTGCCTGAGACTACCGTGTTTCCGACTCACGCCACAATGGTGAGCCAAATTTACTCAGTCCAGTCAGGCAAGTCAAGCAAGCGGCCCTAACCAGTTCTTGCTGCCGGACTTCAGGGCCGGGCCTCCTGGACTCAAGAAAACTTATATTGATTTAATGGAAAAAAGTTTGTACTTTTAATCAGATAGAAGACCAAAAGTCCTTTTTCAATCAGGGAATCCGCATGGTAAAAATCCTACTGATTCAGCCACTGCCAGCGGCGCGGCTGGAAAGCCCCGAGAACCTGGAGCTGGCCCTCAAGCTTCTCAGCCGCTGCCAGGGACAGAACGCCGATCTCATCTGCTTTCCGGAATACTTTCCTTTTGGGGGGGAAGCGGAATTAGCTCGAGCCGCCCACGACCTGGGCGCCTATGTGGTTGCCGGCCTGGTGGCGGAGGCCTCTGGAAAACGGTACAATACCGCCACTCTGTTCGACCGCGGGGGGAACCTGGTGGGCCGCCAACCCAAGGTCAACCCCGGGAAACTAGAACGCCGGGCCTTCGGCGTCAGTCCCGGGGAGGGTTGGCGAGCCCTGGACACCGATTTTGGCAGGGTCGGGCTGGTGGTGTGCATCGATTTTTGGGGCCGCTCCGAAGGGATCAGAGAACTCGTTGCCCAAGGGGTGGACCTCATCGTCAACCCCTCCTTCTTTCCCTTATTGCGCCGCCATTGGGTCATGGCCTCTTTGGCCCGGGCCTTTGAATATTATCTGCCGGTGGTGGGCATCAATACCGCAACTTACAGGGGGGAGATTGGGGGGCGCACCTATCCCCTCCAGGGCGGCTGGTCTTTCGCCATCCAGCCTCCAGCTCCGGCCAGCTACCAGGAACTGGCGGACATCATCAGACCCTGGGATGACCTCTGGGATTGGGTCACGCTGCAAAAAAGCGAGCAGGAAGAGATCCTCTCCGTCAGCCTGGATCTGGAAGGGACCCGGAAATGGCGGCCGATAATCCAGGAACGTTTTTTCGGGGGGCCCCTGTCATCATAGAGAAGCAGTAGGGCGCGAGTTAGTCGCACAGCGAAATGTTCATCAAAAATCGCAGGGGATCGTTACTTATTTAATTCAATTGTCTTCAGCACGTTAATATAACTAGTTGGTTTAGCAGACAATTCACCCATAAATGGATAGTCTAATTCTATAATTAAATAAAAAGCAGTCGCTAATATTATTGCAAGCAGAGATATTAGTAATGCATGTAACCAAAATCTTTCGGCACCAAGTAAACTTGAAAACAAAATTGCAACAGAGGCGCCCACGAGTAATGCAGCCCAGACGATACCTGGTAAACTAGATTCCATCTCTGACAACCGATCATCCCTTAATTTAGATAGATTTTCAAGATCATTCAAGATCTCAGCATAAAGAATCTGTTCCTGACGATTTTGCGGGTTAATATTATGAATATCATTCCTGAGAATGTTCATTGCGTGTTCGGTTGTTTGGCTCATCCGCATATTTGCCATTGCCGGGTATTCATCTTCAATTACATATTTGGCAAAGCGGACAAGGGATTTGCTAGCACTGTCGGCTTGTTTTCGGTTGGGATACGCACTAAGGTCTCGATATAACTCGAGCGCCTCGGTTCCTTCCTTTATGGCACTATCCACCGCCTTGTTATAGTCTTGCCACAGAATGACCACCACAAAGGCTATCATAATTCCAACAACAGTACCCGCTTTATTAAAAATAGATGCAATAACGTCGTTATGGCATTGCCTTATTTTATAGTGTGCGACCCGTTTGACTATATATAATATCAGTATCGCAGTTCCTATAAAAACAGCATTGATAAGAATATATAGTAACCATGGAGACAGCATCAAGAGTTTGGCTGTGAACGGCATCTGGTTCCCTTTATGCTTAGTTTTTATGACAGATCGATAACTCGGTGGAATTAAGTCATTAATTCCTCTATCGATGATTTTTGTCAAGAAATTTGTGGATAGGAACCGGACGCAGCTCGTAGGGCGGGAGTTAGTAGCACAGGTTTAAAACCTGTGCCACCATGCGCATCCCGTCATTACCATCTATTCCCCTGGATTATTCCGCATGAATTGATGGAAAATTACCTAACCATATGATATAAGGAGATATATTTGGCAAATTGGGGGGCTCCAAGATGCACAGTAGTGGTGAAAGCCGGAAAGGGGTGATCCGGCCGGATTTTAACCGGTCCATCATGATAGATTTCATGGGTGCCACGATCACTTCGAACGTTGGTTTTCTACTGATGCGAGAGATAGATGACCGTTTTAAAATCATCGCCCCCTGGGAGATTGGTTGGAGGACCTAAGGTCACCTGCTCATACAAAACATTCATTGGTCCAGATGATTCGTCAAAGGGTCTACCAGATCGCCGCCAGCTATGAAGATTGTAACGATGCCGATTTTCTTCGTATAGACCCTGCCCTCAGGCTTGCTCTTGGCAAAGATCATCAGGCTGGGGCCGGCCAGTCCATGCTGTCCACACTGGAGAATGACATCCTGGGTAACGAGGCTGGGTTGCAGGCCCTGGAGGCCGCCCTGACCCGATCCACGGATACCCTGTTAAAGAGGAAGAACAAAAAGCGGCTCATCATTGACCTGGGTTCCACCGAGGACCCGGCCCGCGGCGAGCAGGAAGGGGTTGCCTACAATGGCCATTTTGCCAAGAACTGTTTCCATCCGCTTTTTGGCTTTACCAGTGAGGGCGATTGTCTGAGGGCAAAGTTGAGACCGGGGAACGTCCATTCCGCCGACGGCACTCTTCCATTTATCACTCCACTGGTGGAGCGTTACCGGCACTGGTTCCAGCTCTTTTGGCTGCGTAGCGATGCTGCCTTTGCCAACCCGGAAACCTACGAGTATTGCGAAGAACACCGTATGACTTATTTTATTCGGTTGCCGTCTAATAAGAACCTGGATAGGCTGGTGGCGCCTCATCTCGGTCGTCCGGTGGGCCGGCCGGCCCAGAGCGGCATTCAGGTCAAGATCGTTGACCTCCACTACCAGGCCAAGAGTTGGAGCCGGCCTCGCCGGGTAGTGGCCAAGATCGAGTGGCATCGGGGCGAGCTTTTCCCCAGGATCGGCTTCGTGATCACCAACTCCAGGCTACCTGCCGGCAAGGTGATCAAGGTCTATAATGGCCGGGCCGAGATAGAAAACCGGATCAAGGAAGGAAAGAACACTCTGCGGTGGGACAAAACCAGTTGCCATAGGTTCGAGGCCAACCAGGCCAGGCTGAAGATGGGGGTTCTGGCCTACAACCTTCTGCATATGATCCGGCAGTTCTATATTTGGGGTGAAGAAGTGAAATGGTCTATGGAGTGGCTGATCAAGCGATTAATCAAAGTGGGCGCCAGGGTTTCTTATCGTGCCCGGAGATGGTATGTCCATGTAGCCTCCGCCTTTCCTCTGGCACAGCACTACCGATCAGTGCTGGCCTGGGGTCCTTAGGCTTCCCAGCCTGTTAGCATCTGGTCGCCGAGGGATTGGTATACCCGAAATCTGGGGAAAATTGACTTTCCGCCTCAATTTGTGCTATTTTCCCACCCGCGAGAAGAATTGGCTCCGAGAAGAGGATCGTTTGGGAGATTTTACGCGGCCAAAGAGGCTCCGAAACCTCTTTGGGACAGAAATAGCTATGAATACGGCATAATCTCGTATGAGACCTATTCACAGGCGATTGCTGCGTTCGCAGAGGCGGATCAGCTACTCGTCTCGTGGGGTAACCGCGCATCACACAGCTTCGATATTGTCCGCCCAGAAGCTATGAAGATGATCGAGGTCTGCGAGCGCGCCCTTGATTCCTTCAAGTGCTCCTTGTGTGGCAGGAATGTCTGGTTCGCCGAAGTCGGGGGGCTTGAGTGGGTGCAATGTCAATGTGGCGAGCTCCGTTGGCGATACGGCAAAGCATAGGAGCGTTCTGGAGCATAACAGCCAACAGTAAGGCCAGGCACCTGTAACGTTTAAGGAGGAGCAACACATGAAAACTCTAAGTATTGCATTAATGGCGGCCTTCATGCTGGTGTTGGCGGCCACGTCCACCGGACAGGCCCAGAGCGCCGAGGACCTCGTCAAGGGTCAAAGCCCGGGGGTGAAATATGTCTATAGAGGCGATGGCGTGGCAGAAGTGATATATATTCGGGGAGATGAGTTAACCGAGATAATTGAAATGGACGGTTGTCCCCCTCAGCGATTAACATTGCCTATACTTGCGAAGCGCCAAGAAGGGAATAAATTAATTCTTGATTACCAATGGCCCCTCGGTGGTGACACCTACGAAGCGACCATCGACGGGGATACTCTTACAAACCGGAAAACTAAAGGCATTCTGGCAGGTAGGGAAGATATCTTTACACGCGAATGAAACAAAATGAGATGCGGTTATTGGGTAGGCAAGGGTTTTTTCCTATTGGCAGGTAGAGGGATGGGGGTCATCAGCTAAAGCAGTACCACTCGGTAAAAATATTCCCTCCAGCCTAAGTTGATAGACTGGAGGGGATTAGGGTTCGATGTGCTAACTCCGGATTCCATCTCTAGGCTAACAAGGATGACTTGCGGCTCAGCGGCAATGCTAAGGAAGGGCTTTTGGGGACAAGACGCCATTAACCATTAGACCTGCTGGCCATTTTCCATCTCCGATTTCCCCGCCCTTTGATAAGCGCTTCGTTGTCAAGGTATCCGCCCGGAAATTAATGCCGATCCAGGCCTCGATAATAATTCGGATATTTTTTCGCGAGATAGGGAAGGAGATGTGAATAAATAATTTCGGCAACCCTTGCACACCCCTCATTCGAATAATGCACCAAATCGTAATAATATAGCGAACTCTTCGGCAGCTCCCGGGCGAGATCGAATACCAGTACCTCCCTCTCTTTTCCCACTTGCCGGGTGACCTCATTATATAATTCCAATTCTCTCCAACCAGTCTTGCCATTGGTGACACCGTATACATCAATATCATCCAGATGAACCCCGGTGATGTCATCGACAGCATTGCCATATAGCGCTGGCTGGGTAATCAACACCGGATCAATTTGGTTTGCCCGCGCCAGGTTGATTAGTTTTTCCAATCTCAGCCGGTAATCTGGGAGATAATTTTGACGATATTTTTCAATAATCGGCTCTTCTTCCGCAGCGGGAATTTCCTTGGGCTTTAAGGTTCGTATGTCTCTTTCATCGATTTGGCTTAATTTGGTATAGGCAGGGAAATAAAAGCGGTATAAATTTAAGAGAATTGAGACGACCTCGCTATGATTGGCGCCGACCATCAGCATCGTCTCAAATTTTTGGAAGCCAAAACCCCAGAGATTGCGGTCTGAATTACTGATATCACTCCGCCCCAGATCATTTATACCTGCCAAAAACAAGACTACTTTAGGTTTAAGTTTTATAAGAAAATCCTTCATTAAAATGATATGTGCAAAGGTTGAATGTCCTCCGATCCCAGCATTATTTAACCACAACTTGGAAAAATGGTTTTTAAGCTTCTCTTGTAACAGATGGGGCCAGCTTTTCTCCTCGTTTATGGCCAGGCATTCCGTAGTACTGCCACCAACCGTGACGATGGTCAACCAGGCCTTAAAATCTGCGGGAGGGTCCTCGCCCCGAAATCCCAAAGAATTTTTTTTATTGACAACCAACTCGTCCAGCTTGCCGCCTTTCAAATTATGTATGATTTGAATGCGGTTAACAGGCAATAGAATCTTATTGCCTTTCATTGTGAACCCAAGTGGATTATAAATTCTTAAGACTACTTCCACTATGGCCAGAGCAACGAGAAGGCCCAAGAAAAATAGAATGGTATTTTTACCTATCTCTCGTAACATAAGTTTATGTTGAAGATTGAAAAATTCCTAGCCTTGGCCCCGCAATCGAAAAGTGGTTTGGGGGACCTCTTTGCTCCGAGAGTCCTCCCCAAAGTGCCAATCCCTAAGTCAACTCCTCTAACAGTCGCTATGATACCATAAATTTCGCAATTTTCCTGAATGTCGGGTACCAATTGCCAAGGCGGGGGCGCTGCCCGGCGGCAGTCGAGGGTGCCTGGCCAGCTCCGGATAATCCGAAAAAAATCTCTGCTTTTTCATAGCAAAACTTTTCCAGATACCTAACTTATTGCTGAGCGGCAACCAAATTCCGGTAAGTCGAAGCCTATGAAGCGCCCTGAAAATCTGATTTATGCTGTGGATGAATGGCCCTCTCTCCCGAAACTGGCGGCACTCAGCCTGCAGCAAGTCTCTTTGGTTTCCATTTACCTGGTCCTCCTGGTCATCGTGCTCAGGGAAGCCGGGGCCTCCCCAATCGCGGCCCGCAACACTCTTAGTTTCGCCATGATTGCCATGGGCATGGGTGTGGTGCTCCAGGGGCTGTGGCGAGGACCCGTTGGCTCGGGCTTCCTGGCGCCACCGGTCTTGACCGCCATCTATCTCAAGGTATCCATAGCGGCCGCCCAAGTCGGAGGCATGCCCCTGGTGGCAGGCATGACCATGGCGGCCGGCGGCTTCGAGGCCCTGATGTCCCGTTTTCTGCACCGG
This sequence comes from Desulfobaccales bacterium, assembly GCA_049580385.1. Lineage (GTDB taxonomy): Bacteria > Desulfobacterota > Desulfobaccia > Desulfobaccales > 0-14-0-80-60-11 > JAPLJC01. Next base: position 2,992 of record JBAUPV010000025.1, on the reverse strand, counting down.
CTGCGCCGGGTCTTTCCACCGGTGGTGTCCGGCATAATCATCACTGCCGTGGGCTTTGAGGTGGGTTTGGTCGGTTTCAAGCAGTTCCTGTGCGTAGTGGACACGCTCTGCACCCGGGATTTCAGGATGCACCTGATCGTGAGCACCCTGACAGTGGGAACGATGATGGGTCTCAGCGTCTGGGGGCGCGGCCTGCTGCGGCTCTTTGGTTCCCTTTTAGGCATGCTCGTCGGACTGGCGGCAGCCGTCTTGGCCGGTCTCATCTCACCCCAGGCCTGGGTGGAGTTGGCGGCCGCGCCCCTGGTGGCCCTCCCCGGCGTTTCCCACCTGGCCTATGCCTTCGATTCATCCCTCCTGATCCCCTTCCTGGTGGCTGGCCTGGCCGCCTGCCTCCGCACCATCGGGGTGGTGACCACCTGCCAGCGTATTAACGACGCGGACTGGCAAAAACCCGAGCGCCGCTCCATCCGGGGCGGGGTGCTGGCCGACGGCTTGGGCACTGCGGTGAGCGGCGCCCTTGGGGTCACCGGCATAAGCACCGCCATCAGCGCGGTGGGGGCCTCCAAAGCCAGCGGCGCTACCAGCCGTTATATCGCCCTGGGCATGGGGGCCTGGTTTCTCGCCCTGGCCTGCTTACCCAAACTGGCCGCGGTGTTCCTGGCCTTTCCCCCCGCGGTGTTGGGAGGCACCCTGGTCTTTACCGGCAGCCTGGTGGTGGGAGGAGGCCTCCAATTGATGGCTGCCGGGAACCTGGATACGCGCAAAACCTTCATCATCGCCACGTCCCTGATCCTGGCCGTGAGCCACCAGGTCTATCGCTCCTTCTTCGCGGGTCTGCCCCCCTGGCTGCACGAGATCACCGGCTCCATGCTGTCCATCGCTACTATCACCGCCATCGTGCTCAATCTGATTTTTCGCTTCGGCATCCGGCGGAACGCCAAGCTTTCGGTGGCTGGGACTGCCGGTTCCTGGGAGGCAGCGGACCAGTGGCTGCTGGCTGAGGGTCGGGACTGGGGCGTGAACTCCGGAGACCTCCTGCAGGCCTCAGAGAGCATCAAGTGCGCCATGGCCCTGATTCAAGAAGGGCAACTGGCCGAAGGCCCCGTGGAACTTGAGATCAGCTACGATGAGATTGACCTGGTGCTGGAGCTGAGTTATCGGGGGAACCCGGTCCAGGCGCCGGCGCCGCAGCAACAGCCGGTGGCTTCCGGCGAGGAAACGCCCTTGGCCCGGGACCTCCTGGCCGCCTGGCACTGTGTCCCCCTTGAGCCGCTGGCCCCAAAGACTGGGGAGGCCAACTGCCACATCCGTCTGGTCTTCTGAGCAGGGAGGGTCGATAGGGTTTACGTCTAAAATCGACCTGATGGTCATATATTGAAAAAGATTGATAGTGGCAAGATATCCGCTATTCTGGCTCATCTCTTTAGATAGCAAAATACCAGCTCCAAAAGAGAAATGGGGTTGAGAGCAGAGTCGATGTAGCATGTTCCGTAATAGGTTCATCCCCTGTCACCGTTTTTTCCCCATTATTATCGGATGGCGCTATTCCGGGTTATTAGGCTGGAAATCAGATCTGGACAGATCTTCTCTGTCCTCTAAAAATGGCGAAAAGAGATTTCGGGGAAGTTTTGTGATATCATGCTACTCATGAGTGGGGTGCTTTCGCAAAGACAGCGAAAGCCAGGGATGGTTCGATGCACGTCTTTATGGTGTACGTCCGGGATGAAAATTTTTGCCAACTACTCCCCGAGGAGCTGAACAGATCCCGGTCTGACGATGGCCGCATCAGAGTGATGGCCTTTCCTCCCCTGGGAATCCAGACCCTAGCTCCGGTGTTGCGCCAACATGGACACCAGGTCCGGCTATTCGACACCTGTCACCCGCAGATGCAGGCGGAGCACCTCACCCAGGCTGTAGCGGAGGAGCGCCCCGACGTCGTTGCCCTCTCCTGCCTCTCGACCACCACCTACCCGGCGCTCAAAAACCTGGCCAGACGGCTTAAATCCGCCGCTCCGAAAATTCCCCTCATCGCCGGCGGCGCCTTCGCCACCATGAATGCCGACCGCATCCTCAAGGACTGTCCTGACCTGGACTGCGTGGCGGTGGGAGAGGGCGAAGAACTCCTGCCGGACTACCTGGACAATTTCGACGACCCAGGCACCGTGGCCGGTCTGGTCTGGCGTGATGCCGGAGAGATTGTTAGCAATTTCCCACGTCCACTCTTGCGGGACCTGAACCTGTTCCCTTACCCCGACCGTACCAGCCTGCCCATCGACTACATCGAATCCTTACCCCTGGATGCCCCCGCGGTCCTCTCCCTGGATAAATTCTGCACTATGCAAACCTCCCGGGGCTGCCCCTATTCCTGCATCTACTGCGATATCCCGTCTCTGTCGCAAGGCAAATGGCGCTACCGATCCGCGGAACACGTCTTGGGAGAAATGCAGCAACTGGACGATATGGGCTATCGTTCCATTTACCTGACCGATGATCATTTTCTCCTTAACCGGAAACGCATCGGCGAAATTTGTGGGGGCATCATGGCTCGCCAGCTCAAGTTCCACTGGGGCTGTGAAGGGCGGGTGGATGCGGTGGCGGTGGATCAACTGCCGCTGATGAAAAAGGCCAACTGTAATTTCCTGGCCTTTGGGGTGGAGGCGGGCACGCAAAAGGTACTTGACCGGCTGCATAAGAAGCAGACCCTGAAGCAGGTGGAGCACGCGGTCAGTGAAGCGAAGCGCCATGGCATCGCCAGGGTACACGGCTTTTTTGTCATCAGCTCCCCCGGCGAAAGCGAGAAGGATATCCTGGCCAGCTTCCGTTTTGCCGCCCGCCTGAAGCTGGACACCTTTGGTTTCAATAGATTATGTGTCTACCGGGGCACCCCCTTATGGCAAGAGTACATCAACCGCGGGATCATTGACGACGAGCGCGATTGGCACAAATGGTTCAAGTGCTCGGACATCGACCCCACCGCCCTGCCCAGCGCTAC
>JBAUPV010000024.1:0-14772 GCA_049580385.1 Desulfobaccales bacterium | reverse complement strand
GATTAACTTATGGAGTTTTCTTGCTTTCTCCCCTCTCCCCCAATGGCGGAGAGGGCAGGGTGAGGGGAGAGTAATCGGCATCCTCACCCCAACCCTCTCCCCTCACAGGGGAGAGGGGGTTTTGGCGCTACCGTGCTGCCCCCGTCGTCTCTGGCTAAAGGTCTGCAGCAACATTTTTCAATTTTCATTCGGCAACCCTTATTTAATAGCCCTGCCGGATACTACTGGGTTCGAGGAGGAATCGAAAACCCTAAAGAAAGCATCAGCGCTTGACATCCCCCCTCGAGTTTCCATATTGTTTAGGCAATACCGGAAGGAGATCACCATGAAAGTGCTGGGCATCCTGGGCAGCCCCCGCCGGGGCGGCAATTCGGAAATTCTCCTCAAGGCCTTCCTGGAAGGGGCTGCCGGGGCCGGGGCGGAGGTGGAAGAGATTAAGCTGCGGGACTTCAAGATCTCCCCGTGCCTGGAGATCTACCACTGTTTCAAGGATGGCACCTGTCCCATTAAAGACGACATGCGGGGGCTTTACGACAAGCTGCTGGAGGCCGACGTGGTGGCTCTGGCCTCTCCGGTCTTTTTCTACGGGGTTACGGCCCAGGCCAAGGCTATGATCGACCGCACCCAGGCCCTGTGGGCCAGGCGCTACGCAGTGAAAAAGGATTTTCCCGGCGGCTCCCGCCAGGGGGTCCTCCTGGCGGTGGGGGCCACCAAGGGGAAGCTCCTGTTCGTGGGGGTCCGCCTTACCGCCAAATACTTCTTCGACGCCCTCAACGTGAGCTATGCCGGGGAAATCCTGGTGCGGGGCGCCGACGCCAAGGGGGCCATCCTGGAACAACCCGAGCGACTGGAAGAGGCCAGGGATCTGGGCCGCCGCCTGGGCCGGGGCGAATTCCTGACCCCCATCAAATTGACGCCATTGGCGGTGTAAGAAAAGTAGCCAGTAGCCAGTTGCCAGTTCCCAGAAAAACCAAAAAGCAGTGGCCAGTGGCCAGTAGTCAGTTCCCAGAAAAAGCAAAAACCAAAAACCAAAAAGCAAAAACAACTACCAAAAACAAACTACAAACTACTGACTACTGGCTACTAAGAAAAGGAGGCGGTATGGCCATTGAGGTTGGCATGAGGCATGAGAAGCGGCTCAGGACCGGGCCGGAACATTCGGCCCGTAAGTTTTTCCAGGGCGTCCCCGAGGTTTTCGGCACCCCCTTTCTCGGGGGCCTGTTCGAAGGGGCCTGCGCCGAACTGCTAGCCGCGCACCTGGGCCCCGGGGAGCAGTCGGTGGGCATCTCCATGAACCTGAAACACCTGGCCGCCACCCCCCTGGGGATGGAGGTGCGGGCGGTCGCCGAAGTGAGTCAAGTGGATGGCAGGAAAATCACCTGCAAGGTGGAGGGCTTTGACGAAAAGGAAAAAATTGGCGAGGCGGTGCACGAGCGGTTTATAATTAACGCAGAGAAATTCAATCAGAAAGTGGATGCCAAAAGAGCTGAATCAGGGCGCCGCCCCTAAGAAAAATCTCGATTTCCCGTACGACCTGGTATCCCTGGGGCAGTTCGAGGCCGGCTGGGGCTGGGAGGCCCAGATTCGCCAATATGTCAGAAAGAAGTATCAGCGGGACCTGGCGGGTCTGGCCGGCGCGGCCCCCGCGGTCCTGGCTGGTTTGCTGGGGGGAGAGGTGGTTGCGGGCCAGCCCTACGCCAGCATCGAGTGGGTGCTGCGGCTCAAGCCCTTCCGTCCTCTGGAACTCTACCTGCTCTTCGACCTGGACCCGGAATTCGGCGCGGATTTACGGGTCTTTTATGCCCGGAAAAGCCTGGCGGTGCCCACCGAGGACGCCTATGTCTTCGCCTGGGACCTGGTGGCCGTTCTGGCCCGCTACGGGCGGGGGGAATATGCGCTGCGGCCGGCCGCTCCCGGGAAGGACTGGCTGGCCCTCTCGGATTTCGCCGCGGCCGCGGCAGCTCCCCTGGAAGGCGTCTCCCTGGGAGCCCGGGAAGAAGTGCTGCGCCTGCTGAGCCCGGAGGTGGTGGAGGTGGGGCTGCGGCGCCTGGATTGCGGCACCTTTGCCGAGCTCCCCGGCGGCTGGCAGGTGGTCTGGCCCCTGTTGGGGGACCTGGCCTGCCGCTTTCGGATGGCAGGCTCTGCCGAACTGGCCTTCGACAGCGTTGGCGCCCGGAAGTACGCCCCGGAATTGCTGCTCAGTTTTGTCTGGATTTACCTGAACGCCCTGCTCCGGGAATGCCGGCAGGTGGACCCCTCCCTGCCGCAATTGTCCCGGTATTTTTGATAAAGTTTTCTTTCCTCTCGATCTCGAAACGAGTGGATTGGCCAAAAAGATGAATTGGATGTGTGGTCCCATAGGGAAAATTGCGAGGCGCCCCGCCTGGGAAGGGGAAGGTGAACCCCGGTGAGCGCCCGGTTAACGGATCTGACCCGCCGCCAACAACCGGCGCCGGCCGGCCCCGGCCAGGTGAAGATAAGCTACGGAGTGCACCTGCTTACCGCCGCCATCGCCGGCAAATCGGTGGGAGAAGTGCGCCAGGCCCTGAAGGAGCCTTTGAATATCGATCCCCGGGCCCTGGCCCTGGTCAATGGCCGGGAAGCGTCCGCCTCCCTGGTCCTCAAGGAGGGGGACCAACTCGAGTTCGTCCGCCTGGCCGGTGAGAAAGGCGGGAGGCCCGGAGGATAGTTCTGGTCCCGGCGGCGCCGGAAATCATAGCGCCGTCCTGGTCTTCGTGTTATCATGGATAAGGTCGGTTCTGCCCGACCCCCATTGGACCGAATTCATCCAGCAATTTTGGAGGAGGGATATTTATGGCGCGCGTCACCATCGAGGATTGCCTGCAGCGGGTTCCCACTCGGTTCGGCCTGGTCCATCTGGCCGCCAAGCGGGTGCAACAGATCTACCGGGGTGCCCCGGTATTGGTAAAAGGGGACAACAAAGAGATCGTTATGGCCCTGCGGGAAATCGCCGCCGGCAAGATCATCGCCGCCAAGCCCTTGCCGGCCCTGATTGAGACCCCGGAGGCGGACCTCCTGCCGGAGACCGGCCCAGGTAAGGCGCAATGACTACCGGCTGACAATCCCCTATCCCGGCAAGACATCGGCGGCCCCGGCTCCGGACCAGCAGAGCACCGGCGGCCGCGCATTATCCTTCCCGGACTCCGGGATCCAGACCTCCAATTCCAGGTTCCAGATAACCGGTAGCGGCCAGGAGGCCGCTACCCGGTCGGCCACAAATTCGGCCAAACCTCGGGCTGCCGCCTCCGGGTCCTTTCGAGCGGCGGCGGCATCCAGCAACCCGGCCAACCCTTCCTGGAACTGAGCCTGCCAGGGGGGCGCCTCCCCCGGGCCGCGCACCGCCGACCATTCCTGGGAACTGCGGCAGCCGGGCAGGGAGAGCCTCACCTTTTCGGGTTCGGGCAGCGAAGGCCAGCCGCGCAAGGTGAGGAACAGAGAACGGGCGGTGCGGCCCAGGAGAAAGGGAACCCAGGGGTCGTGCAACTGGGGGCCCATGACTCGCTGCCAGAGCCGGTAACGCATCTTGGCCAAATCCGGGTCCACCATCTCCGGGACCCCGGGAACCGGGCCGAGCCCCGAGGGCTGTTCCCAGGGTTCCGGGGTCAGGACTTCCTTGAGCCATTCCTGGCCCTGGTCCACCAGTTGCAATTGGGCCTCCTGGTCGGCCTGGAGCTTTTCCAACTGCCAGGCGAGAGCCCAGGGGTCCAGGAAGGCCTCTTTTTCCGGCGCCTCGGCCCGGCCGTAATTGCGCAGGGCGCGCAGCAGGTCGCCCTCGCCCTCCTGGGCTTGCCGATATTCCTCAAAGGCCCGCCACTGCAAGAAGTCGCCAGGCTTATCGTGATTGAGCCCGGGGTCGAGGGCCTGGGCCTCTACAGGCAAGGCCATTCCCTGGTACGGGAGTTCTGCCGGCCATCCCGGGATCACCCCCACCCGGAGATGAGGGAAATAGAGGGGGAGGGTCCAAAACTCCTGCCGCCAGGGGAGAATCAAAGGGAAGGCCACGAGCCGGGCCGCTGCCATCTGTCACCGCCTTTATCGCCTTTTATTCTTTTTTGCAGACTGCGGTAGTGAGGCCCAAAATCGGAGCCGCCAAGCAGTTCCTGGCGATGACCGGCAGTTAGGGCCGCGGATCACCTGCCACCGGCAAGCCAGCCGCATCTCCGAAAAAATCGATTGACAGCCCCACCCTTAAATTTCTATTAATATCCCAAGAAAACGGGAGACACAAGGAGGAGTCCATGGAACTGTTGGAAGCCCTGAAGACCAGAAAGAGCATCCGAGCCTTTAAGCACGAGGCCGTTCCCCGGGAGCTCATCACCCGCATCCTCGATGCGGCCCGTTGGAGCCCCTCCTGGGGGAATACGCAGCCCTGGGAGCTGGTGGTGGTGCATGGGGATAAGATCGAGAAGCTGACCTGGGAGATGGCGTCGGCTTTAGAGCAAAGGGTGGTGGCGAACCCCGACGTGGCCATGCCGGAAAGCTGGCCAGAGGCCTACAAGGACCGCTATATGGCTTGCGCGGCCGGGCTGTTCGACAAGATGGGGGTTGCCCGGGACGACAAGGCCTGCCGCCTGGCCCACCTGGCTAATATGTCCCGGGCCTTTGGGGCGCCGGTGATCATCTACGTGATTTTCAATGCGGAACTGGGCGAGCCTTACAGCATGTTCGACCTGGGGTCCATCACCCATGCCATCGCCCTGGCGGCCCATGACCTGGGTCTGGGCACCTGCATCAGCGCTCAGATAGCCAGGTACCCGGACATTATCCGGCATCACCTGGGCCTCACCCCGACCCACAAGATCGTAGTGGGCATCGCCCTGGGCTACCCCGATGCCGACGCCCCGGCCAATGCCTATCGCACCGGGAGGGAGCCGCTTTCGAAGTTGGTGCAGTGGATTGAATGAGGAAAGGCTATTGCCAAGGATACGCGGGGAAAACGGATTATAGGGTGGCCAGTGCAGTCGTGTCGGGCAAGGTTTTTGCTAATCTGCCGTTGTAATATAGGCCCCCAAATCTTCTTTGATTAACTTATTTTGTTTTCTTGCTTTTTCCCCTCTCCCCCAATGGGGGAGAGGGCAGGGTGAGGGGGAAGTAATCGGAAGCCACCCCTCACCCCAGCCCTCTCCTCTCACAGGAAAGAGGGAGTTTTGGCATTCCGGGCTGCCCCCGTCTTCTCTGGCTAAAGGCTTGTGGCTACATTTTTCAATTTTGATTCGCTATCCTGATGCAAAATCTCTGCCGGACATTGCTGCCGGTGGCCGCCCTCAGGCAGAATAGGCCCCGATAACGGACGGACTCAAGGTTCCGGTTCCGGGCCGTCTCCCGGCAGGAGGAGAAAACGGCTCTTGCCCGAGGCGATGCGACTGCCGTCGGCAATGCGGATGATCTCCCCTTCGGCCTGGCGGCGGCTGCCGTTTTTGGTGTGGAGCACCCCCCGCACCCGGATGGGCTCCCCGGGTTTCAGGGGTTGGTGAAAGCGCACCTCCATGCCCAGGGTGAGACCGGGCCCGGCGAAGCGCCACACCGCGTGGGCCATCAGTTCATCCAGCAGGGTGGAGAGGATGCCGCCGTGGATCACCTGGGCCCAGCCCTGGTACTCCCTGGGGATGGCCAGTTCGGTCTCCGCTGCCAGCTCCGCCTCCGAATAGCGCACTGTGATCTTAAAGCCGCGGGGATTTTTCTTGCCGCAGACGAAGCAGTAGTCGTCGGCCAGGGGGGTCGGGACCGGGGCGTTGCTGGCGTTTTGATCTGGAGTAGTCATCTGTTGGTCTGCATCTTATGGCCGCTCGGCACCAAAGTTATCATTTCGGCTCCGTGGGGTAGCCCCTCCTCTCCCATTCCCGCCAGCCGCCTTTCAAAGCCCAAACCTGGGGAAAGCCCATTTCCAGCAATTGCTGCGCCGCCCGGGCGCTGGTGCCCTCGTCAGGTCAGGAGCAGTAAAGGACGATTTTCTTCCCCTTGGGCAGGTTCGCGGCCCAGGTATTGACATCATTGGGGTCCTCGCGCACCGCACCCACGATTTTTTATCGCTGCTTTGCCAGGCGTGCGACCGCCTCACATCCAGGATGAGCACCTGGGGGTCGGAGAGCCAGCTTTTCAGGGTTTCGGGGTCCAGACGCGGGACCTGCGGGGCCTGCAGGGCCTCCTGTCAGGGGGCCTGGGCCTGGCCGCTGGCCCCTGAGCAGGCCGGCGCCAGCATCAGGCTGACCGCCATCAGCAGCAGCCACAATCTTGCCTTCCTCATCTCCCCTCCTCCATTTCGTGCCTGGAGAAAAGATAAGATCGGGGCACAGGTATGCAACCACGCTGGAGTGACGCCTCATAATTGCCATGACATTTCAAACTACGATTTTTTACCCCCCTTTGATAAAGGGGGCAGGGGGGATTTAAATAACCTCTTGAAATCCCTCTAAATCCCCCTTTTCCAAAGGGGGACTTTAATACCCTTGGAACTTAGGTTTTTTTATTTAAAGCCGTTATTTAGGAAGCACCACGCTAGCCCTTCGGCGTCAATTCCAGCAAGGCGGCGATTTGCCCCGCCAAATCGGCAGTCTGCTCTTCCGGATCATCGATCCTGGGGGTCAGCAACTGCGGCCGATTCCGGTACTCGGCCTTGGGGGCCACCTCGAACTCCGGCGGAAAGGAGTCCTCGAAGTACATCTGCTGGAAACCGATGAACTTCAGATGGTGGGCGGTGGCGTCCAGCACCGCGGTCTCCCCGGTGTCCACCAGCCTCTCTTTCAAGGCGGCCCGGAAACCGGCCAGGGATTCGCCCCCCTGGGTGCAGGCGATGTGGCCGTGGCGGTTGGCCAGCAGCATGGAGTCCATGATCTCCTGTTCGCTCACCTGGACCACGGCCACCGAGCCCTCGCCGGCAATGCGGTGGTATTCCTCCACCAGGCGGATGACCCGGGGCATGGAGACCGGGTTGCCGATCATGGCCGCCTGGGCCACGCTGGGCTGCACGGCCACCGGTTTGAAGACCCGTTTGGCCCGGTCCGGCTGCAGGTAGTAGCGGAACACCGGGTCGGCGTGGCGGGACTGGACCCCGATGATCCGGGGCAGGGTCTCGATGATCTTGAGGCCGTGCAGGCGCAGAAAGCCTTGCATGATGGCGGTGATGTTGCCGGCGTTGCCGATGGGCACCACCACGGCCTTGCCGGCCAGCTCATAGTCGAATCCCTGGGCGATCTCGTAGGCGAATGACTCCTGGCCCCGGATGCGCCAGGCGTTCTTGGAGTTGAGCAGGGCCACCTGGTAGTGGTCCGCCAGGGACTCCACCACCTTCATGCAGTCGTCGAAGACCCCGGGGATCTCCAAGACCCGGGCGCCGTGGCCCAGGGGCTGGGCCAGTTGCTGGGGGGTGACCTTGCCGTGGGGCAGGAGCACCGCGGAGGCCACCCGGCTTCCCAGGTAAGCGGCGTACAGGGCGGCGGCCGCCGAAGTGTCGCCGGTGGAGGCGCAGATGGCCAGGATTTTTCCGGCCCCGGGCTGGCGCGCCAGAAAGTTGAGGTAGCTCAAGGCTGCGGCCATGCCCCGGTCCTTGAAAGAGGCGCTGGGGTTCTGGCCGTCGTTCTTATAATAAAAGGCCCCGCCCACTTCTTCCCGGAGCGCCTCATTGGCCGCCACCTGGGGGGTGTGGCCTTCCCCCAGGTAGATGAGGTCCGTAAGGGGAATGACCGGGGCGATCAGTTCGTAAAAGAGAAAGATCCCCTTTAGAGCCGGCAGGTTGAGCATCTTGCGGTAATCGAACAGCCGGCGCCAAAAAGCCGGGGGGTGCTGCATAAGGCGGCCGGCGGCCTTATCCTCCAGGAGGAAGAGTCCCCGGCACTTGGGGCAGGTGTAGAGGAGCCGGCTGATGTCATACTCCGCCCCGCATTCGAGACAGCGATACACCAGATCGCCTTCAGCCTTCGGTATGAGAAAGGGCCGGATATCGTCGGGGAATTGTTCGGGTCTCAAGGGTCCTCCAGATAATAACTTTTTGCAAACCGGCGTTGCTTGTTTCTCGATTATAGGGCGGCCTGTGGCCACCGTTTGGATGGTGGGCACGAAGGCCCGTCCCACTGGACCGGCTCCATAGGCCGCGCCCAAAAGTCCATTTTCCGCCACAGGCGGGACGCCTATGCTACCGGTTAGGTAGTCAGATGATACTTCTTCAGCTTGTATTGCAGCAGGCTCTTGGTGATGCCCAGCATCTCGGCGGCCCGCACCTGGACCTGGCCGCTCTGCTCCAGGGCCCGGCGGATCATCTGTTCCTCAATGGCCTCCAGGGCCTCCGGCAGGGGGGTGTGCATAGGGACGAAGCGGTCGATGTCCAGTTTGGCCCCGGCGGCGGCGGGGGCCATTTCCCCGGGCAGGTCCTCGGGGGTGATCAGGTTATTGGCGCACAGGATCACGGCCCGCTCCATGACGTTTTCCAACTCCCGGACGTTGCCCGGCCAGGGGTACTGCACCAGCAACTTCAGGGCCTCCTGGGTAAGGCGAATCTGGCCCCGGACGTTTTCCTGGGCGTACTTCTTGATAAAGTGGGCCGCCAGCAGGGGGATGTCCTCGACGCGCTGGCGCAGGGGAGAGATATGGAGATGGACGACGTTGAGGCGGTAGAACAGGTCTTCCCGGAAGCGGCCGGCCTCCACCTCTTCCTTCAGCTCCCGGTTGGAGGCGGCCACCACCCGCACGTCCACCTTGATGGAGCGGCTGCCCCCGACCCGTTCGAACTCCATCTCCTGGAGGACCCGCAGCAGTTTTACCTGGAGGGCCTGGGACATCTCCGCCACTTCATCCAGGAACAGGGTGCCGCCGTCGGCCAGTTCGAAGCGCCCCTTGCGCATGGCCACCGCGTGGGTAAAGGCGCCCCGCTCGTGGCCGAAGAGTTCGCTTTCCAGCAGGGTTTCGGTAAGGGCGGCGCAGTTGACCGAGATGAAGGGCCGTTGGGCCCGGTTGCTGCATTGGTGGGTGGCCCGGGCGATCAGCTCTTTGCCGGTGCCGCTCTCGCCGGTGACCAGGACGGTGGCCTTGGAGGTGGCCACCCTTTTGACCAGGGCCAGGATCTCCTGCATCACCCGAGATTCGCCCACGATGTTGGGGAAGCCGTATTTCTTGTCCAATTCCTGGTACAGCAGCCGGTTGGTGAGAAGGAGCTGGCGGTACTCCAGGGCCTTGGCGATGGTTGCCAGGATCCCCTCATTTTTAAAGGGTTTCAGGATGTAATCGAAGGCCCCTTTCTTCATGGCGGTGACGGCCAGTTCCACAGTGCCATAGGCCGTCATGATGACCACCGGCAGGTCCGGATAGAGGCGGTGCAATTCCTCCATGAGCTCGATGCCGCTCATCTTGGGCATTTTCATGTCGGAAAGCACCAGGTCCAGATCGGAGGCCTCGGCGATCTTAAGGGCCTCCGGGGCGCTGGGCGCGGTAAGGACCTCGTAGCCGGCCCCTCCCAGCAGGGCTTCCATGACCGTCAGATAATTGACTTCATCGTCAACGACTAAGATAGTATTCATAGAAAGGGTTTCGAGTTTCGAGTTTCGAGTTTTTGGCAGGAAGGCTATCTCCGGCCCCGGCCCCCAGGAAGGTGGGCTTGGCAGCCCAACCTTACCTGCTGGCTGCTAGTGTCATATCTCAGATTTTCTTTTAATAAGAAATATTCTTCTCTTTCGTTTTAGCCTTAATAAATGCAGCCGCAAGTTCAGACTGGCAAATCCCTCAATAACAAAAAGATGAGCGCAGGCTAAAGCCTGCGGCTACCGCTCGGCGCCCTGGCCAACGCCTGCCAGGCCATTAATCCATCTCCGGCAGGGTGATGGTTACCACTGTGCCCTGGCCTCTGGTGCTGTCGACCTTGATGGCGCCCCGATGGGTTTCGATAATACTCTTGACGATAGGCAGGCCCAGGCCGCTGCCCCGCTCCTTGGTTGTGAAGAAAGGGTTTAGGACCTTTTTCAGGCTCTCCGGCTCGATGCCTTCGCCGGTGTCCGCAAAGCTGATCTCGCCGCCGCGGCCCTGGGGGCCCGGTTGAGTGGATACGGTGAGCCGGCCGCCCTCGGGCATGGCCTGGATGGCGTTGAGCAGCAGGTTCAGGAAGGCCTGGTACAACAGGTCCGGGTCCGCGACCAGGGTCCGGCCCCGGAGACGGTAATCCCGGGTAACCTCGATCCCCAGGCGGTGGATCTCCGGCTCCAGGAACTCCAGACCCCGGTCCAGGACCCCCTCCAGGTCGGAGGGGCGCAATTGGGGAACCCGAGGCCGGGCGAAATCGAGAAATTCCGTGACCTTTTCGTTGAGGCGGTTGGCTTCCTCCACGATAATCCAGGCCAGGCGGTTTTGCGGCTCATAGCGGGCCAGGCGCTCTTGCAACAGTTCGGCGGTAGAGCTGACGATCCCCAGGGGGTTGCGGATTTCATGGGCCACCCCCGCGGTCATCTCCCCCAGGGCCGCCAGACGCTCCGACTGGTGCAACTGAGCCTCCAGGGACCGCTGCTCCTCCTGGCGCCGGGCCAGAATCAGGCCCGCCTTCTTGACGATCTGGCGCAGGATTAAGAAAAGGCAGCCCATAATCACCACCAGGATGACCAGGATGAGGAGGCGGAATTTATTGATTTCCGCCAGATCGCCGGTGATGTTCTGGCTGATCTCAAAGACCCCGATAACCGGTCCCGAGGGGGTGGTTAACTCTTTCTCCAGACGGAAGGGGATGTAGGCGTTAAGGTGCTTCGCCTGAGGGCTGCGGGGCCACAGGACGCTAAGGGGACCGTAGCCGGGCACCTCAAAATAGTTTTCCCCGGCCAGTGCCCTCTTAACCCCGGTAATGTTGTCGCACTTTTTTCCCAGAGGCAGGTTGGCGGTGCTGTAGGAAAAGACCCCCTCCTGATCGTACTGGTTCAACTGGTCCACGTGAAACCCATGGATGGTGGTGCGCACCACCTCATCCAGGCGGTGGGACTGCTCCGGGTCGGATAGGGTAATCCGGCCCCCCTTGGCGAAGGCAGTAGGCAGCACGAACTGCTGAAAGATCTGGTGATTCAGGTTGGCCGCCAGCAACTCCAGGTAGGCTTCGTTTTTCTTCATGATCATCTGCTGGGCGCGGATAGTCAGCAAGACGACCAGAATACCGGTGACGATCGTGATGACGATAAAACCCGGCAAAGAAAAGAATCTCACCAGGCCGAAGGGGTTCAGGTCCTGGTCCGGCCGCATCCAAAGATTTCGCAGATTCAGGCGTTTCATGCGCTCAGAAAACCTTGGACCGAGCTGCCTCCCCGGACTACCAACTCAGCCATAACCTTATCACCATGGAGGCTCCGGTCCTGGCTGGCGGCCCCCTGCGGATCCTGGCGGCGCTCGCTGGACATGGGCCCTCGCCTTCGCCTCTCGCCGCCGCCAGGCCGGGAATGTTCCCTTATCTTAAAATGTTAGCCGATCAGCCAGAGAGATTCAAGGATATCCTGAGCGGAGCGCCGAGGCGTTGACCAGAATTCGATTATTTGCTTCGCTCAGTTTGACAATTCTGCTATCTTGGCCGTAATCGGGTAGCATCTCCGGCTACGCTTACGGTTATTATACCAGAAAGGCTCGGGGCGTGGTCTCCCTTTACAACCTGTAAAAAATATTGACATTTAGGTTCCCGAATAATTCCCTCGAGCCTGGCGGCTTCGATAAATTGATTAAATAAAAACAGCAAGTTAACCAGGGGGCTCTCTTTGGAACGGCCATTGCTTAGCATGTTTGCCAAGGGGCAGCCCTACTCGCCGGAACCCGGCGGATCGGGCTGCCTCAGAGAAAATCTCGGCCCTTGAGAGGCGGTCATCGGGATGGAGCGAGAGTACCATAAAAAATTAAGGTGGCAAATTATCCTGACCATCCTGGCCTTTTCGGTAATCCCGCTGCTCATCCTGGGAGCCTACATCTATTACCAGTTCAGCCAATCCTACTACACCAAGATCATGGAGGATATGAAGACCCTGGCGGAAAACCGTTCCAGTTCCATCGATCTCTTTTTGGACGAACGCGTCTCCCAGCTCAGCAGTCTGGCTCATATCATCCCCTTGGATAAATTGAGGGATGAAGCCAACCTGGAGAAGGTTTTCGACATCATCCAGGCCCGTTCCAAGTCTTATTTGGATCTGGGGATTATCGACCAGGAAGGCAGGCACCTGGCCTACGTGGGGCCGTATTACGCCCTCATGAAATCGGCAAATTATCAGAACGAAGACTGGTTCCACAAGGTGATGGCCACCGGCGTTTATGTGAGCGACGTGTTCCTGGGATTTCGCAAGGTTCCGCATTTTATCATTGCGGTGCGGGTCCAGGAAGGGAGCCAGAGCTGGATCCTCAGGGCCACCATCGATTCCGACACCATCGAGACCATGGTGCGGGCCGCCTGGGTCGGCAAAAAGGGGGATGCCTTTCTCATTGACGGCAATGATATCCTGCAAACCAAGCCCCGGTTTGACGGGGCCGTGCTGCAACCGGCGCCGGGGCCCGATTTCTCCAAGGCCAGCGTTCCCCAGGCGGAGGAAATCGCGCTGCCTGGCCAGGAAGGGCTCTTCGCCGTCGGCATCGTCAAACTGAACAAGTGGGTGCTGGTAATCCGGGAAGACCCCGGGGACCAGTTGACCCCGCTCTTGCGCACCCGGTCCCTGATGGCCTTGATTGCCTTGGGCGGAGTGTTGTTGATTGCCATCGGCGCAGTGCTCGCCACCCGCTCGATGATGAATGAAATGACGGACATGGAACGGAAGAAGGCCGCCAGCGAGGAAATGGCCATGCAGGAAAGCAAGATGGCGGCATTGGGGAAGATGGCTGCGGGCATTGCCCACGAAATCAACAATCCCCTGGCGGTCATCGGCGAAAAAGCCGGCTGGATTAAAGACCTGCTGAAAATGGAAGATGTCTCCAATAACGAGAATTTTCAGGAAATAGACGCGGCAGTGAACAAGATTGAATATCATGTCAACCGCGCCAAGACGATAACCCACCGTCTCCTGGGCTTCGCCCGGCGGATGGAGCCGGTCGCGGAGACCGTCGATATCAGTGCCGTCCTGGCTGAGAGCGTGGCCTTTTTGGAAAACGAGGCCCGCCATCGCCAGATCGGGATAAAGGCCGATTATGCCCCCGATCTCCCCAAGACCGCCAGCGATCCGGCCCAACTGCAGCAAGTCTTTCTCAATATCCTCAATAACGCCATCGACGCCATTGGCAAAGATGGCGAGATTCATCTCCAGACCAGGCACCTGGCCAGGAATAATGAAATCGGCATAGAGATTAGCGATAGCGGCCCCGGCATCCCCAGGGAGATGCTGACCAAGATCTTCGATCCCTTCTTTACCACCAAGGAAGTAGGCAAAGGCACCGGCCTGGGCCTTTCCATTTCCTACAGTATCGTGGAAAAATTGGGGGGCCGGATGCTGGTGGCCAGCCAGGAAGGCCAGGGCACCACCTTTACCATCTATTTCCCGGTCAGATAAGCCAAAAAGGGAGGCGTCATGGAAGAGTTCAAGGTGTTGATCGTGGACGATGAAGCGGATTTTCTGGAGACCATCGTCAAGAGGCTCCGGGCCCGCAATATCGAGGTGAGCGGGGTGGAGAGCGGTTATCTGGCCCTGGAAGCCCTGGACGAGAGCCCGCCGGACGTCGTCATCCTGGACGTCCGGATGCCGGGCATGGACGGCATCGAGACCCTCCGGGAAATCAAAAAGAAGAAGCCCTTGACGGAAGTCATCATGCTCACCGGCCACGCCTCGGTGGAGACGGGCATCCAGGGGATGCAACTGGGGGCCTTCGATTACCTCATGAAGCCGATAGCCCTGGATGAGTTGCTGGAAAAGGTGCGCCAGGCCTATGCCAGAAAGCTGGTGCAGGAAGGCCGGGGCTCGGCTTAGCGAAAGGCGGCGCCTTCATTTCCCGCTGAGATAGTCAGCCAGCAGTTTGCGGCTGTGCTCGTCATCGTGGCAGTAGATGCAGAGGTTCTCCCAATTCGAGCCATCCTTGGGATTATTCCGGGGATTGCCGTCCTTGTGGTGCACCGTCAGTTGATTCCGGTTTTTCTGGGTGAATTCCCGGCCGCATTTGGCGCAGACCATACCGTGAATCCTGAGTGATTGTTCCCGGTAGCCGTCGGTTGCTGATTTCATCCTGCTTCAATCTTCAAATATTCTTTAAGTTTTTCCCGGCGCGGCTGGGGAGTACACGACCCCACCCAGAGCCGGGCGGTAATCACCTTCCTCCAGAAGTGGACCCCTTCCTTCGGGAATTATACCAGACTGAGGAGGAAATGGTGTGTTGATATATAGCAGATAGTAATACTGGGGGGGCAGCTCCCAAGGCCTTTCAACAATACCACAATCCGCCACCTAAAGGCCCGCCCAGGTGCTCAAGGATTAGCAGATCAGAGAGACGGCGCCCGGTGGGGCTCTGTGAGTCCTAAGTCAATCATCAAGGCCGGGAGCTCGGGGCTCCGGCTCAAGGTCCGCCGTTGAAAAGGGGTCCAGAGCAATTTTAGAAGATCGGATTTCTTCATATGTCGGCCGAACAATCTTAAGAGCTTATAGGTGCGGATTGGACGCTTGAAAATGCGATGGGCAAAAAGCAAGGCGTAGCCTTTCATGCGGACCCGGTTTACTGTAGCGCTGGGCAGGGCGGTGGGGTCGATGTCCGAGCACTTGAACCATTTGTGCCAATCGCGCTCGTCGTCAATGATCCCGCGGTTGATGTACTCTTGCCATAAGGGGGTGCCCCGGTAGACACATA
>JBAUPV010000023.1:0-38718 GCA_049580385.1 Desulfobaccales bacterium | reverse complement strand
CGCCAAGCCCTTCTTGGCCAAATGCTTGGTTATGGCCGCAGTCAAGGTCGTCTTCCCGTGGTCGATGTGACCTATCGTTCCTACGTTCACGTGCGGCTTCTTCCGCTCAAACTTCTTCTTGGCCATTGGCTCTCTCTCCAGAAGGCATATCCCGGTCAGCCCCAGGACTAATGGGGCATCCCGGTCATCGGTGGCTGCCGCGCACTCTCGCCCTCTCTCCTGTCCAGATTCCCATCAAGATTAACCGCGCCGGCTGCGCCTGCAACTTCCCCGGCTTCTCTGGGCCCCCTGACACAAATGGAGCCCACGACCGGGATCGAACCGGTGAACCTCTTCCTTACCAAGGAAGTGCTCTACCAACTGAGCTACGTGGGCCCGATAACTGGAGCGGGAAACGGGACTCGAACCCGCAACCCTCAGCTTGGAAGGCTGATGCTCTGGCCATTGAGCTATTCCCGCTTCTGAGGGCAAATGGTGGAGAGGGGAGGATTCGAACCTCCGAAGGCTGCGCCGGCAGATTTACAGTCTGCTCCCTTTGGCCACTTGGGAACCTCTCCAGACTGAAAAAATGTCCTCCCTGGAGCTGGCGATGGGACTCGAACCCGCAACCTGCTGATTACAAATCAGCCGCTCTACCATTGAGCTACGCCAGCATCGCAAGCCCCACACCACAGGCCAGAACCGCTCATATTATAACTTATAAAATTTATTTGAAGTCGGGACATTTGTCAATAGGCTTTGGTACGGAAAAAATCTTTTTCCCGGTGCGGACAATCCTTACCATTTGACAGGCCCGCGCCGAAGTGGCATATTTTGACCAGGGCCCGCTCCCGGCTGGCAACCAAGGGACCAAATTAAAATTACTGAAAACAGAAAACTCGAAGCTCTAAACCTAAAACTGGGCGACCCAGCAGGTCGCCCTACTCTCAAAAGGAGTTCACCAATGGACCCGGCCCGCGCCCGACTGCTGCGGCAACTGCCCCAGGTGGACGAATTATTGCGCCACCCGCACCTGAGAGCGGCGGTCGCCTCCCTGCCCCGCCCCCTGGCTGCAGCCGCGGTGCGCCGCGGCCTGGCGGACCTCCGCCAGTTTTTGTCCGAAGGCCCCGCCGCCGACCTGCCAGCCGAACTGGACCCAACCGCTTTAGTGCTGGAACTCCAGAAACTCCTGGAGGCAGCTTTGCTCCCCTCTTTGCGCCGGGTGCTCAACGCCACCGGGGTCGTGATCCACACCAACCTGGGACGGTCGCCCTTGGCCGCGGCAGCCCTTAAGCAAATCGAGGAAGTGGCGGTCCATTACAGCACCCTGGAATACGACCTGAATCTGGGCCAACGCGGCTCCCGCCAGGACCACCTGGAAGGGCTGCTCCAGGAGCTCACCGGCGCCGAGGCGGCCCTGGTGGTCAACAATAACGCGGCCGCGGTGCTCCTGGCCCTTACCTCCCTGGCCCAGGGAAAAGAGGTCATCATCTCCCGGGGGCAACTGGTGGAGATCGGCGGCTCCTTCCGCCTGCCGGAGATCATGACGGCCAGCGGCGCCCTCCTCCGGGAAGTGGGCACTACCAACAAGACGCATCTCAAGGACTATGAGCAGGCCGTCAGCGATGAGACCGCCATGCTGCTGAAGGTCCATCCCAGCAATTACCGGATCACCGGCTTCACCTCCGAAGTGGCCCTGCCCGAGCTGGTGGCCTTAGGCAGGCGCTACGGCCTCCTGGTGGTGGAGGACCTGGGCAGCGGCTGCCTGGTGGACCTGTCCCGCTACGGTTTGGAGCGGGAACCCACCGTCCAGGAGACCTTGCAGGCCGGGGCCGACCTGGTGCTCTTTTCCGGAGACAAGCTCTTAGGCGGGCCCCAAGCCGGCCTGGCCCTGGGCTCCCGGGAAGTGATCTCCCGCCTGCGCCGGCACCCCCTCACCCGGGCCCTGAGGCCGGACAAACTCACCCTGGCCGGCCTGGAGGCCACGCTTCGCCTCTACCTGGAGGAATCCCAGGCCGTCTCCGCCATCCCGACCTTGCGGCTGCTGACCCGGCCGCTCTCTGAGCTCAAAAGGCAGGCCCGGTCTTTGGCCCGCCACCTGCTGCGGGTCTTGGGGCCCGGGGTCCAGGTGCAGGTAGTGGAGAGCAAAGCCAGGGTGGGAGGCGGCGCCTTGCCCCAGGTGAGCCTGCCCAGCCGCGCCCTGGCCCTCAGCCTGCCGCCGCTCACCCCGGTGCAACTGGAAGCCCGCCTGCGCATCGCCACGCCTCCCATCATCGCCCGCATAGAGCAGGACACCCTGCTCCTGGATATGCTCACCCTGCTGCCTGAGGATCTGCCCGCCCTGAAAAAGTCCTTGCAGGGGGCCTTGACGGAAGGCAAAAGTCAAAAGTAAAAAGTCATAAGTAAAAGGCCAATTCTTCTCGTTCCCAAGCTCCTGCTTGGGAACGGGAATTTCCGCCCAAGCTCTGCTTGGGCAACTTCTGCTCAGCTAATATCTATCCTTATAGGACGGCCTCTGGCCGCCATATTTCGGCGGGCACAGAGGCAAAAGGCAAAAGTAAAATTAGGAAAAATGAGGTGGCCTTCTAATTTTCTTTTTCCTTTTGCCTTTTTCCCTTTGCCTTTTGGTGGGCAGTGCCTACCCTACCCGGATGACAAATGAAATTTTATCCTTAAATTTAAAATGAGTCTCTGTTTCTGCCGGCGGCTTCGACAATTTCAGCTAACAAAAGGGGATTAACCATGACTTTGGACCAGGAAGGCGGTTTTGAACAGCTCATGTCCATGGCCCGGGGATTCAGCGCGGCCAAGATGCTCACGGTGGCGGTGAACCTGGCCGTGTTCGACTTTCTGGATTCGCCCCGCAGCGCCGTGGAAGTTGCGGCCTGGCTCAAGGCCGACGCCCGGGCGGCGGGCATCTTCCTGAACGGCCTGGCGGCCCTGGGACTGCTGGTCAAGGAGGTCGATTACTTCCACAACAGCAAAATCGTCTCCCGCTACCTGGTGCAGGGCAAGGACGACTACCGCGGTGCCATTATCAAGCATCTGGAGCACACCTGGGAGCGGGGCTGGAACGGCCTCCAGAACACCGTGCTGACGGGCCATCCCCAGGGGGTGGAACCGGAGACCTGGGTTGATACCCGGCCTCGCCGGGACGAGGAGGGGGTCAGGGCCTTCATCTGGGGTATGCACGCCGTGGCCCGGGACCTGGCTCCTCAGGTGGCCCCGAAATTGCCGTTATCCGGGGTGCGCCGCCTCCTGGACCTGGGAGGCGGCCCGGCCACTTACGCCATCGCCTTCGCCCAGGCCAACCCGGACTTGCGGGCCACGGTCTTTGACCTGCCGGGGCCCAGCGACATTGCCCGGGAAAACATCGCCAAACACGGCCTCAGCTCCCGGATCGACGTCCTGAGCGGCAACTTCCTCAAGGATGACATCGGTTCGTCCTACGATTTCATCTGGATCTCCCAGATCCTCCACAGCCACGACCAGGAGCAGTGCCGGCTCATCATCCGCAAGGCCGTAGCGGCCCTGGTCCCCGGCGGCCGGGTGGCCATCCAGGACTTCTTTCTCAACCCCGACGGCTGCACCCCCCCGGCTGCCGCCCTGTTCGGGGTGCACATGCTGGCCGTCACCCCCCGGGGACGGGCCTACACCTACGGTGAGGTGGCGGAATGGATGAAGGAGGAAGGGCTGACGGCGCCGGCGCACATCCCCACCAGCCCCGAAGCCACCGTCTTGCTGGCGGCAAAGAAATAAAGGATGGGAAAGCATCCCTAACCTGCGGGGGGAGATTGCATCATTGCCTAAAAAATCTAAAAAACGAATGGGACCAGTCGATAGCGAACCTTCTGAAAATACTCCGAATATCCTGGCAATTCTTTTATCAGGAATTTCTCTTCTTCCAGAAGACGCCAGACAATGACGAGCGTAAAGGGAATGAACAGGAGGAGTGCCCACCAGGACCCCAGCGCCAGCGGCGTGCCGAAGTGCAAGACAAGGTCCCCCGCATAATAAGGATGACGGACCAGCGCATACGGTCCCGTGGAAATGACTTTTTGATCCACGGCCAGCTCAACGGTCGCACCGGTAAAGGTATTCTCCTTGAAAACCCTGAACATCATGAAAAACCCAAGCGCCACTAAACCATCTCCGGCGATCACGACGTAGGGTTGAACCTCTGACCATGAAAAACGATGGTCCAGCGAGGCAAGAATGAACATTCCCATAAAAATTATGAATAAGAAAAGCCATATGAGCTTTTGATTTTTTTCTTTTTCCCCTCCAAGCCCCCCCTTCGCTCGGCGTTCCAGGAGCTTCGGATCTTTTTTCCATAAGTAAAGATTGATCAGTCCATGCGATGCCGCAAAGACACCCAAGAAGACCCAGGCTTGCCAAAAATTAAGCGTCCATGCTGGAGCGAAAAGCGCAATTCCTATCATGCCGATGAACAGCACAGATCCAACAATCGTTTTTTTTATCAGCTTGTTCACGCTTGTAGTCTGGCCCTTAGTGGCAATGGCAGGTCCCCCCTTCTTGGCCGGGAGGATATTCTTCTCATACCTGTATGGGTATGTCAAGGATAAAATTGGGTTTTAGGCAGGGCGGGCGAGGGAGGCAGTCTTAAGTCTCAGATGAGAAGCGGAACAGGCCCCGGCTCGTGCGGGCCGGCTAATCCAGCAAATCTTTCAACGCCGGTTCGAGGGTGGGGAAGTTGAACTCAAATCCGGCGACCAGCAGTCTCTTGGGGATGACCCTTTGCCCGCTGAGCAGGGTGTCGCCAAGTTCTCCCATGGCCAGCCGGATCATGAAAGCCGGCGTCCGCAGCCAGGCGGGGCGGCGCAGCGCCCGGCCCAGGGCCCGGGCCAGGTCCCGATTGCGCACCGGGTTGGGCGCGGTGAAGTTTAGCGGACCCTCAATTTCGGAGTGCTCGCCGATAAAGGAGAAGGCCCGGGCCAGGTCCCCCTGGTGAATCCAGGAAAACCACTGTTGCCCGGAGCCCAGGGGGCCTCCCAGAAATCTGCGGAACATGGGGGCCATCTGCGTAAGCGCCCCTCCCCCCTTCCCCAGGACGATGCCAAAGCGGGTGATCACCACCCTGAGCCCCAACTCCCGGGCCTTCAGAGCCTCCGCCTCCCAGTCCACCCCCAGCCTGGCCAGGAAATCGGAGTCCGGGGGCGACTCCTCGGTGAGCACCTCATCTCCCCGGGGACCATAATAACCTATTGCCGAGGTGCTGCAAAAAAGCTGCCGCCGGTCACCGCCGGCCAGGGCGATCACCAGGTTCCGGGTGGTGCGGATGCGGCTCTCAATGATCTCCTGCTTGTAGGCCGGGCTCCAGCGGCTGAAGATGGAGGCCCCGGCCAGGTTGATAATCCAGTCGGACTCCGGCGCCGCCTCCATCCAGTCCCCTTCCTCAGCCGGATCACCGGTGATCAGTCTGATCCCGGGCGCCTGCACCCCAGGCGGCTTCTCCCGGCGGCTGAGGATGGTGACCTCATGGCCGAGCTTGACCAGTTCCCTGGAGAGATAGGCGCCCACAAAGCCGGTGCCGCCGGTCATAAAGACTTTCACGCTATTTTCCTCGTCTTCTGCGATCCCTCAAAAAGAAGGCTCTGGCCGCAGTTATCTTAATATCCAGTTTGGAGCCGGATGAGCTAGCAAGTTAATCACTCCGGGGGGAAGTGGCAAGGAGAGTTAGCAGTGAGCAGTGAGCAGTTAGCAGTGAGCAGAAAAGTCAAAGGCAAGAACCGGGAATCGGCAACTGGCTACTGGCTGCTGGCAACTACTAAAAAAAGGAGGTGACCACCATCATCAGGGTCAAGGCGATCATAATCACCACCGTAACCCAGGAGATGATATTAAAGGACCAGTTGTTGACGTAAGTCCCCATGAGATCCTTATTATTGATCAAAATTAGCATGAGGATGAGGACAAAGGGCAGGAGCACCCCGTTGACCACCTGGGACCAAAACATCACCAGAATCAGGGGCATATGCGGGATGAGGATCACCGCGGCCCCGATGACGATGAGCAGGGTGTAAAGCCAGTAAAATACCGGCGCCTCTTTCCAGGAATGGTTCACTCCGGCTTCGAAACCGAAGGCCTCACAGACGTAGTAAGAGGTGGCCAGCGGCAGGATGGAGGCGGAAAACAGCGAGGCGTTCAGCAGCCCCAGGGCAAAGAGCCATTGGGCCCATTTGCCCGCCAACGGCCCCAGGGCCAGGGCGGCATCCTTCGCCGTTTCGATCGTGATCCCGTGGACATGGATGGTCGCAGCACAGGCCACGATGATAAACAGGGCCACAATATTGGTCATGAAGCAGCCCGAGATCACGTCCCACTTACAGTAACCGTAATCCTTTACCGTGATGCCCTTTTCCACCACTGCCGACTGGATGTAGAACTGCATCCAGGGGGCGATGGTGGTGCCGATCACCCCCACCAGGATAGCCAGGTAGTTGCTGTCAAAGCTGAAATTGGGAATGATCAGCTCGCGCCCCACTTCTCTCCAGGAGGGATGCGCCAGGTATCCCGAAACTATGTAGGTGAGATAGAGAACGCAAGCAGCCAGAAAGACCTTTTCCACGAATTTATAGGATTTTCTGATCACCAGCACCCAGATGCCCAGCGCTCCCAGGGGCACGGCGATATACTTGACTACCCCGAACAGTTCCATGCTGGCCGCCACCCCGGCAAATTCGCAGATGGTATTGCCCAGATCGGCCAGCAGCAAGGTCAACATGATGAAGGCGGTCCATCTCACCCCGGTGCGCTCCCGGATCAGGTCCGCCAGGCCCTTGCCGGTGACCGCCCCCATCCGGGCGCACATTTCCTGGACGACGATGAGAGCCAGGGTCATGGGGATGATGGTCCAGAGGAGTTTGTTGCCCAGGGTGGCGCCGGCCACGGAGTAAGTGGTGATGCCGCCGGCATCGTTGTCCACGTTGGCGGTGATGATGCCCGGCCCCAGGATCAACAGGAAAATCCAGAATCTCCTGGATAAGTTGGCCATCCTGGGGTTCACGTTTCCTTGCCTCCCTTAGCCGAGCGCTTGCTGACGAAGAAATTGGCAAAGGTCTCCAGGCTGCCCCGGTCCGGGATCAGCATTTCCAGGACGTCGTCCACCGTGATGATGCCCTCCAGCTTGCCGTCTTCGTCCACCACCGGCAAGGCCAGCAGGGCATATTTGTCGATAAGGTCCGTCACCTGCTCATCCGTATCTTCACAGGAAACCGAGATAATCCGGGTCTGCATCAGGTCCTGCAATCTGGTTTCCGGCTCGGCGACCAGCAGGTCCCTGAGAGAGACTACCCCCAGCAGGGTTTCATCCTCGCCCAGAATGTAGAGATAGTAGATGGTCTCCGCCTCCGCCGCCAGCTTCCGCAGCCGCGGGAAGGCCTCGGCCACGGTGAGTTCCGGCGGTAAGGCGATGTATTCGGTGGTCATCAGGGCCCCGGCGGTCCCTTCTTCGTGCTCCATGAGCTCCCGGACTTCCTGGGCCTCCTCCGGGTCCATGTGCTTCAGGAGTTCGTCCGATTTCTCCTCGGTCAATTCCCCCAGCAGATCGGCGGCCTCGTCCGGCGGCATCTCCTGCAGGATTTCCGCGGCCTGGCGGCTGTCCAGGTGCTCGAGGATCTCCATCTGGGTGTCCGCCTCCATCTCCGCTACGGCCTCCGCTACGGTCTCCACGTCCAGGTCTTCGATGAAGTCGGTTCTCTTCTTGTAATCCAGGTCCTCGAGAATATCCGCCAGGTCGGCGGGGTGGAGCTTATCCAGTTGTGATTTTTCCGAGATCAGTTGCAGATTGGCGGTCTTTTCCTCCAGGTGCTGGATCGATTGCCACCAGACAAAATGGTTTTCCCGTTTCTTGAAAATAAACTCCACTCCCAATCGCCGGGCCAGGCCCCGGAGACCGATGTCCACCGCCACCGGCAGGAGATATTTGCGCTCCCCGCTCTTAAGCCAGAAGAGCTTGATGTCATTGACCCGGACCACCTTGGCCCCTTTGGTGTCGATGATCTGTTTATCCATCAGCCACTTGCCCATGTAAATTTCGTCGGGCTGCATGAGGACAAGCCGCCCTTCTTCCAGGGCCCCTTTCAGTTTGACCCCTGTCAGTTGCACTTCCTCAATCTGGTCAACCGGGATAAGTTGCTGGACCCCTTTGGCATATTTGATGGCCGTAACTCTGGGGGTTTCCCCCTCCCAGCGGATGGCCAGATCCCGCAACTCCCCCACGCGTTGCTTCTCCCGGTCGTAAATAGGGATTCCCTCGAGCTGGCTGAAGAAAAATTCCCCCAGTACCTGGACATGCACCTTATTATTCATGCTGCCCCTCCTCGTCCGGGCGTCCGCCAAAGCAAAAGGGCCTCCCACGCCGCGGAAGGCCCCAGTAGAAGAGCGAATTTCGACCTTCCTCACTCGTGGAGCTTCGGCACTGCATAACGTAGAGCTATCGACTCAGCCACGTTAAGTAAAACCTTAATCCGGTGATACCTGTTCGGCCCATTGGCATCTCTCGACGTTTCTGGGCAGTGGCTTGTGTTTATGCAGGAGCCTCACCTAACTGAGGTAGGTCCAGTTTATGCCAGCTAAAAATGGAAGTCAACTTAGCTTGGCGGTTTTTTCCTCAAGAGGAACACATCACTTAGGCTAGATATATTGGCCTTCGTAAGACCCTGGCGCCCCCCCCTTCTCATTGCCGCAGACAGGCTTGGAAGGTCTATTACCTGGGCAACATGAGCAATTGCCACCCGGGCTGCCGCCAAAGCCCGAAACCATATGCCCCGACGCCCCTTCCCGCCCGCCCTGGCGCTCTCTTTGAATTTCGTTAGGTTTTTTTGCTTTTGCCTTTACTGCTCACTGCTTACTGCTCACTGCTCACCGGGCGGCACTAGGCCGCAGGAGGGCTGAAAGGCGGAACGGACTGGCCAATACGGAAGTGCCGGGATCAATCCTTGAGTACGGAGATGGCCTGGACCTGGGCCTTGCGGGGGTGGACTTCGATGATCTTGGCCTTGGGCCGGTGGGGGGTGTTCGGGTCATTTTGCTGAGCACCCCCGGCATTGTCCCTGGTGCTCTTTCTCATCCCCGGGGGGCCGGGCTTAAGGGCGCCGGCTCCCTGGCCGGCGGCGTAGTAGGGCGCCTGGTTGAGGCCGCCGCGGCCGTAAGTCCACATAACGTTGTGGACGTAGAGTTGGGTTTCCAGGTACGGCGGGATGGTGCCATACCGGGCCACCGCGTCGGGGCCGGCATTATAGGCGGCCACCGCCAGGGGGACGTTTTGGCCGAACCGGTCCAGGCAGTGGCGCAGATAGCCCACCCCCCCGGCGATGTTCTGTTCCGGGTCGAAGGGGTTTTGGACGCCCATGAGGGCGGCGGTGCCGGGCATCAACTGCATCAACCCCTGGGCCCCTTTAGGAGAGACCGCCATGGGATTGAAATCCGATTCGTTGCGCATCACGGCGCGCACCAGGGCCGGGTCCACCCCGTAAGCCCCGGCATACTTGCTGATCAACTGATCCACGCTGGGGTTGGGACGGTTGCCGGGGAAACTCCGATAAACAAAGTTACTGCGCCCCAGGGGCTGGGTCCAGGTCCGGATGTGCTGTTTATAGATGAAGACCTGAACTTGCCCGCCCAGCAGGTCGTAGAGCGTGTCGCCGGAGGGCTGGGCCTTGCGGGAATCCTTGGCGCCCTCCAGAACCAGGGAGCCGCCTTCCGATTTCACCGAAGGGGCTACGTCTCCGGCAGCCGCCCACCCCGGTATTGACAGAGCCAGGATCAGGATGATTAAACCTCTCCGCATGTTCACAATTTTCCCACTGATTCCATGAATTTGTCAAGAAGAAAGAGAGGCCGTGAGGCTCGCAGCCATGGCCCCGGCAGTAGCCGCAGGGGCCATAATTTAACGGTATGTTTGCCAAATGCGACGATACATTGTAAAATCAATACATCGTCCGGGTTTTCGCTTCCCGGCCTGCCTCGTCCGGAGGGTTAATTTTAGGGCAAGCGGCCCGCACCAAACCTTGCCTTAAACCGATTGGCCCCAAGCCCTGCTGGTTGGGCCAAGATCGTCGTTGGCAGCCGCTAATTTGACCAGCGATAACTGCAAAACGCCAGGGGAAAACCCCACCCCCTTCTCCCGGCCCCTGCTGCCAGTGGTCCTGGCCTTCGCGGCCGGGCTGGCCTCCCCCGCCTGGGGGCTGCGCCTGCCGGAGCCCTGGTTGGCCGCGGGCCTGGCTGTCCTCTGGGCGATTCTGGGAGCCCTGTGGCTGGCCCGGCGTCCAATCCGGCTGTTGCCCCTGGCCCTCTTCTGGCTCTTGGGGGTGGCCTTTTATCAGCAAGCCCTCCAACCCGTCTTTCCGCTAGACCATCTCGTTAATCTGCCCCAGAAGCAGGGACTCATCATCCAGGGTCGCCTGAACCGCCCGAGTAAGATAGGCTCGGGACGAACCCAACTATATATGACCGCCCAGACCTGGCTAAGCCCCCAGGGGTGGCGTCCGGCCACGGGCCGGCTCCAGGTGAGCGCTCCCGCCCTGGAACCACCGCCGGTGGGTACCGGCCTGGTGGTCCGGGGAAGATTGCGGGTTCCCGGGATGTTGCATAATCCCGGCTCCTATGATTGGCCCCGGTTCCTGGCTACGGACGGCATCTTCCGGGATATGGACCTCAAAGGGGACGGCGATCTGGTCTTCCTGGCCTCCGGGGCCAGCTATCCCCTGGGAGAGCGGCTGCGGGGGGGCATCCGCCAGTTATTGAAGCCCTTGCAGCCGGAATTGCGGGCCATCTACCTCTCCATGCTGCTGGGGGATCAGGGAGAGGTCACCCCTTTGATGCGCCGCAACCTGGCCCGTTCCGGCACCAGCCACCTCCTGGTGGTCAATGGCCTGCACCTGGGGATGGTGGCTGCAGTAGTTTTCTTCTTATGCAGTTGGCTCCTCAGGCGGTCAGCCTGGCTGCTGCTGCGTCTCAATGTCATGAAAACCGCCACCTTGCTGTCCGCCGCGGCGGTGTTGGGCTACGCCTGGGTGGCGGGTGGTTCGCCTTCCACCCAGCGGGCCGAGATCATGGTCCTGGCCTATCTCCTGCTGGTCTTCCTGGGGCGGCCCGGAGAGTTGTGGAGCGCCCTGGCCCTGGCGGCCCTGATCATTCTCAGCCTCACTCCCTTGCGCCTCTTCTCCATCTCCCTGCAGCTTTCCTTCGCGGCGGTGGCGTTTCTAATCTACCTCATGCCCCGTATACTGGCCCTTGGAGCAGCCTCCTCCTCCGGTTCCCCACCCGGTCTGGGAACCCGCCTGTGGACCTGGGTGCAGGAATGGGGAGCAGCCTCATTGGTGGCCACCCTGGCCACCGCACCCCTGGTGGCCGCCTACTTCCAGGTCGTCTCTCTTTTGGGGGTCATCGTCAACCTGGTGGCCATCCCTTTGTTCCTGGTGTTGGCCCTGCCTTTAGGGGAAGCTGCGGTCTTCGCCCAGGCCGTCCATCTAACCTCGCTGGCCCGGGCCTTCCTTTTTTTGGGCCACTTTCCCCTGTGGCTGGGTTGGCAAGCCATTACCCTGGGCGCCGCTCTTCCCGGCAGCGCCATCATCACACCCATACCCACCTGGCTGCAAATCGCCTTCTATTACCTGGCGCTCATCCTGGTCTTCTGCCCCCGGCGCAGCTTCTGGACTTGGGGGGGCGCCGGTCTGGCCGGAGCAGCCCTCCTCCTCTCGCTGGCCTGGCCTCACCTGGGGTCCCGGGGAAGCCTGGAAGTGACTTGTCTCGATACCTACGGCGGCCTCAGCGGCATGGTGGTATCCCCGGAGGGTCAGCGCCTGGCCTTCAGCGCCCCGGCGTCCTCCTGGCGCGGGCATTCGGGCGGCGGCCCGGGAGAGCTGCCCGGTTACTGCCACTGGCGCCAGTTTCGCACCCTCGATGAGGTGCTGGCCTTCACCCTTTCCCGGGATAATGCCGGGGAATTACTCACCCTGGCCCGGCAGTTCAACATGGGCGGGATGTGGTATGGCCACCGTGGTTTGCCGGGACCGGCTTCTTGGGACCTGTGGAAATATCTGGGGGACCGGGGCGAGTCGCTCCGGCCTCTGGAACCTTGGCCGGGCGGACCCCAACCTCCCGCCAGCCTGGGGAGCGCCAGGCTCGAATACCTGAAGCTGGGACCGAAGGGGAGTTTCGCCCTGGCTGTCAGCGACCAGGGGCGCCGGGTCCTCATCCTGCCACCGGAGCGGCAAGAGTCTCTTTCCAGGGCGGCGGCCTCGATCCAGGCCATCTCCAGCAGCCCGGACCTGCTGGTCCTGCCGGCAGCCACGGCCCGGGCCCCTGAATTTGAACCCTGGCTAGCCGATCTTAAACCCCGCCTCCTGGTGATTTACGGGGAAGCAGGCCAGCCCGGCGATTACCAGCGCCTGGCCCAAACCCCCTACCGCTTAACCAGGGACGGCGCGGTGAGCGTCTTTCTCGGACCGGAGACGCTGCGGGTGCGGCAGTGGGAGTATTGATGGGAGAAACCCGGACTACCCTGGCGCAGTCAGCGAATTTTCAGAGAAGTGGGAAGGGTCAAGGGACCATAATAACCTGCCTGCCTGCCTGCCTGCCTTGAATTGCCAGCCACCTAGCTCTTCCGCGAGGTCTTGGCGATAAATTCGACTAACTGCTGCTTCACCTGCGGGGATTTGCACTTGGGGCAGGTGGTCTTGGCTTCCCCATACTCCTTGATGCTCATGATGCGGTTGAACTCTTCTCCACACTTATCGCAGAGATACACATAGGTTGGCATGGGTCTCTCCTTGGCTGAGCGATGCAATCCGTCTCTAAATAGTAATATCGAAAACCTCCCATGGCAAGGCTCTGAGTTTTTAGCGATCCCGTCTGATAACCAAGGAAGAGCCGGGGTGCTAATACCTACGCGCAGACCTGGCCGCGGCCGCCGGGGACCGCAAGGCCAGGGTCGGCACCAGGCTCCGGGCGGTCAGGAGGTTGCGCCAGTCGTCGGCCGGATGACGCTTGGGGGTCTCCATGATGGCCCCGTGGGGCTTGAGCCAGGGATGGGCCAGGAACTCACGCAGCCCGGCCAGGCCCAGATGCCCCAGGCCCAAGTGCCAGTGCCGGTCCACCCGGGAGTTTAAGGCCGCCTTGGAGTCGTTCAGGTGCAGCATCTTCAAGCGTTCCAGCCCAGGCCCCTGGGCGATTTCCCCCAGGAGCAGGGAAACCCCCGCGGGGCTTCTGAGGTCGAAGCCCGCGGCAAAGGCGTGGGCAGTGTCCAGGCAGAGCCCTAAATCGACGCCGCTCAAATCCATGATGCGCTGCAGTTGATCCGGGCGCCAACCCAGTTCCCGCCCCTGGCCGGCGGTGTTTTCCAGAAGCACCAGGGGCGGCGGCGGCACCTGCAAGACCGCCGCACCCAGGGTCCGGGCCACTCGCTGGAAGCTCTCCTCCGAAAGTTCGCCGTGACCGGGATGGACCACCAGGTAATCGGCTTCCAGGGCCCGGGCCAGGGTCAGCTCCCGGGCCAGCCGGGCCGCGGATTGCTGCTGGAGCACCAACTCTGAAGCTGCCAGGTTGGGCAGGTAGCTCAGGTGCACCATCAACGGGCCCAGGCCGGCCCGCCGCCGGGCCCGGATAAAATCCTTGACCTCCGCTGGGTCCACCTGGCGCCATCGCCAGACCCGGGGGTTTTGCACGAAGATTTGCAGTGCCTGGCAGCCCAGGCGCTGGGCCTCGGAGATGGCCCGCAGCAAGGAACCGGCGATGGACAGGTGAAAGCCGAGACGCATTATCTGGTATTCGCTTTACGCTATCCCTAATTAACAAGGGATTATCGGGGTTGGCCAAGGTATTGGCCGCTCCTCAGCCCCGGCTGGAAGTGGTTTTCCCTTCCCCTGCCCGTTTTTCCCTTCCTCAAATGAAAACCATCTGCCATTCTGATATAACATCTCTATGGAAACAGCCAACCCGCATCTCAGGCCGCGCATCCTGGAAACCTACGTGGCCTGGGAATTTCTCAAACTTCTGACTCTGAGCCTGGCGGCCTTCGTCTCCCTCTTTGTCATTGTCGATTTTTTTGAGAAAATCGACCGCCTGGTGGAGGCCCATCTGGGGCTGTGGGACCTGGTATATTATGTTGTCCTCAAGGTTCCCTTCGCCGCCGGCCAGGTGCTGCCGGCTGCGGCGCTGCTGGGTATCATGCTCACCTTCGGCCTCATGTCCCGCTCTCATGAAACCATGGCCATGCGCACCTCGGGGCTGGATATCCTGCAATTGCTGCGGCCGACTCTGATGGTCACCTGCGGGGTGATGGCCGTCATGCTGGCCTTGAACCTCTATCTGATCCCCTGGAGCCAGGAGAGCCTCGACAGTTTCTGGCAAAGCCGCGTGGAGAAGAAGCCGGCCCGCAACCTGCAAACCATGGAGCACTTCTGGTACAAGGGAGACCAGGCCATTTATAACATCCTTCTTTACCGGAGGGATATTCAAACCATGGAGGGGGTCAAGATCTATCTTTTCGACCGCCAATTTCATTTAGTACAGGTCATTGCCGCGGCCCGGGCCCAATTTCAGGGCGATCATTGGCGCTTTTACCAGGGACAGATCCAGACCCTGGGTCCTGGCGGCCCCACCGGAGGCGAGACGTTCCAGCAGCGTGACCTGGTCCTCACGGAGCGCCCCAGTGATTTCTCCGACCTGGAGAAGAAGGTTACCGAGATGGACTTTAATGAACTCGCCGGTTACGTGAGGCACCTGGAGCGGGACGGCTACAAATCGACCACCTACCGGGTGGATCTCTACAGCCGCCTATCCCTGGCGCTGACCCCCCTGATCATGGTCATTTTGGGGCTGGCCCTGGCCTTGCGCCATAACCAGGTCCACCTCACTTCAGTAGTGGCTCTGGGAATGGGGCTGATGTTTATTTACTGGCTCTTCTTCGGGTTTTCCTCCTCCTTCGGCCAGGCCGGGCGCTGGCCGGCCCTGTGGGCGGTGAGCTGCCCCCACCTGGTTTTCGGCGGCCTAGCTCTGGGCCTGCTGCGGCGGGTTACCAGATGAGGACCCGGACCCCCATCTTTGGCTGCCAGGCCATCAAGCCCCGGCTGCGCTTCCCGGTTCTGATCCAAGGGAACCCCTAATCGTTGACTCGCCGGCTCGTTCCTTACCTCGATAGGGCCTGTTCTCCCAGGTTATCCCCGGCCGCCTTTAGGTTTGGTTTGCTTATTATGAGGAAAATATTCATTATTGATAACTTACCATTATATCAATGAGTTATAATAAGAAGCCCGATTCTTAGCCGCTCCTCTGTCCCCCCCTAGCTCCAAACCCCCTTGCCAGCGGATGAAAATCTGCTTAATAAAAGAGGAATCGTGCAATAATTTTATTGTCATTCCCCTTTATTTTTGCTATCAAGGGGAAGCTGTCATGTCCGATGGCCTCTGACTGAGCGGCAGTCAGCTTGCGGGCCATCAGGACTACATAGATATACCTTTTATTAAAGGGGGATGGGCGTCGGAAAACCCATTTTCCAGAAGTGGCCAGGGCTGAAGGGGAATTGCAGTCAACCCATACCAGGAGAAAGGGAGAGAAAAATTATGACGAAGGCAGAATTAATCGCGGCAGTGGCGGAAGGCGCCCAGCTCAGGAAGGTGGAAGCGGAGAAAGCCATCAATAAGTTCATCCATCAGATTTCCGAGACCCTGAAGAAAAAGGGCCGCCTGGCGTTGGCGGGGTTTGGCACCTTTACGGTGACCCAGAGAAAGGCCCGGGAAGGCCGGAATCCACAGACCGGCAAGCCCATCAAGATTCCGGCCACCAAAGTGGTGAAATTCAAACCGGGAAAGCAACTGAAAGAAAAAGTGAAATAAGAGTTTACGGCCTTGGTTCTTGAGCGCCCCGGACCCGGCGCCCCGGGCTCTCTTGATAATACCTTTTAATTAAAAGGCCGATGCCGGAGGCACATTATCCAGGCGCCGGTCGGGGGTAGGAGTGGCTCTGCCCCTTCTCGCCTTTCAGTGCAGGCGGACCGTGACCGCACGGCCAAACTGAAATTAAATAATTTCTGTGATCTTCCCTCGCATCGGCCTGCCCGGCGATTCTCCCCAACCTGGCAGCCGGGCGCAACTCCTTGACGCCCCTGCGGCGCCAGGAGTGACGAGGGGAGGGCTTTTTGGCGAGCCCTCCCCTTTCTTTATATCAGCCTAGCTCATGCCAGACTCCCGGCCGACTCCCCGGGTCAAGCCAGGTTCAAAACCTGCTCCTGCTACCCTGGCTGCTGCCCCGGCGGCTGAACTCCTCCCGGATGCGCCCCAGGACCCGAGCCTTGTTTAGGCACCAGCTAGGAGCCAGCAGTTCCTGAGGGTGCGGGTCGCCGCTAAGACGGTGGATGACCAGGCGCCGCGGCAGGCGCTCCACAAAGTCCACTGCCAGACTGACGTAACTATCTTCTGAGAGGCAGGTGTAGGCCCCCTGCTGATAAAGGTGGGCCAGGGCCGAGCCCCGAACCACGTAAAGCAGGTGGATTTTTACCCCTTGTAAGGGCAGGCTGGCCAGATAGTCCGCGGTGGCCGCCATCTCTGCGGGGCCCTCCCCGGGCAGTCCCAGGATCACGTGGGCCACCACCTCCAGACCTCGGGCTGCCGCTCGTTCCACCGCCCGGGAAAAGCAGGCCACATCATGGCCCCGGTTCAGAGCCGCCAGGGTCCGGTCATGGGCCGACTGCAACCCCAACTCCAGCCACAGCAAGCGCTCCCGGGCATAGCCCGCCAGTAATTCCAGCGCCCCCTCCTCCAGACAATCGGGACGGGTTCCCACGCTCAAACCCACCACTTCGGGGAATCCCAGGACTTCATCATAGAGGGCCTGAAGCCGAGCCACCGGAGCGTAGGTGTTGGAAAAGCTTTGGAAATAGGCGATGAACCGGTCGGTCTGGTAGCGATCTTTAAGGCGGGCCAGGCCCTGGCGGAGCTGCGCCGTCAGGTTCAGCCCCCGGGCCCAGGCGCCGGTGCCGGAGCCCCGGGCGTTGCAATAGAGGCAACCACCCCTGGCCACCCGTCCATCCCGGTTGGGGCAGGTAAAACCCGCGTCCAAGGCTATTTTTTGCACCCTCTGCCCAAAGCGGCGCCGCAGGTGGGTGTTAAGGTCGAGATAAGGGAGCCCGGCCATCAGGCCAGGTCTCCCCAAGCGCCCTGCACCAGGGCGAGGGCGGCCAGGGCCGCGGTCTCCACCTTGAGGCGCCGGGGACCCAGGCTGGCCACCCGGAAGCCCGCCTCCCGGGCCTGGGCTGCTTCAGCCGCGGCAAAACCGCCTTCGGGGCCGATGAGGAGGCGCACCGACCCGGGCCGCTCCAGACTGAGACAGGATTTCAGCCCGCCGCGCCTCTCTTCTTCCCAGAAGATGAGCTTCATCTCCTCGGAGCCCGATAAGACCGCGGCAAATTCCGCCACCGGGCCGATCTCCGGGAGCAGCGCCCGCTGGCAGGACTTGAGGATTTCCCGGGCCAGGCGCTGCCAGCGGTCCTGCCGCCGCCGGGCCCGCTCCGGGGCTGGCCGTTCCGAACGCTCGCAGTAAAAGGGGATGATCCTTTGCACCCCCATTTCCGTGGCCTGGCGGATCACCCCATCCAGGGCGTCGCCCTTGGCCAGGCCAATGCCCAACACCAGGCGCAAAGGGGATTCCCCCCACCCGGCCAGTTCCCGGATCACCTGCAGTTGCGCTCCCCGGGCCTCAAGGGCGATCACCCGGGCTTCCACCTGCCGCCCCCGGCCGTCGCAAACCTCCACCAGCTCGCCCACCCCCAGCCGCAAGACCCTGGCCAGATGCCCGGTCTCCTCCCGGTCCAGATGCACGCTGTCTCCCTGAAAACCCTCGGGAGGGGCGTAAAAGCGATGCCTAAGCAATCCCCGGTGCTCAGTTTCTGCCGTTAGTTGTTGGTTGTTCATGTGATGCCTCAACCTTGCCATGATATTTCCAACTTTCGGTTTTTAACCCCCCCCTTCGCAATAGGGGGGCAGGGGGGATTTAAAATAACCTACTGAAATCCCCTTAAATCCCCCTTTTCCAAAGGGGGACGTCAATACCCTAGGCACTTATCCATGTAGGGTACGCCGCGCACCGATCTATTATCGCTTCTTATAATAGATGGTGCGCTCTGAGCACCGGGACGATCGGTTTCCCGATTTTTCTGGGGCTGGTCAGGCGTGCTTGTGTTTCTCGATCTCTTCCTCCAAGGCCGCCACCCGCTTCGCCAAGGCCTCCAGATCCGCGGCCCGGGCCGGTTTCGTCTCCGCCAGGGCCTTGGCTACCAGCTCCTTGACCTTATCCACCATGGCCGCCTGGGCCTCCTGGGCCCGGCCCAGGAGCTGCTTTACCGCCTCGGGGCCTTCCTGCTGGGTGATTTCCCCCCGGCGCACCATTTCCTCCACCAGCGCCTCGACCCTTTCCCTGGTGAAATCGAAGAGCCCCAGACCAAAGGACCAGGCCTTCTGCAAGAAATCTTTCATGGTTTCCTCCTGTAGAAGTCTTTCAGAATTACCCTTAATAATATCTGCCTGCAAGTAGTGTCCGGCAACGTTTTTGCTAACCCGCCGTGGTAATCTGGGCTCCCAAATCTTCTTTGGTTAACTTATGGAGTTATCTTACTTTTTACCCTCTCCCCCCATGGGGGAGAGGGGAGGGTGAGAGGGCCGATGGCCGCCGGCACGGCACGCCTGATCCTTCTAGGGTTTGGCTTTTTATGCTCACTGCTCACCGCTCACTGCTCACCCTTCATGGCCGCCGCATTATCAAGGCCCCCCAGTCGTCCTGGGTGAGCAGCCCCTCCCTCTTAAGTCCCAATCCCAGGAAGCGGGGCTCGAGTTCCGGGAGATCGGTTTCCAGAAACCCTGAAATGACCAGGGCGCCGCCGCTCAAAAGATGTCCGCTCAGGGCCTCGGCCCATTGCAGCAGGTCAGGGGTAGTGAGGTTGGCCAAGATCAGGGCGAATTGCCGGCGGATGGTGTGGAGCAGGGTGGGCTCCACCAGCACCTGCGCTTCCAGGCCATTTAGGCGCACGTTTTCCAGGGCGGCGGCTACCGCCTCGGGGTCCACATCGATGGCCAGCACCCCGGCCCCCAGGCGGGCCGCAGCCAGGGCCAGGATGCCGCTGCCGGTGCCCACGTCCAGCACCTGCCGGGGGTCGATGGCGTCAGGCCTCACCTGCTCCCAGACTTCCTCCAGGGCCCTGAGGCAGAGCCGGGTCGTGGGATGGCGGCCGGTGCCGAAGGCCATGCCGGGATAAATGGTGACCACCAGCTCCCCGGCCTCCGGGGCATAATCCTCCCAGGGAGGGCGGATCACCAGGCGGGAGGTGACTTTCTCCGCCTTGAAATGGGACTTCCAGGCCTCGGCCCAATCCTCTGCGGCCACCTGCCGGGTCTCCAGACCCAGGGGGGAGAGGCCGTGGCCGGCCAGCCGCTCCAGGTATTCCTGCAATTGCTGCCGCTGCCGGTCGCCGAACTCCTCGGGCCGAAAAAAGACCCGGACGACCACCCCTGGCGGCGGCGCACCCTCCTCCTCCTCCAGGATCACCCCGCGGCCGCTGAACTCCGTGAGGAACAGGCCGGCCTCCTCCTGCATCCCGGCGGGTACCAGGACCCTGACCTCAATCCAGGTTTCCTCAGCCATATGTTCATAATGATAAAGACAGACAGTCCTGATTACAAGAACGCTTGAGAGGATTGTCTCAATGAAAGTGGTTTGGATGCAGAGTTGACCGTGCCGCCGGCCTGGCGGGGGGCCTCCCTTTTAATTTTTGCCTTTTTACTTTTTACTTTTGCCTTTCCTTGTGGGCACTGCCCACCATTTCTGTGAGCAGCGAGCAGCGGTGTAGGGCGGGAAAGCGAAGCGCATCCCGCCAAGGCAGTAAGCAGTAAGCAGTAAGCAGTAAGCAGTGAGCAGTGAGCAGTGAGCAGTGAGCAGTGAGCCGGTAGCACAGGCGTCCCGCCTGTGGCCCATATGATTACTGATCCTGTAGGGTGGGCACTGCCCACCCTAGGAGGGGCTTAGGGCCGGATGTGTTTAAACAACCGGCCAGCCGCCGTGGGCGTCAATAGCGGCGTCTATCTCTCCCATGAGGCGGCTGGTTTCGGCCAGGGCGACAACTATTTTTTGGTAATGATGAAGGTCCTCAAAGCATAGCGGGGGTAGTGATCTTAACAAGGCCACTCGCAGCCGCAGGAGTCATTTTCTAGTTCCCATTGAACCGCTTATGGGCCAATTTTTTGATAATTAATGAAATTCAACCCCAAAAATCAGGGAATCCCCGATTTACCAGGCTGGGAAAACTCACCATGATATCGGCAGCATCAATTAAAAGGCGATTACTCCGAACTCACCTGACCTGCTCAACCAGAGGCCGCTATGGCCATGAATGAAAAATTCATTGAGGAAATCGACTTACCTTCCTCCCCCGCTTCCCCCCCGGGCGTCCCCTCCCACTCTCAGACTCTCTCCGTCCACCCACTAAACCTGAGAACGGGAACCGGGACGCCCAAATTCTTGAAATTTGACCTGGCGCCCAAGGGAAATCCTCAAGAAGTTTTGGAGGAGGTCAGGAAAATTGCCTCCCTGATGTACCCGGCCTGCAACTTCAAGCCTGTAGAGGATGTCTTTAAGGACGTGGTTAGACTTTTTCGCGGGGAATACCCCGGATACCGCGCCTGCAACACCAGGTACCATGATTTGAAGCATACCACCGACTGTTTGCTGGCCATGGCCAGACTCATGCACGGGGGATTGGTGCAGGGGATGGTGATGGAGGAAAGGGAAGCGGCTCTGGGATTGATCGCCGCACTGCTCCACGATACCGGTTATATTCAAACCCGCGAGGACCATGACGGCACCGGCGCCAGGTACACCTTGGTCCACGTGGAGCGCAGCATAGAGTTTATGAGAATATATTTCGCCTTACATGGATATTCTTACGAAGATTTCCTCTTTTGCAGAAATTGTCTCAAATGTACCGGTCTGGACGTGAGAATCGGGGAGATCGAATTTGTCTCCCGCAACAATGAAACCCTGGGGCAGATGCTGGGAACCGCGGACCTGCTGGGCCAAATGGCGGACCGGACCTACCTGGAAAAACTTCCCTTTCTTTATGCTGAATTTAAGGAAGGCGGGGTTCCGGGTTACCCAGATGAACGGGATTTGCTGCAAAAGACCGAGGCTTTCTGGGAATTTACCCAAAAGCGGTTTGCAGGCGATTTGGGAGGGATGAACCGCCTCATGCGCAACCATTTTTGGCTCCGTTGGGGCATCGACCAGGATCTGGAGCAGGAGACCGCGGCAAGAAATATCGCCTGTTTACAATTTATTTTGCTAAATCACGGCGACGATTATCAAAGATACCTGCGAGGCGCTGGCCTGCTGAAAATCTCCCAGGAAATGATTGCTAACCTGCCTGATTCCCCGCACAAACCGTCTTTCCCCAAGGAACTTAGATCAGCGGCCGGATGCAAATCAGCTCTCTAGAAGCTGAAAGGATTCTACTTCCTGGGATCATTCGCCAAATAGAGAAGAGACATTATGATCAAAATGGCTACTCCCCCGACCATGAGGCCAACCATGAGGATCATCTCGCATTCCTCCTGTTAATAAGTTTTTCCAGGTTCATGGGGATGGTTAGCCGATGACTGGTCTTCTCCCTGTGGACCGATTTCCGGGCAGGCCAGTCACCTGCCAAGGGTGAAATTGGCGGCTATACCGGTATCTCACCTCTTGAATGCAGGTTACGTTTTTCAGGTGATCCCGAACCGCGCTAAGCAACATGATGATCAAGATGGCCGCGGCAAACCAGGCGATGGTCCGGAAGATACCAGATCGATAAATTGATTTATCTATGTTCCCGTCCCCCCTTTGACATTTCTCCTCATAGCAACTCCCCTAGATGCTTCAAGAATGGTGCCAGTTGGGGGCGGGCGGGTCTTTAATCAGATTAGATGCGTAAAATTAAGTAGATAGATAAAAGGGGGCGGGCATTCTTGAACCTTCCGATGACAATTTCAGTTTGAAGTCTATCCTTTTATCAGACAAATTTCTTATCGGAGAATACCAGCGCCGGCAGAGATGGCCAATGATTAGCGAGGGACTGAAGGGACGGGTGCAGGACAGCTAAGGAAGGGGGCTTGTAAGAAGCAATACCTTAAGGCCCATATTTGAGCCAACCGA
Source organism: Desulfobaccales bacterium (assembly GCA_049580385.1). Lineage (GTDB taxonomy): Bacteria > Desulfobacterota > Desulfobaccia > Desulfobaccales > 0-14-0-80-60-11 > JAPLJC01. The sequence continues at coordinate 16,545 of JBAUPV010000023.1, read as the reverse complement.
TTTAAATAGTTGGTGCCGGAGGCGAGACTCGAACTCGCACAAGGTTGCCCTCGGGGGATTTTGAGTGCGTGGGGTTGGAAAGATTAGGACAAGGAAGGACGGCTAAGGATATAGGGAAAACAAGAGGTTATGGCCGTCACTCCGAAAATGGGATATGTCGGGAAACGCAGAGAAAAGGGGGGATATTTTTAGGCAGGTGTTAACAAATGTTAGTCAAGATTTTCACCAGGCGACACGGCGACTCCAGCTACTCATAGCGGAGTCCGTATCTCCAAAGTCTCTTTTGTGGTAAGGAGATTTAAGGGCCAGGGACAACCCTATGTATATATTCATTAAATTGATTTTACTATGAAAATAGGTGTTGACTCAATTGAGAGAATGGGGGTATTTTAGGGCATAGAAATAAAAAATTGACACTTTTTTGACAGTAAAATGTGGTTGGTTTTTCTTATTCCTCCTCGATATTAAATTCCCATTACCAAAACTCCCATTAGCTTTTTCGTGTTTAAACCCTCCTTTTGTAGCCAAATTGTCTTGTGGAAGGCATGATAGCACAAACTCTTAGGGAAAAACTATTGTAAAGGGGCCGTAGGTTCACTTTCGAGAACGGTTGTATACGTCCTCCGGAATTACACTTGCCAGAAGATCGCCGTTCAACTGGGCGGTTGGGGATGGATATTTGGGTTTCGCCAGTTCTTCCTGCGAGTATCTTTTGCCCTCCGAATACCAGGCATAATCGGAAACCGTGGCACGCCGCTGGCGTATTTGGTTCTTAGAGACATTGATGACCAGCAAATCCGTAGCGATGGTGACGGGGCCGTCGTACCAGTAGCGGATATTGTCAAGTGCGGGTTTGAGGTTTTCCGGGTTGGCCGTAAAATGAGTAGCCACCCCGAGTCGAGGTTTGGTCTTACTGAAGATATAACCCAAAGCCAACTGCGGGGTATGGGAGGAATCCTGAATCGCTTTGATGTAAGCGACCGCAAACCCATAGCCCGGATCTCCTGGCTGCAATCCGCTCATTTTGGTAGCCCAGATTTCCGGCGGCACGGTCATCTCATGGATCAACACGTCCACCCCTTTCGCCTGGTCAATGACATATTTATTAGGCAGGGTATCGCCGGTAAAGACCATGCTAAGGCCATTCCACTCCAGCTTATAACTTATGGACCCATTCCTGGCATGCACCGCCGGGAAATGCGTAATTTTCACACCGTTGCGGTCATAAGCAGTACCACCAACCGTCATGTACGGACATTCATGCACCACGATCTCATAGCCATCCCCACCCTTTTTAAGACCGGTTGGCAAAAAGCTAAAGCTTTCAATATGCCACTTCATCATCTCTTTCATTCTATTACAGAAAACCTGTATCCCTTCGTCAGGCGTATCCCCGCTGGGTCCCCAAACATAGAGGGGAGTCTTGCGGTCAGTGGAAGGCCCGAAACAGTAGATGAATGACAAGTCGCTGCCATGATCCGCATGTAAATGGGTGAGAAATATCTTGTCCATGCGTGAATAGGGTACGCCGCAGGCCACATACTTAGAAGTCACCCCTGATCCACAGTCGAACATGAAGCTATCTCCGGTGCCCACTTCGACAAAAACGCTGTTTGCTTCCTGTTTGAGACGCGGTATGAAACACGTCCCCATAAACGTGATCCGCATTTCATTTTCGGCCAGCTTTTCCCCTGGCAAGAAAGAAGGTTCTCCTGGCGGTTGTGGTGAGTTGCTTGACTGCCGGTCTTTAACGAGTGAAGCCCCCAGAGCGTTATTGACCGGCACCAGGGCATTGCTCGCCACCACGGTTCCCAAAGTTAACCCTGAAAATTTCAACCATTCTCGGCGCGATAGGAGAGTCTTCATGGATTCCTCCTTAACCTGAGATTATGCGGCAGCCTTGGCCATCGTAGTTTAAAAATGGTTTTGGCGACTTCTCTCCCCGACTTTAACCCCGAGAAGGTTCCTCTTCTTGTAGCCAAATTGTCTCATGGGTGACATGATGGCACAACCTTAAGTGGGGACTTTAACCAAATTTTTGTCATACCTGGACTCCAGTATCGTAGTCGGGTCGCATGGAGGAATCACCCCCCACGCCCTCACAGAACCGGACATGCGCCCAAACCCAGGGCATCGATAGCTTGCCAGGATCGAGGCTTATCGGTTGAGTGCTGAAAATTGTAGATATGGTCTGAATAGGGAAAGCTTTCAGGACCTTGATAAGTTCCCAGACACAGCAGATCTTGAGTTTTTCTCTTTTTGATTCAGTGGTTCGAGTTAACTAATCCAACAACTTCGTAGAGATTGTATTCACCGCTCTTGCCAGGAAGTGTAAGACAGACGCGTTGGCCTATCTTAACCTGCGCCTTCACCAGGGCATAGGTATCTTCGGAGATCAGGAATTGAGTACCGGCTTGTTTGTTTGCGGCTTCTATGCGGCTGGCGAGGTTCACCGCATCTCCGAGGACCGTCATCTTTTTATTACCTGGCGACCCGAGCTTGCCCGCCACCACCTGTCCATAATGTAGACCTACCCGGATCTTAAAACTGTTATTATAGAGTTCCTCGAGGTAAGGCTTAAGCTCCTGGACTGCGTTGATCAGCTCCAGTCCAGCTCTGACAGCCCGTAAGGCGCCCTCATTCGGGTCATCAACTTCAAAGAGCGCCATGAACCCATCACCCATGTAATTGTTTATAACCCCACCATGGCGGTCAATCACTTCACCGACTTTTTGGAAGTACAGGTTCAGGGTATGAATGACATCGTAAGGGAGCAGGTTCTCGGCAAATGGGGTGAAGCCTCGGATATCTGAAAATAGGATCACGATATACTTCTCCACCCCGATGGAACAAGGATCAACCCCCTCAATGTAGAGGCTGGTTACTTCCACATCTTGAAGCACATCAGTTACCAGTCGTCGAAGTTTTATATTTCCCGTGACGGCTGTCTGGCAAGATAGGCGAACCTTCTGGTCAAAGTGCAGCATGGCAGCAATGGCTTGTTCTTCGGCATTACGGGGCGTACAATTCTCTAAACCCTCGAGGATAATGACCCGGCAGGTGGAGCACCGTGCACTTCCACCACAGAGATGGGTATGCATTATTCCCGCCCGGAGCGCCGCCATCAAAATAGTCTCACCTGCGTGCGCTTCAATTTCTATTTTATCCGGTAGATAATAAATCAGAGGCATATTTAAACTCTGTTGTTAATTGGTCTCACTTTCCAAGGTTTGTTCCTGGTGAAAATTCTTTCGGAAATCAGTATTTAGATAATCATCCCAATCCGGGCGGGCAAGGGTGTAGGTCGCCGATTTCCTGAGATTGGTCAGGCTGGTAGGAAAGGTGCAGGAGGAATAGCGATTATCTTGCCAGGATCAGCAGTTATCGGTCAGGTAGGAAAAATGCCGGATATGATCGGGGAATGTTGTCCGCCCAGGGGTTGAGATCACCGATTGCTTCCGGCGGTAGAGGGCGTGGCGGCGAATTTTTCATAGAGCTTGGGGGCCAATGCCCGAAAGGCCTGGTCGGCCTGTTCTCCGCCGATGTTGGTGACGAGAACCATGGCGAAGTCACGTTGGGTGTCAAGCCAGATTTGGGCCAGGTTTTTGCCGTTGGAGCCGCTGTGGGATTTGAGAGGGGTGGGAGCCCAATCAAAAGTAAGTTCGCCCCAGCCCAGCGCGTATTTCCCATGCTTGGGGGTGCCGGGTTTGGCCCCCGGCTTGTCCGGGATAGCGATAACCGCGGTGTGAAGCTTCCGTAAGGTTTCCGGACGGACCAGGGCCGGTCCGCGTTTGCCTTCGCCGGCATTCCAGCCGGCCCAGGTGGCGAAATCGAGGACGGACATATGGGCGGTGCCGGCAGGCCCAAGTATAGGCGGATTGTCACCATTGGGGCCGGCAAGGAACGCCTTTAGTTTCCCATTGATCTTGACGTGACCAAGGGGCGCGTCGACCCGCCCCATGGAGGACTGCGCTCCCAGGCCCGCAGTTTCAAGGCCCAGGGGTTTAAAAATCCGTTCGGTGATCAGTTCCTCCCAGGTTTTTCCGGTAACGCGCTCCAGCATGGCGCCAGCTACGATATAATTCATGTTGGCATAAGCGAATTTGGCTCCCGGCTTGGCGGCCAGGGGCTGTTTACTCCACTGCCGGACGAGCCAGTAGCGCATCTCATCCAGGTTCCCATCCTGGCGCAGGCTTTTGATGAGCAAGTTTGCAAAGGCCTGGTTGTCACTGGGGATGCCGCTGGTATGGGACAGGAGTTGCACGAGGGTGACCCTCCGAAGCCCTGGAGTCATGATGGCGGACAGCTCCGGGAAGACTTCAGCCACGGTGCTGTCCCACCGGAGTTTATTTTCCTCCACCAGCATGGCAGCCAACAAAGCCGTCATGGCTTTGGTATCAGAACCTAAATGGAAGCGGTCGTTGATGGTCACCGGAATGGCAGCGCCAGCCCGGCGCGTACCTACAGCACCGCAGGCTATGATTTTCCCGTCCTGGACCACCGCGACGGCCAAGGCGGGCAGGTCGTAACGCGCGAGATAGGGGGTGAGTATGCCGTCGAGAGAGGTCTGGGCGTCCGCAAGGCAGACCGAGCCCAAGAATATCGCCAGGGCCAGGACTAAGTGCATGGAGTAACGGAGTGACATGGATAGGTTCTCCTCATCAAGGCGCTTGGGCACGACTGCTATCATAAAATTTTATTAATTTTTATAAAGAAATTTTTATAAGGAAATTAATGAACAGCCAATGTGCTTCTAAACAGGATAACTTGCCACGAATTGTACTTATCGGTCGAGTAGGGAAAATTGTAGATATGTCCTGGATATGGGAAGTTTTTGGAATCTTGATAAGTTTCCAGTCATAGCAGTGATCCGCAGATCAGGTATGCTGCAGTAACACAATGCCACCTCTCTCTCCAAAGTTTTCCGATGATCTGCTCGGGCCTAAACTACTTCCTGCTCATCTCCCTGCCCCCCTTCGATCCACTACTCTAACATAACTTGTGGATCAGTTTTTGGGGGGCAGGTCAGCCAGGTTCTTAGTCGGAATTCCTACTTGCCTCCTTCTAACTCGTCATATTTTTTTATAACCTTGTCGCTGATATCAATGGTCTTTTGAAAATAGGCAACATTTTCGTTCGTGAGGATCAAAAAGAAGTTCTCTTCCTGGCCGATGGTATTGATGGCTTTTCTTATATGTCCTAGCACTACTTTCCTCAATTCGGTGGCCTTCTTATTAACCTCCTCATCGGCTGCGGTAACTAATTTCTGATACGCAAGCGTAGCATTATTAAATTCGTCCTTTTTCGCCTTAGAAGGTTCGTTTCCGAGGCTCTTTTTCAGCTTCTCGACAGTCTCTGCCTCCTTTTTTAGCGCCGCCTGCTTGGCTTTCACCAGGGCGTTGACCTCGGCGTTGGCCTTTTTGCCTTCAATGGACTCATTGACCACCCGGACCACATCTACCACGCCGATCTTGGGCGGCTCGCTGGTGCAGCCGCTGGCTGCAAGCAGAAAGAATCCCACGAGAACATAACTCAGTCTCTGCAATCTCTTCTCCTTTCTTCAGGTATTTGCCTGCGTCGTATTATTAGTACCTGATACTGGTTAGCGGACTTTGAGGCGGCGGCAACGGTGAGCCAAGGCAGGGCTCAGTAGATATCCATTACCATAGTAATTCATTCGGGATGCAGGCGGATTATCTTCCCTCACCTGATCAGAACGAAAACCTCAATTGACCGGTTATCGTCTGGGAATTGAAGTTATTCCCCAAGTCCGCATTGTAGCATAGCGAAGCGGAGATCCCATCTTTATTGATGAAGGTGAGCTGGGCTTCTAAAACGGCCCGGTTTGCTCCAAGATTACGGCTATCTATCGCGAAGCCAACATTAGGAGCGCCTTCAAAGGCGGCAGGGACGCTCAACTTGTCGACCTGAAAATCGTGCAACCAGGCAGCACTGACCTCTGGGACCAAAGTCCCTTGGTGGATCTGGACCGCCCGCGTCAGGCGCGCTCCGACTTCGGAGGACAAGTCGTTGGACTGACGGCTGCCGACTTGCAGGCCCAGACCGCCTAGCCCGGTCTCCTGGTAACTGCCTTCGCTGAGATCGATATAAGAAAGGGCTGTGAAAGGCTGGATTACAAACCCTTTAGGACGGAAGGTATACCCACCTTCGAATACAGAAGAGAAGGAATCCCCCTCGTGGGAGCTGGACCCTTCGAGCTGGCTAGTCCCGAGATCGATTAAATGATTGTCATAGTATTGATGCAGGCCGTACGACAGGACACCTTCCAGGTAAGCCTTATCGGTGAAGTAGGTCCCGTAAAGGGTCGCGAAGTAGCTATTAAAATTACTATGGCCCCAATCACCTTCAAGGTTCAGGTTGGTGTTGGCTGAACCACCCCCCACACCGGCCACAAACCGGTCCGTGAAGGCATAGTCGATACCGGCGCAGCCCCCTGCCATGATATAATTGAACCCCGTGAACCCATCTGCATTGCTGTTGCCAAACTGACTGAAGCCGTTAAACCAAAAGCCTGCCTTCTTGTTGGCCGAGGCGGGCTCTGCAGGAGCCAGAAATTGTCCAAGTTGAGAATCGGGACCATCGTAAGCCAGGAGGATTGGCTTCGCCTGTAGGGACATCGCGGTGTCCGTCGGTTCCCAGGAACCCGGGCGTAGCCATTCCATGCGGTTCTGGAAGGTGCGCAGGTATTGACGGTTTATCTGGATCGTGGTTAACGTGTCGGCTTCATTAGTGTACGGCAACAGGGTGTCGTAAGCGGCGCCCAAGCTTTGAGAATTGGCGATTCCGAGGTGATAGGCCAGAAGGGAGTCCAGCCAATTCCCTCCCCCAGCGATCAAAAGCCTATTAATGTAGTCGCCCATGATCGATTGATTCTTGGTCAGGCCGGAGGGGTTGAAGTTAACATTAGTGCTGAGTACGAGATCCGTGGCATTGAGAACAAAGAGCTGACTTTGCATTACTGCTGAATTGTACACCTGGCTTGAGCCAGTGAAGTCAGTGCCGCCAGCTGCGGAGAGGATCGTATCCTGCTGAGAACCCGGCTTAATAAATCCGGGATTGAGAAGGTTTAACCCCACCTTTCCGTCGACCTTGGCCGTGCCACTGACGAAGAGTTCGTCCGCCGTGCGGGTCAGGTAATCTATATCCGCATAGAAAATGCCTGAACCTGTCTGCACAAAATTGCCGGTCAGGGCAGTGGTGGCGACCACACCGGGGCCGCCTATTTCCAGGTTTCCGGAGTTGATCAGCAGGTTGTTGCCGGCTCCGAGATTAACCACCGCCCCGCTCCAAAAGGTCCCAATATTGTTGAAGATATTGGTCCCCTGGCCGAGTTGGACCGAACAGAACATAGAGCCGAAGTTGTTGATGATGGTATTGGTGCCATCGGTGCTACTGACGGCTTGGCCCGCCGATTCGATTGTGCCAAAGGTGTTCAGGACGTTGTCTTTTCCCCCTACAAAACTCACAGCCGTGGATGAATCCGATAAACAGTACACCCCGCCATTTGGTGCAATCGTTACGGAAATATTGCCGTTGCCCGCAGCACCCGTACTTTGCGCGTAGATGCCATTCGAGCCCAAACCCTGGACTGTTACAGAACCGGCAAGATTTATATTGATGTCGCCTCCCGAGCCTTTACCTCCGGCACTTTGGGCAAAGATGCCATAGGCGTAATTTCCCGCGGTGTTGATGCTGCCATTATTAGTGACGGTAACATTGCCGCCGGAGCCATTGCCGCCGGCGCTGCCGGCGTTGCCGTTAGCTACATTCAGACCACCACCGCCCCCGATGCTTTGGGCCACGATGCCGATGGCGCCAAGGCCAGAGGTGGCAATGACACCGGAGTTGGTAACCGAGACAGCGTTGCCGTTACCGCTGTTAGTGCCGTCACCTTGTGGCATCGAGGTATTCACCCCGCTGACGCTGCCCACCCCGGCATAGCCGGCCAGACCGCCGCCGCCGCCAATGCTTTGGGCGATAATACCGTACCCGCCTGCGGCGCCAGTCGCGATCGAGCCTGAATTATTAATATCCACCTGACCGCCGTTACCGGAGGTGTTTACGGCCCCACCCAGGGTGACATCACTGGGGGATGCAAGGGCGACATTGCTGCCGAGGCCGCCGCCACCGCCAATGCTTTGGGCCAGAATGCCGTAAGAGCCGAGGCCAGCAACCGCTATGTCAGACGAGTTCTGGACAGTGACCAGGCCACCGTCGCCGCTGCAGCCGTTCTGTCCGCCAAGAGTGAGCGTAGCACTGTTTGCCTGCACGCTGCCGGCCACACTGACCCAGCCGACCCCGCCGCCGCCCCCGATGCTCTGGGCCAAAATACCGGTAGAGCCGTCGCCAAAAGTCTGGATATTACTACCCGTGGCGACGATAGCCACATTATTGCCATTGCCGCCTCCCATTCCGGACGCGCCCATGGCGACATCTATTGAGGTGGCTCCGGTAAGATCGCCACCCACATTAACGCCGCCAACGCCGCCGCCGCCGCCGATACTCTGGGCCTGAATCCCGGCCGAACAATCCCCGGAGGTCGATAGCACCACCCCGGTGTCAGTTACCGTCACCGCGCCGCCGCTGCCGCCGCCGCCGCCGTTACAACCAAAACTTAACCCCACCCCCACACCCGCCAGAGTCAGGTCACCGGCGACGCTGAAGGCACCGTTGCCGCCGCCGCCGATGCTCTGGGCCAGGATGCCCTGGGAATCATTACCGTTGGTCTGAATACCGCTGCTGGCGCCGCTAGTAATCGTCACGGCACCGGCAGTGCCACCGAAACCACCCGTGCCGCCAAGGCTCACAGTTAGTTCCGCTGTAGAAATGCTTAGACCGCCGGCGATGCTGAAACCGCCGCCACCGCCGCCGCCACCCACGCTCTGCCCGAAGATACCCGCCGAACGGTCCCCCAGCGTGAAGATCGCGGCCCCGGTATTGTTGATCGTGACCCCGGCGCCATCACCACCCCCCGCTCCATAACCGCCAAGACTCAGGCTCACATTGCCTGTGCTGACCGCAGCTGAGACACTGAAGCCGCCATCACCGCCGCCGCCCCCCACACTCTGGGCCAGGATACCGGCAGAGTCATTGCCGTGAACTTCAAAATCCGGGTCCACCCAGCCGGTGCCGATGCTGCTGGCGTTGTTAACGCTGACCGTCCCGGCATTGCCGCCGGTGCCGCCATTACCGCCGTCGCTGACGGACAACTGGATGCCGTTGGTGAGGCCGCCGGCAGCGCTGAAGCCACCGTTGCCGCCGCCGCCCCCCAGGCTCTGGGCTAAAATACCTTGAGAACGGTCACCCAGGGTCCTAATAATTGCTCCAGTGCTGGTGACCCCCACGGCTCCAGCCGTATTGCCGTCCCCACCCGCGCCACCAAAGGAAAGGGAGGTGCCCCCCAGGACGGCGCCGAGAGTGGCCGTGGCGCTAATGCTGAAGCCGGCGTTGCCGCCGCCGCCGCCGATGCTCTGGGCCAGAATGCCTTGGGAATCATTACCTGTCTTGAAGTAGCCGGTATCAGTATCCGCGGCCCCCGTGCTGATACTGCTGAGGCTGCTAACCGTCACGGCCGCGGCGCTGCCGCCGCTCCCACCCTGACCGCCAAAGGCTAAACTCAAGGGGGGGACCACGGCCGCTTCCGCCCCAATGCTCAGACCGACGCTGCCGCCGCCGGTACCGCCGCCACCACCGACACTTTGTGCCAGAATACCCGCCGCAGAGTTGCCAGCCGTCGTGATCTGCTCACCGTTACTGTTGACCGTCACTTGGCCGCCGTTCCCGCCGCTACCACCGTCGCCACCCATGGTCACATGCAGCCCGTCTATAATGGTGACAGTGCCGGAGATGTTGGCCCCGATGGCCATGCCGCCGTTACCGCCGCCGCCCCCGACGCTCTGGGCCAGGATGCCCTGCGAGTTTTCACCCAGCGTTTGGATGTCGCTGACACTGGTAACCGAGACCGCGCCGGCTGATCCGCCCGCGCCACCGCTGCTGCCACAATTAAGATCTAATGCAGGAATATACGATATCGAGGTAGATCCTTTCAGGCCGCCCGCAAGACTGAAGCCCCCCGCACCCCCGCCACCGCCGATGCTTTGCCCCACAATTCCCGCCGCGCTCAGACCCTGGGTCGAAATAGACTTGGCGGTCGTCCCAGGCGCTAAACTCTCCGTCACTGTAACTGCATCCGCATTGCCGCCACCGGCGCCGCTCACTCCCGAGGCTCCAAAGGAAAGCCCCATCGCCGCCGCGCTGCTCGACACGCTGATCGAAAAGGAGCCGGTGATCTTGGTCCCTCCCGTACCACCGCCACCGCCGACGCTCTGGGCCAAAATCCCTGCGGCATAATCTCCAATGGTAAAGATGTTGCTGCAATCTTCGACCAATACAGCTCCTGCATTGCCGGCGCCTCCCGCTTTGCAGCCCATGCTCACAATGGGAACATCACCCAAAGAGGTGGGACCGGAACCGGCCGACAGGCTCAAGCTGATCCCGCCGTTGCCACCGCCACCGCCTAGACTCTGCGCCAGGATACCGGTGGAATTAACCCCCGACGTCGAAATCAAAGATCCGGTAGAATTGACCTCGACTGCCAAACCGGTGGTGGGGTCATTAAGGCTGTCGCCCCCGCTACCGCCATTGCCGCCGACGGACAGACTGACGTTCGAGATAGAAACAAGAGGAATAGATTGGGTGCCCACCGCGGCGCTCACCGCCGCAGAAAAAGCGCCGTTGCCGCCACCGCCGCCGATGCTCTGGGCCAGGATCCCCTGGGAGTCATTCCCCAGGGTGCTGATATTACTGCTGCTGTTTACCGCTACCAGTCCGCTGGTATTGCCTGTACCCCCACTGCCGCCCACCGACACCGCCAGCGACAACGCCATCTTTTGATCCGCGGCAAACGCCAGAGTGCCGCTGAAGCCGCCGTTACCGCCGCCGCCCCCCACGCTCTGGGCCAGAATGCCCTGCGAGGCATTCCCCACCGTGGTGATCTGCTCCCCATTACTCGTAAGGAATACCTGACCGGAGCTTCCACCCGCACCACCCGAGCCACCCACGCTGATAGCCGCGCCGCCGCTCACCGGGATTTGCGGCACGACGCCCAGGGCAATGGAACCGCTAACGCTGAAGCCGCCGTTACCGCCGCCGCCCCCCACGCTTTGGGCCAGGATGCCGTCCGAGTATGCCCCCTGGGTGAAAATGCTGCTGTTACTGGCGAGGTTAATGCTGCCGCCGGTCCCGCCGGAATTGCCGCTGCCCCCCACACTGACGCCGACGCTGGCGATGATGCTCCCGTTCGCGGCCACACTGAAGCCGCCGTTGCCGCCGCCGCCCCCTACGCTTTGCGCCAGGATGCCTGCGGCATTATTCCCGGAGGCGAGGATGTTTCCGAAAGTGTTCACGGTGACATCGAGGCCATTGCCGCCGCTGCCGCCGCTGCTGCCTAAACTAACCGACGCTCCCCCGGCAATGTCCAGGGTACCGCTGATGCTGCAGCCGCCATTGCCGCCGCCCCCACCCACGCTCTGGGCCAGAATGCCCACCGAGCAGTCGCCTTGCGTGTTAATGGTGTTGGCATTATTAACGGTGACATTATTGCTACTGCCGCCCGAGCCCCCTGAGCCGCCCAGGCTGACCGCGACAGTTGCCACGCCGCCGTTGGCAGAGACGCTAAAGCCCCCATTACCGCCACCGCCGCCTATACTTTGCGCCAAGATCCCCTGGGAGTTTTCCCCCTGCGTACTTATTTGACCGCTGTTGGTTACCGTGACCTCATCGCCGGAGTTGCCCGTGCCCCCAGTGCCTCCCAGGGATACCGTCGGCGTGATATTCCCGGTAATCGCGCCAGCAACGCTTAAACCGCCGTTGCCCCCGCCGCCGCCCACGCTTTGCGCCAGAATGCCTAGGCCATTATCCCCGGAGGTGCTGATGGCTCCGGAATTGATGACGCTCACCTTGCCGCCGGTGCCGCCGCCGCCACCGCTCCCCCCCAGACTTACCGCCACATCGCCCGTAGACACCGCGGCGGAAACCATTCCCCCACCAGAGCCGCCGCCGCCGCCGACACTCTCCGCCAAGAGGCCAATGGAGTTAATTCCCTGGGTGGTGATATTGCTGCCGTTAGTAACCGTGACTTCATTACCGGCGCCGCCACTGCCGCCCGATCCACCCAGACCAACGTTGACCGCGAATGAACCAGCGATAGCAGTGTTGGCCGTAACACTGAAGCCGCCATCACCGCCGCCGCCACCCACGCTCTGGGCCAGGATGCCATAGCAATGATCCCCGGTGGTGGTGATGGTGCTGGCGTCTGAAACCACTGTAACCGCGCCGCCATTGCCCCCTGATCCGCCTGTACCTCCTACAGCCACAGAAAATTGGTAAATGTTACCAACGATGCCGGAGGTGTCGGCAATACTGAAGCCGCCGTCACCGCCGCCGCCACCGACACTTTGGGCAAAGATCCCGTGGGAATCCGAGCCCTGTGTAGTAATGTCGGCAAAATTTTGTACGGCCACGGCATCAGCACTGCCTCCACCGCCACCCGTACCGCCGATGGCCACTGCCGCCGAGGCAACTTGACCGGCAGCAGTCACGGCCACTGCAAAGCCCGCGTTGCCGCCGCCGCCCCCCACGCTCTGGGCAAGGACCCCATGGGAACTATTGCCGGAAGTTATTATGTTCCCCCCGGCATTGTTGGTAACGGTGACGGTGTTTCCCGAACTGCCTTGACCGGCCGCCCCACCAATTGCTACACTTCCCTGGAAACCAACGGCCACCGCGCCACCACCGTTGCCGCCACCGCCCCCCACGCTCTGGGCAAAGATAGCGATAGCATTCACCTCGGAAGTGGAGAGCGCGCCGCTGTTAGTGACCGAGACCGCGCCGCCGTCGCCGCCGCCGCCGCCACTTCCGCCAATGGAGACCAGCCCCGCCGAATTGCCGCCACTTCCTCCGCCTCCCCCCACGCTCTGGGCAAAGATGGCGTTTGCGGTGCTGGTAATGGCGCCACTGTTGGCGACGGTGACGCTGCTACCATTACTGTTAGCACTCCCGCTGCCCCCAATGGAGACCAGCCCGACTGAGTTGCCGCCGTCACCGCCGCCGCCGCCGATGCTCTGGGCAAAAATACCATAGGCAGACTGCCCCTGGGTTTGAAGCTGAGCATTATTCGTGACCGTGACGGCGCCGCCGTTCCCGCCGGAACTGCCCGACCCTCCCAAGCCGACAATCGCCACGCCGCCCCCGCCGGTCCCGCCGCCGCCGCCGATACTTTGGGCCAGGATGGCGTCAGCATACGCGCCAAGAGTTTGGATGGCCCCGCTGTTCGTAACCGTGACCTCACCGCCGCTACCGGCGCTCTCTCCGCTGGCGCCAAAGGCTACTAGACCACCAGCGCCGCCGCTGCTGCCGGCAAAACCGCCGACACTTTGGGCAAAAATGCCGCCAGATTCCGCGCCATAAGTCTCGATGGTACCGGTGTTGATGACCTCCACCCCGCCTCCCGGACCGCTGCCCAGTGTGGCGCCGCCTTGGCCGACGATGCCTCCTCCGGAACCACCATCACCGCCGGCGCCTCCTAAACTTTGGGCGCCGATACCTTGCGACTGAGCGCCGAAGGTCGTGATATCGCTGCGGCTGGTGACTGTCACCACACCCCCGGTTCCCCCAATGCCTCCATCACCACCTATGCCAGAAACGCCAGCACCGTCTCCTCCTTTACCGCCTGCGCCGGCTTGACTGAGTGCAAAGATGCCGTTGGCGTTGTCGCCGTTGGTGATAATGCTGCCATTGCTGATGATCGTCACATTACCGCTGTTGCCTCCGTAGCCTCCATTGCCGCCTTCACCATCTACACCGTAACCAAAGCCTCCTGTACCGCCATTGCCCCCAAAATTTTCTGCTAAGATCCCGTTGGCCTTATCGCCCAGCGTAGTGATGACGCTGCCGCTGGTAATCGTCACCTCCCCGCCGTTGCCCCCGGCACCCCCGTTGCCGCCTAAGCCAACTATAGTGGTAGCTGAGCCTCCGTCTCCGCCGTTGCCTCCTTGACTTTCTGCTTGGATGCCGTTCGCTTGGGAACCAGAAGTGGCGATGGGGCCATTGCTGGTGACCGTAACCGTCCCGGCGGTGCCTCCGCTCCCGCCATTGCTGCCGGCAGAAAACAGGCTGCCGCCGTTGCCACCGCCGCCGCCATTGCCGCCCTGGCTGACAGCCAGAATGCCAGTGGCATTCGCGCCCGTGGTGGTAATGCTGGTATTAATCGTGCTGACCGCGACATTGCCCCCGTTGGCTCCGCCGCCTCCCGGGGTTGATCCAGTGATCAAAGTGGCATCTTGGCCGTCGCTGCCATTGCTGCCCTGACTTTGCGCGCTGATGCCATAACTATTAGTTACGTTGATAGAAATATTGCCCGGGGTGGAGGCGCTGCCGCTGTTGATAGTGGCATTTAGGCTGCTGCCGTTGGTTAAACTGATGCCTGGATCCCCCACGCCGGGATTTGTAGGGCCGGTCAGCCCATAAACGTTGAGCGTGGTCACAGGTGGAGTATAGTCAGTCCCGGTAACCTCGATCCCTGATGACTGATCGGTCGTGCAGGTCATATTGCCATTTCCGTCCAGAACTGGAGGAGTATTGGCGTTTGCCGGACCCGAAAAGAGTATCCCCAGAACAATGGCCATGACCGGAAGAAAGAAAAGCAAGCGTGCCTGGCCCAGGAGGGTACGGGATAGGGTTCTCCACCGCGCCACCCCCCCAGGCGCTCCATGGCGCTCGGGCTGCCGCGCTCCGGGCTGTGCTACAGGCGTAAACTTAGCTGCCGGAATTATCACTATTGACCTGGGACCGGAAAGGAATCGACTATTGATCAGCACAGATGCACCTAAGTGAAAATAGACGAGTTAACGTATCCGTGGGAATGGAATTTGCGCCTCAGGTAATATTTCGGAAGGGAAATCGCCTTTGGCCGAGATTATGCCGCCGGCTTTGCCACTGCAGTCGAAAATGGCTTTGGGGACCTCTTTGCTGCTGTGAGATCCTCCCAAGGAAGTCATTCCAAGCCGAAGATTGCCATTAGTAGCATAAATTTCACTGAAAGAAAATGAAATATTTCCCTGAAATTTGAGCCTACCCCACCCCAGAACCAAGATACTTCTCGGGCTATGGAGTTTAAGGACCCCAGGCCGGCACCGTCCGGTGAAGATTGACCGAAGGAAAAGCCGAGGCCGATGACCATAGCACCGAATTGCATTATACGAGAGACTCCTACCCCTGCGGATTGATTCTGCTGCTACGAGGGCCCACCAAGAATAGCGAAGATCTTGCCAGGATCGCCAATTATCGCTTAGGTGAGCAAAATTCCAGATATGATTTGGATATTGGTAGTTTTTAGGTTCTTGATAAGTCCAGAACGTAGCAGTGATCTTCTATTGGTGGTCTGTGTATGTAGTCTCGGCTATAACCAGGAAGATTCCGCTTGAGGGATGTCAACGTGAACAAAGTTTTGCCAGGTCATTTCGCGAGGCGCTCCCCGGTCTGCCCATCATCCGGTGGCCGGAAAGAACCAACGCCGGGCCGAGGACAGCTTTAAGGAGGTCCATGACCTCATAAAAAGAACCCACACTGGCACCGGGATTTCTCGGATATATATTATTGAGAAAAATAACGGCAATCCAGGTCAAGGAGATATTCATGCAGACGAAAACTACGTTGAAATCGGCGAGATGTTGGCTTGTGCTGGTGACAGTTCTGGTTCTCGTGACTGCGGCCACCTCCGGGTGGGCCGCCAACAGCGCCCCGGACTTCACCTTGAAATCCGTCCAGGATGGCAAGGAATACAGTCTGAGCCAGTTCAAAGGCAAGGTGGTGTTAATCAATTTTTTCACCTTTTTTTGCCCGCCGTGCCGGGAGGAAATGCCATATCTGAACCAAATGGACCAGGAACTCCAAGGGCAGGGCTTCCGGACCCTGGGGATTGGCCTGGGCTCCACTCCCGAGCAGCTCAAGCAGTTAGTCACCCAATTAGGCCTGGCCTATCCGGTGCTCCAAGGGGATGACGCAGTGAGCAAAGCCTATGGCGACGTGGAGATGGTGCCTCTCACTTTCATCATTGATCGGCAGGGCAACATTGTCCACAAAATCCTGGGGGCTCAGAGTAAAGAGGCATTCGAAAAACTGGTCAAGCCACTCCTCTAAAGTTGGGTACCTATTGCTTGCCAGAATCGACGCTTATCACCGGAGCCTAGAAAATTATCGATATCAAGTCCATAACGGAAAAGGCTCTTTAATCGAGCAGCCGGGAACGATCTGAGTAAACTCTGAGGAAGGATGGAGGGAAATCTTCGGGCCAGAGAATGCGATTAACAAAATCGGCCCGATGCGGGGGAGGTGCACCAGGCCGACAAACGGGGGATAAACATGAGGCGAACCTCACGGTTAATTTAGGTTAACCACGAAAGCTCTTAAAGCAAGGGGTGAGAGCAACATCAAATCCGCCTCCTTCCTCCCCCTTTCCCGTGACGC
>JBAUPV010000022.1:0-68878 GCA_049580385.1 Desulfobaccales bacterium | reverse complement strand
CCCTGGGGGAGGGCGCCCGGCGGTGATCGCGGCTTGGGCTCGAGGCCCTCTTCTCGCCGCCCTCAGGATCATCCCTTATCAATATTCACAGGAGATACCATTTTTTGATAACAATTTCGTAATAATTTTGTTTGCTTTTTGCTTAAAATCGACGAAAATGAAACGATAACATGATCATTCTTTAAACCTCCTCACTTCTGGCGAGCGCTATGGACGAATTGACCCTGCTCTACGAAATTACCGATAGCCTGAGCACCCCGGGGCCCCTGCCCCGGAGCCTGCAGCGGATTTTGCAGATTCTGGCCCAACGCATGGGCATGCGCCGCGGCACCATCTCCATCCTCAACCCCGAAACTTTGCAGTTGCAGATCGAGGTGGCCCATGGCCTCACCGCCGAGGCCCGCAAGCGCGGCCGCTACAAGCTGGGGGAAGGCATCACCGGCCGGGTGGTGGAGACCGGGGAACCTGCGGTGGTTCCGGTGGTGAGCCAGGAGCCCCTCTTCCTGAACCGGACCCGTTCCCGGGGCCTCCGGGAGAAGGATGAGCTCTCCTTCCTGTGCGTGCCGGTGAAGATCAACCATCAGACTATCGGGGCCCTGTCGGTGGACCGCCTGCACCGGGACCTGGACCTGAACCACGACCTGCGGTTGCTCACCATAATCGCCTCTATCATCGCCCAGACGGTGAACAACCTGCTGCTCATCGACCGGGAAAAGGAGCGCCTCCAGAATGAAAACCTGAAGCTAAAGGGCCAGCTCCAGGAACGCTACCGGGTGGGCAATATCATCGGCACCTCGGGACGCATGCGCCAGGTCTTCGAGATGATCGACCGGGTGGCCAAGAGCAGCGCCACCATCCTCATCCGGGGCGAGTCCGGGACCGGCAAGGAACTGGTGGCTTCGGCCATCCATTACAACAGCCAGCGGGCCAACAAGCCCTTTATCAAGGTCAACCTGGCCGCCCTCCCGGAAACCCTGGTGGAGAGCGAACTCTTCGGCCATGAACGGGGCGCCTTCACCGGGGCCATGCAGCGCAAGCAGGGCCGCTTCGAACTGGCCCAGGGCGGCACCATCTTCCTGGACGAAATCGGCGATCTGAGTCCCAACGTCCAGCTTAAACTACTGCGGGTCATCCAGGAGCGGGAGTACACCCGCCTGGGGGGCACCTCCACCCTGAAGGCCGACATCCGCTTGCTGGCCGCCACCCACCGGGACCTGGAACAGGCGGTGGCTTCGGGCGCCTTCCGGGAGGACTTCTATTACCGCCTCAACGTCTTCCCCATCTATCTGCCGCCCCTCAGGGAGCGTATGGCCGACATCCCTTTGCTGGCCGACTATTTCCTCAATAAGTACGCCAAGGAGCATCAGAAACCGGTGAAGCGCCTGTCGGCCCCGGCCCTGGACCTGCTGATGCAGTACCCCTGGCCCGGCAATGTCCGGGAGCTGGAAAACATCATCGAGCGGGCCGTGCTGGTCTGCGACGAGGACACCATCCTCAGCGTCCACTGGCCCCCCACCCTGCAAGGCCAGGAGCCCGGCGCCTCCGCCTCCACCGGCCTGGCCTCCCGGGTGGAAAAACTGGAGAAGGAGCTGATCAGCGAGGCCCTGCGCCAGACCCGGGGCAACCAGAGCAAGGCCGCCCACCTGCTGGACACCAGCCTCAGGATCCTGGGCTACAAGATCAAGCAATACAACATCGAGACCCGGAGCTTCCGGGCCGCCTGAGCCTGCCCGGCCGCGTCAGACTCTCGCCGGGCCCTGGGGCCGGATCTGCAGTAGTGTGATGTCCCCCAATTATCTTAACAAAAATATCGAAATAACCCCCCCTCCCTTGAGGGGAGGGGGTTGGGGTGGCAATTAAGTGAGCAGTTAGCAGCGAGCAGTGAGCAGTGAGCAGGAAAAGAAAACTGCTTACCGCTTACTGCATACTGCTCCAAATTTACCACCCCCACCCTGACCCAGTAGTGGCAGGCAAGGTTTTGCAAATCTGCGTTTGTAATATAGGCTGCCAAATCCTCTTTGATTAACATATGGGGTTATCTTGCTTTTTCCCCTCTCCCCCAATGGGGGAGAGGGCAGGGTGAGGGGAGAGTAATCGGTCAGCCACCCCCACCTGTCGCCCCCTCAAGGGGGAGGGGAAAAGGCCAACCATTTAGGCAACGTTTCCTTGGGACACAAAAATAGCGGTAGCGGCTGATATCCCGGTCCCGCTTTCTGGCGCGGTTGCCGCACTCAGACGCAGCTTAAGAAGCCGCGGCGCGGCAAGCGGCCAGCCGCGCCGCCAGGCGGATGGCCTCGATCATGGATTGGGGATTGGCGCGGCCTTCACCCGCTTTATCAAAAGCGGTCCCGTGATCCACACTGGTGCGGACGATGGGCAGCCCCAGGGTCACGTTGACTCCGGCCAGGCTTCCCCAGGTATCGGTTTTGCCGTCGTATCTAAACCCCAGGAGCTTGGCCGGGATGTGGCCCTGGTCGTGGTACATCACCACCACCAGGTCGTAGGCGCCGCCGAGCATCTTGGAGAAGACCGTATCGGCCGGCAGCGGGCCCTCGGCGTCGATTCCGGCTGCCCTGGCCGCCGCCACCGCCGGGGCGATTTCCCGGTCGTCCTCTGTGCCGAAGATGCCGCCCTCGCCGCAGTGCGGGTTCAGACCCGCAACGGCAAGGCGCGGGGATGCTATCCCCAGTTGCCTGAGGGTTAGGCAGGCCAACTCGATTACCTTGCCAATCCGGGCTTTTTTGACCAGATCGCAGGCCTTCCTCAGGGCGACGTGGGTGGAGACGTGAGCCACGCGAAAGTCGCCGTCGGCAAGCATCATGGCGTAATCCCGCGTGCCGGTTAGCTGCGCGTAGATCTCGGTGTGCCCCGCATAGTGATACCCGGCGGCGTTGATGGCTGCCTTGTTGATGGGCGCGGTAACCGTGGCGTCGATCCGGCCGGCCATGGCCAGCTCGACAACCTTGAGCACGTATTCAAAGGCAGCCCTGCCCTGCTCCGCCGTCACCTGCTTGTGCCTGAGGCTGCCCGCTTCCAGATTTTTTAGGTCCAGCACGTCGATGGTCCCGAAGTCGTACCGGCCCGCCTCCGGTCGCTCACAGCGGTGGATCGAGACCGGCAATCGGCAGAACCGGATCGCATCGGCCATGACCTCGCCGTCGCCAACCACCAGAGGGCGGCTGATGCGGTAGATGTCCGGATCGTTCAGAGCCTTGGCGCAGATTTCGGGACCGATGCCGCCCGGGTCTCCCATGGAGATTCCCAGGAGGGGCTTCTTACGATTTGTTGTCATTGACAACCACCTTCCCTGTCAAGATCATTAGTGCCCGGCAAGGTTTTTGCTATGAGGCATGTAGGGTGGGCACTGCCCACCAAACCAGAGATCTTTTTGAACTTAGCAGGCTAATAACTAATCATCTCCAGGAATTTACAAGCTTTTTCCCTCGCCCCCTTGGGGGGAGAGGGGATTTAGGTACATCTATAATACGGTGATATCGCTGAAATTGCGATGGTCTAGTGGTTAACTGGGAGATAATGTAATCTGCTCCATGCAATTTTGTTGCCGGGCACTACTGAGTCAAGATGGCGTATAGCCGCAATAGGGTGTCGCCTTCGCCGAAGGCGCCGGGCTTGGTCACCACCGCCAGGCCGTCGCAGTCGCCGCCCCTTATCTTCCCCAGGACCACCCCCGGCAGGATTTCCGATTGCAACCAGACCCCGGTGGCCCCGACGGCGTCCAGAACCTGCGCGGCCGTATCCCCGCCGCAGAGGAATAGCACCTCCGGCCGGTGACGCCGGATCGCCTCGCTGGCCGCAGCCGCCAGGGCGCGGCAGGCCAGCTCTGTTGACACCCTGGATGCCTGGGGACCTGCGACTGCGACGGGGGCAAGCTGGAGGATCACGGCTCCCGCGGACCAATCCCCGCCAGTGCCGGCCAACCCGTCGCGCCCACCGGCCGGCAGACCGGGATTAAGGACCTGGCGGGGCACACCGGCCTCTCGCGCCAGTACTGCCACCTGCTCTACCAGCACGCCGGAGCCGGACCCGCATACGAAGAGCACCCGCTGACCCCCGAGGTTGCGGCCAGGCGGCAGCGGCTCGTTGGGGGCAGGCAGGAGCTGAGCCAGCGCCCGGGCCAGCCCGGCCGACCCTGCCAGCAGGGCCCCCGGGAAGTGGTCGCGGGCGAGCCCGGCGATGAGGTCAAGATGCTGCTGGCTGGCCGCATCGAAGACAATCAGGCGGCGCCCCTGGCGCAACAGATGGTCCGTGGCCTCCTGCAGTCGCGCCAGCCCGCCCTCGAACTCCGTCACGTCGATCCGCCCCACGGGGTACCGGCTCTGAAGGGCAATCAGCCTGGAAAGCCGGGAGTCCCTTATGGGGTTGACCGGATCGCGGGCCACTTCGCTGGCGGCCAGGGGATGCCCCCGGACATAATGGATATCATGGAGGGTAGCGCGTCCTTGATCCGGATGGGCCGGGGCGATGAAGGCGCAGGGACTGCCCAGCACGCCCAGCAGCGCCTCCACCTCGGCCCCGACATTGCCCCGCAGGCAGGAATCGATCTTCTTGTAAACCAAAACCGGCGCCAGTTTCTTGACGGACAATCCGGCCTGGCGCACCCGGGCCGCGGCGTCGGCTGGGGACAAATGGCGGGAGTCGGTATAGACCGCCAGGGTAGCGAAGGAGTCTTCCAGACCGAGAGCCGACAGGCTCCCATGGGAAACCAGGAGGAGGGGCGCACTGACCCGCCTGAACTCGATGGCCGTCTCGGCGGCTCCGGTCAGATCATCACTGATGACGGCCAGTCGGATCATGGCGCTCCTGATTCAGGTAGGGCGCGTCTCAGGCGCCAACCGTAAAGTTCATTATTTCCAGGATGACGTTAGTGGTGCGTAAGACGCACCCTACGTTTGGTTTCTTGGGCGCGCCCCGCCCGCCTCTTGTCATCCCGGCCTAAAGGGGTCCTTGTTTAATCCCCTCTCCCCCGCTGGGGGAGAGGGTTAGGGTGAGGGGGAAATTAATCTCCTTCCGCTCCCATTGACACCTGCTTAAAGAGTTCCTGGATTTATGAAGTTTTTATGCCAGCAACCAAGCCACCCACGTAAAACTCATATCGGGCGGCAGTTCGGGGTGCCGGAAGTCCCAGACTAGCCGCCTGGTTATGGTCCACCCCAGCTTATGGTAGCTCTCGAATAACCCTTTCTCCTCGTTGTCGTGAAACCCCGAGAGGATGAGGCGGCCTCCGGGAGCGGCCAGCCGGTCCAGTTCCGCCGCTTTGTCGTTCTGCACTTCCCAGGGGAGGTTCGCCAGCACCAGGTCAAAGGAGCCCTTGACACATTCGGTCGATCCCTGGGCAGCCACCAGTATCGAACCCGCCAGACCATTTTCCCGGGCGTTCTCCCGGGTAGCCAGCGCCGCCCGGCGGGCAATATCTATCCCCACCACCCGGGGGACCCTTAGGGCCGCGGCGGCGAGAGTCAAGACGCCGGCGCCGCAGCCCACATCCAATACCCGTCGCACCGGGCCCGCGGCCAGAGCTTCCCGGAGCAGTTCCAGGGAGAGACGGGTGGTGGGATGGCCCGGAGGAAAGGCCCCGCCACTTTTTACCAACAAAACCTCTCCCGCAGGATCCGCCCCGCCGGGGTGCAAACAGGTAGAGAGCACCAGGTGCGGCGCCAAACGGTAAGACCAACCTGCTGGATAAGGCTGCTCCAATCCCAACCCAACCTTAAGAAGGGGAATTAAATATTTAATTCCCTTATCTGAAATTTATAACTCTTTGTCAGGTACTTCCGGGCCTCATTGATGAATTCAGCGGCCGACTTTCTTTTTTCTTGGCGTGAGAGTCTTCTCTCGCCAAGACGCCAAGTCGAAAAGAACAACTTGGGGAATTATAAATATAATTCCCTTAAAAAGTGAAAACCTTGGATTGGTCGGCAAGGTCTATCAAGGTCACGCCGGTGCCGATCTGGGCGCCGGGAGGCAGGTCGTCTTCTCCCACCATCCTGGTCTCGGCGCAGGGTTTGCAAACCAAAATGCTGGCGCCCCGCTCCACCAGGAACTTCCAATAGGTGATGAGTTCGTCGCCGGTGGGGGCCTTGACCCGCTCCGTCAGGGCGAGGTTGGTGAAATAGACGGCGTCATCCACCAGGAAGACCACCACTTCATGCCCCTTGTCCTTGGCGATCTTGGCGAATTGGAAACAGCGCACGGCCCGGGTGGGGTCCTCGGGACCGCGGGTCAACACGAATAAGAACTTGCTCATGGCTCCTCCTGAAGAATTGACGGCGGTTTGTTTAATTACCAGATGAGAGTGTAATGCGGGTGAGTCGAAAATTAAAGGAGAAACCCCGTTCAAATAGCGGATACGGGGATCATACCTGCAATTTTCCCCGGCCCGGTGATCTGCCATCCAACGAAGACGTCACAGAAGGTGGGTCTATCGCGGTCATACTGATTAGTCACGGAAGCTTGAGAAACCTACGGGAAATTTCTAAGCTTGGCAGTGGAAAACCCAAGAAGATCGATAGAAACGAGCACGAGAAAATAGCATTAGAACGCTTTCCTGTCCTACGGGCTCTAAGATCAGGATTTTTATCATTTTCCAAATACAATAGCAATTACAGCCAAAAATATGCCACCACTCAAAATGACATACGAATTCGTCATGATTTTATGCAATTTATTTGTCATCGAAAACCCCCTTTAAATCAATTAAATTATAAAATCTTATAATGTTGATAAAAGTTTGATGGTAATTTGGTTCATTAAAAAAGACAGTTTTTGTTTCAAGAATCTTCATGGTTACCCTCTCCCAACCTCGCTTTCTAAAACAAAAAAAGCCGGGCTGCCCCCTATCTCAGGCAACCCGGCTATCTCTTAAAGACCCGTGGCTTTCCGTCCCCACCTTTCGATGGGTTTGGCTTTTTCTTCAGGGTAAAAAAATTATATTTGGTAAACGAATGATAAGCATCTATCGAAAGCTCGTAAACCCTATAAATGCTAAAGGATGCTAAAGGATCACTCGGAACGGCCTTGGAACCAGCAGGGTCAATTAAGGCGGGATGCGCTTCGCTTTCCCGCCCTACGGATCAAAAATGGTCGAAGGGTATTCCCAGCAGCAGCCTGACATGGTCCTCTACGCATTCTTCCAGGACCTCGAGGTTATACCCGCCTTCGAGCACCGTGATCAGCCGGCCTGAGGCCGTCTCCAGCGCCAGGTCCAGGAGCAACTGCGCCATGTCCCGGTATCCCTGCCTGGTCACCCTCATTTGGGCCAGCGGATCTTTCTCATGGGCGTCAAATCCCGCAGAGATAAAGACGAGCTGGGGCGCAAACTGCCGCAGCCGGGGCAGCGCCTCGGTTTTCAGGGCCTCCAGGTACTCGGCGTCGCCGCTGCGGGGCGGCAGCGGCAGGTTCAGGGTGAACCCCTTACCTGCGCCAATTCCCTCCTCTTCGCGGTAGCCGGTGCCGGGATAGCAATAGCGCGGGTCTTCGTGCAGCGACACGAAAAAGACCCGGGGGTCTTCCTCCAACAAGTGCTGGGTGCCATTGCCATGATGGAGGTCCCAGTCGATGATGGCCACCCTTTCTAGGCTGTATTTTTCCAAGGCGTACACCGCACTGATGGCCACGTTATTGAAGAAGCAGAACCCCATGGCCCGATTGCGCTCGGCATGGTGCCCCGGGGGCCTCACGGCGCAGAAGGCGTTGTCCACCCGGCCGCCCATCACGGCGTCCACGGCCAGCATCACTCCGCCCACGGCCAGAAGCGCAGTCTCATAGGAGTCCTTGCAGATGCCGCAGTCCTGCTCCTCAAAGACCGGCAGGCCCAGCTCGCAGGCCTTTTTAAACCGCCGGATATAGAACGGATCGTGGAGCCGTTCCACCCATTCCAGCGGGGCGTAGTCGGGTCTGAGGCGCTCCAGTAACTCCAGCACGGAGTCCATTTCGAGATCGCTTTGGATGGCCTTCAGCCGGGCGAGACTTTCCGGATGCCATGAGCCTGGATCGTGCAATAGATAGCGGAGGGCATAAACGTAGCCGGTACGGCGCATAGCTTTCTCCTAGATTGCCGGCGTATCCCTGATAGCTGACTTTCATCATAACCCGAAAAGCCGGGCCGGGCAAACCTATTGGCAGGGGCGGCGTTGGCGTTTCTGAAGGCGGGATGCGCTTCGCTGAATCCCCGATCTGAGTCATTTTCAGGTCCGGCATTCCCGAATTTTCCCCGCCCAAGCGATAATTGGCGCGCCGCTTCAGCTATCTTAACTTCGCACCGCGTAGATACGCGGCAATCAGAGTTGGAATCCCCTATTCAAAATCTCAGGAGACCTCACTTTTTCCGCACAAGTTGTGCTATCATGGTGCCGGGATCCGGCATGAATCATCCAAAGTGGGTTGCCACCATCCAAAAATTCTTCGCTTCTCTGTTCGCCCCGGCGGATGGCGAGCGCTATGGCTGGTCCAGCCATGTTCGCTGGCCCCTGCTCAGCATCGTGGTGGGAATCTTTGCGGGGTTGGGGGCCATCTTCTTCGAAGTGCTCCTGAGATACACCCTGCGCCTCGTCCTGAATCTGCCAACCGGCTACCTGGAACCGGTGAAAGGGTCGGAACCTCTGTTGATCGCCAGCATGGCCCAAACCCGCACCTGGCTCTTTCTGCTCATCCCCACTCTGGGCGGCCTGGCCGCCGGCCTTCTGGTCTTTCTGCTGGCGCCGGAGGCGGAAGGGCATGGCACCGACGCCATGATTGAAGCCTTCCATCACGCCGGCGGCTTCATCCGCAAGCGGGTGCCCCTCGTTAAGGTCCTGGCTTCGGCAATCACCATCGGCAGCGGCGGCTCCGCCGGCAAAGAGGGGCCCATCGCCCAGATCGGCGCGGGTCTGGGGTCGATTCTGGCCAGCCTGATGAACCTCCGGGCCCGGGACCGGCGCATCCTGGTGCTGGCCGGAGCCGCCGGGGGCATCGGCGCCATCTTCCACGCCCCTTTGGGGGCCGCCCTGTTCGCACCGGAGGTCCTGTACCGGGAAACCGAGTTTGAATTTGAGGCCATCATGCCCTGTATCGTGGCTTCCATCGTGGCCTCGTCGGTCTTTGACCAGTACTCCGGCCGGGCCGCCCTCTTTTTCCCGGGAAGGGTTAACTTCGAGCCCAGGGAACTCCTGGCTTATCTCGTCTTTGGCTGCGTCTGCGCATTGGTAGGCTATATCTACATTAAGGTATTCTATGGCTCCCGGGACTGGTTTTTCCACCCCCTGAAGATCCCCAGAATCTTCAAGCCCGCCCTGGGGGGCCTGATGCTGGGAGTGATCGCCTTTCTGGGCCCACCCATCCTGGACGGCGGCTACGGCTGGATTCAAGTGGCCATGGAAGGGAAAATCATCTGGAGCACCATGCTGCTGCTGGTCTTCTTGAAGATTGCCGCCACCAGCTGCACCATCAGTTCGGGAGGCAGCGGCGGCGTGTTCGGGCCCTCGATCTTCATCGGCGCCATGCTGGGCGGGGCCTTCGGCTTTCTGGGGCACAGCCTGGCTCCCTACTGGGTGGTCAATCCCAACTCCTTCGTGTTGGTGGGCATCGGCGGCTTCTTCGCCGGGGTTGCCAAGGTGCCGGTGGCCTCCATCATCATAGCCTGTGAGATGTGCGCCAGTTACACCTTGCTGGTGCCGTTGATGCTGGTCTCCGCCATTTCCTACCTGTTCCTGGGTAATACCAGTCTCTATGAGAAACAACTGGTCACCCGCCTGGCGTCCCCGGCCCACCTGGGGGAGTTCGCCCGGGGTCTGTTGGAAGAGAGCTTCGTGCGGGACGCCATCCTGCCCCGGAAGGTCATCACCATCCCGGAATCGATGCCTTTCGGGGAACTTATCAAGGTCGTCACCGATTCCCCGGACGCCTATTATCCCGTAGTCGATGAGCAGGGCAAGATGACCGGCATCCTGTCCATTAATGATATCCGGGGAGTCCTGTTTGAAAATACTCTGGCCGCGGTGATCGTCGCCAAGGACGTGGCCACCCCCACCGTCGTCCGGGTCATTTGGGATGAATCATTGCAGGACGCCCTGGAAAAAATGACCCGGATCAACGTCAACGAATTGCCGGTGGTGCGGCAGGAAGCTCCCAATGAGATCATCGGCATGATCGCCAAACGGGATATTATCAGCTACTACTATGAACGCAGCCTGAAATGGCGGTGATTCCGGATACGGCTGCAATAATTTTCCGTCTCCAGCAGCCGTTAATTATGCCAGCTTTAAACTGATCAAAAGGTTTGTCAGGTCCTTGAAATGTGCTTTGGAAATACACCTCAATTCGGGTCCAGGGAGACTTCTCATGCGTGAATTCAAGATCGCAGCCATCCCGGGTGACGGCATCGGCAAGGAAGTTGTGGCTGCCGGCCTC
This sequence comes from Desulfobaccales bacterium, assembly GCA_049580385.1. GTDB lineage: Bacteria > Desulfobacterota > Desulfobaccia > Desulfobaccales > 0-14-0-80-60-11 > JAPLJC01. The sequence goes on along the minus strand of JBAUPV010000022.1, from coordinate 58,474 downwards.
GAAGTTCTCGAGGCCCTGGCGCAGCGCCACGGCGGCTTCCGCCTGCACGTCGAGTCCTTCGACTGGGGATCGGACTACTACAAGAAGCACGGCGTCATGATGCCGGAGGATGGCCGCGAGACGCTGCAGAAATTCGACGCCATCTACTTCGGGGCGGTGGGCGCCCCCGACGTGCCCGACCACATCACGCTGTGGGGCCTGCGGCTCAACATCTGCCAGCCGTTCGACCAATACGCCAATGTCCGCCCCACCCGCATCCTCCCAGGCATTAAGAGCCCCCTGGGAGGGGTCCGGCCCCAGGATCTGGACTGGGTTATCGTGCGCGAGAATTCCGAGGGCGAGTATGCCGGGCAAGGCGGGCGTACCCATCGAGGTTTTCCCGAGGAGGTCGCCACCGAGGTGGCCATTTTCACCCGGGCCGGCGTCACCCGCATCATGCGCTTCGCCTTCGCGCTCGCCCGTTCGCGGCCGCGCCGGCTGCTGACCGTCGTCACCAAGTCCAATGCCCAGCGCCACGGCATGGTGATGTGGGACGAGATCGCCGCCGCGGTGGCGGCCGAGTTCCCGGACGTGACCTGGGACAAGATGCTGGTCGACGCCATGACCATGCGGATGACCCTGAACCCGGAAACGCTCGACACCATCGTGGCGACCAACCTCCACGCCGACATCCTGTCCGATCTGGCGGCGGCGCTGGCCGGTTCGCCAGGGATGGCGCCCACCGCCAACCTCAACCCCGAGCGCCGGTTCCCGTCTATGTTCGAGCCGATCCACGGCTCGGCCTTCGACATCGCCGGCCAGGGCATCGCCAACCCCATCGGCACCTTCTGGACTGCCTGCCTGATGCTGGAGCATCTGGGCGAGAAGGCGGCTTCCGGCCGGCTGATGCGGGCGATCGAACGGGTGACCGCGGCGCCGTCGCTGCACACGCCCGACCTCGGCGGCACCGCCACCACTCGCCAGGTCACCGCTGCGGTGATCGCCGCGATCCGGGCCGACAACGACTAAGCGCGGCGAAACGGGGGCAGGTGGCGCCGCCCGTTTGGCCGCTAGTGTTAGGTCACACAATTATCTTAACCAATGATTTGAGATACCCCCCCTCCCCCCTCAAGGGGGAGGGGAAAAGGCAAAGCAATTAGGCACCGTTTCCGTGAGATTCAATACTAGACCACCTGACTGCCGAAAGGTGAGATGGTTAGCAACTGTTCACGGCAGCGGGACTAAGAGTGGGCAATATTTCGCTGATCACCCGATCTTGGAAGGAGGTAAACCTGTATGGACAAGAAATTGCTTAGAAAGGCGCTGATACCGGTAATGGTCTGGATTGTTCTGATGTTGATCCCGGTTCCCCAGGGTTTACAGCCTCATGCCTGGTATTATTTTGCCTTATTTGTGGCTGTCATCTTGGGGGTGCTGCTGGAGCCGATACCGGCAGCGGCGATAGGCATGATTGGGGTGACCCTCGCGGCTGCCTTACAGCTAGTCTCCACTAACCCGGGTGCCGCCCTCAAGTGGTCTCTTTCAGGATTTTCCAATGGCACTGTCTGGTTGATCTTTGTGGCCTACATGTTTGCCCTGGGTTATGAAAAAACCGGTCTGGGCCGCCGCATTGCCCTTTTCCTGGTGAAGCACCTCGGGAAGAAAACAGTGGGGCTCGGTTATGCCATTGCCCTGTCAGACCTCGTTTTGGCCCCTTTCATTCCGTCCAATACGGCGCGCAGCGGCGGCACCATCTATCCCATTATCGAAAACATTCCCAAATTATACGGGTCCGCTCCGGGGGAGACCTCCCGCAAGATCGGCTCTTATATCATGTGGACTGCCTTGGCCACGACCTGCGTCACCAGTTCCATGTTTCTTACCGGACTCGCTCCGAACCTTATGGCCCTGGAATTGGTGAGTAAAACAGTAAAGGTGAGTCTTACCTGGCGGGAATGGTTTTTAGGTTTTCTGCCGGTGGGCGCCTTACTTCTGATTTTCCTCCCTTATCTGGTGTATAAGATTTATCCGCCGGAGATCAAATCGAGCGAGAATGTCCCCGCCTGGGCCCGGGAGGAGCTGGCCAAAATGGGCAAAGTTGCCCGGAAAGAGCTGATTATGGCAGGTCTGGCGCTCATGGCGCTGGTGCTCTGGATCTTTGGCGGCGGCTGGTTCGATGCGACGACCGTAGCCCTGATGGTTTTCTCGCTGATGATTGTGGTGGGGATTATCACATGGCACGATATCTTGGGTCACAAGCAAGCCTGGAACGTCCTGGTCTGGTTTGCCACCCTGGTTACCCTGGCGGATGGTTTGAGGCTCGTTGGCTTCCTAAAATGGTTTGCGGCCATCGCCGCAGACGCCATGAAGGGCATACCTGTTATATGGATGGTGGTTTTGTTTGTTGCCATCTTTTTCCTGGTCCACTATATGTTTGCCAGCCTGACGGGACACACCAGCGCCTTGCTCCCCGTATTTTTGGCAACCGCCATGGTGGTCCCCGGGATGCCCATAAAGCTGCTGGCCATGCTTCTTTGTTATACGCTGGGGATGATGGGCATTCTCACCCCTTATGCCACGGGGCCGAGCCCCATTTACTATGGGAGCGGCTATATTCCGCCTAAAGATTTCTGGAGGTTGGGGCTCACCTTCGGCTTGATCTTTCTGGTAGTTTTTCTGGTTGTGGGCGTTCCTTATTTGGGGTGGTATCTCTCTTAAAAAACTTCTGAGAAGAGCCAGTAGGGCGGGAAAGCGCAGCGCCTCCCGCCTTTAGCATTTCGAAAGCCTTGCCCCTCGGAAAAACTTGCGCGGCAAATCGTGCTTGGAGGACGGCAATCGGGGTGAAAAATCCGCATCCCCCGAAGGCGAAGTAGAGATGCCGGGCAGGTGCTCGGGCCCAATAACGATGGCCTCGATAATAACTGATCTGCGTTAGCGTTCAGAAGGCGGGAGGCGCTGCGCTTTCCCACCCTACGGCCCTGAGCCGGCTAGCACTTGCATTAAGTTGGTTTCGAATACTTGAAAAAATAACCCAAATGCTTAGGTTTATGCTATAATGTCAACTGTTGACAGGATTGGCGGGCGGCGTGTGGTGATCCACCCGAACGATCACAGGCCAGCCCATGTGCATGTTATAGGCAATGACTGTGAAGCCGTCTTCAAGCTCCATTGCCCCGCAGGACCGCCGGAATTGCGGGAGAATTATGGTCGTCCGGCGAGTGAGCTTGCCAAGATCAAGAAGGCTTTGGCAGAAAGAACAACACATTTATGCGCCGAGTGGGGAAAGATTCATGGATTACCTCAAAGATGAAATCGAAAATAACGAAATCGAAGCGGCAAACCAGCGGGCAGCGGCACGACTGGCCAAAACGCCGACCGCGGTAAGAGCGCGCTATAACCGCCGCAGCGGTTGCTTGGTAATCGACCTGAGCACGGGCTTTTCAATCGCCTTCAAGCCGCACCAAGCCCAAGGGCTCGAAATAGCCAAGCCGGAGCAGCTTGCTAAGATTGAGATTTCACCGTCAGGCTTCAGCATTCACTTCCCGGACCTTGACGCCGATCTCTATTTACCCGGCCTTCTAGAAGGTGTTTTTGGCTCGCGGAGGTGGATGGCTGCGCAATTGGGGAAAACAGGAGGACGGTCAACCTCGGCGGCTAAAACCGCCGCTTCACGGTCAAACGGCAAACTGGGAGGAAGACCGAAAAAGAAACCTCTTGTTGCTGACGCGGCCCTAAGATCAGACTATATGACGGAAAAAAAGAGACAATAAAATCGCCGACGCAACCGAGAAAAGGCAAAACGTTGGGAGGAAGGGTAATGGTTGAACTATCTGGCGGGGACGAGCCGAGGGGCTTCCCCGCCTTCTGTTTGCCGCCCCCGCCGCGGCTAATTGCCTCATATCGATAATTTTAGATGCTTCGAAGGTAAGCGGTGGTTTTGGCAAGATACCAGCTACGATTTCTGCCTCAAGTGAAATCCATATCAAGGACATCAGTTCCTTAAAATCATGTAAGGTTTTCTTGACTTTCCTATTAGATGATGCCTAAGATGACGGCCTACCCGCCATGAGGCGGGGGTGGAAAGCTACGGACCCCTTCGGGTACGAAAAAACAGGTTGCCGGGGACAGGTGGCTGGGTTCGGTCCAAAAAGGCCGGCAAAAAGGGGGGCCCCTTAGCTGATTTGGTTTTCGGCTGTTTCCCCGATGAACTCCAATTATTGGGTTTTAAACCCGCCCGGGTTTTAAACCCCCCTATAGCTACACAAAACAGTAATCGCAGGCTAAAGCCTGCGGCTACAGTTAAGTCAGGGTGGGCACTGCCCGCCAATTCCGCACAAGACCCGGTTTTTTGCTCAGATTATTTGGTTCAGTATATTAGCCAAACAGACCAACAGGTTACCTTCAGGTCTTTACAAGGAGGATGAAGCCATGAACCTGACGGCTGCAAGGCAGAAGGGGCGGCGGGGTCTCTATTTACTGGTGGCGGCCCTGGTCCTGATGGTGGCCACGTCGCCGGGCCGGGCGCGGGCTCAGACCCTTAACGTCGATACCACCAATTCAAATACACCCTATACCGTCACCAGCAATATTACCTACGACGACGAAAACGTCGGCATTACCACCACCGGGACCATAAACCAGACAGGGGCAACGGCCTTCACCAACACGGTGAACACCGGCCTGGCACTCGGGTTTAACGTGGGGGCCAGCGGCGCGTATGACCTCAGCATCGGCAACCTCTCGGGCGCCACTGAGTCTATCGGTCTATACGGCAGCGGCGCCTTCAGCCAGAGCGGCGGCACCAATACCTCTGTCAACCTCTACCTGGCCGGCAACACTGGGGCCAGCGGCTCCTACTCGCTGAGCGGCGGCAGCCTGTCGGGCGGTGGTGAGTTTATCGGTCTTACCGGTAGCGGCGCCTTCACCCAGAGCGGCGGCACCGATACGGTGACCGGCACCCTTTACCTGGGTTACAGTTACAACACCGGCGCCAGCGGCACTTACACCCTGAGCGACACCGGCAGCCTCTCGGCAAATTATGAAGCCGTCGGTGAATACGGTAGCGGCGCCTTCACCCAGAGCGGCGGCACCAATACGACCCCTGCCCTCACCCTGGGCGATCAAACTGGCAGCAGTGGCACTTATAATCTGATGAGCGGCGGCACCCTCTCGGTGACCGGTCTTGGTGGAGAGATCGTCGGCAATTCGGGCAGCGGCACCTTCACCCAGAACGGCGGCATCAATCAGGTGACCGCCACCCTTTACCTGGGTTACAGTTCCAACCCCGGCGCCGGCGGCACCTATAATCTTAGTGGAGGCGGCGAACTCTTTGTTGACGAAGAGAACATCGGCTATCGCGGCAGCGGGGTCTTCACCCAGAGCGGCGGCACCAACAGTGTGACCAACAACCTCTACCTGGGATACAATGCCGGCGCCAGCGGCACTTATTATCTGAGCGGCGACGGCCTCCTGAATCCCAGCAATGAGTACGTGGGTTTCTCCGGCAGCGCCGCCTTCTACCAGACCGGCGGCACCAATACGGTGACCGGCCAATTGTACCTGAGCTATAGCTCTGGGGGCGGCGGCGTTTATGACCAGATCGGCGGCAGCCTCTCGGTGGCCGGCGGCGAGATTATCGGTGAATACGGAAACGGCGGCTTCGTCCAGAGCGGCGGCACCAATACGACCACTTCCCTCACCCTGGGCGATCAAGCTTCCGGCAGCGGCGCTTATTCTCTGAGCGGCACCGGCAGCCTGGCGGTGACCGGTATGGGTGGAGAGATCATCAGCAATTCGGGCACCTTTAGCGTCTTCAACCAGAGCGGTGGCACCAATTCGGTGACCTACAACTTGTACCTGGGGAACAATACCGGCAGCAGCGGCACTTACACCCTGAGCAGCACCGGCAGCCTCTCGGTGGGCGGCAACGAGTATATCGGCGAGAGCGGCAGCGGCACCTTCACCCAGACCGGCGGCATCAATACGACCACTGTCCTCTCCCTGGGCAATAATACTGGCGGCAGCGGCACTTATACCCTGAGCAGCACCGGCCTCCTGACCGCCGGTGGCGAGGTTGTGGGCGACTACGGGAACGGCGCCTTCACCCAGAACGGCGGCACCAACACGGTGGAAAGCACGCTGGGCAACCTTCAGCTGGGCTATGGCGCCGGCGCCAGCGGCACTTATAACCTGATGTCCGGCAGCCTCTCGGCAGGGGGTGAGGCCGTAGGTGTTTCCGGCAGCGGTTCCTTCACCCAGAGCGGCGGCACCAATACCGCGACCGGTGGCCTCGGTGGCCTCATCTTGGGCGTTCTCTCCGGCAGCGGCACTTATAATCTGAGCGGCGGTAGCCTGTTGGCGGGCGGCTTCGGCGAGTCTATCGGTGGCTACGGCAGCGGTTCCTTCACCCAGAGCGGCGGCACCAATACGGTGGCCCCCCTCCTCCAACTGGGCTCTGACCCCGGCGGCAGCGGCACCTACAGCTTGACCGGAACCGGCAGCCTCTCGGTGGGCGGCCCCGAATATATCGGCGAATTCGGCAGCGGCACCTTCACCCAGAGCGGCGGTACCAATACGGCCAATTCCCTCACCCTGGGGAATCAAACTGGCAGCAGTGGCACTTATACCCTGAGCAGCACCGGCAGCCTGGTGGTGACCGGTATGAGTGGAGAGATCATCGGCAATTCGGGCACCAGCGTCTTCATCCAGAGCGGCGGCACCAATACGGCCGGTGACCTCACCCTGGGCAATCAAACTTCCGGCAGCGGCACCTACAGCTTGAGTGGAACCGGCAGCCTCTCGGCGGGTATTGAAAACGTAGGCACCAGTGGCAGCGGTACCTTTAATCAGAGCGGCGGCGCCAATACGGCGAACGCCCTGTATATGGGCGTCAATTCGGGCGCCAGCGGCACCTACAATATGAGCGGCGGCAGCCTGGCGGCAGGCTATGAGTATATCGGTTTCCCGGGCAGCGGCACCTTCACCCAGACCGGTGGCGCCAATGCCATCACCGGCAACCTCTATGTGGGCGCCCTTGCCGGCAACGGCACTTATGCCCTGCTGGGCGGCAGCGCCAGCGTGGGCGGTAACTATACCCAGGGGGCCAATGGCACCTTTGAACCGGGAATATCCTCCGCGGTCAATTTCGAAAAGCTCATGGTCACCGGCACCGCCAGCCTCAACGGCACGGTGGACCCCGTGCTCCTGGGCGGGTATATTCCCGCCATCGGCACGCTTTTCCACGGGGTGATCACCACCGGCACAGGGGTCACGGGCACCTTCAGCACCGTGACCAATCCCATCACCCCCATACTCTACTGGCAGCCCGTCTATACGGCCACCACCTTCGACCTGACGGTCATGGGCAATTACAATCCCAGGATTTTCATTACCCATAACCAGGCCAACGTGGGGAATCTGTTCAACGCCCTGGCGGGCAGCGCCACCGGCGACCTGGCCAATGTGCTGAACACCATCGCCAGCCTGCCCAACAACGCCGCCATAGCCAACGCCTACCAGCAGATCTCCCCGGATAAGGCGGCGGCCCTGTCCAGTTTGGCCTTTGCCGGCGCCAACCTGCAAAAGAGCACCCTGTCCCGGCGGATCACCGACATCCGCTTCGGCCCCGAAGACGCCAGCCTCACCAATGGCGAGCCCGGCTCCTTCCTTCTCAACTACGCCCAGGGCGGAGGTCTGATGGTGGCCTCCAGCGCCTCCAGTCTCAGCGGGTTGCTCACCGGCCAGAATAACCCCAACGCCCTGGAGAAGCCCTGGGGCGTCTACTTCGACCCGGGCCTGATCCTGGGGAACCAGGGGTCCACGGCGGACCAGACCGGCTACGATTTTACCATGGCCGGCTTCACCGCCGGGGCGGACTACCGGGTGCTACGGGATCTGCTGCTGGGGGTCAATACCGGCTACACCTACACCAGCGCCGGTTTTCGCGGCTCCGGGGGCTACGTGCAGGGCAATACCTGGCCCCTCAACGCCTATGCGGCCTACCTGCCCAAGCCTTATTACGCCTATGGCTCCCTGGGCTATGCCTTGAATCTCTATAACCTGCAGCGGGACTTCAACTTTGGCGGCCTGACCCGCGCCGCCAATAGCTCTACCACCGGCAACCAGCTCAATGCCTACGGCGAGACGGGCTACGACATCAAGGTTAACCCGGTGGTGCTGACCCCGGCGCTGACCCTGTCCTACTCGAACCTCTGGCTGAACGGCTTCACGGAAAACGGCGCCGGGGCCTTGGACCTCAACGTGGGCCCCCAGAACGCTCAATCGTTCCAGACCGGGGTGGGTGGCAAGATCGCCTTGCCCATGCAGCGGGACTGGGTGACGGTGACCCCCCAGATCTACGGCTTCTATCAGCATGAGTACTGCGACGGCAGCCGCACCCTGGACGCCCGCCTCAGTCAGACCGGCTTCGACTTTGTGACCGATGCGGCGCACCGGAATTTTGCGGTGCTGGGGGCCGACGTCACCATCGCCACCAGTAAGAACCTGAAGGTGCAACTCGACTACAACGCCGAGGTGGGCCGGGGCAACTACACGGCCCACTACGTCAGCGCCGGCTTGCGCTGGGAATTTTGAGATAGGCGGCAGGACGTTTTCGTATATTGTTGGGAATTAAAGGGCCGGAGGCATTATCTTCGGCCCTTGGTTTTTCGGAATCCAGCTGAAATATCGATATCTGCTAGATCTCCGCACTTCACATTCCGGGTTTGGGAGTGCTGAAATGTTCATCATGGCTCCACCTTCACCCGGCGATTTTCCGGAGGCGGATGGAGGCCGGCGTCACTTCCACCAATTCATCCTGGTTGATGAACTCCATGGCCTGCTCCAGGCTGAACTGTCTGGAGGGGACGAGCCGCAGGGCCTCATCGGTGCCCGCGGCCCGGATATTGGTTTGCTTTTTCTCCTTGGTGATATTCACCATCATATCTTCGGAGCGGGTATTCTCCCCGACAATCATGCCCTTATACACCGGGTCTCCGGGCTTCACGAAGATAGTCCCCCGGGGCTGCAGGTGAAAGATGGCATAGGCCACCGCCTTCCCGGGCCGGTCAGAGACCAGGACCCCGTTGGGCCGGCCGCTGATCTCGCCCATGACCTTCGTATAGCCCTCCAGGATGGTGTTCAAAAGGCCGGTGCCCCGGGTATCGTTCATAAACTGGCCGCGAAAGCCGATCAGTCCCCGGGATGGGATTTCAAACTCCAGGCGCACCCGGCCGTAGCCGTGATTGATCATCTTGACCATGCGTCCGCAACGGGCGCTCATCTGTTCGGTGACAATCCCAATGAACTCCTCGGGGATGTCCACCACGGCCAGTTCCACCGGCTCTGACAGCACTCCCTCTAGCTCCCGGGTGATCACCCTCGGTTTGGACAGGGACAGCTCAAACCCCTCCCGGCGCATCATCTCGATGAGCACTGCCAGTTGCAGCTCCCCCCGGGCGCTCACCTTGAAGGCGTCCCGGCTTTCCGCCGGCGCCACTCGGATGCTCACGTTGTAAAGGATCTCCTTATCGAGGCGCTCCTTGAGGTGGCGGGAAGTGAGCAGCTTGCCTTCCCGGCCGGCCAAGGGAGAGGTATTCACGGAGAAGACCATGGAAATGGTGGGCTCTTCCACCTTGATGGGGGGCAGCGGCCGCGGGTCCTCGGGATCGCCCAGGGTGTCGCCGATGAAGGCCTGGGGCACCCCGGCCACCGCGGCGATATCCCCGGCCGCAACCGCCTCCGGCTCCAGGCGGTCCAGACCCTCAAAACTGTAAAGGACGGTGAGACGGGCCTTCCCGGCGAGGTCCCCCTGTTTCAACAGAGCCACGTCCTGGCCCCGGCGCAGCGTGCCGCTCACCAGTTTGCCCACCGCGATCAGACCCACATAATCGCTGTAATCGAGGCTGGTGACCAGAAACTGCAAGGGAGACGGCGGCTCGAAGGACGGGGCGGGGATGGCGGAGAGAATGGCGTCGAACAAGGGCGCCAGGTCCCGGCCTTCGCCCTCGGGGTCGGTCAGGGCAATGCCGGCCTTGGCGTTGGTATAGAGCACCGGGAAATCTAGTTGCTCTTCGCTGGCGTCGAGGTCGATGAAGAGATCGTAGATCTCGTCCAGAACCTCCTTGACGCGGCGGTCGGGGCGATCGATCTTGTTGATGACCACGATTACCGGCAGGGCCTTCTCCAGGGCCTTTCCCAGGACAAACCTGGTTTGGGGCAGCGGGCCTTCGGTGGCGTCCACCAGCAGCATGACCCCTTCCACCATATTCAGGGTGCGTTCCACCTCACCTCCGAAATCGGCGTGGCCCGGGGTGTCCACGATATTAATCTTTACCCCTTTATAGGTGATGGCCATGTTCTTGGCCATGATGGTGATGCCCTTTTCCCGCTCCAGGTCGAGGCTGTCCAGGACCCGCTCCGCCACCTGCTCGTTTTCTCGAAAGATGCCGCTTTGCCAAAGCATGGCGTCGGCCAGGGTGGTTTTGCCGTGGTCGACGTGGGCGATAATGGCCAGATTTCGCAAATCTTCACGGATACGCATGCATATCTCCATATGGAACACAAGTTCAAAGTTCAAAGTTCAAAGTTCAACGTTTAGACCCCTGCGAAAGTCCCCAATTTTGTTATTCTGAGGGAGCGAAGCGACCGAAGAATCTCATAAAGGACAAAGGTGTTTTTAGTATAAGTCTCAAATTCGAGGTTGAAGGTTCAAAGTTCAGATTAATCCGGAAAAGGGGCGGATTATTGGTTCAGGATCGCCCGGGAGTATGGAAAGGCCTTCCTCTCATCTCGTCAACGAGGCGGGATATTTAATATTACCGGAAAATCGAGAAAAATGCTGCAAAGGGCGGTCCGGTCTCAAGGTATTCCCTTAAAACTCTCATCATGATCTTTTTTGGCGCTTAAGGGGTTGACAAAGGAAAACCGGGGGGCTAATCTCACCCCAAGGATGCAAATTCAAGAGAGGAGATTCGTCGCTTTATATGGACGACCCTGGCGGTAGTAGCATCATAAGACTGACTAGCGGCGCAGGTCATGGCGATCTGGCGCTCCGGACAGTCCTCTTGGGAGTGCTTATCGGGTAAGCAAAGCGCCCATGGCGCCTGACCTTCCCTCTATGCCCCCGTGCAGGCCTGCCCGGGGGTTTCTTTTTCCTGTTACAGGAAAACCCTGCCAGAACCGCTCTTTTCCATGGCGTGAGCCGCGTCCTTTCCCTCAATTTCGGTAAAGGAGGTGATTGCCATGAATGCAGTAGTTTCCACCTATGTTCATGCCCTGGAAGGGAGGCTGCGGATCAAGCTTCCCGAGATTAAGAGGGCGGCCTTGAAGGCTCTGGAGGTTGAGCGCCATCTCCGTGAGCTCGCCGGGGTGGAGTCCGTTTCGGCCAATCCCACCACGCGAACGTGCTGATCCTTTACAACCCTCAAGCCATTGAACAGGAAGAGCTTTTTTTCTTCCTGATGCAATGGGGATATCTGTCTCCATCCAGGGAAGGGAGCGGCATGGCCGATTCTCCCTCGGTAATGGAAAGAACGGCTGCCAGCGTGGCCGTCAGCATCATGGAGTTCGCCTTTACCCAGTTAATCGGCGCCTTGATCTAAAGAGGGGGCTGCACCGGCAAGCGGCCTTGGTTTTTGCGGTTAACACTGGAGGGAGTCGATTATGCCCTGGGAAGAATTCTGCATGAGGCTGGTCTTGGCGCTGATTTTCGGGTGCGTCATCGGCTTCGAAAGGCAACTGCGGCAGCGGCTGGCGGGAATGCGCACCAACACGCTGGTTTCCGTCGGTTCGGCCTTATTCGTGATGATGGGGATGATGACCCCGGGGGAAAGCAGCCCCACCCGCATTGCGGGCCAGGTCGCCTCCGGCATCGGCTTCCTGGGGGCCGGGGTCATCATCCGCCACGGCCTGAATGTCAGGGGTTTGAACACCGCCGCCACCTTGTGGTGCTCTGCGGCCGTGGGTGTTTTATGCGGTGCCGGATTCAAAATGCAAGCCTTAGTGGGAACTATCGCAGTCCTGGCGGCCAATGTCTTGCTGCGGCCGCTGGCGCAACGATTCCTCCGGCATATGGACAGTGCGGCTGAAGGCGAAATGACTTATCGGCTCATAGCCGTCTGTCGAGCCCAAGATGAGCAAAAGATGCGAGCCTTGCTGATGCAGATGGTTAATGCGAGCCCCTTGATGATCGGGTCGCTCCTCAGCGAAGATACCGACAATCCGGCCAGGGTGGAGATGAGCGCCAAATTGGTCAGCCTTGGCAATAATCACGCTGCCATGGAGCAGCTCGTCTCCCGCCTCAGCCTCGAGGCTGGGGTCAGCGCCGTAAGTTGGGAAATCGCAGGCCAGGAAGAGATTTAAGGAAGGAGGTGAGCCATGAGAATAAAGGACTTGCATGGGACAGAAGGTTTCATCTGGCCTCCCGAATGGGCCACGAGATTGGAAGGATGTAATGGGGGATGGATTTTATCAGAAGTCAAGCTGCAAAAGGAGCAGGATCCGCCTTATATTTATATCGAGGCTGTATGTAACAACGATGCTCAAGAAGGTATAATCCACCTCGCACCTCGTGAGCATCTTGAGATCCTCTATCAGGTGCTTAATAAAAATATAGGAAAATCCTTAACAGAGATCGGGGAATTAAAGATAACGTTTTAACTATTAACAATATATTAACTGATTAATAATAAGGCGCAAATAACTATCAGCCATAATATCAGCGGCGACGTTGTGACTTGCTACCGGATTGAGTGAGCAGCCAATATCTCAATCCATTCACTGACCTAATTCCCGGAGATCAACCATGTTTTGGCTCAGCAAGTCTATCCACCTCACGAATCGCTTCCGGCGGAGATTGCTCATTTTCCTGGCGGTGCTGGGACCCGGCATCATCGTGATGGTGGCGGACAACGACGCCGGCGGCATCGCCACCTACGCGGTGACCGGCTCCAAATACGGGTTCTCTCTGCTCTGGCTGTTCATCCTGCTGCTCCCTATGGCATACTATGTCCAGGAAATGACGGTGCGCCTGGGATCGGTGACCAAACGGGGACATGCCGAGGCTATCTTTGACGGCTTCGGCCCCTTTTGGGGCTGGTTTTCCCTCGGCGACCTGGCCCTGGTTAACTGGTTGACCCTCATCACCGAATATATCGGCATGACTGAAGCTATGGCCATGTTCGGCATCCCCCGCTGGATCACCTATATCGGGGTGACCCTTATCCTTTTTGGCGTGGTCATCTCGGGAAAATATTGGACCTTCGAAAAGGTGACCCTTTTTTTCTGTCTCTTTAACCTGGTCTATATCCCCGCGGCCTTTTGGGGGATGAGCATCTCTTACTCTCCGGGATGGGGGAAGGCCATGGAAGGATTCATACCCCATCTCCCCGGCGGCCTCACCGGCGACATGATCTTTATCATCATGGCGAACGTCGGCACGACCATCGCGCCCTGGATGATCTTTTTTCAGCAGAGTGCGGTGGTGGATAAGGGCATGGATGTCCATGATATCCCCTACGGCCAGCTTGAGACGTTCCTCGGTTCCATTTCCACCAATGTGGTGGCGGTTTTCATCATTCTGACCACCGGCGCGGTGCTCTTTTATCATCATCCACCCATCACCGTGGAAGACGTCAAACAGACCGCCGAAGCCCTGATGCCTCTGATGCCGCATGGACAGGGGGACTGGGCTCGGAAACTTTACGCCATCGGCCTTTTTGACGCCGGCTTCCTCGGTGCCCTGTGTATCTCCCTGTCGTCTTCCTGGGCCGTGGGGGAGGTTTTCGGCTGGGCCCACTCCTTGAACGCGCGTGTCAAGGATGCCGTTTGGTTTTACCTGATTTACCTTGGCATGCTCCTTACTTCGGGGGCGGTGGTGTTGATTCCGGGAGCCCCCCTGATCACTATCACCATGTTCGTGCAGGTCATCGCGGTTACTGTGCTGCCGGCAGCCTTAATATTCTTGCTGTTGCTGTTAAACGACAAGGCCACCATGGGCGACCACGTGAATACGCGGGTGCAAAATATTATGAACTGGTCTATTGTCATCATTGTCTGTGCCGGCTCCACCCTTTTGGGAATCCAGACGATGTTCCCTGGCTGGTTTGGAGGGTCGTAATGATAAGCGCTGAAAAGCAGGTTTCCTGTCCGGGGGCGTATGCGGGGAACGGCCCCTTCCGAATGTTCTTTTTTTCGGAACTGGCCACACGGCGAGTTTGCGCCAGGAACATTAAAAATCGTTTGGGGAAGCTGACCGATCTGGTCTTTGCCATGGCTGAGCCTTACCCCGAGGCCGCCGGCCTTTATCTCGAGCATGGGTGGAATCAGCCGACGGAATTTATCCCCTGGGATAAAGTGATCAAGATCGATGACGACGCCATCTTCGTGGAGCCGCCGGAGGGCGGCAAGTACCCGCCTTTTATAGACCAGCCCGGATGGATTCTGTTGGATAAGCACTTGATGGGACGGACCATCGTGGACCTGGATGGCCGGCGCATTGAAGTGGTTAACGACATTTCCCTGGTAGAGGCCCGCTGCAAGCTTCTCCTGGTGGATGTCGACGTCTCTTTTAACGGGTTTTGGCGTCGCTGGGGATTGGGCCGGTTGCACTTGGCCAAGAGCCGTTTAATCCCCTGGAAGTACGTACAACCCTTATCCCTGGAAGATGCGGTGAGCACCGACAAGGTCGCTCTCTCCATAACCCGCCAGAATTTGGTTGAATTGCCCAGCGAGGACCTGGCGGATGTCTTGGAAGAACTTTCCCGCCATGAACAGGAAGCGGTCTTTTCGGCTCTCGATTCAGAGAAGGCCGCGGATACCTTACTGGAGGCGGAACCCAGGGCCCAGCGGCAAATCATCACCCATCTGCGCGAGGAGCATGCCAAGTCCATCTTCTCGGAAATGACGGTGCCGCAGCTGGCCAATATCTTCTCCATCCTGCCTCATGACGATGTGCAGGACTTGATAAAGGTGCTCGAACCGGAAAAGGCGAAGCGGGTGCACGCCATTCTCTCGGAACAGGAAACCAGAGCCAAGAGCCTTATGTCCCCTGATTTTTGGGCCAAACCCCCCGACGCCAAGGCGGGAGAGGTGGTGGCGGAAATTAGGCGGTCAGGAAGCGAGCCCCAGCAGATATCTTATATTTTTGTGGTGGACCGGGATAAGACCCTTTTGGGGGTGGTGGACTTGCGGGAATTGGTCGTCACCGGGGATGAGAAGGGTTTACAGGAGATCATGGCCTCGCCGGTGGTCGCAGCCGAAGAGAGCGACTTGCGGGAGGACGTGGCTCAGATCTTTGCCAAATACCACTTTCGCATGCTCCCGGTGGTCGATGGTGCGGACCATATCCTGGGAGTCATCTATTATCAGGACATCATGAAAGATTTGGTAATCCGCGTAGCTTAAGGAGGGGAAGATGCCTCGGGTACAAATGACTCGCACGACTAAAATAGCTCTATATTTCTTAAGGGCCTACTTAATAGGTTTGGTCATCCTGGTTTTTGTGAGATTTTTGAAGGGTTTTGGTTGAAGATAAATTTTTCATCTACCAACCCCTCAAGTCTTCCTGCGCCGGGGCGCCCGACTCCGGCGCAGGAAGCCAGAATACTGTCAACTTCCAGGGAATTCGTGAATAAGCAAATGGGGGTTAAGGCCAGGGCGCCTGGGCCTGGGCTAACCCTGCCCCCGTCCTCGGTTCAGGACGGGGGGGCTCCATACAGCTTATGCAGTTCGAGATTTACTTCCAGCACGTTTACAAACTTCTCCCCCGCCAGTCCTTCCCAAGGCGCCGCGGCGTTTTTCTGCAGGATCTGTTCGATCTCCTTCCGCACCTCTTCCGGCGGGCGTTTTAGGTCGGCGGCCCATTTGGAGGCCACCCGCTCGAGCTGAAACTCGGCGTTGGCAAAAGTGATATCCGGATCGAGCCCGGAGGCGGAAGCGGTAACCAAATCTCCGGGGACGTCCTGCAAGCCGACATCCGGATGGTCCTCCCGCCACATCAGGAAGAAGATCGACTGAATGTCCGAGCCCTCATTGACCGGTTCCACCCCCTTCTCCTCCTGGCCGCCGGCTCCCTTGCGGGTGACGATGGAAGGGAATTTCCCGGGGTAGGTCTCGGAGAAGTTCTTGAAGAACACCATGGCCAGGTCTGCTGCCTGGGGCTTCGGGGTGTCGGGGTTGTCCTTGATAAACTGGGCCACCACCTCGGGATGCGTCTTGGCCCAATTATCGACATAGGAGGTGTTCAGCGGGTCCGCCTTGACCCAGGCCTGGGCCAGAGAGTTGTGCTGGTCCGCCCATTGGTCCACCAGGTGCGGTTTGCCCTGGTACTGATCCTGCTGGAACCATTTTTCCACATCCGGCGCCACCGGCTGTCCGTTCTTGGCGCCGCCGCGGTAGGTCACCAGGGGGCCCAGGGTGCGGGCCACCCGGTCGCGCAGGGCATAGTTGGAGGCCGCCAGGCTCGATGAAGCCGAGGCCGAGGCGTCGTAGGAACAAGCCGAGGGGCGGGGCTGAAAGTATTCGTCCTTGGTAAACGGCTGGGCGATGAGCCTCGAGCCCACCGGTTTGCCGTCGGGGCCTGGCACCAGACTGCCATTGGCCTGGAAGGGAAAGAAGACCTGTCCCACCACCAATACCGCCAATGGGTAAACGACGCAGACGAGGAGCACCGAGACACCCAACAACAGGATGCTCTTGGAAAGAATTTGCCGCATGTTCATGCCTCCTTGAACCAGGTAAGCTCAGCTAAACCAAATTGATACTTGTCAGGAGAAGATCGATCAGTTTTATGCCGATAAAGGGGATGATCACGCCTCCCAATCCCCAGATCAGCAAATTCCGCCGCAGCAGCGCATCGGCGCCCAAGGCCCGGTAGCGGACTCCTTTAAGGGCCACCGGGATGAGGCACGGAATGATAATGGCATTGAAGATCACCGCCGACAGGATGGCCGAAATCGGCGAATGCAGGTGCATGATGTCGATCGCCTTCAGCCACGGTAAAGTGCCCGCAAACAGCGCCGGAATGATGGCGAAGTACTTCGCCATGTCGTTGGCAATAGAGAAGGTGGTCAATGACCCCCGGGTGATCAGGAGCTGCTTGCCGATTTCCACCACTTCGATCAGCTTGGTGGGATCGCTGTCCAGGTCCACCATGTTGGCCGCTTCCTTGGCAGCCTGGGTGCCGGCGTTCATGGCCAGGGCCACGTCGGCCTGGGCCAGGGCCGGGGCGTCATTGGTGCCGTCCCCCATCATGGCCACCAATTTCCCTTCGCCTTGCGCCTTCCTGATATAGGCAAGCTTAGTCTCCGGGGTGGCCTGGGCGAGGAAGTCATCGACGCCCGCCTTTTCGGCAATGGTCTTGGCCGTCAGGGGGTTGTCCCCGGTGATCATCACGGTCCGCAGCCCCATCTTGCGCAGGCGGTCGAAACGCACGGCCATGTGGGGTTTCAAAATGTCCTCCAACACCACCAGGCCCACGATCCGGTTGTCTTCGGCGACCGCCAGAGGGGTGGCGCCCTTGGAGGCGACGCCTTTCACGAAGCCGTTGAGCTCAGCCGGGATACTGCCCTGGCTGGCCTGGACGAATTCGCCAATGGCGTCCGGGGCTCCTTTGCGGATGCGCTTGCCGTCGGGTAGATCGACGCCGCTCATGCGCGTTTGGGCGGTGAACGGCACAAACTTTGCCTCCGGCGGCACCAGGATTGGGGTTTTGGTTTCCTCTATGAATAAATCGACGATGCTCTTCCCCTCGGGCGTCGGATCCGCCTCGGAGGCCAGGGCGGCCAGCCGCCCCACTTCGGCAGCCGAATAGTCGCCGACGGGAATGAACTTGGTGGCGTGGCGGTTGCCCACGGTGATCGTGCCAGTCTTATCCAGCATGACCACGTCGATGTCACCGGCCAACTCCACCGACTTGCCGCTCTTGGCAATAATATTGGCCTGGAGGGCGCGATCCATGCCGGCGATGCCGATGGCCGCCAGCAAGGCGCCGATGGTGGTGGGAATGAGGCAGACCAGCAGCGCAATCAGGGTCGGCACGTCGGTGCCGAGACTGTGCAAGGGTTCTTTGAGGCCCAGGTAGCCCATCATGTATTGCTCGGCGTTCCAGGACATGGGCCACAGGGGCATCACCACGATCAGGAAGACCAGGGTAAAGGCGGAGAGCACCAGGGTCAGGGCGATCTCATTGGGAGACCGCTGCCGGATGGCGCCCTCCACCAGGGCGATCATCCGGTCCAGGAACGAATCGCCGGCCCCCTGGGTGATCTCCACCACAATCCGGTCGGAGAGCACCACGGTGCCCCCGGTCACCCCGGAGCGGTCGGTCCCGGCGGCGCGAATGACCGGCGCCGACTCGCCCGTGATGGCCGATTCGTCCACCGAAGCCATGCCCTCGATGATCTCCCCGTCGCCGGGAATCGTCTGTCCCGCCTCCACC
Organism: Desulfobaccales bacterium; assembly: GCA_049580385.1. Lineage (GTDB taxonomy): Bacteria > Desulfobacterota > Desulfobaccia > Desulfobaccales > 0-14-0-80-60-11 > JAPLJC01. The sequence goes on along the minus strand of JBAUPV010000022.1, from coordinate 40,059 downwards.
ACCACCCGGTCACCCTGTTTTAGGGTCGCCGACGAGACCTCCTCAATGGCGTTGGCTTTATTGAGGCGATAGGCCACGGTATCGTGGCGGGCCCGCCGGAGCGAGTCGGCCTGGGCCTTACCCCGGGCCTCGGCCAGGGCCGTGGCGAAGTTGGCGAACAGCACGGTCAGGAAGAGCCAGATGTCCACCCAGATGAAATAGCTGATGGGCACCTCGCTCACCGATTTGCCCAGGGCCGCCTGTAAGATAAACAACAGGGTCAGGAAGGCTCCGATCTCAACCACGAACATCACGGGATTATTCCACATGAGGTCAGGCCGCAGCATGGCGAAGGCCTGCTTCAAGGCCGCCAGCCCGGTTTCCTTCTCCAGCAGTCCTTTGGATTTCACCCGGCGCTGCGATCCTGGCAGCGTGGCAGCAATCTCCGCTACAGGTTCCACTTTTATGCCGTTATTATCCATTTCGATATCTCTCCATCTGAGGTCTCATCAGGTGAGCCTCAAGGTTGCTCAAAGTTCAGCCCCCGAAGGGGATCGGGCCAAAATGCTCAGCCAACGGCCCCAGGGCAGCCACCGGCAGAAAGAGCAGGGCTTGAATGATCACTACCACCCCGAACAACAGGAGGCCGAAGGTGAGGCTGTCGTCCCGCAGGGTCCCCAGGCCGAAGGGGCTCGATTTCTTCTGGCCGAGATAGGCCGCCATGGCCATGGGCGCAATAATCGGCAGAAAGCGGGCGAAAATGATAGTGAGGCCCGTGGCAATGTCCCAGGGGATGGCCGTGGGCGACGGGCTCGGGTTGCTTAACAGGCCATAGGTGACCCCGAGGCCATCGAAGGCCGAGCCGTTATTGGCCGAGGCCGAAGAGAACTGGTAGAGCATCTGGGTAAAACCATGGGCCCCGGGGTTGCTGACGGCCAGGAGCCCCCAGCTCGTCGCCGCAAAGAGGCCGGTGGGTATGAGGATCATGGCTGGATGGACCAGCAGGGCCAGGACCGCCAGCTTCACCTCCCGGGCCCCGATCTTTTTGCCCAAATACTCGGGTGTCCGTCCCACCATCATGCCGGCTATGAAGATGCCGATAATGATGAAGATCAGCATATTGATCATGCCCACGCCTTTGCCCCCGAAGAAGCAGTTGTTCCACATGCCCCACATGGGCGATATGGAAGCGACGGGGTTCATGCTATCTTCCTCGGCATTCACCGCGCCGCAGGTCACATCCGTGGTCAGGGCGTCGAAGGTGGCGCCGGCAGAGGTCCCGAAGCGCATCTCTTTGCCTTCGAGATTGCCCAGGTGCTGGTCCACCGGTAGGCCCGGCACCGCGGGCAGGGATACCACCTGTTTGCCGCCCGGCGCCTTGGCGTTGGGGACCTCAAAGGTTCGGGCCACCGGATGGGCGGTCAATCCCGGATTCGGTTGCAGCGTGTCAAAACCAACCGCCCAGACGACCGTGCCCGCCATGAACACCAGCATGACTATAAAAATGACCAGGCCGTGCCGGAAACGGCCTAACATGCGGCCGTACATCAGCACCAGGGCGAAGGGGAAGATCATCATGGCCAGGGTGTTGAAAAAGTTCGAGAAGCCGGTGGGATTCTCGAAGGGGTGCGCCGAGTTCATCCCGAAATAGCCGCCCCCGTTGGTCCCCAGCATCTTCATGGCCTCAAAGGCGGCCACCGGTCCCATCGAGATGACCTGCGGCTTCGCCTCGCCTTTATCCGTGGTTCCCATGGCCGCAGGTTCGAGGGTCGAGACCTTTTGGGAGGCCTGCAGGGTCATGGGGCTGCCTTGCGTGATGAAAATGAGGGCGACGATGAAGGCCACCGGCACGAACATGTAAACTAACACCCGCCACATGTCCTGGAAAAAATTGCCGATCAAGGCCTGGCCGCGCAGCAGCCGGATGATGGCGACCAGGGCGCATAAGCCGATGGCCGCGGACAAGAAGAGATTGGCGTTGGCAAAGAAGATCTGGCTAAAGATTGACAGGGTCTGCTCCCCGGCATAGTGCTGGAGGTCGGTGTTGGTCATAAACGAGGCCACGCTGTGGAAGATGGTGCTGGGGTTGATCATCCCAAAGCCATCCGGATTGAGCGGCAGCCAGGGCTGGAAGGCCAGGACCAGATAGCCGAACACGAACAGGACGGAGTTAAAAATGAGCAGAGAGGCGATATACTGCTTCCAGTTCTGCTGGCCGATATCCAGGCGCTGCTCAACCCAGCCCAGGACCGGCAGGGGCCGGTATTTCCCCTCCATGATCCAGGTCATGTAACGGCTTAAGGGGAAGGCGATGACGGTCGCCGTGGCCAAAAGCAAAAAAGGAAGCAACCAGATTTGCATAAACATGTTTCAAGCTCCTTAAGATATTGCCGGGATTGCCGTGGCCCCGGCTCAGAACCATTCCGGCCGGACCAGGGCCACCACCAGGTAAACGAACAAGAATATGGCTACAGCCGCAGTCAGATACATCATGGTCATCACCCCGTTTTCAGATTTTTTCGCAGCCTAGCAGGAACAGGAAACAGATTGCCATCGAGGCCAGGCCCAGAAGAAACATCGCCGGCAGCCAGATAAACAGGTTCATCAGGGATTCCTCCTTTTCTTCCTTGAAGATGTCAATTTTTTAAGTATCCCGCCCAAGAAGGTCAAGACCGGAACCCATAAAAGCCCCTCGGCATTTTGCAAGGAGCCTGGCGCCCACAGGTCCAAGAGACCGGGACCCGCAAACGCCCCTCCAGCCGAGGACCAGCGGCCTAGCCGCTGGCGAACTGAGTACCGGGATCAATTTGGACGCCATTTTCTCATCCCGGGCTAGGGAGCATAGTTCGTGCCACGCGCTGGTCTTAGATTTTATTATGTAAATTAAGGTAGTTACTATCAAGGAGCCGGGAAACCGGGGGATGGGAGGATTGCAAAATTCAAGAAAGGGCCATCCGGGGGATTTCAAACTGAAATGAATGTCTTCAGGAGCAGATCAGGGGCAGGCGGACGGTGCAGGTGGTGCCGCAATTAATCTCGCTGTCGATGGCGATCTCCCCGCGGTGCAGGTCAATCAGGCCCCGGCAGATGGTGAGACCCAGGCCGGTGCCCCCATCCTTGGTGGAGAAAAATGGGGTGAACAGGGATCTTAAGTGTTCCGGGTCAATGCCCAGGCCGGTGTCCGCGATGGTGAGCACCAGGTGGCCCCCCTGGACCGCGGCGCTGACCCGCAGCACCCCGCCGTGAGGCATGGCCTCCAGGCTATTTTTGAAAAGGTTGATGAGCACCTGGCGAATCTGGCCGGGGTCGAAGGCGAAGGCCGCGATCGCCTCCGGGGCCGAAAGCTCCAAGGTCACCCCTTGCTCCTGGAAGGCGGCCTCCATCAAGCCTATTACCTGCCGGATCAGGGCCAAAATGTCGCCGGAGACCCTTTGGCTGGGGGTGGTGCGGCCAAAGGTGCTCAAGTCGGCCAGAAATTTCTCCAGCCGCTGCACTTCCTGGCAGATAAGCTCCAGCTTTTGCCGGGCCTTTTCGGGAAAATCCTTCTGGCGAGCCAGGTTCAGGGCAAAGCCGCCGATGCTGGCCAAAGGATTCTTGATTTCATGGCTGATATGGGACACCATCATGCCCAGGGTGGCCAGGCGCTCCTGGCGTACCAGCTCCTCTTCCAGGCGTTTCCGTTCCCGCAGGTCCCGGAAATAGCCGATGACTCCCACCTCCCGGCCGCTTTCCCGGAGGAGGCGGGCCGACAGCCAGACGGGCACCGGGGCGCCGTCTTTAGTGCGCACCAGGGTTTCATAATTTTCCAGGACGCCGTCGCCGCCGTAAGCCGGGGAGTAGATGAGCTCTTTGATTTCGTGGGCCAGCCCTTCGGGATAAAGAGCATCGACCTTTAATACTCCGATGACCTCTTCCGGCCGGAAGCCCAGGATGCGAGAGGCGCCTTCGTTAAAGATGAGGACGTTGCCCAAGAGATCGTTGACCACGATGCCATCCATGGAGGCCTGCACCAGCATGCGCTCCAGCTCATCCAGCTGGCGCACCTGGCACTCCAGGTTAAACATCTGGGTGACATCCCGGAAGCTGCACACCGTCCAGGCCTGTTCCTCACCGCCCTCCAGGTGAAAGAAGGTGCCTTCATAGATGAATTTCCTGCCGTCCACCTCCCGGGTGAGGATGTAGTGGGCCGGGAAGAAAGCCCCCAGATCCAGGGGGCAGAAGCCCATCTCGTCGCCGGAGGTGGTTTCAAAGGGGCGCCCCAAATCGAAACAGACCCGCCCGGAGATCGCCGGCCATTCCAGGCCAAAGTGCTCCAGGAAGGAGGCGTTGGCGTAAACGATGCGCCGCGCCTCATCCAGTACCAGGGTGAAGACATTCGGAAGGCTATCCAGCAGCCGGGCAAAGAGTCCGCGGGGTGGGCGCCGCCCGGCGTCTTCAAGTTCACGGACCATAGCCTATATTAAGTCTTAAATCTTCCCAATGCAACCCTGATCAAGTAGAGACGCAGTAGCGCCCAGCAAGGTTATTGCTATGAGGCAGGCAGCGTAGCCTTGTTTTTAAGTATGACTGGGAGCCGCAGGCTTTAGCCTGCGTGAGAGATGCCCACAATCTAGTTTCGTAAGGGCGCACCTATCCATGTGTGAGCCCCTTACTAAAGTGAGGTAAGTAGGTAGGAGCGGGCTTAAAACTCGCCCCTACAGGGCGGACACATGGGTCCGCCCCTACGAAAACCCCGCAAAGCGACCCCTCAGCCGGTGTCGCCTCCTCTCAAGGAGGAGAGGATTTAGAGAGCGTTGGTATAATAGATTGATATTGCTGAAATTACCATGGACTACGGGATAGGGTAATTTTCTCCAGGCAATTTTGTGCGGACATAACCGGGCGAGACGTGATTTCTGCGGCCCATCCTAAAAGAAATCGGTGAGATAGGGGTTGTGCAGTTTTTCCCGGCCCAGGGTGGAGGTGGGGGTCTCCCCGTAGTCATGGCCAGGCCAGACCCGGGTGTCATCGGGCAGGGGCATGATCTTCTCCTCCAGGGAGGCGAGGAGCCGGGAAAGGGAGCCGCCCGGGAGGTCGGTGCGGCCCGCGGCCCCCACGAACAGGGTGTCGCCGGTAAAGAGGTGGCCCGGGAAATAGAGGCAGATGGAGCCGGGGGTGTGACCCGGGGTGTGCAGGACCTGCGCCTCCTCCCTTCCCAGGGGTAGGCGCTCGCCGTCCTCCAGCAGGAGATCGGCCCGGGTCAGGGGCGGGTAGCCCTCGGCCAGGGCCTCGGCCTGCCTCTCCGGGCTCCGGAAGAACTCCCAGTCCAGTCGCTGGATGGCGATGCGGGCTTCGGTCTCTGCGGCCCAAAGGTCGTTGCCGGCGGTGTGGTCGGCATGGCCATGGGTGTTGACGATCCAGGAAAGGCGCCAGCCTTTCTGGTACAGGCGCTTGGCCAGAATCCGGGCCGGGCCCCCCGGGTCAATGAGCAGAGCCTCCCGGCTTTCGGTACAGGCCACCAGATAGGTGAACACCCTTTGAGGCCCGGAGGGTTCGGTGAAGATGCTCAGGGGCAAGGGCTAAACCGGATCATTTGGCCAAAAAGCTGAAGAGCATCTGTTCCGTGCGCAGGGCGTAAATCATGGCCTTGATGCTGCGGACTTCGGCCTGATCATATTCTGACTCGGCCTCCCGCATCAACCGGTTATACGTCTCCGGCTGGCTAGTCCCCAGCAAGGTGGCCTTCTTAAACTTCTCCTCGGCGGATTTCGCCAGGTTATCGGCTTGCGTCTGTTCATCCGAGGTCATCTTCTGGTTGATGGCTTCCTGCTGTTGCTCTTTGGGGGTCAAGAGACGGTCTTTCTGATCCTGGCCGCATTCCTTCTGCAGGATGGCGAACAGGGACTTGGCCTCTTTGGCCATGGACTTGGCCTCTGCGGTATAGTGGCCGCTCAGTTCCTTCTCGGCTTTGTCCAGCAGGGTTACCGCTCGTTTATAAATGATCTGGTGATCAGGCCCGCAGGGCACCTTGGAGTCCGGAGATGGCGGGGGCGTCCCGGGTTGGGTCAGGGCGAGGGCCACCACGGGGAAGGCCAGCATGAGACATAACACCATGGGTAGAATACGTAATTGGCTCATGAGCATATCCTTTGCCTTAGTGAAGTTTGAAGGTCTCGGTGATGGCCCGCTGAAACCGGGGCCGATAGATGATGTCAAAGGCGGTCTCCTTGCCGGGAAACAGACCCAAGGCCTGGGAGCGGACGTTTTCGACCACCTGTTCCGCCTGCTCCAGGGTAAAGGTTCCGGCCCGAATCTCCGCCAGGGCCAGGTCCACTAAAAAGCGCAGGTATCTCAGGTTGCGGTTCTCCTCCCGGATGGCCTGCAATTGCGTCGGATCGTCCCGGTAGGGCAAGGGGATTCTCCCAGATGGCCCAAGTTAGGAGAACTGGACTAAACCCGGCCCCCAGTTCCCTATTCTACCTTGGGTTTAGGGGGCTGTAAAGGAGAAAGCTGGACCTCCTGAGGGCTGTTGCCTTTGGCCGGGGAGGGCTGCAAGGGCAGCGGCTGGGGCGAGCCCTTGGTGATCTCCCGGGCGATGCCTTCCTTGGCCTTCAGGATGGCGGGGACCTTATCCCAATCGATGCGGTCGCCCAATTGGTAGTGCTCCGCCAGGTCCCGGAGGTAATCGAGGGGCGCATCCTCCATTAAATCATAGATATCGGGGTGCGCTTCCAGAAAGACGCGGCCCTCCGGAGTGACCGCCAGTTTGATGGGGCGGTAGATGATCTTCACCGGCGTGCCCACCTCTATCTGGGGAAAGAGCTGGACCATCTCCTGGGGCAGCATGCGGATGCAGCCGTGGGACACGTAGCGACCTATGCTATAGGGGTTGTTGGTGGCGTGGATGCCTATCCCCGAGGCGGAGGTCTCCATATAGTAATGGCCCAGAGGGTTCTTGGGCCCCGGCGGCACCTTTTCCATCACCTCCAGGCCCTCATCCTCCATCTCCTCCTGAATGGAGGGCGGCACGTGCCAGGTGGGGTTGGTGCGCTTTTCCTCGATCCTGTAGGTACCGGTGGGGGTCTGCCAGGTAGGCTTGCCCAGGGCCAGGGAATAGCAGCGCTGGTAGCCGCCCTTTTCGAAATGGTACATCAATAGCTCCGGCAGATTGATGACCAGGCCGTCAGCCAGCTCTGCCGGGACGATATGGGCCGTGTTGATCCTCAAAACCATGCCCGGCTTTAATCTATAAGGGTCCTTCAGATGGTTGCGCCTGGCCACCACCGTAAATTTCACCCCTTTTTCGGCGGCCAGCAGGCCCAGGTTGGTCTTGCCCGGGACCAGGTAATCCTCCGGTCCGCCCACCACCTGGTGATAAAGGGGTGGGGACTGGCTGGCTCCGGCCCAGGCGCTTTGGGCCAGCAGGATCATCAGTAGTAAGCTTAAGCGGCGTGCCATGGCTAAAGATCCACCTCCGCTTCATAAGGAAAATGATCGGAAGGATAGCGATTATCCTGATGGTCGCTGACGATGGCCACCCGGCGGACCCGGTAGGCCGGGGTCGCCAGAATCCAGTCGATCCTGGCCCCCCGGGGCTTGCCGTCAAAATAGTGCTGGGTGGTGGCTTCCTGCTCCTCAGGATGCAAGGCCCGCCAGGTATCGAGCCAAGGCCGGCCCTCCCCGATCAATTCCCGATAAACCGGAGCCTGCGGCGGTTCGTTGAAGTCGCCGGCCAGAATCAGGGGGCGGCCCAAAGGGGCAAAACGGTCCCGGATCATCCTGGCTCCCTGGAGGCGGGCCTCCGCCGAGATGTTGTCCAGGTGGGTATCGATAAAGAAGAAGGGCTCGGTCGACTCGGCTCTCCGGAACAGGCCGTAGGTGGCCAGGCGGGGAAAGGCGCTGTCCCAACTGCGGCTGCGGTGCACCTCCGGGGTCTGGGAGAGCCAGAACTCTCCGCTCTCCTCTACGGCAAAGCCCTCGGCCCGGTAAAAAATGGTGGGATACTGGCAGGTTTCATCCACCTGGCGGTGGGCCGTCAGGGGCAGGTATTCCGGCAAATTTGCCGCAAGGTCGCGCAGCATGGGCATGGTGCCTTCCTGGGTGCCCAGGAGGTCCGGCCGGCGCCGGCGAATGACGTCTGCCACCAGGCCCCGGCGAAACTGCCATTCGTTGGGACCGTCCAGGGGGGTGGCAAAGCGCAGGTTAAAGGTCATGACCAGCATAATATCCTTAAATGAACCCGGCCCGCAAGGGCTGCGGGAAGAAGAGTTCCTGCGAGGTGCGCAAAAAATAGGCATCGGTCATGGAGGCCAGAAAATCCCGGACGATCTCCGCAGGCTGGTGGGACTCCCGATAGGCGGGGTCCAGGGGGGCCAGGAACTCCCGGTAGATGGGCGAGTCGCGCCGGTCTTGGGCCAGGTCCTCCAAAAACCTCTGGAACAGTCGCTGGCACAGGGCCTCGATCTTGGAGGTTTGCTCCTTGATGCGGGGATTGTTATAGATCCGCTGGTAATTGAACTCCTTGAGCTCTCTCAACAGGGCCCCCACCTCGGGGCTGTATCCCACGTAGTTCTTGTCGAAACTGTGGCGCAGCAGGTCGGTCACCAGGCTGTAAACGATGGCGCCGTTGGTGCGGCCCAGGCGGCCCGCCACCTCCGGGGGCAGCTCCTCCCGCTTGACCAGCGACAGGGTGATGGCGTCCTCCAGGTCCCGGCCGATGTAGCTGATGGTATCCGCCAGCCGCACCACGCAGCCCTCCAGGGTCATGGGCTTTAGAGAAAGCCCCGGGTCAGCCGTCTTGCTGCGGATCTCCTCCTCCAGGTGGGCGAAGGTCTTGTCCTGCTGCGGGGAGAGGCGCTCCAGGTGGGTCTCCCCGTCGTGGCACAGGATGCCGTCCAGCACTTGCAAGGAGAGATTGAGCCCCCGGCCGTTTTTCTCCAGGCAGTCGAGAAAACGCACTCCCTGGATGCTGTGGATAAAGGGGCCGATGCCGTGGGCCTGGCAGAGGACGGAGAGGATGCGTTCTCCGTCGTGGCCGAAAGGCGGATGGCCGATATCGTGGCCCAGGGCGATCGCCTCCAGCAGGTCTTCGTTCAGCCGTAAAAACTTGCCGATGGTGCGGGCGATCTTGGATAGGAGTTGCACGTGCAGCACCCGGTGGCTGATGTGTTCGTGCTCGACGAGATAGAAGACCTGGGTCTTGTCGATATAACGGGTGTAGGCTCGGGAGTGGAGGATGCGGTCGGCGTCCACCGCGAACTCCTGGCGGTGGCCCCGGGCCACGGACTCTTCAAAGCGGCGGCGAATGGCCTGGACCGAGCGGGTGGCGTACGGCGACAGCCAGGTTTCCTCCTGCTGCTCCAAGATTTGCCGTAGTTCCGATAGCTTGACCATTGAGGTGCTATTTCCCGAATCACTATCATAGCACAAGAGCCCGCGCCCCTCAATAGCGGCAGGTTCCGGTAGCCGCAGGCTTTAGCCTGCGCTCATTTTATCAGGCAATTTCTAAAGCTTTAGCTTGAGACTTTTACGAAAACCAATACTTTGTCATCCTGAGCGAAGCGAAGGATCTAGATTCTTCGGTCGCCTTCGGCTCCCTCAGAATGACAAAAATTGGGACACTTTCGATGAGGTCTTGAAGTTTTAGCTTGAGGTCCAAAGATGCAGAAAATGTTCCAGTAGCCGCAGGCGTTAGCCTGCGCTCATCGAGCTTTTGCCATGGCTGCTAGTATTGTGTCCCAAGGAAACGTTGCCTAAATGCTTTGCCTTTTCCCCTCCCCCTTGCGGGGGGAGGGTCGGGGTGGGGGTGGCAATTTATCTTTCATTTACCATATGTTGCCACCCTCCTCCCAACCCCCTCCCCTCTCAGGGAAGGGGGGTTATTTCAAATCTTTTGGTAAGATAATTGTGGGACATAACGATAGCAACCGCCTGATCCACCCGCAGATTCGGGGCAGCGGACCGGCCTCCCGAGAATTGTTTGGTATTATGGCAAAGGTATGATATCTATTAAATTTCATGGAATTTCAGGCCGCCGGGGTTTGGGGTATTGGGGCGCCGGCGCCGGGCCGAGCAGATGGACGACCGCGCTTATCTGGATGATTTTCTGCGCTACCTGCGGGTGGAGCGCCAGATGTCGCCCCACACCCTGCGGAGCTATCGGTTGGATATCGGCCAGTTTTTGGAATTTTACCGCTCCCGTCCGGGAAACCCTGACTTGCGGGAGGTGGCCTACCCGGACCTGCGGGCCTTCCTGGCCCAGGCCCTCAAGGGCCGGCGCAAGGCCACGGTGGCCCGGAAGCTCTCGGCCCTGCGCACCTTCTGCAAGTATTTGCAGCGCCAGGGGGTGTTGACCGGCAACCCCGCCAGGCTGGCCCCCAGCCCCAAGCTGGAGAAGCCCCTGCCCCATTTTCTGACGGTGGACGAGGCCTTTCATTTGCTGGGCGCCTGCAGCGGCGACGCCTTCGGGGCCTGCCGGGACCGGGCCATTTTGGAGGTCTTTTACGGCGGCGGTTTGCGGCTGTCGGAATTGGCCGGTCTCGACCTGGGGGACCTGGACCAGGGGGTGCTGCGGGTCTGGGGCAAGGGCGGCAAGGAGAGGCTGGCCTTTCTGGGGAAGCCGGCCCGGGAGGCGCTGGCCGCCTATCTGGCCCGGCGCCGGCCCCTGGCGGCCAAAACGGCCGGGGTGGCCCCGGCCGGGGCGCGAGAGGCTGCTCCCCTCTTCCTGAACCGGCGGGGCGGACGCCTCAGCTCCCGTTCGGTGGCCCGCCTGGTGGGCAAATGGGCGCGGCTGGCGGGCCTCTCCCAGGCCCTGACCCCCCACGGCCTGCGCCACAGCTTCGCCACCCACCTGCTGGAGGGCCGGGCCGACTTGCGCACCGTCCAGGAGCTGCTGGGGCACGCCTCCATCTCCAGCACCCAGCGGTATTTGCATACGGACCTCGATTACCTGATGGAGGAATACGACAAGGCGCACCCCCGGAGTAAATAAATGGGTAAAAGGGGAAAAGATTTTACCCCTTTCAGAACTCATTCCCAAATTGTACTTGGGAACAGGGCTAATGGCGATTTTCCCCAAGTTTGGTGCAGATGTTCATAATTACTCTAACGTATTTATTAACGGGGGAGAGCATAAGATTTTGCTCCCCCTCACCCTAACCCTCTCCCCCATTGGGGGAGAGGGGATAGGGTGGGAAGCCGGGTGGTACTCCCTCTCCCCCCGGCGGGGGGAGAGGGCTGGGGGTGAGGGGGGGCAAACAAAGAAACGTTACTATTTTAAGAAATCGTGTACTCTGATTTAGGCAACCCAGGGATTTGGGGTCGAAATTGTAGTTTAGGTGTAGGGTGCGCACTGCGCACCATAAAAGAACCGCTGGGGTGGCCGTCCTAAAATGTGTTATGGATATTGAAAGAATAAAAGAGATATTATTAAGATGGGTGCAAAGCAAAGCTTCAATTAAGTCAATACATATTTATGGAAGCAGGGCGACAAATGATTTCAGAGCAGGTAGCGATCTCGATATTGCAATAGAAATTTATAATAAAAAAGAAGAAGCTGATGTTATATGGATTGATAATAAAAAGAAATGGCAAGCTGAATTAACTAACTTGATAAATTATAAAATTCATCTTGAATTATTAAGTGATTCCATTCCGAAAAAAGGGGTACAAAAATCAGGCATTCTGGTTTATTCAAAAGTGTTCTAATCTTAAATGAGTTCATCATTTTTTCAGAACTCGTTCCCAAGTTGTACTTGGAAACGAGAAAATAAATCTTTTCTTGGCGCCTTGGCGTGAGGTCTTCTGATGGAGCAGGATACGAAAAAATTCCGCGGCACCACCATCCTCATGGTGCGCCGGGGCGACCAGGTGGCGGTGGCCGGCGACGGCCAGGTGAGCCTGGGAGAGATGGTCATGAAGCAGCGGGCCAAAAAGGTGCGCCGCCTCTACCACGGCAAGATCATCGCCGGCTTTGCCGGGTCGGCGGCCGACGCCCTCACCCTCTTCGAGCGCCTGGAGGCCAAGCTGGAGGCCCACCAGGGCAACCTCACCCGGGCGGTGGTGGAGTTGGCCAAGGACTGGCGCACCGACCGCATCCTGAGGCGCCTGGAGGCGATGCTGCTAACCGTGGACTTGAGCGGGGCCTTTCTGATTTCCGGCACCGGCGACGTCATCGAGCCGGATGAAGGGGTGATGGGCATCGGCTCGGGCGGGGCTTACGCCCTGGCCGCGGCCCGGGCCCTGCTGGCCCATACCGATCTCGCCCCCGCGGCCATCTGCCGGGAGGCCATGGAGATCGCCGCCTCCCTGTGCGTTTATACCAATAACGAGATTGTGATTGAGGAGTTGTAGCGATAAAGACGGACCGATGAAGCATTTTATAGGGAGCTGGCTTGAGTAATACATAATATAATACAAGAATTAATACTTCTAGGTAAATGCACTGATGTAAGGATTTTCATTATGGAATTAATAGATATTGGTATTTTAAATAAAATAAAAAGTTCTATTTTCGGCATCGCTGAGTTAATTAAGGAAGATCAAAATGACTCGTACAATATTATAATCAATAATTGGAAGATAATAGAAAGATTATTTCTTGATTTTGATAATAAATATTGCTGGCCGATGTCAATAAATACTTTTTCTAGTAAATTTGATCTAAATAAGAATAAAGTAAATAGTCAAATGAGACGATGGCAAATAAGAGGCATATTAATTGAAGGTCATGATTATACTATCGAACACGAAGGGGGGCAAGGATGGAGAACAACTTATATTCACGAACAAGGAGCAAAAAAGGTCTTAGAGAGGATGCAATCTATACAAGGAGCAAAATATTTAAATGAATTGGGTATCAATATTCACTTAAAGAAATGTTTTCTTTATATTTGCATAATCAAATATGCTGTAAGGGGAATTGATAATCCTAAAATTGAATATACAATAAGAAATCCGGATTATAGAATAGATTTATATTTAGAACAACATAAATTAGCAATCGAATGCGATGAATTGGGTCATGAACATGAAATACCCCTATTAAGGTATAATAGGGAGGAAGCTATCAAAAAAGAATTGGAATGTAGATTTTTGAGATTTAACCCTCACGATCCTAATTTCCCCATTGGCGAATTATTTAACGTGGTTTTAAGGCATATCTTAGGATTAACGATTGATGGGGATGATCCAATTAAATATTGGAATAGATTAACAGGACAAAGAACTTATTCTCCAATCTTAACAAAAATAGAATTAAATGATTTTGTTTAAAAATGCTTGTGGTTGTTGGAGCCCCGAAACATGAAAATAATTTACGATTCCGAAACCGACTCATTGACCATAACGCTGCGCGGGGAGCGGATCAAAGAAAGCGACGAGGTGCGCCCGGGGGTGATTGCCGACTTCGGTTATGACGGCGGCATAGTGCGCTTGGAGATTTTGCAGGCCTCCAAGGTGGTGCAGAACACCCGGGAGATCCAATTCGCCATCAATGCCTGAACAAAAGCCAGATAGGAAAAGCGACAGTAGGGCGCGTCTCACGCGCCGGTCTATGGTGCGTAAGACGCACCCTACGTTTCATCGCCGATGTCAAAAATAGCAGATAATGGCGGGCCGTGCCCACCCCACATCTTATTTGCTTTTGGCTGCAAGCTGATTGCTGAAAGCTGACAGCTTCACAAAAGCTGACAGCTTCAGAAAGGGACCTGTAAACATGGAATTGTTGAAAGCCCTTCGGGGCTCCTCCGGGGACCATCTCACTCCCCGGGAAATCGTGGCGGAGTTGGACAAATATATCGTGGGGCAGGAGGACGCCAAGAAATCGGTGGCCATCGCCCTGCGCAACCGCTGGCGCCGCCAGCAGATCCCCGAGGGCCTCAGGGACGAAATCGCGCCCAAAAACATCATCATGATCGGCCCCACCGGGGTGGGCAAGACCGAGATCGCCCGGCGGCTGGCCAAACTGGCCCAGTCGCCCTTCCTGAAGATCGAGGCCACCAAGTTCACCGAAGTGGGCTACGTGGGCCGGGACGTGGAGTCCATGGTCCGGGATCTGATGGAACTGGCGGTGAATATGGTGAAGGCCCAGGAGCGGGACCGGGTTCAATCCAAGGCCGCCGCCGCGGTGGAGGAGCGCCTGCTGGAGCTGCTCCTCCCCGGCCAGGTTCCCGGTCAGCTCCACGGCCAGGTCCCCGGCCAGGCCCCCGGCCAAGTCCCAGGGCAGGAGGCCGAAGGGGAGTCCGGCACCCGGGAAAAATTCCGGGCCATGCTGCGGGACGGCCGCCTGGAAGACCGCTTCGTGGAGCTGGAGACCAGCCAGCGGGTCACCCCGGTGGTGGAGATCTTTTCCGGCGCCGGCATGGAGGAGATGGAATTCAACTTCAAGGAGATGCTGGGCAACTTGTTCCCCAAAGGCACCAAGACCCGGCGGGTCAAGGTCTCCGAGGCCCGGGAACTCCTGCTCCAGGAGGAATCTAGCCGCCTCATCGACATGGACCGGGTGGTGGAAGAGGCCCGGCGCAAGGTGGAGCAGCACGGCATCATCTTCCTGGACGAAATCGACAAGATCGTGGGCCGGGACCACGGGCGGGGGCCGGACGTTTCCAGGGAAGGGGTGCAGCGGGACCTGCTGCCCATTGTGGAAGGCACTACCGTCACCAGCAAGTACGGCATGGTGAAGACCGATCACATCCTCTTCATCGCCTCCGGGGCCTTCCACCTCTCCAAGCCCGCCGACCTGATTCCGGAGATGCAGGGGCGCTTCCCCATCCGGGTGGAACTCCAGTCCCTGGGGGCCGCGGAGTTTGAGCGCATCCTCACCGAGCCGGAGAACGCCCTGATCAAACAGTACCAGGCGCTGCTGGAAACGGAGGGAGTTCACCTCACCTTTGCCCCGGAGGCGGTCAAAGAGATCGCCGCCCTGGCCACCCAGGTGAACGAACGCACCGAAAACATCGGGGCCCGGCGGCTCCATACCATCATGGAGAAGCTGTTGGAGGAGATCTCCTTCACCGCCCCGGACCTGGGCGACCGTTCGCTCACCATCACCGCGGCCTACGTCCGGGAACGCCTGGCCGATCTCATCGAAGACGAGGATTTGAGCAGGTATATTTTGTAAGCAGTGAGCAGTGAGCAGTTAGGGGCCAGGGGTGAGGGGGTTAGGGAATGTGGCGCCGCAGCCCCTCCGGCGAAAAGATGCAGCCGCAGTGGTAGCCGCAGGCTTTAGCCTGCGCCGCCCAGGCGGGACGCCGGTGCCACCAATAGAAAACCTGGGGCGGCCTGTGGCCGCCGGAAAAGCATATCCTGGAAAGAGAAACATCGCAGGCTGAAGCCTGCGGCTACACAATAATGGCTCGTTATCGTTTTTGCAGACCGCAAACTGCTGAAACCAGGGTGATCGTGGCACAGGCTTCCAGCCTGTGATTGGGTCGCCCCTACGACCGCGAGGGACTTAAGTGAAGCAGAACTGGATGCCACGCGCCGATAAGGTGGTCATGAACACTTACGGCCGCCAGCCCCTGGTGTTGGTGAAGGGGGAAGGCTGCCGGGTGTGGGATGATCAGGGAAAGGAGTACCTCGATTTGGTGGCCGGCCTGGCGGTCTGCAACCTGGGCCACGCCCATCCGGAGGTGGCCCGGGCCGCGGCGGCGCAACTGGCGCAGTTGGTCCACGTCTCCAATCTCTACTACAGCACCCCCATGGTGGAGCTGGCGGAGTTGCTGGTGCGCCTCTCCTTTGCGGACCGGGTCTTTTTCGCCAACAGCGGCGCCGAAGTGAACGAAGGGGCCATCAAGCTGGTGCGCCGCTACTCCCGGGAGCGCTTCGGGCCCGGCCGGCACCGCATCATCTGCATGGAGAACTCCTTCCACGGCCGCACCCTGGGCGCCCTGTCCGCCACCGGCCAGTCCAAATTCTGGCAGGGCTTCGACCCCTTGCTGGAAGGCTTTTTGTTTGTGCCCTTCAATGACCTGGAGGCCCTGGCCGCGGCGGTGGACCACAGCGTCTGCGCCGTGCTCCTGGAGCCCATCCAGGGAGAGGGCGGCGTCTGCCTGCCGGACGCCGATTATCTGAAGGGCGTGCGCCGGCTGTGTGCGGAGAAGCAACTGCTGCTGGTCTTAGATGAGATTCAGACCGGTCTGGGCCGCACCGGGCGGCTCTTCGCCCACGAGCACTACGGCATCCAGCCCGACGTGATGACGCTGGCCAAGGCCCTGGCGGGCGGCCTGCCCATGGGAGCGCTGCTGGCCACCGAGGAAGTGGCCGGGGCCTTCATCCCCGGAACCCACGCCAGCACCTTCGGGGGCGGGCCGGTGATCGCCGCCGCCGCCACCACCGCCGTGTCCCTCTTGAGCGACGCCAAGTTGCTGGCGGAGGTGCGCGCCCGGGGCGATTATCTGCAAAAGGCCCTCTTGAAGCTTAAGGCCGCCTTTCCCGTCATCCGCCAGGTACGGGGTCTGGGCCTCATGTGGGGCCTGGAGCTGGCCCGGGAAGGGGGGCCCCTGGTGGTCGCCTGCCGGGAGCGAGGAGTCTTGGTCAATTGCACCCAGGGCAACGTCATCCGGCTGCTGCCGCCCTTGATCGTCAGTACGGATGAGCTAAACCGGGGATTGCGGGTCCTGGAAGAGGCCCTGGCGTTGCTGTAAGCAGGCGGGGGCGCACCTTTAGGCCCGCGCCCTATCCCTCTCTCACTAAAAGAGGCCACCCGCGGATTTTCAAGTGATTAAGCTCTTGGTTTCGTAAATATGGCAACGTTTTTTGTCGCCCCCCCTCACCCCAGCCCTTTTCCCCCCGCGGGGGGAGAGGGGGCGTTTCCTGGGGTCCCTGTTTATCCCCTCTCCCCCGATGGGGGAGAGGGTTAGGGTGAGGGGGAATTAATCACTGGCTGAGGCTCTTGTTAAATACGTTTTTTCGGATTTATGAAATAGATTACTAAGGCATAAAGCCCATGAAACGTGATCTGTTGACCATCCTGGATCTAAGCCGGGGGGAGATCGAAACCCTGCTGGCCCGAGCCCGGGAGTTAAAGGCCCTCCAGGCTCGCCGGGTGGAGCACGCTTCCCTGAGGGGCAAGTCTCTGGCCCTGATCTTCGACAAACCCTCCACCCGCACCCGGGTCTCCTTTGAGGTGGGCATGGCGCAGTTGGGGGGCGCCAGCCTCTACCTGGGTCCGGGCCAGACCCAGATGGCCCGCCAGGAACCCATCCCCGATACCGCCCGGGTCCTGTCCCGCTACGTGGACGGGGTGGTGGTGCGCACCTTTGCCCAGGAAACCGTGGCCGAGCTGGCTCGGCATGCCACCATCCCGGTCATCAACGGCCTCACCGACGCCCACCATCCCTGCCAGGTGCTCAGCGACCTGATGACCATGGAGGAGCGCTTCGGCCGGCTCTCCGGGCTTAAGGTGGCCTGGGTGGGGGACGGCAACAACATGGCCAACTCCTGGATCACCGCGGCCATGCACCTCGATTTTGCCCTGCACCTGGCCTGCCCCAAGGGTTATGAGCCTGACCCCGCCCTGCTGCAAGCGGCCCAAAGGAGCGGACGCCAAATCCATCTTTCCCAGGATCCCCGCCAGGCGGTGCAGGGGGTCCACGTGATCAACACCGATGTCTGGACCTCCATGGGCCAGGAGGACGAAGCCGCGGCCCGGCGGCAGATCTTCAAGCCCTACCAGGTCAACGCCGGCCTCCTGAAACTGGCCCGGCCCGAGGCCATCGTGCTCCACTGCCTGCCCGCCCACCGGGGCGAGGAGATCACCGCCGAAGTGCTGGAAGGGCCCCAAAGCGCCGCCTGGGACCAGGCGGAAAACCGCCTCCACTTCCAAAAGGCCCTGCTGGAGTGGCTGCTGGGGTGAGGGTCAGTGGTCAGTGGCCAATAAGAAAAATAAACCTGGTGGCACAGGCTTCCAGCCTGTGCATAGTGGCGGGTGAGTACAACTTGCTATCTAAGTAAATCAAAGAAATGGTGGGCAGTGCCCAACATAGATTAACTAAAACAAGACCGGTTACAATAGATTAGGAGGAAGAGTTATGGCTATGGTTGATGATGAGAAATTTAAATGTTTTGTCAGGTACATGATAAATGCTGCAAAACAAAAACGCTGTGTTCCTTATTACGAAATAGAAAATGTTTTCGGTTTGAATCATAAACAGGCGGGATGGTATGCAGGGAAATTAGGCGATTTATGTATATATTTAAAATTTCCCCCATTAAATGGTCTGGTCATCAGTAGTACGGCATGCATTCCTAGTCACGGATTTAATTGGTACCAAAATACATATGGGAAACCTTGGGGTGAAATAGTTCAAGCTTGTTGGAAAAAATTCCATATTAAATCCTCGCGAGCCAAACAGGCCCAAGATTTTGATGGACTCGATGCAATAATCGGAAATTTTCTTGAGGAAGATTGAGACAATGCCAAATGAAAATATTTAAATTATTATTATCGGTGTTAGATTATATTATCAATTGGAATGCAAAATTGAAGGAGTATTGCTTTAGAAAAAAGTTTGGTAAAATATTTGGAGGGGGTCGGGAGCGCAAATTCACATTCGTGCTTGATTATTATAAAAATCCAATCCAAGTTACTTTTAACATGGGGTCATGTAATGCATTTATACTTACTTATTTATCGCCTTTGTTTGATAGATTTATCGGCAAATACCCTAATGTAATACTAGACAAAGATTTTGATTCAGGTGATCATCATCAGACCTTTATTTTACTTGGGAGTCCTTTTACTAATGACGCTGCAGCAAGGCTTTTAGAAAATAATAAGTATGTGCGGTTTAAAGGTATTCAGGACCAAGCTAAGAGCATTGAAATAATTGTTCCTGGCTATAACAAAGGGCCATTGCAGGTTGAAAAAGGCCACTATGGGATTGTGCTAAAGCTCAATAACAAGTATTCTGATGAAAATTTTTTGTTTTTCTTAGCCGGACTCACGAACGAGTCAACATCTGCGGCGGGTCTTTTGCTTCTTGAGAATTGGGACAAAATTAGAAAGAGTGTCGGTAGGCAGCAGTTTCTTATTCTTTTTGAAGTAGATAAACCAGGGAATGATACGACATATAAAGTGTTGTTTACTGACCCGGACATGCCTCTGTAACAACGCATTGCGTCCCAGGCGTCCCGCCTGGACCAAACGCAGGGTATGTCTTACATACCCATAAAAAGGCTGGTCGGACGGCCGCTAAGGCCGGCAACCAGTTTTTTAATTTTTAAGGCATTGGGAGATGGGATCGGGGGAGAGGGTAAGGTCCCTCGGCCACTAGCCCTCTGCTCCAGGTTCCTGTTCCCTTCTCTCGCCACCGCGTCGCCGGTGGCGGCGGTTGCGCCGGCGCCTGGGCTTGGCGGCCCTGGCCTGGGGCGGCCGGGGCGGGACCTGTTCCGGGGCGCAGCGCTCCAGCAATTCGGCTTCCGGGGCGTCCTTGACCTGGACCAGCATCCAGGCCTCGGGGTAGAGGGCCAGGCGGGCCAGGCGGGCCGGCAGAGGCCGCCCGTCCCGCAGCAGCGGAGCTATTCGGGCTTCCAGGGCCAGAATCTGGGAGACGTCGTCATGGCGTTGCCGGGGGAATTCGATGCCCCCCAGGGCTTCCTTGATCCCCTCATGGATGAACTCCCGCAGGTCCTTGAAATCTTCCGGAAAGTCGGGGCCCTGTTCCAAAAACGGGGTTAAAAAGACGGCCCAGAGGAGACTGTCGGAGACGTGGCGCTCTCCCAGCATCAGCAGGTCCAGGCGGTGGCAGAGGTCCAGGAGGCGCGCCTGGCCGCTCTTGCCCAGGCGCCCTTCCCAGGCGGGGAAGATGGCGTAAAAGAGGTAGGAGGACAGCATCAGTTTAAAGAAGGGGGCGGCTGCGGCGCTGCGGAAGTCCTTGAGCAATTCATCCCGCACCCGGGACGGGGAACAGGTCCGGATCAAGGGTCCCTTGGACAAGATCTCCCGCCAGGCGCCGGCCTCGATGCTGAAGCCGGTGCGGGCCGCGTGGCGCAGGGTTCGCAGCATGCGCACCGGGTCGCGCTCGAAGCGCGCCGCGGGCTCGCCGATGACCCGGATGACCCGATTTTCCAGGTCCGTCAGGCCCCCCACATAATCGACCAGGGAGAAATCGCTGATGTCGTAAAACAGGGCGTTGATGGTCAGGTCCCGGCGCTCGGCGTCCTCGGCCGGCGTGCCGAAGGTCTGCTCCCGGATCGGAGCGCCTGCCGGGTTCGGCTCCTCCTCAAACTCCGAGCGGCGCCGGAAGGTGGAGACCTCGACGATGCGGCCGCCCCGGAAAAAGACCTGCACCAGCCGGAAGCGCCGGCCGATGATCCGGCTGTTGCGAAAGAGTTTACGCAGCTCCCCGGGGCGGGCGTTGGTGACCACGTCGAAATCCTTGGGCCTTTTCCCCAGGAGCAGGTCCCGCACCCCGCCCCCCACCAGATAGACGGTATAACCGGCGTGCAGCAGCCGGTAGAGAACCTTGAGGGCCTCCACATCGATATCTTTTCGGGAGACGGTGTGTTGCGGCCGAGGGACGATGCGGGGCAGGAGTTCTGCCGGTTCAGGGCTGATAAACCGCATATTAGCTATTATAGGCGAAATCTCCCAATTTTTTAACCCTTTATTTAACAAATACCGCGGTTCCCGGCCCAAAAGCCGCGAAAATTCGAGGTGGCAGGCGGGATTATTGACAAGCGGCGCCAATCCAGATATTTCTAAGCTGTCAGAGATATACCTGGGATTAGGAGGAGAACCTGGGGGGCAAAAGGCTGGTGCTGGCCCTGGCCACCTGGGGGGGAGTCGGCTTGCTGCCGGGCGCCCCGGGCACCTGGGGAACCCTGGCGGCCCTGCCACTCTGGTGGGCTTTGGCGCACCTGGGTCCCTGGGGCTACGGCCTGGGGACGACGGCGGTTATCCTGGCGGGCCGGTGGGCCGCGGGCCCGGCCCAGGATTATCTGGGGCAGGCTGACCACCCCGCCATCGTCATCGATGAAGTGGCGGGCCTGTTGATCACCCTGGCCGGGGCGCCGCTTTCCTGGGCCGCCGCGGGCATTGGCTTTATCTTATTCCGGACCCTGGATATCCTGAAACCGCCTCCCATTCGCTGGTTCACTTCCGGAGAATCCGGCGGCCTGGAAGTGATGGTGGACGACGTGGTGGCGGGGGTGCTGGCGCGGCTGATTTTGGAGATTGTCTATGCGTTCGGAATATTGCCAGGATGATATACTGATCACTAAATTCTCACCTGCAGGGGATGTCTTGCAGGTCTTCCTTGCCGATGGCCGGGAAATGCGCCTGCCCCTGGAGTGGTTTCCCAAGCTGCGGGATGCCTCACCGGAAGCGCGCCGGCATTGGCGGCTCATCGGCAAGGGCATTGGCGTCCATTGGCCGGAAGTGGATGAGGACCTATCCCTGGAAGGGTTATTGCATTAGCTAACTCAGGAAAAAGCCGGCCAATTTTACGGTCCTTTGTGGCTACTGGCAACCAGGAACTGGCAACTGAACATGCAAGGTGAGATCATCGCCACCGGCACGGAGTTGATCACCGGGCGGGTGCCCGATTTTAACGCCCGCTACGCCGCCCGGCGGCTCCACGACGCGGGCCTGACCGTGCAGTGGCTCACCATCCTGGGGGATGAGCCGCCGCGGTTCCGGGAGATCCTGCTGCGAGCGCTGGGCCGTTCCCGGTTCATCATCATCACCGGAGGCCTGGGGGCCACCGAAGATGACGTCACCGTGGCCGCCGCCGCCGAGGCCCTGGGGTTGCCGCTCCTCCTGGACGAGGGCCTGCTGGGCCGCATCCGCCGCTCACTTACGGAACGCCAAACCCCCTGGCTGGAACGCTATAGCCGCCTGGCCCTGATTCCCCGGGGCGCCGTGGTCCTGGACGCAGGCGGTTTGGCCTGCTGCGGCTTTTCCCTGGAACACGGCGGCGCCCGCCTCTTTTTCCTGCCCGGGGTCCCCTCCGAGATGCAGGCCCTGTTTGACGCCTATGTGCTCCCCAGCCTGGTGGAGGGCGCCGTAGACGCGGGCGCCCTGGCTCAGCGCACCTTGCGGCTGTTCGGCATCACCGAAACCCAGTTGCAGGAAGTAGTCTCCAAAATCCCGGAATTCCAGCAAGGCGTGAACGTGGGTTTTTACCCCAATTTCCCCGAAAACCACCTCAGCCTGACGGTGCGCGGCCGGGACCGCAGAATTCTGGAGGAGACCCTGGACCGCCTGACCGCGGCCCTGGCCCGGGAGGTGGGCGACGTGCTCTTGGGGCCGGATGGGACGCCCCTGGAGGAGCTGGTGGGGCGCCAGTTGCGAGACCGCGGCCTCACCCTGGGCCTGGCCGAGTCCTGCACCGGCGGCCTCATCGGCCACCGCCTCACCAACGTGGCCGGCTCCTCCGATTATTTCCTGGGCGGGGTGGTCTGCTACGGCAACCAGGCCAAGATGGACCTGCTGCGGGTGGCCCCGGAGGTCCTGGCGGAATGGGGGGCGGTGAGCCCGGAGACGGCTCGGGAGATGGCCCGGGGAGCGCAGACCGCCTTCGGCGCCCACCTGGGTCTGGCGGTCACCGGCATCGCCGGCCCCGGCGGCGGCTCACCCGAGAAGCCGGTGGGCACAGTGTATATCGGCCTGGCCACCCCCCAGGCCGTGGAGGTCCGGCACTACCTCTTCCACGGCTCCCGGGAAGCGATCAAGACCTTGTCGGCCCAGACCGCCCTGGACCAGCTGCGGCGGAAATTGAAAGAGCCAGCGGAATAGCTAGTGGAGTGTTTCATAATTAGCTGGATATAATATCAGGACTGGAACGCTGGATTTGACCTAGTTAAGTCCCCAATTCGGCAACAGGCCACAGGCCGATTATGGCAAACGGATTACGTGAGCGCACAGTGGCACAGGCTTCCAGCCCGTGATTGGGTGCGCCCCCAACAGGGCGGACCGGGTCCGCCCCTACGGAGGCAGGGCGTAGGGTGCGTCTCACGCACCATTAAGGTTGTCTCGGAAATACTGGCGTTTAATGGGCGCGCAGGACGCGCCCTACAACTAATTTTTTTAAAGCTGAAAGCTGACTGCTGATGGCTGAGAGCTGACCATGATCCGCGTCTTTCTGGCCATGGACCTGCCCGAGAGCCTGCGCCCCGGCCTGGCGAATGTGCAGCAGGAACTGAAAAAGAGCCAGGCCGACGTGCGCTGGGTGCCTCCGGGCAATATCCATATCACCTTGAAATTTTTCGGCAATACCCCGGACGCCGAGGTGCCGCCCATCATCGCCGCGGCCCGGCAGGAGGCCTCCCGGCAGGCCCCCCTGACCCTCGAGGTCGTAGGCGCCGGGGCCTTCCCCAGCAGCCGCAGCCCCCGGGTGGTGTGGCTGGGCCTGGGCGGGGACCTCATGGCTTTGAGCCAGTTTTTTCAGCGGTTGGAAAAGGCCTTCGCGGGGCTCGGTTATCCGCCGGAGGGCCGGGCCTTCAGCCCCCACCTCACCTTGGGCCGGGTGCGCTCGCCCGAGGGCCGGGCGCAGTTGAGCCGGGCCATCGACAAACTGGTGATCGCCTGGCCGCCCTTTCAGGTGCGGGAGATCATCTTGTATCAAAGCGTGCTGTCGCCGAAGGGCTCGACTTATACGCCGTTGGAAGTGATTAAGCTGAGTGAACAGTGAGCAGAAAAGGCAGGGGTCAGGGGTCAGGGGTCAGGGGATAGAAGGGCAGTGTAGCCGCAGGCTTTAGCCTGCGCTGCCTAAGGCGGGACGCCTGTGCCACCAAATAAATCATAGGGTGGCCTATGGCCGTCTAAGGAGCGATTAAGGTATAATTGAGAGCAAAAACGCAGGCTAAAGCCTGCGGCTACCTAAACTAGAAAAATCGTTATGGCCTTTGCTGAAAGCTGATGGCTGAAAGCTGAAAGCTAAACCTGTTAATCAACCTTAAGAGGAAAAGGAAAAAAATATGAGCGATCAAATTGCGGCGGATAAGGCCAAGGCCCTGGATCAGGCCCTGAGTCACATCGAAAAACAGTATGGCAAGGGCTCCATCATGCGCCTGGGGGCCGACGAGAAGCTGGACGTGGCGGTAATCTCCAGTGGCTGCCTCTCCCTGGATTTGGCCCTGGGGATCGGCGGCATCCCCCGGGGCCGGGTCATCGAGATCTTCGGGCCGGAGGCCTCCGGCAAGACCACCCTGGCCCTGCACGTCATCGCCGAGGCCCAGCGCCAGAGCGGGGTGGCGGCCTTCGTGGACGCCGAGCACGCCCTGGACGTAAACTATGCCCGCAAGCTGGGGGTTCGGACCGAGGACCTGCTCATCTCCCAGCCCGATTCCGGTGAACAGGCCCTGGAGATCGCCGAAATCCTGGTGCGCTCCAATGCGGTGGACGTGGTGGTGGTGGACTCAGTGGCCGCCCTGGTGCCCCGCTCGGAAATCGAGGGGGACATGGGCGACGCCCAGATGGGTTCCCAGGCCCGCCTGATGTCCCAGGCCCTGCGCAAGCTCACTTCGGCCATCAGCAAATCGCTCACCTCGGTGATCTTCATCAACCAGATCCGCCATAAGATCGGGGTGATGTTCGGCAACCCCGAAACCACCACCGGGGGCAATGCCCTGAAGTTTTATGCGAGTATGCGCCTGGACATCCGCCGCATCAGCGCCATCAAGCAGGGGGATGAGACCATCGGCTCCCACTCCCGGGTGAAGGTGGTGAAAAACAAGCTGGCGCCGCCCTTCCAGGAGGCGGAATTCGACATCATCTTTGGCCAGGGTATCTCCCGGGAAGGTGACCTCCTGGACCTGGCCTCCGAGCAGAACCTCATCCAGAAGAGCGGCGCCTGGTTCAGTTACGGGGGCGAGCGCATCGGCCAGGGCCGGGAGAACGCCAAGGCCTATCTCCGGGAGCACCCGCAGGTGGCCATGGAACTCGATAAACAACTGCGGGCGGCGCTCGGCATGGCCACCCCCCCCGCTGCCGCCGCCGGGGAGCAGCCGCTCCCATGACCAGCCGCGAGATCCGGGAAACCTTTCTGCGCTTCTTCGCCTCCCAGGGCCACACCCGGGTGGCCAGCTCTTCCCTGGTGCCCGCCGGGGACCCCACCTTGCTATTCACCAACGCCGGCATGGTGCAGTTCAAAAAGGTCTTCCTGGGGGAAGAAACCCGGCCCTACACCCGGGCCGCCAGCTCCCAAAAGTGCGTCCGGGCCGGGGGCAAGCACAACGACCTGGAAAACGTGGGCTTCACCGCCCGCCACCACACCTTCTTCGAGATGCTGGGCAACTTCTCCTTCGGCGATTACTTCAAGGAAGGGGCCATCGAAATGGCCTGGGAGCTCCTGACCGAGCATTACCGCCTCCCCCCGGAGCGCCTCTGGGCCACGGTTTACCATGAAGACGAGGAAGCCCCCCGCCTCTGGGAGAAGATCGCCGGGCTGCCGCTGAGCCGCATCGTGGGGCTCGGGGAGAAAGACAATTTCTGGGCCATGGGCGACACCGGGCCCTGCGGCCCCTGCTCCGAGATCCTCATCGACCAGGGCGAAGAGATGGCCTGCGGCCCGGATTGCGGCATAGGCAAATGCGATTGCGACCGCTATCTGGAGATCTGGAACCTGGTGTTCATGCAATTCAACCGGGCCCCGGACGGCATCCTGGCTCCCCTGCCCAAACCCAGCATCGACACCGGCATGGGTCTGGAGCGCCTGGCGGCTGTCATCCAGGGGGTGCAAAGCAACTTCGACTGCGATCTCTTGCGGCCGGTGATTGGCCGGGTGGAGGAACTGGCGGCTAAGAGCTACGGCGGCCCCGATGCCCAGCAAAACGTGGCCTTCCGGGTGATCGCCGATCATGCCCGGGCCGCCACCTTCCTGATCGCCGACGGGGTGCTGCCCTCCAACGAAGGCCGGGGCTACGTGCTGCGCCGCATCATGCGCCGGGCCATCCGTTTCGGGCGGCTTTTGAACCTTCCCAGCCCCTTTCTGGGGAAGGTGAGCGAACGGGTGCTGGAGCTGATGGGCGAGGTCTATCCCGAACTCCCGGGGTCCCGCCGGATCCTGGCCCAGGTGCTGGCCGGCGAGGAGGAGCGCTTCGCCGACACCCTGGACCACGGCCTGAAGCTGCTGAGCGAGGAATTGGCATACCTCAAGACCCACAGCCTGAAAATCCTGCCGGGGGAAGTGGCCTTCAAACTTTATGACACCTATGGCTTTCCCCTGGATCTGGTCCAGGACAGCCTGCGGGAAGAGGGCCTGGTCCTGGACCTGGAAGGCTTTGAAGAACACATGGGGCGGCAGCGGGAGACCTCCCGCCAGTCCTGGCGGGGTGGCGCCGACGGCGAGGCGCCGCCGGTTTACCAGGAGCTGGCCCAGTGGCCTGCCACCCAATTCCTGGGCTATGAATCCCTGCAGGGAGACAGCACCATTCTGGCCCTCATTACCCACGCCGGGCACCATGAACAGGCGGAGCGCGGCGAGGAGGTGGAAGTGGTCACCGCCGCCACCCCCTTTTACGGGGAATCCGGCGGCCAGGTGGGGGACGCCGGGATCATCAGCGGCGACGGCTGGCGCATCCGGGTGGCCGACAGCCAGCGGCTTCCCAACGACCTGGTCATCCATCAGGGGGCGGTGGAGCAAGGGGTGGTCAGGGTCAACGACCCGGCCCACTTGCAGGTGGATGCCAGCCGGCGCCGCCGCATCGCCCGGCACCACACCGCCACTCATATCCTCCAGGCGGTCCTCAGGCGGCGCCTGGGAGACCATGTCAAGCAGTCCGGCTCCTGGGTTTCGCCGGAGCGCCTGCGTTTCGATTTTACCCACTTTCAGGCCATCTCCCCCGAAGAAGTGGAGGGCATCGAGCTGGACCTGAACGTGGCGGTGGCCGAGAACCTGCCGGTGCACACCGACCGCATGTCCGTGCCCGAAGCCCTGGAGCGGGGCGCCACCGCCCTGTTCGAGGAGAAATACGGCGATGAGGTGCGGGTGGTGGCCATCCCCGGGCTGAGCCAGGAGCTGTGCGGCGGCACCCACGTGGAGCACAGCGGCGACCTGGGGTTTTGCAAGATTACCTCCGAGGCTTCGGTGGCCGCGGGCATCAGGCGCATCGAGGCGGTGTGCGGCCCGGAGGCGGTAAAATATGTTCAGGGCGAAGAAGAGATATTAGTAGAGGTGGCGAAATACCTGAAGGCAGACCGGTCCAACTTGCTTGCCCAGCTCGAAAAGCGGCTGAACCGTCAAAAGGACCTGGAAAGGGAGGTGGCGGCCCTGAAAGGCCGCTTGGCCGCAGCCCAGGCCGGGGACCTCCTGGACCAGGTGCGCCCGGTGGCGGGCGTCCCGGTCCTGGCCCTGAAGGTGGAGGCCGCCGACCCCAAGGGGCTGCGGGAGTTCGCGGTGAAGCTGCAGGACCGCCTGAAGAGCGGCATCATCGTCCTGGCCGGGGTGGCGGCGGAGAAGGCCATGCTCATCGCCCTGGTCACCAAGGACCTGAGCCCGCGCTTCCCCGCCGGGGAGATCATCAAGGCCATCGCCCCTTTGGTGGGGGGGAGCGGCGGCGGCCGGCCCGACATGGCCCAGGCCGGCGGCCCGGACCTGGCCGGCATCCCCAAGGCCCTGCAGCAGACCTATGAGGTAGTGGCCCAAAGGGCGAAAGGGTAAAATGTAAGGTACGCGTTGTGCACCCTCTTGGTTGGAATATCTAATGGATAAAGTAGATTCGGTTAATCAAGCAATTTTGGAATTATGGAGAGACCGTTTTAAAGAAGATAAAGAAGTTTTCGTTCCATTAATTTATCCAAATATAACAATGTCTGGATTGCTTATTATTGGGCTGAATCCTTCTTTTAATGCAAAAAAATATAATCAATCCTTAACAGGTCCAGAATTTTCAAGCAAAAAAGATCATGAATTAGATGAATTCTTTAGATGGAATAATTTGGCAAAATGGGCTGATAAAAATAATTTCGATAAATTAAAACGTATGGAAGGAACTGCCAGGGAAAAATATATTAAAAAGTTTAGCAACATTGCAAAATATGTGGAAATAGAAAACTGTGATCATATAGACCTTTTTTTCTATAGAGAGACTAAGCAAAAAATATTATTGCAATATATTTGCGATGGAAAAGAAGAAATCACAGAGTTTGGGAATAGCCAATTGGAATTATCCAAAGAACTTATTGAATTAGCTGACCCGGTAGTTATTATTGTTGCAAATGCATGTGCTTCACAGATTTTTGAAAAAAAATATAAAGTAACTTTTAACAAAGAAAAAGGTTATCATGAAATTAAACTTAATAATCAAACGATACCAGTTTTTTTAGGTTCTACGATAACGGGCCAGCGACCAATAGACAGATATTCCCTTCTCCGCCTGAAATGGCATCTTAAAAAAGCTATTGGGAAGTAATGTGGAGCCGTAGGGCGGGAAAGCGAAGCGCATCCCGCCTTCAGCATTCGGGGTAATTTTGGATATTGCCGAATATCGCAAGCTCTTGGAAGAGATTGAAGAGCTGGAATCAATCCGCGCTTACGACGCTGCCAAGGCCGCCAAGGATGAAGCTATTCCCTTTGAACAGGCAATTTCCGAGATTGAGCAGACTCGCTGATCGACAAGATTGATTAGTTAACCCAAAGAGGTAGGTGCCCACGCTTGCACGAATACGGCTTGATGGAAAACGTCATCGCGGTCATCATGGCGGAGCTCAAGAAATCCGGGGAGGAGGAGGCGAGGAGTGGCCGGCTGCTCACGGTGACCCTGAAGGTGGGGGCCCTGGAACTCCACTCCGAAGAGGCCCTTCGCCAGGCCTTTGAGGTCCTGAGCCAGGGCACTGCCCTGGAAGGAGCCCGCCTGCACCTGGTCATCCTGCCGGCGACCCTGGCCTGCCCCCAGTGCGGTTTGCGCACCCCCTTGCCCCTGGGGGCCGCCGACCCCCATGATGCCCTGCCCATGGCGGAGTGCCCCCAGTGCCGCGTCCTGGCCCCGGTCCAGGACGGGCGCGGGGTGGAGTCCATCGAGCTTTCCTGGGAAGAAGAAGCCTAGGGCCGCCATCTCCAATCTTCGTTAATCAATAGATTGTCCTTCCCTGTTTTTGAAGGGCCCGCAAATAATAACGTTCGCAGCCTAGAGATGGAATAACGCCAATGGCGGGAGGCGCTTGGTGGCACAGGTTTTTAACTGTGCTCCTAACTCCCGCCCTGCGGGTTCGCTTTTAATTCGGCAGGGATTTTAACCACCGTACCACGTCGGCCTCGGCTGCAGCCGGGGTGCCCAGGTGATCGGCGGAAACCACCAGATATTGGCTTAAGGGGTTGGCCGGCGCCTTGTCGAAGATTTCTTTGGCCTGGGGGAAATGCATATCTTTATCCCCAACCACTACCAGCAAAGGGATCTTGGCATCGAGCCGGGCGGCGTTGCGCCCCATGGACCCCAGGCCGCCGGGATCGAAATAGCTGAGGTAGATTTGGGCTTGCGTGTTAACAGTAAAATGCTTCCCCTGGTTGGTGTCAGGGAACTCGGCGTTTTGGGTTCCGTGGCCGGACTGCACCATCTCCCGGGCTTTGGCGACGCCTCCCTTAACTATTTCTTGAAATTGGGGTAAATCCGGAAAATGCCCCGGGGCCAGCATGATGACCCCGGCAACCCCGCCCCGGTTAGCGGCATAAGCCAGGGCGGCATTGGCTCCCATGCTATGTCCCGCCACCACGATTTTAGTGGCTCCTTGCTGTTTGAGTTGGTTGATGGCGGCGGCGATCTCATCCAAGGCCGTCTCATAGCTGGCATCCAGATAGCGGTTATGGGACCAGGGCATCGCCGGGGTAGAGACGAGAAACCCCTGGGCCTCTAATGCAGACGCCAGACCCCACAGTTTTTCGGGCTTGCCCGTCTTGCCATGCAGCAGCACGACCCCCACACGCGGGGACGCTGCCTGGATTGCCGCGGGAATAATCAGAACCACGGCCAGCATAAAGAGAATAACCCTGACAATCATTTTCCGGGACATAATCGCCTCCCACTTATTCACTTTTTTGTTGTTTTCCCAACCTCGACCCTCAGGCAGACCAGGTCTTCGCTGTTGGGCCAGACCAGGGCCCGCAAGGCCTGAGAATCGAGTTCTTCGCCATTGAGGCAGGCCGCCCCAACCCCCGCCCAGAAATCCTCGGGCTGGGGACGCAGGAAATTTTCGAGAACCGCTGGCCTGATCCAGATGCCCTTCTCCAGAAAGAAGGGTCCCAGCTCTTCGATCAGGAGGTTAAAGAGCTTCAATTCCACCAGGCATTCCCCCCCGGACACCGCCTGGTCTTGATCACGGTGGCTGATGTTGGACCGCAAGCCGGCAAAATGTCCCCCCCCGGCGCATAGTCGCTCCCACCAGTCCGGGCATGGCGGCGGACAGGGCCAGGGTGTCGCCCTGGCCGACCACGGCTGTATCTATCTCATCCACGGGTTTGCCGTTGAGAAAAATTGTCTGTATCCGGCCCTCCAGGTAATCCGGGGCCAGGCCGAGATGCCGGCAGAGGATGGTTCTGATACTGCCGCTCCCGGGAACCTGGACCAGGAAACCCTGCTGGCAGAGAGGGAAGAACCGCGGCAGGGTGCTTGGCCGCACGTGCAAGGAAAGAGCGGCGCCAGCCTCAGGGCGGGAAGGATCCCGGAGCATCCGGTCAGACATGGGCAAAATTCCGGAAATTACCAGGCTTACCACGCAAGATCATGAGGAACATGGGGCGCCTGGCAAAGGGAACCCGAGGCCAGGCCAGAAAACCGGCCTCACCTCGGGCTGGACTGTGGGTTCCACTGAGTCATTTTGAGGCGAAAATTTCTTCCCCGAATACTGCATCCAAATCCTCATCCGACACCTGGAAGGTCACGTTGTGCGGGCCCAACGGCTCCCTCTGGAAGAAGCGCGGCAGCCGGTCATGGGCCTTGGTGAAGCCGGCCGCGGTGTTGAACGCCTTTTCGGTCTTGATAATAGTCTTCCCCAGGTCCATAACCCCATTGGCATCCAGGGACAGGCCGTAGAAGGCATTGATCATATCGATCAAGGCCTGGAAGGTCTCCGGCTGGTCCAGGACTGCGAAGGCAATGAACAGGCACATGCCGGTGGCATCCACCGCCGCTGTGGCAATCTGTAGATTCCGGGACAGCTCCATCTGGCCCTTGTGTGAAAGGGGATCAACGTCACCGCCCACCTTCAAGATATTGGTGGCCACGGCGTAGCCGGCGGTGTGGTCGGCTCCCATGGTGCTGGTGGCATAGGTAACCCCGATGCCCTGCACCGCCCGCGGATCATAGGCGGGCAGGGCCTGGCCCTTAACCACCGGGACCCGCTCCACGCCGAAGACCTTGCCGGTGACTTCGGCGCCGGCCCCCAAAATACGGCCCAGGTAAGAGCCTTTTCCCACTTCCTGCACCATATCGATGGCAGCCTGGGCGTCACCGAATTTGGCGAGGCCGGCTTCCATGGCCACGCCGATGGCGACCCCCATCTCGATGGTGTCCACCCCGTAATTGTCATCCAGGAAATCGAGCCTGGCGACGGCGTCCAGGTCGCAGATACCGCAATTGCCGCCGTGGGCCCAGACGGTCTCGTATTCGGGTTGCTTGGTCAGGTAGTGGCCGTCTTTATCATGATAAGTGCCGGAACAGCGAATCATGCAGCCGCGGTGGCAGCCATGGGTGGCCTGGCCGCCCCGGGCGGTTTCGGTCTCCGCCTCGGTTTCGCCGCTGAGCAAATGCGCCCCTTCAAAACGGCCTTGGGAAAAGTTGTAGGTGGGGTAGGCCCCAGCCTCGTTGATGATGTTGGTGAGGACGTTGGTGCCATAGGCAGGCAGCGCCTCCCCGGTGATTGGGTGGTTCTTGAGGCCCTCGGCAAACCTCCTGTTGGCCTCCCGGAACTTTTCGGGATCCTGGGGCTGGCGCATCCCCATGCCGGTATCGTCCAAAACGATGACCTTCACCTGCTTGGCGCCCATGACGGCTCCAACGCCGCCCCTGGCCGCATGGCGGGTCGGCCGCAGTTCCATGTCGGTGACGGCCACGGTGGCGGACGCCATCTTCATCTCCCCGCAAGGACCGATGGAGATGCAGGCGATCTTGTCGCCATGCTCCTGCTTCAGGCGCTCGATGAGATCATAATTGGGCAGCATTTTCAGATCGTTGGCTACGCTAATCTTGACCCCGTCTTTATTTATGAACACCTTGTAGAGGTCGTCGGTGGTAGGCTTCCCTTCCAGGACGATGGCGGCATACCCGAGACGAGCCAGGGTCTGGCCCCCCATGCCGCCGGCGTTGGCCTCCTTGATGGTGCCGGTCAGGGGGCTCTTGCAGCCCACCGAGAGGCGACCGGAGGTGGTGGCGGCGGTGCCGGTTAGCAATCCGGGAGCAATCACCAGTTTGTTCTCGTCGCTCAAGGCATGGCAGGTGGGCGGCACTTCTTTGCCCACAATGGTGGAAGTCATGGCCCGGCCACCCAGACCGGCATATTCTCCCACCGGAACTGCAGTGGCCTTGGGGCCGCCGTCGGCGCCCAGGTTTATCCTCAAGATCTGGTCCATAAACCTTCTCCTCCCTGGTGGAATGTTGGGTGGCAGCGGCCGGGGGAAATCCAAAAAGCGTCGTCTGACCAAAGGAATATATTCTAACATTTCGTTAGCTGAAACAAAGAGAAAATACGCTGAGGGGATGTAGTCAGCATTTTCCTAAGCCTGTTTAATTTTTGGACAAATTCAGTGTTTCCCACCTTAAAATTCAGGAATTCCCCGATACCCAAGAGATCTGCTAAAAATTATTCTCGGTTAGGGTTTGCTCCAAAACCGTTTTTTAACTGTGGTGGTTGAATCTGGGGCATAAATTTTGCTAAACTAAGGTTCAGGGGGCTAGGACTTGAAAAATCCGGTGGTGGGGTTTTTGTGTTTAATGCTTTTGGCAGGTTGCGCCACCGGCAGCAATCAGGGGATTACCCTACAGGGTAACTTGGGTCGCATTCAGGAAGGGAAATCTACCAAAGCCGATGTCCAGAGTGCAGTGGGGACGCCAGCCAGGATCACCCCTTTGCGCGATGGGGAATTATGGGATTATAGCTATTCCCAGATAAGCGTCACTCCGAATTTTGGGATTTCGAAGGAGACCCGCCAGTTCTCGGTGTTCTTCGACAAACAAGGGATCGTCCGTAAAGTCCAGGCCGGAAACGATATGGGATATGATCTGGAGTCTCTAAAAAAGATGATATTAACGAATTAACTATATGGACCAGATTTAGGATTTATTTTTTTCGGGTTGCTTCATTTTAAACATGAAAGTCCGATTTTCGATGGCCCTCCTCGCATTGTTGACAGCCACCAGGCCCTTTAAGACCTGCCGGATTTTCCGAACCCGCCTCATTACCAGCCCCATTCTTTGCCAAAATCCGCATTCAGGTTACCTCTGGCCTATCCTTAAAAAAAAGGGATTAGCCTTTTCAGCTAACCCATTGAATTAATTGGAGCCGGCACGGGGGGTCGAACCCCGGACCTGCTGATTACGAAACGGAAAAGGGCAAAAACCTGAAACTCAACCACAATCACATGTTGCCGGATTCCCTATAAAATTGGTGTATACCCGTTATAATGATAATGAAACCGGCCTAAAAATACCACTATCAAAAGGCAAATGGTAAACATTTGCTAAACGGAAAAGTCTGCGAGGCCAGCGGGCAACCATTGGCCCCGCCTCACCTCAACCCCGCGGCCCCGCCTGGCACCGCCTAGTTTTTCGGCCCCGAGACCAAAACCCGCGGACGGGACTCCTGCCCCCTTGGTCTGTATGAGTGCCACGGAAATTTTTTCACTTTTTCGTCGAGGGTCGATCAGCAGCACCCCCCTGGCATAGGGGCGCCCCCCAAATGCAGCCCCCTTCCCTATACTAAATAACCTATATAAATAATTATTTAACATTGACATCTATTTTTAATATATTTTTAATATATATTTGTAATTTATAGAAAAAGCCAAACCAGCCGCGAGACCGAATCGATCAGTGACACACGCGCCAAGAAAGGAGAATGTGATGGAAACTCTAACCTTCGAATGCGTTCAGAAGGTGGTTGCCGGAGCAGTTGCAAAGGCCAACGCCGACTTTCAGCGGCCAATCTGCGTTTCGGTATGTGATGAAAGCGGGTTTCTGCTCGCCTTCGCCCGTATGGAAGGAGCGCCGTTACGGAGCATTACCATTGCGCAGGACAAGGCCTTTACCGCCGTGCGTATGGGCGTGCCGACGGATAAGTTTCTGGCCCGGCTTCAGCAGGAGCGCTGGGAAGCCAGCTATTTTGGGGAACACTTGGTTCCACTCCCCGGCGGAAGCCTGTTCAAGGCTTCGAATGGCAAGGTAATCGGTGCGATAGGAGTGAGTGGTCTCGCTGTCAACGAGGACCAGTCCATTAGCGAAGCGCTCGCGGAGCTGGTAAATTCAGGAAAGCTTTAGCAAAACCAAACCAACCGAACCACGCTTACCGGCAGCTTCTTACCGGAAAGGCAGAAAAGGTACAGCAAAGATGAGCAAAATCGGATTCATCGGCTTAGGAATCATGGGCAAGCCCATGAGCAAAAATCTGCTCAAGGCGGGACACCAACTCGTTATCTTCGATATCAATGAGAACGCAGTGGCAGAGCTGAAACAGGCCGGGGCGGAAGTTGGCAGCTCGCCCAAGGATGTGGCCTCGAAAACTAACATCATCATCACCATGCTGCCCAATTCACCAGAGGTGAAGGCGGTGGTTCTGGGCAAGGATGGTGTCATTGAAGGTGCGCAGAAGGGCTCTATCGTCGTAGACATGAGTTCGATCGCCCCCCTTGTCAGCCGGGAGGTATCTGCAGCGCTTGCCCAGAAGGGCATCCGGATGTTAGACGCGCCGGTGAGCGGCGGCCAGCCAAAGGCTATCGATGGCAGCCTTTCGATCATGGTCGGCGGGACGCAGGCGGATTTCGACGAGATATTGCCTATCTTCAAGGCGATGGGATCTTCGGCGGTGCTGACCGGAGGTATCGGCGCCGGTAATGTCACCAAGCTGGCTAACCAGATCATCGTTGCCGTAAACATCGCCGCGGTTTCGGAAGCGCTGGTGATGGCAACCAAGGCAGGCGTGGACCCGGAACTGGTCTACAAAGCGATCCGCGGAGGTCTGGCCGGAAGCACGGTTCTGGATGCCAAGGCGCCACTCATGCTGGACCGGAAATTCAATCCCGGATTCCGCATCAACCTGCACATTAAGGACCTCGGAAACGTGCTCGAAACCAGCCACGGAATTGGGGTGCCGCTGCCATTGAGCGCCGCCGTGATGGAGATCATGCAGGCGCTCAAAGTTGACGGCATGGGTGATCTCGATCACGGAGCCATCGTGCGGTTTTTCGAGAAGCTGGCACATGTGGAAGTGAAGCGGCAAGAAACGAAATCAACCGCGTGATCGAGTAGAGGAAGACCGTCACCAGCTTTTGTACTGAAAGGAGAGCCCATGAAAGTTGCGGAAGTGGTCGTTAAGATTCTCGAAGACGAGGGTATCCAGGTCGCATTCGGTATCCCCGGCGCCGCTATTAATCCAGTCTATGGATTTCTTAAAAATTCAAAAATCAAGCACTACACTGCACGCCATGAAGAGGGTGCGGTGCATGCCGCGGACGGCTATTTCCGGGTATCCGAAAAACTGGCCCTGGCGATTGCCACTTCTGGACCGGGGGCAACAAACATGGTCACCGGTCTGTATACGGCACACGCGGATTCCATCCCGTTGATCGCCATTACCGGCAACGCTAATGTCAATTTGTTTGGCAAAGAGGCCTTCCAGTGTGTCGACATTGCGACCATCGCCAAGACGGTCTCGAAGGCAACCTGGTGTATTACGAACCCCGCTGACGCGCCCAAGATCATGCGAGAGGCGTTCCGAACGGCACGCAGCGGGCGGCCCGGGCCAGTGCTGATCGATTTGCCGCTCGACGTGCAGATGGCCGAGATCGACTATGATCCGGCGAAAGACAGCCCATTGCCGTGGTCCAGGCCGACGCCGGAACCCAAGGCCATCAGCCAGGCAATGGACCTGATCATGGAAGCCAAGGCGCCTATCCTGATTATGGGTGGTGGCGTCATCCTTTCGGACGCGACCGCCGAATTTCGCGAGCTGGCCGAGTATCTCCAGATTCCGGTGATCATGACCTACATGGCCAAAGGCGGCCTCCCGTATGGGCACCCGCTAAACGCAGGGCATGCGGGTATTCAAGTCGGACAGCCGATTGGCAATAAGACCTTCCTCGAATCCGACCTCGTCATCGGCGTTGGCTGCCGCTTTACCGACCGGCACACGGGCGCACTCGATGTGTACAAGGGCAGCCGCAAGTTCATCCACATTGACATCGAACCTCATCAGATCGGCAAGGTGATCCCCGCGGATGTGGGCATCATTTCGGACGCCAAGGCCGCCTTGATTGCACTTTTGGAAGAGGCAAAGAAGCGTGGCTATCATCCGGAGCCCTCGGAGAGAGTCAAACAACTGCCAGAAAGGCGCGACAAACTGCACCGCCCCATGGAGCTTGACGAGGTGCCGATCCGTCCGCACCGCGTCTTCCTGGAACTTAATAAGTTCTTCCCGCCGAACACGATTTTCACGGCGGGCTGCGGCATTACCCAAATCTGGTCAGGCCAGTTGCAGGACATTGAACTGCCCCGCCGCTATATCCCTTCGGGCGGAGCGGGCACGCTCGGCTATGAGCTGCCAGCCGCAATCGGCGCCAAGGTAGCTTGCCCCAACGATCCTTGTGTCGTTGTAGTAGGCGACGCGGGCTTTCTGTTCATGGTGGAAGAATTGGCCATGGCTGGACAATACGATCTGCCTGTCATCGTAGTGGTGATCAACAATGGATACCTCAGCCTGATCCGTCAGAACCAAAAGTATGCTTATGGCTATGAGCACGGGGTCCAGTTGTGGTATGCAGACCACGTTTTGGATCCAAAAGTCTTCTATCCCGATAACGTCAAGCTGGTGGAGGCATTTGGCGGCCAGGGGGAGAGAATCCTCGAGCCTAAGGATCTTCCCGCGGCATTCGATCGGGCGCTGAAGTCGAAAGTCACGTACCTGATTGATGTAGTCGTGGCACGCGAGGCTGACTGTTCGATGGGTGGTGCGATTAACGCCGTCCGCGAGTTCGTGTAACGCCAGGTTCGGAGCTCTAATCAACCCGGGAAGCGGTAGTCCCAACCTTGCCTTTCCGGTTGATTGGCAATTTAGTGAATCGATGGTAATTCGCCGGAATGGACCCCCGAGGCTTGCCGACGACGCTTCCCGAGTTTCAGCGGGTTTTCCCCGATGACGCAGGTGGGACGGGCTACGCTGACTTGGGGACATTGGGTTACGGTCGCGAACCGTTGGTGCTTGATGGAGACCCCGGAAGAAGTTTCAGGAGAGAATAATTATGCCTAAGTTTGATGCCAATCTTACAATGCTATTTGGTGAAGTGGACTTCCTGGATCGCTTTGAGGCGGCAGCAAAGGCTGGATTTACCGCAGTCGAGTACCTGTTCCCGTACGCTTACCCAAAAGAACTGCTTGTTGAGAAGCTACGGCAGAACGGCCTTGTGCAGGTACTGCTCAACCTTCCGGCCGGGAACTGGGAGAAGGGCGAGCGGGGGATTGGCTGCCTTCCCGACCGAGTGAATGAGTTCCGGGAAGGGGTCGGCAAAGCCATCGAATACGCAACGGCGCTGGGTTGCAAGCAGGTGAACTGCCTGATGGGATACGCGCCGGAAAATGTCAGCCGACTCCAGGTGCATTACACGGTTGTGAGTAATGTCCGTTTTGCGGCGGTCGAGCTAAAGAAGGCCGGTATTCGCCTCTTGATCGAGCCATGCAATACCCGAGATATGCCGGGCTTTTATCTGAACCATACGGCGCAAGCGCTCGAGATCATCAAGGCTGCCAATTCTGACAACGTATTCATCCAGTATGACATTTATCACGCCCAGGTCATGGAAGGTGATCTGTGCAACACGATTGAAAAGAACCTGGCGCACATCGGCCATATTCAGATTGCGGACAATCCCGGAAGACACGAGCCGGGAACTGGCGAGATCAACTACCCCTATCTGTTTACCCATCTGGACCGTATGGGCTATAGCGGCTGGGTCGGCTGCGAGTACAAGCCGGCGGCCAGGACCGAGGAAGGGCTGCGCTGGCGCACAGAGCTTGTATCCGGAAGTTAATTTTCGGCAAAGCCCGCCTGCCGTAAAACTTTGGGGGATTTTCACCAGGCCAGGAGGCCCCAAAAACCACTTTTTGACTACGGTGGCCAGGTTGCTGCATAATCTCGGATAAAGGGAGGTCTTCTTGGCAGGACCGATCAGATTCAGCGATGTACCAGACGCGAACCCATTTCCAGGCGTGGTGAGTAAGCTTGTAATGAACAAGGAAAAAGGAGCAGCCGCCATAACCGTTGGTGAATTGAGGATCGCAGCAGGGAGAACGATACCGCTCCACGTTCACAAGGTGGAAGAAGCGCTGGTTTTTATCTCAGGCGAGGCCGCAGTGGAGGTGGATGGCAAAGTGACCCGCGTCAAACCTTTATCGGTCCTTCTGGCCCCTGCGGGCACAAGGCATACAGTCAGAAATGTCGGTACTGACGAACTTCGCATCATCTTCTTTTTCCCGGCGGTCGAGGTAGAAAGGATAATAGTTGAGCAGTAAAGGGCTAACGAAAACCGATGAGGATCGGGGTCGCCAAAACCGTTTTTGGAATGCGGTGCAGCATAACCTCGTGGTAATGGCTGAGCAGCACTGATGAAAAGACAATCTTTGCAGGGAAGACATAATTTGATGGAATATTTCGACAAAGAGGCAAATGAATGGGACATGGACCCGATTAGAATTGGATGTGCCCGGGCTGTCGCCGCAGCCATCAAGAGAAGCGTACCGTTGACTCCCGACATGAGGGCTTTAGAATATGGCTGCGGGACTGGTTTGGTCAGCTTCGGGTTACAGCCGTACCTGCATCATATTACCCTGTCAGACAGCTCAACAGGGATGCTTGAGGTCCTTAACAAGAAAATTGAGCTCAATCGCATTGGCAATATGACACTCATCAAATTGGATTTGGCCACTGATCCTTTGCCGGCAGAGTGGTACGATCTCATCTACACCTCGATGACACTTCACCATATTCCAGATACGGAAAAAATATTGCAGGAATTTCACGATCTCCTGAAAACGTCGGGTTTCTTATGTATTGCTGATTTAGACAAAGTCGTTTCATGCCAATTTTCCCGACTTTTCAGGTCACAATGGGTTCTACCGACCCGAACTCACCGAAAAACTTGAGAAAGCCGGTTTCCGGAACATAAATAACGCTATAGTCCACCAGATCATCAAAGAAACGATAAGTGAAGAAGGCAAGATAAAAAAGAGCTTCCCTGTCTTTTTGATGACCGCCGAAAAGCCTTGATCTATCCAGAATCAGACTTGATTTGACAGAATCCCCGCAGATCGATTTCTGTACCCTTTCCTCGTTAACCAGCGGCTTTTCGCCGGTCAATTTCCACCTAATTTCCCATAATGGCCGGGCCGAGATAGAAAACCGGATCAAGGAAGGGAAGAACACTCTTCGGTGGGATAAAACCAGTTGCCAAAGGTTCGAGCCAACCTGGCCCGGCTGAAGATGGGGGTTCTGGCCTACAACCTCTTGCATATGATCCGGCAGTTCTATTTTTGGGGTGAAGAAGTGAAACGGTCCATGGAGTGGCTGAGCGTAACGCAGCGATTCTCTAAGGAATAGGCTGCAATGAATTACTTTGAGCAAATCCGATGGCCGAGCGGTCCTTATTGCCCGCATTGGGGGAATGCGGAGCGGGCCCGGTCGTTTTGAAGGTGGTCAGAATAACAGACAAGTGGGGCTGGTGCAACAAACATATCAGACACGCTGATAATCTGCTTGACACATGAGCGTTTCTGTGACACTCGTAGAAATTGTTGGGCCTTATATATAGGAAAATGACTCCCGCTCCGAAGGAGGTAAAAAAATGTTCCATCAAATCCTCGCCCCCACAGGGAGCTTGTGGTCTACAATCCTGCTGGCCCTGATACCTATTGCCAGCTTGCTATGCATGCTGGCTGTGCTGCGCATGACCGCCTGGCTGGCCACCATCA
>JBAUPV010000021.1:0-36839 GCA_049580385.1 Desulfobaccales bacterium | reverse complement strand
CCACCAGTGCCTTGTGGCTATTGAGACGTTTGGCTTCGGATCCAGCTTTGGAGGAGGAATTGCTACCGAAGTGAATGACACCAGGCATCAGAAAAACCCTTGATTCAAACATTCGCGGACTCCTTTTCCATTGTCTCGGGCGAGAATTTACCTATTTCACTCAATCTTTTTTGGTGCATGGCCTGGCAATAAACAAAGAGGTCAGGCCAAAAATCCGTCGAACCATCAAGGATTTTGACCTTATTGAACCCCGCTCCTTTCATACATCTATAGGCTTCAAAGGTTCGCACTCCTCCTTTGCAGAAAACGATAATTTCTTTGTTCCGATCGAGTTCATTCAGCCTTTCCCGGAGATCCCAGATCGGGATCCTGGCAATCCAGGGAATTTCCACATATTGGGCGGGGATCCGATCCTCTTCCATTTTCTTTTCAAAATCCGGTCGGATATCTAGCATCAGGAGATCATCCCCTCTGGCGATCTTTTCTTTCACTTTTGCCGGGTGTATGGTTTCAGCTAGCCCATCCAGCTTGTTGCGCATCATGTTGGCCGTCTCAACGATATTATCAATGGCCGCACTAAAGGGTGGTGCGTATCCCAGGTCGAGATCAGCCAATTGGTCCACGGTGCCTCCATAAGTAATGGCAGTAGCTGAAACATCGATACGCTTGACCACATCGCCCGTTCCCACACCTTGGACACCCAGCAGACGGCGAGTCTTTCGGTCAGCGATGAGTTTCAGAATGAAGTGCTTGGCCGTGATCATATAGTGTGGTTTGTCAATATTGGGGTTAATGGAGATTTCCACTTCGTAACCCAACCGTTTTGCTTCCTCCTCCCCGAGACCGGTTCGTCCAATATTAAAATCGAAGACCTTCAGGACAGCGGTCCTCAAAACCCCCAAAAAGGGTGTTCGCCCGCCAGTTAAGTTATCTCCGATGACCCGTCCCTGTTTGTTGGCCACAGACCCCATAGGGCATAAGACTTTTTGACCAGTCAGGATATCGTGTGTCTCAACACAATCCCCACCTGCGAAGATGTTCGGGTCAGAAGTCTGCATGAATTCGTTGACCTCGATACCCCCGAGTGCCCCGATGGTCAGACCCGCGTCTCGAGCCAGTTGGACATTTGGCCTAATACCTGCCGCCAAAATAACCAGGTCGGCGGGAAGCTCTCGTTTGTCCGTGACGACCATTTCCACATGACCATCATGGTTCTTGATTAAAGTGACATTTTCTTCGAGATATAGGCGGATGCCCTGCTGGACCAGGTAACGCTCAACAATAAGTTCCGACATGTCGGAATCCAAAATCGATGGAAGCAGATGATTCTTCATCTCGACCAGAGACACCTCGAATCCGTTCGCCATTAAAGGTTCAAGGAATTCGAGATTGATCATCCCTCCACCTATTACAACGGCTTTTCGTTTCTTGCTGCTCGTCATGCCTGCCATAATAGAGACGGAATCATCCAGCGTTCTGCACTGATAAACGCCCTGTGCCTGGATTCCCTGAATGGGCGGTATTATCGGTATGGCACCAGGGGCCAGGACAAGCAGATCATAGGGGTAAACCAGGTTCTTCTGAGTGTCCAGTTGAGTCGCCTCCACCAATTTGTTTTCCCGGTCTATTTTGGTGGCCAAGGTTCGTGTCTGTACATCAATGTTTTTGATTTTCTTAAAGAACAGCGCGTTTCGTTCGAGTCCTATGGGGGTAGACATCAATTCTTTCAATTCCGCTTCCCCAGACAGATAAAACGGGATCCCGCATGCGGCGTATGAAACGATGCTATCTCTATCAAGAGCGGTGATCTGAGCTTCTTGATCTCTCCTTCTGGCACGAGATGCCGCCCTCATCCCAGCTGCAGAACCTCCTATGATTAGAATCTGTTTCTTAGCCATTTTTTTAACCCCTAAAGGATTTTGCTGGCAGCTTTACAAACCATCATATGCAAATGCTGCGCCATCCATTTTTGGGCATTCAATGGGTTGCCCACCAGGTGAGAATTCCAGCGATATAGCAATAACTATCTATTATATTGGAATAAAGTGGATGATGGGAAAGGCTAAGGCGCGTAGGCTAGAGATGAATAATAGGTCTGCTTTTTCAGACATGTCTGGCTATCCAGACTTTATTGGCAATCGAAGGCGGGCGAGAATGGTTGAGGAATTATTCTTGAGTGCCTCTCGGCACTAAAGAATTCGTCGCTGCGGAAGTGGTTTTTGAAATTTGGTATTTCTTTAACTTCTCATAAAGGGTTGCTCTACCGATCTGCAACACCTTTGCTGACGTTGCCATATTCCAGTTGTTTTCTTTTAAAACCTTGATAATGAGGATCTGTTCATTAGCCTCACGAAACTGTGAGAGAGGAGCTCTACCGATTTTAGGTAAACCTTTTTCCGGTTGTTTTGCTGAGAAAACATTTGGGCTATCTGTGATGTCATGAGAGAGATCAGCAACTTCAATCGTATTGTTCTTGCAAAGGCTAAGAGAACTTTCGATGACATTTTTCAATTCACGGACATTCCCAGGCCAATTGTATTGAATCAGAGCCTCCATGGCTTGCTTAGAACAAGTCACGAGGCGTCTCTCAAACCTCTCCAGAAAATGATCCACCAAAACAGGAATATCCTCCTTCCGCTCGCAAAGAGGGGGGATAGTTATGCTTATAGTGCTGAATCGATAATACAAATCTTCTCTAAAGTTGCCTTCCAATATCATAGCCTTCAATTTCCGATTGGTGGCCACCACTAGGCGAAAATCAACCCGGTTGGAGCGTGTGTTTCCGAGTCTACAAACCATCTTTTCTTCCAAAACCCTCAGCAGTTTAGCTTGAGCAGACAATGGCATGTCGCAGATCTCATCCAGGAAAAGAGTTCCCTTGTCAGCTAATTCAATCAGTCCAATTTTTCCCTCTTTACGAGCCCCAGTGAAGGCACCTGGTACATATCCAAATAGCTCCGATTCAAGGAGGTCCGGCGGAATCGCTGCACAGTTGATGCTCACAAAAGGGGCATCCGCTCGGTAACTCTCCTGGTGAAGAGCGTGAGCAAAAAGTTCCTTACCGGTGCCCGTTGGTCCCAAAATCATGACCGACGAGTCAGTTTTGGCGTATCGCTTGATCAATTCCTTTGCTTTGAAGATAGATGCACTCTGGGCTTTTATGTCTGTGAGTTTATATTTAGCAGAAAGGGCACTGCCAATCTTCAGTTTACAGAGGTTAATCTTGTCTTCCAGGAACGCAATTCTTTTTGCCACCTCTTTCAACTCACGGGGATCCCCGAAGAGAGATTGGGAGATACCTCCAATGACCTTTCCGTTTGGTCCAAACACTGGAAGTCGGTTAACTATAAGGTTTATTTTACCCTTCTTGGTAGTAATAGGACCTAAGTCTCCCATTTCAGCCTTGCCTGATCCCATGACGATACCGATTCTTGCTTCGGGAATGCATTCCGTGATGGGTTTCCCGATATAGTCTTTCGGATCTATCCCGAGGTATTCCGCATATGTTTTATTTATGAACCTGAGGATTTTATCAGGAGTACAAAAGAGTATCCCAATGGGAATGCTGTGGAGGATAGTCTCTGGAATCCTGTCCATCAACAAATGATCTGCATCTTGGGACGACATGAAAGATTCCTCTGATGAAAATTATTTGGCAATTTTTGCCCGATTATATTTTGAGAATGCGCATATTACGGACTCGGCCTTCCCTTAAACTCTTCATCTCGTTGGGACAAAGTATATTCCTTCGAATCGTTATCGGATGGTCAGAGTATATTCCAACATATCTCGCCCGGCAAGCCGAGGGTAACCTGCCCCCCCCCCGAAAACTGATCCACAAGTTCTGGTAGAATAGTGGCCCGAATGGAGGCAGGGAGATGAGCAGGAAGTGGTTTGGGCCGGTGCAGATCATCGGAAAACTTTGGAGAGAGAGGTGGCATTGTGTTACTGCAGTATACCTGATCTGCGGATTACTGCTATGACTGGGAACTTATCAAGACCCTGAGAACTTCCCATATCCAAATCATATCCGGAATTTTTCCCACTCGAGAGATAATTTCCGCTCCTGGTAAGTTAGCCCCTATCGACACACCTTCACCTCCATTCCAAGATTCCGCCCTGCGTTACCACTTGAGTTGGGAACCGCGGATTGACTTGTATTCTCATTGGATATCACACCACCTCGGCAATTTTGACTACATATCTGGTACTTTTACCTACGAGACTTTTTCACGTTTTCTTCATAGGATTGTCTGGATCTGGAGCCTGGATCATTGTCGAACTGTTCCGAGGACTTCTCATCCACCCTTACTAACTTGCGGTAGAGCCATTCCCGTAGCCTGATATTACAACTTATTGATATCTTATGACGTTTTTATGTCCAGGTTTCATAATTTTTTCAGTTCTTATCGCCTATCCGATAGAAACCGGTTTTCCATTCCGGGATAATTTCTTCAATCCCGATGGCTAGGGAAAATCAGGTGGGAAGGCATTGGCGGCACCCGAAAGGCCGGAAAGGGAGGGGCGAGCATGGGTGATTCCAGGGAGCTGCTGGCGGCTGAAGTAAAGCGCCCCAGGGGGGGGCCCGTGTTGGCCCACCT
This sequence comes from Desulfobaccales bacterium, assembly GCA_049580385.1. Classification (GTDB taxonomy): domain Bacteria; phylum Desulfobacterota; class Desulfobaccia; order Desulfobaccales; family 0-14-0-80-60-11; genus JAPLJC01. The sequence goes on along the minus strand of JBAUPV010000021.1, from coordinate 32,238 downwards.
GAGCGAAAACCTCAGGGTGATCGGCAAGGATCCCAGAAAGGTCCTCTTGGGATTTACGGCCGCCTGGCTCTCATTCCTGGTGATCTGGCTGGTCCTGCCCCGGCCCCAGGGTCTTTCCGAGGAAGGCATGAGGGTCCTGGCCGTAGTGATCTGGGCCAGCCTGATGTGGGTGTCAGAGGCATTACCGGTGGGAATCACCGGCATTTCCATCCCCACCTTGCTGATCCTCACCCATGCCCTCCCCTGGGTTAAGGGCGCGCCGCCCATGGGGGTGGTGTTCTCCGGTTTTACTAACCACGTAGTGTGGCTCTGCCTCTTTGCCTTTCTGGTGGGCTCTATCATGCAGCTTCTGAAGCTGGACCGGCGCATCGCCCTGGGAATTCTGGACAAGATCAAGGCTTCCAGCGTGGGCCGGGTAATCTGGGGCATGTTTGGCGTCAACATCGTTTTGGCTTTCCTGATCCCGGCGGCTAATGCCCGGGCCGCCACGCTGCTGCCGGTGGTGAAAGGCATCACCCGTTTGCTGGGGGACACTCCCGAGGAACAGGAGGCCAAAAAGGCCATCGTCATCCAGTCCCTGGTGTACGGGACCATGATTTGCGGCGTCTTCATCATGACCGCGCACCTGCCCAATATGATTCTCGTAGGCATCTTCAGCAGCCACGGGTTCCCCAATCTCAACTATGTTAACTGGGCGTTGCTGCAGTTCCCTTACCTGGGGATGTTCGCCCTTACCCAGTGGTGGGTGCGCTACCATTTTAAGACCAAGAATATCTTGATAGCCGGCGGCCACAGCGAAATCAGGAGGCAGTACCGCGCCTTGGGAAAGATGTCCCGGACGGAATGGACTTTGCTGGCGGTGTTCGCCGGGGTCGCCCTGCTCTTCACCATGGGCAAGGGCAGCCCCATTTACGCACTGCACCATTTTCAGTTGGGCATTATTGGGCTCATCGGCATCCTGATCCTGTTTATCCCGGGGCTGTTCCCCTTCACCTGGAAAGAGATTCAGGACCGCACCATCTGGGGAACCTTCCTGCTCCTGGGCGGCGCCCTTACCATGACGGGGGCCATGGCCAAATCGGGGCTGGCCGGGTGGCTGGCGGACCTGATCCACGGATCGGTGGTGGGCCTGCCTTGGTGGGGTATCATCCTGTGCCTGATGCTCGGCACCCACATCATCCGCATCGGCATGCTGTCCAATGTGGCCGCGGTGGCCATGCTGGCCCCGGTGGTCTTCGCCATGGCGCCCAAGGTGGGGCTGCACCCGGTGCCCTTCACCATGCTGGTCTGCGATACCGACACCTACGCTTACCTGCTGCCCACCCAGATCACCGCGGCGGTTATCGCTTATGGCACCGAAACCTTCAGCACCGGGGATTATTTCAAGACCGGGTGGGTTTGCATCTTACTCGCCATTGCCTACGGCCTGCTGGTGATGGCCCCCTGGTATGCCTTGCTGGGCCTGCCCGTTTGGAATCCGGCAGCGCCCTGGCCTTTCTAAAGGCGGCCGGCTCGCCGTGGGCCTTAACTTTCCAGGGTCATATATCGTCTAGCCGATAGAAGACGGTTTTCGATTCCGGGATAATTCAACTAAATAATCCGGTTACGGTAAGGAGAACGCCATGGCCAAAGAACTCCCCAAAGACTTACAGGAAATACCCACGGAGGTGATCGACACGGACCTCCTCATCGTGGGCGGGGGCAACGCCGGTTGCTTTGCGGCCATTGAGGCCAAAAGGCTGGCGCCCGAACTCAAGGTCACCATCATGGAAAAGGCCCATATCAGCCGCAGTGGCGCCACCGCCGCCGGCATGGACGCCATCAACACTTACATCCCCGAGGGGAAGACCCCGGAGGACCTGGTGCGCTGGAGCCGCTCCCAGGTGGGGGGCGGGCCCATCCGCGAAGACCTGGCCCTGAGCAACGCCCAGAATCTCAACGAAGCGGTGGAGGATCTGGAGCGCTGGGGTCTGCCCATCCTTCGGGACGACGAAGGGAAGGCCCAGTATCGGGGAGGCTGGGACGTCTCCATTCACGGGGAGCAGCTCAAGCCCATCATGGCCGAGAAGGCCATGGAGATGGGTGCGGATGTCTACAACCGTATTCCCGCCACGGGACTACTGATGGACGGCGACCGCTGCGTGGGTGCCATGGGGTTCGGGGTCAGGAACGGCAAGTTTTATGTCTTCCGGGCCCGGGCGGTCATCGTCTCGGCTGGCGGCGCCATCGGCCTCTATAAATCTCACACCTCCGACGCCACCAGCTCCCATCATCAAGTCTGGGGAAGCCCTTTCAACGTGGGCAGCGCCTACGCCCTGGGCATCCGCCAGGGGGCGGAAATGACCTCCTTTGAGCAGAGATGGGTGGCTACCCGCACCAAAGACTTCTGCGGGCCGGTGGACACCATCTCGGTGGGTTACAAATCCATGATCACCAACGCCAAGGGCGAGCGGATCTTGGAGAAGCATTACGCCCACCTCGGAGGCGATAAGGCGCCCCGCTATATCCGGGCCAACGCCCCCATGGAGGAGTGGCTGGCAGGCCGGGGTCCTTGCTATGCGGACACCACCCATCTGGGCCCGGAAGAAGTCAAGGAGATGATGGTCGATTACCTGAACGAGCGGCCGGCCTTCGTGCTCTTTTTGGCCGCCCGCGGCCAGGACATCTCCAAGGAGCCTATTGAGATCTACGGCAGCGACCCGTACGTGGTGGGTGGCCACACCCAGAGCGGCTACTGGGTGGATATCGAGCGCATGACCACAGTGCCCGGCCTGTTTGCCGCCGGGGAGAGCGCCGGGGGCAATCCCAACAAGTTCGTAGGAGGTTGCGCCGCCGAGGGCAAGCTGGCCGCCCGGGGGGCCTTGAAGTACCTGGCCGGGGTGACCCAGCCGGAGTTGGACGTGCAGCAGGTGGAACGGGAAAAGGAGCGGGTCTTTGCGCCGCTGCTGCGGGGCCCGGAGTTCGACGGAGTCTCCCCGACGGAGATGGAAGAGCGCATGCAGCGCCTCATGGATGAATATGCCGGCGGTACTACCCAGTTCTACCGGTGCAACGAGGAGCGCCTGGACTATGCCCTCAAGCATCTGAAGATGCTGCGAGACCAGACTAAGTACCTTTATGCCAAGGACCTGCACGACCTGATGGGCGCTCACGAGGTCATGGACCGCCTGGACGTGTCCGAGGTCCTGGTGCACCATCTCAAATTCCGAAAAGAGACCCGCTGGCAGGGCTGGCAGACCCGCTCCGATTACCCGGAGATGGACCCGAAATTCGATTGCTTTGTGGAGTCCCGGCGCCATAAAGAGACGGGCGAGATCGAAATGTTTACCCGTCCCTATGAACAACTGGTCCCCGGCGACCGCTGCCAGGCATAGATATTATTCAGGCAAGGAGGAGGTAAAGATGCCACCAAGGGTTGACCGTGAGAAATGCGACGGCTGCAAGGCCGAGGAAGAACCGCTCTGTGCCCAGATCTGCCCCGGAGACCTGATGGTCCTGGGGGAAAACAAGAAAGCCTTTTGCCGGGCACCCCGGGACTGCTGGGACTGCATGTCCTGCACCAAAGCCTGCCCGGTGGGGGCCATCGAAAGCCGGACTCCTTATCAATTGGGTTATCATGTGGCGCGGCTCATCCCCATGATGGGGACTAACACCATCACCTGGACCTGCATCGATCTCAATGGCAAGGTGGAGCGTTTCCGGTACAAAAACAGGACGACGTAAAGGAAATGTCTAAAACCGCACCCCAAATTGTCTTGTTGCTATGGGATCCGGGGGGGCGCCTGGCCGCAACCCTGGACCTGGAGGCCCTGGTGCACAACTCGGCCAGGGCCAAAGGGGTGGCCCGCGCCGAGATCATCATAGATCCGGGCTCACCGGCCTTCCTCGAGACGCTGCATCAAGACCTGGAAGCCGGGGTGATCGACCGGGTTCTTTGGGTGGGGCGGTTCAGCGACGAGCAGAGAAAGGGCTTGCCGGCGGAGCTTAGCGCCTTCGGCTTGAACCCGTATCTCCACCACTGGTGCGATCTGGAAGAACAGGGCCTCTTGCTGGCGGGCGTCACGCCTGGGCTCAGAAACCGGAAGGCCAGAGTCCTTCTGGATATGGCCCTGGCCCGCACCCGCCTACTTGAGCCCTTGGAACCTCTGGAGCTGCCGGCCACCGATGCCGTCCTCATCATGGGAGCCGGGGTGGCGGGGCTCCATGCCGCAGTCTCCCTGGCAGAACTGGGCAAGCGGGTGTATCTGGTAGAAAAGGAGAGCGGCGTGGGTGGAAAAGTTGCTCTCCTGTCCCGGTTCTACCCCCGCCTCTGTGACCCCCATTGCGGTCTGCAATTTTGTCTGGATAAGCTGAGCGTTTCGCCTCTGGCGGAGTTCCATACCCTGTCCACCCTGGTGGCCTTGGAGGGTAGCCCCGGGAATTTCCAGGCCCGGATTCTCAAAAAGCCCCGTTATGTTCGGGAGGAAAAATGCAACGGCTGCGGGGTCTGTGTGGCTGCCTGCCCGGTGGACCTGCCCGCCAGCCGGGAGCCTGGCTTTGGAAAGATTGCCCCATTCCTGGCGCCAGCCCGGAAGGCTATCCATCAGGCCTATCCCCTGGCCTATCCCGCCGCCTTTGTGGTGGAGCGCCAGCACTGCCCTCCCGAATGCCGGGAATGCGCCGCGGTCTGCCCATCCGGCGCCGTGGATTTGGACCAGCCTCCTCTCGAAACGGATCTTAACGTGGGTGCGGTGCTGGTCACCACGGGGTGGGATCCTTACCCCCTCTCCCAGGTGGCGGAGTTCGGTTATCAGAGGTATGCCCGGGTAATCAGTAACCTGGAGATGGAACAGCTCCTGGGCGCCGATCGGGTAGGCTGGGCTCTCCCGGAATCCTCTTGGGGGGATATGAAAGAAATAGGCTTCATACAGTGCGCGGGCAGCCGGGATGAGCGGCACCTCCCGTACTGTTCCTCGGTCTGTTGCTCCGCCACTCTGAAACAGGCCGTACAGATAAAAGAAAGGGACCCTGAAGCCAACTGCTACGTTTTTTATATCGATATGCGCTCCCCGGGGTTCGACGAAGATCTTTACCGGCGGGCCCGGGACTTGGGCGTCGTTTTTAACCGTGAGATTCCCTCTGCGGTCGATTTGAACCCGGTCACCGGAAAGCTGGGATTGCGGGTGATCGACCCCTCTTTGAATGCGCCGCTTATGATAAACCTCGATCTTTTGGTGTTGGCCGGGGGGATGACTCCGGCCCAAGGGACCCCGGACGTGGCCCAGGCCCTTAACTTGCCTCAAAATTCTTATGGTTTTTATGAATCCCACTATCAATGCCATCCTGAGGAGTGCCAGAGAACCGGCATTTATGTAGCCGGATGCGCCCGGGAGCCCATGAAGGTCAGCCAGTCCATCGAATCGGCCCATCTGGCCGCCATGAAGGCCTTAAAATATTTGGAGGGCCGCGTTCTCGTCGAACCCACCTATCCGGTGGTGGACAAGACCCGGTGCGATCAGTGCAAGCGTTGCGTGGAGGAGTGCCCTTTCGGGAGCTTCACCTTTGATGAGAAAAGCTTCCCGACCCCAGATTTGGCCCGTTGCCGCCAATGCGGCAACTGCATGGGCCTGTGCCCCCTGGGGATCATCTCCTTGCAGCATAACACCATCAAGCAGATGGCAGCCCAGGTGGAAGCCTTCGACGTCTCTTTTATGGGAGATAAAGAGCCGGTGATCCTGGCCTTTCTCTGCCAAAACGACGCTTACCACCTGGCCCGGGGTGCGGTGGCTGCAGGCCTTGACATTCCGCCCAACGTCATCTTCCTCAAGGTTCCGTGTGCCGGTTCAGTGAATAACGCCGTCGTGGCGGATGCCCTTTCTTTTGGCATTGATGGGGTCCTGATTGGCGGATGCCCGGAGGATCAGTGCCATTATGTGCGGGGGAGCCAGTTGGTCCAGAAACGCAGCGGCGATTTGCGGGACAAACTGCAAAAGATGATGATCGAACCGGAAAGGGTTCGCTTTGCCAACCTGGAAATACGGGACTCTGTTAAATTCGTAAACCTACTCCACTCCTATCTTGGGGATCTCAAGAGCATGGGGCCCAATCCTTTTAAAATCTAGACCGCGGCAAATAGTTCTAAAGGGATTATGGACAAGAATTTCCAACCCGAGTCATCCCTGTCGGCACGGCTTACTGCGGCCAGCCTGACCGTGTCCCGATGTTTTCAGTGCCGCAAGTGCTCCGGCGGCTGCCCCTTGACCTTTGCCATGGACCTGCTGCCGGACCAGGTCATCCGCCTGGCCTTACTGGGCCAGGAGAAGCAGGTCCTGGGTTGCCGCACCATTTGGGTCTGCTCCAGCTGCGAAACCTGCACCACCCGCTGCCCCAACGGCATCGACATTGCCGGGGTGATAGATTGGCTGAAGGAAGAGGCCTTAAAGCAGGGAGAAACCGCGTCCCAACCGCTGGTGGCGGCCTTTCACCGCTATTTTCTGGAAAGTATCCGCGAGGCCGGAGGGCGTCTTCCGGAAGCCCGGATGCTGTGGCGCTACGGACTGTTCAGGCTTTGGCGCCAACCTAATCTGGGGGAGTTGGCCGGCAACCTGAAGCTGGGCCTGAAGCTCTTCCGGAAGGGACGGTTGCGTCTCGCCGGACCCGCGCCGCTCCAAAGCCGGGCGGAAATTGACGAAATCTTCAAGCAGGCTGAATTTAAATGGCAAGGAAGGTAACCTATTATCCCGGTTGCTCCCTGGAAGGCACCGCGCTTGATTACGCGGCCTCCATTGCCGGGGTCACCCCTCTCCTGGACCTCGAGCTCTCTGAGCTGGCGGATTGGAACTGTTGCGGGGCCTCCTCGGCCCACAGCGTTGACCAATATCTGGCCCTGGCCCTCCCCGCTCGGAATCTGGTCCTGGCAGAGAAGGCCGGGCAAGATCTGGTGGTCCCTTGCGCCCTGTGCTTCAACCGCCTGAAGGCGGCGGAAAAGTCCCTCAAGGGCGACGCAGGGGCGCGGCTGGGCGTCTCCTTTCAGGGGGCCATTAAGGTCTGGGACCTCCTGGATTACCTCACCCAGGACGAGTTCTTGGAGATCCTGGCCGGGAAGGTGGTGAAGCCCCTGCAGAACCTGGCGGCCGTGGGCTATTATGGCTGTCTGGCGGCCCGGCCTCCGGCAGTGACGGACAAGAAAGATTACGAGAATCCCCAAAACCTGGAGCGCCTGCTCACGGCCCTGGGCGCCAGCCCCCGGGACTGGTCCTTCAAGACGGACTGCTGCGGCGCCGGGCTGGCGGTGGCCCGCCCGGACATCGTCGATACGCTGGGCCAGCGCCTTTATGATCAGGCCCTGGCCGCGGGCGCGTCCTGCATTGTGGTTTCCTGCCAGATGTGCCAGGCTAACCTGGACCTCTCCCAGGAGCGCATCTCCAGAAAGCTCGGGCGGGACTATTACCTGCCGGTTTTTTATTTTACCGAACTCATTGGCCTGGCTCTGGGTCACCCCCAGGTAAAGGACTGGCTGAAAGGGCACCTGGTGGACCCCAGACCCCTGCTGCAGCAGAAAGGATTGTGGTAGAGCCCCGGCTCCCGCCCCTGAGAGGCTGGCTGCACCGCCTGCCCCCTTCCAGTGTTCTCCTTTGTCTCCCCGGATGTGGCCGATCCTTGGCGCTTCGGTGCTGACCTGTTATAATTATTGAAGATATTAGATCGCTGGATACCAATGAGGGTAGCCCATGCGGCGGCAATGGCATCTGGGGGCGGAGGATTTCTTTGAAAATCTTCCCACCGAAAAGAGCGAGTTTTTAGCCCGCTCCGTCAGGCGCTCCCTGAAAAAGAGCGCCCCCATCTTCGCCGAGGGTGATCTTGCCAACTCTTGCTTCTATCTGGAGGTGGGGGTGGTCAAGATCTCCCGCCTGGCTCTACAGGGCAAGGAACCCATTATCTTCCTGCGTCGGGCCGGGGAGCTGTTCGGCCTGGCCGAGATCATCGACGGCAACCAGAGAATCTGCAATGCTGAGGCAATCTGCGCTAGCAGCTTGTATGAGATCCGCAGGCGCGATTTTGAAGACCTGCTGACCCGGCACTACCCCCTGGCCCGCAGGGTTATCCAGATCTTGGGAAGGCGCAGCCGGTATCTGGCGGAACAGATCGAAAACCTCATGGTCTGTGACGTGGCCACCAGGCTGTTGAAGCTGTTTCTTTACCTGAGCTACCACCTGTTGCTGGAGACGGGCTCCGGAGGGAGGCCGATTGTCGTTCCCGTCAACCTTACCCAGGAGCAACTCGCATCGTGCACGGGTTCCTGCCAGCAGACGGTCAGTGAGACTCTGAAATTACTCCAGGAGGAAGGCCTCATCCGGGTATCCCAAAAGCAGGTCTATATTTTAAAGCCTTTGGAAATAATGGATCGGATTCTGCAGTAAAGGAGCAGGACCGCCGTTGCTCCATGGAGTTCAGCCGCTTCGACTTCGGTGAGATTGCGTGAGGAACGCGGAGAGGAAACGCCACAAAGTCTGCATCTCTTAATTGGGCAACCCGCTTATCACGAAACAGATGATCGAATACGTAAGTGAAGCAAGAACTCTTTCTCCGACTATCTACATGGTGACCCACGGAGGGACCGCAGGGGTTTAGGGGGGCAGGGACTGGTGGCCATGTTACAGAACGGCCATTGAGAGCGCAAGGGCGAAATTAAGGGGTCGACCGCGAGCTTGAGAGGTGGGGAAAATTTAAAGATATGTTCCGGATATGTGGAGATTTTTGGCTCAGCGATAAGTTTCGGATCATAGCAGTTATCGAGATCTTTAAAGGCGGGTTTTCTGATTCTGGCTGAAAAGCTTTCTGGTCATCTCCCTGGCTCCCTTCGATCCACCACTCTAACTTAACATGTGGATCGGTTTTTGAGGGGCAAGTCAGCCTTCTGGGGGCTTGCGGCCCAATAGCCATGATCAACTACTTATAAAGGAGATTTAAAAATGTCGCTCCAACATCTTGTATCCAAAAGGGCGGCTGCGGTGGTCCCTTTTTCTATGGCCAAAACTCCTTTATCTGGTCCCCTCTTCTATGACCATACACATGACCTCGCAGGCAATGACGAGGACGTTCTTTCTTGCTGGGAGGCAGGCCCGGGGGTGTCCCCCTTCCATTATAAACCTGCCTCCCCTTCTTTTATCCTAGCCGCTCACCTCTTCAAGGATGCGCCCCTTCGTCTCCGGGCCGAGCAGGAGAACGTTGAGCGCCGCGATGCCGAAGGAGACGGCGCCGAGGGAGAAGACCGCCCCAACCCCGTAGGAGGCGATGATCAGCGGTACTACGGACGGGCCGATCAGCGCGCCCACCCTGCCCAAGCTCGATGCGGTGCCGCACCCGGTCGCCCGCGCCCTCGTCGGGAAGAGCTCGGGGGTGTATGCATATATGACCGACCACATGCCGAAGAAGAAGAACTGCATGAAGGCCCCCGTCACGATGACCTGCTGGGTCGTCACCGCTTGGCCGTAGCAGTAGGCCGCTACGCCGCTCAAGAGGACGTAGCCGATGACGGCCGGCTTCCTTCCGAGCTTCTCGACCAAATAGGCCGCCGAGAAGAAACCCGGCACGCCGAAGAGCGTCATCAACAGGACGAACTCGATCGACTTTGTGATGGTGATGCCCCTGTCCACGAGGAGCTTTCCCATCCAAGTGGTTATGCCGTAGTAGCCTAGGAGCGCGAAGAACCAGAGGGCCCACACCATAAGCGTGCGCACCCTGTACTTATCTTTGAAGAGCTCCCAGAGGGAGAAGCCGCCCTTCAAGACTTCGTCGGCCACACCGTCGCGGGCGGGCTCGGGGAGGGGTTTGCCGGAAGCCTTCTCTACCGAGTCCTCGAGATAGCGCATCGTCGACTCGGCCTCCTCCATCCTGCCCCTTGCCTCGTACCAGCGCGGCGGCTCCGGAACCTTGCTACGGATTACGAAGACGAAGACTGCCGGGACCCCTGTGGCGAGGAAGACCACCCGCCAGCCGCCGACGGGGATCAGGAAGAGGGCGACGACCCCCGCCAGGATGAAGCCGAGGGGCCAGAAGCCTTCGAGAAGGGCGATATATTTACCCCTTTCCTTTGCGGGCATGAACTCGGAGACCATCGATTGCGCTATCGGGAACTCGGCCCCCATGCCGAAGCCCAGGATGAAGCGCATGCAAAGGAGGAATCCGTACGAAGGCGATAATGCGCAGAGGATCGCAGCGCTGCCCCACACGATCATGCTGTACTGGAAGACGGCCTTCCGCCCTATGCGGTCGGCGAGCATCCCGGCTAAGGCGGCGCCGAAGGCCATTCCGGCCAGGCTGGCGCTGCCGAGAAATCCCGCTTTCGCCAAGGTAAGTGTAAATGTCTTGCTAATGGGCGCGAGGACGAAGGTCATCATCGCCAGGTCCATGGAATCGAAAAGCCAGGCGGTGGCGATGATGAGGAAGATGGTGCGCTGAAAACTGGTCAGGGGAAGTCGCTCCATTCTCTGAGGCAGGTTGAGCCCCTTCCGGCCCGCAGCCGCCTCGCTATTTTCAGTCATATCGTTCTCCTTTTGATCATTCACAGCATCGGACGGGAAGGAGACTGCAGGCATACCATCATGCCAGCGGCAGCCTGCCGTACCGCTCTATAATGTCGACTACCCTGCGGAGACGGTTGATATCCGAATTGACGGTCAGATTGTCTCCCATGCCCATGATGAAGCGGGTGCCCGGTCTCATCTCGTCTATGAGGGCCTTGACGTAGGCGTCGAACTCGTTGTCGCTCACGGAAGGCTCGAAGAGGATGGACGGGATGCCGCCCCAGAGTGTTACATGGTCCCCCATGCGCCTGAAATCGGTCATTGTGCACTTCGTCTGAGGCGCCGGCGTGACCGCCTCGGCTACGTCGAGCATCGTCTCGGCATAAAGAGGGATCAGCCTCTTCATCTCGCCGTCAGCGTGGGCCATGGAGAACTTGCCGGCCTTGTGGATCTTCTCGCTGGCCTCCCTGAACCAGGGCGTGAAGTACTGCTTGAAGACAGGAGTATGGATGTCGTCGCTCCAGTTGGCGCAGAGGTTGATTATCTCGATGTCGGCCGCGATGCAGATATCGAGCTTCTTCCTCTCGAGGTTGAACATCGCATCCATGAGCCCGTCCACCTCTTCGGGGTTGTCCATGTACTCGTTGTAGAAGAGCTCGTACCCCATGATCTCGCGCATGACCCTCTGAGAAGGGCCCCAGAGGCCCGTCCCCGTCATGACGACCCCCCGCTCTCCCATTTCCGCGTATTCCTTCGCATATTCCTCGTTGAAGACGGGGACCGTGTGGTCGAGGATGTACTTGACCACAGGGTAGTCCTTCTTGCTCTTGAAGAGCTTTTCATGCTCGTAAGCGAGCCACGGCCCTTCTGCGACGGACCAGAGGAGCTTTATGGAGCACATGCCGATGGGCGTTATGAACTCGGTCACCTCGTAGGGCGCCTCCTGCCTCTTCACCACCTCCATATCTCGGTACTCTTCCCTGCAGACGGAGAAGAACCTTTTCTGGGCGGCTGCCCCCTGGTCGGCTATTATGTCCGTTTGCGGCCATCCCTTGTACTTTGCAGGCAGCGAATCGTGGGCGAAGTGATAATTGTACCAGACGTCTATGCGCGCCCCGTAAGGTATCATGTCGACCTGCTTGCCTGCGACGACGTCGAGTATCCTTTGCTTTTGCGTGAGCATGGAAAACCTCCTCCCCTTTTGCTATCCCTGAACGAGTCTCTTGCAGATCTTTATGGCCTGACCGCCGTCCGCCGCGTACGCGTCGGCCCCCACCCTGAGGGCGAACTCCTCCGTCACCGGCGCGCCTCCGGCAATGACCTTCACCTTCGAGCGCAGCCCCTTCTCCTTCAGTGTCTTGACATCCGTGCCGATCTCGTGCATCGTCGTGGTGAGCAGGCTCGACAGGCCGAGGATCTGGGGCTTTTCCTTCTCGATCGCCTCGCAGAACCTCTCGGCCGACACGTCCGTCCCGAGGTCTATTACCTCGAACCCTACGCCCTTAAGGAAGCTGACGACGATGTTCTTGCCTATGTCGTGCATGTCGCCCTTCACGGTGCCTATTACGATCTTCCCGAGGCTCGCCGCCTGGGTGCCCTTCATGGCCGCCGTCAGCACTTCGAAGGCGAAGTTCATGCACCGCGCCGACTTCATCATGTCGGGAAGGAAATACTCACCCGACGAGTACCTATCCCCCACGACCTCCATTCCGCCCTGTAGCTCGTGGACGATCTTCTCCGGTTTCACACCGGAGTCGATGACCTCCTGCGTCATTGCGCCGATATCTTTCCAGTCTCCGGCGATTACCCTGTCAACCAGGTCCGATAGTTGAGCCATCACTTAACCTCCCGATGGAAAAGTAAAATCTGCGATATGGTATACAATATACATTTTAGTGCCGCAATAGGTCCCGCTTCTCCAGTGTTCGACCATCCGGCCAAACCCTTCTCGCTCTAAGCCTGAATTGGGAAGAAGGGGAAAAGGAAAGGACATTCCGCCTGGCGCGATGGGACTTTCGATTCGAAAAATAATCGGCCGAAAAGGTGGGCACCGGCCATTCAGAGCGCCGAAGGCCAATCTTTCCTTACTTTAGTGGTTAATCATGGCGATTCCCTCTTAATCTTTCGTGGGCCTTGGCAATGCGACATACCTTTTTGGTTCACCGGACCCGGGCTACCATAATAGCGAAAGCTTTTGGAGTAGTCTAATCGCCATTCAACTGACATTATGCGGCAGCATTGGCCGCAGCGGTTCCAAAATGGTTTTTAAACCCCTTTGACCGAGTAAAAACTCCCAAGCGGTCCGTTTTTCGAAGCCAATCATTTCCGCAGGGGCCAAAATAGCATAACTCGGAGCTTAGTGTCAATTTTTAGTTGTGTCCGTCAAGTTTTGCAAATCGGTCGAGGCCTACGGTTTTTTTTAGTTCTCTCGAGTTGCAGGGTTGAGCCGCGAGAGGGCAGCCGAGAATGGGCTCAAATTGCTCGTCGGAGGCGGACCGGAGCGGCGGCCTCAAGCGGCCAGGCTCAGCCGCAGGTGTCACCGATCACCTTTGGTCAATCTCTGAGCTTATGCGAGAGGCAAATTAGGACACTACCCAAATTCAGGGAAAGTATTTTTCTCAAGGAAACTGTGCTATCATGCCGCCGACAAGAGGGTTCGGATTCAGGAACAGAAACTTTTGGGGATTTTCCCCGGGCTAAGAGGTCCGAAAAACCAATTTTTGGACAGAGCCAATCAAGCTGCCAATAATCTCGGCCAGATATGGTTTGGATGTATGGAGAGTTATGTGGCGACGGTATCTCCAGTCAAGACGATCCTCCGATGCTCGGTTATTTTCAGATGATTTACATGTCCACTTCGGGTAGCAACCGTGTATATTAAAGCAATATAAGGAGATCGTCACATGATCCAACCGCGTAAAGGCGGGAGCAAGCAGGAGGACTTATCTTCCTGGATGTCCGCGGTAGTTAAAGAATTCTGCGCCACCTCTCCCGAAAACACCCTGAACCATGGCACCGGTGAGCGGGCCTGGGAGGAGCCGCTGGTTGGCTTCTCCAATGGCGCCGACCCCCTCTATCTCCGCATCAAAGAGGATATCGGCCCGTTTTACCTCACTCCCATGGAGATCTTCCGGCAAGCCTTTCCTCAGGACCAAACTCGTCCCGAAGACCTCACGGTGGTCTGCTGGATTTTGCCGCAAACTGCGGCCACCAAGGCGGACAATAAGCAAGAGTCCACTTACCCGGCGGAGCGCTGGATCAGGACGCGGCATTTCGGCGAGATGTTCAATACTATACTACGCCGGCACGTGGTGGCGACCCTGCAAAACGCCGGATTTGCGGCGATATCGCCGGTGGATGCGCCTTTCTGGTCGCGAGAAGTATCACCGCGTTACGGCTTCGCCTCCCGCTGGTCCATGCGGCATGCCGCACATATTTCCGGCCTGGGAACTTTTGGGCTCTGCGATGGACTTATCACTCCCCGGGGCAAGGCCGTCCGCGTCGGCTCGGTGGTGGCCAGGATTCCTATCCCGCCGACGGTTAGGCCATATACGGATCATCATGAATATTGTCTCCATTTTTCCCAAAACACTTGCAGGAAATGCATGAAGCGCTGTCCAGCCGGGGCGATTACGGAAGCCGGCCACGACAAAGACAAATGCGCGAATCATCTCCTTGGGGTGGCGGCGCACTATGGCAGGAAAGGCTTTCACTTTGACCGCTATGGTTGTGGCCTCTGCCAAACCGGGGTGCCTTGCGAGTCCCGCATCCCGGTGAGAGAACGGGCTTAGTCTGGGGGCTGGCCGACGGCGAAAGGATGGTGTCATGATTTTGGGATCAGTATAGCTGTCTTCGGCGTCAGGTTTGAGATAGAAGCCGGTACGGGAATCTGGTGGGCTTTTAGCCCGGTCTGGCTATTGGTCTTGGCTGGGTTCTTGACGATTTTCGTCTAGCTTTTTGGCCGCTTCGGGCAACAGGCCAAAGAAGCGCCTTCCGCTTCCCTTCCAGCCTGGCGGGCAATATTGAGCACAGCGGATATCTTGCCAGGATCGGGAGTTATCGCCGAGGCCTTAAAAATTGCAGGTATGATCTAGATATGGGAAGTTTTTAACTTCGTGATAAGTTTTGGGTCATAGCAGTTATTTTGAATTTTCATCCACGACAAGATTGGTGATGTGGCGACGCAACCAGCAGGAAAAGAGCGTTGCCTTGTCCATGAAGGACCTTTAGATGGAAGGATTATTCTGAGCAGCGGCAGGAGATGTTGGGCATGGGTTAGCGAGTCAGCCAACGGCCATCACGCAAGGTGAGAAACCCATAAGGTCGGATCCACTTCAGAAACAAAAAGGCATAAAAGGCGTAGAGAACACCGTAGACGAAGTCCATGTCCCTTTCCACGGTGATGTAATAAATGGTTAGGATGAAGGAGATCAGCGCCAGAGCGGTGGCAAATTTCACCAGCACCAGAGGATACAGGCAGATAGTGACCAGCAGAAGTGGGATAAATATACAGGAAAGGGGGAATTCCAGTTCCCGGACGAAAAAGTCCACGATGGGCAGCAAGCGGTGCTTCCGCCGGTAACGGCTGAACATGAAGGATAGCTGGATCAGAGACTCCCGGAAATTGCTCCGGTCCCACCGCAGGAACATACGGCACATGCCCTTGTAAGTCTCGGGGACCGTGGTGTACACCACGGCGCTGCGCTGATAGACGGTATAGTATCCCTGGCGCAGGATCAGGTTGGTAAAGGCTCGGTCCTCGCCGATGGTGCAGTTGGTTCCCAGAAAGGTCTGGTGGCGCCATTCCTCTAAAATCGGCAAGACCGCTTTCCGGCGGTAGGCGGACAGGGCTCCGGGAGTGCAAAAAACGAAGCCATAGGTGGATTGGGAGGCCCGTAAAAAGTCAAAAGACAGTACGAAGCGCACCCAGAGCATCCGAGTAATCAAGTTGGCGGAGCGGTTATAGACTTTGACATTGCCGGCCACCGCGCCGATGGTGGTGTCTTGGATCATGGGGGAAACAATTTGCTTCAAAGTCTCGGGCTCGATAACGCTGTCCGAGTCCACGGTGACGAAATATTCCCCCTTGCCTCTTGTGAAACCGGCATACAGGGCTTCTCTCTTCCCCCGGTTTTGGGGGAAGCGAATCGTGGTGATCAATTCCGGGTGCTGCGACTGGGCGCGGCGCATATAGTCCCAGGTGTCGTCCCGGGAGCCATCGTCTATGCAGATGATCTCCAGCCGATCCGCGGGGTAAACAGATGAGGCCGCGGATAAGATGGCCTTCTCCACCATAGGCCCTTCATTGTAGGCTGGAATGATGACGGTGACCCGGGGGAGCTCACCCGGAGGCAAAGAATACGGCTGGTAGCGGCACCAGAGAACAGTGCGCACTGCCTGGAAAAGGAGAAATACCAGGCTGTAAGAGGCCCCCAAGGCCAACAAGGGCGATTGGTAGCTCTTCAGACTAAAGAGGCGCAGATAGCCCCCCAGTGACCCTACCTTCAGAGCCACCCATAAGGAAAGCAACAGACCCAGGGGCACCAAAATTTTGATCAGCAAATCCAGGGTCCAGAATCGCTGGAAAACGTCCAAGCGTTTTCCATACGGGGCAGGGAATCTGGCAAAACCGTCCAAAACCGGCATATAAATAACGCCCACCTTAAGATGCGGATTTGACTGCATGGTAAAATTATTGGCCAGATTGCCGGTTGCAGCTATTAGCAAACAACCAATTCTGGGAGAGCCAATGGAGATTTCTTGGGGCGTCCCTGGAGGGAAGGGAGGGCTCCAAAGGAGAGGGTGGCGGAAAATCAGATATCCAGGGAGGTGAGCCCTTCCCGGATGGCATACTTGACGAGGTCGGCAAAGTTGCTAAAATTGAGCTTTTCCATGATCTGACGGCGGTAAGCCTCCACGGTTTTCAGGCCCAGATGCAGGGCCCAGGCGATCTCCCGGGGACTCTTGCCTTCGGCGAAGAGCTGCAGGACCTCCCGCTCCCTGGGGGTGAGTACTGCGAACGCCGAGTTGTCGGCGGCGGGGGCTGTATAGTCCTCCACCACGATTCCGGCGATCTCCGGGCTCAGGTAGACCCGGCCTGCCATGACCAGTTGGATAGCCTTGATCAGCTCCTGGGAGGCGGATTGTTTGAGCAGGTAGGCAGAGGCCCCAGCCTGGAGCATGCCCTTGACAAATTGCCGGTTGGAGTGCATGGACAGGGCGATGACCTTGATGTGCCGGTTTTCCGCCAGGATCTGGCGGGTGGCGTCAATGCCGTTTAGGTCCGGCATGGTGACGTCCATGACCACCACCTGGGGCTCAAGCTCCCGGGATAATCGCACCGCGACGCGGCCATCCGGCGCTTCCCCCACTACCTTCAGGCCTGGTTCCCGCTCCAACAGGGCGACGAGGCCTTCCCGCATGATTTGGTGATCGTCGGCCAGAAGAATTTTAATGTCCATAGGACTAACCTGATAAGGAATTATCCGTTAGGGGCACCATCAAGGTGACTCGAGTGCCGGCCCCGGGGCTCGACTGCACCTTCAGGAGCCCGCCAAAGGCCCGCAAGCGCTCGCGAATGCTGAAAAGGCCGAACCCGCTGCCCTTCCGGTCGCGCCCCTCCGGCTCTGGAACCAAAAAGCCAACCCCGTCGTCCGCCACCTCAATCAGCAGTTTGCCGCCTTCACGCCGGATGGAGACTTTTAGGTTCTGGGCCTCGGCGTGCTTCACGACGTTGACCAAGAGTTCGTTCACCGCCTGGTAGAGCAAAATCCTCACATCCTCATCCAGAGGCGTGGGCTGGCCATCAGAGACAAACCGGGCGGAAATGCCGTGCTCTTGCTGGATCTGCTCCGTGAGCGACTCCAGAGCCGCCTCAAGTCCCAACTCGTAGAGAATGGGAGAGCTGATCTGGAATGTCAATGATTGCGTGTCGCTGATGGTTTGCTCCAACAGTCTGCCGATTCTTTCCAGTTCCGCGACGGGCAGTCCGGGAAACCGGCCAGGGGCCATCTTTTGCAACTCTCCCAACCTGATATTGGTCAGGGCCAGATTGTGACCGATGCGGTCGTGCAGATAGACGGCCAAGCGCCTGCGCTCCCTCTCTTCAACCAGAGACAATTGAGACGCCAGGGACCGAAGGTTGTCCTGGTAGGCGGCCACCCGGCTTTCCGCCTTCTTGCGTCCGCTGATTTCCCGGTTGAGCTGAAATAAGACCAGGGAGAGGAGGGAAAAACTGGCTAGGGTCCCACCGGTGAGGCCCCAAATGATAATGCGGGCCTTCCGCTTCTCTCGGGCCCACTCGGGGTTCAGCATCTTTTTTTCCTCATCCTCCAACTTTTCCAGCATATTTCGGATCCGGTCTTGCAACTTGGAGCCTTCCCGGGCCACGGCCAGATTTTCTGGACCCTTGGTCCCCGTTTCCCGGGTCAGGTCGATGGATTTCGAGAATAAGACCTGCCTTTGGTTAATCAAGGGCTTTAGACCAGCAAGAAGGCGATGCGGCCCCGGTTCATCAGCGGTCAGTTGATAGAGTTCATCGAAGGTGGGGCTCGTTTCCTTGATCTCTTCTTGGTATCTAACCAACTGGCTCTCTTCTCCACCGAGGACAAAGCCTCTGGCCGCTGACTCCGCGTCGGCCAGGTGGTTTTCCAAATCATAAACCAGGGATAGGGTTTCCCGGATATGAGCCACCCGGTCCAGATCCAGCCTGACTTTCTCCTGAAAGGTAAATAGGTAGGCTGTGGTGAAAACGGCCACGATCAGGGCAACCCAGACCACAAGTATCCTTTTGCCCAAGGTCGGCAAGAAGGAGTCAGCGGAGCCTTTTCTTTCACCCCTGTGAAACCGTTGTCGCGGCCGCATGCTTATTTATCTTCCCCTTCGGCGTCCCCCGGTTTTGCAATTGATACTACACATCTTTGCCATAGCAGAGAAGATAATTTTCAGGCTGCTCTGCCATAGCGGTAAGTGCCAGGTCCGCATTACAAATCGGAATCTCCGTTGCCCAATCCCATCTCCTATGGTTGAGTAGCATCTGGGAGCTTCCCAAGCCCTTTCAGAAATGGGTTTGGTCCATAGCCTGGCCGCGGCTATCTTGCCAGGATCGGGAATTATCAGTGGGGCGGGAAAAATTGCGGATATGATCTAGATAAGGAAAGTTTTCAGGGTCTTGATAAGTTCCCAGTCATAGCAGCTACCATCACGTCAGGGATTAAAAAAAGGGGGCGGAGTTTGTCTCCGCCCCATTCCTCTCCAAGAAGTTCTGGTAACCTTCCTTTCTCCGATCCTCAGAACTGCCAAGGCACCTCGGCGATAACACCGGTCGCGATGCGAGCAAAGCCCGCATCCGTCGTTGCCTCGTTTGCCAGAAGCCGATTCACCGGCCCGCGTCCTGCGAGGCCAGTTGTCCTATCGCCGACCAGTCAAGCCCCTCGCCGCCATGAGCCAGCAGCGCCAAGAATCGATCACGCACCAGACTCGCAAACGGCATGGGCACGCGCAGGGTTTCCGCCGCCGCCAGGGTCAGCCGGATATCCTTAATTTCCCAAGGACGCAGCGAAACCAGCAGGCTCAAACTTTTGCCTGACGATCAGGTCCCCATAAGTCTTATAAATCGGGGCGGCAAAGAGGGTTGAAGTCAGGAAATCGAGATAATGGACTCGATCGACGCCCGCCTTGCCGACGAGCGCCATGGCTTCGCCCAGCGCCTCGAACACCGAGGCGATCAGGAAATTGCCGCTCAGTTTGATCAGATTCGCGATTTCAGGCTTATTGCCAAAGAAAAAAGTCTTTTGCCCCAGCGCCTCAAAGAGAGGTGAGCAGGAGTCAATGGCAGCCGATGCCCCGGCGGTGACGATGACAAGCTTGGCCGCGGCCGCCGCCTCCGGCCGCCCAAAGACCGGGGCGGCGACATAACCCTGGCCTGCTTCGGAATGCGCTGCGGCGAGCCTTTCTGATAAGGCAACGCTGATGGTGCTCATGGAAATATGGCTGGCGCCCTGGCCCAAGCTGGCAATCACGCCTTGGCCGCCAAACGCGACGCTCTCAAGAGCGCCGTCGTCTGCTATCATCGTGATGACGGCATCGCCCTGGCAAGCATCTGCCACCTGCGCTGCGGCCTGCGCCCCCTGCTCGACCAGCGGTCCCATTTTAGCATGTGTGCGATTATAAACCGTGACCTCATGGCCGGCCTTGACCAGGTTTGCCGCCATCCCAGACCCCATGTTGCCGAGTCCGATAAATCCAACTTTCATAATTTCACCTCATCTCACATTATTTCTCTGGCTGTGTAGCCCGATCTTATTACTCCCTTTTATACCCGGCCATTTCTTCCAGGACCTCACAGACTGAGGCGGTATCCTGTTTGGCCCGGCCGTTGGCCAAGGCAGTAGTATATACCTGGGCGGCGGCGCTCAAGAGAGGGAGGGGGCAATTGAGCTCGGTTGCGAAGCTGGTGATGACCTTCATGTCCTTCTGGAACACGTCCACCTTCATGGTGGCCGGCTGATACCGGCCCGCGACCATAAGCGGGCCTCGCACTTCGAACATTCGGGAGGTTCCGGCACCGTCGCTGATGACCTTCAAGATCATCTCCGGGGCCAACCCGGCCTTCATGCCCAAGACAAAAGCCTCCGCAGCCGAGACGTTGTGAATGGCCACCAACAGGTTGGCCACGAACTTCATCTTGGAGCCCATGCCGTACTCGCCGATGTAATAATGGGAGCGGGCGAAGCCTTCGAAAACCGGGACGCACCGTTCGTAGGCCTTCGGGTCGCCGCTGGCGTAAACGGACAAGTCCTTATTGATGGCCTGGGCCCCGGTGCCGCTCAAAGGGCAGTCCAGGGTCTTGGCGCTCCCCTTGGCCAGGGCGTCGCGCACGGCCAGCTTGGTCTCCAGCGGCATGGTGCTGGCCTCTATGAGGACCAGTTCCGGGTAAATCCCGGCCGCTAATTCCCGCCCCACCTTCTCTACCGCCGCCACCGTAGGCAGCACCGAGATCACCGTGGGGCAAGCCTGGGCCACCTCCTTGACAGACCCGGCTCCATGGCCCCCCATCTCTTCCAAAGCCATTATCTTTTCCTCTAAAACATCGTAGCCCAACACCTCGAAACCGGCTGCCAAAAGATTTTTGGACATGGCCGAACCCATGATGCCCAAGCCCAGCATTCCCACCTTCTCACTCATAGGAAACTCGCTTCCATGCCAGCCTCAGCTGGCCGCAAGATTTAATTGATGGGTAGGCGTCATTGCCTCAATCGCCGATGTCGGCGGTCAACCCGGCAGCTCGCACCCCGTGCACCGCACACTCCTCGTCCCGGTCGGAGGTGTCGCCGCTAACCCCAACCGCTCCCAGCAGATCGCCCTGGGTATCGCGAATCAGCACGCCGCCAGGCAGGGGCACCATCCTGCCCTGGGACATGGCCGCCAGAGAGCCAAAAAACACCGGCATCTTCTCGGCCCGGCGGGACAACTCGCGGCTGGCGAAGCCCATGCCCAGTGCTCCCCAGGCCTTGCCCAAGGCTATCTCCACCCGCATGAGTCCGGCCCCATCTTCGCGCTTGACCACCTTGTACTGGCCCCCGTCATCCAGCACCACCACTGTAAGTGGATCGCAGCTGATCTCCCGCCCCTTTTTCAACGCCTCGTCCGCAATGACGGATGCCTGCACCAAACTGATCTTAGCCATACCTATCCTCCTTGGCTCGATTTGTGGGGTCAGGCAGACCAAGCCCTAACCGATGGACAGATGGTCCAGCAGAGAGGCCAACAGGCCGATGCGGGCCGACTCCTCCACCAGTTCGGCCAGGTTCTGGGCCTCGCGCAGATCGTCCCCGGCGGCCAGGACGCCGTGTTCGGCCAGGAGAACCGCGCGGACTTCGCGGCGGGCGAAGGTTTTGCTCAGGGCCTGGGCCAACTCCGGGCTGCCCTCGCCCGGCGGATACACCAGCGGTACTTCAACCAGGGTTCTCCGGGCATGCACGGTGGGCAAGGGCAGCGGCCGACCCTGCACCGCATAGGCGGTGGCGCAAGGCGAGTGGTAGTGAACCACCGCGCCCACCGATGGCCGGGCCTGGTACACCGCCATGTGGGAGGCCAGCTCATGGGTGGGCTGGCCCCGACCTGCCACCACCCGGCCGGTGCCGTCGCTCACCAGGAGATCCTCAGGCCCCAGTTCGCGCAGGGACTTGCCGCTGGGTTTTACCAGGTAGCGGTCTTCGCCAAGGCGCAAACTCAGGTTGCCGCCGCTGGCGAGCTGCATACCCAGACTGAAGGCACGTTGGCACATCTCCACGAACAGAAGGCGCATCTGCGCAGACTGATTGGTTTCCATGGTCTTACTCCTCACGGCCAGCAGGTTCGGCTTAGGGACCCGTGGCCATGGGCGGTGAGCACCACATCGCCCCGCTGGACGATCTCCTCCATGCTGGCGTACATCTCAAAGACATTGACGTAGCGTCCCATGGGGGTAAAAGGAAGCCCCCGCTTCTCGTCCGGCAGCAGGTTCTCGTCGGCGAACATGGCATCGCCAGCGATAACGTAGACCCCGGCTTCGGTGGTTACCTCCACAGACTGGTGACCCGGGGAGTGGCCTGGCGTGGGGAACATCACGATGTTGGCGCGGTAACGGTGCTCGCCATTCACAGCCTGGAAGTCCACGCCGCCGAAAGACGGTTCCACCCCCAGTTTGGGCGATTCGTAGGACTTCAGATACAGGATATGAGGATCGCGGGCGAAGTCCAGCTCCTTCTGGTGTACGAAAAAACGGGCTTGCTGGAAAAGCTTCAGGTTGAAGCAGTGATCCCAATGCAAATGGGTGAGGATCACCGCCTCGATTTCCTGGGGCAACACCCCCAGGGCGGCCAGGCGCTGGTCGATACGGAATCCCTCCGGCTGGTAGGAGCCTGGGTGGTGCCAGTGGGCTCTCTCAGTGTCTGCCATACCGGTGTCCACCAAAATCTTGGAGCCGCCATCCACTACCAAAAAGGCGTTAGTGGGCACCTTCACCTCCTGGCCGTAGCCATAGCCGCCGGTGATGTAGGCACCCCGGTCCAGGCTGATGAAGCCGGTGTTGAGCGGATATATCTGAACCGTCATCTTGCCGCGTTCTCCTTGTGGGTTTGTTTAGGAACCGGCCGGCGCGGTTACTCCACCAGGCCCTGAATCAGGCAAAAGGGACTCAATCTCCTTGGCCGCACGCTCTATGAAGGCGTCGTCGTTGATGTGGTGGGCAAGTTCGATCACTTCGATATCCCGACGCAGAGCGACCTTGAGGGCCTCAGTGAACCGTTGGTCGGCCTCCGGGTCATAGAACTGCTTGCCCCGGGCGTTGGGCTCGGAAAAGCCTTCCAGGGGGATCATAACCTTGACCGGGCCCCGGGCGCGGTTGAGCTTATCAGCCAAAAACCCGGCTGCACGTATCATCTCCTCAGGCTGGGACCGCACCAGGGTTATGTTGCGGTTGTGCACGATGATATTGCGGTTCTGCCAGGCATTATCCATCTCAGCCAGGGGTCCCCGGCAAATGTAGTCAAGGCCCCCCGTGCTTACCAAACAGGGGATCTCCCGCCGGGCCAGCAGGTCCAGGAAATTCGGCCGGGCCGCGAAGATACCCCCGGCCACCAGATCCACCACCTCGTGGATGGTCCAAACCAAGAGCAGGTCGAACCAACCTTCTTTTGCCAGGGACTCCATGGAGGCCCCGCCTATGCCGGTGGCATGGAAGAAAACCATCTCCAAGTCGGGGCCCCGCAGCAGGCCCCGCAGCTTCATGAGGCCCGGGGTGGTCGTCCCGAAAGCGGTGGCGCCTACGGCGCAGCGGGGGCGCGCCTGGCTGACGGACCGATGCAGCACCATGGCGGCCAGGGCGTTGGCCGCGTTGCCCAGCGTCAACGCCAGAATATGGTTCATACCCAGCATGTCCGCCACCGAGGGAAATACCGCAATATCCTTGGTTTCAAGAAAAGGGCGCAGGTTGCTGGCCGCCAGGGTGGTAACCATCACCTTGGGAAAACCCAGGGGGAGCACCTGCATGGCGGCGGTGCCCATGGCCGTGCCTTGGCCGCCACCTAAGGCCAGGACGCCCTGGATGCGCCCCTCCTGGTAGAGCGTTCGCACCCAGGCGCTGAGCCCCTCAGTCATGCCGGCAATGATGCGGCCCTTATCTGCCGTGGTCACCAGTGCGGCCAGGTCGTACCCGGCCCGGGCGGCGACTTGCGTGCGGGTAATGTCGGCCACGGCCGGCGGTTGGCCCAGGCTGCCGCCGTCCATGATCAATACCTCCAGACCCTGGGATGCCAGCAGGTCCTTGATGAATAGGGCCTCCTCCGCCTTGGTATCCAGGGTCACGATTATGAGGGCTGTCTTACCCATGAAGTTATCCAAGAACGACCGGGGCGCGGTCTCCCGTCAGAGCTGCACGCCACAAAATTTGAGAAGCGGACCCCGGTCGGCTAAAAGAGCCTGGATGCTGCACTGGTGACATATTTGGCCCTTTTCCATGATGTAGATCCGCGCGCTTTCTGAAAGGTCGAAGGCCATCTCGTAATTCTGCTCGACCAGCATGATGGTCACCCCGCTGGCCAGAAAGCGCTTGATGATCAGGGCGATCCCATCGACCATGGTGGGCATGAGTCCTTCGGAGGGCTCGTCGATAAGGATAATCTTGGGCTTGGCCACCATGGCCCGAGCCAGGGCCAACATCTGCTGTTCCCCACCGCTCATGGCGTCGCCCCGGTGGTGCAGACGCTCCTGAAGGCGGGGAAAGTTCTGAAAGACCTCTGCTAAGGCCTCCTCCGCCTCCCCTGGGGTCAGCTTACCCCGCACCAGCATAGCCAGCTTTAGATTCTCCATCACGGTGAGGTTGGGTATTATCCGGCGCTCCTGCGGCACGTAGGCGATGCTGCGTTGAGCGATCTCGTGGGGTTTGAGACCGGCGATGTTCTCGAGGTCCAGCAGTATGCTGCCAGAGCGGGGGGGCTGGATGCCCATGATGCTCTTGAGGGTGGTGGTCTTGCCCACACCATTGCGGCCGATTAAAATAACCAGCTCACCCGGCTCCACGTCCAGATCGATCCCCTGCAGGACGTGGCTGCGGCCATAGTACGTATGAACGTCCCGCAGGCTCAGGAGCATCAGTGCCCTCCCAGGTAAACCCGTTGCACCTCTTGGTTGCAATGGATCTCTTCGGGGGCTCCCTCGGCCAAAATGGCCCCGTTGTGCAAGACCGTTATATAATGAGAAATATGCATCACCACGCCCATGTCGTGCTCTATGAGCGCGATGGTTAGGTTCTCGGCCAGTTTTTGCACAAACGTAACCATTTCCAGGGTTTCGGCGGGGGTCATGCCCGCGGTGGGCTCGTCCAAAAGCAGAATCTGCGGCTCGGTGGCCAAGGCGATGGCGATATCCAGATAGCGCTGATCTCCATGGGGAAGATTTCCCGCCATGATATCTTTCTTTGCCAGCATTCCCACTCCGTTCAAGATCTCCAAAGCGCGCTCATTCACCTGCCTCAAGCTCTGGCTGCGACTCCAGAAATTGTTGCGGGTCACCCTCATTTGGGCGGAAAGGCGCACATTCTCGAAGACGCTGAGCTTGGGGAAAATGCTGGTGATCTGATGTGACTTGGCCACTCCCAACCGGCATATCTTATGCTGGGGCAAGCCGGCAATGTTGCGTCCCTGGTAGAAGATGCTCCCCGCGGATGGCTGGAGCCGGCCCGACAGCAGGTTGAAGAAGGTCGTCTTGCCGGCTCCGTTAGGCCCGATAATGGAACGGATCTCACCGCGGCGCAAGGCGAAGCTAACCTCCCGCACCGCCCTGAGACCGCCAAAATCCTTTTCCAGGTTATTGGTCTCTAAGATAATTTTTTGAGCCAAAACCTAATTCCCTGGCGATCGCCCTCATCAGCCTGGGCGATCTTCTCCTTTAAGGTGCCCAGGATGCCCCCGGGGAAGATGAGTATGAGGATTACCACCATGGCGCCCACGAAAAACTCCCAACGGGCCGTGTAAATACTGACATTGTCCTGGAAGAAAATGAATATCCCTGCTCCCAAAAGGGGACCGAAAAAGGTCTGCATTCCTCCCAAGAGGGTCATAACCAGAGGCGTGCCCGAGTTCAACCAGTATAGCGAGTCCAGGGGCACGTAGCCCAGGTTCACTGTGTAAAGGGCCCCCGCCACGCCCGAGAAAAGGCCGGAAACGGCGAAGGCCCATATTTTTACAGCGTTAGCGTTGTAACCGCAGGCTCTGAGCCGCGGTTCGTTCTCCTCCAGCCCCTTCATGAGAGAACCGAGGGGAGAGTGCACGAAACGATGCATAGCCAGGATGCAGACGATGAGTATGCAGAAAATGAATCCGAACAAGGCGGCGGGATGGCCCAAGTCGGCATGCACGGGAAACTTGAGCTTCAAGACCTCGATCCCTTTCAACCCGTCTTCGCCGCCCGTGATGAACCTGAGCGGAGAAAGGGCCAAAAAGTAAAACATTTGGGCGAAGGCCGCGATGAGCAACGCAAAGTAGACGCCCCTTTTCTTGACGCATAGGGCACCCATCAGCAGGGCCACCAGGGAAGAACATAAAACCGCCCAAAAGATCGCGGTCCATACGGAGACGCCGAAATAACGCAGAGCCAGGCCGGCAGCGTAGGCGCCAACCCCGAAGAAGGCGGCATGGCCAAAGGATAGTATCCCGGCGAATCCCAAGGCCACATTGAACGCCATGGCGTATAGGCCGAACACGAGGATGTCGGTGGCGGTGGTGAGGTTCAGCCATAGTGGCAATGTCAGCAAAATTAGAGCCACGATGGCGATATGTGCGTATTCTTTGATCATGCACCTAACCCACTCAGTTGGGTTGCAGGCCGGCGCGTTTGCCTATTCCCTGCTGAGCTCGCCGAAAAGCCCCCTCGGGCGCACCAGCAGGATGACCGCCATGACCAAATAGATGACCACATCGGCGTACCCGCCGGCGAATAAACTTGTAAAAGCCACCACTTCACCGATGATGACGCCGCTCACGACAGCACCGCCTAAACTGCCCAGCCCGCCAACCACCGTGACCACGAAGCATTGCAAGACTATGTTCACGCCCATGTTAGGTTCCACTGACACCATGGGAGCGGCCACGGCCCCCCCGAGGGCAGCCAGGGCGATGCCGATGGAAAAGCCCAAGGTGATCACCCGGTTGACGTTGATTCCCATGGCGTCCACCATGCCCTTGTCCGTGGTGGTGGCCCGCAGAATCATGCCCAGGTTGCTTTTTTTCAGAAAAAGCCAGAGGCTGAACATCACAGAGAAGGTGAGGACAATGACGAACAGGCGGTACTTAGGCACGATCAGGGAGCCTATCAAGAGACTTCCTTCGAGACCCTCTGGGTAGTTCACCGGCATAGCCATAAGGCCATAGAACATCTTTACTACGTCAGGTAAGGCTACTGCGAGTCCAAAGGTCAAAAGCAGAGGATATAGGGGGTTTCCCGTCTTATATAGCGGCCGCAACAGGCTTATCTCGGTTAAAGCCCCCAGCAGGGCTACCGCCAATACGGCCAGGGCCACCCCCACCCAGAAGTTGCCCAGCGTCAGGTTAAACTGGTACACGGCATAGGCGCCCAGCATGTAAAAAACGCCGTGGGCAAAGTTGACCACGTCCATCAAGCCGTAGATCATGGATAGCCCGCTGGCCAGCAAGACAAACACCGCTCCCAGGGCCAGTCCGATGATGGCTTGCATTAGCAGGATATTAGGGGGAATATGGAACATCTTGCTCTCTGAGTTGACCACCGGCGGCACGTCCGCGCCAGGCGATGGGCAGGCTCTGGGAAAGGCTCAGACCCCCGGGCTAGCCGGTGCGTCTAGACCAGGTCTAAGGCGTCGGGCTGCAGCCCTTCCGGATTACAGCCCGAACGACCCACCTTTAGCGGGGCAGAGGGATGTTGACGTTGGGCAAGTCCTTCTCGGCCCACTCGCAGTTGCGCATGGTCTTTGAGGCCGGGACCTCTTCCTCGATGGTGGCCAAGTTCCAGTCCTTGCCCTCCTTGCCCAATCCGCGCAGCACCAGGTAACTCTCGGCCCGCTGGTGGTTGCACTTCTGGTAGTACTCTTCGCCCTTGGTAAAGGCGTACTTGCCATCCTCCAGGGCCTTGATCACTTTGTCGGGATCCAGGCTGCCGGCCCGGTTGATGGCGTCGGCAAGAGCCCTCACCTGGAAAAAGGCAGACTGTCCGTCTTGGAAGGGCGGACGGCCATACTTTTGCCGGAAGGCTTCCACGAACTCCTTGGCGGAGGGGTATTTGTTCTCAAGCTCCCAGTAGAAGTCCACGCCGCCATACACTGACTTGTCGTAGAGGGGATAGATCTCCTTCATGGTCAGGACGGTCGTCTTGGTGCACACGATGGGAGTCTTGCCCAGGATGCCCAGCTCATAAGCCTGCTTCAAGGCGGTGCTCTGGTCGCGGCCCAAGTTGTTGAAGACTATGAAATCGGGTTTGGCGGCCATGATCCGCGGCAGAAAGGCGGAGAAGTCGGTGGTCCCGAGGGGCGCATAGACATTCCCCAAAAACTGGCCGCCATGCTGTTCGCTGGAATACATCCAGCCCTGCAGCAGACGCTGACCCCAGCGGTAGTCAGCGGTGAGGGCGAACCATTTTTTGCCCAGGTGGCTGAAAGCATACTGGGACGTGGCCTGGGCCGCCATGAAGGGGGTAACCATGCCCGTGAAGCCATAGCGGCAGATGTCCTTGCCGATGGACATATCCGACTGGGGGAAGCCCATGTAGATGATCTGATTTTTGCAGGCAAACTCGTTCAGCACCTTTGACACCGCCCCCGAGAGGGAGCCCGCCAGGAAGTTCACCTTTTCCTCGAACACCAGCTCCTTGGCCTTTCTGAGGGCTACGTCACCGTTGAGCTGGGAGTCGCGCACCACGATCTCCAGCTGCTTGCCTAGCACACCGCCGGACTTGTTGACTATCTCGGCTGCCAGCTCAGCGCCCTTCTGCTGGTCGTCGCCCAAGGCGGCATAAGGGCCGGTCAGGGGCAGGATGGTTCCGACCTTTACGGTGGTGGCGGCCAAGGCAGGCACAGCCAGCAGCAGGGCGCACCCCACAGCCGATACGGCCGTCAGGATTTTGCGAAAATTGGATTTCATGTCTTCCCTCCTCTTGAGATAGGCTGAATACCGCTCCCGAACAAAACTCCTCCAGATCAGCGCCTGCCGGGTTACTTGATGGTCCAGCCGCCGTCTACCAGCAAGACGTGGCCGGTGACGATGCTGGCGAAGTCGCAGGCCAGGTACAAGGTGGCATAAGCCACTTCGTCGGCAGTGGCCATGCGGCCTGCGGGGATGCTGTCCAGGACGTAGCCCTTGAAGACAGGGTCTTTGAACATTTCGGTCACGAACGGGGTCTCCACGAAGGTGGGGGCCACGGCGTTTACCCTGATGTTATGGGAGGCCCACTCCAATGCCAACACCTTGGTCATCATGTTCAATCCGGCCTTGCTGGCGCAGTAGGCAGCCCGCAGGGGCAGCGCCACGGATCCGGCCTGAGAGGAGACGTTGACTATGCGCCCGTATTGTTGCTTGATCATTTGGCGGCCGGCTGCCTGGCAGAGGAAAAACACCGAGCGCAGATTGGTATTGAGCACCGCGTCCCAGTTCTCTTGGGTGACTTCCTCGGGCATCTGGGGGCGGTTGATGCCCAGCGCGTTGACCAAGATGTCCAGGCGGCCCATTTCCTGGACCGCCGCTTCCACCAACCGGGGCGGACCGTCCTGCTCGTTGACGTCCAAGGCCAGGCCGGAGCAGGCGGCGCCCTGGCCCTCCAACTCGGCGCACAAGGACTTGAGCTTTTCCTCCTTGGTGTCGGAAACAAAAAGCCTGGCTCCGGCTCGGGCGAACAAACGGGCGGTGACAGTGCCGATGCCGCCGCTGCCCCCGGTGATCAGGGCGCACTTGCCTTCCAGGTCGAACTGTGGCTTCATCATTTTCCGTATTTCTCCACCCGCACCTTGCAGCTGATGCCGTGAGCCAGCATGTTTTCGTAGTTGCAGGCCCGCTCGCAGACCTCGGCGATCTTGTGGGAGGCTTCCTTAGTGGCCCACTGGTAGGTTACGGTCTTGACGAACTTGCCCACGTAAAGGCCGCCGGTGTAACGGGCCGCCCGCATGGTGGGGAGCACGTGGTTGGTGCCGATGGTCTTGTCGCCATAGGCCACCGTGGTCTCCTCGCCACAGAACATTGAGCCGTAGTTGCGACAGTTTTCCAGGTAATAACGCCAGTCCTCGGTCTGCACCTCCAAATGTTCGGGGGCCCAATCGTCGCTGAGGGCCACCGCCTCCTCCCGGGAGTCCACCACCACCACTTCGCCGTTGTCGCGCCAGGCCACTTCGGCCACCTCGCGGGTGGGCAAGACTTTGAGCTGGAGAGCCAGCGCTTCCATTGTCTTTTGGGCGATGTTCTTGGACAGGGCGATGAGGCACTGGCGGGAATTGGGGTCGTGCTCGGCCTGGCCCAAGATGTCGGCGGCCAGGATGTCTGGGTCGGCCGCATCGTCAGCGATGACCAGGATCTCGGTGGGGCCGGCCAACAGGTCGATGCCAACGTCACCGAAGAGCTGGCGCTTGGCCTCGGCCACGAACTTATTGCCTGCGCCCACTACCATGTCTACCGGCTCCAGGCCCTCCATGCCATAGGCCAGGGCGGCCAAGGCGTGCACGCCACCCATGCAGAAGATTTCGTCTGCCCCGGCGGCGGCCATGGAATAGAGGGTGGCTGGATACATGCCCTGGCCCTTGATCGGCGGCGTACAGGCCACTACCCGGGAAACCCCGGCCACCTTGGGGGTAATCACGGTCATGTGGGCCGAAGCCAGCATGGGGTAGCGCCCCCCGGGCACGTAGGAGCCGCTGGAGTTCACCGGGATTATCTTCTGGCCCAGGTACACCCCGGGCAGGGTCTCCACCTCGAAGTCCACCAGCCGCTTCATCTGTTCCTGGGCGAAGTTCCTGATCTGGGCCTGGCAGAAGTCGATGTCCTCGCGCATGCTGGCCGGGAGCTGCTTCCGGGCGGCGGCGATTTCGTCCTCGCTGATCTTAAAGCTGACTGGAGACCAGTTGTCGAATTTCTTGGAGTAAAAGCGGACCGCTTCCTCGCCCTTCTGCCGTACCTGCTCGATGATCTCGCGCACTGTGTCGCGCACCGCGGTCAGGTCCTCCTGGGGCTTTTCCTTGGCGTGTTTCAGATATAAGGCCATGTCATCCTCTCTTATGGTGGACAATATGCCGCCTCCCTGTAAAGCGGGAGCCGTTGCCTTTAATTTTCGTCCAGAATGGCGACGGCGCGCACCGGAGAGCCGGTGCCGCCGCGGATCTTCAGGGGTAAGGCGATGAAGGTGAAGCGCTTGCCCAAAAGCTTGTCCAGGTTGCACAGGTTTTCGACGTGGGTGACACCGCGTTCGCCGCACACCGTATGGCAAGGGTAGGTCTTGTCGTACCACATGTCCGGGCTGGGGGAGTCCACCCCGAAATTGACCGCCCCTCGGTCGATAATGTACTCGGTGGCCTCGCGGTTTAGACCGGGGTAGTCGGTCATGTAGATGGGCTGGCCATAGTAGCGGTCATAGTGGGCAGTGTAGAACAGGACCGTATCGCCCGGGCGGATGTCCAGACCATGCTTGTTCAGCTCGAATTCGATCTTTTCTCGCCCGAACTGGGTCTTCAGAGGAACGTCGCTAACGTCGACACACACCCCCGAGGTGATGCATTTTTCCAGAGCCAGTTGGTCCACGGACTCCGCGTTGGGATCGCGGGAAAGGTGGCTCACCGAGTCGATGTGAGTGGGGCCGTGGTCACAGATCAGAAGGCCACGCGTTTCATAGGAGAAATCCGTGCCCAGCTGCCTTTGGCACTCCTCGTGGGACAGATGGGTCCAGACCACGGTCTTGAGGTGACCCGGATAGACAGGCATGCCGGTGTAGATTTCTTGAGAGAGGTCGATGATCTTTCCTTTGAACATTTTTACCTCCTTATGTCCCGTTTTGGGTCGCCCGGACGGCCTTTTGGACATAGCCTTACAGGTGATACCTACAAGTCCTGCGGATTATTAGCCTGAGCTCCCTTATATCCTTAAATTATACCGCATCCATGGCGGTGTCCGTCCAAAAAGAGCAGTTGGGAACCCTTTGCCAATTAATACTCTAAAATGCCTATTTTCTCAATGCCAACCGTTCATGTTAGGAGCGGAAAGGGCACAAAATTTTCTGAAAATCAATTTCTTTCGGGGGAAACTCCATCAGTAAAACAGTACCCCATGATTAACGGCCTATGGATTCCAAGCCTACGCCGCCTGATAATGTGGAAGATCACTTTTATGCAAAGTCAACCCGGCAAGGTGCGCGGGTGTTTTTCCAGAACCCGCGCATTGCTTGCCAGAATCGACGCTTATCACCGGAGCCTAGAAAATTATCGATATCAAGTCCATAACGGAAAGGGCTCTTTAATCGAGCAGCCGGGAACGATCTGAGTAAACACTGAGGAAGGATGGAGGGAAATCTTCAGGCCAGAGAATGCGATTAACAAAATCGGCCCGATGCGGGGGAGGTGCACCGGGCCGACAAACGGGGGATAAACATGAGGCGAACCTCACGGTTAATTTAGGTTAACCACGAAAGCTCTTAAAGCAAGGGGTGAGAGCAACATCAAATCCGCCTCCTTCCTCCCCCTTTCCCGTGACGC
>JBAUPV010000020.1:0-91328 GCA_049580385.1 Desulfobaccales bacterium | reverse complement strand
CCACCAGTGCCTTGTGGCTATTGAGACGTTTGGCTTCGGATCCAGCTTTGGAGGAGGAATTGCTACCGAAGTGAATGACACCAGGCATCAGAAAAACCCTTGATTCAAACATTCGCGGACTCCTTTTGTCCCGGCCTCCTTGCACCTTAAGCTTCGTCTCTACAGACTCAAAAACCCTACCGACCCTGGCGGTATTGCATTCAGAGCATAATCCATGCCAAGCAACCCCAATGGTGAGGTCCGAGAAAATCCTCACGGTAACCAGAACATGTCAGCTCCAGGGTAAGAATCCGTTCCACTCCCTTTCGGATCTTATGCAAGCCCCCTTCAAAGGATTACCTCAGTCTTCCCTTCTGAGCTGATTGAAGTATCTGGTGAACGGTTACCTAAGATGCGCCTTTTGCGCAGAAATTGCACCCACAAGATCGTAGGCTGCCTTACTTCCGGCAGCAAAGGCCTTCGTGGCCTCTTCGGAGAGTCAGTCTATAACAACTTCCCTTATTTCCATAAACCGTTTTGAGGCTAATATGTCAAAATCTCTTGGCCGGGGAATGTCGACCTCAATTTCTCTTTTGACCTTCCCTGGCTGGTAGGTCATAATTATCATCACTTCTTTTCCCTGCGAGCAAAATACTCTTCTTTGTCAGGGTCGGGGTAGGATTCATCGCGGTCGGAGAGAAAATTTGCTGCTTCCTGGGTAGCAAAGTCGATGATCCCCATACAGTGGGAGATTCGACCCGGAGAGCAGAAATCCTTAAACTCCGTGGTCAGCTCGGCGCAGGATACAGTCTGAAAGCGCTTCTTAAAGCATTCAACCAAACGGTATCCCCTACTCCAGGATGGCCTTCGGCTGATTTCGAGATTGGTGCGCCCGTATTTCACCCCCAATGCCAAGACCGCGGTAATAAGGGCGCCACACATGTTTTGGCTGTATCCAAGCCCGGCCCCCAGGGGCGTGGAACACTTGACCACTTCATCAGAGACCTCCAGCAACTGATTCTCCCTAAGACTAAGGAGAATGGCCTCGGGTCAGGTCCAGCCGACGCGATATCTTTCAGCAGCTTCGGCTCCCGCCTTCTCAATCCGCTTCCGGTTCACCACCATTTCACCAACTCGGTGACTTCCTTGCGAATCTCAATGAACGCAGGGTCGGTATAGTCCCTGGGATGAGACAATTTCACTGGGATCATGGCCTTGATCCGGGTGGGTTTCTGAGACAGCACCATAATTTGCTGGCCCAGATAGACCGCCTCCTCCAGGTTATGGGTCACGTAAATTATCGTAGCCTTGATCGCTTGCCAGAGCTTCAGGACCTCATCCATCATAAAGAACCGGGTCTTGATGTCCAGCTCCCCGAAGGGCTCGTCCATCAGCAAGAGATCCGGCTCGGTTACGAAGGCCCGGGCGATGGCTACCCTTTGCTTCATGCCGCCGGAGAGCTGACTGGGATAATAGGATTCGAACCCCTTCAGGCCCACCAGTTCAATGATTTGCGTAACCCTCTTGTTTATCTCTCCCCCGTCGTAGCCTTTGATCTCCAAGCCGAATTTGATGTCGTCCCAAACGGTCCGCCAGGGCAGGCAGGATGGTTCCTGAAAGATGAAGCCAATGTTGTGTTTCCGCGGATCAGCCAGCTCGCCATTGATACGGACGGTTCCCTTCGTGGGCGAGAGCAACGTGGTGATCAGGTTGCAGAGGGTAGTTTTGCCGCATCCGGTAGGCCCCACGATGCAGAGGAAGTCTTTCTCCCGAACTACGAAGTTAAGGTTATCCAAAACCAGCAGGCCGGCAAAGGACTTGCTGAATGATGTGAAGACAATTTTTTCCTTCACCCCCAAATCGGCGCCACTCATAGGCTGACCTCATAAAAGTCGGTGATTTCTTTGCGCAAGGAGAGAAATTTTTGCTCGGTAACATCCCGCGGCCGGGGTAGATATATGGGAACCTCGGCCCGGACTTCCATAGGCGGGGGCGAGAAGGCCAGGACCCGATCGCCAAGAAAAACCGCCTCTTCCACGTTGTTGGTCACGAAAATTACCGTCCGCTTCATCTGCTCCCAAATCCGCAGAACCTCGATCTGCATGAAGCAGCGAGTCTGGGCGTCCAAATGGCCGAAGGGCTCATCCATGAGCAGAAGGTCCGGATAGGTAACAAAGGCCCGGGCGATCGCCACCCGCTGTTTCATCCCTCCGGAGATCTGGTTGGGATAGTATTTTTCATAGCCCTTAAGGCCCACGATCTCCAGAATCCTCTCAATGCGGTCATTGGCCTCTTTTTCATCCACCCCCTTGATCTCCAAGCCGAATTTGATATCGTCCCAAACGGTCCGCCAGGGCAGGCAGGAGGGTTCCTGGAAGACCAGGCTGATGTTGTGCCGGGCCGGATCGATGGGTTCGCCGTCGACGGTCACCTTGCCCTGGGTGGGCGCCATGAGACCCGCGATGATCTCCATCAGGACCGTCTTGCCGCAGCCGCTCGGCCCGACGAGGCACAGGAACTCATTCTCCAGGACGTCGAATTGGATGTTCCGCAGGCACTGAAAGTTGCCAAAAGATTTTGCCACTTGAACGCTGATTTTCTTATGGGCCACAAGATTATCCTCGCAAAAATTTGTGACTGTTGTGGCCTGGGCCCCCCGGCTGGAGGTCATATTGAAACCTCCGCGCGCCATTTAAACATTTTCCTTTCGGCGATGAGCAGCATCTCATTCATTATAAAGCCGAGGATGCCGATGACCAGCATCCCCGAGATGACCGGCGCCAGCTGCAGCAATTCGGCGTATTTTATAATGAGACAGCCGACACCCACCGGCTCACCGCCGATCATTTCGGCGGCGACGATGCACATCCAGGCCACCCCGAGCCCTACCCGCATACCCGAGATAATGTCCGGCATAACGGACGGCAAGACGATCTTGCGGATCATGGTCCACCGGTCGGCGCCAAACACCTTGGCCACGTTCATATGGACCTCATTGACCCGTCCTATGCCAACCAGCGTATTGGTCCAGATGGGAAAGAAGGCCCCCAGCCAGATCAGAAATACATAGCGGGAAAAGCCGACCAGGATAACGATGGCCATGGGAATCCAGGCGATGGGCGGGATGAACCGGATGGGTTCGATGACTGCCCGGGTCCTGGCATAGACCTTCGGACAGAGCCCCATCCAGAGCCCGAGGGGGATCGCCACGACGCAGGCCAGCCCGAAGCCGGCCAGAATGCGGATCATGCTGGCCGTAATATGTTGGGTAAGCGTGAACCCATCTACATCCCCAACCCGGAACAGTTTAACCGTGGAATGCCATACTTCTGTCGGTCCCGGAATGAATGGGGAATTAGCAATGTACGCGACAGCACTCCACATGGCCACAAAGATGGCGATCGCATAGATATTGTAAGCCGAATCACTCCATAAGGTTTTGAACAGCGACAAAATTGGAGTTTTAGTAGTTGCTAAGGGGCTTCCAGTCGCGATTTCTTGGGGATTTTCCATCCTTTTTCTCCGTTAGTTCGGGGCCTGGAGATTAAACTAATCTCCAGGCGGCCTCTCCTTTTGGATCAAGGTTTTACACTTTCCTTGGCCAACTTGGCGATATAGCCATCGGCTTCGAGTTGTTTTTCAAAGGAATCATCGTTAAGCTTACTCCACCAAGTATCAACGTCAGGTTTGATGGCACTCTCATTAACTATACCGGCGGCCATAAGCCCCCGCAGTAGATTTTTAGAGGTGGTGCCGTTGACTCGGGGCGGCCATGGATAAATCATATTAAAGACGGCTGCCTCTAAAGTTTCCTGCGGGATGTTGGAAAACTTGCTGATGATTTTCAACGCCTCGTCCTGGTGGTCCAGTATGTATCTGAGCGACTCAACATCCACTTTCACAATTTTGGCGACCTCATCTGGATGCTCCTTTACGAACTTGGAGGTACTCGCCAGGACGCAGCACTGTTGGTCAGGCATGATTTGATCGGAAGTATAGAGTCTTTTCCACGTCGGGTTCAATTTCAGGATGCGGGTGGGCCAGGGTTCGTAGCAGATCAGCCCTTTGACCTCCTTATTCTGGGCGTAGATGGGCATTTGCGTCGGATTGATGGTTAAATCTCTCACATGGGTATGATACTGTCTTTCAAGCATGGCCAGCAACGTGTGGTGGTTGGAGGCGACCCCCGGATCGCCCACCGGCTGGTCTTTCAGGTCCTCAAATTTATTGATTGAAGGATCCACCACAAGCGAGGACCCCGCATGGTTGCAAGTGGCAATAATCACCACGTCGGTCCCAGAGGCCTTGGCAATCATCGCGTCGGACACCCCTACAATGCCCATGTCGATATCATTAGATTGAAGAGCCTGCATCATTATTCCCGCAGTGGAATAATTCATCGGTTTTATTTCCACGCCTTCTTCCTTGAAGTAACCTTTCTCCAGACCTATGGGGACCATATACTGATGAAGCTGATCCGCCACCAGGTAACCAAATCTCACCGGTTGAGCGGCATTGGCCGGCAAAGTGGAAGCCACAACCATCGCCAGCCCGATCACCATGGCAATGGGCCAGGACCCTATCACCTTCTTAAAAGCATTCATACGGGCTTGCATTTCACTTTCCCTCCTCAGATTCCTCTGTAAGAAATTGCAGCCATCTACCATTAAACCCTGGGGCGGGTCGTCTCTCCATTACAGAGATCGCACCGTCCGCTGCCCATTGCCATGACTCTCCGGGTCTACGATTTCTATGGCACAGTTCCTCCCTTCTTCCAAATGCTCTCTCATGGTCTTTTCGACCAGGGCCTTATCTTTGGCGATCAAGGCATCCAACATCTGACGATGGTGATCGATAAAATCTGCTAGGACCCCTTCCTTCTGCACGGCAAGATAGCGATTCAGCAGCACATCTCCTCCCAGGCCGCGCAGAATTGCCCGCAACTTGGGGCTAGCTCCAACCCGGTAGATGATCTCATGAAACTCGGCAGCCAACCGAAGGGCCTGGTCAATATCCCCCTGCTGAAGAAATCTCTGGCATTGGTTTAAATTATCTTGAAGCTCTGCGATCACCCCATCATCTATCTTCTCAAACAACATTTCCAGGACCAGGGGTTCCAAGACCGATCTCAGGTGGAAGATTTCCTCAATGTCTGCACGGGTGAATTTCCGCACGTAGAAACAGTTATGAGGCTCTTTGGTTACCAGCCCTTCCTGCACCAGCCGGAAGATGGCCTCCCGGACCGGTGTCCGGCTGACGTTGAAGGAGCAGGCCAGTGAGTCCTCCGAAAGCCTTTCCCCCCATTTTAGGGTCCCGCGAATTATTTCCCTGCGGACGTGCTCGTAAACCCTCCCTTGCAGGGTGCGCTTATCCTTTTTCAGCTTGGGAAGATTTAGCTGTCTGGCAACGGCCATGGGTGTCTGTTCCATTTTACCTCCCCCTCATCTTTTCAGGCATGCCCATTCCCCCAGGGAGCGGAGGGACCTTCCCGATTTTGGAGGCAGCAATCATATCATCGATGCGCAAAATCATCATGGCCACTTCGCTGGCCGAGCTTATGGCCTGCTTCTTCACCCGCACCGGTTCAACCACTCCTTCGGCGAACATGTCTTTAACTCTCCCGTCAAAGATGTCCAATCCTATGTGGGACCCTTCTTTTTCATTACGGGCCACAAGCTCCATTACCAGGTCAATCTGGTCCAATCCGGCGTTTTCGGCCAGGGCCCGGGGAATCACCTCCAACGCCTCGGAAAAGGCCCTCACCGCCAACTGTTCCCGGCCCCGGATTTCCTTAGCGAACTGGCGCAGCTGCCGGGCCAGCTCAATCTCACAGGCCCCCCCCCCGGCCACAATCTTCCGGTCCTCCAGCACCGCGCTGACTACACCCAGGCAATCTTCAATAGTCCGCTCCACTTCGCTAGCGATGTGCTGTGTGCCCCCCCGGATCAAAATACTGACCGCTTTGGGCTCCTTGCAGCCGCTCACAAACACCATGAAATCGCGGCTGACCCGCACCTGTTCAATGTGCCCGGCCTCCCCCAATTGTTGGCTGCTGAGCTCCTCCAGGTTGTTCATAATCTCTGCCCCAGTGGCCCGGGCCAGTTTCTCCATATCCGAGCCGCGCACCCGGCGGACAGCAAAGATGCCCTCCTTGGCGAGGTAAAACTGGGCGATATCGTCGATATTCCGCTCAGTGAAGAGGGCGGATACCCCGGAGGCCTTAATGGTCTGCACCGTCTCCCGGATCCACTCTTTACGGCTCTCCACCCAGGCCTGGTGCTGAACGTGATCGGTAAAGTGGATTTCCCCTTCTTTTCCCTTCAGCTCCAGCGGGAAGTTCAAAAGGAGAATCTTCGCCTGCTCCACCCGGCTGGGCATGGCCGCATGGACCCGTTCTTTATCGAGCACGATACCGCTGATAAATTCCGTGGCCTCTATCCCGGCCCCGTCCTTCCTTTCTATCTTGATGTTTTCCGGGTTGATGACCAGCCTGCCTCCCCCATCATCCTCGGCCACTGCTTTAGCGGCTTTTACAACGATGCTGCTGAGATGATCCTTGGCGCGCTCGGCCACCTTGCCGGTCATGGCAGTAACGGCAATCTTGCGCAGGACCTCGTTATCAGTAACGGAAATTTCGCTAACCAGACTGTCCAGAATTTCCTGGCTTTTTTCAGCCGCGAGGCGGAATCCCCGGGAAATCACCGTGGGGTGGATCCCTTGATCCAGGAGTTTCCCTCCTTCCTTCAAAAACTCCCCAGCCAGCACTACCGCCGTGGTGGTGCCGTCCCCCACCGCAGTCTCCTGCGTTTGGGCTACCTCGACCATCATCTTGGCAATGGGATGATCGACGTCCACTTCCCGCAGGATGGTGGCGCCATCGTTGGTTACCACCAGGTCCCCCAGGGAGTCTACTAGCATTTTATCCATGCCCATGGGCCCCAAGGTCGTTTTTACCGACTCGGCAATGGTGAGCGCGACTATGATATTAATCCTTTGCGCGTCTCGGCCCCTGGTCCTCTGAGTGCCCTCCATCAGGAAGGAAGGAATATCACTTTTTTGTTCTGCCATTTAGGTTTCCTTATATCAAGCGACCAAGGTCTTTAATCTGGCTGTTTGGTGAAAAAGTCCAGGGCCAATTGGGCTACTTTTTCGGTTCGCAATCCGCATCCCGGCAGCCCTCCCGAAAGAAGAACCCCGGAGCGCGCCGCTTCTTTGCTCGCCTCCCCCGGAGATTGGCCGAGGATCGCCGCCACCGCAGCCGGGACCAGAAGATCCAACAGGGTATGTCCGGAAACCAGCAGTTCGCCAACGGCCGGAGCCGCCAAAGACACGATCTCCGACTTTTTAGCGTCTTTCTGCAGGGCCGCTTCCGGAACGACCTTGGTGCAGAAGGACTGCATTTCAAACTCTTCTCCGTCTATCCACACGGTCACATCGGCATCCGGATCAAGAACCCAAATCTTGCGTCCCAGATTTCCGGCCCTTCGCCCCCCACCGGTCATATTGGAAATCCGGATCTTCACCTCTTTCCCCAGGCTCTTGCTAAGCATTTCTGCAGTGCGACTCTGCACCTTCTGAATACGCTTTTTCTCAAGGGTTTTCAGGACATCTGCCAGTGTGCCGCCATGACCCAGGACCTCCTGGGTCAAGCGTACCCGAGCTTCGATGGCCTTGAGCGTCCGGTCCTCCGTCCCCTGAACCAAGGCCTTGGTAACCGGGCCGCTCTCGATTTCTTCCATTTTGCGCGCCACCGTATTGGCCTCCAGGGCTGCCATTTCCGGGTCCAAAAAAGTCTCCTTATTTTGGCGAATCACCGCCGCCGCCTCGGAGATTGACCCCGTCTGCGCAAGGGTCCGCAGTGCCAGAGTGGCATCGGCCAGTACGTGGCCGATGGGTGCGGTCTTGGGCCCCCCGCTCCCCCCCGCCCCGATCCGGGGGCTTTCGGCGAAGCAGCCGAAGATCTCGTAGAAAGCCAGCATCCCCACTACCGTGGGCGTTCCCATATCCTTCAGGATCATTCCCAGGTCGCCTACCACTGCGGCTGTTTTGAACTCCTCTCCGGTCACCCGGAAATGAATTAGGTCCGGCAGCCCCGCCGCCTGGGCCGCCGCCGACCCGGCCAATTGGTGGATGGGGACCTGAAAAGAGCGGCCGCAGCGGTCGGGCGCGGGCGAGTCAGGGTGGACGATTTCTAAAGTCGCCGCAGCGCCGAAGATCGCCGAAATGAATGGATTGGGTTTCATGCCGGCCCCGGCATAGGCCCGCATCATGGCCTGGGTTCCAGCTCGAGCGGCGTTTTCCGCCAGCTCGGGGAAGATGTAGTCCTCCCCCAAAACGCTATGGCCGCAGATGGGAGAACCTGAAACCCCAGGAGCAACAAACCGTCCATCCACCTGGGTCAGTTTCCCCTCCATCATCAAATGGTAAATCTCATGGACCGCAGGAAAACCGCTAATCTTGTTGTTGGCTTTGGGGGTAGGCAAAGTCGCCACTGAGCCTTTAGCGGCCCCGGCCTTCATCCGCGCCATGGCCCCTAGTTTGCGGTTGCCCGAGGGCACACCGGCCCTTACATTGGCTCCGGCCATATAGCACAATGCCGCCGTAATCAAGGCGGCGTTGGCCGAGTCGGCTCCCATAATTTTGGCGGCCTCGACGCCGGATTGTACGATGTGGTCCATCTCGATTTCGGGCTGGTTCAAAGCCTCCAGCTTCAGACTTTTCCCGGTCGCTATCTCTCGGGCGATGGCATTGGCAGCGTTAAACCCAGCCAGGTTCAACATGCCATGGCCACCCATTAGGGCGCCGATGCAATCCGCGGTCATGAGGTCCGGGTCGTGTAGGACCGCCTCGCTGACGGCAGCAAGAATCTTATCCAATTTAGGGTTCCCTCCTGGTGATTCCCGACAAAGCTATAAAACGATTTCGACCCGTTCCCCTGCTTCATCCGCGTAAGCTATCTCTAAGCGTTGCTTTAACTCTAAGAGGGCAATCTTCACTCCCAATTCCTTCTGGGCAACCTGCTGTAATTTCAGCAGATCATCCGCTTCGAAAAACGTCCGGATAGTACTACCAATCATGGTCGCGCGACTTCGGACCGGCGCTTCCAATGACCTACCGTCGCCAGTCCGCAGGTTTACGATAATTCGCCCCGTGATACCTCGATGGAAGATATGATGCGTGGACAGGCGATGATAACCGAAAAGTGGCATTTGCTCAGATAAGGTTTGAATTACTTTTTCTTCTTGAGCAGGATCGATGTCGAGGAGGAGAAGGTAGCTAGGCCGCCCCTTTTTGGTCATTGTGGGGATAAGCTGCCAACTGTGAATGCCTGGAATCGTTTCCGAATCTAAAACCCACCCTGCTTCCTCTCCGGAGAGATGATCGATTTGGAAAACCAGCAGCAGTCCGTTCTTTTCCTCAAACGGCATTTCGATCCTCCCAATTCATCACGAGTCCCGGCCGCAGGAATTAGTCCAAAATTTTTAGTTCCACGGAAAATCATCCAACCATTGGCGACCTATCTCTGAGTGTAGTCGCCTGGATAAAAACTTGCTGGCCCACTTTTCAGTTGCAAGAAAACCTTCTCCAGGCTTCTTGCGAACCCCATGGCGATCTGGGCGCTAGCAAACATGAAAGCGCACCCAATCCTCTGACGGGCGCCCCGGTTTTGCTTGCCAGGGCGCCCTCCTCGCCCTACATCTTCGGCATTCGAAGCCATCGCATATGCAGCGAAACTTTTCTTACGGTTGCAGGTTGCGCCTTAAAACACGCGAGCGGCCTGGATTAGGACATTGGCCCCCACCGCGTCCCCCACGGCCCCGCAAATATCGAGTTCTTGAGTGATGAAAGCTCCGATCAAGGCCAGGTTGCCTTCGAAAAGTTCAGAAATCGCTTTCTGACTTCCCTCAATGACAACGTCCGGCTTCGGCAATTCTCCTGAGGCAGCTTTGGATACCTTTTTCCCGTCTACGGTAAAATAGAAGGAAAACCCTCCATTTTCTCCCTTCACCTTGAACTGGACAGATTTTTTCCAGTCAGGGAATTCCGTATCGATATCCACCTTTTTATTGATGGCCTTTATCTGTGCGAGAAAGTCTTTTTTTTGCATCATGGCGCCAGCCCTCCTAAGGTTTGGCCTTCTTATAAATTTTCTTCGGCAGGCGGACCCGCTCAAAAGCCACGGAAATCGCCCCTTCTTTTGACTTGGGGCAGACTTCCGTACACTTCATGCATGCGGTGCAAAGTGAAGGAAATGTCGCAATGGGAATCCATTCTTTAGAGGTTTGCGTGTGCCCTTCAGGGATTTGGGTGTAACAACGCATGACATGAGGGCTGCAGACCTGCAGGCATTTTCCACATTCCATGGCTCCCAGGCAAGTAGACATATCGAAACTGATCTTCGGAACCATCGCTTCGTAGGTCTTAATTTCCATGTGGGAAAAGCTCATTTCACCACTCCTCTTTCAAGACGGGGTTCTGTTCGCGTTCAAGCATATTGATCGCATCCGACGGGCAAACTCGCATACACTGGCCGCAGCCGAAACAGAGGTCTTCCTTCTGCAAGGGCTTTTCGTAAGTGGGAGACCAGCTGATGGCGTTGAACTGGCAGGTATCCAGGCATTCTTTACACCCTGTGCATTTATCCCCGTCGAAGCTGGCATAATAGTGCCCCTTCTTTAGGATGCCGGTGATCCCCCAGTCGAGTCGCCATTGGAGCCAGACACAAACCGGATACTCACAGTTGCAGAGCTTGGACATGAAAGCAGGAGAGCCTACGTAAGATGCATTGTGGCACAACCCTGCATCGGAGCATTTCTCGAGATGCTCCTTGGCTTCTTCTGCTGATACAGTTTCGATTTTATGTTCCTTCCAGATGCGCTCTGGATGCTCGTGATACATGTTGGTGTAGGCCGAAATCCCAAGACAAAGAGTGTTATCCGGCCCCGCATATTTGCCGCCCCGTTTGTACTTCCGACAGGTGCAGGCTAGTTTGACAAACCCCCCCTTGGCATCGGCCACGTCGCACATCTCTTTGGCCTCATCCAGGGTGACGACCTGGGAGGAGTGGTACTTGGAAAATCCTTCTTCC
Organism: Desulfobaccales bacterium; assembly: GCA_049580385.1. Classification (GTDB taxonomy): domain Bacteria; phylum Desulfobacterota; class Desulfobaccia; order Desulfobaccales; family 0-14-0-80-60-11; genus JAPLJC01. The sequence goes on along the minus strand of JBAUPV010000020.1, from coordinate 80,260 downwards.
CAATCATTGTCTGCCAACTTCTCCAGGCGGGGACTCAGGCGAGATTTCAATTGGTCCATTTCTGCCGAAACCGGCCCCCAGAGCTTGGACTGGACTTTGCGATAATTGTTGTTCCAGTCTTTTAGCCATTCGTCCAAGTCATCGAACTTCCTCACATAATTTTCGACAGCCATGTACCATTTCTTTCCCTTGCCATGTTCAGTACACCATTCGCACATCTAGGCCTCCTTTGATCCAGTTCTTCATTGTATACAGTATATAACCCTAATGTATACGTATAATGTTTGTCAAGAAAAAAATTTGGGAGCGGTAAAAAAAGCATACGCGTGGGAGCCGGAACCCCAGAAAGGCCATATCGGCTCCCATCAAATACACCTTGGAAGGACGGCCAAACCAATTTCAAAGAGGGGCTCGGCCGGCAATCGCTTGAAAATATTTGAAATAAAAAAATCAGGAAAGATATAACTTGGCTTTGAAGATTGGTGGAGGAAGTTTTGGTCTGGTGATATCATTTAATAGGGTAGCTTGGGAAAAGGAGAGAGGGGAATCAATCGGCCAGACGATAAAGGAAGGTGATCTCATAAGGAATCAGTTAGCCAAGTGCCGCACCGACAGCAAGGTTCTGGCAGAGGTGCAGAGGGATTTAAAACCGCCTCGACTTCTCCTAAGCCGCAATGATGCCGCTTCAAAAAGCAATAGGCGTAAGATATTGCATTATCTAATCTTCTTGTTGCACTTGGGGTTGCGCTCATAGCTGGAAAATTTTTAATATCTATATTCTGGATCTTTCCCATCAAGGCCATACGATCATCGCCTAGAATTAATGGATGCGGTATAATCTCGGCTTAAAAATTACTATGAATCAAGACCTGCAACTTTTCACCTCTACAGCGACCGCGGTATTCTTGGAGGCCTCTCCCTTTTTACTTTTGGGAGCATTGCTTTCTTCCGTCTTTGAGGTTTACCTGCCGCAAGAGTCCATTGAAAGGTATTTGCCGAATGGCCTCCTCTTGGGGGTTCTTTTCGGGCTGAGTGCAGGAATGTTAATCCCCACCTGTGAGTGCGGGGTGGTTACTATCGTGCGCCGGTTATTGAAAAAGGGCGTTCCACCGCATGTGGCGATGACTTATATGCTCTCGGCGCCGGTTATCAACCCTCTGACCTTGGCCGCCACTTATGTTGCTTTTCGTGGGAATATCTGGATGGTTCTGGGAAGAATAGGCATGGTCGCCGTCTGCGCCTCTTGTCTAGGTCTGGCGTTGGCCAGGATCAATCCGGTTCTGCTGCTGCGAGGGAGGGAACCCGAGCCGGACCTCTGCGACCATGGGCACACAAATGGTAACCCTGCCAATGCGAACCATATGCCCCATGCTAATCTTGAGGGGGCCCATGGGTGTGGCTGCAGTTGTGCGGTCCCCAATGGCTCCAGACTGATACGGGTATTCCAGCTTACAGCTTCAGAGTTCTTAGATATGGGAACGTACCTCATTCTTGGCGCTTTGGCGGTGAGTTTTTTCAGGACTTTCCTCCATCAAGAGTGGCTGGCCTTTTTTCAGAACAACGTCTTCCTGGCCATTGGGATGATGATGCTACTGGCTTTTTTTCTCTCAATTTGCTCGCAAGCCGATGCCTTTGTGGCAGCATCGTTTGTAACTTTTCCCGCTATGGCCCAGCTCTCCTTCGTAGCGCTTGGACCGATGGTTGACCTTAAGCTCGTCACCATGTATGCGGCGGTGTTCCGCAAGCGTATAGCGCTTACTCTTATCGTAGTGCCAATAATCCTGATTTACATTTTATCGCTCCTCATAGGGATAATGACCAGGTCATGACGAGAAGAATCGGTGGGATTATAGAGGGACTCATTCTGTTGGTGACAGGCGCCTATGCCGGTCTGCTGGTGGTTTACGGGGATTATTGGCGGTACCTGAATCCTAAATTTAAATGGCTGACCGGTTTCACTGCGGCCATGCTGATGGTGATAGGCACCATAGCCATTGCCAAAGCCAACAAGCGGGCAAGTTATTTCAGGATTTGCATCTTTCTTATCTTTCTGGGAATCATCTTTTGGGGGAATTCACGAAGACCGGTAAGCCAAAAAGCCTACTCAATGTCCCAAGCTGAAAGCGTTGATGCGAAGAAATCTCGCCTGACTATGAATGGCCTTGAGTACATAAAAATCAATCTTGGCGAACTTAATTCACTCTGCAAAGAACCCAAACCAGACAAGATAGCCAGGCGGTACGTAGTCAGAGGGTTGGTTATACGAACTAAACAAATGGATCGTTTGGGGTACTTTGTAATTCTCAGGAGCGCTGTGGTTTGCTGTCTTGCTGATATGGTAGGGATGGGGTTCAGGGTGCAGTACGACCGACCGAATGAATTTGAGGAGGGGCAATGGGTTGATGTCTATGGGACCCTGAGAAGCCTGTCGCAGAAGTTGCCAACGCCAGACCTTCGCGTCAAAGGGATGCCTTTGGCTGTCGTGTGCGATTCTCATATTTTGGTCCCGGCCAGAATCGTCAGAATTGAAGTGCCAGAATGTCCTTTCATGTTCGTGTTCAGAGATAGCGAACCATATGGATTTTAAGTATCATTCCGAATTTAAAAGCCCAAAAGATCACCTACTTGATTGACTTGAGGATGCTGTTTTTCCAGGGAAGAAACTCCTGCCTCCACTTTGATAAGCCGCTTTATCAGCCTGTCCAGCGGGGTAAAGGTGTGCGTATCTTGCCAGGATCGGGAACTATCAGTGGGACGAAAAAAATTGCGGATATGATTTGGATAAGGGAAGTTTTCAGGTTCTTGATAAGTTCCCAGTCATAGCAGCTATCTTTCGGACAAAAACCTTCCCCGCATACCACCTTTGCCGGGGGAAACGAACTGTTAGCTTCACGGTTTTTTTGACCCGGAGGGCACCATATCTTTCAGGTCATCCGGGAGTTTGGTATATTCATTCATTTTAGTCGACTGAAGCTGTTCCCGGGTCAGGCCCTTGGCGTGATCCAACCTCAAGGGCCCCCCGATTTCCCAATTTTCCCTCGTCCAAGTGGGGCATTTTAAGCGATTGCCCCAGGGGCAAGGGTTGGGGTAAGGGGTGGCCTATCCGTTCAATGTGGGGCTTCTCAGAGGGCCGCTTGAGGGGAAGCGAAAAGGTCCTGCTCATCTCCGTTTACCTTTTGGCGTCTGGCGCGTCCCTCCCCTGGCCCTGCGTTGCCGTCTATCACCCCCCTGTGGTGCGTCACCATCCCGGCTCGGTTGCTCCGGTCCCGCCCGATCCCGGCCTGAAGGATTTTCGGCCCCGGAATCAAAACCCCGCGGGAAGGGACTCCACCCCCCCTGGTCATAATGAGTGGCAGGGGAATTTTTTCAAAAATCCATCGAGGGGCGAGAGCAGCAGGCCCCCGCTGGTATGAGGCCGGCCTCAAAATTTTTGATGAAAAATCCTCGCCGGTCGGCTGGGCATTTGTGACCGTAGGAACACTCCCTGCGAATGCGCCAGACGCATTTACTGAGAGGCGATTTTTGAAAGGCTCCGATATACGAACCATATGGAAAGATTAGCGAAAGGGCGTATAGTGGCAAGCTATATTCAGTCCCATGAGCCAAGAAGACTGTGCCTTCGCCTTTCCCCTAACGCACCATTATCGGGCGGCGCTGGGCTGGCCTTAAGTTATTGATATTATTTGGCGGGCGATGGGCGACTCGAACGCCCGACCTTTGGTTCCGGAGACCAACGCTCTATCCACCTGAGCTAATCGCCCGCGCCCAGAAATTTTATCAGATGCACCCCCCTTGTCAAGAAATCCGGCGCCGGGTAGCGTCCTGATTTGGGAGCCGGCGGGGTCACTTATCCTGCCAACTTGGCCGGCCTCTCTAAACCGACGCTTCCTGGGGCACCCAGTGCGCCCCTTTGCCGAGCAGGCCCACGCTCACGGTCATCCCAACCTTAAGTGCGGCGGCATGGGCTTCCGTCTCCCGGGGAGAAAGGTAGGTCTTAAGGGACTCCCCTCCGGCATGGACCAGAATCAGCGAAACCATGCCGGCGCCGTCCACCTGATGGACCTCAGCAATCCTCAGGCTCCCCTGCCACAAATAATCCTGGGGCTCCCCGGCCGGGAAGAGCACCACACTCCAGCCCGGCAGGGTCAGGCAGATCCGTCCGGGCAGCTCGCCGGCGGGCCCGGCAACCTGCCCCAAATCGAGGTCCCCCATCGCCGTCACCAATCGTTGATCCTCGACTTTGGCGGCGATCAGGTTCTCGATACCCATCAGTTCGGCGACGTCATAGCTCCGGGGATACCGGCACACCTCCTCCGGGGACCCTTCCTGGAGGATCCGTCCATCTTTCATCACCGCCAGGCGGTCGGCCAGGAAGCAAGCTTCGGCGACATCATGCGTGATGTGGATAATCGTCACCCCCAGTTCGGTGTGGATCCTTTTCAGTTCTTTTTGGATGCGACTCTTGGTGGCGTGGTCCAGGGCGCTCAAGGGCTCGTCGAGCAACAGCACGTAAGGTTCCAGCACTAAGGCCCGGGCCAGGGCGACGCGCTGGCGCTCCCCTCCGGATAGCCGGTGGGGGCGTCGCTGGAGCAAAGGCCCGATTTCCAGAAAGGCGGCCATTTTTTCCACGGCTTTATGGATATTCCGTCTGGGGCGGCCTTGCAGGCGCAGCCCGAAGGCAATGTTCTCGAAAACCGTGAGATGCGGAAACAGGGCATAATCCTGATAGACTATGCCCAGATGCCTTTTTTCCGGCGCCAGGTGAGTCGCCTCCTGCCCCCTGATATAGATGCGGCCGCGGCTTACGGTGTGCACCCCGGCGATAGTTTCGAGAAGAACCGTTTTCCCCGTGCCCGTGGGGCCAAGCAGCCCCAGGTAGGTTCCCGGCTTGACGTTAAGGGAGATTTCCCGGAGGCGGAATTCGCCCAGCCTTAGGCAAATATCTTCAAGTCTGAGCACCTACCCCTCCTGTTTCCGTCCCGCCAGCCAGCGCAGCCCGGAAAAGAACACCAGACAGAGGAGGATCAGAATCACCGCCACGGGAGAGGCGTATTTGAGGCCGTAATTCTCGAAACGCTCCCAAATCAAAATAGGGGCGACCATGGGATGGTAGGTCAACATGACCACTGCCCCGAATTCGGCAATTCCCCGGGCCCACATCAAAATGGCGCCCGAGAGAATCGACCGCCAGGAAAGCGCCAGGCTGACCTTGAAGAACGCCTGCCAGGGGGAAGCCCCCAGCGTCCTGGCGACGCGTTCCAGGCGTGGATCGACGGCCAGAAAACCATCCCGGGCGGCGTTGACCAGAAACGGCAGGGACACAAAGGCCATGGCCAGGCTGATGCCGGCGACGGTGCCCGGAAAGGTGACGCCCACCCTGGCAAAGGCCTTGCCCAGCAAAAAGTCGGGGCCATATACCAGTAGCAGGGCGATGCCGGCAGCGGTATGGGGAATCATCACCGGCAAATCGATGGTGCCCTGGACCAGGGTCTTCCCCGGAAAATTCCACCGGGCCAGGGCATAAGCCAAAGGAATGCCAAACACCAGGCACGTGAGGGTGGCATACAAGGCGGCCCGCAGGGTCAGGAGGATCGACTCGATGACCTCCGGGTCGCTTATCGTGGATCCCATGACCGCGGGTTTTGCGGTGGCCATCATCCCGACCAGGGGGATCACTATGAGCAAGAGCAGAATCCCGCCCAGCCCGGATATGACGATTTTAAAGTTGGTCATTTGACCAAGGGCTTCAGTGCGGGGGGCAACTGCGCGGCATCTCCCGACACCTCTGCCGGATAAATGGCGTGCTGCCCGTTTTTCTCCATGATCGCCCGTCCCTGCGGCCCCAGTACGAAAGCCAGGAATTTGACCGCCCACTCCGGGTGGGGCGCATTCTTGGGAATCGTCAGGCCGTAGAGCATGGGCGCCCCGGTCTGTTCAACAAAGGTGCCGGGGGTCTTCCCCGAAATCTTGAGCTTGGCTTGCTTATAGAAGTCTGCATAGGACGGAGACCCCAGGTTGATTTGATCAGGAAGCGCCACATAAGGCAGATGGTGCTGCTCGCATACGGATTTATAGATGAAGACGTAGTCGAGCTGGCCCGTTTCCAGAAGGGGGATCAGATCCGTCTCTTTGGGACGCACGTTCTGGGGGGGACAGTTGGCCAGGAGGTCTTTATAAAGACCCGGCGCTTTATAATACTTTTCGGCCAATTGCCAGGTGAGCAGGGCTCTATAGCCCGCCGGATCGGCGTTGGGATCAGAATGGCCATACCGGACCCCCTTGCGCAGGAGGATTTGGTACCAATTGTTGCTGTTGATCTCCCGGGCGTATTTGGAGGCCGGCCGGTACATGATAGCCATCTGATTGGTGGCAAAGTGGATATCCCAGGAAGCATACTTGGGGATCAACAAGGTATCGATAACGTCATAATCGGCTGAAGCCATGATATCGCAAGGCCTTTTCAAGTCTATGATTTTCCTGGCGCAAATCCGCGACCCCGCCGCCTCCCTGAGCACCTCTACCTGCGGATATTGCCGGTTGAAGGCCGCAGCCATATCTTTTAAGGGGATGGACAAGGAGCCGGCATTAAAGATGATCACCTGTCCCTGAGTCTCCGCCAGCGCTGGGAAGCCCAGAAGGGATAGGCAAACCAAACTCGCCAGCCCAACCGCTACACTTCTTCCTAAGAATCGAGGTTTTCTCATAACTCCCTCAGCCTTCCTTTCTTGGAATATCTCTATCACTTACGTGAGCGAGCCAGCTCACCCCAGGGCCGGCCCCGGGACCCGACGCCCCGGCCGGAATTGGCAAGTGGGCTCAAAACTGGCGGTCGGACAAATAATCCCGGAATTCGGCCACCAGGAGCCAAAATCGGGTGATGGCCTCCTCGCCGGCAGCAGTGATCCAGGCCCGGCCGCCCTGGCGGCCGCCGAAGCTGCGGCCCACCAGCTCACGCCCGGCCAGGCGGTTCATGGCGGCCACCAGGGACCAGGCGTGGCTGTAAGCCATGTCCAGAGAACGGGCCGCCGCGGCGATGGAGTGGTGTTCCCGGATGCGCTCCAGGAGAACTACCCGGCCCCAGCTCAGGTAAGTCTCCCCCTCCCTTTCCAGCCAGAGGCGGCCTTTGATCTGGAAACCGTCCGCTCCGGGACTTTCTGCCAGGGCCGTGCCCCGGCCGTGATGGCTTCGCTTGTTTCCCATGGCGCTATTTTCTGGAAAGTATAGCCCCAAAAAGGAGCCCTGGCAATGATTTTTTCCCGCCGGCTCCGGGTCCTGCGCAGGCGGCGAGCCGGCCGCCCCGCCCTCAATTCCTTGGAATGGGTTCATTGGCAAATTCATGCGAATATCTTGCCAAAGTCATTGACATCGCCCCTCGCCTTCTTAATTTTACATTGGCCGGCAACGTCCGGCGGCAGGAATCATCCCGGGCTGCCCTCGGGCGGTGGGCGAGGGGTTGCCATCCATCTTAACCAAGGAGGAGCAAGATGATTATTTTAGTTCACGAGGACGGCTCCGATCGGGTCGAACTCACCGAGGCCCTGAACAAGGAGGGAGTGCCCTACGAGGAGCGCCAGGTGGAGACCGAAAGGGAGCTGGGGACTACCAGTTACCGCCTGGTGGAAATCCGGGCCAACCTGCCGGAGGTTTTCCCGGTGCCTGCGGAATTTGTCCAGTCAGAGGGAGATACCAGGGTCTGGCGCCTGCCTTCGGGCAGAATGATCGTCAGCGACCTGGATGGCAATCTGGAACAGATTGCCTCCCCCTTACCGCGTTGACCCGCCCCCAAGATTGGCGCCTTGACAACCCAAGCCTACCTTCCCATCCGGGCTGTTTCCATACCGGGAAGGCAAAGTTGGCGCCAGCCGCCCATCGGCATAACGTATGAAAATAGATTGATATATTGGCTTCTGTAAATAACAGCCTGGCCGCTTTTAACTGCTATTTTTGAAAAGATATTCTCCAACGGGGGAGCTAAGGCGAGACCATGGCAACGACCCTTAGCTGGGGGGAAAGAATAACCTAGCATTGCCGGCCTGCCAGTGGTCACAACAATAGATGCAATAAATGGAGATTACGCAGCTCCCTTAAGGCGCCCCATTTCCAAACCCGCCTGTGGCCTCTCTCTCCGAATTTAATCCCGAAAAGTTCCCAGTATGTTATGAAAAGAATCTGGATTAGGGAACTTTTCCGGACTGTTAAACCCCATTACATATCTTCGCTGCCATGGTTTCAGCAAGCTTAGCAGCAAGATTCAAGCATTCTGAAGATGCCGCCCCATCTCGAATAAATAAGGGAATCTCCCCTCAAGAAACAGGGATTTCCCTATTTACGAGGCCGGATCAATCCACCAAGATAGGGGCAACATAACTTTCGACTGCGGGGTCCAGGCGGGCGCCTAATCTCGGATAAATCCCGGCCCGGCCATTGCCTCCGCAATCAAGATTCAGAATTCAGGTTGATTTATTGCGGCTTTAATACCTCTTCACTTTTGGGCTTGCATCGGGAAAAAACTTGACAAATACAATTTAACATTATATTGATGCAAATATTCTTATTGTGTTGCAGGTGTTAACCTTCTGGAAAAATTAAGTAAAATAGTTAAAATATTTGAATAGGATTAAAGAGATGGGGGTGAAGACCATGGCAGCCAGATGGGTGTGGTTGCTGTCCGTGTCGGTGCTGCTGTGGGGATTGGGGGGGAGCAGCGCCACCGGGGCGAACCTGACCGAAAGGATGAAGAATCAGGAGATCACCCAGGTGCTGCACCTGCAGGTGGGGCAATCCAAGGTGCTGCGCACGACCTATCCCATTACCCGCATCTCCGTGGCCGACCCGGAGATCGCCGACATCGTCCTGATCTCGGAGAGGGAAGTTTACGTGAACGGCCTCCATTCGGGGGTCACCAATCTGAGCATCTGGGGCAAAGGCCGGTTCACTTCGGCCACCGTGACGGTGGAGGCGGACCTCACCCTTTTGAAAGAGAAGCTGCACCAGATCCTGCCAGGCCAGAATATCGCGGTGCAGGCCGCGGGCGACACCGTGGTGCTCTCCGGGGAGGTGACCGGGCCGATGGCCCAGGAAACCGCGCTCTCCCTGGCGAGCTCCTTTGGCGGAGGCAAGAAGGAGAAGGTGGTGAACCTGATCCACATCGGGGGGGTGCAGCAGGTGATGCTGGAGGTGCGCCTGGCCGAGATCGATCGAACCGTTCTGGATCAAATGGGGATCAACTGGACCGCCTTGTCTTCCTCAGGCAATATTTTTGTGCAACAGATCAACGCCCTGAATGCCCTCTCGGCTTTGGCCCGTACTTTCAGCGGCACTACCTATAGCCAATCCCTCAGTTCCAATCTCCAAGGCGTTGCGAGTTTTAGGGCCGGCGGGCTCATTTGGACCATGTTCTTTAACATCCTCAAGCAGAATAACCTGGGGCGGGTGCTGGCGGAGCCCAACCTGGTGACCACCAGCGGCCAGCAGGCCTCCTTCCTGGCCGGCGGCGAGTATCCCGTGCCGAGTCCCCAGCCCAGCGCGGTGGGCGCCGCCACCGTCACCGTTGAATACAAGCCGTACGGGGTGAGCTTGAAATTCACCCCCACGGTGCTGGACAACGGCAAGATCGCCATGGACTTGGAACCTGAGGTTTCGGAAATAGATCCAACCGTGACTGTGGAGGTCGCCGGCTTCAGCATTGAAGGGTTCTTGGATCGGAAAATGAGTACCCATCTGGAGGTCCAGGACGGGCAGACCATCGCCATGGCCGGGCTGCTCAAAAACTTGGACACCAATGTCGTCAACAAATTTCCCTGGCTGGGGGACGTCCCCGTTTTGGGGAACCTGTTCCGTTCCAGCAGTTGGCAGAAGCAGGAGACCGAGCTGGTGGTCCTGGTGACCCCGCACCTGGTGAAGCCCGTGACCCCGGGGATGGCCCGGTTGTCCGATGACAAGTGGATTGACCCCACCGACTATGAGAAATATTTCCTGGGGTGGGCTCAGGGGGCGCCGAAGGAGGCGCCGGTGCAGGTCCAGCAGCCGGTCCAACCGATGCCGGCGGGTTTTGGGGTTCAAAAACCGTAATCGCGGGGAACGGTTAACAGGTTAAAAGGCCGCCCAGCCTTTTCACCTTTCACCATTTACTTATTCCTTCATCATATCTCAGGCAGAGGCTGGAAATGAAAAACGAGAGCCGAAGAATAAAAGCCGGAAGCGGGCTCATCGGAATGACCCTGGCGCTGTTGTGGCTGGCGGGTTGTGTCAGCCCCGACATCCTCCAAAAGGACTACGGCAATTCGGTGCAAAACAATATAGCCCAGCAGGTGCTCAATCCCCAGGCCGGCCTGACGGACACCCCGACGGTGGGGCTGGTCCCTCAGGCCGGAACCAATGAAATGGATACCTATAACAAGAGCTTCGGCGCAGCGAAGGCGGCTCCTGCGCCGATGGGCGCGGCGATGGGCTCTACCGGTGGTGGTGGCACGCCGGCCCCAGGGCAGTGATTAAAACGGGGTGAGCAATCATGCGGGCAGCAGGGCTCGACCAATTATGCCCAGGGGACAGGGGGGTCCGGCGGCGCCGGGTGGTATGGCCGCTGGCCGGGGCGGCGCTGGCCGTGGCGTTGCTGGGGGCGGGTTGCAACGCCTCCTGGTTGGCCAGTAATGGGACTAACCGGGTTACAGCCTTGCCAGCCGCGGCGGACGCCGCCCGCTTGTTGTATAACGCCCATTATTACCAGTTGATGGGGAGGCCGGAAGTCGCCTTAAGGGAATTGCAGCAGGCCCACAAGGTGGATCCCGCTAATATCAAGGTGGTGGATGCCCTGGCCCAGATGTACCAGGAGCAGGGACAATTCCCACAGGCTCAGGAGTTGTACCAGGAGACCCTGAAACGCTATGGCGAAAACCGGGCCTTGCGCAACAATTGGTGCTTCTCCTATTATCTTCAGGGAGACTTGCGCCGGGCCGAATCCTGCTTCCAGGAGACCCTGGCCCGTGATCCCGGCAATTTGGCCGCCCGGAACAATTTAGGACTCTTATGGTGCCGCCAGGGCAAGCTGGCGGAGGCCAAACGGATCTGGGAGGAAGCTGGAGGCGCCATCCTCGCCAAAACTAGGATGAAGCAGGCCCTGGCTTTCCTGGGAATGAGCGGTCCTGCCTATGCCAATCTAGAGGAGCCGGGGCCAGGCGGGCCACTGGCCGATTCTTCAGCCAAATCACCGGTAGAGCCGGCATCCCCCTCCGTGAAGGCACCGCCGGCGCGGCCTTTGGCCGCGGCCCCTGCCATTGTTGCTTCCCAGGATGGATCCCTGGTGGTGGCTGAAGGGCAGGCCAGCGTCAAGGCTACGCCAGCGGCAGGGTTGGCGGAATCAGCCGAGGAGCCGGCCCCACAGCCACCTGCGGCCCCGGTGCTAGTTGCCAGCCAAACCGTATTCCCGGCGGCGAAACCGCCCATCCCTGCCGCGGCGGCGGCCCCAGCCGCGCCTGCGGCTACCCGGCCAACGGCAAGGTTGATGGCGGCAGCCAAAGTGGCGCCAGCGCCCGCTCCACCAGTGGTGGCTTCCCCCAGCAAACCCGCGGCAGTTCAGGGGAAAACCCTGGCGGCGGGGCCGGCCCCGGCCAGGGTGCTCGCCGCCGCGGCGCAGGTTGAGGCGAAAAGGGCTGCCAAAGTGGCCGCGCCCCCGATATTCCTGGATGCCGCAGAGCGGGTGGGGACCAAGATCGAGGTCCTGAACGGCAACGGCAGCCAGGACCTGGCCCACCTGGCCCGGAGCTTGCTATTCCGGGAAGGCTTCAACGTTGCCCGGATCGGCAATTACATCGATTTCGGAGCGGATTCCACGGTGATCTATTACGGCCCAGGGGCGGAGCGGGTGGCCCGGGTCATCAACTCCAAGATTTTCCCCGAGGCCCTGTTGGCGGAGTCTACCGCGTTCAGAAATGGAGTGGACATCAAGATCCTGCTGGGCCGCGATCTCATGGAACACCCCCGGATCATGGCCCGCCTAAGAGGGGAAGAGCCGGGCGCCTCCCCGCGTGGGCCGCAACCCCAGCCGTTGGCTTCCCAAAGGCCGGCTGCCTCGCTGATCCTGGCGAGTGCGGCCGCTTCCGGGGCTGCCCGCTCACCCCTGCCTGGGCCGCCGCCCACCCCGGCGAAGACCCTGGTCCACCCTAAGGTTCCCCTGGGAGCGCTGACCGCCGCAGAGCTGATAGACAGCGTCATCGAGATCCGGAATGGCACCCGGGCTCAGATGCTGGCTCACCAGACCCGGGCGCAGTTGTCCCAACAAGGGTTCAATGTCGGCATAATTGGCAACTATATCGATTTCGGGGCGGAGACGACGGTGATCTCCTACCGCCCCGGCACGGAGAAGGTAGCCCAGGCCCTCGTCTCCCAGTTCTTCCCCAAGGCCCAATTGGAGAAGTCCCTCAAGCTCAGAGCCGGAGTGGACATCAGGATTCTGCTGGGCAGCGATCTCCTGGCCCAGCCGCAAACCATGGCGCGCTTGCTCGAGAAAGGTAATGAAGACTATTAAGCCCCTGGCAGCCATCGCCTGGCTTCTGGCCATGCTGATGCTCTCAACCGGTTGCGCCCAGCAACAAGGGGCGACCGGTCCCTCCGCACTGGAGACCCTTGCCGGCAGCAGCTCTTCCAACGACACCATCTGGAACAAAATGAAGGCGCACTTTACGGGGGATAACCAAGCCCTGCCGCCTGACCGGCAAGAGGCCTTGGGGGACGTCGCCGTACAGGGCGGGGATTACGAATCCTCCCTCCTCGACTATCTGTCAATTCTCCGGAACCACCCGGATCGCTATGACCTGCACTACAAGGTCGCGGTCCTTTTCCTGCTCAACGGCCAGTGGCAGGCGGCCCAGCAGGAACTGGCCCTGGTTCTGATGCACAAGCCGGATATGCTCCAGGCCCACGAAGCCATGGGGCTGGTGCTCCTGCAGGAAAAGAATTACCCCCTGGCCATCGATGAATTCCAGACGGTCCTGGGCCGGGATCCCGAACGGATCAATTCCCTGCACCTCCTGGGGGTGGCCTACCTGGAGAGTGGCCAGCCCGGCAAGGCGGTGGTCCAGCTAAAGCAGGCCCTGATGGTTGACCCCCGCCACGTTTCCAGCATCTCGCCCCTGGCTCAGGCCTACATCGATTTGAAGGATTACCGGCGAGCCATCGCCTGTCTGCAACAAGGGCTGGCCGGGGATCCGAAAAACGAAAAGCTCAATAATCAATTGGGGATGGCCCTGGCCGGGGAAAAACACTATAATGAGGCCCTGGATGCCTTCATGAAGGCCGGGGATGAGGCCCAGGCCTACAACAACATCGGGGTCTACTATTTCGTGGCAGGTCAATATGAAGAGGCAGCCAAGTGCTTCCAACGGGCTATTGAACTACGACCCTCTTATTACGAGGAAGCCAAGACCAACCTGCAGCGGGCCTTGGAAAAGCTGCAGCAACTCCGGCAGGGCAACAGCTGAGGCCGGTCCGCCATCCCGAATCCCCCCCATCCCCCAGGTTCCAGTTCAGCGAGTTGAGCAGCCCGCCGCCGGGGCCCCCTGCGCCCGCCAATTTGACAGAAGCCCTATTGACTAAATCCTCCACAGTTATAAAGTTTAAAAATAACTCATGAGGATTAAACCGCAATTATGTGCCGGCGATCACTCCGGGGGCTCCTGGACTCATCTCGGGGGGAGCGCCTGCCTCTGGCTGCTGGGGTTGGCTGTCTTGGTGGCGGCCGGCTGCGGCGTCCAGGAACTGGCCCGGGGAGAGATTCAGCCCCCCAAGGTCACCTTCCAGGGCCTCACCGTCTATCAACCCACCTCGAAGGGCTGGCCCCTGGCTGCCAACCTGCTCCTGGAAAATCCCAACCCCCAGCCCCTGAACCTGCTGGGCTACAATTATCAGTTATGGATCGAAGGCCGCAACGTAGCCACAGGGTCTTCCCAGGAGGCGGTGAACCTGCCTGGCGGGGGGCAGACGGCGGCCCGGGTCCCCATCCTGGTGAAGTTGGACACCCTGCTGGGCTTTTTGCCCGGTTTTCTGCAAAATTCGCAGCGGAAAGTCCACTACCAAATCTCCGGCAGTTTTCGCCTGGCCTCCGTCATGGGAGGGATAATCCCGGTACCTTTCCGATTCCAAGGGGAGGTGGCGCCCCGGGAAGGCATGGAATTTCTGCGGCCCTACTTGCAATAGATCTCAGCCGCCAATGAGAATATTTCCTAACAACGAAACTGAAATTTTCCCAAGGGGCTGATCAAGATATCCCTTGAAAGCACCTTTTTCCTTGCTGTATAAACAATTTGTGAGTAGCATGCCCCATTATTAGGGGAGTCTTTAACTCATTTGGCGAGGTCCGATAATAGGACCAAGGAGGAGCTATGAGGCGTTTGGGATTGGTTAGCTGTCTGGCCATAGCTGTCATGTTCTTGGGGCTTGGCGCTCCCGGGATGGCTGCGGAAAAGACCATAACTCTGGGCTTTACCGCCTCTCAGACCGGAGCGTTCAACGTGGAGGGCATCCGCCAAATTAACGGATTGAACCTCTGGATCGACACAGTGAACGAAGCGGGTGGCATCAAGCTGGCCGACGGCACCGCAATCAAAGTGGCCGCCAAATTCTATGACGACGAGAGCAAAAAGGATCGGGTGCAAGAGCTTTATACCCGCCTCATCAGCACCGATAAAGCCGACTTCCTCATCAGTCCCTACAGCAGTCCCCTGGCGGATGCCGCCGCGATCATCGCCCAACAGTATAAGAAGATCATGATCACCGCGGGGGCGGCTGCGGAAGGCACGTATTCCAAAGGCTTCACCCTGGTCTACCAGGCTTACACCCCTGCCGGCTTCTACCTGGCGGGACCTGTGGACGTGCTGGCCGAGCTGGCCCCCCAGGCCAAGACCCTCGCCGTCATTTATTCGAAGGACAATTTCTCCACGGCCTGTGTGAACGGTCTGAAGAAATATGCCACAGAAAAAGGCTATAAAATGGTGATGGATGAAGGCTATGACCCCACCACCACCGATTTTTCCCCCTACATCGACAAGATTCCCCCCGGGACGGCCGCAGTAATGGGCGGCGGCCACTTCTCCGATACCACCACCCTCGCCCGGCAGATTTATGAAAAAAAGGTCAATCCCAAGATGGTAGGCCTGCTGGTGGCTCCGCCGGAGCCCAAATTCGGCGAACTGGGCGAGGCCTGTATCGGAGTGATGGGATCATCCCAGTGGGAACCGGAGGCCAAATACAGCCCGGAGGCAGCCAAGAAGGAAGGTGTGATGTGGTTCGGCCCCACGGAAGAGCAATTTATCGAGGCGTATAAGGCCAAGTACCATCAAGACCCCTCCTATCACAGCGCCGGGGGCTACGCCGCCGGGCTGATCTTGCAAGAGGCCATCTTAAAGGCCGGCTCTACCGACACGGAGAAGGTCAAGGCGGCCCTGGATGGCGAAGACATGTACACTTTCTTCGGCCTCACCAAGTTTGACACCACCCCCCAGGCCCACGGCCTCCAAATCGGCCACCAGATGATCGTCATCCAGTGGCAGAAGGATGCCCAGGGCAAGCCGGAGAAAGTGGCGGTGTATCCACCGAGCGCCGCCACTGCCAAAGCCATCCTTTATCCGGCGCATTAAGCCTGGACTTGATGGTCTGCTGAGAGGAGGGCATGGCCTGCCGTGCCCTCCCCTGCCGGGGAAGTGCGCCAGGGCGGGCGGCAGGCCCCTTAACTGGAACTGGCCTGGCCTTCCCGGTAATCGGGATCAAGATTTTGTCGGTCCGGGAGCCTCAAGTTGACCCAAATTCTGTCTTCGATAATTGACGGCCTGCTCATCGGCTTTGTGTACGGGGTGGCCGCCATGGGCCTAACCCTGATTTGGGGGGTGATGCGGGTCATCAACCTGAGCCACGGGGCTACCATGGCCCTGGGGATGTTCGCCACCTACATGTTGTTCGCCGATCTGGCGATGAATCCCTACCTGGCCCTGCTGGTGGTGGTGGTCCTGTCCCTGCTCTTCGGCTTTTTGATTTACGGGGTGGCCCTGCACCGGGTGATCAAGTCGAGTTATCTGTCCACCCTGCTGTCCACCTTCGCGGTGAATATGATTATCATCGGGGTGGGCACCGCGGTCTTCACCACCTCGCCCCGAAATATCAACTTTTCCGTGGGCTCCTTCGACTGGGGTGGGGTTATTTTTACCGGCACCCGCCTGCTGGCGGCCCTGGCGGCGCTGGTGATCACCGGCGCCCTCTATCTGTTTCTCTATTTCACCCGGCCGGGGAAGGCCATCCGGGCCGTGTCCGGCAACCAGGCGGCGGCGGAGTTGATGGGGATTCCTTCGTCCCAGATCCTGGCCCTGAGCTTCGGCCTGGGCACCATGCTGGCCGCAGTGGCCGGGGGGCTTACCGCCACCTTCTTCCCCTTCACCATTCTGAGCGGCGCCTCCTACCAACTGAAGGCCTTCGTCATTTGCGTCCTGGGGGGGCTGGGCAACCCCCTGGGGGCACTGGTGGGCGGGCTGTTCCTGGGAGGCCTGGAAGGGGTGGTTCCCATTTTTATGCCGGTGAGCTGGGTAACGGTGGTGGAGTTTGTTCTGTTTGTCCTGGTCCTGGTGGTCCGTCCCTCCGGGCTGTTAGGGTCCAAATAGATGAATCCCTTCCGGCAATCCGGGTTATGGCCCAGTTTCCTCCTGGTATTCCTGGGCGGCCTGGCGGTCCTGGTCTTGCGCCAGGACACCATGCGGGAAACGGCCTTCACGGCCCTGATGTTCATCGGCCTGGCCTCCAGCCTGAACATCATCATGGGCTACACCGGCTACGTTAATTTCGGCCATATCGTCTTTTTCGGCATGGGCGGCTATTTCGGCTTCTATTTGCTGAGCGAATTCGGTTGGCCCCTGTACCTGGCCGCCCTGGCCGGCGGGGTCATGGCCATGGCCATCGCCTTCATCATCGGCGCCGCGGTTCTCAGGCTGCGGGGCGCCTACTTTGCCCTGGCCACCATCGGGGTCAATCAGGCGGCCGGGGCCTTTGTCAGCAATTTTGGGCCCTTCGGCGGCTCCATCGGCCTGTCTGTCAACTTCTCGGCCTACGACCGCTACGGTGGCGCCGGCCAGGCCTTGTGGCTCACCTTCATCCTCTTGTGGCTGGTCACCCTGGCGGTGCTGGTGGTGAGTTACCTGGTGAGACGCTCCCGCTTCGGCCTGGGCCTCATCGCCATCCGGGAAGATGAGGACACCGCCATGGTAATGGGGGTCAAGGCTCCCCGGGACAAGACCAAGGCCTTTTTGATCTCCGCCTTTTTCCCCGGCCTCATCGGCACCCTCTATTTCTTTAAGAACGGCAACGTGCAGCCCGACGACGCCTTCAATTTTCAGATGTCCCTGGAGGTCCTGGTGATGGTGATGCTGGGAGGCAATGGCACCCTGCTGGGGCCGGTGCTGGGGGCCTTCTGCTATGAGAAGCTGCGGGATTATCTCCTCACCAGCGTTTTCTTTAAGGACCTGCAACTGGCCACCACGGGTCTGATTCTCCTGCTCATCGTCCTCTTTGTCCCCGGGGGGGGCGTGGGCTGGCTTAGGAAACGCTTTCCGGGGTTGCGAAAATGGCTGGAATGATCCTCCAGGTTCAGGAAATCTCCAAGAAATTCGGCGGCCTGCAAGCCCTGCTGGACGTGACCTTTGATCTCATCGAGGGGCAGATCCTGGGGCTCATCGGCCCCAACGGCGCGGGCAAAACCACCCTGTTCAACGTGATCAACGGGGTCTATCACCCCAGCAGCGGCCAGGTATTCTTCCGGGGGGAAAAGATTAGCGGCCTGCCCTCCTACGAGGTGGCCCGGCGGGGTCTGGCCCGGGCCCACCAGGTGGTCCGCCCCCTGAACGAACTCACCGTCCTGGAAAACGTCATGGTGGGGGCCTGTTTTGGCCGGGAACGCCACTCCCTGGGCCGGGCCGCCACTGTGGCGGAACGGGCCCTGGCGCAGGTGGGTCTGGCGGAGCTGGCTCAGCGGCTGGCGGGCGGCCTCAACGTGGCGCAAAAGAAGCGCCTGGAACTGGCCCGGGCCCTGGCGGCCCGCCCCTATCTGCTGCTGCTGGACGAAGTGCTGGCCGGCCTCAACCCCTCGGAGATCGCCAACATGATGCAGACCATCCGGGAGATCCGGGACCAGGGCTACTCCATCCTGATGATCGAGCACGTCATGCAGGCGATCATGAGTATTTCGGACCAGATCATCGTCCTGGACTACGGGCAGCTCATCGCCACGGGCAACCCCCAGGAAGTGGTAAGCAACCCCCAGGTCATCGAGGCTTACCTGGGGGATCCGGAAATGACGGCGCGGCTCCTGGCCGAATAAAGCGGTTTTCCTTCGCAGCCGGCGTTTTTCATCTAAACAGGCCAAGGATAGACTAACCAGATGAATCTCTTAGAAGTCAAGGATATCACTTCGGGCTACGAGGGGGTCCAGATCCTCTGGGGGGTGAACCTGCGCCTGGAGAAGGGGAAGCTCACCACCCTGGTGGGTTCCAACGGGGTGGGCAAGACCACCCTGTTGAAATCCATGATGGGGCTGCTGCACCCCTGGCAGGGCGCCGTCACCTTTGCCGGCCAGGATGTCAGCCACTGGCCAGCCAACGCCCGGGCTAAGGCCGGCATGGTCCTGGTTCCGGAAGGACGCCAGCTCTTCACGGAAATGACGGTCCTGGAGAACCTGGAGATGGGCGCTTTTTCCCGGCGGGCCCGGCCCTCCTTTCAGCAAAATCTGGAGAAGGCCTTTGAGCTTTTCCCCCGCCTCAAAGAGCGGGCCCGGCAGAAGGCCGGCACCCTGAGCGGCGGCGAGCAGCAGATGGTGGCGGTGGCCCGGGGGCTGATGGCCGAGCCGGAAGTCTTGATGCTGGATGAACTCTCTTTGGGCCTCTCCCCCTTGTTGGCCCTCACCCTGTTCGAATCCCTGACGCATTTGAAAAAGACCGGTCTCACCATGCTCCTGGTAGAGCAAAACGTCACCATGGCCCTGGCGGTGAGCGACTACGCCTATGTCCTGGCGGAGGGCCGGGTGCACCTGGAAGGAGAGGCCCGGGCCCTCATGAAGAACGATGAGGTCAGGCGCGCCTACCTGGGGATTTAGTTTCGTTTCGGGTTTCGAGTCTGACCAGGGAGCCTCATGACTGCTAGCAAATATTCCCGTATTTAGGCAGGTTTTTGGAGCAGGGCAAATAATCGATATCCAAAAATTAGCTTTTCAATTTTTTGAACTTATATTTATATTAAGGTTATCAACCTTATGTGGGTCCATGTAAACTTTTGGAAATTCCCTGGCCCCTTTTTGGCCAGAGGCAGCCAGGGGTGCCCATAGAATTTTCAGTCAACCCTGGGCGGGGTGTATCATGGAGCGGCGATTATTCCCCCGGATCTATAAGTCCTTGCCGTTCGAATACCAGGCCCGATTGCAGGGATCGGAAGATACCTTTTCCCAGAGGGCCGTTATGACGGACATCAGCATTGGCGGCCTGCATATGTCCGAGACTGCACCCAGGTTGCAACCTGACGACATTGCTGACTTCATTTTCACATTCCAGCCCGACCACGGCGATCCCCTCATTCCATACAAAATCAAGGCCACCGGGAAAGTCAAGCGCGTAGAGCAGCCCACTAAAGAATCCCCCAACTATGGGGTGGCGCTGGAATTCCTTTCGGGGCCAGTTTTCGTCTACGCGGATTAACTCCCGGGCCGCCCACTGCCGGGGAACCGTCCTGCCAGCCATTCCGAGTAACCTGCCTCTTCCGGAGGACGGGCTACCTGCCTTCAAGATTGGCGAAGTCCTGGGTGGCCCGGATTTCCCCACCCACGGCCGCAACCCCCACGCCCAGGCTGTTGTAGTCGCCGCTCAGGATATTTTCCCGGTGGCCGGGGCTCGACATCCAGGAATTCATAATATACCGGGCCAGGGCCTCGCGGTTGGCGGAGGACATGTTGGAGCCTTCCCAGATGTTTTCTCCCAGGCTGCTAATTCCGCCGGAGAAATAAGGTCTGAGCCTGGCCCCGACAGTCAGGCCTTCGGGATTGGTATGGCTGAAAAAGCCGCGCCGCAGCATGTCCTCGCTATAAGCCTGGGCAAGGGCCGAGAGCGTCCCGTCTTTGGCCAGGGGGCGGAGGCCGGATCTCTGGCGGATTTCGTTGGTGAAGCACCCGATCCATTCTGCCACGTCATTAAGGTGCGCCGGGGCCTGGGCCCGGGGACCCCAGGATGACGGGGGCGGATACTGCTGCCCGGGATATTGTTGACCCTGGTATGGCTGCTGCGGATAAGGCTGACAGCCCAGGGGCGCCATCAGGGCGGTGAGCCAGGCGGCCCAGGCCATGGCCGCCATGACCGACGCTAATAATTTTCGCACCCGGAAACCTCAGTTGACCCTTGGGCAGAGGGCAGGCTCAGGGGCGGCGTCCAACCCGCACCCTTTGCCTGCCCTGCCCCTCTCATTTTCGCTTTCAGTCACCGGCCGGCTTGCTTAAGGCCGGTGGAATTCATGACCGGGGACCCCGTGATGCCAACCGCCGCCCTGGCCGGGATGATACCGGTTATAGAACTCTTCGCCATAATGATGGCCTACAGTGTGTCCGCGCCACATCGGATAGGCGTGCTGAAAATTCCTCAAGAAAACCGGATGGGCCCGATACCACCCTTGCCATTTCGGACCGTACCATTGGCCGGGTCTGACGACGTAGGTTTCGGGATAGGCGTAATACGGAGCCCATCCGTAGCGTGGGCCGAAAAAGTAATACAGGATGCCATTCAAGAACCAGTCACCCGCGTTATAGACCCAGGGGGTATTGGGGCCGACATAGGGGGCTCCTATGACGGGCCCCGGCGGGGGCGGGGGCGCATAGACCTGCGCCTGGGAAAGCCCAGGCATCGCCCCTATCATGCCGACGCCCAGGAAAATTGCCAGGATTAACAGGATACTCAACTTTTTCATAAACGGCTCCTTTGGTTTTGGGGATCTTTCTCTGGGGCGGCTGCAAATTTGCGGCCGGCCTCCTTTTTTAATTACCTTAATCAGTTGCCCTGGTCCGAACCAGGCACATCTTCCTTTTTTATTCATTAGACAGATTTCGGCGCGAATTGCTAGACGTCTTCCGGACCCGGGACTAGTCGCCGGGACTGGGACGAAACTTCATTGGCTTTGCATAGCTTAGGATGCGAGAGGTCTTTGAGATAGGGATAACCGGGGTATTGGCCATTTCGGCCAACTGAGCGCTGGCGGGGCCGGCCAAGTAGGGAAACCGAGGGAATCGAGGGGTTCTCTCAGGGCCTGGGGAAAAGCCTTAAAACTCGAAAATAGACGGCCTCAGCCCTCTCGAAGCGGCCAGGCCGGCCCCCAATCCCCTGGAACCATCCGGCCATCACCTGCACTCCTTAGGCAAGGCAAAGTAGAAGGTGGCGCCCTCGTTCACCTTCCCGGCGGCCCACACCCGGCCGCCGTGCCTTAGCACCAGACGCTTGACGATGGCCAGGCCGACCCCGCTGCCTTCGTATTCCCCCCGCCCGTGCAGACGCTGGAAGACGCCGAACAGGTTTTCGGCATAGCGTTCATCAAACCCGACTCCGTTGTCCTTGACGTAGTGGACGGATTCCTGGTCCGCCACCCGCCCGCCCACTTCAATGACTGCGCCCTCTCTGGTCCTGGTGTATTTGCTGGCATTGGACAGGAGATTCATCATCACCTGAGTGAGCAGTTTGGGGTCGCCGAAGGCCGGGGGTGGGTCCGCCACAATTAATTGCAAATCCCGGTCCGGCGCTTCGGCCCGGAGTTGCTCGAAGACCCGTTTACTGACAGCCTCCATATCGACGACGGACTTGCTTAGCTGCTGCCGCTCCAGCCGCGACAGGGCCAACAGGTCATTGATCAGGTTGCCCATCATCTGGGTATTGGCGACGATCACGTCGAGCAGCCTCAGACCTTCTGCATCCAGCCGGGAGGCATGCTCGCTCGCCAGCATCCGGGAGAAGCCCTGGATGGCCCGGATGGGGGCCTTGAGGTCATGGGATACTGAATAACTGAAGGCTTCCAGCTCCCGGTTGGCGAACTCCAACTGCGCGGTGCGCTCCTTGACCCTTTGTTCCAGTTCTTCGTTAAGGCGGTGGATCTCTGCTTCCGCCAGCCGGCGTCTGGCTTCCCGGTCCAGTGATACCATGGCGAAGGAGAGCTCCTGGGCCAGGGAGTTAAGCGCCGAGATCTCTTCCGTGTTGAAGAAACTCTTCTGCCCGGAATAGAGGGTCAGGACTCCTTCGACCTTTCCGCCCACAAACAAGGGAAAAGCGGCGGAGGACTTGAAACCCCGCGCCAGGGCCTCTTTCCTCCAAGGGGCCATGCGGGGGTCAGCGGCAATATCGAGGCAAACATCCCAGCGCCCCTGGCGCACCGCCACCCCGGTCGGTCCCTTGCCCTCCGGGACATCTCCCAGGGAAATAGTAATATTTTGCGGATAATCGTCCAGGAGGTCGAATTGCGCCGCCGCCCGGACCAGCCCGGCTTCCCAATCGACCCTGCCGATCCAGCACAGCCGGAAGTCGCCCTCCTCCATCATGATCCGGCAGGCCTGCCGGAAAAGACTTTCCTGGTCCTGGGCGTGCACAATGGTTTCATACACCCGGGTCAATAAACGGTAAAGCCTTCCCAGGGCGGCTGCCTTCTGCTCGGCTTCTTGTCGATCGCTCATTGCTTCATCCAGTGGAGCTACCGTGTCCCGCAATTCCTCAGTGCGCTCCCCGACCCTAAGGGGCGCCTCGGTCCTGACTGCGTCGGCCCTGACTCCTCAGCTAGCTGGACAGTTGCCCGGTAATTATAACTTAATCATATGAACTTTCAAGGGAAAGCCGCTTGGCTCGACCCCGCGGCCCGGAGAAATTCCTGCCGGCCCGGTCCTTGCCTTCTCGGCGATGACGCCTTAACATTTGGTTACTCCCTGGTCAACCTCCTTCGCCGGGAGCAAAGGCCCATTCCCGGAATTTTTGGTATTTTTGCCGAGGAGATCAGCCATAGCCAGGATTTTGCGCCTCGACATGGCCCGCCAGAGTTACCACTGGCAGGAGGTTCCCCCGGCCTACGCCGGTTTGGGGGGGCGGGCCCTCACTTCCCGCCTCATCCGGGAGGAAGTGGACCCTACCTGTCACCCCCTGAGCGCCGCCAACAAGCTGGTGCTGGCCCCGGGGCTGCTCGCCGGCACCTTTGCGGCCAACTCCGGGCGCCTGTCAGTGGGCGGCAAATCTCCCCTCACCGGCGCCATCCAGGAGAGCAACGTCGGGGGGACCGTTTCCCAAAAGCTGGCCCGCCTGGACATCAAGGCGGTGGTGCTGGAGGGCAAACCCCGGCAGGCTGATGGCTGCTGCCTGGTGAAGATTTCCCCGGAGGGAGTGGAATTCTTCCCTGCTTCCGAATACGAGGGCCTGGGAAACTCCCGGACTATGGCCCTGCTCTGGAAGCGCTTCGGCCGGGGAGTGGGGGTATTGAGCATCGGCCCGGCCGGGGAGAAAAGCCTGACCGCGGCCAGTATCCAGGTCAGCGATCCCGCCGGCCGTCCCGCCCGGGCGGCAGGCCGGGGCGGCCTGGGGGCCTTGATGGGGTCCAAGAAGCTCAAGGCCCTGGTGGTGGACGATAAGGGCGCACCGGCTCGCGTTCCCCTGGCTGACCCGGAGGGATTCAAGGCCGCCGCCCGCTCCAAGGGCAAATACCTCACCCCCGGCTGCGACTTCGAGACCATCGGAGCCCTGGGGGCCAATACCCTGATCCGCCACCCGGATGAAATTGCCCAACTGGACCGCCTCTGCGATGACCTCGGCCTGGACCCCATCGAAATGGGCGTTACCCTGGGTGTGCTGATGGAAGGGGGGGTCATCCCCCGGGGCTCGGGGTCCGCGGCCATCAAGATGCTGAAAAAGGTGGGCAAAAGCGACCCCTGGGGTTTGATCATCGGCAACGGCTCGGTCTTCACCGGCCAGGCCCTGGGGCTGGAGCGGGTCCCGGCGGTAAAGGGCCAGCCCCTGCCCGCCTGTGAACTTCGGCCCGAAAAGGGGGTGGGCCTCACTGACGCCACCAGCCCCATGGGTGGCGACCACACCGCAGGCTACGCGGCGGCCGCTAATATCCTGAAGTGCGGCGCCGGCGCCGAATCCTTAGAAAAGGAAGGCAACATCGAACTCTCCCGGAACCCCCAGGTCGCCACCGCGGCCATTGACGCCTCCGGCCTCTGCCAGTTCGTGGCCTTCCCGGTGCTGGACCACCCCGAGGCCCTGCAGTGCCTCGTGGACCTGATCAATGCCCGCTACGGCCTGAGCCTCACCACCGCCGACGTGACCGCCCTGGGCCGGCAGGTCCTCCACGACGAGAAGAGCTTCAACCGGGAGGCGCTCTTCACCCGGGCCCAGGACCGCCTGCCGGGTTTTCTTGAAGAAAACCTGAACCCGCACAACGTCACCTGGGACTTCACCGACGAGGAAATCGCCCAGGTGCTGGCAAATTTGTAGAAAGATGGTGGGGGGAGGCAGGGCCGGTAGCACAGGCGTCTCGCCTGTGGAAGCCCTGGCCTCCCCCAAACCCAGTCCCAACCAGTGTCAAGGGCCTTGACCGCGTGGGTTCAGGTCCCGGCTGCCAAGGGCGAACGCGCCGATAAACATGCCCCTGAAAATCTTCCTCAACGCCACCCTGCGGCAATATGTTTCCGGCTACGATCCGTATAACGGAATTTCCTTGGAAGTCCCGGCGGGCGCCACGGTGGCGTTGGTGATCGCCCGGCTGGGCCTGCCCGCCCCGGAAGTCACCCTGATCATGGTGGACGGCCGCCGGCGGGAGGCGGATTTTGTCTTGGAGGGGAACGAACGCCTGGGCCTGTTTCCGCCCATCGGCGGCGGCTGAAAGAATATCGCCCCAAAGGATGGTCCAGGCCGGGGGCGGCGCCAGCACCGGCTGGAAGCCGGTGCCACTATCCCTCTCCCCAAGACCATCAGCCCAGCGGCAAGATCTCCAGGCGGCCGGTGGCGCCGTCGAAGTGGGCCAGCCGGCCCCGGTAGTTGGGCTCTTTTCCCAGCAGCAGGCGGATGGCCTCCAGGGCCTGGAGGCTGGCGGTCAGGGTGACGGTGGGGGCCAGCACCCCGGGGACGGTCTCCGGCCCCGGGGCGTTAAGGAGCGGCTGAAAGTCGAACCCGCCGCGGTCCTGGGGCATGAGGGTGGCCACCTGGCCAAAGACGCCGCTCACCGCGCCGTACACCACCGGCACCCCGGCCTCTTGGGCCGCGGCGATCAGGTCCCGCCGGGCCCCCAGGGTATCCAGGGCGTCCAGCAGCACCTGCACTCCGGGCAGAACCCGCCGCAGGCGCTCCCGATCCAGAAACTCCGGGATGGCCTCAATGAGGAGGCCCTCGTTAACCTCCCGGAGATGGCGGGCGGTGACCAGGGCCTTGTTCTGCCCCAGGGTGAGGGCGGTGGCCAGCAACTGGCGGTTGAGGTTGGAGGGGGTGAAGGCGTCGCCGTCCGCCAGCAAGAGGCGGCCCACCCCGGCCCTGGCCAGAAGCATGGCCTGGCAGCCCCCCAGGCCACCCAGCCCCGCCACCAGGGCGCTGCCCCGCCATAAGGTGAGCTGGGCCTCCGCGGTCAGGCTGGGAAAATTGCGCTCCAGGGCCTCGGGGAAGATGCCCGCCGCCAGGGCCGCTTCGATGGCCTGGCGCAGGGAGAGCCCCTGGGCCGCCGCCCAAGCCCGCAGGCTCTCCATCGGCGCCAGCAGGAATTCCTGGCCGCCTCGTATCGCCCGCCGGGCTATCGCCTCAAGGGACATCGCTCCATGACCCCGTGAGAACCCATCCTTTATTGACGCCAGCCTGCGATTCTTCTTTAACAGGCTATTAAAAACGAGCGGGTGTTGAGGCGCAGGGGGGACAGTGGCACAGGCTTCCAGCCTGTGG
Organism: Desulfobaccales bacterium; assembly: GCA_049580385.1. Classification (GTDB taxonomy): domain Bacteria; phylum Desulfobacterota; class Desulfobaccia; order Desulfobaccales; family 0-14-0-80-60-11; genus JAPLJC01. Next base: position 54,311 of record JBAUPV010000020.1, on the reverse strand, counting down.
TCAAGTCGCCCTGGCGACTCATCGAGTCGCCCCTACACGAACTCATCTTTTTGAAAAGTTTTTCAACGGCCCGTTAATAAGACCGGATAATGTCGGCTGCCTCCCGCCAATCCCGCAGGGCCAGGGTGCACAGGCTGACGGCGTCGGCGCCGATCTCGAAGTAGCGTTGCACGTCCTGGCGGCGGCTAACCCCGCAGCCCATGATCAAAAAACAGCCCACCTTGGGACGCAGCCCCCGGTTGTATGCAAACGCCCCCGCCCAGGCCGGGCCGCCGGAGACCCCGCCGCCGCCCACGGCCCTGAGCGGGGAGGGGGGATAGCGATCCGGGGGAAAAATAATCTCATAGGGGATGGTATTGATGGCGTGGATGGCCGCCACCCCGATTTTTTCCAACTCCTGGGAAAACTCGTAGGGGTGGCAGATGCTGATCTTGGCGATCAAAAAGAGGTCCGGGTAGCGCACCCTAACCTGACGGCAGCAAGTTACGCTTTGCTCAAGGTTTTGGGCGATCTCCTCCTGGGAGTTGGGGCAGGAGAAATTGAGTTCCAGGGCCCAAAAGTGCGGGCCCAGGGTCTCCCGGTAAACCTCCAGGGCCTCCAGGGTTTCCCGGATGGCGATCTCCGTCCCTTTGCTGAATTCGGGGTAAAGGTTGGGGACGGCGTGGATGCCGGCCTCGCAGGAGCGCCGGATATCCCGGGAACAGGCCGCCGCCCCCAGGTTGGTGAGGCCGTAGGCGTTGAGCATGCCCATCTCCGGCAGCCGGCGGAGGTATTTCCAGGTGAGGGGATTGGCCGGGACGAAATTGCCCCGCCTGGGGAAGCGGGTGGCCGACTTGGTGAAGACCGTGGCGCCAGTTTCCCTTACCACCCGGAGGAGGCGGCGATAGCCCGGCAGCAGGGTATAGGGAAAGATGCCCCGCCCCGCCCGGCCCAGGGCGGTGGAGATGACCACGGGCGAAATTTTGCGCCTGGTTGAGCACGTCATGGATGAGCGCCTGGGTAGGGGCGGACCCGTGAGTCCGCCCTAAAGAAAGGAGTTGGCGGCCCGGGCGTCCGGCTCCCTCCCGGCAAGCCCCTTGCTCCCCTTTAGCACTATAGTCGAATCAGCCCCCGCTGGCAAGGAGTGAGAGCCGGTCTCTCCGGCCTGGAATTCGCCGGCTCGCCCTGGGCCGTTCGCCCCCGCCAGGATCTCTCCCGAGAGGGAAGGTTTTTTTTCGTTGACAAGCCGATGCTGATTTGGCGAAAATTTAGGGTAACAGGAGCCAGGATAGATATGTCTCAAGACAATGCGCCCCAGGCAACCAGGCCGTCCAAATTAAAGAATCTCGGTAAAAACTTAATCCTGATATTTATCAGTTTATTTGTGGCGTTGAGTATCTGTGAAGTCTCCTTGCGGTTCTACAATCCCCTGGGATTTAGAATTAAAGGCGACAACATAATATTGCCGGTTAATAAAACCGAGATACTATATCACGATAACCCCACCAAGATCGGCGCCGTGGTAGTGCACCATAATAATTCCCTGGGTTTTAAGGGTCCGGAGCCTCCCCGGGATTTCGCCAACTGGCTGACCGTGGTGACGGTGGGCGGCAGCACCACCGAATGTCTGGAAATCGCCGAAGACAAGACCTGGCCGCACGTGCTGGGGGTCGATCTGCAGCGCGACTTTAACAAGTTGTGGCTCGACAATGCCGGATTTTGCGGCCAATCGACTTACGGCCATTACATTTTGATGCACGACTTTATCGACAAATTGCAGCCGAAGGTGGCGGTTTTTCTAATCGGCATCAACGAAGTGGGCGTGAGCGGCCCCCGGGAGTTCGATACCCGCATGGGCACCAAGATCAGTTTCCGCTCCCTGGACAAGTTTCTGGCGGCCATGGCTTACCGCAGCGAAGTGGCCTCGATGTTCTTGAACCTCTATCGTTATACCTTCCCCAAATCAGTGCAGGCCATCGGGGAGCGGGACATGGGGGAACTGGACCTGACCACCCTGCCGCAACTTAAGGTGTCGGAGGCGCAAAAGGCGGCGCTTCTCAAGACCCATGCGGAAAAGTACGTGCCGGCCTATGAGGCGCGGCTGCGGCGCCTCCTGAAGATCACCGAGGATCACCACATCCTCCCGGTGCTCCTCACCCAGCCGGTGGTCTATGGCAAGGCCATCGACGACGTGACCGGCCTGGACCTGGGGAAGATCGTGGTGGCCAACGGCATGAACGGCGAGGTGGGTTGGCAGGTCCTGGAGCTTTACAACGACGTGACCCGCCGGGTGGGGGCCGAAGAGCACCTGCTGGTGATCGATGAGGCCCGGGAGATGCCCAAGAGTTCCCGGGATTACTACGACCTGATGCATTTTTCCGACGCCGGGGCCGAAGTCTTTGCCGACATCGCGGCCCGGCAGCTGAGCCCGTATCTGGCCGAGAAATTCAGCAAGTTCGCCAAGGCCCCCGCGGCCGCGGCAGCCCAGACGGCCGCCGCCCCTTCCCCGGACAACCCGGCTAGATAAGTTCTTGCTGTGCTCAGCCAGCCACGCTTAGATCGGCAATCCCGGGATGATGCGGCCTCGAACCCTCTCCTTATATTCCAAATACGGCCGGCCTAGTTCACGCTCCAGGGTCTGTTCTTCAATCATGGTATGACATAAAAGGCCGGCCCACCAAAACGGAACAAGAGCAACACCTATAACGGATCGAAACATGATGGACCAACCCAGGCACCACAGAACCTCGCCAAGATAGATTGGATTCCTAACGACACGGTAGAAGCCGGTGGTTTTGAGTTCGACTTTCTCATCTGGCCCGGTGAATGGCTTTATCGCCAGGGTCGGAATGCAGAATATCAAACCAAGGGCAACGATGACGCCACCGACAAGCCAATGCCATCCCCCGCTCTCGAAATGTGGTTGAGGGAGAAAAGGTAGGACAAGGATAAATCGCCCCAAGTCGAAGACGGCCACAACGATCGAACCGAATAACGCGTTCCTTCCCAGATTATTGCCGCTCACTACTTGAGAGGCTCCCACTAATGCAGACATGCTGATAAAAGCCCAGAAAAAGGGATCTTCAAAAAATATCATGACAAATCATCCTTTAATCCTGATTGATGCATCAACTTGACTATCTGCGTCTGGTCAGCGAAGCCCCCTGCGCCTCTCCGGCTCAATCCTTAAGACCTAAAGCGAAATGCGCTTCGGCCCGGGCCAGGTCCGCCGGGGTGTCCACCTCCAGGGTGTCTCCTTCGGTCTCCACGATGTGGATGGGAAACCCATGCTCCAGGGCCCGGAGCTGTTCCAGTCTCTCCGCCTGCTCCCAGCGCCCCGGGGGGAGCTTCACGAACTCCTGAAGAAAACCCACCCGGTAGGCATAGATGCCGAGGTGCCGGTAAAAATAGCCGGCGGCGGCGTCCCTTGCAGATGAGACCGGAAACCAGCAGGGGAGCGGGCTGCGGGAGAAATAGAGGGCCCGGCCCCGGCGGTCGAAGACCACCTTGACCACGTTGGGGTCCGCGGCAATCCTGGGGTCGGTGAACTTGCGGGCCGGGGTCGCCATAACCACCTCCGGGTCCCGCCTGAGAAGAGCGGCCAGTTGGCCGACGAGCTCCGGGGGAAAGAGCGGCTGGTCCCCCTGGATGTTGACCACCAGGTCGGCCGGGGCCAACCCGAGAAGCTGGGCCGCCTCGGCCAGGCGGTCGCTGCCCGAGGGGTGGCCGGCCCGGGTCATCAGCGCCCGGCCCCCGAAGCCCTCCACGCAGGCCCGGATGCGTTGGTCGTCGGTGGCCACCCAGAGTTCGTCCAGCCCCTTAATAAGCCGGGCCTGCTCGTAGACCCGCTGAATCAGGGGCTTCCCCAAGATAGGCGCCAGGGGCTTGCCGGGAAACCGGGTGGACCCGTAGCGGGCCGGGATGAGGACGATGAGTTTCATAAAACCGGGGTTCCACCCCTTTTTGGGAATGATCGATTTGATTCTAGGCCAGCCGGGCCGGTTCCAAAGGAGGAACGGATCTTGCCGCGGCCAGCGCCGGCTAAAGCCTGCGGCTACCAGAACCAAGGATTTTGCCACCCCCACCCCAACATCCCCCCTCAAGGGGGAAGGAGTTAAAGAAGATGGTGGAGTAGGCAATAATCACTTATCGAGGCGCCACCTAGCCTAACTGATATAAGAAATTATTAAGGAAGCACTTTTGCGAATATAGATAATTACTTGAAATACCATATAATAACTAAAATCTTTTATATCAATTTCATATTAATCTCAAAAGCTGATTCCGTCAAATACATTTCCCCGGGCTGGCCGCTTGTTCCCAAGTACTCCGTGGGTTTCCTTGACAGGCGAAATTCGATGCATATCATTTAGTAATGATTACTTCCTGTTAGCTTCCAGGAAGCAACTGGTATTGTAGGTGCGCACCTAGTGGGGGCAGGCATCTTGCCTGCCCGGCGCCCTTGAAAAGGGCGGACACCTGGGTCCACCCCAACTAGAGAAGGAGGCAGCAGACTTGATCCCCGTTGACAAATTGACCTATAAGGCCCAGGAGGCCCTGCAAGGGGCCCAGGAATTGGCCCGGCAGTTGCACCACAACCAGTTGGAGCCGGCCCACCTGCTCAGGACCCTTCTGGCCCAGGAGGAGGGGCTCATCGGGCCCCTCCTGAAGAAATTGGAAGTCGATCTCCAAAAACTCCTCCAGGGGACGGAAGACCTGCTGACCCGGCTGCCGAAGGTGAGCGGCGAAGCCCAGGTTTACCTTTCCCCCGCCATCAATAAAGACCTGGACGAGGCCTTGAAGCAAGCCAGCCAGATGAAGGACGACTACGTCTCCACCGAGCACCTGCTTTGGGCCCTGGCCGCGGGCAAGGCCACCGAGGTGGGCAGGCTGCTCAAGGCCCAGGGGCTCACCCCCGAGGCCATCCTCAAGGCCCTGGCGGATCTCAGGGGTGCCCAACGGGTCACCGACCAGGCCCCGGAGGAGAAGTTTCAGCCCCTGGAGAAATACGGCAAGGACCTGACGGAGATGGCCCGCAACGGCAAGCTGGACCCGGTCATCGGCCGGGACAGCGAAATCCGGCGCGTCATCCAGGTGCTGTCCCGGCGCACCAAGAACAACCCGGTGCTCATCGGCGAGGCCGGGGTGGGCAAGACCGCCATCGTGGAAGGCCTGGCCCAGCGCATCGTCGACGGCGACGTCCCCGAGAGCCTGAAGAACAAGCGCCTGGTGGCCCTGGACCTGGGCTCCCTGATCGCCGGCACCAAGTTCCGGGGCGAGTTCGAAGACCGCCTGAAGGCGGTGCTCAAGGAGGTGACCGAGTCCGAAGGCCAGACCATCATGTTCATCGACGAGCTCCATACCCTGGTGGGAGCCGGCGCCGCCGAAGGAGCGGTGGACGCCTCCAACATGATCAAGCCGGCCCTGGCCCGGGGTGAGCTCCATTGCGTCGGGGCCACCACCATCAACGAGTACCGCAAATACATCGAGAAGGACGCGGCCCTGGAGCGCCGCTTCCAGCCCATCATGGTAAACGAGCCCTCGGTGGAGGATACCATCGCCATCCTCCGAGGCCTGAAGGAAAAATACGAAGTGCACCACGGGGTGCGCATCAAGGATAGCGCCATCGTGGCCGCGGCCACCCTCTCCGACCGCTACCTCACCGACCGGCACCTGCCGGACAAGGCCATCGACCTGATCGATGAGGCCGCCTCCAAGCTGCGTATGGAGATCGATTCCCGCCCCGCGGACATTGACCAGGTGGAGCGCAGGATCACCCAGGAGGAGATCGAACGGGAGGCCCTGCGCAAGGAGCAGGACCCGGCCTCCAAGGAGCGCCTGCTCAAGATCGAGAAGAGCCTGGCCGCCCTCAGGGAGAAAAGCGGCGCCCTCAAGGCCCGCTGGCAGCGGGAAAAGGACGTCATCAGCCGCATCCGCGCCATCAAGGAGCAGATCGAGAAGGCCCAGACCGACGCCGCCCAGGCGGAACGCCTCGGCGACCTGGCCCGGGCCGCGGAGCTGAAATACGGGGCGCTGCTCAACCTGCAAAAGGACCTGGAAGCTGAAACCCAGAAGCTGGCAGACATGCAGCAGCAAGGGGCCATGCTCAAGGAAGAGGTGGACGCCGAAGACATCGCCGAAGTGGTCTCCAAATGGAGCGGAGTCCCGGTGACCCGCTTGCTGGAAGGCGAGAAACAAAAGCTGCTGCACATGGAGGAGCGCCTGGCGGCCCGGGTAGTGGGCCAGGAGGAGGCGGTGCAAGCGGTCTCCAACGCGGTGCGCCGGGCCCGCTCCGGCTTACAGGACCCCAACCGGCCCCTGGGTTCCTTCATTTTCCTGGGTCCCACCGGGGTGGGCAAGACCGAACTGGCCCGGGCCCTGGCCGAATTTCTTTTCGATTCAGAGGCGGCCATGGTGCGACTGGACATGAGCGAGTACATGGAAAAGCACACGGTCTCCCGGCTCATCGGCGCCCCCCCGGGGTACGTGGGCTACGAGGAAGGAGGGCAGCTCACCGAGGCGGTGCGCCGGCGGCCCTACTCGGTGGTCCTCTTCGATGAAATCGAGAAGGCCCACCCGGAGGTCTTCAATTCCCTCCTGCAGATACTCGACGATGGCCGCCTCACCGACGGCCACGGCCGCACCGTGGATTTCAAGAACACCATTGTGATCATGACCTCCAACCTGGGCAGCCAGTACCTCTCCGAGATCAGCGACGAAAAGCTCATGCGGGAGCGGGTCATGGAGGCGCTGCGGCTCCATTTCAAGCCGGAATTCCTCAACCGGGTGGACGATATCATCATCTTCCACCGCCTGAGCAAGGAGCAGCTGCGGGAGATCGTTTCCCTGCAGATGGCCAGGCTGCGGAAGCTCCTGGCGGAGCGCCAGCTAACGCTCGAACTGAGCGATAAGGCCCGGGACTTCCTGGCCGAGGCGGGCTACGACCCGGTGTACGGGGCCCGGCCCCTGCGCCGGGCCATCCAGCACTACCTCCAGGACAAGCTGGCCCCCCTGCTCCTGGAAGGACGTTTTCAGGAAGGCGACAACATCCTGGTGGACGCGGACAAGGCCGGGGAAGGGCTAACCTTCAAAAAGAAGAAATAGACGCTATGATTGGGGGGCAGGTTTGAAACCCGCCGCCAGAGCCACTGGCCCTGCCGCACCGGCTGGAAGCCGGTGCCGCCAGAAGGTAGGGTCGACCCGTTGGGTCGCCCCTTTATGAATCCTGGTTCCCAAGCTCCTGCTTGGGAACCACCTTATTTGCCAAGCTCCCGCTTGGCAAATGATATCACTCAGTATCATTAGGTTGTGGATGAGATAAAGATGTCCCCAAGCAGAGCTTGGGGTTAAAATTTGCGTTCCCAAGCAGGAGCTTGGGAACGAGAGGAAATAATTTATCAGGGATTAGAGCGCCTGCACCACCTGCGGCCAGATCTTCCCCGCCTGGCCCGGCAGGAAGTAGTTGGTGAGGGTATAGGTGAGACGGGTGGGTGTCAGGTTGTTTTCCACGATGGTGGCGCCGGACTCCTTGGCGATGTGAGGGAGGTAACTGGCCGGGGCCACTTCCCCGGAGGTGCCGATCACCAGGAGCAGCTCGCACTCCCGGGCCAGCTCCTCGGCCTCCGCCTGGGCGGCAGGCGGGATGGCCTCGCCGAAAAAGACCACGTCGGGGCGGATGAGGCCGCCGCAAGGGCAATAAGCGGAAGGCTGCTGGAAATCGACGGACTCCCGGGGGTGCGGCGCCTTGCAGAGGTCGCAGCGGAGGCGCGCCGCGTTGCCGTGATACTCCACCACCCGCTTGCTCCCCGCGGCCTGGTGCAGATTGTCCACGTTCTGGGTGATGATACCCAGGAGAATCCCCCGGGCCTCCAACTCCGCCAGGGCCAGATGGGCCGGATTGGGGCGGGCCTGGCTGATGAGCCCCTCCATCTCCCGGAGCATGGTCCAGACCTTGGCCGGATTGGCGCGCAAGGCCCGGATGTGGGCGTATTCATAAGGATCGAAGCGGGACCAGAGGCCGTCGGCGCTGCGGAAGTCGGGGATGCCGGATTCCACCGAGATGCCGGCGCCGGTCAAGGCCACCGCCCTCCGCCCCTGGCGCAGCAGGGCCGCCGCGAACTCCGGGGTGATCTCCTTCTGTTTGGCCTTCATAACGCCCACATTAATAACGGTCTTTACCCCCTTTGGCAAAGGGGGGAGGGGGATTTAATATAACCTCTTGAAATCCCCGCAAATCCCACTTTTTCAAAGGGGGACTTAACTCGGCTAAGTCCAGTGTTCCGAGCCTGATATTATGTCAGCTAGTTATGAAACACTCCACTACCTTTATTTAGCCAAGCCGCCGGCCTCACGCCTGGACCTGGCCTCCGCCTTTCGCCGCTTCCGGTAGGCGGCCCGGATATCCCGGGTTCCCAGCCAGATGAGCGCCGCGCCAAAGATCAGGCGCAGTTGGGCTTCGGCCAGGAGATGGGCCAGGTTGCCGCCCAGGTAGGCACCCAGCATGATCCCGGAAACCAGGCCGGGCAGGATCCGGTGGACCACGTTGCCCAAACGCCGGTGGGTAAAGGCCCCCACCGCTCCCCCCGGCGCTATGGCCAACAGCGAGGTCCCCTGGGCGGTGTATTGGCTAAAGCCCAACAACAGCACCATGGCCGGGATCATGAGGCCGCCGCCGCCCACCCCCATCATCCCGGCGATGAAACCGGCCACCCCGCCGCAGGCCAGCAGCACCGCAACCTTGCCCCAGCCCACGATGGGATGGGAGAGAACCGCCAGGTGGGAGAGGTACGGTTTGCTCAGTAGCAACAGGGAGACGCAGATCAAAAAGCAGCCAAAGGCCCTCTTGAGTTGCCATTCCGGCAGGGCGTGGGCATAAAGGGCTCCGAAACGGGCGGTGCAGATGGCGGCGGCGGCCAGCAGGCCGGCGGCCATAAAGTCCACCGAGCCGTGCAGATAATATGTGAAGGCTCCGGCCAGCCCGGTGAAGACCAGGGCCATGAGACTGGTGCCGTGGCCCTGGTGCTGGCTTAATTTGAAGTGGCGCACCATCAGAGGGATCATGATGGCCCCGCCCCCCACGCCGATCAGGCCCCCGAAGAGCCCGGCCACCAGGCCGATCAAGAAAGCCGCGGTCAGTCGTTGCCACCTGTTTTCGGTCTCTGTAGCGGCGGGTTTAAAACCCAGCCCTACCTTGCCTTTGACGCCGATTTTGCCCTTCACAGAAAACAGATAACAGATAACCGCATTATTCGCCGCCATCCCCTTACCCTAAGAAAAAACTCGAATCCGGGCGTCCAGGGCCATAAGTCCGGGCCGGCCGGGAAAGACCAGCACCGGGTTGAGGTCCACCTCCTGGATTTGGGGAAACTGAGCCAATAGCTGGGACAGGTTCGCCAGGGCCTGGCTCAGGGTTTCCAGGTCCGCGGGGGGCTGGCCCCGGAAACCGGCTAGCCCGCGGCCGATATGGGTCTCCGCCATGAGGTCCCGGGCCTGGGCCGGGCTGATGGGGGCCAGTCTGAGGGCCACGTCAGCGAGGATCTCGGTTTCCAGACCCCCGGCCCCAAAGGCCAGGACTGGCCCAAAGGTCCGATCCCGGCGGCCTCCCAGCAGCACTTCCCGGCCGCCGGCCACCTGGGCCATGACTACTACCTGCCAGGGCTCCTCCGGGGGCAGGCCCTCCTGAGCCAGGCCGGCCAGTTGCCGGTAGGCGGCCATTACCGCCTCGCCATCCTTAAGATTCAAGAGGACAGCCCCGGCTTCGGTCTTATGCACCAGGCTGGCGGCGGCCAGTTTCAGGACCACGGGAAAACCGAAGGAAACGGCGGCCGCGGCCGCTTCCTCCGGACCTTTGGCCACTTGCCAGGGGGCCGCCGCCACTCCCACGGCCTCAATGATGGTGAGGGCCAGGGGCAGAGGCAGGAATCCCTCCCGGGTCTCTTTGGCCTCTCTTGTTGGGGCCAGCCACCGGGAGAGCTCCTCCGCAGCCGGCAAGGGGGCGGCCGCCACGGCAACCTCCGGGGCGGAGGCCAGGGCCTGATCCCGGCTCAAGGCCAGGGCCCGGACCGCCTCTTCGGGGAAGCGATACACCGGCACCCCCAGGGTTTCCCGGAAAAATTCCTCTTCCGCCAGGGTTATCAACAGGGTGATGGCCAGGGGCTTGCCGGCAGATCGGGCCAGCTCCACCATGCGCCGGGCCATTTCCCGGCCGGCCGGGATCTCAAAGTCGGCCATGGGGCCATAGTGGAGGAGGACCGCGTCCACTTCCGGATCGCGGCAGACCTGGGCCATCACTTCGGTATAGACGGTGAAGTCGAAGACGTCCCCAAGATCGATGGGGTTGCCGGCGCTGATGACCCCGGCCCGGGAGTGGGAGCGGATAAAATCCGCCAGCGGCGGGGCCAACGGCGGCAGGCGGAAACCGTGCCGGCGGCAGGCATAGGCGCCCACCACCGCCTCACCGCCGCTGCGGGAGAAAATCACCAGGCGGTTTCCCTTAACCGGAGGCTGGCCCACCAGCTTGGCCAGGGAGAGAAACTCCGCCTGGCTGCGGAGGTGCACCAGGCCGCCCTGGCGGCAGGCAGCGGCCAGCACTTCCTCGTCGGTGCTGAGGGAAGCGGTGTGGGATTGGGCAATGGCCGCGGTCTCCGCCCCCACGTTGGCCACCTGCAGGAAAATGGGTTTGGTGGACCCCCGGGCCGCCTCCAAGAGGCCCCGGCCAGCCTCGATTCCTTCGAGATAGAGATAGACCGCTTCAGTCCCCGGGTCCTCCAGGAAATAGGCCAGGGCCTCGTTTTCCGCCACGTCCAGCTTGTTGCCCAGGCTCAGGAATTTGTTGACCCCCAGGCCTTCCCGGGTCATCCAGGCCATCAGATGAGTTGCCACCCCGCCGCTCTGCGCAATGATGGAGATCCGCCCCAGCCTGGGCCGGGGCTCCAATTGGGCGAAGGGCAAGGCCAAGCCGGTCTCCAGGTTCATGCAGCCCAGCCCGTTGGGGCCGATGAGCCGCATTTGGTACTTTTTTAGAAGGGCCCGGACTTCCTCTTCCAGGACCCGGCCAGCCTCACTAAGTTCGGAAAACCCGGCGGCTTCCACCACCACCCGGGAGATGCCCAACTCTCCGCAGTCCTTAACCAGGGCCGGCACCAAACGGGCCGGAGCCAGGATCACCGCCAGGTCCACCGGCTCGGGAAGCTCCCGGAGGCTCGGGAGGATGGGTAAACCAAAGGCAGAGCCGGGCCTGCGGCCCACCAGAAATATCTTCCCCTGATAATTAAACTGCAAGAGATTGGCCACAATCCCCCGGGCCAGGTTGTCAGGGGAGTCCGATACCCCCACTACTGCCAGACTTTTTGGATAGAAGAATTTATTCATAGGTATGGTTGGTGACGTTCCCGAACGCAATAGTATACAATATGCGAGGAATACGAAACCTCAAAATCGCCAATCCTGGTAAAATGGTTCTCTACCTTTGCAGCCTGCTGCGGAAATGGCTGGCGGCGCAGCAAACTGCCAAGGTGCGGACACAACCGGCAAAATGGTCCGGAGAACTAGATGGCCTATGAGAAGTGCGCCGAAGTGAGCCAGGAACTCTGGGGTGATTTGGGGGAGCGGGACCCGGCAGAGGTGACCGGCCGCACCGGGGTCGTTTTCCGGGAGGGGGAGTACGAATTACCCTTTCTAGACCGGGAGTTGCGGATCGATCCGGCCCGGCGGCAGGTCCGGGTGCTTCCGGGGCTGGAGGAGGACCCGGGGTTCCGGGCCTGCCTGTTGGCCCTCACCTACCTGCTGCATTTGGTCCCCTCGGGCTTGGGGCCCCCCATCGGCCCCCTGGAATTGCCGGGAGGGGCCACCTTTTTCCGGGGCCATCACATGCTTCCCAACGCCCCCCTGGAAGCCAGGTTTGGCCGGGATCTGGCCGGTTTCCTGGCCGCCGGCCGGAAGCTCGGGGCGGAAGTTCAGCCGGCAGGGGACTCGGCCCTGGCCCTGCGGGTCTTTCCCGGGCTGCCGGTGGCAGTGATCCTGTGGCAGGCGGATGAGGAGTTTCCGGCCCAGGTCTCCTTTACCCTGCCGGCCCACCTGGACCGCTTCTGGTTCCTGGATGCGGTCTGGAGCTTGCTCTCGCTGGTGGCCCAGGCACTCCTTAAGGCCGGGGAGCTATGACCCCCGGGCCGCGCCGCAGGCGCGCCGGCTGCGAAGCCATTGAAATTAGGGGAGTATTTTGGGGGGCTGCGGAAAGAGTGACGGGGATTGGAGTGGTTTGCTCCAACGTAAAAGCGTATTTATTCTCTTTAATCTCGAATATCGGGCTATAAATAACTCAGGTTTTGCACCCCGGAATTGGGCAGGGTCTAATTAAATTTACTGGAATGGAAGCAATATGGCTCACCTATACAAGAAAGTTAAGAAAGGGCATGAATATTACTATATCAGGGAGAACCAGCGGGTCAAAGGCAAGTCCACCACCGTGAACCAGGTCTATCTGGGCACCGCGGACAAGGTCGAAACCCTCTTGGGCCGCGGGGGGATTTCTCCCAAGGAGTTCGGGTCGGTCTTTGTCATCAATGAGTTGGACAAGGACCTGGATCTGGCCGGGATAGTCAATGAAATTCTGCCCCCCAAGAAGCGCACCAACGGTCCTTCTCTTGGAGACATGGTCTTTTACGCCACCTTGAACCGGGCCATCGCCCCCACCAGTAAGCGGCAACTGGCCGCCTGGTATGAGACCACCGACATTCAACGCATCCGGCCCCTGCGCCTGGAGTCCCTAAATTCCCAGAATTTCTGGAACCACTGGGATCGCATCAATGACTCGGACCTGGAACGGATCGCGGTCACCTTTTTTAAAAAAGTGAACTCCCTTTTGGCCAACGGGGAAAGACGTTTATTGATCGAAGCCGCCGGATTACCGGCTACCCCCAAGTCTCCGCTCTTGGCTGAGGCGTGGCCGGACGAGGAGTTTATCAGACAACCCCGGCAGCCGGGCAGCGGTTTGGCCCTGGTGAGCGCCTGGCCGCAGCGGGTGCCCTTATATTATCAAATCTTTTCCGGGAACCTTTCGGAAGGGATGTTCTTCGACCGCGGCCTGGATGGGCTGTTGGACCGGGTGGCGCATCTGGGGGTGCCGGTTAAGGACGTCACCTTGCTTTTCCACCGCGGGATAGACTCCGAGGCCCTGGTCAGCCGTCTCAACGGCCAGGAAGGGCTGCACTTCATCGCCTCCTGCCCTCCCGAGGCGGCTCCGGAATTAACCAAGATCTCCATGAAGAAGTTTTCCCCCCTGCCTGGACTGGCCCAGGGGCTCCACCCCACCTTGGGAGATGACGACGATCGGGTGCTTTTTTATGAAACCCGGGCCGACTTCTGGGGAGGCTCCCGCCGGGTGTTCGTCACCTTCGACCCCGAGGCCTTCCAAAAGAGCTACTGGGAACTTGGAAAAAAGGTCCAAAAAGTGCGCAGGGAGATGGCGGCCCAGGAGCAAGGCTGTTTGCAGGCAGGGTCGGGGAAAGAGGCGCCCCAGGCCCTCAAAGACCGCCTGACTCAGTTGTGCCAGCGGCTGCAAATCAGCCCCAGCCTCTTTAAGTGGGTCCGGGAGAAGGGGCGCTCCCACCCGGTCTTGCAGCTCGACCACCGCCGGATGGCTGACAGCGTACGTAATTTCGGGAAACAGATCTTCATCACCGACCGGGAGGATTGGGCCCCGGCGGAAATATTTGAGGCCTGCAGCAGCAGGTGGGTCCTGGCGACCCAAAACCCGGGGGGCAAAATCAACGGCCTCAGGGCCGCCAACGGGGGCGAACCCCTGAGCGCCATGCCGGTGGCCCCCAGGCCCTTTTACCATTGGACCGGCTCCAAAATCCGGGTGCACTTGTTTGTCTGCGTGGCGGCCATGACCTACCTGGCCCTTCTGTGCCAGCGCCTCAGTGCCCAGGGCTTCCACCTCGCTCCCCGTGAGGCCGTGGAGGAGTTGAGGTCCCTAAGGACCGCCATCTTTCAGGAGAAAGAGGAGGGCAAGCTCAAAAGGATGGTGGGGCCGGTCAGCAAGCGGCAGTCCGCCATCTTAAGAGCCATGGGCTATCAGGTCAAGGACGGCGACATCCTGCCTCTGTAAGGCTCAGCGGTGGTTATCTGTTTTCTGGGAAGGGCGGAATCAAAGTCAAAGGCCCCAGGGCAGAGAAAGATAACAGGAAACTGATCTTTTTCGCTACTCAAATAGGCGGGGCAATGGTGACCAGCAGCCGCAGGTCGGTCCCGGCCCTGATCCCGTGGGGTTCGGCGATCTCAGAAATCAGCACGTCTCCTTGGGTGACCGGCAGTATGGCGCCGTCTTTCCCGAGAAACTCCCCCTGGCCCTCCAAGACTACCAAACTCACCTGTCCCTCGATGTCGTGGGCATGGACCGGGAGTTCCTGGCCAGCTTTGAAATTGAAGTAAGGATCTTGAAATAGGGAGAGTCGTGTACCAGCAGTTTTTTCATGCCCGTTTCCGAGAAATCATTGGCCTCAATCACATTGACCTTTTTCATCGAAGTTGCCTCCGCCTTCATCTTTTTGGCTCAGCCTTCCCAGAAACCTTAATCAGTACCTTAAGCAAAAGCAATCCTTGACCCAAGCCCAAGTTTCTGCCAAAGCGGCCAGGGGAAACAGGATAGGTGTATCATCCCCCAGGATTATTTTTTGCGTAGGGTTTCTCCTTTAACCTGGCAAGGGGCCTCCCCTGGTGGTGTTGTGTGATCTACTAACCACCGGGAGACCAAGTGACAGAAAAAGAATATGGGCGCCATCCTCCGGTTGCTGAGACTTATAATCTCATTCCCAAGTTGCAGTTGGGAACACCATAGCGGAGCATTGCGAAAAAGACGGAAGGGGGCTAAAATAGAGGCCAAGCCGGCATAGCTCAGTGGTAGAGCAGCTGATTCGTAATCAGCAGGTCCGGGGTTCGACCCCCCGTGCCGGCTCCAGAGAAACCAAGGGGTTATCCAAAGCGGCTAACCCCAATTTATATCAGGGATAACTCAGGGATAACCTGAGTGCGGAAAGTTACCTTTCTATGGGCCTGGCCCACCTCAGCAATCACTCCCTTACCGCCAATTCAGCACCACACCCGGTTGACTCGGGGTTTATAAATTCCAAATCAATGCCGAGCCTTCCAGGGCCATTGAAGATCTGGTATTCATTGAATTTGCGGAAAGGTGTTGATTTGGTGAAAAATTTTGTGCTAACATATTGCTTCTCGTGAGAGAGGCATGTTTCGATTACTCAAGCCTACCTCATAATCTCGAGTTAATAAATGCCTGGATGCCATCGAGTTTGAAAAGGTGATTACCTTAATCCTAGTGTAGATGAAGTTTTGATATTTATTATAACATAATAGATGGAGGCCGAGATGAGCGCTAACCTTTATCATTACGTTTTCATTGGACATCCCGTGGGAGAAAAGCTTAAAGTTATAAACTTTTATATCGGTAAATGATATAAGATAAGATTTTTCTCCCAGTTTAAAAGCAAAATACACAACAGCCTCATCATGCAAGTGAGATAAATTTAGGAAAGTTGAAAATAAATAATACCACATTCATCCGCGCAGATGGTTTTGATATAAGCTCGTCATGGGTGAGGTACTTTCGCAAAGACAACAGTTGCGAAGTTCGAAAAATAGTTTAGATCACCGAGTTAACCAGCCAACGTCTGGTTGCCCCCGACTGGCGGTTTGTGAGGAGTTTTATAACTATGCGGGCTTTGTTGGTATGCCCAGAATTTCCCCTTTCATTTTGGAGTTTCCAGAAATCTTGCCGGCTCCGAGGCAGCAAAACTGCTCATCCACCCTTGGGTTTGCTTACGGTGGCCGCCTTGCTGCCCCCGGAATGGGAACTGCGTCTGGCCGATCTCAACGCCAGACGCCTGACGGAGGAAGATTGGCAGGGGGCCGATCTGGTTTTGCTATCGGCCATGCGCATTCAAAGGGCGGGCTTGTTGGCCCTGGTGAGAGAAGCCAAGCTCCGTGGAAAAATCGTCGTTGCCGGCGGACCCCACCCCACTTCACTCCCGGAGGAAGTCCTGGAGGCGGGATGTGACTTTGTGGTGCGGGGCGAGGGCGAGAATACGATTCCGTTACTTTTGGAGGCGATGGAACAAGGAAAGACCGGGATAATCGAAAACGGTGGGAAGCCGGACCTGACGACCTCGCCGATCCCCCGGTTTGATCTGTTGCGGCTGAAAGATTACGCCGCCTATACGATTCAGACTTCTCGAGGATGCCCGTTTGAATGTGAATTTTGCGATGTGATAAGCCTTTTCGGGCGCTTGCCCCGTTATAAGACCCCTAAGCAGGTCATCGCCGAACTGGAAACCCTCTACCGGCTCGGGGCCAGGGGAACCGTGTTCATTTGCGATGATAACTTCATCGGCAGTAAGAAGCACGCCCGGGCTTTGCTGCAGGAACTCACTCCCTGGTTGAGGAGTCGGGGCGCGCCTTACAGGTTCTTTACGCAGGTCTCGGTGAACCTGGGGCAGGATCCGGAAATGATCGACCTCATGACCGCAGTCAACCTGAGGGAGGTTTTTATCGGCATCGAGTCTCCGGACGAGAATGTCCTGCAAACCAGCCACAAATATCACAACATCAACAACCCGCTCCTGGAATCGCTGCACACCCTCCAGAAAAAAGGCATTGAGGTTATGGGGAGTTTCATCATCGGTCTGGACGGGGAACCCAAAGGGACCGGCGAGCGCATCTGTGCCTTCATGGAACAGACCGCCATGCCGATGGCTATGCTTGGGGTCCTGCAGGCCTTCCCCCATACCAGTCTGTGGCATCGATTGGAGAGAGAGGGACGGCTGCGCCAGGATGTGGGAGATGACGCAGGGACCTTCTCAGCCTTGAACTACCAACCGGACCGACCGGAAGCCGAGATTATCCAGGAATACATCGAGGCTTGGGACTACCTGTATGAGCCATCCCGTTACCTGGCCAGGGCCTACCGCTATTATCTGGCCATGGGGCCGGTTCGCCAGGCCCCATTGGTCGCCGCAAGGGATACCTTGCCAAAGGGCCGCGTCCCCGGCCAGGGAATGGCCTGGCACAGAATATTAATCCAAATCAAAGGGTTTTTCAAAATCCTCTGGTGGCAAGGCGTCCGCCCGCCATACCGGCGTCAGTTCTGGGCCCAGATGATCGGGATGTGGAGGCGCAACCCCACCAGGTTCGTAGAATATATCGAGACCTGTGCCATGGGAGAGGATC
Source organism: Desulfobaccales bacterium (assembly GCA_049580385.1). GTDB lineage: Bacteria > Desulfobacterota > Desulfobaccia > Desulfobaccales > 0-14-0-80-60-11 > JAPLJC01. The sequence continues at coordinate 37,094 of JBAUPV010000020.1, read as the reverse complement.
TCTTCGAAATAAGGAGGGTGGTGCGGCAAAAGGCCACGGCCATCATCCAGGGGCGGCAGCTGGAGGTTCCCGGGCGTTCCAGGGCAAGGTTATCGGAAGCCCCCGTGGAATCCTCTTCCTCCAGCGCTATCCAGGCTAAATAATAGTGAATAACCTGGAAATCTAAAGAGCTGCCCAGGAAAAAAGTCTCCAATTCTGAAATAAGTGCCGGCTCGGACTACAAGCGAGTCGCCTGTGCTACAGGTTATTGGCAGAATTTTCAGCCCAGGAAAATATTTCTCGGCAGGCCGCCAGGGCGGCAGGGGTCATCAGGTGTGGGGATAACCGGGCGTCAACGGGCTTTCCAATACTTGCCGCTTTGTGAAACCAGGTGGGATTATAGGGAAGCAAGGCACACTTTCTGACACCCAGCTCCTGCAACCGCCGCGAGAGGGCCTCCAGGTTTTCCTGGGTGGCGGTGAACCCCGGAATCAAGGGAATGCGGGGCAACGCCGCTAAAGGCTTTTCCCTAAGGAGGGATTCCAGGTTGGTCCAGACCAGGGCATTGTCCTGGCCGGTATATTCCCGGTGCCTTTCCCCATCCGCAACCTTCAGGTCTATCATTACCAGGTCGGCCAGAGGCAGCAACCGCTCCCGGAATTCGCTCCAGACAAACATCCCATTAGTCTGTAAGACGGTATGCAGACCCAGCTCTTTCAAGTGGCCCAGAATTGCCCTGCTGTAGTCCAGGAACAGGGTGGGCTCCCCGCCGGAGAGGGTCACTCCCCCGCCGGAAACGGCATAGAACGTGCGGTCCCGGAGAATGATTTCCAGCAGTTCGCCGGCCTCATAATGGCGCCCCATCAGCCGCAGGGCCTGGCTGGGGCAAGCCCCGGCGCAGTCGCCGCAGCGGCTGCAAAGCTCCCGATCGATGAGAACCTGACCCTCCAGCCGGCAGGCGCCCGTCGGGCAGACCTCCACGCAGTCGCCGCAGCCGATGCAGTCCCGGGGATAAAAGGCTATTTCTGGGGCGGGGTCGATGGCATCGGGGTTATGGCACCAGGGGCAATGCAGATTGCAGCCCTTGAAAAAGACCGTACTCCGAATGCCGGGGCCGTCTTCCAGAGCGTGTCTTTTGATGTCCAAGATGAGGGGCTGAGGGTCTCCCATCAAGTTAATTCATTTTCCAGATTCAGCAGCCCGCGCAGGGGGTGGTTGGCCATAAAAGCAAATTTATATAGATAATTGAGATTGCCGGTAACCAGGATTTGATTGCGGACGAGAACCTGCAGGATATCCTTTTTGACTGCCAGCAAGAAGTCCCGCAGGGTCTTGCTATCTTTAAAGGTCACCATCACCTTCGTCTCGGCGAAGGGGTCGTCGCTGACCTCCATTTTGCCGCCGTGAAACTTGACTAGGACGTTCACCTTGCCGTCCCTGTCCTTAAACCGGTAAGCGCCGGTGAAATGCTCAATATTCCGCCGGTAATCCGGGTCAATCAGGAAGGTCCACTTCATCAGGTCAAGTAACAATGTCAGGAAGTCTTCGGTGACCTCGTCTCCCCGGCTTTTTTTCAAATTCCTCTTGGCTTGGAAGTACCGGATAAATACTATCGGGTTCTTGATAAATCCTATCGGATCAAACATGGGACACCTCGTCGTGGAATTTTTGAACCAAGGATTACATTTGCTGTCCGGTCATCAGGTCGTATTCGGCCCGGTCGATGATCTCTTGCTGCATCTGCGGGTTGAGGTCCTGGAAATAGGCTGTATATCCTGAAACCCTTACCATCAGGGGTGGGTACTTGTCGGGAAACTGCTGCAACTCTTTCAGGGTATCCTGGTCAATGATGTTGAACTGCACCTGCAAGCCCCCCGTTTTGCCATCCCCATTGCGGAAGTAAGCCTCAATGGTCTTGGCAAAGGCTGGCAGCGTAGTGGTCGAAGGATAATACTTCAGATTCAGGGCCTGGCCGTTGGTGATCTGCAGATGGTCCAACCCACCCACAAAGTTGAGGCAGGGGGTCAATTGGGGGGCCGCACCGGAGACGGGAGTGATGCCGCTGGCGAAGTTCTCCCCTTGTTCCCGGCCGTTGGGCAGCGCCCCGGTAATCATCCCGAAGCCGGCATGCATGGTCATGGTCCAGTAACCCACGTTATACTTGCCGCCCCGGTAGTTCTGGCGCCCCGCGAAGTTATCATGAATAAACCTCAACAGCCAGTCGGCGTTGTCCCGGGCCAGAGCACTCTCGCGGCCGAATTTTTCCGGAGAATGCTTTATCCTGGCCTGGAATTTGGCATAAGGGTCCTCCCAGTTGGCCTGGAGGGCGGCGATCATGTCGCCTGCGGACATAGCCCCCTTGTCGAAGACAAATTCCTGAATGGCCGTCACCGAGTCCACCACCTCCGCCAGGCCGATGATGGTGGCTCCCGAAGAATTATAAGTAGCCCCGCCGCATATCACATCCTTGCCATTTTTCAGGCACCCTTCCATCAGGGCCGACAGCATGGGGGTGCGGTGGATCTTCTGGTGGGTGATCCCGGCGTAATTGTTAAATGTTACCGCCTGAAGGATGAGCCAGTCGATCTGGGTCTCCAGGGCCTTCTGAAAATCTGCATAGGAATTCAAATACTCCAGCGGCGTGGTCCGGGGCCCGATCTGCTCGTCTCCGGTCAGGCGATGCTTCCCTCCAAAGAGCGCCATTTCCAGGGCCGCGGTGAGGATAATAAAGATGGCGCCGGTGTGGCCGTAAGTCCGGCCGGCGCTGATGGGCTCCACACAGCCCACGACGCCATAGTCCCGGGCATCCTCCAAAGAGATTTTCTGGGCTTTATAGGTTTCCTGCAAGGTTTGGATGACCGCCACGTCATTGTGGAAACAGGGAGTGGCCCAGGTGTTCATATTCACCTGGCAGAGGCGCTCCAGATATTCAGGAGGGTTCACTTCATAATGATAACGGGCATTAACATTGGGGTCCCGCAACTTTAAGATCTCGGTGGCCCGGAGCATGACATAGGTTAGGTCATTGACTGCATCCCGGCCCTGCCGGTCGACGCCCCCCAGGGTAATGGCCTGGTTGGAGCCGCTGCCGCCGATAAACTCCTCCCCGGCTTCCGGAATCATGGGCACATGGTCGGCGATGCTGAGCCAGAAGCAGCCCACCAGTTCCACGGCCCGGGCCCGAGTCAGGATTTTATTCTTAAAATCCTCGGCATAAAAGCGATACAAGATCTGGTCCAGGCGGCCCAGGGACAGGGCCAGATTGGCGTTTTCCTGGTGCAGGGCGATCTTGCAGATCCAGATGGCATTCAGGGCCTCCCAGAAGCTCCGGGGCGGATGGGCCGGTACCCACTGGCAGATTTCGCTCATCTGCTGGAGTTCTTGCCGGCGCTGGGAATCGGTCTCTTTTTCAGCCAGTTCCAGGGCCTTCTCGCTCAGGTGCTCGGCATAGTTAATTATGCCTCCCAGGGCCAGTTCGACCCCCTGGAAAAAGCTTTGCTGCTCTGGGTCATGGCTTTTGGCCAGACCTTGCTGGGCCTCTGTCATGAGGGCCGCCAGCCCTTTCTCCACCACCACCCCGTAGTTGGGGATGGTGTGGGAAATGGTTTCCCCCTTGCTCACCATGTAAAAGAGCAGCCGCTCCATGAGCCGTTGGCACAGGGGGTTGCCATTATCCCTGCGGGTAACTTCCATGACGGTGCGATCGAGCCAGAAAGGGAAGACTTTGAGATTCAGGATTTCAATATCTTTCGGTTTGATTTTAAAGGGATTTTTCGGCCGGGTGGCCATAGTCTCCAATTCCGGCCAGAGGGACAGGGAATAGAGATCGGGATACAGCATCACCCCAATGTCTTTCGTGCTGGTGGTTCCGGCCAGCAAGTTGCCCTCCGCAATCCGCGCCTTCTTTTTTTCCAGCACGTACTGGTAGAGTTTTCCCGCCCGCAGCCCCGGCGGGTCCGCCTCATGGTTCGGATCCTGCAGATAACGGGTAATATTAAGGGGAAGCTCCGTGCAGATCTCCGGTCGGCTCTTGAAGTGGCGCTTCCGCATCTCAGCGAGCCTGGGCAGCGTCTTCAGGGTAATGTCTCCCAGGCTCAAATCTTTGAAGGTGACTCTATTCATTGTTTCCATGGCTACCTCCTCTAGGCCAGGGATCCGGGGCCGGTCGGCAGAAGATGATTAATAGTTTTACCGGGTCATGACCATTGTATTATGTTAATTACTTATTTTTATCTGTCTCCCCAGATCGGCTTGTTGCAGCCAATTGAAGTAGTTTTTATAGTGGTCCCGGAGTTGTAAGTTCACCCGCCGCAGCGCCGCGTTCACCTGGAGGGCGACATAGGCGGCTGCTAATCCGGGAGGACACCGACGCGCAATGCCCCAGAGACTGAAGACCGATTCCCGGAATTTAACGTATCCCTCAGCAAGCTCTTCCAAGGTCATGCGCTCCGGGACAAAAACCGGGGTGCCATGGTCATAGAAAGCCCAATTTTGATGGAGTAAGCGTCCCTCCGCCACCATGCGGTCGAAGAGGGGGGTGCCCGGGTATGGGGTCAACACATAGGCGCCCACCGAAGTGAGCTGGTTTTGCATGATAAAGTCCAGGGTGCGGCTGAAAATGGTTTTATCATGCTCGTCCAGGCCGAAGATAAAGGAGCCGTGCAAAAAAACGCGGGCAGCCCGGCATTTCCGAATGACCTCGCCATAGGCTTGCAGAGATACCGATTTCTTCAAGCGTTGGCGCCCCTCTTCTTCAATGGTCTCAAAACCGACGAAGATTCCTTTGAGCCCCGCGGCCACGGCCGCTCGGAATAAAATAGCATCCAGGAGGAACCTGACAGTGACCTGCCCAATGAAGTTCACCTTCAGCCTTCTAAGCCCTTCGAACAGCGCCAGGGCGTAGTCGCGGTCGGCTGTAAGGTTGTCGTCCAGAAAAGCGACATAATGGCTGTGGCTGCGCTTCACCTGCTCCAGAACTTGCTCAACCGGCACCTTCCGCACCCGGCTCCCGTAAATCCGGGAAACCGAGCAAAATTCACACCCGTTCGGGCAGCCCCGGCCGGAGATGACAGGCGAGGCAGTGGGGATCAGCGACTTTTTATTCTGCTTGTAATCTACCAGAGGCACCTGTATCGTCTCCGGCACGTGGTTGTAATAGGTTGGCTTAAGAGCGTCTCGTGCTGCGTCCTCCAGGATGGCCGGCCAGAGGCCCTCGGCCTCTCCCACCAGTACCGCATCCGCATGCTGGCCGGCTTCTTCCGGAAGCACCGAAGGGTGGATGCCCCCCAGGATCACCTTGGCCCCCTGCTTCCTGAACTCCCTGGCCAGGGCATAGGCCCGGGAAGCCGTGGCCGTCATAACTGTGATCCCAACCAAGTCCCACTTTCCATCTCGGGGAATGGCAGCCGAGTCTTCCTCCACCGTCACCACTTGGTGGCCGTTTCCGCTCAATGCCTTTAAAATAAGCAGGGACAGCTGCGGGATGAGAATCCAACCTGGAATGGCTTCGGGATATTCTGAGCGGGGGGCGACCAGCAGGATACGCATTTAGGATCTCCAACTGCTTCGTGGGGCCAGTAACCAGAAACCTACTAGGACGAAAGAACCGCTTTGCTTCTGGTTCCTTCCGAAGACCAACCTCCAAAATAGTGGCTGAGCAAAGATTGAGTTTTTGTGTCCCTGCTCTTACCGGGTCGATTAGCTAACCGATGCCAGAGCCTCCCGGGCTTGTTGGAGATGGGTTTCCGAGGTACCTCGTTCAAAGATCTGCAGCGCTTCGGAGAAGCATTCCCGGGCCTTGGCCGGCTTCCCCTTTAAACCGGTGCAGATATCCCAGATTGAGCAAAGCCTGGCCTTGCACAAAGCCTTGGGACTCCACCTCCCGGCCCACCTGGATAATCTTGTTCAAGTAGGCTTCGGCGCGGCGTCTCGCAAAAGGCAGTATCGTAATAATAAACCCCAGGTTTTTAATGAGATCCATAAATTTGAGAGACTGGGACCGAGTAGCAATTCTGAAATAGGTCTCCGCCACTGCAGTTTGAATTACGTAAAGTGAGTAGAATCGCCCATTATCTTCAAATATCCGCAGGTCTTTTTCAAGGATTTTTATCCCCCGGGAAGGTTGGCCTTGGGCAACGAATACGGCCCCGCGGAATACTTGGGCCGCACTTACTATGTATCCTAAGCCAAGATCTTCGCAAAACGGAAGAATCTCGCGGATAAGGTCCTCGGCTTCTTCTATCTGGTCATTGGTTAGATAGTTCATGCAAAGGAACAGCTTCGGCCATTCGGAAAATAATGGATCATTTAACAATGCAATGGCCTTTTTGCAGCATTCAATCGCGCGGTTAAAATCCCCGTTCGTATAATGCCCGTAGCCGGTGATGATATGCCCCACCACAATACTCCGAAGATTGGAGCGGTTTTCTCCATATTCCTGCAGCACCCTGCCAATTTCAAAATTCTTTTCACTGTTCCCCTTAAATAGATAAATCATCCCCATGCCGCTGAGGGATTGAAAAAAGATCATGGGCTCCAATTCGTATAGCCGGGCTATCTTCTCGGCCTCGATGCCGTATTGAATGCCCTGGTCCAGCAGTTTCAATTCGGCACAGGTCCAAGTCAAATTGGCATAGGCAAGTCCAATGATGGGATAACTTCCGATCTCTTCTCCCAACTTCAGGGCTTGGCTCGAATAGCCATGAGCTTCCCGCACCTTGCCGGAACCGAACAAGGCAAAGCCCAGCCAAGCATAGTAGATTCCCAGACGGGCTTTGTCCTCGATAGATTCGGCCAATTCTTTATAGGCCAGCAGCAGTCTGGTGAACCCTCTAAAATCACCGCGGTAGTAAAATACATTGGCCCATTCGTTGAGAAAATCGACCAGGCGCTTTTTTTCTTCTTCCGATTTCCCCCGGATTTTGACTAGGATCTGGAAAGCCTTCTGGTAGTAACGATGGGATTCTTGCACGGCATACTTTTGCAGACTTTTCCTGCCCGACTCGATCAGATAATGAAGCGCCTTTTGAGATAGCTCAGTGTGCTTAAAATGAAGGGAGAGGGTTTCGTAGATTTCCGGGAGCCGGTCCTGGAACACTTGCTCCATCACCAGGCCGATTCGCTGGTGCATGGCCTGGCGATCCTTTTTTAACAGGCTGCCATAAACCACTTCCTGAATCAAAGCGTGTTTGAAAACATATTCCTGTTCTGCCTGGGGATCTCTGCGGACCAGGTCCAGGAGTTCCAGATCGGCTAGGGACCGGTCCAGGGAATCGGGGTATTCGGTGATTCCTTTAAGGATTTCGTAAGGAACCGTTCTGCCAAGCACCGAAGCCTCCTGGAGCAGGTGCTTGGTCCTGCTCTCCAGACGATCTATCCTACCGGTAATGACCGCGTGGATGGTGGGCGGTATATCAGATTCGGCAATGGTCCTGGTGAGTTGCCAGCGGCCCCCATGGCGCCGCAATGTTCCCGATTCGGTCATGGAGGTGAGCATTTCCTCCAGGTAAAAAGGATTACCACCCATATTCACCTGAAGGTATTGTCGCAGCTCCTCCGGAATCTCGGCCGTCTCCAGCATAGACTGCACCATCTCTTGAGTCTCTTCCAAGGAGAGATCCTGGAGCTCGATCTCCTGATAGGCCTCCCCCAACAAACTGATTTCCTGGCTGCTAAACAGCTTCAAAGGGGGACGATAAGTGCACAAGGTAAGGGCGCTGGCCCGTTGTTGCATATGGGTGGAATGCAGAAATTCCAAAAAGGTGGAATCGGCCCAGTGAAGGTCTTCCAGGCAGATCACGGTGGGGGCTTTTTTAGTCTGGGCCTCCAGGATTGCTTGGGCGGCCCGATAGAGGCTGGACTTCCAGAAATCAGGACTCACCCCCACAGTCTCGGGATAATTTAGAGAAAGGAGACTCCCAAGGTACGGCGCCACGTCTGCTCTAGCGCCAACCAATTCAGCCACGCGGGCCTCAAGTTTTTCCCTCACCTTTTCCGGTGCATCGCTCTCCTCTATGCCCAGTTCCCTATTAAGTAGATCAATGAGGGGATAATAGGAAATATTCTGGGTATAGTTATAGGCATTACCCTCGATCCAATTGATCGTATTGACGTCCAGGGTAACCCGGAACTCCTCGATGAGCCTGCTTTTTCCGGTGCCGGCCTCCCCGCAAATGGCGATAAAGGTTCCCGTTCCCTTAAGGAGCCGGTCCACCGCCTGCGCCAACGTCGCCATTTCCTTGTGGCGCCCAATCAGTTCCGCCCGCAGTCCGGAAACCCCGTGTGTCTTTTTAGGCAACTCCTTCGGCGCTAAAAACCGATAGACCTGGATCGGCTTGGACTTACCTTTTACCTGGATCGGCTCCAGGGGTGCGAAGGAAAAAAAGCCATTCGTCTGGGAATAAGTGGTCTGGCCCACCAGGGTTTCGCCGGCTTTGGCCAGGTTGCACAACCGGGAGGCGACATTGATGGCATCACCGGCAATATGGTGGGTCAGGTGATCGAAGTCGGCCTGCCCGGTTACCGCGAGTCCGCTGTTGATGCCGATATGCACAGCCAGAGGCTGTCCTAAGGCCTTCGCGACCTTCTGGCTTATCTCTCGCACCACCTGGTGAATTTCCGTCGCCGCTCTGATGGCTCGTACCGGATCATCCTCATGGGCCCGGGGAAAACCAAACAAGGCCATAATTTGATCCCCGGCAAACTTCTCGATAGTACCATGATACCCGATAACCACCTTGGCCATCTCCCCGATAAGAGGGCCAACGAGGTCTTTTAATTCTTCCGGGTCCAAACGCTCACTGATGGCGGTGTAGCCGGAGATATCGGCGAATAGGGCAGTGACATGCTTGCGTTCGGCTGGGACTTCTTCCTGGATTTTGGGGACACCTTCTTGGGACCAGAGCCTCCGCCCGCACTCGGTACAAAACTTGTCACCTGGAAAGATAACGGTCCCGCAGTCAGGGCAGGGCTCCCCCAACTTGGCCCCGCAGGACCTGCAGAACTTTTCTCTCTCCTCATTGACGCTTCGGCAACTGGGACATTTCATCGGCTTGCCTTAAATTGAGGCTTGCGATGCAGGGATGTCAACTAGCTGAAATTCGTGCCGGCGATTGGCGTGTTTTGTGAGACCTACCCAACCCAATTTTTTGACCCCATGGGTTCGGGGAGAAACAATGTTAGAATATCGTTAGGTAATACCTACCCAGGCAAAGGTACTATATTAAAAAGTGCAAGCAAAGTCAAAAATTTTCTTTACAAAGATATCGCATCATCTGTATAAGTGAAAAAAACGATCCTGGCGCCACCCTCATCCGCCGCTCAGTTGGATAGGGTGTTGCCAGACGGCCCACCTCAGTCTGATTTTCTGTTGCAATCCCGGGCTGGTTGCGGCCTCGTTGGGTCCGCGGCAGAGGATGCGATCCTTTTCTCCATTTAAGAACGAACCCGGCGGCTGCAGTCAAGATAACTATCAGGTAACCTTCTCATTTTTACCTTTATTGGGAGAAAGGAGAACGAGCCAGGAGTCTGGATATTCGATATTTTTAATGGTCCGGTGCCATCACCCTAAGGGGGCGTAGATATGAGGAGCAAACGATGGTGGTTGGCCGTGGTTGCGGTCTGGGGCTGGATGGTGATGCTCCCTGATCCCGCTCTTGGATCCTCCGGCTTCTCCCTGTTCGAGGCCGGCGCCCGTAGCAGCGCCCTGGCGGGCGCGGTGGTGGCCCGGGCAGATGACCTCTCCACCATTTTCTACAATCCCGCCGGTCTGGTCCAACTCCCGGGCACCCAGGTAATGGGCGGTTTTTCGACCTTTTTTCCCCGAGCCGATATCGCCACCTATGGCGGTCCCTCAGAAACCCTCACCGGGTTAGAAACAGGCCCAACTTTTGTGCCCCATTTCTTTGCTTCCCACCAGCTTGCCGAGCGGCTCTGGCTGGGGCTGGGAATTAATTCCCCCTTCGGACTGGGGGTCAAGTATCCCGACAACTGGCCCGGTGATGTCAACGTCATCAAAGCCAATATTCAAACCGTAAACTTCAATCCCACTGCGGCCGTGAAGATAACAGATTATCTTTCCGCCGGCGGCGGGTTGGACGTTATGTATTTTAATTTCGATGAGGACCGGGTGCTGCCCTTACCGTACATAGGCCCGCAAACCCTCAGCCTGGATGGGCACAGCTGGGGGCTCGGTTACAATTTCGGGCTTCTGCTGAAGCCCCTCGATTATCTCTCCATAGGTATCTCCTACCGCAGCCAGGTGAGGCAGCAAATCTCCTCCCCGGCGTACTTCCAGCCTTTCAATATCCTGGATGCCAACGTCCGGAGCAGCGTCATCCTCCCCGACGAAATTTTTACCGGAATCATGGTTCGACCCCTGCAGAAATTGTCTCTGGAAGCAGGAATTGTTTATACCCGCTGGGGCTTATTAAAGACTTTTGATTTTCGTTTTGATAACCCCCTGGGCACTTTATCCGCTCGAGAAGACTGGCATGACAACTGGAGGGGCCAGTTCGGGGTTGAATACCAGGCTTTGCCGTGGCTGGCTCTCCGGGCTGGCTATGCCCTGGAGGACGAACCCATGCCGGATAAATATGCCGACTATCTGGTGCCCACCCCCAACCTCCGCCACAACTTTTGCTTCGGAGCCGGGTTTAGCTATCAGGATATAAACCTGGATTTGGCCTATTACCTGGTGTATATGCCCGACCACACCGTCAACGAATCTCAAGCCGCTGGAGTTCTGCCCACGACCTATGAAGGCCGGGTGTCGCATGCGGCGGTCATCAGCGTGAGTTATAAGTTTTAGTCTCCCAAATTGGGCGGGAAGCCTATTCCTTGGGTCAACCCTTATATGGGCCCAAAATCTGGCGGGTGAGCCCATTTTCGGTGGCCCTTGCGGCTTACGCAGAATGTGAAGCCATGTCTAGGAATCGCGCCCCAAAGCTCTGGACGACATAATCTTACACACCGAGGAGAGAGGCCATGGACATCAAACTCCCGCGTATTCTGAGCCCTAATTTGGGCTGTCCCATCATCATTTCATCGCAAGACCTCATGCGGGATGGAATCGATGTCGTGATTGCGGAGCCGATCGACGCGGCCCGGAGCGTTTACAGCATCGTGGCGAAACCGTCTTTCGGGGGAGGCCAGGAGTTCGCTCTGGTTCAGGAAGCTCAGCATGAACTGACGGATCCTGGCCTGCCGCGTACCTTTGAGCGGGTAGAGCAGACCCGGTGGCATATCAGTACGACCCTCAGGGCCTCAATCTTCGCAGGCAAAGCACGGTTTGTGCGGTTCTCCGCCAGACCCTCGGCAGAACTGACAGAGGAGCAACAACGGACGATCACCGGCGGTCCTCGGATCACCCTGTATAACCTGGTGTTGAAACAGGGCGCCGAGGAGATCTTCAAAGTTTTCCACGCCCTGGCCCTGCGGCCTGCCGAAGGTATGCTCCGCTTTATCCACGCTACGGACCTGCACGTGGCGCTGCGCAATGACCTCTACGATGCCACCTCGAAGATCGGAAAGGATGCGAACGCCTCCTCCCCCATTCCCTTTGTCAACTTCAACAAGAATCTGCGCCGTTTCATTCAGCATGCGAATGACCTGGCCGACCGGGGAGAACTCGACTTCGTGCTGCTGCTGGGGGACCTCGTCGATTTTAAAGAGCACAATTACAGCGACCGGGATGACTACGGGGAGAATAACTGGAAACTCCTCTGCGATATCCTCACCGGCGCTGAGGCCAAGGGGGGCCGGGGCGGGAAAACGCCCGCAATCAAGGTGCCGGTATTCACCAGCACCGGGAATCACGACTGGCGGTTCTTCCCTTACCCGCCTGCGGACAACGCGGCGGCCTATGGACTGGACAAGAAGTCGTCCAAAGCCCTGGACCCCTTCTGGGCCGATGATCCCGAAGAATTAACCCAGGCGACCAAGGAGTTCTACCAGAAGATGATCGGGGAGGGAGCGCTGCTGTCCAACGTCATGCTCGGCGGCAAATTCCTTCACGATGTGGGTGAATGGGTACCTAAATTGCGTGATAAGCTGAGGGGTCTGGTTTTCCGAGATGGCAAGGTTCGGGGCAACCCGCTGGACTGGTTCCTGCCCAGGATGGCAACCTGGAAGGTGCAGGTGCTGGCGCCACTTGCCTCCGGCATAGCCACTAGCGCTAAGCTGCCTACAAAGTGGGTGGGCGTAGTGATCGTAGGGGTCTCGGGCCTGATAAACTGGGTCATCGGTTTGGTGAAGTGGCTGGTTCGCTGGAAGTCCCCGGACCTCATGGCCCTGGAAGCGGGCTGGCCGGCATTGAGAGACTATTTTCTCAATCTAAACCCCTATTTTAATTACGCCTTCCGGGTAGATAAAAACTACTTCCTCATCCTGGATACGGGGTTCGACTGTATCCGGACGCAACGCTTCTGGGACGACGGCCGCAAGAAACTGGGCCCCATTGGCATCAAGACTGGCACCCTGGGCGGTTCTCCCGACTCCATGGGCTTTTTCGGCGCCAATGAGTTTTATCCATACAGCCAGATCGTCTGGATGGAGGGGCTGCTTCGCCTCATCAGGCACGGCGAGAGCATAGCTGACGGCCCGGCCCGGGTCTTTATCGGGGTGCACGCCCCGCCCATCAACCTTTCGAAGAAACAGCGTCTTAAAGCAGACAGCGCCCTGCAAGGCCAGCAGGAAATCCCTTTAGAGCCCGGGAAATATAACATCCGCTACGGGTCCATTAATCATTATCTCAGCCAGTTCCTGCACCTCTGTCTCGGTCGCGCCGAAGGACGCCCTGAGGACCGGTACCGCCCCGTTACCATGGTCCTCGCCGGGCATGCCCATTGGAGGCTAGAGTGCTGCCTGCACTGGGACCCTCAGATGAAACAACCCAGCGTCTACTATGGGGATTACACATGCAATCCTCGCGCTTGGCAGGATTGTCTGGATAAATCGCGGCCCCTGATCCTCCAGACCCCGGCCATCGGGCCGATCGGTGACGACCCGATTTTCAAAAGCCCACCCCACTTCCGCTGGATAGAGGTCGATAAGATTGGTACTGTGCTGCATGCAGAGGTGACCTCCATCTGAAAACTGGGTATGCAAGATATGGGCGCGACTTTTTCTTTTTTCTCCCAAAAAAACGGAGCGTGAGGTTGGCAGATTATTGCCAGGAGCACATCCTAAAATGCCGCTATCTGCTATGCGGCTCTGTCCCCCAGTAGTTGTACCAAGTGAATTAGGGCAAAAATAAAACTGGCTGAGACCGGGGTAGTCTCAGCCAGCCAACCATAGACTCTGGATTAAGGCAAACGGAGGCACCTTAATCTGATTCAACTATAAGCATTAAAAAAAAGCAGTATATAATCCTAAATGATGATTTTTATATGGCCACAATGACCATATTGGAAGACTCGGGTAGTCAATAATGTCTGAGCCGAAATTTTATCCGGCAGCCTTGGTTATCCCTGTCATTCAATGGTCTTAGGCTCCCCCCCCACGGATTCAATCCCGAATATACCACCTCCTTGGCTCGCAGACTACCACCTCTCGGCAGGGCAAGCAGCTCTTTCCCCGACTTTGATCCCCCAATTAGCTCATCGGAGGTGTTGGGAAACGGCGGCTGGCTAACGGAAACAGGAAACACAAACCAATCTGCGGCTATTGTCAACTGGTTTCACTTCCTATTAACTACTCGCTTTATATTCCTGGCTGAGGAGTTAGGCCGGGCTTGCTTCATGCCATATTTCTGCGGGACTGGAGTGAAATTTATTTCCAAATCACTTATTTCGGATAGTGGCCTTCCTAGGTTTTCTCGTAGTTTTTCAAAGACGAGTTCAAGCTGGGCAGGATCTTCCAGCATCATAATGCCTTTCCTGCAGTTCCCAAGATGATTGGCTTTAATAGATATAACCCTTGCTGATAATTCATGGTGCAGCTGAACGTCTTCCAGAAACCCTTCTTCTCCTGCCTGATAGTCTGACACCGACCATTCCGGGGGCCACATAGAAAGGCTTTTCCATTTCAAATCCCGTATTTTCATGGCAGTTATCCTCCACTAATGAATACAGTGCAAGCCATAGTTAAGCCACTGACTTGGTTACCAGATTTAAAAGATTACAAGCTGAGTCTCAAAAATACCCAGATAAATTTTCTTGATAAAAAAACTGGCTGAGAGGGGAGTCTCAGCCAGCCAAGGAGGAAACATGGATTTAGGGACTCATGGGGGAACCCTAATCTGAATCTATTATATGCATTAAAAAAAAGCAGTATATAATCCTAAATGATGATTTTTATATGGTCACAATGACCATATAGGGGTTTTTCGCGGGGCTCAGAATGACATTTTTGAGGCAAAAATGCGTGATTGGACCCGGCGCGGGAGATCATTTCCCTGTTGGGTATTGATTAGGCTCGGAGAGGTTAAGGCTGGTCGAGAATATAATTCTGAGATATAGCATACTTTACCAAATCGGCCAGTCTCTTGATCTTCAGCTTTTCCATGACGTTATAGCGGTGCCGGCGCACTGTGTTAGGACTGATGTACAAAGCTTCGGCGATTTCCCTGGTTTTTTTACCTTCCGCTACAAGTTTTAAAACTTCTTTTTCCCGCCTCGTTAAAATCTCAGGTTCTTCTTTCTCTAAAGCTATACTAGTTAGAACACTGGAAAGTAGAGAAGAGAGATACTTTTCACCATTTCTGATGGTTTGCACTGCCCGGATAAGTTCGCCACCTGCATCTTCTTTGAGCAGAAAACCATCGGCGCCATCTCTCAATGCCTGTTGGACAAATTCTCGTTTCTTATGCATAGTCAATACTAAAACTTTTACTTTTGGATAAATCTTCTTAATTTCCCTGATGGCCTCCAAACCGCGCAGATTTGGCATCGAAATGTCGAGGATGATTAGATCAGGGCGGGACCCTTTTAGGACGTCTAGCAGTTCGAGCCCATCGTTGACTTCACAGATTATGGATAGATCCTCAATCCGTTCGACGATCCTTCTTACCCCTTCTCTGAACATGGCATGATCATCGGCCAGGATGACGGTGTATGGATTCATTTTATGCTCCCTCGGGAATGGGAATGGCAAAAGAAATTTTTGTTCCCTGGTTTTCCCGGCTCCAGAGTTCAAAAGAGCCCTCTAGGATATTGACCCGCTCTTCCATAGCCAGGAGGCCTAAGGTTTTTTTCTCGATGACAATCTTATTCCATTCAAAACCAACGCCATCATCCTCGATAAGAAATTTGACCCCCTGTTTTTCTTTTTTGATTTCAATCAACACGTGTTTAGGTTTGGCATGTTTGCCGATATTGGTCAAAGCTTCCTGTACTATCCGATAGATAGCTATCTGAGTGGGGAGCGAGAAAAGGCCATCGAGGTGGTTTATTTTTACCGTCCAGGCTATGTTTTTTTGCAGCTCGGCAAAATCATCGATCAGGGAATGTAACGAAGTGGTCAGGCCCAGATCCTCCAAATCGCCTGGACTGAGATCGAGATAAAGACGACGCACCTTTTCAATGGTCGCGTAGATGCCCCTGAGCATCTTGGAGACCTCATCTTTTAGAGAAATTTGCTGAGGCAATAGTTCCTCTTCCGCGGATTCTAATTGGAGCTTCAAGGCCAGCAGGGCATGTCCCAATTCATCGTGAAGTTCCATGGAAAGGCGTTTCCGCTCGTCCTCTTGGGCACTCAGGAGCTGTGAGGTCAGCCGGCGCAGGTTCTTTTCCGATTCTGTGAGCTTTTCTTCGGCTCGCTTGCGCTCGGTAATATCCCGGATGATTTCTTGGAACAACTTTTGGCCTTCCACTTCTAAAAGGCGCAAACTGACCTCCGCCGGAAAAGTGGTTCGATCCTTGCGGCGTTGGACGGTCTCAAAGATCAACCCGCCTTTATCTTCTACGTGTCGCATGCGGGTACTGAGCACATGTTCCGACCCCGGCCGGTACAGGTCTTTTAAATGTAATTTAAGGAGTTCCTCTCGTTCATACCTATAAGAGGCCACGGCCTGGTTGTTTGCTTCAACAATTTTCAAATTTTGGTCGGCTACCAGGATGATATCGTTGGCAAATCTGGTCAGATATTCGTAACGTTGGGCTATGGCGCGACGTTCACGCTCGGCCTGATATTCCCTGCGGTAAAATCTAATTTGCTGATTCCTCCAGAAATATGCAACACAGATACCAGTAAGGGCAATGAGGGTAATCAAGAGAAAAACTACTTCCTTACTGCGCTTCTGCAACGGGGAGTAGACCTCATCGACGTCGATCTTTGCCACCAGAAACCACGGTGAATCAGCAATAAGCCCGACAGCCGCCAGGACAGGAACACCTCGATAATCGATCCCTTCGACAATGCCTTTCTTTCCCCGAGCGAACATGGCTTCCGGCAAATTAGGTGTGTTTACGGAAAGCCGCAACTCGAGGGGCTTATTCTGCCGATGCCGAAGTTCATTCAGAAACACCACTTCATCCCCTTCGCGTTGCACTAATTCGGTCTCCCCGGTCAGACTGGGAGTAGGCCACGACTTGATCAGAGGATACAGATACTGATAAGGTTCGATCCTCATCAGAATAATGCCGACTACTACCTTCTCATTCCTCTGAATGACCATAAGGGGGGTTAGAATGCTGAGCCTAACTTTCGAGTTTTCATCCAGATAGAGGTCGGAAAACAGGACTTTTTGGGTCAGGACTGCTTGAAGGGCCAAGGATTTCAAATAAGGATTAAGTTGTTGCTTTGACGCGGGAAATGCGAGTCTAACATTTCCTTGAGGATCGATTAAAGCTATACTTTGAAATTGATATGAAGCCAAGGCTGCTAAACGTTCGAGAATTTGTTTGGTGAGCATGGGTTTGGGTCTGCCCTTAAGAAAATCCCTGACCCGCATAGTAAAAAAAGGATCATCCATAATCGCACTGGCAAAATCGAGACGTTCCTGGCGCCAAGCGATAATTTGGTCAATTTTAAGGGCAATAATGCCGGCAAGCTCTTGCTGTTTATCTTTCTTCAGGTAGTTCTCTTGATTTTTATAATACAGATATCCTATAGTTAAAATACCAATGGATAATATAAAGAATACAATAAAAAGATGCCAGGGAAATTTCCGAGGATCATCTTTAGAAGACATTTGTTTTCCCTGCAAAATAATTTAGAAAATTAGAAGGGCAGCAGCCCATGGTATCTTCTGGTCTGAGAGACACGGTAGATTATACAATAGCACAACTTGGCCTGATTTACAATCTGCATTGGGACCCAAATAACGATGGCTTAACGATGGTTACCACCCCCTAAAACTGCACCAGCCTTTTTAGCTGCCGGTTCTCATCATCCGGGAGCTGGAGGCGCCTGGCCTCTGATTTGCCCAGACCTTTGTACTTGGCTCGCCAACGGCACAGCGTCGCCTCTTTAATGCCGTACTTCCGGGCTGTGCCGGCAATGCCGGACGTCGGCAACTCCGACTTCACAATAATCCGGCCGATTTCTGCCACCGTAAACCGAGACTGCCGCATGAAGGTCTCTTCCGCTTTCGGGTCCTCTTATTATAACAGTCTCATTTTTGGGGAGCACCTCAATGATCCCCATGGGACACACGCACTTTAACCTTCCCCCTATCCAGAGCGTCTTGGTCTCCGTTCTCTCTTTCATATCGGCCCCGAAAAAAAACCGAATTTCCCCATTAAAAACCAGGGATTCCCCGATGGTGTTTTAACTGTCAGTCTCCCAATATTCGGCAGGGAGGTTTAGAAAAATGCAAAAACACTTAATCCCAAAGGGACAACAATTCATAATATCAATTAGTTACCTATCATCTAGGGCTCAGTCTCCCTACCCTAGCTTGCTCTTATGTGTTTCACTATGGGATAATCATGGATGATGGCTGATGACCAAAAATCCTCTGATGAGTTGCTCAGGCGGAAACCTCTCTGGGTTCGCGGCATCGTGCTTGTGTGCGGATTTATACTGATTTCTTCTCTGTTTTGGTATTTCCTTAAGGGAAGGCTCTACCCGCCAATCCACAACCAAGGGGAGCCGGTCCCGCAAGCTCAGAGCCAGCCCACTCCAAAGACGCCTCCTAATCACTTGGTGGCTCCCACTGCCCAGGAGGAATCAACCGCCTTACTGAAAGAGCAATTGCAAAAGGTGATTTCCGAGATCCGGGAAGCCAATCAGAAAAAAGATTTATCCAAGCTCTTGAGCTATTATTCGCCCAACTTCCCGGGCTTAACTCAAAGAACCCAAAGCATCTCCAAAGTGTGGAAGATCTATGATTACCCCCAAATAGAATTTAATATCGAAGATATTAAGCTCTTACCAGATAATACTGCGCTGGCGCGAGTTAAATGGGAGGCTGAGGCCAAAAATATCTGCACCCAAAAATCTAATAATGTTTCAAAGACCTATTTAGTAAAATTTGGCAAAGAATCGGGGCAATGGCGGATCAAGTCCTTGGAAGATGTTAATTAAATATCTTTTTGATATTTAGAGGCAATCCAGTGAGATGACCAGATTAATAATACTAATTATAATTCTAAGTTTGACCTGCTCCTGTGCGCATCCCCCCGTTAACCCACCTGAGGTTTCGTTCTACGTTATACCGGAAGTGACTTATTTGCTGGAGAGCCCTGGCGTTGGCGGCAAGGTGCTGGGCCCACTTTACCGGGGCGATGAGGTAGAAAAATTGGAGGTCGGCGAATCATCTTGGTGGCACATTAAAGTCTTGCGCAGTGAGCAGACTGGATGGATTCGCAAGGAGTTACTCAGCTCCAAACCGGTGGCTTCCGTTTTTTATTTTGTTAAAAAGGATAGCTTGTTTCTGCGCGGGTGCCCGCGCCCCGATTGCCTTCCCTTAGAGGTACTCTACCGGGGCGATCAGGTGCAAAGGGTCGAAGAAGGGGCCCAGGGCTGGTGGCGCATCCTGGTGATTAAAACCCGGAGCCTTGGCTGGGTGCCGGCCGCGTCACTTACGAAACGCATCGAGGAGGCCCAGCCAAGCCCAGCTCAGAAAGCCTATTACTATGTGGCGGTGCGGAAGCTAAACTTGCTGGCCAGGCCAGCGAGCCGCAGCGAGGTTATCAGGGCTCTGCAGTTTAACGATCAGGTGCAAAAACTGGGAGAAACCGATGGCTGGTTTATGGTTCGCCAACCTGCCAGTGGCGCTTTGGGTTGGGTTGCCAGCCGCGACTTGGAAGCCAGGCCTTTGGTTGCACCTCGGGGAGTGCCCGCAAAGGATGAACTTAAACCTTTTAAGCAAAGAGAAGAACCAGAAGTGCAGCCAGAATTTATGTAAATTCGCAGGATCTTGACTCCTCTCCTGCCTCCTCCTACATGGCCCGGGGGAGTGGACCTGAAGGCTCCTGCTTCTGGGGCCCGGCTTCCCTCACTTCCTCCGCTGCTTCAGAAGGCGGGGTGGCTTTGTGAGGTTTTGCCTTTTTGGGTCTCTTCTTGGCGGGTTGGGCGACTTCCACGGGGTGCTGGGAGAGATAGCGTGAATTTACATAACCTATAGCCCCCCCCTTTTTTACCTTGATCTGCGTCCAATTGTCGCCCACCCCCATCTTTTCCACTTCTGTATTTAAATCCAGAGTGGAGATTTTTTGGCAATCCAGGCCGGGACAGGCTCGCAAACTAAGCTGATTTACGGTCACATAAAAAGTGGGTCGCACCGGGCGGGGCAGCATGGCCGCCGGTGGCCGCGGCGGCAACTGCGGCGCCTTAGCAACCGGTGTCTGGCAGCCCATTAGGCAGATGACCAGCCCTAAAGCGCAAGTCCAGGCGCCAGGGCGCCCCTTGACGGTTGTGGTATTCACCTTAAGAAGGTCCCCGGCCTCACAGAATTTGAAAATCCACCTATGGATTCCCTCGGGATTTCTGGTACTGGTCATAAAGGACCCCTCCCAAAGCCCCCGCGCCTGCGCCCACAGCGGCTCCCACCAAGGGACCGCCTGCGGCCAAGCCGATGAGGGTCCCACTGCCCGCGCCGATGGCGGTCCCGCTGAGGACCCGTTGCTCAGTGTAGGACATTCCCGAACAGCCCCCTAGCAGCAAGTTTGCCGCCATAACTAAAATGACCATTTTTTTCATTGGATCCCCTGCAAATATATTACCCCTCAGACCTCACCCTCAGGGAGATCCAAAGGACTCAAGATATTGATCCCAATCGTGGAGGCAGCCACCCAGTAGCCCAACTTCCGAGGCCCGCCAATTGCACAATCGCCCGCAGCCGGCCGGGAAGGTCCCTGGCGCCAGCCTCACTGGCCGTGTCGCTAAGCATGGCTGCCCCGGCTAGGACTTCCCGAATGGAAGAAAGGGGAGGAATAAGAGCCAATAATTGGGACCAGCTAATTTTTGGCTTAAGTCGGTGGGCTATGCCTGCCCCCTCGGAGAGCGCCGCGACCGGCTTTAGCGCCTAGAAGGACTTGACCTCTTCTCATCTGCGGGCGCCGGTACCACATGAGGCAGCTTAAATTCACGGATACGATGGGTATGACCGTGAGAGCATACGTAGGTATGATACTTCCCATCTTTGGGAAGATTATAAATACAATCTTTGACCAGGTCAGCATCAGGGTCGGTGAGGGTGACTTGACGCCAATTATGTTCGTTGCATCCGAAATCGATAATCTTTATCATTGGTTTATCCTCTTCCGGCAGGCCCACGACCTAGTCGGCAACAAAACCTGCGATAGTTCAAATGTAAGAATAAATGGAATGAAAGTATATAAACCTAATGATCATTTTTATATGGTCACAATGACCATATCGGCAGTCAGATGCACGAAATGATCATTTTACTATGCTTATAATGACCATTTAACAGGATGAACAGGAAACTGTTCTATGAGTTTAAAAGCGTAACTATTAGGAATTTTATGAAAATTAGTCTTAGCAGTCTTAAGTAATGAGTAGTAATTCCTTGCAATCAAGCAAATAATCTCCCTTAACACTTTCCGCTGACCAACTTCTAAATAGGTAGCAAATCCAGGCTGCAAAATTTTTTCAGGAGGGAAAGCCTATGAACCTGAGAAGATGGTTGAGCATTATCCTGATGATGGGCCTTATCCTGGCCTTAAACTCCCTAACCGTCCAAGCGGAACCATATCAACCATATCACCACCCCCACGGGAATGCCTATGGCTGGGATGGCCCAAGGCATCATGACTTTGGCCGCTACGATTCGCATTTCCGCCGCTTTTATAGAGGGCCACAGTATCCCCGCTACGTGGAGCGAGTTTATGGACCACCGCGGGTTGCCTATGTCGCGCCCGTTGCTCCCGTCATGGCAATTCCTTATGCGCAACCCCAACCCTATTTCTCCCAGCCCGCACCTCGAGGTTTATCCGGCACAATACAATATAATTTTTAAAAATTCGGAAAAGACCATTAACCCTTTCACGCGGGGGGTAATCTAAATTAACGAACCCGGAGTGCCAATTTATCTTGAGGAGGATAATCAAATGAGGCCAGAAAGATGGTGGAGCTTTATTCTCACGATGGCTCTGTTTGTGGCGCTGAGCCCCCTGAGCGCCCAGGCCGGACCTAATCGTGGTTTTGCCCCACAGATCAATCGCCAGGCTTTCACCCCGCGACAGCCCAATGGCAACGCCTACGGCTGGAATGGCCAAAACCGCCAGGGGCGACAGCCCAATGGTAACGCCTATGGTTGGAACGGCCAAAACCGCCAAGGGCAGCAGCCCAATGGCAATGCCTACGGCTGGAACGGCCAAAACCGGCAGTGGCAACGGCCTAATGGCAACGCCTATGGTTGGAACGGCCAAAACCGCCAGTGGCAGCAGCCCAATGGTAACGCCTATGGTTGGAACGGCCAAAATCGTCAGTGGCAACAGCCCAATGGCAACGCCTACGGCTGGAACGGCCAAAACCGCCAGTGGGTTGATCACCGGAATGACTATTGGCGGGATGATCACCGGCATAATTGGTGGGACGAGCACCGGCATGACTATTGGCGGAATGATCACGGGCATCAGTGGTGGGACCAACACCGGGATGCTTACGGCTGGAATGATCACCAGAACCAATGGCAACAACCTCGTCCTTCATTCGTCCAGGGGAATGGCTTAGGAAACCGGCAATTCCAGGCGCCCAATGGGGGGCAGCAATATAATCCTGGCTCCTCTTATAATCGTGCAGGCTACTCGGCACAGGGTCAATCTCCCAACACTGCCGCCAGTTCGTCAGGCTATGGTCAGCAGTATAATCCTGGCACTTCTTATAATCGTGCAGGCTACTCGGCGCAGGGTCAATCTCCCAATAGTGCCGCCAGTTCGTCAGGCTATTACCATAATACCACTAACCCGGCGAGTCAGACTGGCCTTCAGTCCGGTTCTCAGTCTCAAGTCGCATCGCCTTCAGGGGCAATTTAGGCTGCTGACTATCAGGAATCTCATGGTTTGGTTGGCAAGAAATGACCGGTGAATAACGCAGATGGATTCGAGGGAGGGGGCCGCCCCCTTCAGGACCGGCCCCTCCCTTGGCCAATATGTTGGTAAGGTGAAGTGGGACTGGCTGAAAAAGCAGCTGATCAATGTGGACCATAGCTTCAATGGGGAGGATCGGGTTGTGGATAAATGGCAGCTCGTTTTGAGGAAGGTGAGGGCATCCCATCTCCTGCTGGGGGTGGTACTCGTGAGTTTTCTGGGAGGCTGTGCGGGCACCAACATGGCGCAGCAGAACCCCTACCTGCTTACTGGTGCGGGTTTGGGGGCCGCCGGGGGTGCGGCTCTGGGGATCGCCGCCAGTCCCAACAATCCTTGGAAGGGTGCGGCTATCGGCGGTTTGCTGGGGACCGCCTTGGGTGGCGTGGCTGGAGAAGCCTATGGGCGCTCGGTCGCCCCCCCACAGCCCTGTTATCAGTCGCCGCCACCCCAGGCTTATTATCAGGGGCCGCCTCCGGCAGGTTATCCGCCTGCGCAGCAGGGCTATAACTATGGGCCTCCCGCTCAGGGCTATTGACCCATGGCCATTATGGTTGGTAAGGTGAAAGGCAATTCATAACTTCACCGTGCCCCCAAACACCGGAGCAAAAGCTGTCCATGGAACTTTTCTCATGGTACAGGCCTCGATTGACCAGAAGTCCGACCAAGTCCTTTCACTTGATTCTAAAATCTCTTCACTAAAGAGAAGATAACTGCCATGGTCTGAAACTTATCACGGCTCTAAAAACTTCCCATATCCAGAATATATACGCTCTTTGGTGGACGGCCCCGCCGCTTTTGGGGTCTTTTACTGGCTTCCTCTTGCCCCCACGCCCCACCCGATCGTTGCTTCTTGTCGCCCGGGTTACCGTCAGGCCCGTTTTCAGCACCTTTCTTTGGCCGTGGAAGGCGGCGGGGAAATGGATGATCCTGGGCGTCATGCCAACAGGTCCGCTGCGTCGAAAAGCAGCTATCATCTGTATATCACAACCCTTTTATCTGGTATGCAGTGGCAAATAGATAGCAGTTATCAACCGGGAGAAGATGGACCTGGCAATCCGTCAATCATGCTGCTATCCCAAGATGGCTTTTAAGTCTTACCCCGCTTGTGCCGGACCATGTTATAAGCAAGCTTTAGCTGGCAGCTTCCGACGGTCAAACGCCGGCTGGTTTTTGCTCTAAGCTGATAGCCAATTAACAGGAGGATAAAATGGTAAATCAGGGATCCAGGCAGCGCCTCGTTGTGGCACTCATCGACGGTCTGGGTATCGACTATTATGAAAAGAGCCCGATGACAGTCCTGCATGGAATGGCCAGCGAGGGTTTCTTCCGTCCGGTCAAAGCCGTCGTCCCCACGGTCACGAATGTCAACAATGTCTCGGTCTGTTGTGGTGCCTGGCCGGATGAACATGGCATTTCAGCAAATTCCTATTATGATAGCGCCACTGGTCGGGCAGTCTACATGAATGCCGCCGACCTGATCAAAGCCGACACCATCTTTCAGCGGGCTCTTAAGCAGGGAGTACAAGGTGTGCTGCTCACCTCCAAGAGGAAAACGGTGGAGCTATTCCACAAGGACACGCTGCTGGCCGTTGCCGCTGAAGCCCCTCCTGCTGATTTCGTCGAGCGATACGGCGCCCCGGCGGACATTTACTCCAGCGAGATCAATGAATGGCTCTGGGGTGTAGCCATCGACCTGCTCAAGACCCGTCCCGAGATCGGCGTGATCTATGTGCACACCACTGATTATCCCATGCACCTTTGGGCGCCTGAGGAGGCAGGCTCACTCCAACATTTGGCGAAGATGGATGCGCTCCTGGGCGAGGCGCAAGAAACCGCTCCGGATGCGGCCTTTTTCATCACCGCCGACCATGGCATGAACTTCAAGAGGCGCTGCTGGGACTTGGCCCGGGCCTGTGCGGGGCGAGGCCTGCCGGTCCGTTTTGCCCTGTCACCGGAGCGCGACTATTATATCAAGCATCACAGGAATTTCGCCGGATCGGGATGGGTCTGGGTCAAGAAATCTTCCGACCTGGAAACGGTACGCAGGATTTGCCTTGGCCTGCAAGGGGTTGAGGAAGTCATCACCAGGGATGAGGCCGTATCCAGATTCCGCCTTCCCGGAGAGTATATCGGTGACCTCATGGTGCTGGGTGACCGCGCCACGGTCTTCGGGGACCTCGAAACTCCGAGTGAGGAGTTGCCGGACACCTACCGCGCCCACGGTTCATTGTACGAGTCGGATGTGCCGCTGCTCATTTACAACTGGAACGGAGATCTCCCCGAAGCGGAATATTTCCATTACAACCTCCATCTCACCAGATTCCTCTTTCGATGAGGGTGCCCAGATTTAGTCTCCGGAGGGAGAAAGCCCCAGAGAAAACATTCCCACATTACCAATCGATATATGCTATTATATTTTATATCCTTTTCTGTTCAAGGCGTTGTATTTACGAGTCCAGGCCAGCCGAGAAACATGTACTTTGATTTGACAACAGAATCACCGGCGATTTTTTCCAAACTGATGAAATAATCCCAGCCTGGAGCTAGATGAAAAACTCAGAAGGAGAAAAACCAGATGGGAATGACACACAGGGAACGCCTTCTAAGAGCTCTCAATCATCAAGAACCCGATCGCGTTCCGATCGATCTCGGTGGGACCTACGCATCGAGTATAGCACTAGACGCCTATGTGCAGCTTACGCAATACCTGAATCTCCGTGATGAACCCCAGGTGATGCGTAAATGGGCAAGCGCGGTGAAACCGGATGAAAAGGTCCTTAAGGCTCTGGATATCGACACGCGCATGGTCGTGCCCCGATATGACGCCTCCTGGAACGAATACTGGAGGCTCACGGCGCTTCCCGACCCCAACACCTTTCTGGATGAGTGGGGCGTACCCTGGACGAAACCGGAGAAAGGACCTTCTTTCATATCCAAACATCCCCTGGCGGGCGAATTGACTCTGGAAGACGTGGAGCGCTTTCCCTGGCCAAACCCGGACGATCCCGAACGCTATAAGGGGCTGAAAGAACAGGCTAAAAGGCTGAGAGAGGAGACCGACTTTGCGGTCGCAGGCGTATTCCCCAGACCCCCGGTTTCACTTAGTCAGTTTATCCGTGGATATCAAGACTGGTTCCTCGATATGGGCATGAATCATCCCATCATTGAGGCAATAATGGATCATATTCTGGATGTCGATCTCAAGATCGGGGAGAGAGTTCTCGCGGAAATCGGGAAGTATGTCGACGTCATGTTTGTCCACGACGACCTTGCCACCCAGGAAAGCCTGATGTGTTCTCCGAAAACGTACCGCAAGATCATTAAACCGAGGCACAAGAAGATCTTCGACTTCATTAAGACCCACAGCGATGCCAAGATCCTCTATCACTGCGACGGCGCCATTGCGCCTCTCCTGGACGATTTCATCGAAATAGGCGTCGATGCTCTAAACCCAGTTCAGATTTCGGCCGCCGGGATGGACACAGCAGGATTGAAAGAAAAATTTGGCGACAGACTCAGCTTCTGGGGTGCCATTGACACTCACACCATCCTGCCTCAGGGCTCGGTTGCAGAGGTGCGCCAGGAAGTTAAGAAACAGATCGAGTGTCTTGGGAAAAACGGCGGCTATGTTCTGGCCGCAGTTCATAATATCCAGAAGGACGTTCCTCCGGAAAATGTCGTAGCCATGTTCAAGGCCGCCAGAGAGTTCGGCGTAAACAAATAACCCTTGCCTATTTGATAAGTTATCGGCTGAGGAGGGGGAAAGGGGGGGAGATTTTTATCGTTAATCTATTTATTGCACTTACTAATATCATCAAGGAGGAAGCCAATGTCCAGCGAATCGATGGCAGCGAGTACAACTTACCAGACTGACAAGGAAATTCTTGGTTATAGCCGATGGGTGGTATTCATCGCAGCATTTCTGGGCATGTGCGTAATCAGCCCGTATGAGTATGCCTTTAGTTCCATGGCGGGCCCCATAGGCAGCGTCTATGCGTGGTCGCATGTCCAGATTGCTTGGATGTTCACCCTGTTCGTGGTCTTTGAATCGGTGGGAACCTTACCCGGCGGCATTTTGCGGGACAAATACGGTCCCCGCGGGCTTACCATAATCAGCGGCATACTGGTGGGTTTAGGTATTTTTTGCACCTCCTTGGGGCCGTCGTTTGCCTTTGTTCTAACCATGTGGTGTATCGGCAGTCTCTTTGCCGGCTTTATTTACAACACCGCGGTGACGACGGCCAACAAGTGGTTCCCCGACAAGCGGGGCCTCACTGCAGGGCTCATAGCCGGGGCTTTCGCGTGGGGCGCATTGCCCTTCATCTTTCCCATCAGGGCTATCCCTAAAAGCTCACCGCCGGCCGTATTCTTCCATGTCATTTACGTCATGGCGGCAGTCATCGGCGGCATCGCCATTATTTGCGCCTTGTTCATGAAGGATCCTCCGGGCGCCTGGAAACCGCCGGGATGGGTGCCGAAGGCGAGCGCGGCCAAAAGACCGTCCGAACATGAGTACACCTTGGGAGAGGCCTTGCAAACCTGGCAGATGTGGATTCTGGTCGCGGTAATGTTCTTGGTTACCGCCACGGGGCTCACCGGGGTCAGCAAGGCCGTGCAATATTCCCATACCTTCGGATTCACGGCCGTCGCGGCGACCGCGGCGGCAGGAGGTTTGGCCCTAGCCGGCGGCGGTGGCCGTCCCGTTATGGGGTGGTTGTCCGAATATATCGGCCGGGAAATGGCCCTGATCTTGAGCTGTATCCTGTGCGGCGTAAGCGTGTTCCTGATGCTGATTGGCGGGGCGGTACACAGTAGCGGGCTGTTTTTGTTCGGGATCATTTTCTGCGTTTGCTTCTGGGGTGCAACGTACGGCTTGTTCCCGACCGTTGTCGGGCACTACTATGGCGCCGTGGCCTCAGGTTCGAATTACGGAATTCTCTACGCCATCGCCAAAGGGCTCGCCGGAGTTTTCGGCGGCGTCATTTCCGCGGTTCTCATTAGCACATTCGGGTCCACGTTTACGATCGCTCTGTCAGGAGTCATGGCAGTCGCTGCCGGCCTGATCTGCATACCGCTGGCATTCCGTCCGGTGATCTGGATAGAAGTACCAGGAAATATTCCCGGCCGGAAATGATTCTTTGGAGGTGCGGTGATGGGGAACAGGGTTGGTGATCCTGGCTTAGCCACTCGTCTGAAGCGGGCACTGCGCGGGGAAGTTCTGTTCGACCCTTTCAGCCGTGGCCGATACTCCACGGATGCCTCCATTTATCAAATCGAACCCATTGGTGTGACGCTGCCGCGGGACACGGACGACGTCGAAGCTGTTATTGCGATCGCCCGCGCAGAGGGCGTCCCCGTGCTCCCCCGAGGCGGAGGCAGTTCGCAATCTGGCCAGACCGTGAATGAAGCGGTGGTCATGGATACCAGCCGCCACATGAACCGGCTGCTGGAGCTCGACGTGGAAGGCGGCACTGCGACGGTGCAACCAGGCCTCGTGCTGGATCAGCTCAATAAAGAACTCAAGCCGACCGGATGGCACTTCCCTATCGACGTATCCACAGCCGCCGTTGCCACGATCGGCGGCATGACCGGCAACAATTCCTCCGGCGGCCGATCCATCAAGTACGGAATCATGGTGCACAACGTACTAGAGATCGAAACGGTGCTCGCTGACGGATCGCGAATCCTTTTTGGCGAGATTCCGGAAAACCTCGGCGCCGCGCCTAGCCGCGGCGCCGAGCTCGCATCCGCGATGCGCGCCCTTTATCTCAACAACGCCAAGGAGATTACGCGGCGTTATCCAAAGGTGATGCGCAATGTCGCCGGCTACAATATCCAGGCGATGGGTGAACGGCCGCAGAATTTGGCAAAACTCTTGGTCGGGTCCGAAGGGACTCTCGGGTTCTTCACCAAGATCAAGCTGCAGTTGCATCGTCTTCCGACTCACAAAGTCCAGGGTGTATGCCACTTCGGACGGTTTCGCGATTCCATGAATGCGGTACAGCACATCGTAAAGCTGGGTCCGACCGCAGTGGAGTCGGTGGACAGCACCATGCTGGATTTAGCGCGCCAAATCCCGGCCTTCCAGCCCACTATCGATAGCCTGGTGAAAGGCAATCCCGAAGCTTTACTGCTGGTGGAATTCGCCGGGGAAGACTACGCGGAATTACTAGCGTGCCTTACCCGGTTGGAAGGCCTCGTTGCCGATCTGGGGTATCCGGACTCCGTCGTCCGGGCGACCGACACGGGAGTGCAGGCGAAGCTTGCCGAGGTCCGCAAAGCCGGCTTAAACATCATGATGTCAATGAAAGGTGATGGCAAGCCGGTTTCATTCATCGAAGACTGCGCCGTCCCGCTGGAGGATCTGGCGGAGTACACCGACCGCCTTACCGAGATGTTTGAAAAGAACGGGACCAAGGGAACGCTGTATGCGCATGCCTCCGTCGGCTGCTTGCATGTTCGCCCCGTGCTGAACATGAAAGATCCAACGGATGTGAAGAAGATGCGCCAGATCGCAGAAGAAGCATTCGCCATCGTGCGGGAGTTTAAGGGGTCCCACTCGGGCGAACACGGCGACGGGCTGGTGCGCTCCGAGTTTCACGAGGTTATGTTCGGCAAGCAGATGGTACGCGCCTTTGAAGCTGTGAAAGACTCCTTCGATCCAACCGGCCTCTTCAATCCTGGCAAAATCGTGCGGGCGCCGCGCATGGATGATCGGCGGCTGTTCCGCTACAAGCCGGGGTACGCTGCCATGCCGGTGGATACCGCTCTCGATTGGTCGGATTGGGGCGGGTTTCTCGGCGCCGTGGAAATGTGCAACAACAATGGGACCTGCCGTAAGGCTGACGCAGGCGTGATGTGTCCCAGTTACATCGCCACAGGCGATGAAAAAGACCTCACGCGCGGACGCGCCAATAGTCTTCGCCTGGCGCTCACCGGCCAGCTCGGGCACGACGCTTTGTTTTCCGACGACATGAAAGAGGTAATGGACCTTTGCGTCAGTTGCAAAGGTTGCAAGCGAGAGTGCCCGACCGGTGTCGATATGGCGCGCATGAAGATTGAGTTTCTTCACCAGTGGCACCAGCGTCATGGCACCACCAGGCGTGAAAAACTGACCGCCTACTTGCCACGTTATGCGAGTTGGGCGAGCCGGCTTGCTCCCCTCATCAATTTGCGGAATCGGATTCCGGTGCTGGCTGCTGTCGCCGAACGCTTCACAGGCCTGAGCGCGCGGCGAAAACTACCCAATTGGCGCCGGGATTTTTACCGGCCATCGCCTCAAAAAGAGGGTGACAGCGGTGAAGTGGTCCTGTTCGTGGATTGTTTCAGCCGATACTTCGAGCCGGAAAATGCCCGGGCAGCGCGCGCGGTCCTGGAGGCTGGCGGATACACCGTGCTCGAGCCGAACCCATCTCGGCCACTCTGCTGTGGGCGTACGTTCCTAAGCGCCGGCCTGGTCGCGCAAGCACGCGCAGAAATGTCACGACTGGTGGACTCCGTAGGCGCGTACGCTCAGCGCGGCCTTCCCATCATCGGCATAGAGCCATCCTGTTTGCTTACTCTCCGCGATGAATTGAAGGTGATCCTGAGAGGGGACGTGGTTGATGCCGTGGCCGCACAAGCCGTTCTGTTTGAGGAGTTTCTGGCGAGAGAAGCTCGGAGCGGCAAGCTTAAGATAGCTTTCCGCAATGACGGTCCGCGGGAAGCATTCCTTCACGGCCATTGTCACCAGAAGGCGTTTGGAGCCATGCCGGACGTAGTCGCTACGTTGAAACTCGTTCCCGGTCTTATGGTCAAGCAGATCGAATCAAGCTGCTGCGGGATGGCGGGTGCATTCGGCTACGAGGCGGGGCATCAGGAGGTTTCGATGCGCATGGCGGAACGTGACCTTCTGCCCGCGGTCCGCAAGGCGCCTCAGGAGGCAGTCATAGTTGCCGATGGCACCAGCTGTAGGCATCAAATTGCCGATGGCACCGGCCGGACGGCCGTACACGTATCGCGTGTTCTCGAAGCCGCGCTGGTGCGGTAAGTCAGTCCGCGGACACAGATCCAGATGTGGCTACCCGGGTCGCCTGGGGATCGCCAGAGTTCGGTGCAGAAGTCTTTCCCGGGCGTGATGCTTTCGCAGTTTTGGGCTCCTGAACCTGCTCAGTTTTGAGAAAGTGCTCCAGCAGAACTATTTGATATCATTATATTCTAAAAATCTAACTGTAGAACTTGGGGTTTAGTTCCCCTTCGAAGATCATTCGCCGGAGTTGAGCCAGAACTTCATCGTGCAGGCTGACCGAGGTTTTGTTACAAGCATTCTTATAGCGATTGCTTCCCTTTAGCTATCCTGATATAAAATTGCATGCAATCCGACACTCTAGGAGGAAATCGTGGAGCACCGTCCCGGCCGTCATTTTCTGCAAATTCCAGGTCCCACTAATATTCCGGATCGCCTTCTGCGTGCCATGGACCGGCCGATCATTGACCACCGCGGTCCAGATTTTTCCCGGCTCGGAAAGGAAATTTTTGAGGGCTGTCGCGCGATCTTTCAGACCTCTGATCCCGTGCTGGTGTTTCCAAGTTCAGGCACCGGCGCCTGGGAAGCGTGCATTGTCAATACGCTCTCGCCAGGGGACAAGGTTTTAGCGTTTGAAACCGGGCACTTTGCCACTTTGTGGCAAGCCATGGGGCGACGCTGGGGTTTGGATGTGGAGTTCGTGCCGGGTGACTGGCGTCACGGGGTGGATCCGGCCCAAGTAGAGGCACGACTTGCCGAAGACCGTACGCAGGCAATCCGGGCGGTCATGGTTGTGCATAATGAGACTTCCACTGGAATAACCAGCCGGATACCTGAAATCCGCAAGGCCATGGGCAACGCCCGCCATCCCGCGCTTCTGATGGTTGACACCGTTTCTTCCCTGGGCTGCATCGAATACAAGCACACCGAATGGGGCGCTGATGTTACCGTAAGCTGCTCGCAAAAGGGATTGATGTTGCCGCCCGGCCTCGGCTTTAACGCGGTTTCGCAGAAAGCCCTAGCCGCTGGCAAGTCAAGCCGCACACCTCGGTCTTACTGGGATTGGGAGGAGATGCTGAAGGCGAATGCCAGCTACTTCTTTCCCTACACGCCAGCCACGAATCTGCTGTATGGCCTTCGGGAAGCCATCGCGATGTTATTGGAGGAAGGGCTGCAGAAAGTTTTTGCCAGACATCGTCGTCATGGCGAGGCCACGCGAGCTGCGGTTCGGCATTGGGGACTCGAGCTCCTCGCCCTGGAGCCGCGCGAATATTCGAATGCTTTGACTGCAGTCGTCATGCCGCAAGGTCATGATGCCGATCACTTCCGCAATATCGCGCTCGAGAAGTACGACATCTCGCTCGGAACCGGCCTGGGAAAAGTGAAAGGCAAGGTGTTCCGCATCGGCCATCTTGGCGACCTCAACGATCTCATGCTGGTCGGCTCACTGGCGGGGGTGGAAATGGGACTAGGCGCGGCCGGCGTGCCTCATAATGCGGGCGGCGTCCAGGCGGCTATGGACTCCCTGAGAAACGAAACGGGAGCCGCGACAGCAACCCAAGTCACAGCGGTTCATTAGCCATGTTGCGGATACTGATTGACTTCACTCTGACATAACTGCGACTGCGAAGATTTAAGAAATTGCGGATGGTGTCATCGATGGGGAAGCGGGCGGGCCGAGCAAGGCGTGCAAGGCCCAATCCCCGCGTAACTAGTAGGTGCGCGCAAAACGTTGGGCCCCGCCATGACCCCATCAGAATGGCGGTAAAGGAATGTCAAGGCTTTTCGGCGGTCATTAAAAATACCGGGAAGCTCTTTTTTATCTTGCCTTCTTCACTTATCGTTTCTTTGATGATCTGGTGGACAATAGCGTTATTTATGTTCCGGAAACCGGCTTTCTCAAGTTTTTCGGTGAGTTCGGGTCGGCAGAAACCATTGTGACCTGAAAAATCCGGAAAATTGGCATGAAACGACCCATCTTCTTTGTCTAAATCAGCAATACATAAGAAACCCGACGTTTTCAGGAGGTCGTGAAATTCCTGCAATATTTTTTCCGTCTCTGGAATATGATGAAGTGTCATCGATGTGTAGATGAGATCGTAACGCTCGGCCGGCAAAGGATCGTTGTCCAAATCCAATTTGATGAGTGTCATATTGCCAATGCGATTGAGCTCAATTTTCTCTTTAAGGACCTCAAGCATCCCTGATGATCTGTCTGCCATGGTAATGTGATGCAGGTACGGCTGTAACCCGAAGCTGACCAAACCAGTCCCGCAGCCATATTCTAAAGCCCTCATGTCGGGAGTTAAAGGTACCCTTCTCTTGATGGCTGCGGCGACAGCCCGGGCACATCCAATTCTAATCGGATCCATGTCCCATTCAGTTGCCTCTTTTTCGAAATATTCCATCGGATTATCTCTTCTGAGGTTATGCGGCAGGCTTGGCCAATGCAGTCAAAAAGGGTTTTTGTGGAGCCCTCTTCCCGAATTTTACGCGAAAAGTTTTCTTATTTTGTAGCCCATTCGCCAATTTACAGCGATGATCCGTGTTCTCTGTTTTTGGGCAGAGTGGGCTCTCCAGGATCAGCGGCGGGTAGCCTCCATGATCACCTCGGCGATATGGAGGACTCTAGTCGGCAGCCCTGCCTTTCTGACCCCGTGGCTCAACTGAAGGATGCAGCCCGGGCATTCCGTTGTCAGGATGTCTGCCTCCGTCTTTTTCAGGTTTTCCATCTTCCTTTCCAGAACCTTCATCGACTGCTCGTAGTGCGTGATGTGGTAGGCGCCCCCACCGCCGCAGCACCTGTCTGCTTCGGGCATCTCGGCATAGGTCAGGCCGGATATCTTTTTCAGCAGCTCCCTCGGCTCCTTCACCACTCCCTGGTAGCGGCTCATATGGCAGGGGTCGTGGTAGGTGACCTTCTTGCCGGAAAGCGAGTTGGCTGCGAGCTCGCCGACCTGGGTAACCATGAACTCGCTGAAGCCCTTCACCTTCTTCGAGAGCCCCGCGGCCCGCTTCTTCATGGCCTCGTTGTCTTCGAACAGCTCGGGATACTCCTTCAGGAAGGCCGAGCAGCTACCGCACTCTGTGATTACTACCTCGGTGTTCAGCTTCTCGAGCGCCTCGATGTTCTTTCTGGCCATGTTGCGGGCGGCCTCTAGATCGCCGTAGGCGTAAGCCGGAAGGCCGCAGCAGCAGTTGTCTGCGATCCTTACCTTGGCCCCCTGGCCGACGAGCACCTCGATTGTCGACTCGCTTACATTGGGCAGCATGTAGTTGAAGCCGCAGCCGACGAAGTAGCCCACCTCCATCTTCGCCTTTGCAGGCTCGAGTCGCAGGCTCTCGATCCTCTGCCGGAAGAAGCTGCCCGGCATCTTGTCGATCAGGCCCTCGGCTTTTCCAAGATCCTTGCCGAACCAGCTCAGGATGCCCATGGCCCTGACGAGATTGGAGAGGCCGGTGTTCTTGGCGAAGGCAAGGAGGCCTACGTACTTCGCCATCTTCTCCTGGTCCGGGAGCAGCGTGTGAAAGAGGAACTTCATGGCCTTGGGCTGGCCGACGCGCTTGATATACTCGGCCCTTCCTGCTATGACGGCCTTGTCCGTTCTCACTGCCGGGAAGCAGTTGGCCACGCAGGCCTTGCAGAGGAGGCACTCGAAGAGCGGGTCCTTGAAGTCCGGGCTGATCTCCATCTTTTCTTCGGCCAGAAGGCGCACGTGGACGTTATGGCCGCGGGCCACGTTCTTCTCTACGCCCGTAACCGCGAAGATGGGACAGTGGGCTTGGCAGAAGCCGCAACGGTTGCACTTTGAGACTTCCTCATATACGCTCTGATATTGTTGATCCATGGTTATTCCTCTCTATAGGATCGGGGGAAGGACACCCGCCGGGTCGAGCTTCTCTTTGATGGGCCGCAGCACGAACTGCTCTAGATTAGCGTCTACCCTCGGCCCCCACTTGGAGAGCAGGCTCCGGTGGAGCCGCAAGGGGACAACATAGCCGTGCGACGCCAGGGCCTTTGCCCCTTCGATGATCCGCTCGTCCGCCCCATATACTAAAAGTACGCCGTTTCCAGCAAAGAGCACCGTCTTGGCGCCGCCTGCGAGGTCCGCGAGCTTGGCGAGCGCGCGGGGACCCTCGGAGATGGGCACGGTTACCTTGATCGCCATCGCCTCGCCGTCGGCCTCGATTGCCCCCTTGACCTCATGCCGCATGACGTCCCGGCCCATTTTGGCCTCCCCCTTGCCGCCCAGGTTGCCTGCCATGGCGAGGAGATCCTTGTTCTCCCGTTCCACGGCGAGGGGGTGACCCTCGAAGGCAGCAAGGATTCTGAAGCCCCCCTTTCCCGGCTCGACTACCACGCCTGAAGGTATGAGAAACGAGGAGCGGAGCGCCTGAAGGAATTTCTCGATCTCTTCTATCTTCTGGAAGGTCACCTCGCAGACTGACGAGGCCCCGGGCAGGGGATGGACGCGCAGGTTGATGGCGGTGATGAGACAGAGACTGCCGGCGGAGCCGATAAGGAACTTGGTCAGGTCATAACCGGAAACGTTCTTTACGGTCTTGCCCCCGAAGCCTATCTCGCCCCCCCCGGCTTCGATCCCCCGGACGCCCAGCGACTGGTCCCGCATGGCGCCGTAGCGGAGGCGGGAAGGACCGCTCCCGTTCGAGGCATAGACGCCGCCGATCGTCGCCCTGTCTGAAAAGGGCGGGTCGAGGGGGAGGAAAAAACCTTTGCCCTGGCCGGCGAGAAACTCGTTGATCCCGTCCAGGGTGGTCCCGCTGAGGACCGTCATATTCAGGTTCAACATGTCGAAGGCTGCGACCCCTGCCATCCCTGTGGTATCGAGAACGATATCGACGCGCTCTGGCAGAGTTCCCGCGGCGATGGTTGTAGCCCCTCCCACGGGCAGTACAGTCAGCTTCTCCCTCCCGGCCCTGGCGAGGATTTGCTGGGCCTCCCTCTCCTGCTTGGGCCGTTCCACGTGCTTTGCCGCAACGCCCAGGGACTCGAGGGTCCGAAGGGGCGCGCCGTTACCGGTAGTTGGTTTGTTCATCAAGGTCCCGCCTCCTCTTTGGGGATGACCTTTCCGGGGTTGCAGAGCCCCTTCGGGTCTATCGCCTCCTTGATGTCGCGCATCATCCCGAGGTCGCCTTTCTTGAATACTAAGGGCATCCCATGTAGCTTTTCCGAGCCTATGCCGTGCTCGCCGCTGATCGTGCCGCCCAGATCGGCGCACGCCTCCATGATCTCGCTTCCCGCCTTGTGCACCCTTGCGAGCTCGTCGGCATCGCGGTCATCGAACATGATAAGGGGGTGGAGGTTGCCGTCACCCGCGTGGAAGACGTTGCCTATGGGGAGCCTGTATTTCTCGCTGATCCTCTTTACCTCGCTCAGGGCCTTCGGGAGTTGGGTCCGGGGAACCGTCGCGTCGCAGACGAGATAGGCGGGCCGCACCCTGGCCACCGCGCCGAAGGCGCCCCTGCGCCCTGCCCAGAGGCTGTTGCGCTCGTCAGCGTCCTTGGCGAGCCTGTAGCTCGTCGCGCCATCCTTTTCACAGATCTCCGTGATCCTCTTCGCCTGCTCATCCATGCCGTCCGTGAGGCCGTCGAGCTCGATCAGGAGGACCGCTTCGGCATCGAGGGGATAGCCCGCGTGCATTGAGTCCTCTACCGCCCTGATCACGACGTTGTCCATGATCTCCAGTGTTGCAGGGGTGATCCCCTCGGAGATGATGTCGGAGACGGTCTGGCCGGCCGCCTCGACTGATTTGAAGATGGCGAGCATGGTGACCACCCGCTCAGGGCAGCGCATGATGCGGCAGACCATCTTCGTCACTATGCAAAGGGTGCCCTCCGAGCCGACAAGAAGCCCCATCAGGTCGGGACCGGGCGGGTCGAGGGCCTTACCGCCTATCCAGGTCTTCTGTCCGTTCGGCAGAACGATTTCTGCACCGAGCATGTGGTTGCTAGTGACGCCGTACTTGAGACAGTGGGGTCCGCCCGCGTTCTCCCCGAAGTTGCCCCCCAGCGAGCAGACCTTCTGGCTCGCGGGGTCAGGGGCGTAGTAGTAGCCCTTTTCCGCCAGCGCGTTCTGGACCGCGAGATTGAAGATCCCCGGCTCGACGACGACCCTCTCGTTCTCGGTATCGATCTCCAGGATGTGGTTCATCCGGGAAAACTCGATGACGACGCCCCCATCCGGGGGGACGGTGCCGCCCGTGAGGTTCGTACCTGAGCCCCTTGCCAGGTAATTTATCCCTTCCCTATAGAGGAGCGAGACGATCTGAGCCACCTGATCGCTGTTCTCGACGAAGGCGACCAGGCCCGCCCTGCCTTTGGCAAGCCCGGCATCGTAGCTGTAGACCACCAGATCGACGTCCTTCCATAGGACGTTGTCCTTCCCCACAATGCGCCGAAGCGCATCACGGACCTGTTCTTTGTCCATAAATGGCAGCCCTCCTAAAATGGGACTCCAGTCCTTCGGCGCCCTTGCCCTCGGGACCCCATAATGCTCCAAATAATAGGGGATTAGCTGGGAAGACCAGCCGGCGCGGCGAGTCTTCCCAGCGTCAGAAAACTACATCGTCATGGTAAATGGCAATACGAAGTAAAAGAGCAAGCCTATGCCAATCAAGTAGGCCAGAAAGATAAGGGTCCAGCCCATGTTGTGG
>JBAUPV010000019.1:0-119000 GCA_049580385.1 Desulfobaccales bacterium | reverse complement strand
AACCACGACCACCCCTGGGACAGGCCCCGGGGCCTGCCCCAGGGGTGGTCCAAACCACAATGTCCATTTGCCAACACGACTATGACCAAACTTTCAATAAATCGTATCTTAACCTAAGATACAAGGGTGCGGATTGCGCACCATTTGAATTTGCTAGCCTGCCGCTGACTACTGACTACTGACTACTGGCTACTGAATTTTACTCCTCTTCCTCAAAATTATCCAGAAATTGCCGTATCTGTATGCCCAGGGCGACACAAACCTGCCCCTCCAGGCAGCGGTCGGCGTCGGGCCGGTCGATATAGGTGGCCAGTTCATGAACGCCTTTCTGCAACTTCAGGACATAGGCCTGCTTGCCGCTGTCGTAGGAGAGGATGGAGTGCACCCCTCTCCTGGCGAGCTCCGGATACATCTCCAGGATTTTTTCCTTCAAAATATCGATATTATAACTCATGGCTGCCCTCCCTGTCCGAAAAATTGGCGGCTGGTCTGGACCACGCCGCCGGGCCCTTAGTGGGGCTGCATTAAATATAGGTCACCCGCGGCCTTTGGGCAAGGAGAGGTGGGATATCAAACAGTGAATTTTCAGTCGCTGGCAGGTATTAGGCCAATTGTTCTTTTTGCTTTATATCTAAAAACCAACTAAAACCGCCTTCAACAATTAGGTCAGCCTGTAGCGACTGTCTTCCCATTCAAGGGTTTAAATGGGAATTATATATTTGAATCCCTCAATTATCTTTTGTAGGGGCGGGGTTTCCCCGCCCAGGGCGGCGAGACGCCGCCCCTACGGACCTGATAGAATCGGGAGTCAGAAGTCTCAGACGGTGAATTTCCGGTCCAGGGTGCGATATTGAATGGACTCCGCCACGTGGGCCGGGGAGAGGTCGGCGGCCCCTTCCAGGTCGGCGATGGTGCGGGCGATCTTGAGGATGCGGTGATAGACCCGGACCCTCAGGCCCGGTGATGTCAATGGGCAGGGCCTATTGGTGGTGGGACACTGGAGCGCCCTTAATTTTCGCTGAATAGTATGTCGGATGATTAACGATCAGGGACGATCCCCGGCCTTTCTTTGTCTCGGCAGACCTGCACCGCCTCGGCCGCCTCATAGAAGCCGCCGGCCGGTTTGAATTTGACGACGTAACGCTCCGGAAGAGGCCTCGTCTCTTCGAACCCTTCGAAGTTATTCCGCACCTTCAGGAAGGACCGGCCCCGGCGCCTCGGACCCACGGCAGAAAGGCGCCGGATAGATATCCCGATCCGCCTTGGGGGTATCAATAATTCGCCCTGGGGTGCCCACTTCCACCAATTTATACAACTTCTTGGCATCAGCTATCCGTAGCCGGACGCAGCCGTGGGAGTCCGCTTTCCCGGGCAAAACCCCGCCGTGGATGTAGTACGGCCCCTCGACGTGCAAGGCCCAGGGCATCCAGGAATCATAGATGCTGGACCAGTGATTCTCATCCTTGTCTTCAATCCGAAAGTCGGTCAGCGGCGTGCGCTTCCCCGAGACTCCCGCAGATATGGGAAATACCCGTTGCAGATCGCCATTGGCGTAGAGCGCCAGGAAGCCCTTGCCCACATCCACCAGGAGGTATTTTTCATAGGCTTCCAGTGATTCCTTATGTTCGGAGAAAACTTCCGGCACCATACGAAGATCAAGGGGGATTTTCAAGGTGTTGGCGGTGATGGAATTGGGTTCTTCAGTCGTGGTCTTGATATAGGACGGGTTCAAGGCGTTAAAAAAGGCGAGCCGGTTCCGGCAACTCTCGAACTGGCTATCGTAAGCAGTAAGGGCCCCGCAGATGGCAGTAATGGAAGAGCCTTGGGGAATCCTGACCCTGACGAACGGCACGCCATAGGCCACCCCCGAGTCAACTATCTCGAGCCCGGAGTTCTTCAACTCATCGCAAAAATGGCTGTAATCCTCTTGCTGCGCCGAGACGGCGCCACCCCTCGCCAAAAGGCATAACAATGCCAAAAGACAGGCCAATATCCGAGTCCAATTCGTCATGCCAAGCCCCTCATGGGAAGATCTGAAGGCGGGAGGCGCGTCGCTTTCCCGCCTTCCGAGTTCTAATTTCTTTTGGATGGTTTTAGTTGGCAGATATCCGGCGCAGCCTCAGTTCCATTGCGCCAGTTCCAGGGTAATGCCCTCCGGACCATAAAAATAAATTAGTTTTCGGCTATGGAAGTCCATAATTTCGTTACGAAACTCGACGCCATTCGCCTTGAGTCTTTCCACCTCTGCCTCAATGTCATCCACGGCGAAGCAGACATGGTTATACCCCAGTTTATTGAGATCATTGATATGCGGATCGGCGATGGAGTCGGGGTGGATGTATCTCATAAGCTGTATTTCTTGGCGCACGGGAGAGTTGGCCAGCATGAGGGTGACATGTTGGGCTTTGATGCCTTCAATCCCCATGTACTGCCCAATGGTCTCGCCGGAGATCAGGACATCCAGATCCACTTGAAAACCCAAAAGGCCAAAAAAACGCTTGGCTCCTTCCATGTCCCGGACCACAACCGTTGCATGATCAAATCTTTTTACCATTCCCGGCAAACCTCCTTGTTTTAGGATGCTCCCCAAAAATCCGAGATTACGGATTATGTCAGAAAATTTGATGAAAACCTGTCTAACCCAGGCTTTCAAGGGCTTCAGCCTGGAGTAGGTGATTTATGATGGAAAACTATCGAAAAAAAGCGCGTAGCGCGTAGGGAGGGAAAGCGAAGCCCATCCCGCCCTTAGCATTATTCTACTATAGACCTCGGACGTCGTCACCTGCCGCCCATTCACGCCCATTCAAGATTTTAATGGGCGAGTTCCACTAAGACGCGAAGGCGCACCGGGGCGAAGCCTCAGACAGTGAATTTCCGGTCCAGGGTGCGGTATTGAATGGACTCGGCCACGTGGGCCGGGGAGAGGTCGGCGGCCCCTTCCAGGTCGGCGATGGTGCGGGCGATCTTGAGGATGCGGTGGTAGGCCCGGGCACTCAGGCCCAGGCGCTCCATGGCCATCTCCAGGAGGCGCTGGCACTCCGGCGAGAGGACGCAGTGCTGCTTCAAGAGGCGGGGGGGCATGTGGGCGTTGGCAAAGATGCGGCCCCTAACAAAGCGCCGGGACTGGGCCTCCCGGGCCTTCAGCACCTGGGTCCGCAACTCCGCCGAGCCTTCCGCGGCATCATTGGCAGCCAGTTCCCGGAAACCGAGGGCCGGCACCGCAATGTGCATGTCGATGCGGTCTAAGAGCGGCCCGGAGATGCGGCTCCGGTACTGCTGGATCTGTTTGGGGGTGCAGGCGCAGGCCCGCCGCGAGTCGCCGTAATAACCGCAGGGGCAGGGATTCATGGCCGCCACCAGCATTACCCGGCCCGGGTAGGTGACCGAGCTGGCCGCCCGGGAAATGGTGACCCGGCCCTCTTCCAGCGGCTGGCGCAGCACCTCCAGGGTGGAACGCTTGAACTCCGGCAGCTCGTCCAGAAACAGGACCCCATGGTGGGCCAGGCTGATCTCGCCGGGCCGGGGGTTGGTGCCGCCGCCGATGAGACCGGCGTCGGAGATGGTGTGGTGGGGGTTCCGGAAGGGCCGCGCCGTAACCAGGGGCTGGCCGGGCCGGAGACGCCCCATGATGCTGTAAATCTTGGAGGTCTCCAGGGCCTCCTCAAAACTGAGAGGCGGCAGGATCGAAGGGAGGCAGCGGGCCAGCATGGTCTTGCCGGCCCCCGGCGGCCCCATCATCAGGACGTTGTGGCTGCCCGCCGCGGCGATGAGCAAGGCCCGTTTCGCCGGCTCCTGCCCCTTGACCTCCCGGAAGTCCGCCTCCATCCGGGGAGGCTCGCCTTCCAGGTCCGGCAGGGCCGGCGCCACCGGGGGCAGGGCCTGCCGGCCGGTCAAGTGCTCCACCACCTGGGCCAGGTTCTCCGCGGCATAGGCCTCGACCCCCTGGACCACCGCGGCCTCCGGCCCGTTCTCCCTGGAGATGATCAGGGCCAAACCCGCCTCCCGGGTAGCCTGGGCCATGGACAGCACCCCCCGGGTCGGTTTCAAACGGCCGTCCAGGGACAACTCCCCGAAGAACAGATGCCTTTCCAGGGGCTCCGGGGGAAGCAAGCCCTGGGCCGCCAGGATGCCCACCGCCGCCGGCAGGTCGAAGCCGGTGCCATCCTTGCGCACGTCCGCCGGCGCCAGATTGATGGTGATGCGATTGCCGGGGTATTTGTAGCCGGAGTTCTTGACCGCGGCCCGGACCCGGTCCTTGCTCTCTTTCACCGCGGCCTCGGGCAGGCCCACGGTGGTAAAGTTCGGCAGCCCCGGCGCCAGGTCGACCTCCACCTCCACCAGGTAGGCGTCCACCCCCTTGAGGGCGCCGCTCTTCACCCGCGCCAGCATGGCGGTTCCCCGGTAATCCTTCGAGCCAAATTTAATACCTCAATTTTGCCATTGGCCAAATTTTGACCAATGGATCTCAAGTAACTAAAAATACTAGATTCTTCGCGGCGCTCAGAATGACATGGGGGGGGCGGACGGAGGCTTGGCAATAGCTGCATTTCCAGTACCCTGAATGAAATTTGTATAAACAATATTTTATCAGAAAAATCAGGAGAAAAGAAGCAACCGACCGTGGACCTGGCCGCAACTAGCTCAGATTTTTGGTGGAAGGGAGGGGATTTGAACCTTTGACCAAAAATTCAAACCAACGCTTTTTCTGATGGATCCAGAGGCAGAGGGCCAGGCTAATCTAACCCTCTGTTGCCTGGCAGGAGACGCCAGCCTCCTGCCAGCGGCGCTTCACCCTGAGCAGGGCTCGCAGGCGCTTATCTTGCCCGCGCCGGTCCTCCGGCTGCTCCAGGCGCCGGGCGATCTCTTCTTCGATCTCAGCGGCGGCCTCAGGCTTCAAGGCGACGAGGATGTCCTCGATATCTTTCCGCAGGCGCCATGAGTTCGAAGACAGACACCCGATTAACCGGTGCGCCATCAGCTTCCGGTCCTCTCCGGAAGCGAACCTGATCCCCAGCTTCGAAGCTTCCAGGACGAGTACCGCATCCGGCTCATGGAGCAGACCGCGCCAGGTTTGCCAATGGGCCGCGGAGATTTCCATACCGGCCAAAAGTTGGGCCGTAATCCGCCGGCGTTTCAGACTGCCCGGAGTCTCCAGGGCCGAACTGGGGTTGGGACTCACTGCTGAACGCGACAAGGCCTCGCAGGCCCTGGGACCCAGCTTCAGGAAGGCGTTTTCTGCCGCGGCCCGGTAAAAGTCGTCCTCAAGGGCGCGCTCGAAATAAGGGATGGCCTCCAAGCCTTTGAATTCCGCCAGGGCATCAATCAGGCCATTGAGGAGGCGCTGTTCTGAGAGCTTCAGAAGTAATTGGTATATATCTTCATCCCGCCAGGCCGCGAGGAATCGGGCGGCGGCGCTGGCCACCGCCTCTTCGCCAAAGCGCTCCTCCGGGTCGGCAATTTCTTTTTCCCGGAACAGATAGGCGATCAGAACCTCCCTGGCCCTCAGGCCGGCCAGTGCTTTAACCGCCCAAAGGCGCGGCTGGAATACCTTGCTGGGCTTGCCTGCCAGCAG
This sequence comes from Desulfobaccales bacterium, assembly GCA_049580385.1. Classification (GTDB taxonomy): domain Bacteria; phylum Desulfobacterota; class Desulfobaccia; order Desulfobaccales; family 0-14-0-80-60-11; genus JAPLJC01. The sequence goes on along the minus strand of JBAUPV010000019.1, from coordinate 113,428 downwards.
AAAATCGCTTAATGGCTCAATAGCTACCGAACCCAATCCCACCAGGAAGGCAACCGCTTCCTCTCCGCTACCTAGAGATTCCAACTTGCGGATGAGGCGGTGAACCTCGTCGATGGGAGTTGCCATACCTTTTTCCATATCGGCCGTTATCGCTTTGGCCGCAGCGGAAAGCGGGATGATAGCCCGGAAATAAAGATTGCCCAGCTAACTCTCTTTCATCAACCCTTCTGCAAGGGGTTGGCAAAAACGGCGGCGCCTCCCAATTCCCCCTCAATCTCCAGCAGCCGGTTATACTTGGCGATGCGCTCGCTGCGGCACACCGAACCGGTCTTGAGTTGGCCCCCGCCCATGGCTACGGCGAAGTCGGCGATGAAGGGATCTTCCGTCTCCCCGGAGCGATGGGAAATAACGAAGCCCCAGCCAGCCTGGCGGCATAGCTGGATAGCCTCCATGGTCTCGGTGACGGTGCCGATCTGGTTGAGCTTGATGAGTACGGCGTTGGTCGATTTTTCGGCGATCCCCCGGGCGATGAACCGGGTGTTGGTCACGTAGATGTCATCCCCCACGATTTGGATCCGATCCCCCAGGGCCGCGGTAAGCTCTCTGAACCCCTGCCAGTCATTTTCCGCCAGGCCGTCTTCGATGGAAACGATGGGGTATTTTCCAACCCAGGCTTCATAAAGATTAACCATCTCGGCGCTGGTCTTCCGTCCCTGCTTGGACTTGCGGAGGTTATAGACTCCTTCCTCAAAGAAGGAACTGGCCGCGGGGTCCAGGGCGATGGCCAGGTCCTTGCCCGGCCGGTATCCCGCGGCGGAGATGGCTTCCAGAATCTCCTCGCAGGCTTCCTCATTGCTCTGGAGATTGGGGGCGAACCCGCCTTCGTCCCCCACGCTGGTGCCATAGCCCTTTTTCTTGAGAATGGCCTTCAAGCTATGGAAGGTCTCGGAGCAGTACCGCAGAGCTTCAGTGAAAGTTGGGGCTCCGATGGGCACTATCATAAATTCCTGGAAGTCGATGCTGTTGTCGGCGTGCTTGCCGCCGTTGATCACGTTCATCTGGGGCATGGGCAAGCGACTGGCTCCTGGCCCTCCCAGATATTGATAAAGTGGCAAACAGGCGGAGATAGCCGCGGCCCGGGCCACCGCCATGGACACTCCCAAGATGGCATTGGCCCCCAGGTTGCCTTTATTGGGGGTGCCGTCCAGGTCGATCAGGAGGCGGTCGATGGCGCCCTGGCGAATGGGGTCATGGCCGACGAGATGGGCGGCGATGACCGTGTTGACATTGTCCACGGCTTTAAGCACACCCTTGCCGCCATAGCGTTTCTTATCCCCATCCCGCAACTCCACGGCTTCGTTCTCGCCGGTGGAGGCGCCGGATGGCACGGAGGCGCTGGCAGTGATCCCGCTGTCCAGGGTTACATAAGCCCGCAGGGTGGGGTTGCCGCGGGAATCCAGGATTTCCAGGGCCCGGACGGACACGATTTTCTCACTCATGCTCGCTCCTTTCTTTTTTCAAGGGATAGGCGGGCGCGGTGGCGCCCGGCAGCAGAACCTCAACTCCCGTATCCCGATTCCTTTAAAGCCCTCCTTAGGATGTCAGGGTACGATTTCCCAGTGCAGCCCAAAGGTATTATCATAGAGAGTGTAGGTAAATCCCATCATCTTGCCAACGCCTGGCGGCGTTCCCTCCTGGATTCGCCAGTAAGATAAGTAGATAGCAGGAACCATGCGGGTTTCCCCGGTCTGGGGGTCGTCTGCGATCGTTTGCCATACTTCTCTTTTCTCCATGACGCGCCAAAGGGTGCCGTAGTCCTTGCTGCGGACGGTCCAGCCCACGCGAGGCAGCCCTTTTTCCCGCATGATTTCTTCATACTCTTGCATTGTGGTCCCTCCTCTTGGAAGTGAGCCGGGCACAAAAAAATGACTTCTGCCCGGATAGCACAGAAGTCATCGTCCCACGCCCCCAGGGCGGGGCGGTTATGGCGGACTCCATCGCCTGTTAAATCTCTAAGTCCTTCCCGACTGAAAGTCAACCCGATTTTGAGAAAAACTCCTTGCATTCATTGATCGTTGCCTTTAATCTAGCTTTAAGCGATGGAGTCCGCCCGGGAAAAATTATTCCCAAACCGCGCCCGAGAGCGCTGATGGCTCCTGATCGAAAGCAAGGGATCAGGGGCCTTTTTTATTTTTCCGCCAGCCCGACGATCCCCCTGTGGAGTGCCGGTGGAGCAGGTGTGGTACAGTGCGGCGGCTTGGGTAAATTTGGCGCTCCTCGCCAGCCGGATCTCCATCCAATTCGCCATTTCCATAGCCTTGATGGAAATTTTCACGGGGTTGGGCGCCGGCAACCAGGCGACTCTCCCGCACACCTCCAATTACCAACCCATGCCCCTGATTGCGAATGCCTGCTTGCCCCTCCCAGGAGCAAGCCTTCCTCCTGGCGGCAGTCCTTTACCTGGATAGGAGTCATCACAACAGGAGACCTCTGTCCCATGGATTTCCAGAGCATATTATTTGAAAAAACTGAAGACCGCGTTAAAGCAGAAACAGTGGCAGCGCCCGTCTTTTTTCTCGATTTAAATCTTGACCAGGTTATAGACGCCATCGTGGCCGGCAAGCAGGAATATGATTTAAAACCTTTCCTTTACACTTCGTTGGGCGATATTGAGGCGATCCAGTATCGTCATGAAATAATGCTGGATCTTGAAAATGAGGTCCTATTTAGAAATATAAATTCATTTTCGGAAAAAATGCGGACAATGCGTGCATATCTTGTGCAGGCAGACCAGCTTTATTACAAATATCAAAAGGAAAAAATGGTATTGGACGCGGTTTCCATTTATGGCGATGCCGTTAATTGCCTGGTGCATGATTTATCCCTGGTTGATTTAAAATCCCGCGGCTTTTTGGCCTTTGGCGAATATTTGGCGAGCTATGTCAAATCCAACCCTTTTTCAGCGCTTCTGGCGGAAACAGAAAGGCTTATGGATGATTTGTCCTCGATAAGATACTCTCTGCTCATAAAAGATGACACCATCAAGGTTCGCAAATATGCATCTGAAACCGATTACAGCGCCGAAGTAGAGAAAACCTTCGAGAAATTCGAACAGGGAGCGGTGAAGGATTACCGGGCGGTATTTCCGGACGGGCTCTCCATGAACCACGTGGAAGCGGGAGTGCTCGATTTCGTTGCCAAATTGTACCCCAACATATTCTCAAGTCTTGATGAATACTGTGCGCAAAATGCCAATTATCTGGATGAAAGCATAGTTGTTTTCGATCGCGAAATACAATTTTATGTTGCCTACTTGGAGTATATTGCCAGATTCAAACAAGCGGGATTGAAATTCTGTTATCCGCAAATTTCCAATGAATGCAAGGAAGTCTTCGATTTTGAAGGATTTGATTTGGCCCTGGCCAATAAACTCATCAACGAGAACTCCTCTGTGGTCTGCAATGATTTTTACCTGAAAGACCGGGAGCGCATATTTGTAGTATCCGGCCCCAACCAGGGCGGTAAAACGACCTTCGCCCGCACCTTCGGACAGTTGCATTATCTGGCCAGCCTGGGATGTCCAGTCCCGGGCAGGCAAGCGCGGCTATTTCTGTTTGACAGGATCTTTACGCATTTTGAAAAGGAAGAAAATATCAACAATCTCAGAGGCAAACTGCAGGACGATCTGGTGAGAATTTACGATATTCTGAACCAAGCCACCCCAAACAGTATTATCCTAATGAATGAAATTCTTACTTCCACAACGTTACAAGACGCGGTTTTTTTAGGTAAAAAAGTTATGGAGAGGATTATAGAACTGGATCTTCTGTGCGTTTTTGTAACATTTATAGAAGAGTTGGCATCCTTAAGTGGGAAAAGCGTCAGCATGGTCAGCACGGTAGTTCCCGAGAACCCGGCATTGAGAACCTATAAGATTTTAAGAAGGCCTGCCGATGGGCTGGCCTACGCCCTATCCATTGCTGAAAAATACCGGCTTACCTACGATTATTTGAAGGAGCGCCTAAAATCGTGAAGACTTTTCTCATGTATAAAGACCAAGATTTTGACCTGCAGCGGGAATTCCCGTTAAATGAACCGGCGTTGACCCAAGACCTGGAATTAAACACGCTGTTCCAGGCCATGGCGTTCGGCGATAAATTTATATTTGAGGTGGCTAGGAAAGCTGTTTTATCGAGTTTAAGTGATCTGGATACCATACTGTATCGCCAACATATCCTTGAGGATTGCCTGAAAAATTCGTCGATTGTCAGAAATATTTACGATGTCGCGGTAGAGTCAATTGAAAGCAAGAAAAAACATTATTATTGGTTTTTCGGCAGCAAATATCCCAGTTCGATACTCCATACTGCGGTAGGAATGATGCAGGTCTTGGTGGGCTTTCTTAAAAAACTTAAGGATATCGCCGCAGAGCACGCCGATAAATTCGAGTCAGCGGGATTTACAACGTTTTTCGCCATGCTGAATAAAGAATTGGATGATGAATATTTAGCCAGCGTCCATGATCATCTAAGGGAATTGAGATTCCGCGACGGGGTTTTGATCAGCGCTGAATTGGGCAGAGGCAATCGAGGCTCCAATTACGTGCTGCGAAAATCCCCAGACCCAAAGCAGAGTTGGCTGGAGCGGATCTTTGCTGGCTGGCTGGAATGGATCTTTGCTAAAAAAACGCCTGCGTTCACCCTGCGTATCGGTAATCGAGATGAAATGGGCGCCAGGGCGCTGGGCGAATTAAGAGGCAGGGGGATCAACCTGGTGGCCAATGCCCTCGGCCAGTCCGTGGATCACATCATTAATTTTTTTAACTTGTTGAGAACCGAAATGGCTTTTTACGTTGGCTGCTTGAATTTGCATGACCAACTTGCCAAAAAGGGGGAGCCGATTTGCTTCCCTCTGCCGGTAGGTCCCGGCGAACGCAGGGAACGGTTTAAGGGATTATACGATGTCTGTCTGGCTTTGAGGCTGAAACAAAGAGTTGTGGGCAACGAAGTGGAGGCTGATGATAAAGACCTCTTGATCATCACCGGGGCCAACCAGGGTGGCAAATCGACTTTTTTGAGGAGCCTGGGGTTGGCCCAACTGATGATGCAATGCGGTATGTTTGCCCCTGCGGAGTCTTTCTGCGCCAATATCTGCGACGGCCTGTTCACGCACTACCGACGGGAAGAGGACGTTACTATGAGCAGCGGTAAACTGGATGAAGAACTGAGCAGAATGAACGGTATCGTAGATAATGTCAGAGCAAATTCCCTGCTATTGTTTAATGAATCGTTTGCCGCGACCAACGAAAGGGAAGGCTCGGAAATTGCCCGGCAGATAATTTGCGCTTTATTGGAGAAGCGTATCAAGGTTTTCTTTGTTACGCACCTATATGAACTTGCGTACGGTTTTTATGACAAACAAATGGAAAACGCCTTCTTCCTGCGGGCTGAAAGGCAGGCCGACGGAGGACGCACCTTCAAAATAATCGCGGGCGCACCCTTGGAAACCAGCTATGGCAAAGATTTGTATAACAGCATATTCGGAACAGACTTAAATCAGCCGCTGAATCAACAGGACAAGCAACAGGCTGATTAAAATATAGGCGGCATAGAGGTTGACGCTGCCGCTGTGGATTCTCGCCAGCAAGGCCGCCAGCCTATGCGCCAGTCTGGCCACCGGGTTAAAAATCGCCCGTTCCAGGATATGTTCATCCAGGCGCCGGCTCTTCAGGGCAATGAGGAAATGGCCCGCTACCGCTTCTTTCCTCTCGCTGAAAGTAGAGGGCCGAAAGATTGCCTGGAATATCACCCTCACGGGATTGGAAAACCCGGTGGCAGTGTAAGTCATTTCCGGAAATAGGCGGCGCACCCCTCCCTCCCAGGCGGGCCCCCGGATCACGGTCCTGGCCCTGGTCAAGAGGCGAATAACCAGGAAGCTGCCGGCCAGGAGCAGAATCAGGACCACAAAGGTATAGGAAGTGGACATGGCAAAGACCACGGGGTTACGCTCCGTGCCTCGATGCAGAATCACCAGTCCCCGGCCCGGGAGGATAGAGCGGCCCACCTGGGCCCCCAGGTCGTGGAATTCGGCCATGAAGGCCTGCCCAAATTGGGCATTCCCTTGGGGGGCCGTGAAGAAGGGCGGCACCAGTTCCGCCGCCATCGGCGCCCCGCTAAAAGTGGCAATGGTCTTATCCAACACCGGGATCACATACGTTGGCAGAATGCCGAACAAGAGGCAGCAAACCGCCAATAGCGCCAGCGGCGTTTGCATGGAACGAGGCACCTCTACAGCTTGGGAAGCCTTGGTGGACCTGGCCACCCCCAGGAAACACATGGCGAAGGCCTTGACGAAACAGGTGACCGCCAGGGCCGCCGTCAGGGCCAGGGCTGCGGCACACAGCGCAAAGACCATCTTTACGGCCACGGATTTGAGGGCGACGCTTTGCAGCATGGTTTGCAAGGTCAGCCATTCACTCACAAAACCGTTGAAGGGCGGCAGGGCGGCAATCGACAGCGCCCCCGCCAGGAAGAAAAAGCTCGTCCAGGGCATAATCCGGATCAGCCCTCCCAGGCGATCCATATGGCGCTCTCCCGCACCGTAATCGACCGCTCCGGCCCCCAGGAACAGCAGCGCCTTGTAAAGCGCATGGTTGAGAAGGTGGTAGAAGGCCGCAATGAAAGCAATGCCTGCCAAAACCGGCATGCCCGAGGCGCGGAAGATAAAGCCCGCCCCCAGGCCCGCGGTGATGATCCCCATATTCTCAATAGAACTGTGGGCCAGCATCTCTTTCAGGTCATTCCTGATGGTGGCGTAAAGAATCCCCACCAGAGCGGTGATCGTGCCCACGATTAAAACCAGGACTCCCGGTCCCACACTGATGATGGGGAGCAGGTCTCCATTGAGGCGCACTATGCCATACAGTCCCAGGTTAAGGATGACGCCGGAAAGGATGGCGGAGATGTTGCTGGGTGCGGCCGGGTGGGCCCGCGGCAGCCAGATATTGGTCGGCACCAGGCCCGCCTTGACGCCAAAACCGAAAAAGGAGAGCAAAAAGATGGCCCAGGCCAAAGGCTCGCTGATCCCGGCCGACGCGGCTTTTAAGGAAGCAAAGTCGAGGGCGGCCGCGCCCCGCCCCAGCAGCAGGAAGGCCAGCATGGCCGCCAGGGTTCCGGCTTCCCCCAGGCTCAGCATGAGGTAACCCGAGCGGGTGGTTTCCTCCTTTTGGTGTTCATAGTTAACCAGCAGATAGGTAAATATCGACATCGCTTCCCAGGTCAGCAGAAAGGAAATAACGTCGCCGGCCGCCAGGAGGAGGACCAGGGAGGCGAAGAGAAGATGGTAATAGATGCCGAAGGACTTGCGGCTATATCTGCCTCGATATTTTTTCAGGTTCATGTAGGGCGCGGTGAATATGGAGACGGGAAGAAATACCGTTGCGGCTGAGAACATGAACAAGGCCGAAAGGCGATCTATCCTGAAGAGCATCTGTCCCAGGGAAAAGACCTGCCATAGCTTTATCTGGAAGGTATGGCCGGAAAGGAGGATATTGCCGCTCAGCAGTAAAAGGGCCAGGGAGGCCAGAGAGCCGATCCAGGCCAGGACCACGGGGTTTCTCCTGGCGGGAAGCGTCGCCGCCAGGATGGCCCCGGTGGCACAGAGGATCAGAAATAAGAAAAAGAGGTTGTTCAGATTAGACATTGATCTGACCTCCCGGAGGCGAAGCGGCGGGCAGGCACATCTTGGGCTGAGCGCGGCCGACCATGGCCAAAAGGGCGTGCAGGATAGCCAGGGGTGGAGGTGGACACCCCGGAAGCAGCAGGTCCACGGGGACCAGGCTGGCGGCTCCCCCCTGGGAGGCAAAACTCGTCCCGAAGATTCCCCCGAAAATGGCGCAGGCCCCCAGGGCCAAAACTCCCTTGGGGTCAGGCATGGCATCATAGGCCTTGAGCAGCGGCTGCCGCATATGGTCGGTGACCGGTCCCGCCACCAGGAGCACATCGGCCTCTCGAGGCGTGGGAGTAAGAAAAAACCCTAAGCGGTGCATATTGTAATAGGGTTTGTTGAGCTGCTCGATTTCACTCAAACAGGCGCCGCAGGCGCCGGCGTCGATCACCCTGAGGTGCAGCGAGCGCCTGAAAGATTTCCGGAATTTTTTCTCCATCTCGGCCTGGAATCCAGGGGAGGCGGCCCATTCATAATTTCCCCGGCTCTCCCACTTTAGGGGCGCTGTGAGGAGGCGGAGACAGCGGTAACAATGGATGCAACGCTCGTCCCGAAAGAATACTTGCCGGTCCTCTCGAACCAGGGCGGCCGTGGGGCAGCAGGCGGCCACTGCCTCGGCCTGTTCGGAGTCCGCAAAGGTTCTTGGCAAGCCGGCAGGAAAACCCGGCGTCACGCCGGGGGCGGTCTCCTCCCTGGCAGGGTAAGCCGTGGTGACGATTCCTTTCCGCATGCCTTCCCAGACCCATTTCCACATAACTCGCTCCTATCTGTCGCATTCCGCGTTGGAAAGTCCAAAAGACGCCATAATAATGGGAAAATCCTGGAACGCAAAATCCTCGGCGGCCAGATGAAAGCCGTGCCAGTTGCTAAAAGACGGCGTGGTCAGATGGTATCGGGCCAGGACGCCTTTCTCATCAATCCTCACCCAATGGAATGCGGCTCCGCAGGGGGCCTCGACCCAACCGAGGGCAGCTCCCGGGTTGATAACCGGGCCAGGGGCCGCCACTTCACCTTCCGGCAGGGATGGGATTAACCCTGAGATGATTTTCACAGATTGCTCTGCTTCTCGGAAAAGCACCCGGAGGCGGGCGTAGCCGTCACCTTCCTCTTCTTTAGGCACTTCGAAGGGGACCTCGGCGTAGGCGGCATAAGGCAACGCCTGGCGCAGGTCCCAGGCGATGCCGGAGGCCCTGGCGACGGGCCCCACCAGACCATAGCTGCGAGCAGACTCCCGGGACACCATCCCGACTTCCTCCAAGCGGTCCAGAAAGCTGCTGGAATAGCGTAATAAGTTATAGAGCCTCTCCAAATTGCCAAACAGCACCTGCAAGGTCTGGCCGATAAGGGCACATTGCTTTTTATCGAGATCGAGGCTCACCCCTCCGGGGCGGTTCAATCCGAAGAGATAACGATGTCCGGTGAGAGTGCAGCCCAGACGGAGGGCCTCCTCTTCCAAAATTCCGGCCTGGCTGGTGGCTACGGCCAGCGCGGTGGAGTTGCAAATTCGGGTGATGGCGGCCAGATGGTGGCGAAAGCGCTCCAGTTCGGCAAAAATGACCCGCAAAGCCTGGGCCCGCCGGGGAACTGCAATTTGGCCAATCGCTTCCACGGCCTGGCAGAAAGCCAGGGAATGGGCAAAGGCCGAGGTTCCGGAAAAGCGTTCCGAAAGGAGAAGCGCCTGATCCACCGGCTGCCCTTCAGCAATCTTTTCTACGCCTCGAAACTTGTAAAAGAACCGGGGAGTAATGCGAATCACGTCTTCGCCCACGCTCTCCAACAGAAAGAGGGCGGATTCGGCTGTGTCGGAAAAAACCGGGCCAATGGGCATCATAAAGACCCCGGGGGCTTGGACCACCCTGGTAGGCCGCCAGGAAGGATCATCCCGGTGAGGGTAGGGCCTGCTGCCGTCGAACTCTTTCCGCAGAGGATTTACCCCCTCCGGCCACTCTTCGTGCAACACGAAATTGGCCGGGCGAGGGTGGCCAACGAAATCGAGGCCGAAAAGATCCCGCGCTTCCCGTTCATGCCAATCTGCGGCATGGAAGATCTGACTTATGCTGGGAAGGGTATTTTCCGGATAGCCGAGGCGCAGGCAAAGATGGACCTGTTCACCGGTTGACCCGCTATAAAAGATGTAGCGGAAGTGCCAGGCAGCCGCGGCTTCCTCGACTACCAAACTGGCAAAGCCATATTCCATCTCGAAAAAAAGCCAGCGGCTCAGGTCCAGCAGATGGCTGGGGCCACATTCGACGTAATACTGGCGCAATTCATCATTGAATCTGACATTGAGCTGCCAATGCCAGCGCTTGGCAATGGTCTCAGAGAGGTCAATGGGCCCGATATCATTCGAATAATGTTCCCCCATTTAGTTACCCCCTAATGCAGACGCAGCATGATGGATCAGTTGATAAAGTTGGTCCGGAAGGTAAATCCCAAATAAAATTACCGGGATGATTGTTATAAGAAGGGCTATGATGCAGGGAACCGGTAAAATATTCCGCCCGGGGGTTATTGATCTTCCGAATAAGGCCTGCTCAGTCCGTTCGTCGATCACCAGGATTTCCGGACTTCCAAAAACCATCCGATTGATATGATACAAGACCCCAAAAAAACCCACCCCGATAAATAGGGTCAGGAGCCCGATGACCAGGTACTGGCCATTCATTATCCCGGCTTTAATTATAGAAAATTCGCTCAAAAAGACGGCGAGCGGAGGTGCCCCGGCAATCCCCAACCCCCCCACCACCAGGAAAATCCCGGCCAGGGGTGATATGCGAATCAGCCCCCGAATGGCCGCAATGTTTCGAGTGCCCGTCGCCATCAGGGTGGCGCCGGCTGCAAAAAAACAGAGGGATTTGGTGACCGAATGGGCGACAATCTGCAGCACCGCGCCGAAATGAGCGGCAGAACTCCCCAGACCCGCGGCAACCAGGATGATGCCCATATGTTCTACGGTGGAGAAGGCAAAAAGGCGTTTGTAATCCTTTGCCTGAATTATGAGAAAGGCTGCCACTCCTGCAGAAACCAGGCCAAAACAGACAAACCAGATGCGGGCGTAAGAGGCGGCGCCGCCCTGGAACATCGGCAAGAGCCTCATAATGCAATAGAGAACCGTGGTGGTTTCTATGCCTGACAGTATGGCACAGATGGGTGAAGGCGCCTGGCTGTGCGCATCCGGAAGCCAGGTATGCAAGGGCGCCAGGCCCACCTTGGTGCCAAACCCGATGAGAATGAATAAAAAGGACGTTTGCAGGAGAGGAGCTGGAATCCTGGGGGAGTTCGCAACCAGGCTGTCCCAGGTAAAGGCCGCCGGGCCGCTGAGGCTCAGGCCCCAATAGAGCAGGAGGATGCCAAAGAGGGCCAAGGCGGCCCCCATGCAGGTGAGCACCATATATTTCCAGGCCGCCTCCAGGGCCTCCGGGGTGGATTCGAAACTGACCAGGAAGACCGACAACAGGGTGGTTAACTCAACGGCAATCCAGACCAGCGCGATCTGAGAAAATATCGGCACCGCCAGCATGGAAAGCAGGAAGAGATTGAAGCGGCTGTAGTATCTCCGGACCTTTCTGGCGTCACTCGCCTCAACCGTGGCCTCTAGGTAGCCCCACGAAAAGATGGCGGCGGTCAACCCGATAAAGGCAACGAGGACCAGGATCAAGGCGCTGAAGCTATCGCAGGAGAGATAATCCCTGACCGCGGTCAGCTCCCCTCCAGTAGTGGCAGCCAGGGCTACCCGCAGGGATAAAAGAAAAACCGCCAGGGTTCCCAGGACCGTCACTGCGGGGGCAAATCTCCTCCCCACCGGGATCAGAGAAAACGCGGCCGCTAGGGTGGAGATTATCAAGATGTATATGAGCTCCATAAAATCCTACTCCTCCCTTAGAGCTATCATCTCGCCGACCGCGGTCTTGCCGAGCGTTTGGCGAATCTTCTTGGTGAGCAGCCCCATCACCAGGGCGATGATCAGCACGTCAAAAACCGCGGCCAATTCGGCGATAAGGGGCAAATTAGACGCAATCGCGACGCCGGCGAAGAAGGCACCGTTCTCCATGGCCAGAATCCCCAAGACCTGGGGCACCGCCTCACGCCGCACGGTTACGGTAAAGGCTCCCAGGATGAGGCTCGCCAGGCCGATGGGCAGATTGATTCTCTCAAACCCCCCGGCGCTGGCGACGGTCAGCAGCGGATCGACGATATAATAGGAAAGTATGGTAATGGCCAGGGCAATGAGTAACGAAGCCGGAATATTGATGACCTGGGAAATTTCCCGTTTGGCGAAACTTTCATAGCCCACGGTGCGACGCAGGAGCCAGGGAATAATGAGCACCTTGGCAATGACAGTGAGTCCGGCCACCACGAAGAGGTGAATCGAACCATAATGAAAGCCGAGAATTAACGCGCTTGTTGCCAGCAGCAGGGACTGGAAGACATAAAGCCGCAAGCAGGTGAGCATCTGGCGGATCGCCAGGAGGCCGAAGGCGCTGAGCAGAAAGACCCCGCCCACCAGGGCGTTTAATTTGGGGAGGAACGCTAGCAGCAAATCCTGGCTACCCATATTTTCTCTCCTACATCAGAAACAGGTCGATAATCATGGCGGCCACCGAGGTGACAAAGGCAGCCCCGAGAAATTCCGTGATCCGAAAGAGCCTCAACTTGGCCAATGACGACTCGACGGCGACCAGGACAAAAACCAGGATGATAATCTTGATCAGGATCAAGGGAACCGCTAACAAGACTTCCCAGTAGCTCACCCCTTGGGCCAAACCCCAGGGCGCCACCAGGACATTCAGGAAGATGCAGCACAGCACAAAAAATTTCATGGCCCCGCCCCATTTCATCAAGGCCGCGCCACTGCCGGAATATTCGAGGCCCTTCGATTCATCTATCATGGCCAATTCAAAGTGCCCCGAGGGATTATCCACCGGAATCCGCCCGGTCTCCGCAATAATGAGCATAAGGAAGGCCAACAGCATCAAGATATGGGAGGGTTGAAAGAAGTTGGCCAGCGGGGTGACCCAGTGCTTCTGAACGATATACGGGATAGTGGAACCGGCGATAAAGGAAACGGTAAAGAAGACGATCATGAACACCGGTTCAGCCAGGAAGCCCACCATCCGGGTGCGGCTGGCCCCCATCGGCCCATACGGATTTCCGGTATCTATCGCGGCCAGGGTGGCGAAGAACCCGCCCAGGGCCAGGATAAACCCTCCGGCCAGCATATCCCCCATGAAGGCGAAGAAAAGTGGATAGCCCGTCAACACTGGAATGAGAAGGGTCACAAAAATGGGGGTAACGAAGACAATGAAGGGCGTGGCCCGAAATATCCAGGAACTGTGCTCCGAGACGACTTCGTCCTTGTGGAACAGCTTCCAGATATCCCGGTAAGGCTGAATAATGTTTGGCCCCCGTTTCGACTGCACATTTTCCTTTAAACGGGCGAGAATGCCTTTGATCAGAGGCGCAAAAGCCATGACCACGATGACTTGAATTACATTAAAAATAATCTTAGCCGTCATAAAGGTTACTCCCTGCTGGGATCAAGGCTTCTCCCTAATTTATCTCGGGTTCCGGCCTCCGGAAAAAAAGATGCCCGGCCGAGCGGTGGACAGTGCGGCGTGTAGTAGCACCATGGTCTTCCTGAAACCGGTGCGGCGCAGCCCATAAAAAAAGCCCCCGATCTCACCAAAGGTGAAACCAGGAGCCATCAGTGTCATCACAGTTCGGGCGGATGATCCTCGCCCCGGCGGACTCCATCGCCTAAATTTCAGATAATTTAACCCCGAGGCCCGGCCTGGTCAAGGAAAATGTGCAATAATTCACAAATCCTCTCTTTTAAGCCGAGATTATGCGGCCACCTGAGCCATCGCAGTCAAAAAATAGGTCTGGGAACCTCTCACCGCGAGTTTAATGCCGAAAAGGTTCCCCTTTTTTGGCCAAATGATCTTGCGCCTGAGGTATGCCCACTTAGCGCCTGAGCACCTGCAATACCCGGTAAGTCTGCCGAATAATATGCCGAGTGGTAAACAAATGGTAAGCATTGGCCTAAAAGTAAAAAAGGCCGGCAACCCCGAGATTGCCAACCTCTGGTAATCCTTCCTCATTCGTGGGATGAGGTCCATTAAACTGATTGCATAATTATCTGTAATTTAAGGTATTGTCTTAATCGTTAAAAATGAAAGACCCCCAAAAAGACCCCCAAAATATTAAGTACCCGAGACAAAATAATTTTTCTCTATTGGAACATCCTGTCCTGCTGCCACTATATTATCATCCTGAACTCTCGTTGGCTCTGAAGGAATGAAGATTCCCGTCAGATTAGAAATCCAATGCGTATGATTCATCTTCCGCATCACAGGTCCGTCATTCTTCCCGTGTGTCAACGCCAGACTCACGGAATCTTTTGAACACCGCCTCAGCTATTTCGATGGCGCCTGGTTGTAAAGCCTGTCGAGGTGCTGCCAGGCCCCGTATTATTTCCCTCTGGCGCTGGTACGTCACCTCGCCATAGCTCAGAAAAGTCGTCAAAACTTTCTCATGCCCAAGGTTCTGACTCCACGCCTTGAATTGTTCCGGTGTCTGGCAGACCTTCTGGCCGAGTTGGACCAGGGTATCTCTGAAACTATGCGGATTGAAATATGGGAGGCCGGCACTGACAAAGGCCTCGCGAAAGATCGTCCGAATAGGCGCGGCATTGCTCCAATGCTGCTGTGCCAAACCTGCCGCGGTAAACTGGCAATCCGGGCCCAGCGCCACACGCGTCGCCGGGAACAACGGCTCATAGTGGCCCCACAGCTTTTCATTACGGAGATAAGACACCCACTCCGTCACAATCTCTCGAACTTCCTCGCTCACCGGGAAGAAAAAGGTGCTAAAGGTCTTGCTGAATTTCGTCTTTACCTCCCGGGCATCCTGGTTGACGCAGCCGGCAATCAGATCCACATGCTTCAACTTCAGTGAAGCAATGGCGCTATCCCTCGCTCCGGTCAGCAGCGTGAATGCCACCAGAGCGCGATTCCGGCGCTCAATTTCATTACCCACCGGCATTTTACTGAGGACATGCTTGATCTGTTCCAGGGTCGGAAACTTTTGTTGCCTTTTGGCAGTAGCGATCCGAGTATCCTTCTCAGACAGATTGAAATACTCAGCATCAGCATACTGGATCCGGGACTTGTAGCCCGGCTGCCACGCCAGCCACTGGAAAAATCGTTTGAGCTGCGTGAGTGTCGCAAGCAAGGTCGCCTTGCTCAATTTCTCCCCGGACTGCTGCCCCTTTTGCTCGGCGAGGTGCTTTTTGAAGGCAACGGCTTGCTGTAAGCGAAATGCCTTGAAATCACGATATCTGGTATTAGCCTCGAAGCGACTCAAAGCCTTCGCCACCGCGTCGACCATCGGCTCACCGTGACGTTTGGCTTCCTTTAGATATGCGAAGTACTTGCGCTTGATCCGTTCATTGACTGGATGGTGCTTTTTCATGGTTCGCGTTCCCATATCTGAAGTCACTGTTCAGGGTGGGATTAGCACTCTCGCATAGTTGTCGCTATTCTTCCGGAAAGCTGATGTCCATTCTGCCGCGGGCCTGCCCGATTTTGGCCAGGCTGACGTGCCGGTTCATAAAGGCATCACAGTCGGGGCAAATGCCAGTGAGGTTGCCGAACTTCTCGGTAATTGGAAGATATTCC
Source organism: Desulfobaccales bacterium (assembly GCA_049580385.1). Taxonomy (GTDB): domain Bacteria; phylum Desulfobacterota; class Desulfobaccia; order Desulfobaccales; family 0-14-0-80-60-11; genus JAPLJC01. The sequence continues at coordinate 98,024 of JBAUPV010000019.1, read as the reverse complement.
GCCATGTCGCCGGCAGGCGGTTTCGGGGCGCGGCAGCGGACGCAATAGAGCTCTCCGGGGTTACAAGTCTGCTTGTTTTTTACGCGGCGGGCCTGTAGAAATGCCACGAGGACATGACCAAGAATCAGCATAGGGCGTTTATCATCGGTCGGGGCGAGCCCGTCCTTGACCCAGCGGCGTACAGTATTCTTATGAACGCCAAACAACTTGGCGATCTCTTCCACCGTATAGCTGCGGTGGATTTTTACGAGCCGGTGGTTGGGGTGACGTTTTCCCATCGCTTACCTCACCGCCGTAATCACCGCCATCATTGCCTCGCATCCTTGCGAGCCGCTTCTAACTTCGAGACCAGGGTTCGGATTTCTTCGTCTGTTTTCCCGGCAATACGCGCGGAATTGATCGCATCAACTTCATCGGAGGGCCACCCCACCGCCCGAGCGCCAAGGCTCACCGGCTTTGTCCACAGTCCCTCCGCAATGCGCTGATAGATGGTGGAGCGAGAAAGTCCTGATTCGAATTTAACAGTCGGAATCCTTAATATGGTACGCTTCATCTTTAAACCTCCTAAAGCTTTAGTGGATTGTTGAATGAAGCGTCATCTGGCGATTTGGGCGATGCAATAGCTATGCAACGCCCGCCACCAGCACAATATTATTCGCAATATCATTTTGTTATACATTTCTCTGATGGATGATTAAGGATGGAACGATAGTAAGGAGATGAGAAAGAGAGCAGGCAAATAAAAGGATAACAGGCGGGGAGAATGGGCGAAAAAATTCCGCCCAACTTTTTTTACTTTTTCATATTTTTACGGATGGTTTCAGGATCGCGATTCTGGCCAATGTCCATTTTTGAAATCTGCTGCGCATACCAGCTATCGGTTCTGCCAGGTTTAATGCGTTTCAGTTTACGATATTCTTTCTGCCAGCTTTCGTGCAGTTCCTGAGTCTTTAGCTTGCGGGCCTCACGCTTGGCCTGGCTTGGCGTGTAACGGCTGTCGGCCGTGGTCGCAGCATCCACCATCCGGCGGATTACATCGCCGTCAAGCGAGTATTGCCCGTCGCAAAATCCAATCAACTCTTCTAATGGCACCTTGTTGCCGCCAACGACCAGGGTCAATCCGCCATCGGCTTGCAGGCAGAGCATCTGGCGGCGCTTGTTACCGCTGGCGACACCAATTTCCCACAGATCGGCGTTGGCCGTTTGCCTGTCGCTGCGGCGCAATCCCAGGCTGGCCGCGATGAATCCGCACACCAAATCAACGTTGCACTGCCATTGGATCAGCCGACCGGCAGAAAGCGGCACCCTGTTGATGTCGCTGCGCTTGTCGCAAACGATGAACGACACCGCATTGCGTGCTGAGGCGGGCACGGTATGCACCGGCATCACGCACTCATGCTCGCACCCAGGGCAGATGGCACTGGCGGCTGGGCGTGCCTTGGCAACTATCCTTTGTGATTGCATAGTCTTAACTGCTTCGGACGGCCATTGACGCAGTTCGTCGTCATTGACCAGGACAGCAGCACCGTGGTTGGCGCCTACGCGGTCCCATAGCTCAACCAGTGCATCCACCGGCTTCATGCTTCAGCCCCGGCGTTTTTGGGCGGCTCCTTGGGTTCTATCCCAGAGGCTTCCAGCATGGTGCGCAGCCTGAGCCCGATCTCGTCATACCTGAGCGAGCAGGAGTTGGGATAAGTAATGCGGATGGTCACTTTTTTCGCCGGCTTGTCCGCATCCGTCACCACCGAAGCGGCCAACTCCACCTGGGTGACGCTGTACATACTCAGGCGCAAGGATGCTCTGATCTCATCGAGTAAATCATAGACGGCATCGGGATTATCGGACGAATCGGCTTCCAGGGTAATCCGGTCGCCCCTAATCACCCGTGAAGAGAGGCGCAGTTTTTTTACCGTCACTCTTTCGATACCGCTGCCGGCATCGTAATTGAAATTAAAACCCTTCTGGAGGAGTGGGTTCAGGTCATACACGCGCTCGTCCTTTTGGTCTGGCGGCACTCCGTCGAGCTTTAGTATCGCCTGCGCAAACATCCCCTGGAGCGGCTCGATGGCCTTGTAGGACCCTCGAAAGTTTATGTCTATCGAGCCTTCCTTTTGTGAATAGACATAAATAACCTCGAAGGCGGGATTGTGCGGGCGACGGTCAAACTCCCCATTTACCCACTCGATGCTCTGCTGTGAATAGTCTTCAGGGTAAGCAAAGAAATAGTCCAGTTCGCCTCGGCGGAACGCTTCTATCACACAGTTTTTTCCTCGTCCCTCGGTGTGGTGGAAGTAATTGCGGATCAGTGCAGCCAATTGCTGAACGCTGGCCTCGTCCACCGCTGCTGATTGGTGGGAAAGATTTTTTCTTTTCCGCCAATAAGGCAGCGTATCCGCATGATAGAAGAGCGTCGCTCCCCTCCAGAGGATATTGTGATCCAAATAGGTAATCATCGCCCTTTCATAGTGGTTGGAAAGGGCCGACAGCATTTCAATAAATGACATAATAGCATCCGGCTCTTCCTGCATTTGCCAGGTCGCCTCGTCAATGATTGCCCGAAAGCCTTTTTCGCAGCTCATCTCGAAGATGTCCCGAAATTCCGCATCCATCGCATTACGGTGATTGTCTAGCAGAGCCAGCCATGCCGCAAATAACTCATCCGGCTTGCCTTCCTTCATGGCGGCGAAATCAAGATCGCCAAACAAGCCCCGATCCTGAAAGTAGCGGGCAAGCAGGACATTCGGCATCTGGCGGAAGAAATCCCTGATAGAGTAGTGGCGGGCCATCTTTTCCTCCCTCAATCATGCTACCTGTTGGATATTGCCGGACAGTGTTGTATTCTACTGTACTTCTAAGATAAAAAATTACAAAATGAAAATAACCGCATCTCCAAGGAACACATATGGCCATCAAAAAATCCGACCTCTACTCCTCCCTCTGGGCCTCCTGCGATGAGCTGCGCGGCGGCATGGATGCCAGCCAGTATAAGGACTACGTCCTGTTCATGCTGTTCATCAAATACATCTCCGACAAATATGGCACCATTACGGAGAGCAGGAACAACCCGTTAATGATTAGCCGTGAGTAAGGCGGAGAGGTCATAGCCAAGAAGATCGCTGATGCGCTCGACCGTTACGTCCGCCGGAGGGAATGAGGCAATGACGGCCGGATCAAGGGCAAACTTACCCTGGCAGACGAATATCGTGGTTACCCGGTCACCCCAGACTCTCTTAATCTCACTTAGAATACGCAGCTTGTCGTCCACTAGAACGTAGTGTTGGGCCGGATAACGCCTCTCAATGTCATCTAGCGCCTCCTCTTTGTGAATGTAGATAAGCACGTGGCCTTTGACCGCTTCGAAGATGCCGGAACGCTCGATCTTGCGCGGCTGGAAAACCACGTCGCCGTCCGATAAAATTACTGTTTGTCCCCATCCGCGAAACCGCTCCAGCACGTCGAGTGATCCCGGATACAGACGATTGGCGAAGGGATAGTCCACCAGGAACGAGGCTATGGTCACGAGATGGGGCTCATAGGGGTGTTCGACCCGGAAGCGCTGGAGGGCGCCCAGATAATCTCGATAACCCAGCTCGTTGAAAAGATCTTCCTGGATCGCCCAGAAGCGGTCTCGGCACTCGGCACCAAATTCCTGTTCAATGTGACGCTTAAGGTCGTCCTGGATGCGGTCGTTATCGAGCAGCGTGTCGTCCACATCGACCAGGAACACAATTGGGTTGGGTGTCGTAATGCTATTCACTGAATCAAGTCTCTCCATTGTCGCCAGAGCACCTTCCCCTCCGCCAGCGGGTAAAGGGTGTTAGGGATTGTCTTGATGGGCTCATCGGTGGGGACACCATCGAAGAATTTTAGCTCGCCTATGCGGCTGTGGACTATGCCGAACACGCTGATCCGCTTCAGTTCTTCCCAGCTTTTTGAATCGCCTCGGCAATTTCCTGGCTGAGTTGGGCCAGCGCCCGGCTCTGGGCCGCCACCACGGCAGCGTAATCCGTACCCGTCACCGGCTCGCGAATACTGGACCGATTAATTTTGATCAGCTTTTTTTCCGGGCCCTGGAAGATGCTCCAGCGCGCTTCCAGCCAGGCGGCATCGCCCAACCGGCCATCGCAACGAACAATATCCAATACCACCTGGTAGTCAATCGGCACGGTGGTGCGCCAGGGATAGAGATAAATCCGTTCGGTCCCCAGGAGAAAACCAATATTATCGGCCAGAACATTAACGAAGTTATCCTCGAAGGGGCCCACCCAGCGATCGAACTGGGCTTTTACCGCCTGATTGTCGCTCGTGCGGGTGACCAGCATCGACTGGTCGAGGTAATCGGCCAGCTTGAGGGGGCCGATGCCGATAACCGCGTTTTGAGCCGGGCTTTTTCTTGAGATCTCCTGGTCTTCCGGTATCGGGCTCAAGGTGTAAAAACGCGGCGATTGACTCCGGCAGCCGCTTAAAAAGATGACCGCGATCGCCAGGATGATCGGTAAGCCGCGAGAAACTGGGGCTACTCTCAAGTTATTTCCCTCCAGCCTTTCCTTTGCCGCGAATCAGGGCCTCGGGATGCTGTTCCAAGTAATCGGCCATCTGGCGAAATGACCGGCTCATGGCGGAAATCTCCTGCAGCGTGTTCTCCAATTCTACAATCAGTGGTGCGTCATCGGAAATAACACCTCTCATTGCGGACAAGGTTTTCTCCAAGCTAGGGGCCAGTTCTCCCACCCGGGCGTCGAGATCGCGGGCCAGCTTGCCGAAATCTTTGGCGGTTTTTTTCACGCCGTCCGCCAGCGGATCCACCTGGCGATCCACCCTGTTAACGAGCTTGCGGGCGTCTCGCAGCGTCTCCTTGAGATGCATGATGCTGGCGGCCAAGTCCGGGTTGTTGGCGACCTTAGCGATACCTTCCAGGGCCGATTCCAATTTCTTTTGTACTGCCTCGAGATCCAGCTTATCAAGGGCTTGGGCCAGCTTTGAGGTGGTGGACGGGAGGGTTGGGATCTCGGTATAACGCTTATTGATGTTCTTCAGATTAACCGGGGTATCGGGATAAAAACCAAGTTCGATCGATAACTTCCCGGTAATTAAACTCTGCATGGTCACCATGCCCCTAAGGCCCTCTTTGATGAGCATCGGCATATTTTTTTGAGGTTCCACGGTCTGGCCTGCTTCACGAAGCTCGAAGCGATCCAAATCGATTTCGATGATAACCGGAATGTCTGCTTGATGTTTAGCGGTGTCTACGACGATAACGATGCTTGTCGCAGACCCGACCTGAATGCCCTTGAACAGCACCGGGGCGCCCACACTCAACCCTTTGAGGGATTCGTCGAAGTACAAAACGAACTTATCGGTTTTCTGGAAGAATTTGCCCGAACTGAATAAGACCAGACTGGCGGCCATAAGGATCAACGCGACGACCACGAAAACGCCGATCATAATTCTATTTGCTTGCTTAGCCATCTGGGCCCATCCTATGGGTTAAGATTTCTCGCCCCGGGTTAAAAACAGACGCAAATTGGGATCCTGCGTTTCGGCCAAAAGCTGGTTTGGGTTGCCCGTGGCTGTCATGGTTCGTTGGGAGACATCCAGAAAGACGGAATTGCTGCCAATCGCAAATATGCTGGCCAGCTCATGGGTCACCACCACCATGGTGGTGCCCAGACTCTCACGCAGTTCCAGGATCAGGTCATCCAGACGGCGGGCGCTCACCGGATCCAATCCGGCGGAAGGCTCATCGAAAAACAGGATCTCCGGATCGAGGGCCATGGCCCGGGCGATACCGGCCCGTTTCTGCATCCCGCCGCTAATCTCCGAGGGATAAAACTCTTCGAATCCGGCCATCCCCACCAGCGCCAGTTTCCATTCGACCACCTCTCGAATCTGGCCAGGGCTCAAATCCGTATAGGTTTCCAGCGGCAGGGCGATATTCTCGGCCAAGGTCATGGAGCTCCATAGGGCCCCGCTCTGGTACATCACCCCGGCCCGGCGAATGATCCGGTCGCGGGTCTGTTGATCGCCCCCCCAGAAATCGACATCTCCATAAAAGACCTGACCCTGGGCCGGGTGCTTCAAGCCGATTAATATGGCCATCAAGGTGCTCTTGCCGCAGCCGCTGCCCCCCATGACGATGAATATGTCCCCCCGATTTATGGTAAAGGTCAGGTTCCTCATGACGACAAAGTCGCCATAAGCCATGGTGAGATCGCGCACGGTTATTTGGGCTTCTTTTCCTGTCATTTCCACTCTATCCTGAGGCACGGCAGTGGCATTCACTCAGATCCCCAGCATGTTGCACAGAACGGTGATCACCGCGGTGGAGACGATGATTCCGACAATGGCGGTGACCACCGCGGACGTGGCCGCGTCCCCCACCGCCGAGGCACTGCGGCCGCACTGCATGCCCCGCATGCAGCCGGCCAGAGCCACGATCACGCCGAACACGAAACCGGAAAACAGGCCGATGCCTAAATTCCAGAGACCGACCGACGTCACCGTCTCGTTATAGTATTCCATAAAGCCGATATCGAGCATCCCTACCGCCACCACCATACCACCCAGAATGCCCACGAAATTGGCGTAAAGGCATAATAGAGGCATCATCAGCGCCAGGGCCAGCACACGCGGCAGCACCAGAAAATCCATGGGAGATATGCCCAGGGTTTTCAGGGCATCGATCTCCTGGTTAACCTGCATGGTCCCCAGCTGGGCGGCAAAGGCCCCACCGGTGCGGCCGGCCATGACGATGCCGGTCATAATCGCCGCCATCAGGCGCACCATGGCAATGCCCACCAAATCGGCCACATAAATTTGGGCCCCGAACAGCCTCAACTGGATGGCGCCGATAAACGCCAGGATCAACCCCACCAAGAAACAGATGAGGGAGACGATCGGCAAGGCTTGCGCGCCACAGGCCTGCATGATCAAGCCCAGATCGGAGCGACGGTACTGGGCCTGGCCGTGCAGCAGCCTCAAAAAGGCAATGACCGCATCGCCGAGGAATCCCAGCAATTCAACTTGAGATTTGAAGAAATCAACGGTTTCGCTGCCCAAATGTGCGAGAAATGACCCCCGCCCTTCGGCCTTGCGGGCATCTGTCTTTTCCGGCACCGCCGAGGCCAATGCCAACAGTCTCTGCGCTCCTTGGGGCAGTCCGTCGCTGTTCAGACTAATTTTTTGCTGGGAGCAGAATTTGCGCAAATGTGCCAGGAAGGTCAACAGCCCGGTGTCCCAATGGGCCAGCTCCCGGGTCTCGAAGACCAGGTTACGAACCCCCGGCTTGCCTTCGAGCGTTTGCTGAACCTTATCGACCCCAGGCAGTTCACCACCCAGCTTCCAGGACCCGGAAAGGATCAGCTTCAGCCTATCTTCTGAAGGTTGCTCCATGATCATTTCGCCACGGGCCGTCATGTGCGTTTTTCTCCATAGTGGCTCTTTAAGTGGTTTACCCTTCTTCTGACCTAGTTCGAATCCTTCCTTCAGGAATAGACTTGAGAGGGACGTCCCGTTGGGGATAGGGCATCTCAATGCCATGGTCCCGGAACCGCTTCCAAATGCCCCAGAGAAGATTACTTTTGACTGGGCCGATGCCGTTTTGGGGGTCGTTGATCCAGACCCGCAGTTCCAGATTGACGGCGTTATCCCCGAAGCTCATCAAAAGGCAAGTGGGTTCGGGGTCCTTGAGGACCCGATTAGTAGCCGTAGCGGTCTCCAGCATCAAATCTTTGGCTTTCTCCAAATCCGTGGCGTAGTCGATTCCGACGGGCACGTCTAAACGAACGAGGTTTTGACTGTAAGACCAGTTAATTACTTCTTCGGATATCAGTTTTTCATTGGGGATGAGATGCTCGGTGCCATTTCGGGTAAGAACGGAGATATAGCGGCCTCCCAGGAAATTAATCCAGCCGTACTTATCCCCCAATTGAATGACATCGCCGGGCTTAATTGATTTATCTGCCAGGAGGAAGAAGCCGCTCACCAGGTTGGCAAAGATTCTTTGCAGTCCGATACCGAGCCCTAACCCCAGGGCGCCGCCGAACAGGGCGAAGACGGAGAGATCGAGCCCCAGATAATGTAAGACTAGAACGACTGACGCCGAAAAAAGAAAAATGGTGCCCAGCCTGGACAACAGGATCTGTACGGCAACAGTCAAACCTGAATCGGCCCGCAGCCAGAACTTCCAAATGATGGAAAGAGTTCTTGATAACCAGTAGAGCGCCAAGAAAATAAGGAGGCCCCTGGCAAGTTGGAGCGAGGAAATGTGCGCCTGCCCGAGTTTGAAAGTGATATGATTCAAAAGATTAAGCCAGGGGTCTATGAAATGGAAGATGTTGAGCGCGGCATAAAGCCAGATGGCTCCTGCCAGGATACCGGCCCAGAAGCGGTTTTTCATTGGCCCGGTTAATAACCGCATCACAGTAAAGGCCAGCAAAATTACGCTCGCAATATATAGCCCTTCCCGGGACCAGTCGAAATGTTCGGCAATGTCATAGAGGATCCAGGTAAAGAGGAAAGCGAGAAATGAATGGGTAACCCGCTTGAAAGTCATTAAGAAGGGCAGGTCGGCGGATAATTCTGGCGCCAAAAAGCTTTGCTCTTTCAGGCGGTTGAGCCAGGCGTCGATGTCTCGGATGGCTCGGTTGGTTAAGAAGAGAACCAAGCCGACCACCACGATTTGAGGCGCCATGGCCCAGGAGAACACGTGAAGAGAAATATACTCCCGGGCCTGCGACACCATTTGGTCAACGGAGGCAAGATTAAGAGGTATAATCATAGTGATGCACCTCCCGGTCAACGCCGAAGCTCATATCGGGATGACAAAGAAAAATTGGTTTTCCAACAGCTTCTAGATATGAAGGGCGAATGATCTTGCGGCCCATGATGACTGGCTTATAAGCTCCCGAAATATTGAGGAGGTTAAATACGCTCTCTTAGGGGCCCCGTGACCCACGGGCGACCAGCCCAACCACCGAATGCCGGTGGGCCAGATAAGTTGAACCCGAAACCTTCTGGGCTTCAGCCCAGGGGGAGATGTCATCCGGAGTCCCAAGATTAGTATCCAGCCAGCGATACCAGCTTCGTTGTTCACCTTCCTCGAGGCTCGGAAGCTCAAATTCCAAAGATTCCCCATAAGCATTGAAGATAAGGTGGCAAAAAAGACCGCCCTCAGGGTCCCGGATGCTGACCGCCAGGCTGTGATCTTCGTCGCCCCAGCCTTGCTGATTCAGGCGGACGCCATGGAACTTGATCTCCAAGCGGGCGAATATCTGGTTGAGGCTCGGGAGCTCCGGATAGCCCAGGTTTGGGTCCGGATGCAGGCGGATGGCGATTAACTGCTTGACGAACCGATGGACATCAGGGTATTTTTCAAGCCAGGTCCAATCCAGCCAGCTAATCTCATTATCCTGACAATAGGCATTGTTATTGCCCTGCTGGCTGCGCCGAACCTCGTCGCCCATTGAAAGCATGGGTGTCCCTATGGCCAGCAAGGTGAGTGCCAGGAAATTCTTCACCTGGCGATTGCGGAGCCGTTCAATCTCAGGGTCATCGGTAAAACCTTCGAAGCCGCAGTTCCAGCTAAGATTGTAGTCGGTACCGTCACGGTTGTCCTCGCGGTTGGCTCCATTATGCTTCTGTTCATAGGAAACCAGGTCATTTAAGGTAAACCCGTCATGGCAGGTAATAAAATTAATGCTCGGCTCAGACTCCGGAGTGATCGGTCCGAAAATATCGCCACTGCCCAATAACCGGCAGGCCAGATGGCTGATAGCCCTTTGGTCGCCTCGGCAGAATGATCGCACTTCATCCCTAAATTTGCCGTTCCATTCCTTCCAGAAATCGCCTACAAATGTCCCCACCTGGTACAGTCCAGCAGCATCCCAGGCTTCCGCGATGAGCTTGATGCCGGCCAGTACTGGATCGGAGTCAATATCCCAGATGATGGGGGGATTCGCCAGGGGGATCCCTGATTCGTCCCGGGAGAGGACCGCAGCCAGGTCAAACCGAAAGCCGTCCACGTGCATTTCCTGAACCCAATATCGCAGGCTGTCGATGATCAGGCGGCGGACCACGGGATGATTAGCATTTAAGGTGTTGCCGGTGCCGCTATAATTGGCATAAGTTGCCCGGTCTTTATCCAGAATGTAATAGGCTTCATTATCCAGGCCGCGCCAACTCAGGGTCGGACCCAGATGGTTGCCCTCCGCCGAATGATTGAAAACCACATCCAGGATCACTTCGATACCGGCGCGATGCAGCGCCTTGACCAAATCCCGGAACTCATCCAGCACCGCCAAGGGGTTAGGCGAAAATCCGTATCCCTGGTGGGGGGCAAAGAAGGAGACCGGCGAATAACCCCAGTGGTTATGTAGTCCGGCTGGGGCGTCCTGCCCGTCAAATTGAAAAATGGGAAGCAATTCCACCGCAGTAATCCCCAGATCCTGAAGATAGGGAATCTTTTCCGCCAACCCGGCAAAGGTGCCGCGTTTCTCCGAAGGAACCCCGGAGCTGGGATGGCGGGTGAATCCACCCACATGCAGTTCATAGATCACAGTCCGGGTAAAGGGTCTTTTTAAGGGAGTGTCCCCTTCCCAATCATAGCCGCCCGACTGCGTCACGACGCTCTTCATCGCCTGGGCCGCATTGTCCCCCGGCTGCGAGGCTGCCAGACGGCTATAACTCTGTGGAACGGCCACAGCCCGGGCGTAGGGATCAAGCAAGACCTTGTTCGGATCAAAGCGGAGGCCCCGTTGGGGTTCAAAAGGACCCCGAGCCCTATATCCATAAAGCTGCCTCGGCTTGAGACCGGGCACCGAAACGTGCCAATAATGGAAGGTCCGGTTCTGTAACGGGTCCAGAGTAATTACCCTGGCATCGGAGTCGGTTACTTCATCAAAAAGCAGCAACTCCATACCAGTGGCGTTTTTGGAAAAGACCGAGAAATTCACCCCCTCAGCAACTACCGTTGCCCCTAGAGGATAACTCTGGCCTATCTTGATTGCTGAGCTCATAGACTTCCTGGCTACTTCCTCACTAGCTGGTCTTTCGCCGCCGCCACTATGCGTTCCGGCTCGAATCCAAACTTCTGCTGGAGTTCCTTGAGGGGGGCCGAGGCCCCGAACGTCTTCATTCCGATGATGTGTCCCGAACAACCGACGTAGCGCTCCCATCCGAAGGTAGAGGCCTCCTCTATCGCGACCCGGGCCGTCACGTTGGGTGGCAGCACGCTTTCTCGGTATTCCTTCGGCTGATGATCGAATATTTCCCAAGACGGCATCGAGACTACCCGGGAACGGATGCCCTCGGCCAGGAGCTCCTCGTGGGCCTCTACCGCCAGATAGACTTCACTGCCTGTGGCAATGAGGATCACCTCTGGTTTCCCTTCGGGGGTGTCGGCCAGCACGTAGGCACCGCGAGCCAGTCCAGCGGCCGGTGCGAATTTGCTCCGATCCAGGGTCGGCAGGGGTTGGCGGGACAGCGCCAGCACGGCGGGCTGGTGGCGCAGCTGCATGATGTAGCGGTAAGCCTCGACAACTTCGTTGGCGTCGCCGGGACGCAGGGTGACCAGTCCGGGGATGGCACGCAAGGAGGCAAGATGCTCCACCGGTTGGTGGGTCGGCCCGTCCTCGCCGTCACCCATGGCGTCGTGGGTGAAAACGAAGATGGCAGGCAACTCCATCAAGGCCGAGAGGCGCATGGCTGGCCGGGCATAGTCGCTAAAGATGAAAAAGGTGGCGCCAAAGGCTCGGAGCTTTGACAGCGAGAGACCGTTAACGATCGCCGCCATCGCGTGTTCACGGATCCCGAAATGGAGATTCTTCCCTTCCGGCCTACCGACTTGGAAATCTCCGGCATCCGTCAGGGTGGTCTTGTTGGATGGTCCGAGATCAGCCGAGCCCCCGAGGAACCACGGGATGTTTTGCGCCAGGACGTTCAGCACCTTGCCCGAAGCTTCCCGCCCGGCAATGCCCTTGGGGTCAGCCGGGAACACGGGAAGGTTGTGGTCCCATCCGGAGGGCAATTCGCGGCGCTGCATCTGATCGATCTCGGTGGCGAGTTCGGGGTACTTACCCCGGTAGGCCTCGAAGAGTTCCGTCCACCGGCGGCGGGCCTCCGCTCCCCGGGCTCCGATCCCAGCCGCGAAATGCTCCTGGACGCCCTCGGGGACAAAGAACTGCGCATCCTCGGGCCAGCCATAAAAGCGCTTGCAGAGGCGGACCTCCTCGTACCCCAGTGGCTCACCATGGGCCGCGGCCGTGTCCTGCTTGTGCGGGGCGCCGTAGCCAATGTGGCTGTCCAAAATGATGAAGGTGGGGCGGCCCTTCGTCTGTCGGAAGATCTCCAGAGAGTGTTGGATGCGCTCAATGTCGTTGGCGTCGCCGACCCGCAGGACGTTCCACCCATAACCCAAAAACCGGGCGGCGACGTCTTCCGTGAACGTAATGCGCGTGTTTCCTTCGATGGTGATGTGGTTGTTGTCGTACACCCAACACAGATTATCGAGACCCAGATGGCCGGCGAGCGACGCCGCCTCTGCCCCGATGCCCTCCATCATGCAGCCGTCCCCGCAAACCGCATAGATATCATAGTCGAAGATGTCGAAGCCTGTTTGGTTGTACCGGCTTGCCAGCCACTTCTGGCCAATGGCCATGCCGACGCTGGTGGCGATGCCTTGCCCCAGAGGGCCGGAGGTGGTCTCGACCCCTGAAGTCCAGTGGTATTCAGGATGCCCCGGGGCCTTGCTGTCGAGCTGGCGGAAACGGCGGATGTCGTCCAGGGTCAATGCAGGCTGTCCCAAGATCTCGTAATCGGTGTTCACCGCCTGAACCCCAGTGAGGTAAAGCATGGACCATAGAAGCATCGAGGCATGACCATTGGAGAGCACAAACCGGTCGCGGTTAGGCCAGATAGGATCCTGGGGATCGAAGCGCATGACCCGGTTCCAGATCGTGTAAATCAAAGGCGCCAGCGCCATAGGGGTGCCGGGGTGTCCCGATTTGGCCTGCTGGACCGCGTCTATCGAAAGGGTGCGAATGGTGTTGATCGCCAATTGAACCATTTGCTCGTCAGTCATGGGTTATTCCTTTCAGGTGGCAGAGTCGGTATATTTGGCTTCGCCGCTAAGAGGCGCCGGGGGCTCGCGGGAAGCGGTTCCAGCCCCCTGCCGGTCTTACACCGGCTGCGCTTCCAGTGAAGCCACTTTGCCCAGGCGGCGCAGGTGCCGTTCGGCTCCGCTGAACTCGGCTGCCAGGAAGGTCTCCACCAGGTCCCAGGCCACCGCTGGCCCTACGGTCCTGCCGCCCATGCAGATGACGTTCATATGATCATCCTCGACCCCCTGCCGGGCGGAAAAGTGGTCGTGAACCAAGCCGGCGCGAATGCCCGGAATCTTGTTGGCGCAGACCGCGGCACCGACGCCGCTGCCGCAGATGGCAATCCCCCGTTCCACCTTCCCCGCAACCACAGCTTGGGCCAGTAGGATGACGAAATCGGGATAGTCGTCACCAGGGTTCAGCCCATGAGCCCCGAAATCGACCACCTCATGGCCGGCAGCTCGAAGCTGGGCCACCAGCTCTTCCTTCAAACCAAACCCGCCATGATCGGTGGCGATTCCTACCCGCTTGGACAAGCCGAGAGTCATCAGGAGGCCTCCTTGAGCTTCCGGTAGCGCCGGATCAGGGTGTTCGTTGAACTATCATGGCTGAGTTGGGGATCCTCAGGGATCTCCAATTCCGGGATAACGCGTTGGGCTAGAGCCTTGCCCTGTCACGACGCGTCAAAGGACTTGGCCCCTTCCTCCTCCAAACAATCGTTAACTCCGCACTTCGGAGTTTTGGATTCTATCGCTCAAGCCATACCGAGGTGATCAAACCCGTAAAGAACTGCCCCTAACAACGCGGCCTGGGAGACGATGACATGAACCGGGATATCCATCAGCAAGTCGGCAAACCGCCCTTTGTTCACAAAGGCGTGCATGAACCGGCCATCTTCCAACAATGGGAGAATCCGCTTGGGGATCCCTCCAGCCAGATAAACACCATCGGTCGCCAGCACCTTTACCGCCAGGTTGCCGGCCTCTGCACCAAGGATGGCGACAAAGATTTGCAAGGTGGCCGCACACAGCGGGTTGGCGGCCGGATCTTCAACTGCGGCTTTCACAAGAAGCGGAGTGGGGTCAGGCGCCGATGCCAGCTGGGCGGCGAATTCGGGCGGCTCCGGGGCGTAGTTGGTGTTACGCAGGAAGTTATAGATGTTGGGCAGCCCCTGGCCTGAGCACACCCGCTCATAAGACACGTGTCCATATTGTTTGAATAGACTGCGCCAAAGTTCCGCCTGTGTCTCATCGGCGGGGCCGAAGTTGGCATGACCGCCCTCCGAGGAGCAGGCAATGTACCCGGTGGCGCTCCAGACGAGAAACGCCTCACCCAGTCCGGTGCCCGGAGCGATCACCGCGATGGCGCCGTGGGGGTCATGTTGGCCGGGGTTGATAGGATAGAGATCCGCGGCCTCCAAATGAGGAACTGCATAGGCGGTGGCCTTCAAATCGTTCAAAAGAACGACTTTTTCTAAACCGAGGTCTCGGGCCAGGGATTCCTCTTCCAGCGACCAGGGCAGGTTGGTGAGATGGGCCCGGCCCCCGATCACCGGACCGGCCACATCAATGCAGGCATATTTCGCGGTCTGGTTGGTTTGCCTCAGAAATTCGCGCCCCATTTCATCTAGGCCTGGGTAGTGGGCGCTGCGGAACTCCGCCTGAGCGATGGGTTGGCGGGGGCCGCTTTCTGGTTTATAAAGAGCCAACAAGGTCTTGGTGGCGCCAATATCCCCGGCCAATAACATCAGGTTTTTTCCTCCTGCCTGGTCGTCGGGCCCTGCGTAGCCACCTCCCACATGGTCACCTAGGAACCGGCCAGGGCGTTGCTCACGATTCGCTGGGCCTCATCCACGATGGTGTCCAGGTGGGCCTGGTCCTTGAAACTTTCAGCATAGATCTTGTAAATATTCTCCGTCCCGGAAGGCCTGGCTGCAAACCAGCCCCCAGCCGTTATCACCTTCAAGCCGCCGATGGGGGCATTGTTGCCTGGGGCTTTGGTCAGCTTGGCCGTGATGGGCTCGCCGGCCAGCTCCGACTCCTTGACGGCTTCGGGGGACAACTTCGCCAGCCTCTCCTTCTGCTCGGGGGTCGCCGGCGCGTCAATCCGCGTATAGAACGAGGTGCCGAACTCCGCGGTCAGTTCCTGGTAATGCTCGCCAGGGTCTTTGCCGGTGCGGGCGGTGATCTCCGCCGCCAGCAGGTTTGGAACCAACCCGTCTTTATCTGTGGTCCAGACAGTGCCATCCCGACGTAAGAAGGTCGCCCCAGCGCTCTCCTCGCCGCCGAAGCCCAGCGAACCGTCGATAAGTCCTTCCACGAACCACTTGAACCCCACCGGAACTTCCACCAGCCGCCGGTTCATCCGGGCTGCCACCCTATCAATCATGCTGCTGCTGACGAGGGTCTTGCCCACCGCCACCGTCTCGGGCCACCCCGGGCGGTTGGTAAATAAGTAGGCGATGGCCACGGCCAAGTAGTTGTTGGGGGGCAGCAATCCTTGGCTGTGGCTGACGATCCCGTGGCGATCGGCATCGGTGTCGCTGGCAAAGGCAACGGCAAAGCGGTCCTTGAGGTCGATCAGGCGGGCCATGGCGTAAATCGAAGAGGGGTCCATACGGATTTGCCCGTCCCAATCGACGGTCATGAACCGGAAGGTGGGATCGATGTTGTGATTCACAACTTCCATATTTAGATGGTAGCGCTCGGCAATGACGTCATAATAGGCCACGCTGGCGCCGCCCAATGGATCCACCCCCAGGTGAACCTGGCTTTCTTGAATCGCCTGCATATCGATCACCTCAGGGAGATCGTTCACATAGGCATCCAGAAAGCTGTGCTTATACGTGGTGGAGGCCTTGCTGGCTCGTTCGAAGGGGACCCTCGCCACTCCCTTCAATCCACCGGCAAGGAAGTCGTTGGCCTGCCGTTCGATCCATTGGGTCACCTGTGTATCCGCCGGACCACCATGGGGGGGGTCGTATTTGAAGCCGCCGTATTTCGGCGGATTATGGGAAGGCGTGATCACTATACCGTCCGCCAGGCCCTGGCTGCGCCCCCGGTTGTGAGTGAGAATTGCATGGGAGACTACCGGAGTCGGGGTGTAACCCTCCGCCACATCCACCATGACCTCGACGCTGTTGGCCGCCAGAACCTCCATCGCACTGGCAAAGGCCGGTTCCGACAGCGCATGCGTATCGAAGCCCATGAACAGCGGCCCGTCGATATTCTGTTGCTTGCGGTAGAGACAAATAGCCTGGGTGATCGCCAGAATATGCGCCTCGTTGAAAGCGTGGTCCACCGACGAGCCGCGATGCCCGGAGGTCCCAAAGGCCACGCGCTGCGCCATAACCCCGGGATCAGGGCGATTGACATAATAGGCGGTGACCAGGCGGGGGACGTTAATCAACATCCCCGGGTCGGCGGGTTTACCGGCATAAGGGGAAATGCCCATCAGTTCTCTCCGGTGGCCATCAGTGGTGCCACAAAATTAAAGGTATTTCCAGCGGCACCGCGACGCCGGGAAAGTAAGGGACGAGACGCGGGGTGAAATCGCCTGCGGGCCGCGTCGCCGGTACTTGCGCGGTAAACATGTAACCTCCCTCCCCGGCCGGCAACTTGTCCCCCCGGGCCATCGGCTGCCGCCAGACGCGGTCTTCAGGTTCAGCAGCACACAATTCCACCTGCACCGCCTCGGGGTCAACCCTGCCGAAAATCACCCCCATCCGGAAATGATGCTGTCCGTCGCGGGTTTCTATCTGCAGGTCACTGAAAGAAATGGAGTGCCATTCCTCCTCAAGCTGCCGCCGCCAGTTCGCCAGGCGAATCCCAAGAGCGCCTTGATTCGCCCGGCGGGCCTCAAAGGCTGCCGCCGCCGGCAGATAATACTCTGTGGTATATTGACGAACGGCGCGATTGGCGGAAAAGCGGGCCGTGAGCGTCGTCGCGCTCGCCCTGACTTTGGCCAGCCAATCGAGGGGCAGGCCATCTGCACTACGGGCGTAATATAATGGGATTACTTCATTTTCCAGGGTGTCGTATAATGCCGCGGCCTCAGCCGCATCCCAGGCGGGATCATCACCATGCTCCCGGCCGTCGCCCAAGGCCCAACCCACCTCGGGTGAATAGGCTTCCGCCCACCAGCCGTCCAGTTCCGAAAGATTAAGACCGCCGTTGGGCAACACTTTCATGCCACTGGTGCCGCAAGCCTCCCAGGGACGCCGGGGGGTGTTGATCCAGACGTCGACGCCACCCACGAGCTGCTCGGTCAACAGCATGTCGTAATCGCTTAAAAAGACCATGCGCCCTTGTACTTCGGGACGCTGGCTAAATTGCACCCATTGCCGGATCATCTCTTGTCCCACCACGTCAGCGGGATGGGCCTTGCCCGCGATCAGGATCTGGGCCGGGCGCCGGAGGTCCGTTAACAGCCGGATCAAGCGCTCCGGGTCATGCAACAGCAAGGTGGGACGCTTGTAAGTGGCAAATCGCCGGGCAAAACCCAGGGTCAACACCTCGGGATCCAGAATCTTTCCGGCTTGATCGATCTCCTTCTGGGAGCCCCCGGATGCAGCAAGCTGGCGGGCATACCGCTGGCGGGCGTAATCCACCAATGTGTGCCGGGAGGCCTGGCGCATGGACCATATTTCCTGGTCAGACACCCCGCGTATGACTTCTTCCACCTGGTTGGTCTCGCCCAGCCACCGCTCTTTGCCACAGTGCCTGGTCCACAACTCGTCCGAAGCCTGAGAATCCCACGTTGCTACGTGGATGCCGTTGGTAACGTGACCAATGGGCACCTCGTCCTGAGGCCAGCGGGGAAACAGGGGTTGGAAGATGGTCCGGCTGACTTTGCCGTGCAACTGACTCACGCCGTTAACGGCGCCACTGCCGCGCAGGGCGAGATAGGCCATGTTGAATGGTTCCCGGTCGTCAGCAGGATCTTGCCTGCCCAACGCCATAAAATTGTGATATGACAGGCCTAAATAATTCTCCGCATAAGGGGCCGCATACTGCCAGATCAAGTTCGGCGGGAAGCGATCAAAGCCAGCTTCCACCGGGGTGTGGGTCGTAAAGAGATTGCCAGCCCGGGTCACCTGGAGCGCCACCTCGAAGTTTTGCCCGGTTTCCCGCATGTAATCCAAGGCTCGCTCCAGGATGGCAAAGGCCGCGTGTCCTTCATTCAGGTGGCAGACTTCCGGATTGATCCCCAGGACGCGTAACATGCGCCAGCCGCCGATACCCAGCAGGAGTTCCTGTTTGAGGCGCATTTCCGGGCCACCACCATATAATTCATTGGTTATGCCTCGCACAATGGGTGGGTTGGCGGGGTCGTTCAGGTCCAGGAGATATAATTTCAGGCGGCCCACTTGCGCCTGCCAGATGCGCACCCATGTAGGGAGACCCGGATAATGGATTTGCAGCCTGACCCACTCGCCGTTGGCATCACGTACGGGGGTGATCGGTAGTTGTGCAGGATCGTTAATTGGATAGAGGGGCAACTGAGACCCATCGGCGGCGATGGCCTGTCGGAAATACCCCTCCTGATACAACAACCCGACGCCTACCACCGGCACCCCGAGATCGTTGGCGTCTTTAAGCTGGTCGCCGGCCACGTTGCCCAATCCGCCCGAGTAAATGGGCAGGGCCTCGCCCAACATGAACTCCATGCTGAAATAAGCCACCGTGGTCAACGGCGCCTGAGCCTGGGTCCTTTGGAACCAGGCGGCCGCGCCGCGGGAAGTGCGCATCTCCTGGGCCAGGGTTTCCACCCGGGCCCGGAACTCAGCGTCGGCAGCCAGTTCTTTCAGCTTACCAGGCGCCACGGTTTGGAGAATTACCCAGGGGTTGCGGGTGAGGTCCCACAATTCCGGAGCCAGCGGACGCCAGATCTCATCGGCCTTGTGATCCCATGACCACCGCAAATCCAGGGCCAGTTCGAGGAGTTCTTCCATGCCGGCAAGCCTGCGCAGTTCGTCAGCCCTGCGCACTTCGTAAGCAAAGATGGGTTCAGACATTTAACCCTCCCGTTGATAATCCGTGTAGTAAAATCAATAAGTGCCGGACCATCGCTTCCCGCCGCAACCCACCGCCGGGGTCCGGGGCGCAGTCTGGCCACGATGTTTCTCCCCAGGCGGCTGCCGGACTCTTAGGATTCAACCACTAGATCCCGGGTGTGCCTGGCGATCATCAGCTCTTCGTTGGTCTTCATGACCCGAACGGTGACCCGACTGTCTATCCGGGAAATGATCGGGCAATTGCCTTCATTCAAGCCCTGGTCCAGGATAATGCCGAGAAATCGCAGGGGGGCACAGATTCGCGCCCGGATGATGGCAGAGTTCTCACCAATGCCGCCGGTAAAGATCAAGGTGTCAAGTCCAGTCAAGGAGGCGGCCAGGGCTCCGACGAATTTCCTCGCCTGATAGCAGAAGATCTCCACCGCCAGAGCCGCGTCGGCCTGGGTGCCCGCTTGGGCCAGGAGGTCATGCATGTCGCCACTGATTCCTGATATCCCTAACAGGCCCGCATGATGATTGATCAGGTTATTCACCTTCGCCGGGGTCATGCCCTTCTCCTGAAGCAAATAAACAATTACTCCGGGGTCCAGGTCTCCCACCCGCGTACTCATCACCAGGCCCCCAGCCGGCGTCAGTCCCATGGTAGTATCCAGGCTCCTGCCGCCCCTGATGGCCGCCATACTGGCGCCATTGCCCAGATGGGCAATAATTAGCCTGTCAGACGCGGCTGACGCACCCGCCACCTTAACCAATTCCTGGGTAACATATTCGTAAGAGAGTCCATGGAAACCATAACGCCGCAAACCTTCCATGATTATGGACTTGGGTAGGGCATACCGCTGAGCTATTTCCGGCATCCGCCGGTGGAAGGCCGTATCGAAACAGACAATCTGCGGCAGGGCCGGAAAATGCCGATGAACCTCCTCAAGCCCTTTAATTTCATCGGGGAGGTGATCAGGGGCCAGGGGGATCAGCAGCTTTAAGTCCTCGATCAAGGCGGAGGACACCGGTTGGGGCTTGACGTGGGCCGACCCCCCATGCACCAACCGGTGGCCCACGCCGTGAAGCTCCTTGCCGATTTCATGGCCTTCCAGCCAAGCAGAGAGGGTTTTAAAGGCAGCCCCATGATGCGGCAAGTCCAATTTCTGGGCGGTCAGTTGATGGCCTGTATGATCTTTGGCCTGAAATAATCCCTGGCTGAGCCCGATTCTGGCCAATTCCCCTTCTAAGACCAGTCTCTCGGTTTCCCCAAGCACATAAAGGGAAAATTTGATGCTGGAAGAGCCGCAGTTGATGGTTAAAATGTGGCTGTCTGGCGCCATTGCCATGCCTTTTCAGTGATTTCCAAGGGGTGGGCGCTTTCGACTCAAAGCTGATGTTGGTTTTAGGGCCGAAATAACAAGCTATCCTAATTAAAACAATTAGTTATGTGCCTGGCCGCCCGCGCAGTGATTCTCGCAAGTGGGTTCGATCGCCCAGCACTTTTAGTAACGGTCCTTGTTTGGTCATTTCCACGATGCTTAAGGCGGCCACCGTCAGGCTGATGCGGTCGCGATAACGGCCCACATCGATGCCCAACAAGGAGCAGAGCATGATGCGCGTCGTGGCTTTGTGAGATACCACCAGGACGTTCCCCGAGGGATGCGTCCGTTCAATCTCCTCCAGCACCATGGAACTGCGGCGGGCTATGTCCACTCCCCGTTCGCCCCCGGTGGGACCAAACCAACCCGGGTCCGCCAACCAGCTCACATATTCATCATGGAACTCGCGGTTCACCTCCTCCGGGGTCTTGCCCTCCCACTGGCCGTAGGCGATTTCTCTGAGCCCATCCTTCAGTTGCAGGGTAATTCCCAAGGCTTCGCACAAAGGTTGGGCCGTGGCCACGGCGCGTTTCAGGGGACTGCAAAAGACGGCCTCCCAGGCAAGGTCTCTATAGGCAGTGGCAAAATCTTGGGCCATTTCATGCCCTGCTGCGGTCAAGTCCGGATCAAGGGTGCCGCAATAACCGCCTGTCTGGCTGGCGGTGGTTTCCCCATGTCGAAGAAAGTAAAGAACAAGGCCCATGGTCAAGGTTTCTCCATCTCCTGGCGATACTCCCCGCGGCGGGCCATACTGTTGCACTGAGCCCGGTGATACAGGGCCTTTTGGGCCGCGGCCACATTGATTTCCTCTCCTTTCCAGGTATCCAGAGCTGGCTGCTGGATGGCCCTCGAGTAGGAAAACGTCAGAACCCAGGGCATTTTGGACCGCCACCGGAGATTCATGGCATTCAAGCGAGCCGAGGCCAGTTCAGGGTCCTGGCCGCCAGACAGGAAAGCGACGCCGGGGACCGCCCCCGGGACTGCCCGGAGCAGACAAGTGACGGTGGCGTCCGCCACTTCTTCCACCCCAGCCTGCTTGGGACAATCTCTACCGGGAAGCACCATGTTGGGCTTCAAAATCATGCCTTCCAACCGCACCCGCTGCCGGTAGAGTTGGCAGAACACCGTGTGCAATGCGGCCGCAGTCACGCGGGCGCACTGCTCCAGGGTGTGGTCACCGTCCATGAGCACCTCCGGCTCGACTATGGGCACCAGACCGGATTCCTGGCATAGGGCGGCATAACGCGCCAGGGCGTGGGCGTTGGCTTCGAGACATCCATGACTGGGAATGGACTCGCCGATGGTGATCACCGCCCGCCATTTGGCGAACCTGGCCCCCATCTGCCGGTATTCCGACAGGCGCTCCCGCAGGCCATCCAGGCCTTCAGTGATTTTCTCGCCCGAATGACCGGCCAGATCTTTGGCGCCGGCGTCTACCTTAATGCCCGGAACGATTCCAGCCTCGGTCAGAACCTTGATAAACGAGGTGCCATCTTGTTTAGCCTGTCGCATGGTCTCGTCATATAATATGGCCCCGCTGATGAATTCTCCCAACCCGGGCGTGGTCAAGATCAATTCCCGCCAGGCCCGGCGGGCCTCCTCCGTTTGCGGAATCCCCAGTTTGACAAAGCGCTGGTTGCAGGTCGAGTTACTCTCGTCCATGGCCAAGAGGCCCTTGCCGGCTTGCATCATGGCCTGGGCTGTGGTGGTGAGCTCTTGTTCACCCATCGCTGCTATCTCCTTTAACTATGGGCGTCCCGGGTCCTAAGACTTCTTTCCGAGACCGGCGGTCGAGGCCTATTTGAGTTTTTCTGCCCATTCCGCCTCCGCCCTCACTCTTTCTGAAGTCCAGAATCAGAAGGGCCACTTCCAGTCGGTGATATCTTTTTGATCCACGCCGAACTCGTAGGCGTGCTGCTTACACGCAATCTGCTGGTCCAGCAGGGCCTCTCGCACGCTGGACCCCGTCTCACAGAAACGGGGTATCCGGTCAATGGCGTCCATGGCCAGGCTGAAGCGGTCGGTTTGATTGCGAATAGCCAATTCCAACGGCGTATTGATGTTTCCCATCTCCTTGTAGCCGCGCACATGAATGTGGTGCTGGCCGGGCCGGCGGTAGGTTAAGCGGTGGATCAGCCACGGGTAAGAGTGGAAGTTGAAGACCACCGGCTTGCTTGGAGTGAAGAGGACCTCGAACTCAAGATCCGTCATGCCGTGAGGGTGTTCGCTGTTCGGTATCAGCTTGAACAGGTCCACCACGTTCACGAACCGAACCTTTATGTCCGGCAGGTGCTGGCGGAGCAGGGCGGTGGCGGCCAGGGACTCCATGGTCGGCACGTCGCCGCAGCTCGCCATGACCACGTCGGGCTCGACCCCCTGGTCGTTGCTGGCCCAGTTCCAGATGCCGGCGCCCTTCGTGCAGTGCGTGATGGCCGCCTCCATGTCCAGGTACTGCAGGTGTACCTGTTTATCCGCCACGATGACGTTGACATAGTTCACGCTGCGCAGGCAGTGGTCGGCTACGGAAAGCAGGCAGTTGGCGTCGGGCGGCAGGTAGATGCGCACCACGCTGGGGCTCTTGTTGGCGACCACGTCAAGAAAACCAGGATCCTGATGCGTGAAACCGTTGTGGTCCTGCCGCCAGACCAGTGCGGTGATCAGCAGGTTGAGTGAGGCCACCTTGGCTCGCCAGGGCAGTTCGTTGCACTTTTCCAGCCACTTGGCATGCTGGTTGAACATGGAGTCGATGACGTGGATGAACGGCTCATAGCTGTTGATGAAACCGTGCCGGCCGCTCAGAAGGTACCCCTCCAGCCACCCTTCCACCGTATGCTCGCTGAGCATCTCCATGACCCGGCCATTCACGGCCAGCTCCCCTCCGTCGGCGTCCTCCGGGAAATACTCTCCCAGCCAGACTTTCTTGGCGACCTCGTAGAGGACTTCGAGCCGGTTGGATTGGGTCTCATCCGGCCCGAAGACGCGGAAGTTCTGCAGGTTCGCCCGCATAACTTCCCGGAGAAAAACGCCTAGGGTAGGGACGTTCCCGGCCAGGGTCCCACCGGGGTTCCTGACCTCCACGGCAAACTTGCGGAAGTCAGGCAGGTCCAAGGGCCGGCGCAACAGGCCGCCGTTGGCCACCGGGTTGGCGCTCATGCGCCGGTTCCCCTTGGGAGCCAATGTTTGCAATTCGGGGATCAGGCGCCCTTGCTCGTCAAAACGTTTCTCCGGCTTGTAGCCGCGCATCCACTCTTCCAGTAATTTCAGGTGGGCCGGATTGGTGGCCACGTCGGTGATGGGGATCTGGTGCGCCCGCCAGAAACCTTCCAGATAGTGCCCGTCCACCTCCCGAGGCGCGGTCCAGCCTTTGGGACTTCGCAGGATGATCATGGGCCAGCGCGGCCGGAAGGCGTTTCCAGTTTGCCGAGCCTCATCCTGGAACTTGCGGATCATAAGGACGCAGTGTTCCAGGGTGGCGGCCATGGCCTGATGCATGCTCTCGGGATCGCTCCCCTCCACAAAGTAAGGGGTATACCCATACCCGACGAAGAGGGCCGCCAACTCCTCGTGGCTGATGCGGGCCAGGATGGTGGGGTTGTTGATCTTATAGCCGTTGAGATGCAGGACCGGCAGCACCGCCCCATCGGTGATGGGGTTGAGGAATTTATTGCTATGCCAGCTCGTGGCCAAAGGGCCGGTCTCGGACTCGCCATCGCCCACCATCACCAGGGTAATCAGGTCCGGGTGGTCGTAAACCGTCCCAAAGGCGTGGGACAGGCTGTAACCCAACTCGCCGCCCTCGTGGATACTGCCGGGCGTTTCCGGGGTGGCGTGGCTGCCGATGCCCCCGGGGAAGGAGAACTGCTTGAAGAAGCGCTGCATGCCTGCCAGGTCTTCAGTCTTGTCCGAGTAGATCTCGGAGTAGGTCCCTTCGAGGTACGCCTGGGACAAGACTGCCGGGGCTCCATGACCGGGGCCGGAGATATAGATGGCATTAAGGTCGTACTTGTTGATCAGTCGGTTGAAGTGAATGTAGGTAAAGCACTGGCCGGCGTCCGAGCCCCAGTGGCCCAGCAGCCGCGGCTTTATATGTTCCAGTTTGAGCGGCTCCCGGAGCAAAGGGTTGTCCCTGAGGTACAACATCCCCAGGCACAGGTAAAGGCTGGTCTGCCAGTAGGCGTCGATCCGGCGCAGTTCATCCATGCTCAACGGGGTCCCTTTAACCGTGGAGCGAGCCGGCCCATAAGCGCTGATGCTCTCGTCTCTGTGAACTGCATTCGGCTGCTTGGCGGTAGTTGTCATAACTGCCTCCTCATTTTCATGACTTTGCGTTCGGGCCAGGGGTATCCTCGGTTTGCCAGCCGCCGCCCAAGGCCCGGTAGAGGGCGATAACCGCCAGGGGCTGGTTGGCCCGATCCTGGGTTAATTTCATTTCGGACTCGAAAAGCTGCCGGTCTGAATCCAGAACTTCCAGATGCGGAGCCACGTTGCAACGTAGCATAAGAAATCTCTTAGAAAACAAAGTTGATAGTCCAGCAGCCACTCAGGAAGTGAGTATGGCATTCAGAGCCCCTCCCCCCACTATGAAGTAGAAGAAAAATGAGACCAGGCTATGAATGAGCACTGTATGCCGCATCACCGGGTTTTCCACATTGACATCGCTCATTGAGTAGGTCAGGGCCACGGTGAAAGAAACATAAAGGAAGTCTAGATAGGTGGGGGTCTCGGTGCCCGGAAAACGAAAACCACTACGCCTGCCTTCTTTAAAAGGGTTCCCATGGATATCCTTGGCTTCGTAAAACAATCGGGCGTAATGCACTGCAAAGGCGGTGTGCAACAAGACCCAGGCTAACAAGACGGCGACCACGCTTAGCTGAACCATGAGACGAGAATGCCCCAGCGGTTTTTTGCCAACCGCAGTAAGGAGCTGGCCCACTATCCCGGTGCCAAAAATCGACAAAAAGACAGTTAACATCATCAAGCCCCTCCGGTCCAGCTTAACATTGGAGACGCGCTCCCGCGTCATGGGCCCGTCGGCACCGACAAGAACAATGGCCTGGAGGATCAAAAAACTGCTAGTCGCCAGAATCCAGCCCAACAGAAATGAGAGTTGCCACGTCCAACCCTCAAGCCGATGGATCAGAATCCCCAACCCGACTCCCAAAGAGCCGCAGATAATCGCCCGCTGCCGATCATTCAGGCTCCACGCAAATTTAAACAAATATTCCCTTATCGTGCCCATGCTATGTCCTCTGACAGTGCCGTGGTTACTATCCATTCAAAGACGATCGCCCATTTTTCTTTCTCCTGCGAGTTATAGCTTTCCCTGCGGATTTATTGTTTTTACATAGGCTTCCTGATTTTGCCAGCCGCCCCCCAGGGCCCGGTAGAGGGCGATGACGGCCAGGAGCTCATTAGCCCGATCCTGGGTTAACTTCAGTTCGGAATCGAATAGCTCCCGGTCTGAATCCAGAACTTCCAGGTAGGGGGCTACCCCTCCATAAAAACGGTCGTTTGCCAGGCCCTTTTGCTCCCTCAAAGCGTCAACCTGTTGTTCTGATTCGAGGACCACTCCCTTAAACTTCCTCACAGCCACGAGGGAGTCGGAGACCTCCTGAAAAGCCTGTTGAATTGTCTTCTTATAGGTCAGCAGAGATTCCTGTTTCCCGGCTTCTGCGGCCCGGACGCCGGCCCGCAGCCGCCCGGCCGTGAAGATGGGCTGGGTAATTCCGGGGACCACAAGATCCCAGAAACTGGCCGGGCCGGTGAACAGGGTTTTTAAAGCTGCGGACTCCCATCCGGAGGTGCCGGTAATCCTGATGTTGGGAAAAAGCCTGGCCTTGGCCTCGCCGATGTTGGCGTTGGCGGCCACCAGGGATTGCTCGGCAGAGCGGATGTCAGGGCGCCGCTCCAGGAGAGCGGAGGTTAAGCCGGGTGGTATGGTAACGGTTAACTTCTGTTCCAGAAGGGACTTACCCCGGCTGATGGGCCCCGGATTTCGCCCCAACAGGATACTGATCTGGTTTTCTTTCTGTTCGATGGCCCGCTGCAGGTCGGGAACCACGGCCCGGGCCCCATGCACCAGGTTTGCGGTCATGACCACGGGGGTGCGGCCGTCATAACCGACCTCAAAACGGTCTGTCACCAATTTGAGGGAATCTTCCCGGTTTTTCACGGTGCGGTTGCTGATTTCGAGCTGTTGGTCCAGAGCCCTGAGCTCGATATAAGCCCGGGCCACGTCAGACACCAGGGTCTGGATGACAAATTTGCGGTTCTCCTCAGAGGCGAAAAACTCGGCCCGGGCGGCTTCGGTGGCCCGGCGGATGCGGCCGAAAAAGTCAATTTCCCAGGAGAGGTCACCGGCAATGAAGCCCGCGGTCCGCTCAAATCGAGGCACGAATGGGAGAACTCCCCGCTGCGAGGTGCGGATGCTCTCCATCCCGCCGTCAGCTCCCACTGAGGGGAAGAGGTAGGACCGCTGTATGGTTACTTGCTCCCGGGCTTCCAATACCCGCTGTGCCGCAATCTGCACGTCATAGTTTTCCTTCAGAGCGATCTCGATCAACTCCTGGAGTTGCGGGTCCTTGAAAACCTCAAACCACTTCAAGTCTCCGAAGGAGGCCTCGGCCGGCTGCATGGGATTATTCGGTCCCTGGCCCCGGAAACTGTCCGGCACCGGATAGGCGGGCCGGTGGTAGTCCGGCCCGACGGCACAGCCGCACAGCAGGCAGAGGGTCAGCATGATGATCAGGGAGGTCTTCATGACTTTCCTCCTAAATTCTCAAGTCGTCGCGGCTTCCAAGGATTTACGGAAGCGAACCAGAGCCAGCCCGAACAGAATGGAGCCGATGACTGCCAGGGCAAGGAATTGCGGCCAGACGATCTCCAGGCCCGCGCCGCGATAGAGGATGGCCTGGGCGAGCATGATGAAATGCGTGTTGGGTGCGGCCAGCATCAAGTATTGCACTATCACGGGCATGCTCTCCCGGGGCGTCAGTCCGCCCGAGAGCGTCATCAGCGGCACCAACACGAGGATCATCAACATGCCGAATTGGGGCATCGTCCGGGAGATGGTGGCCATGAGAATTGCCATGGAGGTGGTGGCGAACAGGAACAGCAACGTGCCGGCCAGAAAGAGCAGCATAGAGCCGGCAATGGGTATGGACAAGAGCCCCTGGATAACTACGTTTAGGGAAAAAGCTGAGGCGATAATTACCACCAGCGCCATGCTCCAAACTTTGCTGGTCATGATCTCAAAAGGGGTAACCGGCATCACCAGCAGGTGCTCAATAGTGCCATGCTCCCGTTCCCGGATCAGGGCGGCGCCGGTGAGCACGATGGAGAGTATGGTGATCATATCGATTAAGGAAATGACCCCTCCGAACCAGGGCCTGTAAAGGTTGGGATTGTATTTGACTCGCAGATCGAGATTGACCGGCGGCGCGGCTGCCATCCTGTGCATCTGGAGGAAAGTGCTGACCTCGCCATTGACGATGGTTTGCACATACCAGTTGCCGGTAAAGGCCTGGCTCATTCGGGTGGCATCGATATTGAGCTGAATACTGGGCCGGTGGCGGGCCAGCACGTCGCGCTCGAAATCCGGGGGGATGTCGAGAGCAAAGGTATAGCGCCCGGAGTCCATGCCGGCATCCATTTCGGACCAGGAGATCAGTGCCGGAGGGGTAAATAACTGTGGATAGAAGGCGGCCACAATGCGGCTGGATAAGACCGACTGATCCTCGTCCACGATGGCGATGGGCGCATTGTGGAGTGTTTCCGGCAAGGCCCGGGTGGCTACAAAGATCGACAAAGTAAAGGCATAAACAATCAGTACAACCATCACCGGGTCGCGGCGCAGGCTGCGCAGTTCCTTGACGCCCAGGTTAAAGATGTTGGCGAGGCGCATACTAACGCTCCTGCTTTTTAAGGAGAATGGTGGACAGGGCTATGAGCACCGGGATGGCGATAACCAGGGGGATAAACGAGTCGTACAGCCCAGGCAGAGAGAGTGCCTTGGAAAAGGTGCCCCGGGCAATAGTCAGGAAATACGTGCTGGGATAGATTTTGCCGATCAGAGCCCCCATCCCCTCCAGGGACGACACCGGATCCATCAGCCCCGAGTAATTCACTGCCGGTATGATGGTTAATATGGCAGTGGCGAACAGGGCCGCAACCTGGCTGCGCACAAAGGTGGAGATCAACAGGCCTAAGGAGGTGGCGGCGATTACATACAGCAAGGCCCCGGCCGTCAGGGTGAGAAAGCTTCCTTTCAGGGGGACGCGGAAGACGGTGACCGCGAGCAGCACCAGCAGAAAAAAACTGATCATGGCCAGCACCACATAAGGAATCTGCTTGCCGAGGAGAAACTCCAGGCGAGTGACCGGTGTCACGTAGAGATTGACGATGGAGCCCATCTCTTTCTCGCGCACCACGGAAAGGGCGCTCAATATGGCAGGAATCAGCAACAGCAGCAGCCCGATTGCCGCGGGGACTATGGAAACTACGCTTTCGACATCAGGGTTATAGCGAAAACGTGTTTCGATAGCGAACGGCCCCGGCGCCATCCCGGAGGTCTGTTTCTCGGCGGCGCGGCTGTCCAACCAGAGTAAGTGCATCCCCTCCACATCGCCGCGAATGGTCTCGCCCCTAAGTGGCATGGCGCCATCGACCCAGGCTCCTACCGACACCGGAACGCCCCGGGAGACATCTCGGCCGAATTGGGGCGGGATCTCGATGGCGAGGGCGAGTTCGCCGGACCGCATGCGCCGCTCCAGCTCATCGTAGTCGGTGATCGGACGGTGTTCGACGAAATAGCGGCGGGTTCCCGCGATATTAAGCCTATAGTCTTGGCTGACAGTCGTTTGGTCCCGGTCCAATACCGCAAAGGAGAGATGTTCTATATCTAAGCTGATGCCATAACCTATGGCGAACAGCAGGATCACGCTACCCAGCAGGGCCAGGCTCAGTCGGATCGGATCCCGGCGCAGTTCTAAACTTTCGCGCCGGGTGTAGCTGTATAGGCGGCCCAGATTCAGCCACTGGCGCTTGCCGGCAGTGACCAGGTGCTCCAGGGGCGGAGTCACCGCGGCGGCCGGAGCAGGCGGGGGAGGGGCGGGCAAGGTCTTTTCCCGAGCCTTTTGATCTTCTTCCAGGTAGGAGATGAAGGCCTCCTCCAGCGTGGCTGAGCCCCGGTTTTTGATCACATTCGCCGGGGTATCACTCACCAGCACGCGCCCGGCGTTCATCAGCGAGATGCGGTCGCAGCGCATCGCCTCGTTCATGAAATGGGTGGTGATGAAGATGGTGACTTGGTCATTCCGGGACAGGTCGATGATGCTCTGCCAGAAGGCATCCCGGGCCACCGGGTCGACGCCTGAGGTGGGCTCATCCAGGACCAGCAAATCCGGCCCGTGGATCATGGCCACGGCCAGCTGCAGCCGCTGGCGGACGCCGAGGGGCAGCGAATCAGGCAGAGCCTCCATGATCTCCGTCAGGCCGAAGCGTTGGGCCATCTCGTCCACCCGGGATGGAATCTTGTCGCTGGGCAAATGGAAAAGCTTCGCATGCAGCTCCAGGTTTTGTTGAACCGTGAGCTCCGTATAAAGGGAAAAGGCCTGCGACATGTAGCCCACGCGGCGGCGGGTGTCGAGATCATTGGGATCCAACTGGCGGCCGAACAGCAAGGCCTGCCCCTCAGTGGGGGGCAACAGGCCGGTAAGCATTCTCATGGTGGTGGACTTGCCGCAGCCATTGGCGCCCAGGAACCCGAAGATTTCGCCCCGGCCGATCTTGAAGTTCACATGATCCACGGCAACGAAATCGCCGAAGTGCTTGGAGAGGTCCCGGGCCTCGATGGCAATTTCCGCCGCCTCGCCTTCTTTCCGGGGAGGAATCTGCACCGCCTGGTGGCCGGCGCGTTTTTCCGGCGGCAACAGATTAATAAAGGCCTCTTCCAGGGTGGCGACCCCGGCTTGGTGGAGCATCTCCTGGGGGGAGCCGGTGGCCAAAACCTTGCCGGCGTACATGGCCACCAGCCAATCGTAGCGCATGGCTTCTTCCATATAGGCCGTGGCCACCATAACACTCATACCTGGCCGGGCGCTGCGGATCTTGTCGATGAGCTCCCAGAACTGGCGCCGCGACAAAGGATCGACCCCGGTGGTGGGCTCATCCAGGATCAGGAGATCGGGGTCGTGGATCAGGGAGCAGCACAGCCCGAGCTTCTGCTTCATGCCGCCCGAGAGCTTGCCCGCGGGCCGATCCGGAAAAGGCGCCAGCGCGGTGGCTTGGAGGAGCTGGCCGATGCGCCGCTCCCGTTCTTGGAGATCATAGCCGAAGAGGCGGGCAAAAAAATCGGAGTTCTCGAACACCGAAAGGGTCGGATAGAGGTTCTTGCCCAAACCCTGGGGCATGTAGGCTATACGGGGGCAGACCGAGAGACGATGCTGCACCTCGGCCATATCGCCCCCCAGCACCTCGACGCGCCCGCCTTGAATGACATGGGCGCCGGCAATCAGCGAAAACGTACTGGACTTGCCGACCCCATCCGGTCCGATCAGGCCGACCATTTTCCCGGCCGGTACGTCCAGGTTGATCCCATTCAGCGCCAGCGTCTTGCCGTAGTGCAAGCTAACGTCGGATAAGCGCACCACCGGCGCTGGCTGGGCGCCGCCGGCTGCCATAGCCGTCTTGGCGGTTTGGTCTTGAAGCTCACTCATTGGGCAGGCAGCCTCACCTGCAGGCGGTCCGGCCACGGGGCTTGTGGGTCTAACCGCACATAAGCCATCCCGGGCAGGCCAGTCTTGACTTCCTTGATGTATTTGCGCAGCAGCTCAGGGGGAATGTGCGCCTTGAGGCGGAACGTCAGTTTTTCCCGCTCGCTGGAAGTTTCCACCGTCTTGGGGGTGAACTGGGCCACATCGGCGACGAAAGTAACCTTGGCCGGAATCACATATTGCGGCACGGCATCCAATACAATCCGCACGTCGGAACCCAGCATGACCTGCCCGGTCTCCTTGGTGGGCAGGAAAAAGGTCATATAGACATCGTTCAAATCGACCATGTTCAGGACCCGCCCGCCAGCTGCCACCACCTCCAGCGGTTGGGCCACCCGGTACTGAATGCGGCCGTCCCGGGGCGCCTTGAGATCGCTGTCGTCGATGTCGGCCTGGATGCGCTGGACGGTGGCCACGGCGGCCTGGTGGGACGACTCTGCCTCGAGCACCTCCGAGCGGGCCGTGGCAATGGCCGCCTCGGCCGCCGCCACCTGCGCCTTGGCCGCACTGATGGCGGCGTCGTAAGTTTCCACGCGAGCCTTGTCGTCATCCGCTTCCTGCTGCGAAACCGCGGCTCTCCCGGCCAGCACCGCGGTACGATCGGCGCGTTTCTTGGCCGCCCAGAGTTCCGCCTGGCGCTGCAATACGGTGGCCTGGGCCGCCGCTTTTTTACTTTCGTTCTCGGCCAGCTTGCTGCGTTTGGACGCGATCGTGCTATGCGCTTCCTGAACTTTTGCTTGGGCCTCACGAAGTTGCGCCTGGAGTACGTCTGTGTCCATCTTGGCCACCACCTCACCCTTGGTGACGTAGTCTCCTTCATCCACGAATTCTTTCGCTATCCGGCCCGCATACTTGGCCGCGATATTGATTTCGGTAGCTTCGATGCGTCCATTGGCGCTGGCAATGGCCGTGCCTCTGTGGGCTATGATAAATTGCCAGGCCAGCACAACGACGATCACCACGATCGCAACGATCCCTACACCCCATGCGGCCCTGATCCACCCTGCTTTGTTCTGGTCTGTCATCCGATTATCCTCGCTCGCTGTTGTTTTCCCGCTTTTCTGAAGGTGCGCTGGGGATCTCGTTTATTCCTGCCTAATGCTGACACCGGCTACCTTTGGGGTCTTTCTTTTTCAATCCACTCGCGGATATATGCGGGGCAATTCTCGAGTCGGGCGCCATTCCCTTCGCAACGAGTCAGGAATCTTACTGCGTCCAGATCCACGAGCTTGACATCTTTCAAATCCAGAACGATGTGGTGGTCGTTTTGTCCTTCGGCTTTGAAGAGTCTTTGCAACTCAGCCACCTCTTCCGCGTTGATTCGACCAATCAGGGTAAAGACCACGGCCTCCCCTTTCGTAGATATCTGAATTTTCAACGTCACCGATTCTCTCCTGGAGTCACTAACCTACTTGTTGGCAGTGCAATGCGAATGCCAACCGTAAGTTATTGAAAATACTTGTTGACACGCACTAGAAAGTTGTGATTCTTCGAGAATTAACGATATTTCGCAAATAATGACCTGGGCACTTGCAAGGCCCATTGACAACATCCTCGGCGGGTACTATCCATAAATTATCAAGAAGCGATTTCTGATCACCTTTCCTATCAACTCACCTCCATCTCACCTCTGCTCAATGAAAGGTGCTGAAGAGTCGTCGCGCTGCATCGAGACGGTGTGGCCGGACACAAATCCATGGACGTCACGGAGCCAGAACATTTGACTCAGAAGCTACAGCGCCATGAAGCATACCTTGCGGAGGCCCAGAGACTCAGCCACACTGGCAGCTTCGGCTGGAGGGTTTCTACCGGCGAGATCATATGGTCAGAGGAAACCTTCCGGATCTTTGAATACGACCGGACAATCAAGCCTACAATAGATCTGGCACTCCAACGTGTTCATCCGGAAGACACGGCCCTCGTGAAGCAGACATTGGAGCGAGCCTCACAGGATGGGAAGGATTTTGATCTCGAAAATCGATTGTTGATGCCAGACGGTTCGGTCAAAAATGTCCATGTTGTGGCTCGTGCCGTAACCGATGAATCAGGCAGTATCGAATTTATTGGGGCGGTGATGGACATCACCGCAGTGAAGCAAGCGGAAGAGCGGATCCGGCAAAGCGAAAGGGATCTTCGCACCACTATCGAAACCATTCCAGCCTATGTTTTTAGCGCTCTCCCTGATAGCTCCTTCGACTTCATCAGTCAAAGTTTGTTAGATTTAACTGGTTTCTCGCCAGAGGAGGTCTTGGGTTGGGACTGGTCGATTGCAATCCATCCCGAAGACCGCGACCGGGCGGTGGAGACCTGGCGTGAATCGATGGCGACGGGGGAACCGAGAGATCACGAACACCGCATTCGGCAGGCAAATGGAGAATATCGCTGGTTTTTGGCCCGCAACTCCGCCTTGCGAGACGAAAAGGGACACATCGTCAGGTGGTATGGGGTCCATGTGGATATCGAGAATCAGAAGCGAACCGAGGCTCGTCTCCTCCAGGCGTTGGACAAAATCCAGAAATTGCAGGAGCAAGTTTCGAAGGAAAACATCGTCTTACGCGAAGAAATTGATAGCACCTCGATGTTCGAGGAGATCGTGGGGGCATCACCGGCTCTGAAAGCTGTGCTTGCCCGCGTCGACAAGGTTGCGCCGACGGATTCCACCATACTCATCACTGGTGAAACCGGCACAGGCAAGGAACTCGTCGCTCGAGTCATCCACAAGCGGTCGCCGCGCTCCTCGCGAGCCTTTGTGAGTGTGCATTGTGCGGCAATTCCCACACCGTTGATGGCCTCCGAATTATTCGGTCATGAAAAGGGAGCTTTCACGGGAGCCCACCAGCGGCGCCTTGGCCGCTTCGAGTTGGCGGAAGGAGGCACGATCTTTCTGGATGAAATCGGAGAGCTGCCGATGGAGACCCAGATCGCCCTGTTAGGGGTGCTGCAGGACCAGAAATTCGAACGTTTGGGTGGAAATCAGCCGATCAAAACCAATGCGCGGGTGATTACCGCCACCAATCGTGACTTGAAATCCGCCATTGAAGCCGGCAGCTTTCGCAGCGATCTATTCTATCGGCTCAACGTATTTCCCATTGAATTACCTCCCCTGCGTGAACGCAAAGAGGACATCCCCATCCTGCTTGAATACTTCATCCATCGATATGCCAGCAAGCTGGGGAAGAAGATAGGGAACGCCAGCAGAAAGACCATGGATCTGCTTCAGTCCTACTCCTGGCCGGGCAATATTCGCGAGCTGCAGAATGTAGTTGAACGGTCGATCATCGTCTGTGACACGGAACAATTTTCGGTCGATGAGCATTGGTTGGTTCGGGAGTCTTGTCAGGCTCAGCCAGCCGGCCAACGGCTCTCCGACATGCTGGTGATGCAAACAAAAGAGATGATTGAGGCTGCTTTGGCTGAAAGTGGCGGCCGCGTGTCTGGACGGTTGGGTGCGGCCGCCAAACTGCGTATTCCAGCCTCGACCCTGGAATCGAAGATCAAATCCCTCAAGATCAACAAACATCTCTTCAAATCCGCATAGAAGCTGCACTATCTGCATCAAGTCATTTTTCACGAATTATCGCTAATTTTCGAAGATTCATGACTTAGAAATTTTTGCTATCATGTATTTTCAATGACTTAGGCTTGGCATTAGCATTGCATATTATCCAAACGGTAAATTCCTGGAGAGAATCGATAACGTTGAAAGTTCATATACGAGGCAATGGCTTAAAGTTCTCAGGCTATACGCCGGAGGAATTTCTGGGCGCCGTCCGTCGAGCCATAACCCAGTTTCATGGCAAGTCTTCCTGGGCAGCCATGATTCGCAACAATATGGCATTGGATTTTTCCTGGGAGAGAGTTCTACCCCAATATCTGGAGCTTTATAAACGGGCCCTGGAAAAGCGGCAGGGCTAACTGTCGGCCTCCGACGATGCCGTCTGTGGATAATTTTGAATTCTGAAACCCAGAATGAGCGCGACTAGAAAAAGGCTTGGTCTATCGCTGGGTGCTGGCGGAGCCAAGGGGCTCTGCCATATTGCCTTTTTAAGAGTGCTGGATGAGTTGGGGATGCAACCGGACGTTATATCCGGGACCAGCATTGGTGCCATCATCGGCGCTTTCTATGCTGCGGGATTGTCGGCAGCCGAGCTGGAACAGGGATTAAAGAAAATCGGTCTGAAAGACCTTTCCAAAATGGCGCTGGATTTTTCCCTCTTCAGTTATTCAGCCATCATAAAGGGGAAGGGGGTGGAAGAGTTTCTTAAACTTGCCCTCCCGGTCCACACCTTTGAGGAATTGAAGATTCCCCTGAAGGTGGTTGCTACCGATTTCTGGAAAAGAGAAGCAGTGGTTTTTAATTCTGGGGATCTGGTCAGCGCCATCAGAGCCAGCATTGCCATGCCCTTCATCTTTGAGCCTGTGATCATGCAAGGCATCGTATTCATTGATGGCGGTGCGGTCAATCCCCTGCCTTACGACTTGGTCCAATCCGAGTGTGATTTTACCATCGCCATCGATGTATCCGGCGTCAAAGACCAGCCAAATGGCATAGTTCCCAACATGTTGGAGAGTGTCCTCTCCACCTTCCAAATTATGCAGGCGGCAATTGTGGCCGCCAAGATGAAGGCGGGAACCCCGGATTTTTATGTCAAACCAGAATTGCGCAACATCCGGGTGTTGGACTTTTACCGATACAAGGAAATCTTGTCAGGGGTCGAAGAAGAAGTGGACCAGTTCAGAGAAAGGATGAAAAGTGTCTAATGTTTCCCTGATCCGCCGAGAAAGAAAAGCGACCGGGGCGATTGGGCCAAGGAAAGGTCTCCCATTAGGCACCTTAAGCGGAAAAAGATGATAAAATTTTGGGAGGAGGAAAACCATGACCCAAGATGCCAAATATATCCGTTGGTTTAAAGAGATAAAGATTGAAGATGTTCCCCTGGTGGGCGGCAAAAACGCCTCTTTAGGGGAGATGTACCGGGAGCTTACCGGCGAAGGGATTAAAATACCCAATGGTTTTGCCATAACTGCAGAAGCCTACTGGTATGTAGTAAAATCCGCAGGCATTCTGGACCAACTCAAGGAGACCATGGCCGGCCTGGATAAGACCAAGGTGGCTGACCTGGCAAAGCGCGGAAAGAGGGCGCGGGATCTTATCCTGGGCGCCGGTATTCCTGATGACCTTTGGGCCGAAATCAAGATCGCCTATGACCAGTTATGTAAGGAGTATGGCCCTGATACAGACGTTGCGGTACGGAGTTCGGCCACCGCAGAGGACCTCCCCACTGTCTCATTCGCCGGCTGCCATGAGACTTATCTTAATATCAGTGGCTACCAGGCCTTGAGAGAGGCCTGCAGCAAGTCTTTGGCGTCACTCTTTACTGACCGGGGGATAGCCTATCGTGTTGACAATAATTTCGACCACTTCAAAGTAGCTCTCTCCGCCGGGGTTATGAAGATGGTGCGTTCTGATCTGGCTACCAGCGGCGTGATCTTTACCTTGGATACCGAAACGGGCTTCCGCGACGTGGTTTTTATTACCGGCTCCTATGGACTGGGAGAAAACATTGTGCAAGGAGCGGTTAGTCCTGATGAATACTACGTTTTCAAGCCGACCTTCAGAACAGGCCATAGGGCCATTATCAGAAAAAATTTGGGGGCCAAAAAGATTAAAATGATTTACGGCCGTGGTGGTTCGAAGGTTTTGACCCGAAACATAGAGGTGCCCAGGGTTGAGCGGAGACAATTTTGCCTTACTGACGACGAGGTCCTGAAGTTAGCCGGGTACGCCATTGCCATAGAAGAGCACTACTCAAAAAAGGCGGGGGAAAATCGTCCCATGGATATCGAATGGGCGAAAGACGGCCTGAATGGAGACCTGTTCATTGTCCAGGCGAGGCCTGAAACGATCCAATCCCAGAAAACCGTGGATGTTCTTGAGACCTATCACCTGGACAAAAAAGGCCCGGTGCTGGCCAGGGGCAAGAGCGTGGGAGAAAAGATCGCCAACGGTAAAACTCGCATCATCTCTGATGTGGCTCACCTCGGCTCTTTTAATCCAGGAGAGGTACTGGTTGCCGACACCACCACACCCGACTGGGAGCCGGTAATGAAAAACGCGGCCGCCATTGTCACCAACCGGGGAGGGAGGACCTGTCATGCCGCCATCGTTAGCCGGGAACTCGGTATTCCGGCAGTGGTAGGCGCAGAAAACGCTGTAGAAAAAATCCGTTCCGGACAGGAAGTGACGGTAAGCTGCGCCGAGGGAGATGAGGGGGTGGTGTATGAGGGACTACTGCCATTTCATGTGGAGACGCTTAATCTCGGTCATTTTGAGCGGCCCAAAACCAAGATTATGATGAACCTGGGAAATCCGGAAGAAGCCTTTTCATTCTCGATGATTCCCAATGATGGTGTAGGTTTGGCACGTATGGAGTTTATCATTAACAGCTATATCAAGATTCATCCCATGGCCCTGGTCCATCCCGAAAGGGTAACGGATGAGGCTGTGCAGAAAAAGATTGAAGAACTCACCTTTGGTTATGAGAATAAGGAAGAATACTTCGTGGAAAAACTGGCCCAGGGTGTGGGGACTATCGCCGCAGCCTTTTATCCCAAGCCGGTGATTGTGCGGCTGAGCGACTTCAAGACCAATGAATATGCGAGTCTCATAGGAGGACGGGATTTCGAACCGGAAGAAAATAACCCGATGATCGGCTTTCGCGGGGCCTCCCGTTATTATGATGACCGCTACCGGGAAGGCTTCGCCCTGGAGTGCCGGGCCATGAAAAGGGTTCGGGAAGAGATGGGACTGAAAAATCTGATCATTATGATTCCCTTCTGCCGCCGGGTGGAGGAAGGGGAGAAGGTCCTGGCAGAGATGGCTAAGAACGGTCTGAAAAGGGGAGAAAACGAACTCGAGGTTTATGTCATGTGCGAGATCCCCAATAATGTCATCATGATTGATGAATTCAGCAGACTTTTTGACGGCTTTTCCATCGGCTCCAATGACCTGACCCAGCTTACCCTGGGGGTGGACCGTGACTCGGCCCTGGTGGCCCATGACTTTGACGAGCAGGACCCAGGGGTGATGAAGCTGGTTTCCATGGCCATTCAGGGGGCGAAAAGGAATCACCGCCATAGCGGGCTCTGCGGGCAGGCGCCCAGCGATTATCCTGAGTTTGCCGAGTTCCTGGTTAAAGAAGGGATAGATTCCATGTCCCTCAACCCTGACTCGATAATGAAGATTACCCTTAAAGCACTTGATATAGAAAAACATCTTTAGAGCATTGCTAAATGGGGCGGTTTTTCATGCATCCGCCAACGGATGATTACCAAAAGCTCTCCATTATAAGTAGTAATCTAAACTTTAGTTGGCACTGACTGATAAATGAAGGATTAAGGTGTCTTTGTTTGGAAGGAAAGAGTGCGGCTCATGAACCTGAGAAGTCAGGTTCGTGAGTCTTGGCTCGAGCAATCCTCCATGGAGATAAAATTACTTCCGGCCATAAAATCAAAATAGTTTGATGATTTTCATTACGATAAGTTAGATGTCAAAGACCATGGCCTCGGCGACAAATTGGTTTTTCTGGGCTTTACTGTCAGCTGTTTTTGCGGCTCTGACGGCAATATTCGCCAAGATTGGATTGGAGGGCGTCGATTCGGATCTGGCAACACTCATCCGCACCTTCGTAATCCTATTCGTACTTGCTGGCTTCGTATACTTCACAGGAAAATGGAGCAACCCCTTCCTACTCCACTACAAGACATGGTTTTTTCTGGTGTTGTCCGGTTTGGCGACCGGAGCGTCATGGGTCTGCTACTTCAGAGCATTGAAAATGGGCGATGCCTCAAAAGTCGCACCGGTCGACAAGTTAAGCCTCTTGCTTGTTGCAGTCTTTGCGGTCCTGTTCCTTGGCGAACGACCAACAGCTCTGGAGTGGCTGGGAATTCTTTTTGTTGGAGCAGGCGCCATCATATTCGGTCTGAAGCAGTGAACCGTTTATCCACTTTAAGATGGGTTTTTTCCAAGCGCATGATGGATCCGGCCGTCTAATCGGCCGTCAATTGGAATATATTTTGGGGGAGAATCCTATCCGCGAGAGAAGGCTCAGGCCGGACAGGAGGTGGCGTGTACGCATCATCCGGCCGATTTGCCTTCTACCCCAGAAAACCTAATTTGCCCTTAAGGGACGAGCTTGCTTCCTGAGAATTCCTTAAATCGACGGATCAAGGTTTTTCTCAAGGCGATAGAATTCTTCGCCTGGCCCATCATCGTGGTCTCCTTGGCGCTGGCCGGGGTGGCGGTCTATTATACTCTTCATAACCTGACCATCAGCACCAGCCGGGATGACCTGGTTTCCGGCGATAAACACCTTCTTAACCTCACCCACCGGATGGATCAGGCTTTCGGAGGCCGGGACGGCCTGGTGGTGGTGGTGGAAAACCGCCAACCCGAGGTGGCCATTAAATTCGCCGACGCCCTGGCAGCCGAGTTGCGCGGCTATCCCCAATGGTTTACCGACCTCTTTTATCGCGTCAACCCGGAGAGCTTCAGGCGCTGGGCCCTGCTCTACCTGGATACTAATGACCTGATCAAGCTTAAAGACAACCTGGCGGGTCAGAAAAACCTGCTGACCGGACTGGCTGCCGACCCGGGCCTGATGACTTTCTACAACCTGGTCAACGAACAGATGACCCGTGCCATGATCGGCAATCTGTTCACCGGGTTTCTGACGGAAGCGAAAGGGCCGGAGCAGCCCAACCTGGACCTCTTGAACGCCAGCCTCAAAGAATTGCGCCTTAGCCTGAAAGGGAACCACGCTTATGTCTCCCCCCTGAATGCCCTTTATCCCAAGGATCTGAACGACGTTAGCCAGGAGGGCTACTTTCTTACGAAGAATAACAAGTTCCTGATGTTCATGGTTACCGAGGAGCCCGGCGACTACCACACCATCCACAACGAGGTGGAACTCCTGCGGAAGGCGCTGGCCCGGGTTAAAGGCCGATTCCCCGGGATCCAGGCGGGGGTGACCGGCCCGGACGCCTTGCAATCGGATGAAATGAGCGGCGCCATGAATTCCATGACCCTGGCCACCTGGTTATCCCTGTTGGGTCAGATGCTCCTGATCATCGTCTTTCTGCGGAGTCTGAAGTGGACCTTGATGATAGGGATAGGGCTGATTATCGGCCTGTGCTGGACTTTCGGGTTGGTTACCCTGGTGGTGGGGCATCTGAATATCCTGTCGCTGGTCTTTGCACCCTTACTGCTGGGGCTCACCGTCGATTACCCCATCCATGGGTTCTGCCGTTTTGAAGAAGAGTTGGCAGGCCAAAGGTGCAGCATCGAAGCCCTGGAGCGCACCTATCGCAGGTCGATCCCGGGCAACTTTAATGCGGGCCGGGCGGCGATACTTTCCTTTTTGCCCCTGGCCTTTGCGGGATTCAAGGGCCTGGCCGAATTGGGGCTGATCATGGTCATGGGCGTGGTGGCGATGCTGATTGCCACACTGTTGCTGATACCAGCCCTGGTCATGGTCACGGAAGGATGCGCGCCGGCTGGAATTTCCGAGGAGGGTCCGGCAGTCCCCAGCCCTTTTCTGGAGTTGCATTGGACCCGTTACCGGTTGATCATGGCGCTGGCAGTCCTGATCACGGTTCTGGGCGGGGTCTGTCTGCTACGGGTTCACTTTGATTTAAATCCCCTGCATCTGCAAAATCCCCAGACCGAATCGGTGGTTTGGGAAAACCGGCTCATTGAGGGTTCCAACGCCTCCGCTTACGGCGCCCTGATTACCCCGACTCTGAAGGAGTTGGAGGCGAAGAGTGAGGCGTTTGCGAAACTGTCCACGGTTTCGCATGTGGAATCGACGCTCTCCTTTCTGCCAGCGAAGGTGGGGGAAAAGCGCCGGATTTTGATCGGGATGGAGCCGGTCTTGAACTCGGTAAATTTTGCCGCCGCCAGGGCCAGGCCTGCCAACCCCGGAGAATTGGCTGCCATTTTAGGGCGGATTAATTTTAAGATGGCGGAAGCCGCCAAAAATTTGGAGCAGGAAGAGGCGGCCACAGAACAGCAGGTAGCAGAAACCCATGAGCTGATCGATAAAATCGTCCCCCTGCTTAATACGGACCTGAATCCCCAGGCCGCGGCGCTCCTGGCCGGCTTCAATCGCCAATTTGGCGCGGACTTAAAGGATAAATGGGACCTGCTGCGAGGTTATGCGAAATCAGCCCTGGAGTCAGCCCCGCCCACCCAGGCGAATTTGCCCGTCTCCGTGCGGGAGCGGTTCATCAGCCCGCAAGGAGCCTACCTGCTCCAGGTGTTTCCTTCCCAGGATATCTGGAATTATGGACCCCTGAACGTGTTCGTGAAGAGTCTTTGGGGCCTCGACCCCAACGTGGCGGGAGATCCGGTACTCCTCTATGTCTTTACCAGGGACTTTCGCAATTCCGTCCTCTTCGCCACCGGGATTGCCGTGCTGGCCGTTGCCGCCGTGCTGGTGATATTTTTCCGGAGCCTGATATTGGCGCTGCTGGCCTTTATTCCCCTGGTGGTGGGGACCGGCTTGACCTTGATCCTGATGTGGGCTCTGAACCTCTCCTTCAATCAGGCCAACGTGCTGTTCCTGCCATTGATTTTGGGAGAGGGGGTCGAATTTGGGATAATCATCCTGACCCGCTGGCAGTTGGAGGAATCGGCCCGGGCCATTGCTCTGCCAGCCAGCACCGCCAAGGGGGTGGCCCTGGCGGCCTTGACCACCACCGTGGGGTTCGGGAGCTTGATGGTGTCCGGACA
Organism: Desulfobaccales bacterium; assembly: GCA_049580385.1. GTDB lineage: Bacteria > Desulfobacterota > Desulfobaccia > Desulfobaccales > 0-14-0-80-60-11 > JAPLJC01. Next base: position 55,986 of record JBAUPV010000019.1, on the reverse strand, counting down.
CCGGGGCATCTTCAGCCTGGGGCTCTTGGCGACGGTGGGCAGCCTCAGCGTCTTAGTGGCTTCTCTGATCATTTTGCCGGCCTTCCTCCGGCTGTGGGAGAAAGATTATGAACCGGGGCAGCCTGGCGTTGCCCATTATCTGGGTTTAATGCAATGGCTGTGCCATTACTTGAGGAAAAAATCCGATGAAAAAGCAACTCTCGATCATTAGCTTGACTGTGTGGCAATCGGGATGTAAATATATATTTTACTTAAACACTATCCATATTTTGCTTTTCTCAACATATGTTTAGGTAGCTATGTTGCTAACTGCTATATTTGCGCGGGCTTAACCAAAATGACGGATACTCGATATAGTTATCATAACTTCATCTCAGACCACGCCGACTTTTTATATTTTGCCCACATGTCATAGTTGATCTGATCTTGGTTTGATGACTATCAGCTCAAGTATAGGTCATTACAAGTGATTTTCTTTGAAGTGGCCTTTTTTTCACCCCATAGCCTGTATCGGTATGATTTTGGCTCCAGACTTGATTCCTTCCAGGTAGTCGGCCCAGGCCTGCATCATCTTCTTCCGTTCCGGCATGAACTCGGCATAGTTGTACGCCGCACGCGCGCTGTTTCTTTCGGCATGGGCAAGTTGGCGCTCGATGGCGTCCCGGTTCCACCCCTGTTCATTCAACAATGTGCTGGCCATACTCCTGAAACCATGACCGCTCATCTCATCCTTGGCATACCCCATACGCCGCAGGGCGGACAAAATGGCGTTGCTGCTCATCGGTCTCGAATCGGTCCTGGGGCTCGGAAAGACAAACCTGCCATGCCCGGTCAAGGGGTAAATCTCCCGCAAGATGTCCAGGGCTTGTCTTGATAACGGGACGATATGCACGGCGCCCGCCTTCATCTTCTCTGCCGGGATTCTCCATTCTGTCGTCTCAAGATTGAATTCAGACCACTCGGCCTGTCGCAACTCCCCCGGCCGGACAAAAACCAAGGGCGCCAATTGCAGGGCGCAACGGGTCACGATACCACCCCGGTAATCGTCAATGGAGCGGAGCAATCCGGCGATCTCTTTTGGGTCAGTGATGGTTGCCATGTGCTTACCAGAGGCCGGAGGGATGGCACCGCGCAGATCCCCGGACGGATCGCGCTCGGCCCGGCCGGTGGCTATGGCATAGCGGAAGACTTGGCCGCATACTTGTTTCACTCTGTGAGCCGTTTCAAGGGCTCCTTTCGCCTCGATGCGTCGGAGTGCCGCCAGCAGTTCCGGCGCTGTAATGGTTATGACTGGTCTGGTCCCCAACCAGGGAAAGATGAAAAGCTCAAGCCGCCTGATGGTTGCCTTGGCGTGACTGGTTGCCCAGGAAGGTGAAAATTTGGCATGCCACTCACGAGCGATGATCTCGAAGGTCTCTGTCTCTCGGTTGCTCGTCGCCTTCTGGGCCTTCTTGGTCTCGCGGGGATCAATACCATTGGCCAGCAGAGCACTTGCCTGGTCCCGCCTCTGCCTGGCCTCGGCTAGTGAAGTTTCAGGGTATGTGCCGATACTAAGTGACTTCTCACTACCGCCAAAACGATACTTGAATCGCCAGAGCCTGCCGCCAGTCGGAGTTACCAAAAGAAAAAGACCCCTACCGTCGAAAAGTTTTTGAGGCTTTTCTGTCGGCCTGGTCGTTCTAACCTTGGTGTCAGTGAGCGGTGCAATCCTTTTAGGCATAGGGGTTTCCCTCCTTTTTGGGGGTATCTCAGTTGGTGGCAAGGGCAAATATGGGCAAATACCCCCACACATACCCCCAAACCTTTCGGATTTCACTATATCAATATGACTGTTATGGGACAACGGAAAAAGAAAATGGCCTGATAAATCAGGCCATTGTGGACAGCATCAGATGATATTGGATTTACTGGTGGTGGAGATGAGGGGACTTGAACCCCTGACCTCCTGCATGCGAAGCAGGCGCTCTTCCAGCTGAGCTACATCCCCACGTGCCGCTATTATCCCGGCTTAAGGAGCCATGTCAAGCATAATTGCGCCGGTCCGCCCGGCGCCTCCCCGGGCCACCCGGGGCCTTCCCCAGGCTCGCCCTATCTTCCGGCTCATCGGCCGGATTGCCCGGGGAGACTGGAGCGAACGCCTTAAACCGCCTGGACTTCCTTGAGTCCCGGGACTTCCTTCATCAGGAGCTTTTCCACCCCCTGCTTCAGGGTCATCTGGGACATGGGGCAACCTTTGCAGGCGCCGGTGAGCCGGACTTTGACAATGCCGTCGGTCACTTCGACGAGTTCGATATCCCCGCCGTCCCGCTGCAGCATGGGGCGGATCTTGGCCAGAGCTTGTTCCACTGATGGTTTCAAATCGTTCACGGGTATCCTCCCACGGTTAATTAAATTAAGCATAACCAGACCACAGCCGATTGTAAAGGGACCGCGGCGAGTACCAGCAAGGCGGACGCCGGTAATTCTCAAAAGTTATCCTCAGAAGCGAGCCAAAGCCCCCTAAGGTTCCACCAGGAAGACCGCCTGGACGCTGGCCTTGATCTCTTCTTCCCCCACCTCGATGGGAGTGACGGGGGCAGGGGCGGCGGCCAGCCGCATGACCCTCTCCGGACCCCCCAGAGGCAGAATCCGGATGCCGGTCACGATCTTCTCCACTCCTTTGATTTTAAGGCCTTGCGACTGGGCCAGGGCCTCGGCCAGGCGCCGGGCTCGCTCCATGGCCGCCACCGCGGCCTGCCGCTGCAGTTCCTCGGCGCGGGAATACCCCCAAAATGGCCCGTTAATCGCGGCAGCCCCGTTTTTCAGGGCCAGATCGATGACCGCCCCCAGGCGGGCCGCGCCCTGGAGCTTCACCTGCAGGCGGTTCACCGCCTGGTAACCCTTGATTTCCAGCGGACCGTTTTTGACCTTGGGGGCGTAAATCGGCGAGAGGTGGTAACCCAGGGTCTTTACCTGGTCGCCGGGGCCCAGGGCCTGTTTCAGGGCAGCCAGCAGGGCTTCGGCCCGGCGGCTGTTTTCCTGGGCGGCGGCCTCCGCCTGGGGAGCCTGAGTCTCCACTTCCACAGTCAGCATGGCCAGGTCCGGAACTGCGGCGACCTCGCCCTCGGCCTCCACCGCAATGGTGGGACCGGCAACGGCTGGCGCCGCGGTTTGCCCGCTGGCCGCCAGACAACCAGCCAACAGCAGCAGCCACCAAACGCTCTTAGGTCTCTTACGAAGAATATCGCTCATTTTTTCCCCTCCCCGGCAGCGCCGCCTGCCTCCCTCGGTGTTGCCAATAAACGCGCAGTAATTATATTATTAAACATGTGGAGAAATTTGGCAAATCCGCCCTCCAGAGGTATTCATGGCCAATGAACCCCAGGCCAGCGCTCCGGGCCGCTATCTCATCTGGTACCTGCTGGCCTTCATCCTGATTTTGCTGGTTTTTCAAATTTATAGCGGCGTCAAACCGACCACGGAGGTCAGCTACAGCGAATTTCGCCATTTGCTGGCAACCAAGGGAGTCGACGACCTGACCCTCTCCCCCGGGAGCATCACCGGCAAGCTCCTGCCGGCCGGCGTCGAGCAACTGGCCAAGGAACGGAAAGAGCCGGACCTGCCTCAAAAGCTGGCCAAGTTGTCCGACAACAAGGAACCCGACTTCAACGTGAACCGGGTGGAGGATAAGGACCTGGTGGGGCTTCTGGAAAAGCAGGGGATCAAGTATAGCGCCGCCCCGGACAGGACCATGCTCAACAACCTCCTCTCCTGGGGACTGCCGATTTTGCTGCTGGTAGGCATCTGGATCTATTTCTTCCGCAAGGTCGGGGCCGGCGCCGGCGGCCTGATGACGGTGGGCAAAAGCCGGGCCAAGGTTTACGCCCAGGATGAGACCAAGGTCACCTTCCAGGATGTGGCCGGGGTGGATGAAGCCATCGAGGAACTCAAGGAGATCATCGAATTCCTGAAAAATCCCGCCAAGTTTCAGTTGCTGGGGGGCAAGATCCCCAAAGGGGTGCTGCTGGTGGGACCCCCGGGAACCGGCAAGACCCTGCTGGCCCGGGCCGTAGCCGGAGAGGCCGGGGTCCCTTTTTTGAGCCTCACCGGCTCCGACTTTGTGGAGATGTTCGTGGGGGTGGGGGCGGCCCGGGTGCGGGACCTGTTCGCCACCGCCCAGGAGAAGGCCCCCTGCATCATCTTCATCGATGAACTGGACGCAGTGGGCAAGGCCCGGGGACTAAGCCCCATGGCCGGCCCCGAAGAGCGGGAAAACACCCTGAACCAGCTCCTCTCGGAAATGGACGGCTTCGACACCCGCAAAGGGGTGATCATCATGGCGGCCACCAACCGCCCGGAGATCCTGGACCCGGCCCTGATCCGCCCGGGACGCTTCGACCGGCACATCCTGGTGGACCGGCCCTCCCTCATGGGCCGGGAAGAAATCTTGCGGATTCATTGCCGGCAGATCAAGCTCTCTCCCACTGTCGATCTCAAAACCCTGGCGGCCCGCACCCCCGGGATGGTGGGCTCGGACCTGGCCAACATCGTCAACGAAGCGGCCCTGCTGGCGGCCCGTAAAAATAAAGAGGCGGTGGAGATGGACGATTTCGAGGAGGCCATCGACCGGGTGGTGGCCGGCCTGGAAAAACGCAACCGGGTCATGAACCCCCGGGAGAAGGAGATCGTCGCCTACCATGAAAGCGGTCATGCCCTGGTGGCCGAGGCCCTGCCCACCACCGACAAGGTGCACCGGGTCTCCATCATCCCCCGGGGCATCGGCGCCCTGGGCTACACCATGCAGTTGCCCACTGAGGACCGCTATCTGATGACCAAGACCGAGCTGGAAGACCGCATGGCGGTGATGCTGGGAGGCCGGGCGGCCGAGGAGCTGGTCTTTCAGGAGATTTCCACCGGGGCCCAAAACGATCTCTACCGGGCCACGGATATTGCCCGTTCCATGGTGCGGGAGTACGGCATGAGCGAGAAGTTGGGCCCCATCACCTTCGAGCGGGAGCGGCGGCCCCTGTTCCTGGAAGGCGTCATGCCCACCTCCAGCAAAGATTATAGCGAAGCCACGGCCCAGGAGATCGACCAGGAGGTGGCGGACCTGGTGGACCGGGCCCACCAGCGGGCCAGGGAGGTCCTGGAGGCGCGGCGGCCCACCCTGGAGAAGGTGGGCAAGATTCTCCTGGAAAAAGAGGTTCTGGATGGCGAGGAGCTGCGGCAGATCTTTAATTCCACCACGCCGCCGCAACCTACATAAAATAAGGCGCACCGGCTCCTGGGCCAGCCACCATTTTGCCGGCCTCGGGGTTAGCCGCTCCCTTCTCAACGTTCATAAGATGCCTGGCGGTTTGCCATTATGCCGTTCTTCCCCTCTGCCGCAGCCTTACAAGATCACCTCCTGGCCGAGGCCGGCCCCGGGACCCTGGTGCTGGCGCCGCACCAACGGCTGGCGCAGCAGTTGTGGCAGCGGCAACGCCAGGCCCGCCTCGTGTCCGGCGCCCTCGCCTGGGAACCCTTGCCCCTGAAGACCTTCCAGGGCTGGCTGCAAGACCTCTTCCAGGCCGTCTGGCCGGAGGTGGCGCTGGCTCCCGATTTGCGGCGCCTGTCCCTGTGGCTTAAGGCCATTGAGGCGGCGCCGGGCCTGGAGGGGACCGCCGCCGACCTCTCCTGGGCCCAGGCCCTGGATGAGGCCCATAATCTTCTCTGCCGCCATTCGTTGTTGGCGGGCAGGGACGCCCGCCCCCCGGGTGATTCCCCGCTGTTTGCCTGGCGGAGCCGGGTTATCCGGATCTTCAGCCAACTCCTGGCAGAGGGCGGCTGGCTGGCGCCGGCAGAGCTGCCGGCCTTCCTCCTGGCCCGGTTGCAGGAAGGAAAGATCACCCTGCCCGAGCGGATCATGGTCGTGGGCCTGGAGAATCCAGCCCCGGCGGAGGACTCCTTCCTGACCGCCGTGGCCCGGCGCACCTTCGTTACGCACCACCAGGTGCGGGGCCATCCCCAGGCGGTGCAACGGGCGGTGCTCCTCCCCGACCGCAGCCAGGAGCTGGCCTGGGTGGGCGCCCGGCTGGCGGAGCTGGCCTCCCAGGAAGGCCTCCCCTGGCACCGGCTGGCGGTGACCTCCCCGGACCTGGACCAGTATCTCCCCCAGTTGTCGCGGCTGTTCCCCGAGTTGCTGGGGCCGGCGCAGACCGCTGCCGGCTTTGCCTACAACTTCTCCCAGGGGCCGCTTCTTGCGGCGACCCCCCTCTTTCTGGCTGCCACCCTGCCTTTGCGGTTCGTCTCCGGCGGGGAAGCCCGGGAAGATTTGGTGTCGCTCCTGCTGTCGCCCTTTTACCGCGAACTCTGCCGCCACCGGGACCAGACCGCATACTGGGACCGTATCTGGCGGGAACGCCGGCTGGATCGGGGCTGGTTTCATTTTAAGGCAGCCATTCCCGATTCTGATGAGGGGGCGCCGGTGCTGTCCCGGCTGGACCGCCTCTGGGCCACCCTCAAGGCACCCGGCGATGGCCATCAGTGGCGCCGGCGCCTGGAGCAGGTCTGGCAGGAGCTTAAATTCACCCCCGGGGCTGAGGACGAGGCGGCCCAGTTTCGCCGCCTCGATTCCCTGCTGCAGGAGGCGGCCGCCGCCGTGGGCTCCCAACCCTTGAAGGCCGGGGAGTTTCTGGGCTGGCTGGAGCACGGGGCCAAACAGGCGAAGCTGGCTGGACCCGGAATTCAGGACGCCGGCATCCAGGTCATGGGCCTCCTGGAGATGCGGGGCCTGGAGTTTTCCCAGGTCTTTTGCCTGGGGATGAACTCCGGGGCCTTGCCGGCGCCGCCCCGCCCCCTGCCCCTGCTCACCGCCGCGGAAAGGCGCGTCGTCCTGGGCGGCACTTACCGCAGCCAGCACGATTTTTCCCGGGTGCTTTACGACAACTTGCTGGGCGCCGCTCCGCACCTGGTCCTCACCCGGCCCGGAGTGGTCGAAGACGAGGAACGGCCCGGCAGCCCACTTTACCTGGGCGGCTGGGACAAAGAATTGATGCCGGTATTGAGCGTCCCTGATCCGGCTTGGCTGCGGAGTCCCGCCGTCCGGGCCGCCTTGGACGGCCGCGGGGCTTCCTTTGCCGGCCACCCCGACGGGCCGCTGTCCGTCAGCCTGCCCGACCGGCTCTCCGTGGGCAAGGCCGCGGCGGCCCTGAGCTGTCCCTGCCGTTTCCTGCTGGAGGGCATCCTGAGGCTTAAGGAACTGCCGGAGATAGAAGCGGGTCTGCCTCCCCGGGAACGGGGCGACCGGCTCCACCAGGTCCTGGCCCGATTCGTCAAGGAATTCAGCGAAATTCTCAAGGAGCAGGATTGGGACCACGACCAGGCCCAGAAGGTCTTGGACGCCGCGGCGCGCCGGGTGCTGGGGAACCTTTTGCAAGACCCCCACTGGCAGGCGGAGTTGGAACGCTGGCTGGGCGCAGAGGAAGGGAAAACCGGCCTGCTCCGGGAATGGCTCCTCCTGGAACGGGAGCGCTACCAGCAGGGCTGGCGCTGGCGGCTCACGGAGGAGGGTTTCAGCGGGCTCCGGGAGGAGGGCTGGCCCTTTGCCCTGACCGGCCGCCTGGACCGCCTGGACTACCACCCGGGGACGCAGGAGGCCGTTATCTGGGACTATAAGAGCGGTAAGCTCCCCAGTGCCAAAGAGGTCTTCGATGAGCTGCTGGAATTCCAGTTACCCTGCTACCTGCTGGCGGTGGAGCGCGGCCTGATCGAGACTCCCCGGGAGCGCAGGGGACTCCGGGCCGGGTTCATCGGGCTCAAAAGTCTTCGGAAGAACCACCTGAAACATGAGGATTTCCAAGGCCGGGCCGACGACTGGCCCCGGGTGGCGGCGGCCCTGGCGGCCAGTTTGCAAGACCTGGGGAAACGCCTGGCGGCCGGAGATTTCTGCCCCCGACCCACCCCGGCCCCCGACCCCGCGGGCAAAGACTTGGGCGCCTGCAAGTATTGCCCTTATGCCCTGCTCTGCGGTTATACCGGCGCCTCCGCCCCAGCGGATGAGGAGGAGTCAGAAGATTCATAACCCCCCTTTGAAACCGGAGGGAAAAATCAATTAAATAGTATTATATCCCCAAATTATCTTAAGAAAAAATTTGAGATTCCCCCCCCTCCCTGAGAGGGGAGGGGGTTGGGGGGAGGGTGGCAACATATGGTAAATGAACAATAAATTACCGCCCCCACCCGGTGTCGCCCCCTCAAGGGGGAGAGAAAAAGGCAAAGCATTTATGGAACCTTCCATGCGACACAATAATAGCGCAGGTTTTTAATAAACCGAGAGGATTTAATGATAAGTCTGCCCGCCGATCAGGCTGCCCGGGATCAGGCCCTGGACCCCCGGGGGAGCTTCCACCTGGAAGCCCCGGCGGGTTCGGGCAAGACCTCGGTGCTGCTGGCCCGCTTCCTCACCCTGCTGGCCCGGGTGGAGGCCCCGGAGGAGCTGCTGGCCCTGACCTTCACCCGCAAGGCCGCCGGGGAGCTGCGCGCCCGGGTCATGGAGCTCCTCTGGTCCAGGGGGCAGCCCCCTGAGTCCCCCTGGGAAGAGCACCTGGTGGACCTGGCCCAACAAGTCCTGGTCCACTTCGGCAGCAAGTCGGACGCCCTCCAGGAGTTGCTGACGCCCGAGCGCCTGCCGGTCATGACCTTTCACAGTTTTTGCGCCCAGTTGCTGAGGCTGGCCCCCCAGGAGGCCGGGGTATCTCTCGATTTTCGGCTTCTGGAAGATGTTGAAACCCGCCTCCTCAGAGAGGAGGCCCTGGAAGAGCTGCGCCGGAACCTGGCGGCCCGGCCCGCCCTGGACCCGGTGCGCCAGGCCCTGGTGCGGCGGCTGGTGCGCCTCAACAACGATTGGCCCCGCCTGGCCGGGGAACTCTTATCTCTGCTCTCCCGCCGGGACAGCCTGGAGGATTTCCTGGAGCTGGCCCGCCGCAGCAGCCAGCCGGAGGCCTACCGGCTCGTCTTGGAACAGCGTTACCGGCTGGTGCTGACGCCGCTTTTGCAAACCCTGGCGGACGGCCTCCAGGACGCGCCCCTGGGCCGGGAATGGCATAGCCTCTGGCGGGAATTGGGCGGCACTTTCAAGGGGGAGCCGCTCCCCCCGGAGATCCCCGGGACTGAGCCCGGGGACCTGCCGGCCTGGCAAGCCATCTGCGGGATGCTCCTCACCCAGGGCGGCGAACCCCGCAAACGGCTGAGCGAGAACCTGGGGTTTCCTGCCGGTTTCCCAAAAAGCCCTTGGCCGCAATTGTTCCAGGAATTGCCGCCTGCCACGGCGCGGCTCCTGGACCAATGCCGGCAACTGCAACCTGCCGCCGCCCAGCCGGAGGAGGCCCAGGCCCTCCAGGATCTGGTGATCCTCCTGGGGGAGGCGCTGGCCGCTTACGAAGCCCTTTGCGCCCGCAGGCAGGCCCTCGATTTCATCGCCCTGGAGCAGGCTGCCCTACGGTTGCTCGGCGACCAGGACGCAAGCGAGATCCTGTTGCGCCTGGACCTCAAGCTCAAGCACCTGTTGGTGGATGAATTTCAAGACACCAGCCGCAACCAGCTGAAGTTGCTGTGCCATATCATGGCCGGCTGGCAGGCCGGGGAGGGCCGCACCCTGACCGTGGTGGGAGACCCGAAACAGTCCATTTACGGCTTTCGAGACGCCAAACCCTGGATTTTCGCCGAATCCCGCCTGGGCCTCTCCTGCGGGCCTGTCCGGTTTCCCCTGGAATCGCTCCAGCTCACCTCCAACTTCAGGGCCAGCCGGACCTTGATCCATTGGGCCAACACGGTTTTTAAAGACGTCCTGGCCCAAGAAAAAGTATCCGACCTGAGCTTCCACGCCGCCGCGGCCGCCCCCGGGGCCCCGGCAGGGGAGGCCCCGCGGCTGGCCCTCTTTGCCGGCAACGGCGACCTTTCCGCCCGGGAGGCTGAGGCTTCCTGGCTGGCCCGGCAGGTGGGGGAAGCCTGGTCACAGCTGGCAGAAAAAGAGAGCATCGGCATCCTGCTGTTCACCCGCAACCACCTGCCGCTCTATCTCCAGGCCCTGGCCGCAGCCGGTCTGCCGGTTAAGGTGCGGGAGGGGCTGAAACTGGCGAAAGACAGCCTGGTGGTGCAGCACCTCCACAACCTGGCCCGGGCCCTGACCCGGCCCCAGGACGACATGGCCTGGGCCGCCCTGCTCCGGGGGCCCTGGGCCGCCCAACCTCTGGAAGTGCTGGCCCGGGTGGCCGGGACCGCGCCGGGGGAGTTGTGGCCGGAGAAGCTCTGGCGCTTCGCCGGGACCCCTGATTGCCCCGGGGATTTGGCAAGGCTAATCAAAAACCTGATGGCGGCCTTGGACCGGGTGGGACGCCGGCCCCTGGCGGAAGTCGCCGGAGACTTTATGTCCGAGGTGGAGGCCTGGCCCGGTGTGGCCGCCTGGGAAGGCCCGTTGGGAGTGGCCTGCGCCCGGGCCTATCTGGAGCTCCTGGCCCAGGCGGAGGCCGGCCTGCCGGAGGCCACCTTCACCCGGGCTGACTTCTCCCTGCCGGAGGCCTATCAGCCCCCCGATCCCCAGGCCCAGGACTCGCCAGTGGAGGTGCTGACGGTGCATGGCGCTAAGGGATTGGAGTTCACCCGGGTATTTATTCCCTTCCTGGACTGGCAGCCCCTGCAACGGGAAGACAAACTGGCCCCCTTTCTGCTGGAAGAGATTGCCGGAAAGGGAGGCGGCGCTCGGGTCCAGGGCCTGGCCCTGGCCCGGCCTTACGCCCAGGAGCGCCAGGATTCCCTATATCTGCTTCTTAAAGATACGAAGAAACGCCGCCTCCTGGAAGAGGCCCGGCGAGTCTTTTACGTGGCGGCGACCCGGGCCCGGGGGCGCCTGACCCTCAGCGCCGCCGTAAAGCTCAATAACCGCGGCGAGCCGGCCATCCCTCCGGAAAGCCCCCTGGCCTGGCTGCTGGATCATTACCGGGCCGCCCTGCCCCCGGCCGGGGCCGCGGTGACCTGGCCGGAGCCGGAACTCCGGGTGGAACTGCCGGTTGACCTCCCTCCCCCGTTTCCGGGGGAGCGGCCAATCCCTTTGGGCAAAGAGTTACCGCCCGCCCTAAGCTTAACCCCCGAAACCCCGCAATATCGGATAATCCACCCCTCCCAACTGGCTGCGGCCGGTCCGGACGCACCCCCAGCACAGGCTTCGGCCGGGGAAGATCAGGAAATCCCCCGCCTCCGGGGAGAGATTATCCATCGCGGCCTGGATACCCTGGCCCGGGGGGGCGAACTGCCCGGGCTGGCCGGGCTGGCCGCGGCCCTGCGCCAGCTGGGCGTGGCCCCGGAAACCGCCGTGAGCGCCCTGGCCCCGGAACTCCTGGCGGAGCTTCAGGCCTGCCGCCAGGACCCCTGGCTGGCGTCCCGGCTCGACCCCAAGCGGCCCGGCGCGGTGAGCGAGTGGCTCCTGGAGGACCTGGCCGCCCCGGACACCCTGCGCCGGGGGAAGATCGACCGGCTGATCTTCGATGGCCAGGACTGGTGGCTCCTCGATTACAAGAGTTCCCGGCCTGAGGACCCGGCTGCCTGGGAGGATTTCATCAAAGGAGAAGTGGTAAAATACCGGCCTCAGCTCCTGGCCTACCGGGAGATGGCGGCCCGGGCCAGAGGGCTGCGGCTCGAGCAGATCAAAGTGGCTATTTACTTTACCGCCTTAAGGCGGGCGGTGGAGGTGTAGGAACGGCCAGGCGGCTCCCTGGCCAATCCCTTGCTCCTCTTTACCCTGCGCCGGGGCGCGGTTTTCTATTTGCGCAAAGTGGAAAAATCCTTTAGAAAAGCTATTAGGCTGGGTTCAGGAAGAAATGCCGAGGCAAGATTGCTGCTTGCAGGGGCGGGTTTAAAACCCGCCCCTACGGACCGGGGCAGGGAGAGACCGGCACAGGGCATCCAGCCAACCCTTTAAAAAAGGTTCCACCGGCAGATGCAGGACCCTGGCAAAAAAAGCGACAAACCCCATTATCTCGGGCACCGGCAGCGCCTGCGGAACCGCTTTCTCCAGGGCGGCTCCCGGGCCTTGCAGGATTACGAACTGCTGGAACTGCTGCTCACCTTCGCCATCCCCTATTCCGACGTGAAGCCCCTGGCCAAGCAGTTAATCCAGCATTTCGGCTCCTTTACCCGGGTGTTGGACGCCACCCCGGAGGCCCTGATGGAGGTCCAGGGGGTGCGGGACTACGCCGCCACCCTTATCCGGCTGGTAAAGGCCTGCGCCGAATACTATTTGAAGGAAGAGGTCCTGGGGCGGCCCCGCATCTCGTCCCTTTCGGCCCTGGTGGACTACTGCCGCACCGCCATGGGCGGCCTCCCGGATGAGCAGTTCCGGGTGATCTTCCTCAACAGCCAGAACGAAATCATCGCCGAAGAGATCGTCCAGGAGGGCACCGTCAACCAGACGGTGGTCTATCCCCGCAAGGTCCTGGAGCTGGCCCTGAAACACAAGGCCAGCGGCCTGATCCTGGTGCACAACCACCCGAGCGGCAATCTGACGCCGTCGGGGGCGGACCTGGAACTGACCCGCTCCCTGGTGCAGGCGTCCCGGTCCCTCAACCTGACGGTGCTCGACCACCTGATTATCAGCCGCCAGGGCCACTTCAGCCTGGCGGAGAAGAATTTGTTGTGAGTGGGGAGTGATTGGGGGAGAAGGCCAGTGTTTTTAGTGGCGCCGGCCTCCGGCCGGTGAAAGCCACAGGCTGGAAGCCTGCGCCACCGCCATCTCTTTGAATCGGAAACCAAAAACTAACCCCATACCAATTCTCGGAGCGATTCGTTCAAGGTCCAAAGCCACGACATTTTCAAGGATGGTGATTGATGCCAGTGCCAAATCCCACACCCATATATCGTTTCATTCACGTCAACAACCTCCGCCTTTGCCTGCGCCGGGGTGGGCTACACGCCCCGAACCACACTCCGGATGATGGTCAAGCTTACCAAACTATCCACAATGTAGATATTCAGAACCAACGACGGATCTATCGCATACCCTGCGGCCTCCGCGCGGTTATCCACGATTATGTAGCTTTCTATTTCGGCTACCTCTCACCTATGATGCTCCAATTGAAAACGGGCCAAGTGGAGGGATACGATGAAGGTCAGGAACCATTGATTTATCTAGTCTCAACAGCCCAGGCAGTTCGGGATGCCGGTCTCGGATTTGTGTTCTCCGACGGACACGGCATTGCCGCATTCACCGCCTGGTTCGACAACCTAACCGATTTAGACAAAGTTGATTGGGGGATGGTTTATCAGCGTTATTGGGCTGACAACCCCCGAACTGACATGGACCGTCAACGCCGCAAACAGGCCGAGTTCTTGATCCACCGCTTTTGCCCCTGGGCGTTGATTCAAGAGATTGTCGTTGTAAATGTGGCAACGCGGTCCAGGGTGCAGGCCGTCATGGCCGATTTTCCACCTCCCCTGCGACGCACGGTTAGGATTCAGAAAAACTGGTACTATTATTAATGGAGAGGACGCTATGGTCGAGCTAACCAAGGGAAATCTTCTGGCTGCCGATGCGGAAGCTTTAGTAAACACAGTGAATTGCATCGGTTATATGGGGAAGGGCATCGCCTTGCAGTTCAAGCAGGCTTTCCCAGATAACTTTGAGTCCTATCAGAAGGCCTGCAGAGCTCATCAGGTTCAAATCGGACGGATGTTCGTGTTCAAAACCGGATCAATGTACAACCCCAAATATATCATCAACTTCCCCACAAAAAACCATTGGCATGAGAAATCAAAACTGATTGCCATTAAGATGGGTTTAAAAACCCTAATTGAAGATGTTAAACGCCTGGTCATTCGAAGCATTGCTATGCCACCGCTTGGATGCGGACTAGGGGGGCTAAATTGGCAGCAGGTTCGTCCTTTGATCGAAGAAGCCTTTGAAGAGGTTCCTGAGGTAAAGGTCCTTTTATTTCCACCGGTGTCCACACCGGATGCCAAGGAAATGCCAATAAGGACCAAACGCCCGCACCTTACGACAGCGCGGGCCCTATTTCTCAAGTTGATGCAGCAATACGCGTCTTTCCACTATCGGTTGACGCTGTTGGAGATTCAGAAACTTGCCTATTTTCTCCAAGAGGCCGGTGAGCCTTTGAGATTGAATTATAAAGAAGCGCATTATGGACCTTATGCTGTTAACTTGAACAAGGTCTTGGAGATAATGGAAGGCCATTACATTCGGGGCTATGGCGACAGCCAGAAACCGGATGCAGAGATTGAATTGCAACCCGGAGCAGCTGATGAAGCTGACCGCTTTCTGGATGATAAGGAAAGCTCCAAAGAACGGTTAGAAAAGGTTGCCAGATTAATCGAAGGATTTGAGACCCCTTATGGAATGGAGCTTCTGTCCAGCGTGCACTGGCTGGCAGTACATGGCCAGACACCCGCCACAGATGCGGAAATTGCCATCGAGTTTATGATGCGCTGGAATCCTCGCAAGAACAAGATGTTCAAGCCCGATCACATTCGGGTAGCTTGGGATCGATTGCAGGCTGAAGGCTGGATAAACTGAGTATCCAGAAGGCGATAAGGTTTGACAAGTTCGAATCCGGAGCTGGCGCCACCCACGACCCCCCGACAGAGTAGTAGGGATTGAGCGCCCTTCACTGATCCACCTGGCGAGGATGGGCATGTAGTCCGTAACCTTATCGATCGGGAGAACTTCCGGCAAGCGAAAGCCACCCCATACTAAGAGCCGGCGAGGGCGGCGCCTGATCCACATTTTCTTTACCAAAAACTAAAAACCGAAAACAACCCAAAAAACATGCGCTATTCTTTAATTAAAGAGATCGCCGACCTGGTCGGCCCGGAGCACCTCCTCACTTCACCCGAGGATTGCTGGACCTACGCCTACGACGCCACCGACCAGGCCCGGATGCCGGAGGCCGTAGTCTTTCCCGGCTCGGCGGCCGAGATCTCCCAAATCCTGCGCCTGGCCAACGAGCATCGCTTCCCGGTCACTCCCCGGGGGGCGGGCAGCGGCCGCAGCGGCGGCGCCGTGCCCATCGCCGGCGGCGTGGTCCTGGTCCTCACCCGCCTGAACCGCATCCTGGAGATCGACCCCGCCGACCTGGTGGCAGTGGTGGAGCCCGGGGTAATCCTGTCGAGATTCAAGGCAGCGGTGGCGGCCCAGGGCCTCTACTACCCGCCGGACCCGGCCAGCGCCGACTTCTGCACCATCGGCGGCAACGTGGCCGAGTGCGCCGGGGGCGCGGTGGCGGTGCAATACGGGGTCACCCGGGACTACGTCCTGGGGCTTACCGTGGTCCTGCCTACCGGCGAAATCATCGATGCCGGCACCCGCACCATGAAAGGGGTGGTGGGCTATGATCTCACCCGGCTGTTTTTGGGCTCCGAAGGCACCCTGGGGGTGATCTCCCGCATCACCCTCAAACTGGTGCCCAAGCCCGCGGCCCGGCAGACCCTGGCCGCGGGCTTCGAAACCCTGGCGGCCGCCGCCCGGGCGGTGCTCCAAATCCTCACCGCCGGTCTCGCCCCCACCGCCCTCGAATTCCTGGACCCGGTGACCCTGGGCTGCGTCCGGGAGCTGCTGCCCTTCGAGGTTCCCGGCGAAACCGCGGCCCTGCTGCTGGTGGCGGTGGACGGCCACCCTCATGACGTGGAAGAGCGGGCCGCCGGCATCGCCCGCTTCTTTCAGGAGCAGGGCGCCCGGCCCGTCCTCCGGGCCAAGAACGCCGCCGAAGCGGATGAACTCTGGAAGGCCCGCCAGGTCATCTCGCCGGCCATCCTCAAGGTGAAGCCCCAAAAGGTGAGTGAAGACGTGGTGGTGCCCTTGAGCGCCATTCCGGACTTGATCGCCGGCCTGCAAAAGATTTCCCGGAGGCATGGTCTGGTGATCCCCTGTTATGGCCACGCCGGGGACGGCAACATTCACGTCAATGTCCTCTATGACCGCAAGATCGACCGGGAACGGCAAGCGGTGGGGGCCGCCGTGGAGGACATCTTTCACCTGGTGCGGGAACTGCGCGGCACCCTCTCCGGGGAGCACGGTATCGGCCTCACCAAGGCCCCGTACCTCGGGATGGAGCTTTCCCAGGCGGCTATGGCCCTTGAGCAGCGCCTGAAGCGGGCCTTCGACCCCAATGACATCATGAACCCGGGGAAGATCTTCCCGGGCCCCCGGGCCCGGTGAAGGAACGCTGCCCGGGAACCGGAGGCGGCCCCAGCAGTGTCCGGCACAGATTTTGCGCAAGGACTGCCGAATGTAAATTGAAAAATCTAGCCGCAAGCCTTAAGCCAGAGAAGAAGGGGGCAGCCCGGAAGCGCCAAAACTCCCTCTCCCCTGTGAGGGGAGAGGGGAGAAAACAAGAGAACTCTATAAATTAATCAAAGAAGATTTGAGAGCATAGAATACAACGGCAGATTAGCAAAAACATTGCTGGACATTACCGGGGCCGCTCCCTGGGCCGAAGAGCCGCCGCTAAATTATCAGGTTCCAGGATTTCTAAAAGATGATGACCGGGTTAGCAATTTTTATTGCTTGACAAAATTTTCACAATCGCGTATTTTGAATCCCAAAAACCCGTGTACCAAATATTGAAGGAGGATATCGCGGCATGGCAACAATAGAATTCGAGGGGAAGACTTTCTCGGTAGACGAAGACGGCTTCCTGGAAAACCTGGATCAATGGTCCCAGGAATGGGTGGATTACGTGAAGGATTCTGAGGGCATTTCGGAACTTACCGAAGAACATTGGAAGGTTATCCACATGCTCCAGGATTACTACAAGAAGAACGGCATCGCCCCCATGGTGCGAATCCTTTCCAAGGTGACGGGTTTCAAACTGAAACATATTTATGAGTTGTTTCCCTCCGGACCGGGCAAAGGCGCTTGTAAGATGGCGGGATTGGCGAAACCCACCGGTTGCGTCTAGGCCGACTCCTTCTTTCCCATAAGACCATAAAAAATCAGAGCAGATTCCCCCGCCAGGGAATCTGCTCTACGTGTTAGGATCTCGCTAGCAGCGAAGATTCGTTTGACTTCGGTCCCGTTTCCCTTTACATTCCCACAATAGAGTCAGTGCATTCCAGTCCCCATGCCAGTCGCCCCCGGCTGCTGACCGCAACGGGACGGCCTGCCGGGAGTTCTCTAGTTACCGGCTGTTCCTGGATAATGGCTCATTTAGGAGATGCCCATGGCGTGTCCCATGAACAAGATTCTCTTTATAGAACCCCGGGCTCCCAGGGAGCACATCTTCAGCCGGGTGACCATTCCGCGCCTGGGTTCCCTGCTCCTGGGCACCATCCTTAAGCGCCAGGGGCGTGAGGTCAAGGTGGTGGTCGAGGACATGGCAGCCCCGGACTACCGGACCCTCGATTTTAAACCGGACCTGGTCTGCATCTCCAGCATCTCCTCCACCGCCCCCCGGGCCTATGAGTTGGCTGATTTTTACCGGGGCCGCGGCACGCCGGTGGTCCTGGGCGGGGCCCATCCCAGTTTTCTGCCCCTGGAAGGGCTGGAACACGCGGACTACGTCATCTGCGGCGAGGGCGAAGGGGCTTTGCCGGAACTGGTGGCCGCCCTGGAAAACGGCGGCGATCCGAGCGACATTCAGAACCTCTGCTTTCGCAATGGGGACGCCATCCGCCAGAATCCCTGGCGCCCCATGGTGGAGGACCTCGATTCCCTGCCCATTCCCGATTATGGCCTGATCCACGGCAAAAAGTCCCGGGGGCGCCTGTCCGTCGTCTCCATCTCCACCTCCCGGGGCTGCCCCTTCAATTGCAGCTTCTGCTCGGTGATCCTCATGTTTGGCCGCAAATACCGCGCCCACTCGGTGGACCGCATCGTGGAGGAGATCCGGCAAAACGGCGCCCAGGGCCGGCACATCTTCTTCTGTGACGACAATTTTACGGCCAACCGGGCCCGCACCAAGGCATTGTGCGAGCGCCTCCTTCAAGAAAATCTGAAGATCGAATGGAGCGCCCAGGTGCGGGTGGACGCGGCCGGGGACCCGGAACTCCTGGATCTCATGGCCAAGAGCGGCTGCTTCGCGGTCTTCGTGGGCCTGGAATCGATCAACCCGGCCACCCTGAAGGCCTACAATAAATCCCAGACGGTGGAGGGGATCAAGGAGGCGGTGGCCAATTTTCACCGTTTCGGCATCAATGTCCACGGCATGTTCGTCTTTGGCGCCGAAGAGGACCATTACCAGGTGATCCGGGACACCGTCAAGATCTCGCGGCAGATGGACCTGGACTCCTTGCAATACCTGATCCTGACGCCGGTGCCCGGCACCCCCTTCTACAAGGAGATGGAGGCCCAAAACCGGATCATCTGCCGGGACTGGAGCCAGTACGACGGCCACCACACCGTATTCCAGCCCCGCCAGTTCTCTCCCTTTGAGCTGCAGATGGAGACCAACCGGGCCATGAAGAAATTTTACTCCTGGCCCTCGGTGGTCAGGCGTCTGATCACCATGGACCTGTTTTACGCCAAGCTCAGGGCCTACGCCCGCTTCCTCTTGTGGAAATCCAATGCCCGGAAGAGCCGCTACTTCCAGCATCTCAAGGAGCAGTTATTCACTCGGGCCCGGCAACTGCGCCACTGGCGCCCCAGCAGCCGCCAGCTGCCCCGGGTGGGCATCCCCGCGGCCATCTGGAACCTGAGCCCCTGGGAGAGCCGTCCCCGGGAATTCCTGCTGCAATTTCTGAAACGCCTGGGGGTGGAGGTGGTGCAGGATGGCGGCGAGGCCCCGGAGGGGAGCGGCCCTCTGGCTGTGGTCAAGGGCGAAATTGTCCGGCTGCAGGCCAAGGCCGACCTGGTGCTGCTGCCCGTTTGGCAGGGTCTGGGAGACGCGGCCCAAAAAATGAAGGAGCTGCCTCAGGAACTGGCCCAGGGGACCGTGGCCCGGCTCCTGGCCCTGGAATTCAGCCCCGCCTCCTTCTACACCGCCTGCATGGAACTGGGCCTCTGCTTCCGGAAGCGTCTACCGGGCATCCGCCGCATCTACTTCCAGACCCTGGCGGAGGTGGGCGGCCAGATTTAAGAAGGGTGAAATGCAGTCTTATTCCGGTTCCCAGGCTCCGGCCTGGGAACCTTTTTTTGGGCGATTGTATTCATAGCAAACTTATGGTTTGGCTGTTAGGTGTCAAGGGGTGACAAGATCACAATTTGCCCCAGAGGATCAGGCCACCGATAACGATAAAGGACATACCGGCAAATTTTTTCAGAAAGCCCTCGGGGAGCAGATGAGACATGGTGCTTCCAATAGTTACTGTCAGGAAAATGGCCAGGCAGAAGGCGGCGCACGCTCCCGCCAGCACCACTAGAGGCCTTCGGGTGTCGGCAACCAAGGTCAAAGCCGCAAGCTGCGTCTTATCACCCATTTCAGCCAGGAAAATGGTCCCGAAAGTTAGCCAGAAAACCTTCCAATTCATAATTATCTTCACCCGCCGTAATAAAGTTTTGTCAAGTATATAATAAGCTTTTTATGCCAGTCTCCACCGGGCAAAAGCCGGCCCGCCGCGCTGAGCCTGGCGCCGGGGGCGTTCATCCCTCCCCTTCCTTCCCGGGTTCCAGGCCGTAGGCCTTGAGTTTCCGGTAGAGGTGGGAGCGCTCCAGGCCGATCTTCTCCGCCAGCAGGCTGACGTTGCCCTGGCACTCCGACAATTGGCGCCGCAGGAACTGCTTCTCAAAGAGGGCCCGGGCCTCCCGGAAGGAGGGCACCTGGAGAAAGGGGTCGATAAAGTCGTAATCGGCCGCCGGCTCCGCCCCGGAGGCGGCCAGGGGCAGATCGCCCACGTCCACCAGATCAAACGGGCTGAGAATGGCCAGGCGGAAGACGAAGTTCTTCAGCTCCCGGACGTTCCCCGGCCAGGGCATGGCGGCCAGGGCCTCCAGGGCTGCGGGGGTGAAGGTCTTGGCCGGGGCGCCGTCCTCCTGGGAGAGCTCCTTGAGGAAGTGGGCCGCCAGCAGGGGGATGTCCTCCCGGCGCTCCCGCAAGGGAGGCACGCTTAGGGGAATGACGTTGATGCGGTGATAGAGGTCTTCCCGGAAGCGCCCCTTAATGATCTCCTCTTCCAGGTTTTTATTGGTGGCCGCCAGCACCCGCACGTCCACCTGGATGGGCCGCCCCCCCCCCACCCGCTCGAAGCGCTGCTCCTCCAGGATACGCAGAATCTTGGCCTGGGTCTTCAGGCTCATATCGCCGATCTCATCCAGGAACAGGGTGCCTTCATGGGCCAGGTCGAACTTGCCCCGGTACTGGCTGGAGGCCCCGGTGAAGGCCCCCTTTTCGTGGCCGAAGAGCTCGCTTTCGATGAGGTCTTCGGGAATGGCGGCGCAGTTCACCTCCACCAGGGGCTGATAGGCGCGGCGGCTGAAGGCGTGCAGGGTCCGGGCCACCACCTCCTTACCGGTGCCGTTTTCGCCAATGATGAGCACCGCGGCGTTGGTGGGAGCCACCAGGGCCAATTTCTCTCGAAGACGGCGGATGGCGGTGCTTTCACCGATGATCTCCTTGACCGGGGCCCGCTGTTGCCGCAGGCGCCGGTTCTCTTCGGCGAGCCGGGCGTTCTCCAGGGCGTTGCGCACCGATAGCAGGATCTTGTCGGCGTTGGGCGGCTTTTCGATGAAATCGAAGGCCCCCAGACGGGTGGCCTTGACGGCGTTCTCCACCGAGCCGTAGGCGGAGACCATTATCACCGGCAGCAGGGGGTGCTGCCTTTTCAGCTCGGTAAGCGCCTCCAGGCCGTCCAGGCCTGGAAGAGCAATATCCAGGAGTACCAGGTCGGGTGCCTGGGCCGCCACCATCTTGAGCGCGGTTTCGCCGTCCGGGGCGGTGAGCACCTCGAAGCCCTCGTCCTGCAGGACTCCCGACACGGCGCGCAGAATCTGAGGCTCGTCGTCAACTACCAGCAAGGTTCCCGGCATAATCGGCCCTGTGCATAGGAAAATCGATGATGAATTTGGTCCCCTGGGGGACGTTGTCTTCCACCCGGATATGGCCCTGGTGCTCGGCTACGATGGAATTGACGATGGCCAGGCCCAAACCGGTGCCACCCCGCTTGGTGGAGAAGTAGGGCTCAAAGATCCGCACCTTGTCACGGTTCGGGACGCCCCTGCCGGAGTCAGCCACGCTCAGCTCCACCCTGCCGTCGGCCGGGGTTCTCCTTAGTGCGACCATGATAGTCCCGGCCCCGTCAATGGACGCCAGGGCGTTATCCAGTAAATTGAGGAGCAGCCTTTTGACCTGCTCGCGGTCCAGGAGCACCGGGGGCAACTGGGGGTCAGGGTGGAATTCCAGGGCCACCCGGGGCTGCAATTCCCGATAAAGAAGCATGGTCTCCTGGACCAGGGCGTTAAAATCCTGGGGGGCCAGGGTCAGTTGGGGCAGGCGGGCGAAGCGGGCAAAGTTATCCACCAGGCTCTGGAGTTCCTCCACCTGGTTGACGATGATCTGGGTGCATTCCTGGAAGACCAGCCCGTCCTCCCCGAGGCGGTCGGCGTAGCGCCGCTGCAAGCGCTGGGCCGCCAGCTTGAGGGGAGTCAGGGGATTCTTGACTTCATGGGCAATCCGGCGCGCCACCTCCCGCCAGGCCGCCAGCCGCTGGGCCCGCTCCAGGTCCGTCAGGTCTTCGAAGACGATGACCACTCCCAGGTCGCGGCCGGCTTCATCCTTGAGTACCGTGGTCTTGAGCAACAGATAAAGGGTCTGGTTGGGCAGGATCAGATGCAGGGACTTCTCCACCGTGCCCCGGGAGGCGGCGCGGGCCGCGGCCACCACCTCGACCATGCGCTGGTAGGCCGCGAGGGGCAGCAGCACCCGGGCCTCCCGGCCCAACACCTCCTCCCTGTTAAGGCGCAACATCTGGGCGGCGGAGTCATTGATCATGGTGACCTGGCCGCGGGCGTCCAGGGCGATGACCCCCGCGGCCACGTTTTTGAGCAGGATCTCCATGTCCCGCTTCTGGGAGGAGATGAGTTCGTGGGATACGCTCAACTGCCCGTAGGCCGCGGCCAACTGCGCCTTACCCTGCTGCAGGTCCTGGGTCATTTTGTTGAAGGATTGCACCAGAAAGGAGATTTCATCCCGTCCCTCCTGGGGGATCTGGAAGTCGTAGTCCCCTCCCGCCACTTTCAGGGCGCCCTCGGCCAGTTCCCGGATGGGGGTGGTTAACTCCCGGGCCATGTAAAACCCCAGCCAGATGGCGGCCATCAGGGTAATTAAGGTGACGATGATCAGGCCCAGGTAATGGCTCACCTTGAGCGGGCTGAATTGCAAGAGGCGCTGGCGCAGCTCCTGCAGGCTGCGTTCGGCGGCGGCGATCCGCAGCAGGTGGGTTTCGGGAATGGTCTGGCGCACCAGCAGGTAGCCTTGGATCTGGCCGGCGGCGTCGGTCACCGGCGTCAGGTAACTCAGGAGTTCCTCTTTACCGACCTTCTGGCGCAGCACCGCCTCCGCAGTCGTCTTTAGCTCCCCGGGGGCCGGCCGCGGCAGTTCCGGGGCCCCCCGCAGTTGGGGAGCGTAGCTGGCAGCCAGAGACGACCCCTGGCGGTCCAGGACCTCCAGGCCGCTAAGATCATAATCGGCACGGCGCTGCTGCACGAAGGATCGAAGATAATCTCGATCTCCCCGGGCCAAACCGCCGCTTTCCTGCAATTCCCCGGTAAACCTGCGGCCATAGGCCTTGAGGTTGTCCTCCACCTCCACGGAAAAGGTGCGGGTCAGATCGACGGCCTTGTCCAGGGACTCCTCCACCTGCCGGTCCCAGGAGTAATTCACCTGGCTGGAGAGGAGCTGCCAGGCCATGAACATGAGGAACAGGGTGGGAAGCAGGGTGAGGCTGATGAAGGTGAGGACCAGGCGGGTGCGCAGCCGGGAGCCGAAGACCTTGCGGCGCCGCTCCAGGAATAGTTTGGCCAGGTGGCGGAAGATGAGAAAGGTGAAGAGCAGCAGCAGAAAGGCGTTGATGTTCAGCAGGCCAAAGGCCAGGAGGCTGCCGGCCACCGGCTGGCCGCCCTGGTGCACCAGGCGCACTTCCACGGTGGTGATGGCCACTACCAGCACCAGGGTGAGGGCGATGAGGAATCGTTCCCGCCGGCGCTTGCGAGATTCCCTGAGTTGTCCCGGAGTGGGAGCGATCTTGGTTTCCATCAGCCTCTCAGCCTCCTTCCCGGACGCTTGCTCCCAGGGGCCGGCTGGCTGTCATCTCGGCATAATCCCTTAAACTTTATATATTTATCATTATTGCGAGGCCTTGGCAAGCCGGGGCCGGGAAGGGTCGGCTCAGGCCGGCGTCAGGCTTCCCGGGGGGGGCGGAAAAAGGCGCGCGGGGCCTAAATATCAGGCAGACGTGGTGAAACGGGGCGCGGGAAAATCGGGTATTCCGGCTGCTGTCATCATTCATTCACTGGATCAAAAAATTATCCGTACCGCTACCGGCCACTGATCACTGGCCACTGATCACTGGCCACTGCCCCCACCGGCCCTTTCCTGCTTGCAGGCCTCCCAGATGGCCTCCATCTCTTCCAGGGTGGCGGTCTCCGGGGTCTTGCCTTCCTTGGCCAGGGTGCGCTCCACCACGTGGAACCGTTTGATGAACTTGTAAATGGTGCGCCGGAGCGCCCTCTCGGAATCGAGGTTTAGGAAGCGGGCCACGTTCACCAGGGAAAAAAGGAGATCACCCAGCTCCTCCTCCCGGGCGGAGTGCCCAGGGCCGCTGAGGGCCTGGCGGAACTCCTGCCATTCTTCCTCCACCTTGTCCAGGGCCCCCTGCACCTGGGGCCAGTCGAAGCCCAGGCGAGCCGCGGCCTCCCCCAGGCGCTGGGCCTGAACCAGGGCGGGCAGCGCCGGCGACACCTTGCCCAGGGCGCCGGGGGCCGCTTTGCCCTCCCGGGCCTTGGCCTGTTGCCAGAGGCGCCGCAGGTCCTCCTGGGTCCTGGCCTCTGCACCCTTGAAGACATGGGGATGGCGGTGGATCATCTTGGCGGAAATCCCGGCCGCCACCTCCACCAGGGAAAAGTCGCCCCGCTCCTGGTAAAGATCGCTTAAAAAGACCAGGTGCAGCAGCAGGTCTCCCATCTCCTCCTTGATCTTCTCGGGGTCGCCGCTGTCCAGGGCCTCGATCAATTCATAGGCCTCTTCCAGAACGTAGGTCTTCAGGGTCTCCGGGGTCTGGAGGGCATCCCAGGGGCAGCCGCCGGGGCCTCGCAGCCGCCGGACAATGGCGGCAAATTCATTGATCACGGCCCCGGGATCGGCATCTTTCCCGTTCATCTTTACAAAGTTCCTTTTTAAGGCGTGCTGGGCAGTCCCGGGAACGGGCGGAGCCTGCAGCCCCCCGCCCCTACTCGGCCGCCGTCTCCTCGGGCTTCTTCCCCTCCAACCGCTTCTGCCAGTGCTGCAGGTCGTCCAGGACCTTCTTCTTAAAGTTCGGGGGCAGCAATTCCAGGGTCTGGCGGCTGATATGGGTGAGTTCCGGGGCGGTGCGGGATTCCTGGAGGAGCCGGGAATCCTTGGGCAGGAGGAGGGCGAGAACGATCAAGCCGAAACCGATGACCACCGCCCCCTTAGCCAAGGCAAACAGGGCCCCCATCAGACGTTCGAAAAAATCGAGGTGGAGGTGGTACAGCAGGCGCTGGAGTCCATGGGCCGCCAGGAAGGTGGCCCAATAGACCGCCACCAGGATGACGACAAAGGCGGCGACCCGGGCATACTCAGGTTCGTGGATCCAGCGCGACAGGATCTCCGCCAGCCGCATGTAGGTGTGGGCGGCCGCCACCACTCCCGCGACCAGCCCCACCACCACCGCCAGCTCCTGGAACAGGCCTCGGTAATATCCCCGGACGGTAACCAACCCGAGCAGTATCAAGATCCCCAGGTCCAAGAGGTTCATGGGCGCACCTGTTCCATTAGCTGAACAGGAACTATCAAAAAAACCGGGAGGCGTCAAGGCAGGGGGAGGGTTGGGCATGATAACATTACCAATACCTTTCCCCTATTTCATGTCTTGGAATTCAGCAGATTCGCCCGACCTGAAAATAAACCTGGGTAGAGGTGCGGAATTTCCTAACAAGTTTGGAATATGGAGGAAATAATTTTGATGATAGAAAAATAATTATTACTTAAGTTGTTTGGCCAGAGCACCTATGCGCTCGCCAATGATCCTTATTGAAGCAGGATTTTCCGGATGTTCGAAAAATCTATCCAATTGTTCATCTTTTAGTCCTTCGCGAGCAAAAGCGTTCCGCATTTCGATAACCCTCGGCCCAAAAAGCTCCGAATACATTGACATTGTTTGTTGAGAATACTTAATCGGCTTATCAAAATCACGATCGAATGATAGCATCATATCTACAACTGATTCAGGCTCATTCGCTTGCCGTTCACCTAAAAAAAGCAATATTTCATTGGATAGCAACAAAGCCCTATATTCTAGGCTACCTTGGGGGGCTTTAGATTCGGCTAATTGTGCAATACTCTGATTAGTTGCAGTTTGGAGTTTTTGGGTTTCATCAAATCTTCCTAAAATTGTTGCTATTTCAACAACATGTTTGTTTTGTTCGGCGTTAATTGCATATATTTCTAAGAAAAAAAGTGCAAAAGCGAGGAATATCCATGCAGTCTTTTCGCGGAGTCCAATTTGTGGGCGCAACGTTATCATAACAGCTGAAACCCCCAATACACAAATCCAAACCCCAGGAGGTGTACCTTGACTCCAATATAAAATTTTAATCGCCACGCAAAGGATTGCGCAAGTAAAGATGGATACCCAACCCCAAGTAATCTGCATGTTACATGGTTACATATTATTCGATTATTCGTCAAGATAATTTCTCCTGCTGAAGGCTATCCCAATTTTGCGGCATCCTCTCATTACCAAATAAATTCAAAATGATAGACTACCGAGATTCCTGGGCCAGGGCGACGGCCCCGGCCAGGGCCGAAGGCCCCAGGTCGCCCAGGGCCTGGGAGGGAAAATAGAGGAACTGCTCCACCAGCAGTTCCTGATCCGAGTGGCCCCGGATAAAGCGGATCCGGCCCCGGGCCAGCAAGGGGGACAGCGCGGCCACCCGGCTCTCTTTTGCCGGCTCCTGGCTCACCCCCCGAAGGGGCGGAGTCCCGCCCTCCTCCCGGCCCAGACGCTCAAACTCCCGGAACCGCAGCTCCTTAAAGAGTGGAGCGGCTACCCCCAGAATCTCGTAGGGAGAGCGGCGGTGGCGGCGGCAGATGCCGCGCAGGGCCTCCTCCAGGCTCCCCCGGCGGATGCAGGCGTCCATGACGTAAAAGATCTCCTGCCGCCGGTCCCAACCCACGCTGACCACTGCCCTTTGTGCGGCGCCGGCGCCGGTCTTCAGAGATGGCTCGAAAAAGCCTGCCACCAGGAGCTGCCGGTCTTTGAGGATATCCGGGTGGTAGTAATGGATCCACTCTTCCCGGAACCATCCCGGCTCCGGCAGCGGTTCGTTCATCTTCTCCCGGTTGAAGTCCACCCGGCCCAGGAAACGCTTCTGGAGCTTGAGGCGGTCAGCGGGATAGCGGGCCTCCCAGAGGGAGCTGCCGTCTTCCTGCACCGCCCGGTAGAGGCGCCGTTGGAAATGGCGGAAGGGTTCCTCATCAATGGTGAGCATCCGTTGCAGGGCGCTCTGCCATCTGAGAATGGTGCCGATGATCAACAAGTTGCCCCCGGCCTCCAGGGAGGGCAGGACCTCCAGCTTTACCCAGTCCAGGATCCGGCGGACCTCCTCGGGGTCGGCCGCTCCTTTGTTAGTTTTTCCATTCCTTTCGTAAGGATCGTATTCGAGATCGTCCAGGATCACCAGCTCGGGGCGGCACGATTGCCCTAAAGAAAACTTCAGGCCCCGGAGGCGCTGGCCCAGGCCCCGGGCCTTCACCCGGATGCCGTTTTTCGTGACGAAGTCGTCCACCGGCCGGTTGGCCTTGGCCAACTCGCCGAAATCCTGGTGCAGCCTCTGATTGTAAAGCAACTCCAAAATTAGGCGGCCGGTGAGGTCGCTGGCCCGGTCCTCGGCTTCGCTGCCGATGATGATGAAGCGCCGCCGCTTAAAGCAGATCTGGTGCAGCACGTAACCGAAGGCGCTCGTGGTCTTGCCGAACTCCCGGGGTGCGGCCACCGCCGCGGCCAGGCTTTCGGGGCCCCCCGGGCCGGACGGTGGCGCCAGCAGCTTTACCAGCTCATAGTGGAAAGGCGCCGACACCTGGGAGAAGTGATGGGGCAAATAGGTGCGGCAGAAAAAGACGGGATCGGCCGCGGCCCGCTTTAGCCGCTGCTGCTGTTTTTCTTTGTTTTCCGGCAAAAAAAACGGCGCTTCCAGACTGAGGCGCGCCAGCATCTCGTCGGCCTCCCGGCGGAACTCCGGTTGGGTCAATTTTTCTTCCAGGGTTCTCACCTCTGCCCCTGCTCTCCCAATATTCATTTCTTGCCCCATTTCTCCGGCAGCCGCAAGCTGCCGGCAGACGGCGGGGAGCCGCGGCTGGCCGGACTTTAGCTGGCCCGGAGCGGTCCAGCGGCTCCATGATTAAAAAGACCCAAATTAAGCGAAGTCCACCTTAATCCGCCCCGGCCAGTTTCTCGTGCACCGCGCTGGCCAGAATTCTCAGGGTGCCGCTGTTGAGCTTGACCCCTCTGAGCCGTCCCTCCCAGAACCAGCGATACACGGTGGACCGGGATACCGCCAGCCGCCGGGCCGCCTCCCGGGGCCGCATCAACTCTTCTCGGTTCATCAATGGACCTACCTCCTTTCCGTTTCTCCGCCTCCCCTTCAAGATTCATGTCGTCCCACAGGAGAATTGTCCGCATCTGTCCCAAAACTCGCGCAAGCGCAAATGGTAAGGGCGGGTTTTAAACCCGCTCCTACAGGCAAATTCAGGGCCTGCTGGCTGATTTGCGCCAGCCGGGGGTAGCCCCGGCAAAAAAACCAAAAAAAAGGCAAAAACCCGCAGGGGGATTTTTGCAGAGGCCGCACCTCGATATCGGCACCAGAACCCGGGGCTAATTTGGCGGCCAAAAGGAACTACGATTTCAGGGGCTTTCTCTTAACCCCTAGAATCAAAGACCCGATACCCCCCTAATTTAGCGGGGCTTTAGGAACGGCAGGTAATTTTAGCCATTATTTCTCGGGGTTATCCGGTAAGAGAATTTTGGCCCTGCCCTTGCAGAGGTAAGCTGGTGAAGACACGACACTCACCCCCCAGAGGAGATGGAATCATGGATTTGCTGCAGCAAAAACGGTTTTTCCGGCCGGATGAAGTAGCCGCCATCCTGGCCCTGTCCCGCCGCACCATCTACCGCATGATCCGGGATGGGCGCCTGCCCGGGGTGAAATGGGGCTCCGGCCCCTGGCGCATCCCCCGGGAGAGCCTGGCTGGTATATTTCCCGAGGACCCGGATTCCTGGCTGGCCAACCCTTAATGGCCCCGCCAGAAGTTACCGAAGACAGGGTGGGGCTGGTCCCCACTCCTCCTGAAACTTCCCTGCCCAATCAGATGGGCCTAATGGTCAACGGCAGGATTCCCTTGCATTTTCCGCAGATAGATTTAAAATAATTAGTTGAAGGAATCTGGCAGCATGTCAGAATGGCTATTGTTGACGCCTCTTAAGGACCATAATGAATAACCGTTTGAGCCCGTTTTCTAAGAATATCGCCTTGTGGCTGCTCATCACCCTGGTGATGATCGTGCTCTACAATTACTTTTCCGCCGTCGAGGGCAACCGGGACAAGACCACCATCAATTACACCAAGTTTGTGGAGATGGTGCAGGCTGACCGGGTGTCCAAGGTCACCCTGAAGGGAAATGAAATCGCCGGGGAGTTCTCTGACGGTAAAAGTTTCAAGAGTTACGCCCCCGACGACCCGGCGCTGGTGAAGCTGCTCGAGTCCAAGAAGGTTGAAATCACCGCCGTCTCCAAGGATGACAGCACCTGGTACGGCACCTTGCTGGCTTCCTGGTTGCCCATGATAGTGTTGGTGGGCATCTGGATCTTCTTCATGCGCCAGATGCAGGCGGGAGGCGGCAAGGCCATGTCCTTCGGCAAGAGCCGGGCTCGCCTGATGACCGAAAACACCGTGAAGATCACCTTCAATGACGTGGCCGGCATCGAGGAAGCCAAGGACGAAGTCTCTGAGATCATCGACTTCCTGAAAGACCCCAAGAAGTTTACCCGCCTGGGGGGACGCATCCCCAAGGGTGTCCTCCTGGTGGGGGCCCCGGGGACCGGCAAGACCCTGCTGGCCCGGGCCATCGCCGGGGAGGCGGGGGTCCCCTTCTTTAGCATCAGCGGCTCCGACTTCGTGGAAATGTTCGTGGGCGTGGGCGCCGCCCGGGTTCGGGACCTGTTTATTCAAGCCAAGAAAAGCGCCCCCTGCATCATCTTCATCGATGAGATCGACGCGGTGGGCCGCCATCGGGGCGCCGGGCTGGGGGGAGGCCACGACGAGCGGGAGCAGACCTTGAACCAGCTCCTGGTGGAGATGGACGGATTTGAGGCCAACGAAGGGGTTATCCTGATCGCCGCCACCAACCGCCCGGACGTGTTGGACCCGGCCCTGCTAAGGCCTGGCCGTTTCGACCGCCAGGTGGTGGTCCCGGTTCCCGACCTCAAAGGCCGGGAGGCCATCCTCAAGGTGCATACCAGGCGCACCCCCCTGGCCGATTCGGTGGACCTCTCCATCCTGGCCCGGGGCACCCCCGGATTCTCCGGGGCCGATCTGGAGAACCTGGCCAACGAGGCCGCCTTGTTCGCCGCCCGCCGGGGGAACGAATCGGTGGCCATGTCGGACTTTGAGGAGGCCAAGGACAAGGTCCTCATGGGCTCGGAACGCCGGAGCCTCATCCTGAGCGAGCGGGAACGGCGCAATACCGCCTACCACGAAGCGGGCCATACCCTGGTGGCCAGGCTCAGCCCCGGCGCCGACCCGATCCACAAGGTCACCATCATCCCCCGGGGGCAGGCCCTGGGTCTTACCCAGCAGTTGCCGCTGGACGAACGCCATACCTACTCCAAAGATTTCCTGATGTCCGCCCTCACTGTCCTTCTGGGCGGCCGGGCCGCTGAGGAGCTCGTTTTTCAGCAGTTCACCACCGGGGCGGGCAACGACCTGGAGCGGGCCACCGAACTGGCCCGGAAGATGGTGTGCAACTGGGGCATGAGCGATGAGCTGGGGCCGGTCACCTTCGGGAAAAAGGAAGAGCACATCTTTCTGGGCCGGGAGTTCGCCCAATCCAAGGATTTTAGCGAGGAAACGGCCCGCCTTATCGACGCCGCCATCAAGAACTTGGTGTTAAAGGCCTCCGGGCAAGCGGTGTCCTTGCTATCCAAGCACCGGGCCCAATTGGAAGGCCTGGCACAGGGCCTCCTGGAAAAAGAGACCCTGGACAGCCGGGAGATCGACAAGATCCTGGAGGTGGTGGAGCCGAAGCCGGAGGAGCCCCCTGAACCCCAGGAGGGACCGCGGGATCCCGACCAGTTTCCCTTGAGCCTGCAGCAGGCTTAAGGGTTCGGCAGTCCGGAGGTCAAGGAGAGAACCTGGGCAGGTCTCGGGGCCTGCCCTAGTTTTTTGGGTCAGGGTCCGGCCTTGACGCCCCCCTCCGTAGATGGCGCTCCGGGCATGGTGATTAGCCCATGACCGACACCCCTCCCTTCGCCCCCGCCCCCCAGCTGCCTTCTGGCCGCCGGACCTGGCCGGAGTTGTTGGCTTGCCGCCGCCCCCTGATCATGGGCATTCTCAACGTCACGCCTGATTCCTTCGCGGACCAGGGCCGTCATTTCGACCAGGATGCGGCCCTGGCCCAGGCCCGGGATCTGGTGGCCGCCGGAGCCGATATCCTGGACGTGGGCGGCGAGTCCACGCGGCCCTTTGCCGAACCGGTGCCTCTGGAAGAGGAACTGCGCCGGGTCATCCCGGTCATCCGGACCCTGGCCCCGAAAATCCCCATCCCCATCTCCATCGACACTTACAAGGCCCCGGTGGCCCGAGCCGCCCTGGCCGCGGGCGCCAGCATCATTAATGATATCAGCGCCCTGCGTTTCGACCCGGAGATGGCCCCGCTGGCCGCCGGCTCCGGGGTGGCAGTGATCCTGATGCACATGCAGGGCACCCCCAGAGACATGCAGCAGCACCCCCATTACCACGACCTTCTGGGTGAGATCAGCGCATTTTTCCGGGAGCGCCTGGAATTTGCCGAAAGCCGGGGGATCCCCCGGGAGCTGCTGGTCCTGGACCCTGGCATCGGCTTCGGCAAGACCTGGGAGCATAACCTGGAGATCTTCAGACGGTTGGAGGTCTTCCTGGAACTGGGCTGTCCCCTGTTGGTGGGACCCTCCCGCAAGGCCTTCATCGGGCGGATTACCGGGCTGCCCGCCGGTCCGGAACGGGACGTCCCCACCCTGGCCGCCCTGCTGGCCGCGGTGCGAGGCGGCGCCAGTATCCTCCGTACCCACAACGTCGCCCACGCCCGCCAGTTTTTTGCGGTGTGGGAGGCGATTTACCCAAATAATTTTTGGCTTTACTCCAATAAAATTCCGGGTGATCATGCTAAAGAAAGGCCGCGGCCTTAAACCTTACCGGCAGCATAATTGATCCGACTATGGGGCACATCTTCCTGAACCTGCGCTGGCAAGACGTGGTGGACATCTTGCTGGTGGCCATTATCATCTACCAGGTGGTCCTGGCGCTCAGAGGCACCCGGGCCATCCAGGTCCTGGCCGGGCTGATTCTTCTATTCCTGGCCTATCTGGTGGCCCGCCGGTTGGAGTTCTTCACCCTGGAATGGCTCTTGGACATCATCGTCAAGAGCTTTGTCCTCATCGTCATCATCTTGTTCCAAGCCGATATTCGCCGTCTACTGAGCAGGGTGGGGAGGAAAGCCCTGGCTCCGGGTGGAGAGCAACTCCCGGCGACCACCGCAGAGGTCTGCACCGCCGCGGCCACCATGGCCAAACGCCGCATCGGGGCCCTGGTCGTCTTGGAACGCAACAACAGCCTTTCCGAGTACCTGGAGGGGGCTATCAACCTGGACGCCCTGGTTACCAAGGAATTGCTCATCTCCCTGTTCTGGCCCCATACTCCCACCCATGACGGTGCGGTGGTCATCCAGAAAAATCGGCTGGCCGGCGCCGGGTGTCTGCTGCCTCTATCCCAAAACCTCAATCTCGAGCCCACCCTGGGCACCCGCCATCGCGCCGCGGTGGGGCTCACTGAACTATCCGATGCCGTGGTCCTGGTGGTCTCTGAAACCAGCGGCGAGATCTCCCTGGCCCAGGGAGGCAAACTGCGCCAGAATCTCGATCCCGGGGAGGCGCACCGGGTCTTGCAGAATCTGATGGAAACTCCCGATGAAGCGAAAGGTGCCTGGTCTGAAAAGCTGGCTCGCGCCCTTTGGTCGTAACAAGGGTCTGAAGCTCTTGTCGCTGCTGCTGGCGGTGGCCCTGTGGTTTGCCGTCAGCGGCGAAGAGCGCACCGAAACCAGCCTGCACCTGGCCCTGGAGTTCGCCAACCTGCCGCCCCAGATGGCGCTGGTCGGTGATGTCCCCTCCGAGTTGCAGGTTCGGATCATCGGGCCTCAGTCCGTCGTCAACAGGCTATCCGAAAGCCGCCTGGCTCAGACCGTCGACCTGGCCAATTATAAGAGCGGCCCCCACGCCTTTTACCTGGGGCCCAGCAATTTCTCCTTTCCCCAGGGAGTGATGGTGATCCGGATTCAGCCCAATCCCTTGATCATCCACCTCTCCCCCACCATCAGCGCCACCTTGCCCATCAAGCCAGACCTGGTCGGCAATCTCCCGGAAGGCTATGAACTGAAGAGCGTCGAGACCAAGCCGGCGCAGGTTATGGTTAGGGGTCCCGAGGAGGAACTCGAGAAACTCAATTTTCTGCCCACCCATCCCATCGAGCTGAACGGCCTCACGGAGTCAAGCACCGTAAGCACGGATATCGATCTTAAGAACCTCCACCTCACCTTGAAGTCTCCGGCCCCCATCCTGGCGGAACTGGTGATCCAGCCCAAGACCTTGACCCGCACCCTGGCCAAAGTTTCGGTGATCCCGCAGCCGGACCCGGCGGGGCTCTCGCCGTCCGAGGTGGCCGTCACCGTTCAGGGCTCCTGGCTCCTGGTGAAGGAGTTGAAAGCTGCCGACGTCCAGGCCTGGGTAGATACCCGGAATCTGGGCCCCAGGCGGTCGCAGCTCCAGGTAACCGTCATCCTGCCCCCGGGGATCAGCCTGGTACGGGTGCTGCCCGCCTGGGTGAGCGCCACCCGGCGGAGGTCTCCTTGATTTCCGGAGTCGGTCAAATCGGCCGAACCTGATGACTTGCTAAACCTTAGGGCGATATTTTAGAAAATCTAACCCTATGAATTATCCAGTTACCCCCTACCTTAAGCACCGCCTCATCGCCATTTCCGCCTCCCTGGCCGTCGGCCTGGGGTTGATGGCGCTGAAATTCTTCGCCTTTTGGATCACCAACTCCGCCGCCATCCTCTCCGATGCCCTGGAGTCCATCATCAACGTGGTGGCCGCCTCTTTTGCCCTGTGGAGCATCATCTTCGCCGCCCGCAGTCCCGATCCCTCGCACCCCTACGGCCACGGCAAGATGGAATATTTTGCGGCCGGCTTTGAAGGGGCCCTCATCATCCTGGCGGCCCTGGGCATCTTCTACGAGGCCTGGCCCCGGCTCTTCCATCCCCAGGCCATCTCCAGCCTGGCCGCGGGTCTAGATCTCATCCTGGCGGCGGCAGGTGTCAATCTCATTTTGGGCCTGGCTTTGGTGAGAGTGGGCAAGCGCACCGGCTCCCTTATCCTGGTGGCCGACGGCAGGCACGTCCTCACCGATGTCCTCACCACCACCGGGGTGGTGCTGGGCCTGGCGGGGGTCATGGCCACCGGCTGGAACTGGCTGGACGGCGGCGTGGCCATCTTGGTGGGGTGCAATATCCTGATTACCGGAGCCCTGTTGGTGCGGCAATCCTCGGCAGCCCTGCTGGACACCACGGACCCCGCCCTTTTGCAAGAGATCTGCAAGGTTATCGCCCGGCATCGCCAGGATCTGTGGATCGACATCCACCAGCTCCGGGCCCGCCGCTCCGGTGATAATGTCTATATGGACTTCCACCTCATTTTGCCCCGGGACCTGAGCCTGGAGGCCAGCCACGCGGAAGTCGATAAATTGGAGAAGATCTTGAGCGATCACTTTGAAGGGCGGGCGGATATCCTGATCCACGCCGATCCCTGCGCCGTCCCGGAGTGCCCCATCTGCGGCCGCACTTCCTGCGAACATCGCCGGGAAGACCAAAAGGGGCAGCGCCTCTGGACCAGGGAGACCCTGACCTGCAGCGAGCCGCCGGGTGGGTAGGGGGGAGACCTTGGAAACCTGGACGTGATAAATCGAGATTAGGCAGCATCCTCGGCCACCTGACTGAGATCAGGTGGCTTTTTTCTTTCCTAACGCCGCACGGAGAACACCAGAACCGCGGCTCCCCCTTCCGTTTCATTAACCAGGCGCAGCAGATAATCCCCCGACCGGTGTTCGTAGCTGGGTTGTTCCCCCAGAAAAGTCAGGTATCCCGGGGTCGGCTTTTCAGGCAGCTTGGGCTTATTCCTCGGTCCTTCAATGATGGTCATGGTGGAGGTAGCCTGGAACTCGATTTCATTGATAAGGTCGGTGGTTTCCCCGTCCCTGGAGGCCGGGAGCCCTGCCTGGAGGAAGCTTTTGGCGATGTCCCGGGCGTAGATTCCGTCCCGGGGGCTATCAATGAAGGACCGGGCCAAGGCCATCTCTAGGGCCAGGATACGGCCGGCGCCGTCAGTGGTGACCTTAACCGTTACCAGGGGGTGGAACTTTTCGCCGCTGGGCTTGAAGGCAGTCACGGTGCTGCCATCGCTTTTGCTCACCTGGCTCTGCTCCAGGTGAAAAAAACGGAAAAAATCTGTCTGTTTGGCCTGCTCCAGGGTCTCCCCCAGGTTTCCGAAGGAAGCCGCCACCAGGGGCGCGGCCAGACCCAGGGGAAGCAGCACCCTGGATAGAATTCGGCGGAGTTTGCCCATTAAATGCCTCCAAAAAGCGAGAGTCTATTTTCCCCCAGGCCAAATAGAAAGGGCCTCGAGCCCAAAACCCGCCCCATCATAAATCGAGGCGGTAGGCCAGGGGCCCAGCCGTAGGGAGCGGCTCGAACTCCGGGGCTCGCTTGAAGCCCAGGTTCTCATAGATATGCCGGGCCGCCAGCATGAAGCGGCCGGTGTATAAAAAGAGGGTGGGCAGCCTCAGCTCCTGGGCCCGGCGCAGGCACTCCCGGGTCAAGCGGGTGCCCAGGCCCTGGCCCCGGGCCTCCCCGCGCACTGCCAGCAGGCGGATGGTCCCGGACCCCGCTGGCCAGTGGCCCTGGCCGGAGCGGCTGGCGTCGGGGAAGAACTGCACCACCCCCTTGATGGCCCCTGCCACTTCAGCCACCAGCAGCAGCCCGACCCCGGCGTGGACGGCCTGGCTGACACTCTCCATCCACTTTTCCCAGAGCTCTGGGGGGACCAGTTCCCGGTATTCGAGGTAGGCGCCCTTCACCAGGGACTCCACGGCCTCCAGGTCCCCGGCTCCTGCCTCCCGGATCAGCACGTTAGCGCTCAAAATCTGCCTATTCCCGTTTAGGGTTTCTCCACCACCGTGGCCTTGAGGATGACCACCGGGGTCAGCGGCACGTTCTGATAGCCTTCCCGGTCGCCGGTGGGTACCGCCTTGATCTTGTCCACGACCTCGCGGCCTCCCACCACCTTTCCGAAGACCGCGTAACCCCAGCCCTGGGCATCGTTGGCGGTATGATTGAGGAACTTGTTGTCCGCCACGTTGATGAAGAACTGCGCGGTGGCGGAATCGGGGTCGGAGGTCCGGGCCATGGCAACCGTGTAGGGGAGGTTGGTCAGG
Organism: Desulfobaccales bacterium; assembly: GCA_049580385.1. Classification (GTDB taxonomy): domain Bacteria; phylum Desulfobacterota; class Desulfobaccia; order Desulfobaccales; family 0-14-0-80-60-11; genus JAPLJC01. The sequence continues at coordinate 20,063 of JBAUPV010000019.1, read as the reverse complement.
CCGTTGTCGGCTTCATTCTTGATGGGCGCCCGGGTGGGCTTCTCATTCAGGTTGGCGTCGAGGCCGCCCCCCTGGATCATGAAACCGTTGATGACCCGGTGGAAGACGGTCCCGTTATAAAAACCTTCCCGGACGTATTGCAGAAAATTGGCCACCGTAGCCGGGGCCTTATCCGGGTACAACTCCAGGGTGATATCTCCCAGGCTCGTTTCCAGTTTTACCAAGGGATTTCTCCTTTGCGCCCGGGCCGAGGTCCCGGTAACCGTGATCAGGGCCAGCGCCGTCAAGCACAGCAGCGCCAGCTTGCCATAAATTTTGGTTGCCATAATCATCCTCTCTAATTGCCTCGTTCCGGCAGGGTTTTCAGAAACCGCGATTTCGCCCCAGTGTATCAAATAGGCGGCTCCGGAGCAAATTTGGGCCTCTCACGGGAAAAGTTAGGGAGCATTGGTGGCGCCGGCGTCTCGCCTGGGCGGGCCGGGTAGCGGGGGGACCCGGTCTGAACCCGGAATGGACCTTTTACCGATCCCGGATTCCTCAAACCCTGTTTCTCATCTGGAAGAATTGCTGCGGGTAATGCTTCTCCAATACTTCGGCCACCACAGCCTTAAGATGATCCGTATCTCCTTTCTTTTCCAGAAAGGCGGCGGCCTGGGGAACGGTCAGGCGGGTTTGATTTTCCGGCAAGAAGGTGTGGATCACTACCGGCAGGGGCGGCCGGCGGTCATGGAGCCGTTCCCAGATTTCCAGCTCATCCAGGTAGGGGATCTCCAGGTCCAGAATCAGAAGGTGGGGCGGCTCAATGCTCTCCAGCAGATTCAGGACCTCCCGGCCATCCCCGGCCACCTCCACCCGATATCCTTCAGCCCTCAACTCCCGGCGCAGGAATTCCCGGACGTGACGGTTGCGATCCGCAATCAAGATTTTGCATTGTTCGGCCACCGCAAGATCTTCCCTCGGATCATAAATCAGCAACGGGCGTGCCAAAACCCGGGCCAAGGTGGCCTGAGGCAACTAATTTAAAATATTATCTTTTATTCGAAGCCTCGCCACAGCCCCCCCCTTCTTGACCCCGGGGTGACTGTCGTTATTTTTTACAGTTTGTAAAAGAAGGCGGGGAGGGGGTTGGGGTGAGGGGGGGCTTTGCCTGGTTTTTCGTAAGGGCGGACCTAGGTGTCCGCCCTGTAGGGGCGGGCTTAAAACCCGCCCCTACCTGCTGCCCCCAGTTTTGGAAGGGGACCACACATGGGTGCGCCCCTACAAGACCCTTCCAGACCCCAAGGGGGCGAGGGAAAAAGCTTTTAAATTCCATAAATTGGTTTGCTGGTGGGCATGGCTAAATTCAAAAAGATCTCCGGTTTTGGTGGGCAGTGCCCACCCTACAGGTTCTGTTTTCTGTTTACTGTTTTCTGTTGCGTTAAGGGCGTTTGATTTTCATTTTGCTTTTCACCGAAAACAGAAAACCGAAAACCGAAAACCGCCTTTATAAAAAATTGGTGGGCAGTGCCCACCCTACAGGTCTCATAGCAAAACCCCTGCCGGACACCACTGCGGTTAAGGTTCTTCCGGTCTGATGGAGGTCTCGAACTTCAGGCGGTATTTATCGATTTTGGAGAGCAGGGTGGGCCGGGAAATGCCCAGGAGCCTGGAGGCTCGGCTCCGGTTACCATTGGTAAGGTTCAGGGCCTCGCTGATGAGCAGCCGGGCGAAGCGGTCCATGACGGTGTCGAACAGGTCTTTGCCGTCGCCTGCGACCAGGGATCGCCGCAGCCACTGGCGGATGACCTCATCAGCCCCTTGCTCCCCTTCCAACCCCCTGCCCTGGTTGCCAACGCCCAGGGCCCGCGTGAGGTCCTCCGGATGGATGGGATAGCCCCGGCTGAAGATCAGGGCCTTTTGCATGGCGTTGGCCAGCTCGCGGACGTTGCCGGGCCATTGGTGATTGCGGAGCAGGGCCTTGGCCTCAGCGTCCATGCCGGGATTGTCCAGCCCCATCTCCCTGGCGAACCGGGCCAGGAAATATTCCGCCAGCAGGGTCAGGTCTTCGGGACGCTCCTTTAAGGGTGGCAGCCAGATGGTCACCACCTTGAGACGGTAATAGAGGTCTTCCCGGAACTTGCCTGCGGCCAGGGCGGCCTCCAGGTCCCGGTTGGTGGCCGCGATGATGCGCACGTCCACCGGGATAGGCTCCCGGCCGCCCAGGCGTTCGATGCTCCTCTCCTGCAACAGTCTGAGTATCTTGGCCTGGATGCTGAAGGGCATGTCGCCGATTTCGTCCAGAAAGACGGTGCCCCCGCGGGCCTGCTCGAACTTGCCCACCCGGCGGTTAACCGCGCCGGTGAAGGCCCCCTTTTCATAACCGAAGAGTTCGGACTCCAGCAGGGTCTCCGGGATAGCCACGCAATTGATGACCAGAAAGGGCTTGGCGGCTCGCAGGCTGTGCTGGTAAATGGCCCGGGCCACCAGCTCCTTGCCGGTGCCGGATTCCCCCCGGATGAGGACGGTGGCGTCGGTGGGGGCCACCCGGCCAATGGCCTTGTAGACCTCCTGCATGGGCTTGCTGCGGCCGATGATGGCCTCCGCGGCGGCGTTGGTCGGCGCCACGTCCAGCTCCACCCGGGAGCGCATGAAACGCCCGGCTTCCAGGGCCTGGCCGATCAAGGCCAGCATGGCCGGAAATTCGGGGGGCTTGAGGACGTATTCGAAGGCCCCCAGCTTGGTGGCCTCGATGGCCGTCTCGGTAGTGCCATAGGCCGTCATGACGATGACCGGCAGCTTGGGCTCCATCTCATGGATGGCCCGGAAGGTCTCCAGGCCGTCCATCCCCGGCAGACGCACGTCCAGGATCACTAGGTCGGGGGTGTCGGCCTTGACCAGGGCCAGGGCCGCCTCGCCGCTGGAGGCGGTCTTCACCCGGTGGCCATCCTCGATCAGGAGCTTCTCAAAACTCTGCCGCAACTGCGGGTCGTCGTCCACGATCAAGATTTTGCCCATGCTATCCGTCCTCCCCCAGGGGCAGGGTAATGATGAAGGTTGCCCCCGCACCGGCTGCGGCTGCCAATTCCAATCGGCCCCCGTGGTCTTCGATGATCCGGGTGGCGATGCTCAAGCCCAGGCCGGTGCCCTCCTCCTTGGTGCTGAAAAACGGCTGAAAGACCTGGGGCCGGATCGATTCGGCGATGCCCGGGCCGGTGTCACTCACCCTGATGACCACCGCCGGCCCCGAGGGCACGGACAGCCGGGCCTCCTCCTGGATAGTGATGACCCCGCCATTCACCATGACCTCGCAGGCATTGACCAGCAGGTTGGCCAGGACTTCCTTGAGCTGGTCGGGATCACCCAGGATCTCCGGCAGTCTTTGGGAGCGCAGCAACTTCACCTCCACCCCGTAGGATTCGAGGCGATGGTGCAGCAGTTGCAAGGCTCCGTCCACCACGTCGGAGGGACCGATGTTTTGCATCTTCAGCTTGGGCGGCCGGGAAAATTCGAGAAAATTCCGGACAATGGCGTCCAGGCGGCGGATCTCTTCGGAGATCACTTCGAAATCCTCCCGCTGGGACGAGGTCATTTTGAGCGAGCGCTTCAGGGAAAAGAGACGCATGTTCACCGAGGTCAAGGGGTTGCGAATGCTGTGGGCCACCCCGGCGGCCAGTTTGCCCACCATGGCCCATTTACCGGTTTGCAGCAGATGCTCCTGGCTGCGCTCCAGTTCGCTCTGGGCCTGGTCCACGTTCTCGATGAGGCTGTGAACCCCGCGGCTCAGGGCTTTGACTTCATCCAGGCCCGGCTTCTGGCGGCCGCCGGGCCCGGTCTCCAGGGCCAGCCGGCGAATGGGCTCCAAGATCTGCTTGGAGAGGATATAGGCCAGCAAAATTCCCAAGGCCGCCACCCCGGGCAAGACCACCAGGGCAAAGGTATTGATAAACCTGGCCTGGGCCTGGCTCTGCATAAGCACCCGGGAAATGGCCTGCTCGTCCATCAGCTTATAGCGTTCACAAAGTTGCAAGAGGGCGGCAAACTGGCGGCGCAACTCCTGGTGCAGCCTGGCTCCCGCTTCCCGCTGCCCTCTCCGGTACAGGTCGATCACCTGTTGCCGGGATTGGTCATAGGCGCCGAAGCCGGCGTCGATCTGCCGGATAAGCTGCGCCATCGGCTCCGTATAGGCGGACTTCCGGGCCTTTTGCAGCCACTCACCAAAGTCCTCTCGATGCTGCTCCATCTGCTTGAGCCAGTCGGGGTTGCCGTCCAGAAAATAATAAGTGAGAAAACCCTTTTGGCTCGAGAGGGAGTTGGTCAGTTCCTCCGCCGCCTGAAATGAGGCCAGGTTCTTGTCGATAAGGGAGACCAGGAGGGCGTTCATGGCGCGGGTGTGCCAGATGGTGACCAGGCCGCCCGTAAGGGTGGCGCCCACCAGGGCGATCAACAATAAGAAGATGCGGGCCCTAAAGCTGAGCCGTCTCCACATAACCTTTCCTGACCAGTATGTTACCACAAAAATAGGCGAATGGCGCTGGCCTAATGGGACAGGACGATGGCGGCCCCAATGTTTTTGTACGCGGGGATGCCATCGAAGGAGATAACTGTCGAGTCCTCCAAGCTGGCGATCACGTTTCGTTCTGGGTCACAGAGGCCAAGAGGGGGCTGAAAGCCATTCACGTCTGGCTCTTTTGGGGGATCTTAATGAATCACCAGAAATCATGGGACCCTAAAGTTTTGATAGTGGCAAGTTATCTGCTGTTTCACCGTTTTCTACATTTATAGGCATCGGTGGAATTCCTTTCGACGCGGGATAAGAAGTCATGCACTATTTTCAGATAAATCTCTGTCTTTTCGATATGGTGTTCATGGGAAGCGTCTTCTAAAATTACCATTCACGAGCCTGGAAGTTGGTCATGATATAATGCAGTTGAACTTGGAGTAGCTTCATCATAACGTCTACAAGTAAAGAGAGTAGGGACAATAATATCTTTTAGATGAGCCGTTCTATCATAATCTTTAAGAATTCCAGTCATCCCAAATTCACTGGGCCCCCACATATGCTCATAGACCTGGCGCCCCATCTTTGCAAGGCTCCGCATCAAACAATCAGGCCATGCCAAACGGCATACATGACGTTTATAATAAGCCCACATGGCATCCTGATATTCGGGTGGTTGAAAATCCAGAGAAGCTTCTTTCTCCTGAATAATTTTTTGCATACTTTCAGAAAACTCCAAAAGCCAGGCTTTTTGGTCAGTCGTGAACCTCGCAACGCTTAAACAAGGCCCGGAGAGGATCAAACTGGCGACACCGGACGGGTTTCTGGTAAGCAGGAAGTCCACCGCTAACATGCTTCCCCAGGATTGCCCAAGGAGGTGAAATTTTTTTAATTTAAGAATCTGAATAACCTGCTCAAGCTCGTCTAAAAAGCGCTCCAGAGTCTAAAGAGACAGATTTTGAGGTCTGTCGGAGTTGCCGCATCCCAGTTGATCATAGAAGATAACGGGGCGTTCATTGCTCAGAGGTTCTAAGGGCTCCAAGTAGTCATGCGGGAATCCTGGACCACCATGGAGCAAAAGCAGAGGAAGGCCTGTTTGCCTCTTCACCAGGATTCCATACCAGATATTTCCGCCTGGTACTGCAATAAAGCCTTCCTGACCATTCACTTATCGGATCCTCCTTCCCCTTTCAAAGTTATCTTATTTAGGTAAATTCCTATCTTCAAGGTGTTGGTAAGTTAAAAACCCCTTTTCGGGCGAGTCAGCCACTCTTTGTTACACTTCCTTAACCCAGAAGGTTGACAGGCAGATGGTTTCCTAGCTTGGAGGTAACTCGTACATCTGCCTCGCCCTTTCCAGGGGCCAGAATTTATATGGAATACTTGCCTGGAGTCCATAGCCGAGACGCTACCCATAATTAAAGAAGCCCAATTCCCAGGATCTCAAAAAAAAAGAAGTTTGACAAGAAGTTGTGATACTCTGCTTTTTACGGGAAGAATGGGCTGCAAAAAGAGGAACCTTCTACGGAGTCGGCTCTCCAGGCATGGGGGAGGAATATGAGAAACCGAAATAATCGTTTGTCGGTAATCATAATTGTCCTACAACTCCTGCTAATCACCCTGAAAGCATTCTCTCCAAGTACGGTCGCCGCCCAGGTTTCACCGGTGCCTCCGGGACTGGTCCTCCCTATTGGTACTACAATTGGAATCTGGGAATCCGGAGCCACCGACCTCACTACCCCGAACAGCGTCAATCGCATACTGGGGTTTAAATATGGCATTTTTAGTACCGATGGAGCCTACGCGCCATACTATGCCTCTTTTCCACCCAACCAGGGTATACCGGAAATCATGCCATCCCAAACTTTATATTTTGTTCGGTTCTATACTGGCAATGATCCCTTAGGCCCCTGGGTCATGCTGGCCGATCAGGTCCGCGGCTTGACCCCGCAACAGATCCAGAACCTTTTTGCCTTGCCGGCGGTGCCTACCATGATTTGCATAGTGGTGGTACCTGCCAATGTGGTCCCTTTGTGGACCGGTATTGCTGGCCCCATTGCCCAATACAATGCTACCGGCGGTGGCCAGCAATCTTTTATCATGAGCAGACTGCAACAGTACCGTTATAATCTGCCCAACGATTATCGAACCAACACCGATTATACCGAAGTGGAGAATGAAAATTGGCCCTATCTCCCGGCTGCAAATTACTTGCATGGGCAACCCGTGGGGGCCCAGGCCCTCTTGTATCAGCCCACCGTCGGCGGCGGCAACGCCGGACGGGTGGCGACGTATCTGGATCAATTCAACCCCCCGCCGTACAGCGATATTGCAAACGTCTATACCCTGCTGGATTACCTGAACTATGTCGGCTACGGGCCGGGGCCTCTCAGGGCCGCTATGCAGCAGATAAGCCCCGAGCGCTACGATGCCCTTCCCATTCTGGGGTTGCGGGCCGATCTGTTGTTCGGTGACGCTCTGATGCAGCGCGACCAAGCCCTGCGTTTGGGCTTGGGCGTTATCAATGCTAAATCGGGGGCCGCCTGGCCTGAAGCTTTCGGACAGTTGGCCCAGCTGGTCTCTGTCAGCAGCTTCGGCGAGTCTCTGCTAATTTCTCCCGCCATGTCGCAGTCCTCGGTCTCGCAGCAGGGGATCGGGGTCTGGGCCCGGGGAGTAGGAGAGTTCGGCAACCAGGGCGGTTCCAGCGACCTCACTGGCTTTTCTTATAGTACTGGCGGCGTGGTGGGCGGGGTGGATTGGCAACCCCGCCGGGACGTCATCCTGGGATTCGGGGCCGCCTACCTGGGGACCTCCTTTAATTGGGATCAGAGCGGTGGCAACGGCAATATCAGCTATGCCAAGTTCGGCCTCTACGGCAGTTATTTCACCCCTCGCTGGTTCGTGGACGGCGTCTTCTCCGGCGGGGTCAACTGGGCCGGGGCCACCCGCAATATCTTGATCGTGAGCGACAGCTCGTTGATGCCCATGGTCGACCGCCAGGCCACCAGCAGCCAGACAGGGCATGACCTCGCGTTCCAATGGCGCAGCGGCGTCAACTTCTCCCTCTGGAACTGGTGCCTGACCCCCATGGCCGGGCTGGCTTATTTCTACCTCAATCAGGATCCTTTCACTGAAAGTGGGGCCGACAGCCTGAACCTCAGCGTCCAGGCCAACGAGGCTCAGACCTTGCGCAGCACTCTGGGGGCGCGCCTGGCCCGGACCTTTACCGCCTCCAACGGAATCAAGATCACCCCCGAAGTCCAGGCAGGCTGGGCCCACGATTTTGCCCTGGATAACCGGGTGATCAACGCCAGCCTCATGGCATTGGGGGGATCCTTCGCCACCTACGGCTTCAATGGCGACACCGACGACTTGCTGGTGGGGGCCGGAGTCACGACCCAATTGACTAACGGCATGGCCCTCTCGGCCCGCTATAACGCCGAAATTGGCCGCAGTTTCGTCTCCCACATGGTCAACCTGGGGGTGCGATTTGATTTTTAAGGCACCCTAAACCTCCAACCATCTCAGGCCGCATTCCCAGACCTACGATCTTTACTGAGGCCCAGTAAAACTACGCATTTTTCGACTAAATTGCCCAACCTTCCTCCTCCAGGTTTGCAATGTACCTGAGCCCTAAGCCCCCGCGCGGGCGCCCACAGAGAAGCCTCACTCACCGATAGATTGACTCAGCGCCAAAGCTTTTTATCCGATTGCAAGATCACTGCTATGACTAGGAACTTATCAAGACCCTGAAAACTTCCCTTATCCAGATCATATCCGCAATTTTTTTCGTCCCACTGATAGTTCCCGATCCTGGCAAGTTATTCACTATCTTCGCTTATCCCTTGAAATAGCTTTTTCCAGAAGTATCCCCAAAAAATAGGTGTTGGAGTCAACCGGCTCGACGGAGGTTAACGGAAGCACCATTGAAACCCTCTTCCTCTGGCGCTATCCAGGATAAATTATAGTGAATGCATGGGCCAGGGTTACGCTGGTTTTTCAAGCCATGCTAATCTTTTTCACTACCGAGGCGGTCGAAAGACGATTTTTTGCTAAAACTTTCGAGAAACAGTTTCTCTTCTACTTTCTGCAGACGGCCTTGCGCGGCTTCTATTTTTTCCATCACCTCCGAGAGTTCCATTAATTTAGCGTTTAATTCTATTAGCTTGGCTTTCGCTTTCAGAAGTTCCTCTTTTGCTTGTGATATTTCCTTTTTGGCTTCCTGTTCGTTCATTTCACTCTCCTTTGATCCGGCGCCTTAGGATGCCGCGATCTGTTAGGCTGTTCCCCTTGCACCAGTAGTCTAAGTCAGTCTGATAACTAGGCAAGGCGCAGTTGCGCCAGCGATGCCCGGGCGCCACCACCGCTGATGTCCGGAACAATTTTTAATTCAAGCGCCGTTACCCCGTCGAGATCGAGGTTGTAGTCTTCGACCTCGCGCCCTGCGTCCGGCGGACTAAAGTTGTACTGCTGGCGCAGAATCTCCAGGTACGACTGACCGCCGTCCGGTGACCACCCTAAAACGAATTCCTGGGTGCGCTCCTGCTCATCTTCATGGAACGCCAGGTGGATCAGTTTGAGTCTCAGCGGCTCATTAAACAGGAGGCGGATCGTCTGTTCTCCAGGCTGCGCGGCCCGCCAACCCGAGCCCGTACCCGGAATCAATGCTGATTCAATCGGGTAGCCGGCATCTTCGGAGGTTATTTCGACCTGTGCCAGGCGTTCCAGGTCTAGCCAGCCCGGCTCGGCGGCTGTGACCTCACGAGGGCCATGACCGATAATGCGCTTGCGCATAGAGCACCTCCTCATTTTTCACTCAAGGTAAAAACCACACCTCGGCATAGTGTTCCTGATGGTCGTCAACCAGGGGAATAGTGTTATCGTGTTGGTCGACGCCATCAAGGGTCACACGCGTCTCGCCATCCTCAGCCGGCGCCCGCTCGACGGCGATGTGGTAGACCGTCTCCCGATACCGGTAGTGCATTGTGAAGCATGGCCAATCCGACGGGAGACAAGGTGTGAACCGCAGCTTGTCCACCTCCAGCCTCAGCCCCAGAAGTGATTCCACGATAAGCCGGTACATCCAGCCCGCTGCCCCCGTGTACCACGTCCAGCCACCGCGGCCAGTATGAGGAGAGAGCGCATAGACGTCGGCCGTCACGACGTAGGGTTCTACTTTGTAGATGGCGATCTCCTCAGGAGAGCTGGCATGGTTCACCGGATTGATCATTGCCAGCAGTTCCCAGGCGCGCCTCCTGTCGCCCAAGGCCGCGAAGGCCATCGCCACCCAGATCGCCGCGTGGGTGTATTGTCCGCCGTTCTCTCGCACCCCGGGGACGTAGCCTTTGATGTAGCCGGGATTCAAATCCGACTTGTCAAATGGCGGATCCAGGAGCTGGATGAGCGCCTGCTCCCGGCGAACGAGGCGCTGATCCACTGCTTCCATGGCCAGGCGCGCCCGCGCCGCATCCCCCGCACCGGATAGAACTGACCAGCTCTGCGAAATCGAATCGATCTGGCACTCGGGGTTGCGCGCCGACCCCAGCAGTGAACCGTCGTCGAAGTAGGCGCGGCGATACCACTCGCCGTCCCAGCCATGCTTCTTGATATTGCGGCGTAACCTGGCCGCCTCCCTGGCGCAACGCTCGGCGAAGGACACATCACCATGCGTACGCGCCACCTCCCCGAACCGCGTGAGCACTTCATAAAGGAAAAAGCCCAACCAGACGCTTTCCCCTTTGCCGTGTGCGCCCACCAGGTTCATGCCGTCATTCCAGTCGCCGGAGCCCATGAACGGCAAGCCGTGCGCACCAAATCTGAGGCCCCAAAGGATGGCTCGCGCACAGTGGTCATATAAACTGCCCGTTTCTTGAGATTGGTTAGGCTGATCGTAATACGAGTCCTCCTCCGCGTTTACCGGGCGGCCCTGGACGAAGTGGATAGGCTCGTCCAACACGCCGGTGTCCCCGGTGTTCAGGACATAGCGGCACGTCGCCAGCGGCAGCCAGAGGTAATCATCGGAGCAATGGGTACGTACGCCTCGGCCCAGGGGAGGGTGCCACCAATGCTGGACATCTCCTTCCGGAAACTGGCGGGAGGCGCAAAGGAGCAGGTGTTCGCGCACCAGGTGGGGCTCGGCGTAGATCAATGCCATCACGTCCTGCAACTGATCGCGGAAACCGAAGGCGCCCGCCGACTGGTAGTAGCCGCTGCGCGCCCAAAGGCGGCACGCCATGGTCTGGTATAATAGCCAGCCGTTCGTAAGCACGTTGAGGGAAGGGTCGGGTGTTTCCACTTGCACGGCCCCGAGAGTATGATTCCAGTACTGCCACACCGCGTCGAGGGCGCGGCGCGCCGCCGTTGAGCCTCGAAAGCGCTGAGAGAGGTCCCTGGCGTCATCGGCATCTCGCCCTACGCCGACCGTGAAAATGACCTCACGCTCCTGCCCGTGGGCCAACTCGAAAGGGGCCTGAAGCGCTCCACAGGGATCCAAACCTGCCCCCACCTTTCCAGAAAGCCGCAACCGGGACATCGCGGCAGGACTGCGCAGCGTGCCGTTACGTCCCAGAAATTCAGTCCGGTCGCCGCTTAAGGTCCGAGTCGCAGCGTCAACCTGGAAGAAGGCGACTCGATCGCTGAACTCCGTGTTATAGGGGTTGCGCGCCAAGAGCGCCCCGGTATGCGGGTCAACTTCAGTGATCACGTGCATGGCGGATTTCGACCGCAGATCTCCCATAACCCATTCCAAGTAGCCCGTGGCGGTGAGCCGGCGCGACCGGCCTGACCCGTTCCGCACTTTGAGCACCGTGAACTTGATCGATGCATCCAAGGCCACATACACCCACACCTCTGAGCGAATGCCGTCCTCGGTGTGCTCGAAAACGCTGTAGCCGAATCCGTGGCGGCTGACGTAAGACCCCGCGCTCCGGCTGGGCAGCGGCATGGGGGACCAGAAGTGGCCAGTCTCTTCGTCACGGAGGTAAAAGGCTTCTCCGCTCGAATCGCTCACGGGATCATTCCCCCAGGGTGTGAGGCGGAACTCGTGGGCATTCTCGCTCCAGGTATAGGCCAGGCCGCTTTCTGAGATGGCGGTTCCAAAGTGCGGGTTAGCCAGCACATTTACCCAGGGAGCCGGAGTCACCTGCCGGTCCGTGGTGGTAATGACATATTCGCGTCCGTCCGGGGTGAATCCGCCCAGCCCGTTGAAGAACATCAGATCGCCGCGGGACAACTCTGCCGTCACCGGCGGGTCGGCGCGGTAGGTTCGGGTCGGCGTCAGCGCCGGTACTGTCACTTCCACCTGTACTCGACGGTTGAGCTGGTCCTCCAGCGCCCCCCGGCTATCGTTGATGATGGCGCGAGCAACCGTTTGGAAAAGAATGCGGTCCTCCTCCGATATCTGGTCCGCAGGTCTTACGAAAATGCCGCCAGGCCGATCTATCTCGTTGGCTTCGACCCCTGCGGCAATAAGCCCCATGATCTGATCGTGCAGAAGTTGCCGGTAACCGGCGTGATCTTCATTCCAGATCATCAGATCCACCGGCAATCCTTTTAAACGCCAGTACGCATGGGCCTGGATGAGTTGGCGTACCAGATCGATATTGGCCGGATCTTCAATCTGCAGCAGCACAATGGGCAAATCGCCGGAAATGGAGTAGCCCCAAAGACCGGATTGCCCGCGGCTATTCTTGATGAGGACTCCCGGGTCGGTTCGCAGGGAAGCATTGGCGTAGATTACCGAGCTCGCCAGGCGACAGTAGAGCTGCGCTTCGGCTTCTGAGGCGTTGATCTGCCGCAGGGCCACCTGGTTATGCGTCCGGGCCAGATCAAAGACGCGATCCGCCAGACGCCGATCCTGGTATTTCTCCACCAGGCCCAGGCACGCCTCGCGAGTTTCACCGATGCCGAAGACCACATTGACCATTGCCGCTTCTCCCGGATCGAGTGCTAGCCGATACCGGATGGCGACAATCGGGTCCAGCACTGAGCCCTCGCGGCCCGAGAGCGCCGCTGGACCGTACATCGCCTGGGGATTGGCGGCGGTCCTGCCGCGGCCGATGAACTGCATGCGGTCCGTCTCGTAGGAAATCTCTCCAATCTCCGCCCCGTGCACCGCCATCAGGTGAAACATCCATAGCGCCTGCTCATCAAGGGAGCGGGGCCGGCGAGTGCAGAGGATCGCCTGACGCTGGCGAATAATCTCGGACTGCACAAAGAGATTGCTGAACGCCGTATGCAGTTCATCCGCGGCAGGCGGTGCCAGGACTACTTCCGCGTAACTCGTTACGTCAATTTCTCTGCGTGTCCGAGCGCGATTGGTAATGGTGATACGGCGCAACTCGATATCGTCTTCGGACGAAACCACGATCTCCGTATGTGCATCGAAGTCGTGTTGGCGGCAGCGTAACTCAGCTTGCCCCTCCGAGAAAATCGCCTGAAAATTCCCAGATCGCTTGAGGGTTGGCTGATAGGCAGTGGACCAGAACTCCCCGCTCGTCACGTCGCGGAGGTAACAGAACGTGCCCCAGTTGTCGCAAGTACTGTCCTCGCGCCAGCGGGTGATGGCGATATCCTTCCAGCGACTGTAACCACCACCCGCGTTGGTGATCATCACATGATATCTGCCATTCGACAACAACTGCACTTCTGGTATCGGCGTATCGGGGCTATTGAAAACCCGCACTGGTCTCTCCGGAACACTGGAGGTCCGTGGTGAACCGGTGATTGCGTCGACGGGCACATATAACTCCGTGGCTTTGGGGATGCGCTCCTGGAGCAACAACATGGTCGCCTGGAACAACGGGTCCGACTCGAATCGCTTCTGCATCGGCCGGTCCAGGAGCAGATAGGCCAGGGAGAGGAAGCTCATGCCCTGGTGATGGGTCATGAAGGACCGAACCACGGCGCTCGATTGGCTGGGCGGCAGGCGAGAAGGCGTGTAGTCGATGGCTTCATAGAAGCCAAATTTTCCCTCAAACCCTGCAGCAGTGAGTTGCTCGAGATTCACGCAGGCCTCCTCGGGTGCCACCATCAGCGCCAACGCTGAGGCATACGGGGCAATGACCAGGTCCTCGGCTAATCCGCGCTTGAGTCCCAAGCCGGGCACGCCAAAGGCGCGGTACTGGTAGTCGAGATGAATATCAATGGCATTGTAACCCGATTCTGAAATGCCCCACGGCACGCCGCGCTTTTTGCCATACTCGATCTGCCTCGCCACCGCCACCTTACAACTCTGGTCGAGCAACGTGTTTTCGTAGGTCGGCATTACCAGAAGCGGCATGAGGTACTCGAACATCGACCCGCTCCACGAAAGGAGAAGTGATTCTCCCCCGGCGTTAGTGAGAAGACGTCCCAGAGCAAACCAGCTCTCCTGCGGCAACTCTCCTTGGGCAATCGCCACGAAAGTGGGAAATCTCGCTTCCGAAGCCAGCAGATCGTAATAACTCGAGTCCAGCCGACGCTCGCCCACGTTGTAGCCGATGGCCAATAAATGACGCGTCTTGTCGAACAGGAAATCATACTCCATCCGGGCGAGTTCGCTTGATTGCAGGGTCAGCCGTTCGATAGCCGCAATCCTGGCTCCAGCCCGCCGGCTGGCCGTCTTGATCAGCCGCCGCAGATTATCCAACCAGGCGCGCTCCTCGGGCGTTACCGCCAAAGCGAGTCTAGGCTCGATGGCCGGCAGTAGATCCACCTCAAGGCTGGCTAATTGGCGCAGCGTCGGAATCTCGCCGATACCCTGGAACTCGCTAAGATTACCGACCGAAGCCGGCAATAAGGTCCACGGGGCGAGAAACGTCAACTCATCGAGGGCATCCCGGCACTGCCGCAATAGGCTATGCGCCCACCAGCGCAATTGGCCCTCGGGATCGGCGTCGAGGCTGCGGACCATATCCTCGGCAGACGTCGCCAGCCGGTCGAGGCACAGCCGCGCCCCCGCCAGAGTGGTTGGCCGGGAATCACATGCAGACGCCAGATCCTTCTGAAGTTGCGCCAGCGGGGCCGGAGCGGCTCCTCCCGCCGTGTCCACGATAATCCTTAGCGTGTGACTCAATCCATCAAACCAGCGCGCCTCCAGGATCTGGTGATCGGGAAGTGCGAGCAAACCGGCCCGCAAGGTGAGTAAATGGCCCGCCAGGTTTCCACTGTCCACTGTCGAAATGTAGATGGGCAACAATGGCTGCAGAGACTGTGTGTCATACCAGTTGTAGAAGTGGCCTCGGTGTCGCTCCAAAGCTGCCATCGTGTGGAATGCATTCGTCGTGCGTTCGATGAGTCGTCCGGCTGAAATGTAGCCGAAGTCGTAGGCGGCTAAATTCGCCAGGAGCGCGAAGCCCATGTTGGTCGGTGAGGTGCGATGGGTGACCCGGCCCAGGGGATGCTCTTGATAGTTATCCGGCGGTAGCCAATGATCTTCCGAGCCGACGAAGGTCTCAAAGAACGCCCAGGTCTTTCGGGAAATCTTCTGGAGGAAGCGGGTCTGGTCGACCGTCAATCTTGCGGCACGGCGGGTGAGCGGTCGACTGATCCACCAGGCGATAGCCGGGGAAGCAAACCAGAGGCCCAGTATGGGGCCAGCCACCGATAACACGGCTGGCTTCGAAAACGCCAGGTAGGTCGACGCGGTTAAAGCGATAAGGGGGGCGATCCACATCGCCTGAAAGGAGGCGACGAGGTCCGAGCGGCCAGGGTGCTCCCGATCGCCCGACGGATTCCATTCGAGAAGTCGCTTGTGGGTAATCAGTATCCGAACGCCCGTGCGGATGATTGCATCCAGGCTGAAAAAGGCCTCATAGGGGAGACACACGAGCGTAAAGGCAGCCTGAGTGAAGTGTCTACCAGCCGAGTGCCATAGGGTAGTGAGGTGCTGGCCCAGAAGTACATCGCCCGGCTTCTGGAACATTTCCAGCAGAGAGGCAAACAAAGGAGGAATAAGGATAATGCCGATCACCGACAAAGTCCAAAACCAGGCTGACGACAAGACCGTCCAGCCCAGGAGCAACAGGAGCGTCAAGGCCGCGGACACGAGACTACGGCGCAAGTTGTCGAAGATCTTCCATCGGGATAGCGCCGAGAGCGGATTCTTTTGAAGGTGTGGGCCAGGGCCGGGAACACCTGGCAGCAGCCACCGGGTGATGAGCCAGTCCCCGCGAATCCAGCGGTAGCGGCGGCTTACGTCGGCGCTATAACGAGAGGGGTATTCTTCGTATAATTGGACATCACTCAACAGCCCTGCCCGGGCGTAGCACCCTTCCAGAAGGTCGTGGCTGAGAATCCGGTTTTCGGGGAAGCGCCCCTTGAGCGCTCGCTCGAACGTATCGATCTCATAGATTCCCTTGCCGATGAACGAGCCTTCATGGAACAGATCCTGGTAAACATCGGAGACGGCGTGCGTATACGGATCGATGCCCGGATCACTCCCCCAGAGTCGCGCATACCGCGACCGGTTCGTGCCGGGGAGGCTCACAGCCACGCGTGGCTGCAGGATGCCGTACCCCTCACAGACACACTGCTGGTCCTCGTCGAACCGCGCTCGGTTCAAGGGGTGCGCCATGGCCGCCACCAACCGCCACGCCGAGTCGCGGGGCAGTTGCGTATCGGTGTCCAGAGTGATCACATACTGCACGCCCGATAAGTCTGCCATCGCACCGACGACGACTGAGAAGCAATCCCTGGAGCCGCCGCGCAAAAAGGAATTCAGTTCCGCGAGCTTGCCTCGCTTGCGTTCGTAACCCATCCAAATCCCCTCGATGGGATTCCATCGGCGCGGGCGATGAAATAGGAAGAAAATATCGCCTTTGCTGCTCCTGTACTTTGCATTCAACTCTTCGATGCCCTGCCGGGCCAGCCTCACCAGCGGCTCGTCCTCCAACAGCGTCTCTGCGTGGGCATCCCGAAAATCGGTGAGCAGGCCGAAGTGCAGGTTCGCGTCCCGGTTTGCCAGGAACCGGACTTCCAGGGCCTCGATCAGAGCCGCGATGTTCTGAGGGCTCGTGAGCATAGTCGGGACCACCACGAGGGTGCTCGCTTCCAGGGGAATTCCTTCGGAGAAGTCCAGGCGCGGCAGCGGTTGCGGAGTCACCAGCAACGTCGCCAGCCAGTTTATCAGGGCTATCGCCAGATGACTGGCGCCCAAGAGCGAGAGGATACCGATCAGCCAGAATATCCAACCGGATAGCCCATCGGCCTGCGCCTTCGCCAAGAAGCTACCGGTAGTAATTACCGTAACCAACATGATAGTGCCGACATACAGCAGCAAAGGAAAGCGGCGGCTCACTCTGCGGAGCGCCTCCAAAGGGGAGCGGCGCAGTGCCACTCTCCCCTCGAGTTGCGCCAATCCCTTATCAATCAGGTAAAAGCCGACATGTGCGGTGCGGTCGCCGCCGCCTTTCCTAGCCGCGCCCTCGCGTGCCAATTGGATCGCTTGACGCGCCACCCGGCCTTCGGAGTGCCGGCCGCTTTTGGCGATCTCCTCGACTACATGGCGGTAGCGGTCACGGGTGGGGAAATCCATCTTGCAGTAAACGCCACCGGGATCCTGACGCAAGGTCTGCTCGACCACGCTCAGCGTCTCGACGAAAACGCGCCAATCCATCGCCCCCAGGAAACGGAGGCTGCCGATGCTGTTGCTCATGGAGACCTGATCGGCGGCCTGTTGTTGGTTTTCCGACTGCACCAACTCTTTGATCGTCCATCCACCTTCGGCAAGTCGCTGCTCGATCCAGGTGAGCGGCAATGCCAGGTCGGGCCCCTGCCCCTGCAACCGGCGCGTCAGTTCTGCCACAAACGAGCTCACCATCGGTGGTTTCGACCGCGCCATATCTGCGATCACCAGAATCAAGCTCTTCGGATCTTGCTCGGCGATCTCAGTCATCTGGTCCGCCCAATAGTCGGCAAGGTTTCGGTCGATCCTGTCGGTGGCGATCCGGGCGGCAACGCGTCGAAGATTCTCGATCAGGGCAATGCGCAGCATAATGGGGATGGCCCACAATTCACCCAACTTCAGGGGGGTGACGGTCTGGTAAGCAGCTATGAAACTGCTGAGAGCTTCCGGATCCACCCGGCCATCAGCGTGGGAGATCGTCTCCAGCGCCAGGTCATACACCCGCGGGAGCCCAGCCGATGGTCCGGTCAGCAAGCGCGGTAGTTCCCGGCTGTAACCCTTGGGCAAATGCCTTTTGGCGGTGCGAATCTGCTCTTCGATCAGATAAAAGTTGTCGAGTAGCCATTCACCGGCTGGGGTAATCCCACGGTTTGCCTTGACCGCCTCAGTCAGCAGGTTGCGGACTCCAATGAGGAGGACTTTATTCTCAGCCAGCCGCTTCAGCAGCCGTCCCTGAGGACGTCCCGGACCCAACCGGTGCGAGCCCGCCAGGGTTTTGCCATGCTGCTCCATCTGATCGGCGCTGAACAACTCCGATCGCAGTGGGGGCTCGTCACCGGCATACCTTCGCCCCAACCCGCCTTCCAGGAGGCGGGACCTCAGGCGGAGCAAGGGCTCACGAATGCTCTTGCTGCTCACCGCCATTCTCGAGGTCTCCTCTTTATCTGGGATACTCGGCAGACTAAACCGAAATCTGACGAAAGACTCTTGATTTGTGGTGCAAGGCGGAACAGCCTCCCTAAGGCTATGGCGGATGTCTGTCCTGGGAGAAAGGAGGCAGTTTTTACTGCTTCGCCACTGCCATCAGAAGGACTGTGACTTTAGCGGCAGTCGCCGCTGACGCTTGGAGTCACAACTTTAGCGACTGGGCAAAATCCATTTCCCCTATTCTGCTCCGCAATTAAATTTAACACAAATATATTATTTTGTCATTAGAGAAGGTATTTCAGGTACCGCATAATTGCTATATCTTTTCAAGCGCAAATAAATTTAGCTATTTGTAAAATACAAATTTCACGATCTTGGCTATTATATCCACAAAAGCAAGGATATCTACTGCTATCATTCCCTTATTTCCATTTGCTAATTCTAACTTAGAATCTTCATAATGTATGAGAGGTCCAATTTTTATTTTAATTAGCTTGACATTGACAAATTTTCTTATAAAATACAAAAAGTTTAGCATGTCAGACTGAGAGCCGGGCCACGAGTCCTGGACAATGATCGGACGGGAGTGCTAAGTCTTCCCGGCCGATTTTTTTTGCCTGACTGCTGTGCGCCCTGCTTTTTTGGCGGGATATCTTTGCAGTATCACAGAAAGAGGTTTCACAATGAAGGAAACTGGTACAGTAAAATGGTTTAACGACTCCAAGGGTTTTGGCTTCATCTGCCGGGAAGACGGTCCCGATGTCTTCGTGCATCACAGCGCCATCCAGGGCGAAGGCTTTCACTCCCTGGCGGAAGAACAAGCGGTGGAATTTGAAGTAACACAGGGTCCCAAGGGGCCTCAAGCCCAAAACGTGGTAAAGCTTTAGGCAGAAACGCCTGATGACCGGAACTCCAGTGGTCTCTGGATCATGGAGTTCCGGCATTTTTTGCCTCAACAAATTGGAAAGCCCTGCCGGCATAAGACTCCGGTAAGTCCATACCGACAAGACCCACAAGGAGAAGATATGAGTACAAAATTGTACGTGGGCAATCTGTCCCACGAAACGACCGAAACGCAACTGCAGACTCTTTTTTCCGAGGCCGGCGAAGTGACCTCGGCCAAGATCATCACCGACCGCCAAACAGGTCAGCCCCGAGGCTTCGGCTTTGTGGAGATGGAAACCAAGCTGGAAGGCGAGAAGGCCATTTCCATGCTCGACGGCCGGGATTTAGACGGGCGCCCTCTGACAGTCAACGAAGCCAAGCCGCAACAAAAAGGCGGATTTGGCGGTGGCGGTCGTTACCGCTAAGACCAGGGGTTGAAGCGGCCAACGAAGCGCCTTTCATTTAAGTACGCAAATCCCTTCTGCCGCCCGCTAGGTGTAATTGGCAAATCCGTAACGAAGGACGGGTTGATGCACGTCTTTATGGTGTACGTCCGGGATGAAAATTTTTGTCAACTACTCCCCGAGGAGCTGAACAGATCCCGGTCTGACGATGGCCGCATCAGAGTGATGGCCTTCCCCCCCCTGGGAATCCAGACCCTGGCTCCGGTGCTGCGCCAACATGGACACCAGGTCCGGCTATTCGACACCTGTCACCCGCAGATGCAGGCGGAGCACCTCATCCAGGCTGTAGCGGAGGGGCGTCCCGACGTCGTTGCCCTCTCCTGCCTCTCGACCACCACCTACCCGGCGCTCAAAAACCTGGCCAGACGGCTTAAATCCGCTGCTCCGAAAATCCCCCTCATCGCCGGCGGCGCCTTCGCCACCATGAATGCCGACCGCATCCTCAAGGACTGTCCTGACCTGGACTGCGTGGCGGTGGGAGAGGGCGAAGAACTCCTGCCGGACTATCTGGACAATTTCGACGACCCAGGCGCCGTGGCCGGTCTTGTCTGGCGTGATGCCGGAGAGATTGTTAGCAATGTCCCACGTCCACTCTTGCGGGACCTGAACCTGTTCCCTTACCCCGACCGTACCAGCCTGCCCATCGACTACATCGAATCCTTACCCCTGGATGCCCCCGCGGTCCTCTCCCTGGATAAATTCTGCA
>JBAUPV010000018.1:0-83059 GCA_049580385.1 Desulfobaccales bacterium | reverse complement strand
TGATGGTGGCCAGCCAGGCGGTCATGCGCAGCACAGCCAGCATGCATAGCAAGCTGGCAATAGGTATCAGGGCCAGCAGGATTGTAGACCACAAGCTCCCTGTGGGGGCGAGGATTTGATGGAACATCAATGCACCCTCCTTTAAAAAAAATAAGTGCTCTCAATGGATTTGCAAAAAAAAGGATTTGCAAAAAAAATCCTTCCAAAAGCGAAAAATGTTTGGAACTGCAGCGGTTAATCACCTCCTTTTGGCAGCCTCGGCCACCGCCTCGGCGATGTGCTGGACCTTGATCTTACCGCCCCGCTTCTCTAGTCCGCCGCGGAGCTGCAGGACGCAGCCGGGGCAGTCGCTCACCAGGAGGTCGGCGCCGGTGGCGGCCACTGCATCCAGCTTATTTTTCAGCAGCTCCCCGGAAATTTCCGGGAAATCCACCGAAAAGGTGCCGCCCATGCCGCAGCAGACCTCTTCATTCTGGGCGGGCAAGTACTCGTAACCCGAGATCTTCAATAGTTCCCGGGGAGGCCGGGTTACCTTGAGACCCCGGCACAGGTGGCAGGGGGCGTGGTAGGCCACCTTCCGGTTCGAAGCCAGGAACTCGTCCGGGCTTACCTTGAGGACTTCGGTCAGGTAGGAGCTGAAGTCCATCAACTTTGCCGCCAATTGGCGCGCCTTGACCCCCACTCCCGGTTCCCGGGCCAGGAGGAGGGGATAGGTGTTCTTGATATGCGAGCCGCAGGAGGCGCAAAGGACCAGGATCTGATCGTAATCCGCCGGGTCCAGGGCCCGCAGATTCTGGATGGCCACCTCCCGGGCCAGATCCAGCTCACCCATGCATTTGGCCGGCAGGCCGCAGCAGGTCTGGTCCTGGGGGTAGTCTACCCGGACCTGGCGGTCTCTCAACAGTTTGACCAGGGCCTCGCCCTGTTCCGGATAGACAAAATCGACCAGACACCCGCCGAACAAGGCGACCCGGGACCGGGGTTGGGCCGCCTCTTTGCCGGCCAGTTGCGGCCAGCGGTCCCGCAAGGGGGTGGCGACCACCGTGGGCAGGCTCCGGAACTCGTGTTCTTTGCCGAAGAAAAAGGGGAGATGGCGGATAAATCCTTTCCGGGCAAAAGGCCGCTGCGCCAGGGAGGCCCGGCGCAGGAGGAAATGAAAGAGGCGGCGGTTCTTCAGGACCCTCCGCAGCAGCCGGTTCTTCAGCGGCCTCTCTGGCTCTTCGGCCAGGATTTCCCCATGAACTTCCTTGATGATCAGGGGCAGATTGATGCCCACGGGACAGACCGCTTTGCAGGCCAGGCAGTTGAGGCAGTTCTGGACGATAGCCCGGTCGTTTTGGCGTCCGTGGTAAAAATAGGTGAGAATTAAACCGATGGCGCCGATGTAGACATGGCCGTAATTGTGGCCGCCCACCAGCGAATAGACTGGACAGACATTGGCGCAGGCGCCGCAGCGGACGCAGCGCAGGACCTCGGAAAAGACCGGATCCCGGGCCAGGGCCAGGCGGCCGTTGTCCAGGAAGACCACGTGCATCTCTTTGCGGCCCTCCGGGCCGGGGCGGCACTCGGTGGCCCCGGTGATCCAGGAGACATAGGAGGTGATCACCTGGCCGGTGGCGTTCTTGGGGACCACCTTCAAGATGCGGAGCGCACTGGCCAGGTCCGGCACCAGCTTATCCAGGCCCACCAGGGCTACGTGGATGGGTGGCAGGGTGGTGGTGAGGCGGCCGTTGCCCTCATTGGTCATAATTCCCAGGGTGCCGCTTTCGGCAATGGCGAAGTTGGCGCCGCTGATGCCCATCCCGGCGGACAGGAACTCCTTGCGAAGTTCTCGCCGGGCCACCTTCACCATCTTACCGATGTCGTCCGGGTCGAGGGACTCCCCGGTGACCCGGGAGAATAACTCCGCCACCTGCCCGCGGGAGAGATGGATGGCAGGCAAGACCATGTGGGAGGGACCTTCGTGCCTGAGCTGGATGATCCATTCGCCCAGGTCGGTTTCCACCACGGTCAGGCCTTCCTGTTCCAGGTGGTCGTTGAGGAAGGTCTCCTCCGCGGTCATGGACTTCGATTTGACGATCTTCTGCACCCCGCGGTCTTTGGCGATGCCGCAAATGATCTCGTTGGCCTCCCGGGCGGTCCCGGCCAGGTGCACTTTGATCCCGGCGGCCTCGGCCCTGGCCTTGAAGGCCTCATAAAGCTCTTCCAGGTGGGGCAGGGCCTGGTCTTTGCCCCGGGCGATCTCCTCCCGCAGGGCCTCAAAATCGACCCCGCTCAGGGCCCGGGCCCGGCCTTCGGGGTAGGCGGCGAAGAAGGCACCCTGGGCGGCGCGCAGGAACTGGTTATCCAGGGCCTGCCGCAAGCGTTTCCGGTATTCCTCCAGGTCTTGGGCGGTATCGATCATGCCTATTAATCCTTGAGCAGCAAGAGGTGGAGTTCCAGGGGGCCGTGGACCCCCAGGGTCAGCACCCGCTCGATGTCGGCGGTGCGGGAAGCGCCGGTAATGAAGGCCAGATAATTGGGAGGGGACTGCATGAGGCGGTTCATCTCCGGTTCCAGGTCAGTGGCGGTGGCCCGCAGACGGGAGAGGGGCAGGACCGCAATGTGGGTTTCGGAGAGCATGGTGGCCAGGCGGAGGTCCTCGGAACTGGAGTCCAGCACCAAAGTGCCGGTGTCGGCGATGCCCCAATCAGCCCGGGTGAGACCGGTATGGATGGCGGCGGCCCGCTCCCGCAGATTCTCCTCCAGCAACTCCAAGCCGGCCTCTTGGCAGTCGGCCTTCAGGGCCGCCAGGCTCTCGGCGTCCCAGCCGGGAGCGGCAATGGAGGCGCCGCCTTGCTCCCGGGTGACCTTGACGGCGTAGGCAAAGGCAGCCCGGAGGCTGGGCACCGGGGTGACCACCACCTGGACCGCTTCGGCTTTTTCCTTTAGGGTGGCGACCAGCTTCTGTGCGGCCATGATTGGCTCCCAAAGATCAGGTATGGTCTGAAAAAGCAGCGCCCCTGGGCGAGCTAGCAAACCAATGGCGGAAAAGTGGCAGATTTTTCCCTGGGAATGAATTGGTAATACCACTTGACATGATATTAAAAAACCGCTAAAAAATTGTCAAGGAAAAATTTTTGGGGGTAAAATGAACAGGGGGGGCCATGAACATCCTACTCAAGCCCATTAAGGCCAGACGGGTCTCGGACCAGGCCTTTGAGCAGATCCGGGACCTGGTCTTCCGGGGGCAGCTCAAGCCGGGGGACCAACTCATGCCGGAGCGGGAGCTGGCCCAGGCCCTGGGCGTGAGCCGGCCCACGGTGCGGGAGGCCATCAGAAGGCTGGTGACCATGGGGTTGCTGGACCACCAGCAAGGGGCGGGCACCTTTGTGCGCTCCCTCAACGCCCAGAGGGAGCACAACCCCCTGGCCGCGGTGATGGGGGGCCATGAAGCCACCCTGGAGGAAATGCTGGAAGTGCGCATGGGCCTGGAGTGCCAGGCGGCGGCACTGGCTGCCCAGCGCGCCTCCGCCGAGGACCGGCAGGTGATGGAGAAGCACCTGGCGGCCATGCAGGCGGAGAACGCCGCCGGCCGCCTGGGGATCGACGACGACGTCTCCTTTCACATGGCCCTGGCCTATGCCACCAGGAACCCGGTCCAGGTCTATATCATGAAGAATTTTTACGACCTCTTGCATCACGGCATCAAGGAGAACCTGCAGGCCCTCTGGGAGGAACCCGAGAGCCTCCCCATCATCTCCCGGCAGCACCGGGAGGTTTATGAGGCCATCAAAGACCATGACCCGGAAGCCGCCTTCCTGGCCATGAAAAGGCACATCGGCTTTGTCCTGGATTTTGTCCGGAATCACCGGGTTTCCTGAGGGGGCGCGGCCGGGGCGGCAAAAATCCGGATGGGAAAAAGTCCTTTTCAGGTTTTTTTGTAAGTAAGCGACTAACCAATGGGGAAATACCCGGAAGGTCCGGCCAGCGAGTAAAATGGTATTACCATCTGCCAAACCCTTTACCTTAGCAAACTCAAAGGTTATATTACACCTTGCCGGCTGTCGCTGCCAGGCCTGATCACGGATAGCTTTTTGGGGTTACGCATTATGATTATGATTTTAGAAATTTGGATATTGTGACGTGATCAGGGGTCTGCGGTCAAAATCGCGCCTGTTTTGAATCAGCACCAAGATTCGCCCGCAGGGCATTAGCTTGAGAGGAAACCGGGTATGAAAGTTGACCTTCTCTATGGACGGAACGGTATCACAGTCGATCTGCCTCCTGAGGCCCGCGCCACCGTGATCCGCAAGCATCCCATGACCCCCCTGGCGGACCCGTTGGCAGCGGTAAAGAAAGCCATCGCCGCACCGGTCCAGAGTGATCCCCTGGCCAAGCTGGGCCGGGGCAAAAAAAATGTCTGCATTCTGATCTGCGATGTGACCAGGCCGGTTCCCAACGGAACTCTCCTGCCGCCCCTCCTGGATGCCCTTGGCGCCGCTGGCATTTCCAAGGAAAATATCCTGATTCTCGTCGCCACTGGTTTGCACCGGCCCAACGAAGGGGAGGAACTGAAGGAGATCGTTGGTTCGGATGAGATCTATAACTCCATGCGCGTGGAGAACCATTTTGCCCGGGAGAAACAGGCCCACGTTGAGCTGGGAAAGACTTCCACCGGGATTCCCATCGCCCTCGACCGCCGCTTTGTCGAGGCGGATTTGAAGATTGTGACCGGCTTGGTGGAACCCCACTTCATGGCCGGTTATTCGGGCGGGCGGAAGGTCATCGTACCGGGCGTGGCCTATCAAGATACCATTCTGAAGCTCCATACCGCTCATATCCTCGAGCATTGCAAGGCTGTCAACTGTGTCATCGAAGGGAACCCCCTGCACAATGAACAGATGGAAATTATTCGGACGCTGGGGGGGATTTTAGCCCTGAACGTGGTCATCGATGAAGAGAGACGCATCGGGTTTGTCAACTTTGGTGAAATTGAGACCAGCCACCTGGAGGCGGTAGCCTTCATGAGGAAATATGCCGAAGTCAGAATTCCCAGGCGTTTTAAGACCATTGTCACCACCAGTGCCGGATATCCTCTTGACAAGACTTATTACCAAACCATCAAGGGCATGGTAGGCGTCCTGGAGGTGCTGGAGCCAGGCGGGAACATCATCATTGCCAGCGAGTGTTCCGAAGGGATGGGCAGCCGCGAATTCGTAGAGGCTCAGCGCCATCTGGGCAAGGTGGGTCCCGAGGCCTTCATGGCGGCCCTGGCAACCCGTGAAAAGGCGCTCATTGATGAATGGCAGACGGAGATGCTGGTGAAGGCCCTGCGAGTGGGGCGGGTGCAGTTATACACCACGGGGCTCAGCGAGTCAGCACTGAAAGATGTCTGTGTCGAGCCGGTGGCATCGGTTACTGAGGCGGTGCTGGCCAGCATGAAGGCTCAGAATGATAGCGAAATTGCCGTGGTGCCTGAAGGACCGTATGTCATCCCTCTTTTTGATAACACCTTGACAACTTAAGTGTTTTCCTTCTGCCAATCTCTTAACTTGATAAGATAGAGGGAAAAACCCGAACCGTCCCTGGGACGCCGTTGGTCCGGAGGAGAAATGATTAGCCAAGGCCTGATTCATGAATTGCAACAGATCGTGGGCCGGGAGCAGGTCATGGTGAGCGAAGCCGACCGGCTCACCTATGCCTATGACGCCGCGGTCCTGGAGCCGGTGCTCCCCGCCTTGGTGGTGCGGCCCCGCTCCCCGGAAGACCTGGGCCGGGTGGTGCGCCTCTGCAACGACCACGGTCTGCCCTTGACGGTGCGGGGGGCCGGCACCAACCTCAGCGGCGGCACCATCCCCCACGCCGGGGGGGTGGTGGTCCTGACCAACGCCCTCAACCAGATCCTGGAGATCAACGAAGCGGACCAGTATGCAGTGGTGCAGCCGGGGGTGGTCACCGCCAAGCTGGCTGCGGCGGTGGAGGCCAAGGGCCTCTTCTATCCGCCGGACCCGGGCTCCATGGCGGTCTCCACCCTGGGGGGCAACGTGGCGGAGAACGCCGGGGGGCTGCGGGGCCTGAAGTATGGGGTCACCCTGGACTACGTCATGGGCCTGGAGTTTTTCGCGGCCGCCGGCGACCTCGTCAAGACCGGCTCCCGCACGGTGAAGTGCGTCACCGGCTACAACCTCACCGGCCTCCTGGTGGGCTCCGAGGGCACCCTGGGGGTGATCACCGAGATCATCCTGAAACTGATTCCCCTGCCCCAGGACCGGCGGGCCATGCTGGCCACGTTCGACCGGGTGGACCAGGCTTCGGAGACGGTGGCGGCCATCATCAGCCACCGCATCGTGCCGGCCACCCTGGAATTTCTGGATAACTTCACCATCCGCACCGTGGAGGATTACAGCCACGTGGGGCTGCCGGTGGACGCCGCCGCCCTGCTCTTAATCGAGGTGGACGGCCACCCCGCGGTGGTGGCGGAGGAGGCCGAGCAGGTGGAGGCCCTCTGCCGGAAGCTCGGGGCGACCCAGGTGCACACCGCCCAGGACGCGGCGGAGCGGGACCGGGTCTGGGCCGCCCGCCGGGCGGCACTTTCGGCCCTGGCCAAACTGAAACCCACCGTGGTCCTGGAAGACGCTACCGTGCCCCGCAGCCAGATCCCCGCCATGATCCGGACCATCGAGGAGATCGGCCGGAAATTTGAGCTGCCCATCGGCACCTTCGGCCACGCCGGGGACGGCAATCTCCACCCCACCATCCTCACGGACCGCCGCAACCAGGAGGAATGGCACCGGGTGGAGGCCGCGGTGGCAGCCATCTTCGATGCCGCCCTGGCCCTGGGCGGCACCCTTTCCGGGGAACACGGCATCGGCAAGGCCAAGGCCCGCTTCCTGGAAAAGGAAGTGGGCCCCGGCACCATCCGCTATTCCAAGAGCATCAAGGCGGCCCTGGACCCCAAGAATATCTTGAACCCCGGCCAGAGCATCGGGGAGTGAGCAGTGAACAGTGATCAGTGACCAGTAGTCAGTGGTCAGTAAGCAGTGAGCGGTGAGCAGTGAGCAGTAACGTAGGGCGCGTCTTACGCGCCTTATTGGGTGCGTGAGCCGCACCCCGGTCTAAATTTGCCGTCGCGACTTATTAGGGATGCAGGAATTGCAGAACCAGCATGTAGGGTGGGCACTGCCCACCAATTCCTTAAAATCAAATTTGAGGTTGAAATTTTCGCTACGGTTACTCGTGTTAGAGTTCCGGATGACCGATTCACGGGACCGGCATTACCTGGTTTTCCTTTTATCGAAAGCCGAAAACCTCTTTATAAGGATTAATGGTGGGCAGTGCCCACCCCACACGGCTGGCGCAGGAATTGCAGGAAAGTTGGTGGAGACGGCTCTGCCCAGAAGCTTCCGGCGCAGCCTAAAGGCTGCGGCTACAGAAAAAGCTTTTTACTGACTACTGACTACTGACTACTGGCTACTGACTACTGCTCACTGCTCAGGTGGGAGAAGAAGATGTCTAACATGCGGGCGCTGGCCCGGCTGATGAAGGAATTGGAAGACCAGTTGGTGGTCTGCATGCGCTGCGGCCTCTGCCAGGCTGTCTGCCCGTTGTTCGCCGAAACCGGCCGGGAAGCGGACGTGGCCCGGGGCAAGCTGGCCTTGCTGGACGGCCTTCTCAAGGAGATCCTGAAAAACCCCAGGGGGGTCCAGGACCACCTGAACCGCTGTCTGTTGTGCGGTTCCTGCGCCGCCAACTGCCCCAGCGGCGTCAAGGTCCTGGACATCTTCATCAAGGCCCGGGCCATCCTGACGGGTTATCTGGGTCTGTCGCCCTGGAAAAAGGCGGCCTTTCGGAGGCTGCTGGCCAAACCGGGGACCTTTAACCGCATACTGGACTGGGGGGCCAGGTTCCAGGGGATCTTCATCAAGCCGGTGGACGACCTCCTCGGTTCTTCCTGCGCCCGCGTGATGTCGCCGTTGCTCAGGGATAGGCATCTCAAACCCCTGGCCCCGGTGCCCTGGCACCGTCAGGTGGGCAGGGTGGATATCGCGCCAGGCCCCGGGGGTCTGAGGGTCGCCTTTTTTGTGGGCTGCCTGATCGACAAGCTCTTCCCGGAGGTGGCGGACGCCACCCTTAAGGCCCTCAGGCACCACGGGGTGGGGGTGCTGGCGCCGCCGGAGCAGGCTTGCTGCGGCATTCCCGCCCTGGCCGGCGGCGATCTCGAGGCCTTCGCGGCCCTGGTGCGCTACTCGCTGATCCAGTTCGCCGGGGAGCCCTGCGATTACCTGGTGACCGCCTGCGCCACCTGCGCCTCTACCATCAAGAAGCTCTGGCCGGTGATGACCCAGGATTTCCCCGCCGCCGACCGGGAGCAGGCCGCCGCCCTGGCCGCCAAGACCCTGGACATCAGCCAGTTCCTGGTGGAGCGGCTGGACCTGGGGCCGGCGCCGCCGACGCCCGGGGCGGAAGTCATCGACATTACCTACCACGACCCCTGCCATTTGAAGAAGTCCCTGGGGGTGGCGGACCAGCCCCGGGCCCTGATCCGGGCCAATCCCCGCTACCGCCTCAAGGAGATGGCCGAGGCGGATTGGTGCTGCGGCATGGGCGGCAGCTTCAACCTGCAGCACTATGAAATCTCCGCCAGCATCGGCCGGCGCAAGCGGGATCATGTCCTCGAATCCGGCTGCGCCGTGGTGGCCACCGGCTGCCCTGCCTGCATGCTGCAGCTTACCGATATGCTCTCCCAGGCCGGAGCCCGGGTGGCAGTGCGCCACGCGGTGGAAATCTATGCAGAATCATTGCCGCCCCAAGTCCGGAGCGGCCGCAAGGAGGGAACGTGAACGGATCTTTTCTGGATCACTTTTTCAAGGCGCAAGCGGTGGCGGTGGTAGGGGCCAGCCCCAGGGAGACGAGCATCGGCTGCACCCTGGTGGATAATCTCAAGAAGGGCGGGTTCCCCGGGAAGATCTATCCCATCAACCCAAAACATGAGGAAATCCTGGGTCTTAAGACCTATCCCTCCCTGGCCGCGGTGCAGGCCCCCATCGACCTGGCTATCATTGCCGTGCCCATCAAGGGGGTGCCGGCCATCCTGAAAGACTGCGGCCCGGCCCAGGTGCCTGGGGCCATCATCATCTCCGCCGGCGGCAAGGAAACCGGGGCGGGAGGCGTCGAGATCGAAGCGGAGATCAAGGCCGCGGCGGATCGGAGCGGGGTGCGCTACCTGGGGCCCAATTGCCTGGGAATCCTCTGCCCGTCCCAGAAGCTCAACGCCAGCTTCGCCGGGAGCGAAGCCGCCCCCGGCAGCCTGGCCTTGCTCTCCCAGAGCGGCGCCATTTGCAGCGCCATCCTGGACTGGGCCGCGGTGGCGAATATAGGCTTCAGCCATTTTGTCAGTATCGGCTCCATGGCGGACATCGACTTCGCCGACATGATCGACTATCTAGGCAATGAGGAGACGGCCAAAAGCATCATCATCTACATGGAGAACATGACTCGGCACCGCAAATTTATGAGCGCCGCCCGCTCCGTTTCCCGAGTCAAACCCATCATCGTGGTCAAATCGGGGCGCAGCCAGGCGGCCGCCAAGGCCGCCGCCTCCCACACCGGCGCCCTGGCGGGGCAGGACGAAACCTACAATGCCGCTTTCCGGCGGGCCGGCATGATCCGGGTGGACACCATCTCCCAACTCTTTGACTGCGCCGAGACCCTGGGGAAGATGCAGCGCCCCGCCGGCGGCAGGCTGGCCATCATCACCAACGCCGGCGGCCCCGGGGTGATGGCGGTGGACGCCTTCAGTAAATGGCGACTGGAGCCCCCCGCCTTGAGCGACGCCACCCTGCAAGCCCTGGATCAGTTCTTGCCCCCCATGTGGAGCCACGCCAACCCCATCGATGTCTTGGGGGACGCCAAGCCGGAGCATTACCTGAAGGCGGTGCAGGTCTGCCTGGAGGCGCCGGAGTTTCAGGGACTGGTGGTCATTCTGTCACCCCAGGCCATGACCGACCCCACCGGGGTGGCCCGGGCCCTGACGGAGGTCACCAGCCGGGCCAAGCCGGTGATCGCCGTCTGGATGGGGGGCCGGCAGGTGGCGGAAGGGGTCCGCATCCTGATTCAAGCTGGTATCCCCACCTTCCCCGCTCCGGAGGAGGCGGTGGACAGCTTTATGCAGATGTACACCTATTCCCGGAATCTGGAGCTTCTGCAAGAGACGCCGCCCCGCCTGCCCCAAAACCTGACGGTCAACAGCAAACAGGCCAGGACCTTCATCGAGGAGTGTTTCAAGCGGGAAGTGAAGGTTCTTACCGAAATCGAATCCAAGGCCATCTTGTCGGCTTATGGCATCCCGGTGAACCACACGGTGGCGGCTTCTTCGGCCGCGGCCGCAGTCAAGGCCGCCAAGGCCGTGGGCTTCCCGGTGGTCCTGAAGGTCCACTCCCCGGATATCTCGCACAAATCCGATGTGGACGGGGTGCGGGTCCACCTGCACACCGAGGCCGAGGTGCTGGCCGCCTATGAGGAGATTACCGGGAAGGCCCGGGAGGCGCTGCCCGAGGCCAGGCTCTACGGGGTGACGGTGCAGGCCCAGGTGCTCAAAGGAGACCTGGAACTGATCCTCGGCAGCAAACGGGATCCCGACTTCGGTCCCATCATCCTGTTCGGCCTGGGCGGGGTGCTCACCGAGGCCTTCCGGGACACCGCGGTGGACCTGCCGCCCTTAAACCTGCTGCTGGCCCGGAGGCTGATGGCAAGGACCCAGGTTTACCGGCTGCTCCAGGGTTTTCGCAACATTCCCCCTGCCAACCTGGAGGCGGTGGAGGAGATCCTGGTGCGGCTCTCCCAGTTGGTTACCGATTTTCCGGAGATCGTGGAGTTGGATATCAACCCCCTGCTCATCGCCGCCGGACAACCGGTGGCGGTGGACGCTCGCCTGGTCATCGAAGAAAGCAGCGTGCCGGCGCCCCGCCATCTGATTATCAGTCCCTATCCCAACCAGTATGAGAGCGATTGGCTCCTCCGAGATGGCACTCCGGTGTTGCTGCGTCCCATGCGCCCCGAGGATGAGCCCCTGGTGGTGGAATTGCTCGACAACTGTTCGGACGATACCATCTATTCCCGGTATTTTCACCTGATCAGGAGGTGGACCCATCAGATGCTGATCCGCTTCACCCAGAACGATTATGACCGGGAGATCGGCCTGGGCGCCTTCGGCCAGCCCCCCGGGCCGGAGATCATGATAGGCGTGGGCCGGCTGGTGATGACCCCGGAGCGGGACAGAGCGGAATTGGCGGTAATTGTGGCCGACCCCTGGCAGGGCAAAGGCCTGGGGCAGAAATTGATTGAGAGGGTCATGGAAATCGCCCGGGAAAATGGGGTAAAGCTCTTGTATGGTGAGGTCCTGGCCGCAAACCAGCCCATGCTGGAGTTGATGAAAAAGCTGGGGTTCCGCGTCAGTAGAGGCGAGTCAGACGACCTCAGAAGGGTGGAAATGGATTTTTCGGAGAGGGTGCCTTTGGGCTGCGAGTTCTGAGTTGTAGGGGCGACAGTGGCACAGGCTTCCAGCCTGTGATTGGGTCGCCCAAGCCTCCTTACGAGCCTTGACGGCAAAGATGGACCCACAGATGAGCCGCCAAGAAGTGCAGCCGGAACCAGGTGAGGCAATGCCCAGACAATCCGGAACCCGGGCCGTCATCACCCTGCTCAGCGATTTTGGGGTGCGGGACGAGTATGCGGCCTGCCTGAAAGGGGTGATCTTGGGTCTCAACCCCCAGGCGGTGCTGGTGGACCTGACCCATGCGGTGCCGCCTCAGGATATCCGTTCCGGGGCCTTTGTCCTGGCGGGGGCGGCGGCCTATTTCCCGCCGGGGACCATTCACCTGGCGGTGGTGGACCCTGGGGTGGGCACCGGCCGCCGGGGGCTGGCGGCGTTCGGGCGGGGGCAGTTCTGGGTGGGGCCGGACAACGGCCTGTTCCACCTTATCTTTGCCGGGATCCCGGAGTTTAAGATAGTCTCCCTGGAAAACCCCGACTATTTTCTTCCCCAGGTATCTCCCACCTTCCATGGCCGGGACGTGTTCGCCCCGGTGGCGGCGCACCTTTCCCTGGGTCTGGCGCTGGAACGTCTCGGGCCTGCTCTCACCGACCCGGTGCGGCTCCCCTGGCCGGAGCCGTCTGTCAGTGCAGCGCTGATCCGGGGAGAAATTATCCACGTGGACCACTTCGGCAACCTGGTAAGCAATATTGCCGCCGGCGCCTTGCACGCCTGGCTTAAGGGAGCAGAACCTAACTTTCGATTGCAGGTGGCGGACCGCACCCTGACCCGCCTGGGGCGCACCTACGGGGAGGCCCCCCCGGGGGAGCTGTTGGCCCTGGTGGGCAGTCACGGTTACCTGGAGATCGCCTGCGCCGGGGGCAGCGCCGCAGCCCGGCTCCTAGGGGGGACCGGCCTCTCCGTTGCAGTCCGGCGGGTCGGTTGAAGATCGCCGGCTGCCAGTTTGACAAAAAGATTGCGAATCCCCGTTGCGGGACCCGTGGGAAAATCTAAAGGCAAAGTTTACAATTTTTTCTCTGGTGTTCAGTTTTTACTTGTATATGGGATTCTTCTAAGGTAAAAGTTGTTTATACTGTTTATCTTATAGAAGGGATGCCATATGCCTCGGGGGAAGAACAAACGGATCAGAGCTGGAGAGGATGGCGCAGACCTGTTTCTCATTAATGAGGTCTCCCGGTTGGTGAACCTTTCTCAAAAACGTATTCGGGAGTATGAAAAGGAAGGGTTCGTCAAGCCGCTCAGGGAAAAGAACACCAACAACCGCCTCTATTCATCTTTCGACATCACCCAGATCAACCAGATCAACAGCCTGATTCATGATCGGGGTTTCACCCTGGCCTGCCTGCGTAACTTGATGGTGCTGGCGCCCTGCTGGAACATCTTCGACTGTCAGCAGAAAGAGGAATGCTCTGCCTTCCAGCTTCCCTGGCGCCGTTGCTACGATGTACGGGAAAACCGGGATACCCTGTGCAACGGTCCCTGCGCCCGCTGCGCCGTCTACCTCAACCGGAACGTTAAGAAAGAAAAGATCCTGGAGCAATTTACTCCGGGGTCCTGACCGCCCGGAATTCTCCCTGAGCAATTTGCCCTCCCTAGCCAAAGCCCTATCCATTGTGGGACCTTCGGGCTCCGGCAAGACCGAGCTCATCTGCCGATTGCTGGAGTGGTTCGGCCGCCGGGGTCTCAAGGTGGCGGTGCTGAAACATACCCACCATCGCGATCCGGGAGACCGGGACAAGGACACCTGGCGCTTTCGCCGGGCCGGGGCCCAGGTGGTGGCCCTGGCGGCTCCGGGTCTACTCCAGGTCAGCCGCCAGGTCATTGGTGAGCCACCCCTTTCTGAGACTTTGGCGGCCCTGGCCCGGGAGGCGGACCTGATTCTGGTGGAAGGTTATAAATCCGGGCCCCTGCCCAAGATCGCGGTGTTGCCTGCGGGCCCCAAAGAGCCACCGGCTCCCTCCCCCCAGGTGATCGCCATGGTGGGTCCGGCGCCGGTGGCTACGGAGCTGCCCGTCTTTCCTCCCGAAGACCTGGAGGCCATAGGCGGCTTTATCCTGGCCCATCTGGGTCTTTAGGGCCGGCGGGCGACTCCGGGAGCGGGGATGGTAAGGGGTAGGATACGCATTATTCCAGTCAGGGCATGGCTAAGGTTGGCAAAGGGGCTACTGGGGTATGGCAAGGAAGGAGAGGCTGACCGCCGGGACGGAGAATCCTCCCCAAGTCACCGGGGCCATTCTGGCCGGGGGCAACAGCCGCCGCCTGGGACTGGATAAGGCTTCCCTGTTGCTGGGGGGGAAAACCTTAACTCGCTGGGTGGCCGAGGCCCTGGCGCCGGTTACGGGCGATTGCTGGCTGATCACCAACCACCCTGGACCGCACCTGGCCCTGGGGCTGCCCCTGGTCACGGATTTATGGCCCTTCCAGGGGCCGGCGGGGGGCCTGCGCACCGCCCTGTTCTACTCCCGGACTCCCTGGGTGCTGGCCGCCGCGGTGGACAACCCTTTCCTGGCCCCGGGATTGCTGGCGGGATTAACGGCCAGGCTGGCCGGAACCTCCCGGCCGGCGGTGGTCTGTCAATCAGCCCGTGGTCTGGAACCCTTCCCGGGGCTTTTTCACGTGCGCCTGCTGCCTTCCCTGACCGAATTTCTTAAGAGCGAGCGGCGGGCCAGCCTCTTTCTGTCGAAATGCCGCCCTCAGGTCATCCCGGCCGAGGAGGTGATGCGGCTGGACCCCGAGGGTCGCAGTTTCTTCAACCTCAACACCCCGGAGGACCTGGAACGGGCCGTCGCCTGGAGTGAGCCGGGACCTCCCCGGTGACCGCCGGCCAGGGGCATCCCTCCGGCCCCGCCGGCGGGCCGCCACAGCCTCTCTTGACAGCACCCCGGCCTTTGGTTATAAAAAGCCTCAATCCGGTCCCATCGTCTAGCGGCCTAGGACACCGCCCTCTCACGGCGGAGACACGGGTTCGATTCCCGTTGGGACTACCATTTTGCCACATAACCTATTGATATTCCCCCAGAAAATTTTCAGGGACGCCCGAACGTTTCGCCATTTCGTTCGCGGCCAATAGGGCCTTGCCATCCTCCCGGGTCAGATTCGGCACATAGCGATTGTACTTCTCCAGGGTCACCACCGGGCTCTGGTGCCCCAACATCCGGGCCACCCAGTTGATGTTCTCCCCCACCGAGATGGCCAGGGTCGCAAAGGTGTGGCGCATCTGGTATGGTGGCCGATAGCGGACCCCAAACCGCTTTAATACCGGTTCCCAGGCCTTCATGCGGAAGAGCTCCTGGTTCACCGGCTGCTGCTTCCCGTCCAGAAAGACGTAACCCCCCAAAAGCCAGCTGCTGCCCTTCTGGGCGGTCAAGGCCTCCCGGACCGGGGGCAGCATGTCGATGTCCCGCAGGCTGCCCGCCGCCTTGGGGATGCCCGTCTCCCCCAACACCCGTCCTTCCCGAATCAGGATCTTGCCCTGCTGGAAGTCCACCCTCGCCCACTTCAAGGCGCAAGCCTCATTGGGGCGCCAGCCGGTCCAGAACCCACAGATCACATAGTTGACATAGTGGGGGGCATAACGGTGGAAACCCGCGATGAT
Source organism: Desulfobaccales bacterium (assembly GCA_049580385.1). Lineage (GTDB taxonomy): Bacteria > Desulfobacterota > Desulfobaccia > Desulfobaccales > 0-14-0-80-60-11 > JAPLJC01. The sequence goes on along the minus strand of JBAUPV010000018.1, from coordinate 67,931 downwards.
GGCTTCCCGCTCCTCCACCGTGAAGGGATCGACGTCGGTAATGCCCTGGAGCAGGCGCCGCACCGCCAGGGCCGGGTTCTTGGGGATGATCTCATCCACATAGGCTTGGTGCAGCATCATGCGGAGCACCTTCATGGGTTTGTCGTTGATGGTGCTGGGCTCCAGGCCCTTGTCCACCAAGAGCCTTTGAAATAAGCGAATGTCCGACCGGGTGATGTCCGAGAGGAGTCGATCCTTAAAAAATGGGTAGAGATGCTTCCAGAAGGCACTCTCCCAATTCCGTCGGGTCGTCTCCTTGAGCACTTTTCCGGCTAGCCAGTCGGCGAAATACCGGTTGAAGGGTTGGTCCTGCCTCAGGGGCGCAAACCGCTCGATCTTCGCCCCATGCGGGAAACGATTTTCGTACTCAAAGATGCCATTGGCGATTTCGGCGTCGATGAGCTTGGCAAACTTCTGCGCCTGTTTAACGTTCTCTTTGGTTGCTTCTAGACAGGCCTTTTCAGTGCATTTCACCCCCTTAAAGCGAAAGTGGTAATAGATGCGGCCCTTGATGATACGGATGGTCGCCATCAGTCCTCCTTGATCCACTCCTCAAGGGCCTGGACAGAAAGCAGCACCATCCTACTGCTCTTCTTAAACCAATGCAACCCTTCCTTGAGGTCCCCGCGCATCATCAAATGGCGCACGGCGCGCTCCGAGATGCCAAAGATCTCCGGGACCTGGCGGGGACGAATATAAAGGGGTCGATGTTTCTCTACTCTCATGGCCGATTATCAAGTGGCTCTGGTGGGAGGCTGCCAGTATGCCATAGTGGATCAGATGCTGGTGCAGAGCGCCCCCTCGATTATCTCCGCCCCCACGTCCCTACCGGCTGCCCGGTGACAGGATTGATTGTTGGCTCTTCCGTCTTGATTTCCGGGCTCGGCTTCGGCAGAACCTTAACGCCGCCCCAGCACTCCGGGTCGGCCATGGCTGTGGCATAAATCGCCGTATCTAACAGATGGTTGGGTTTGTTGCCCTGCTGCACCCACTTCAACCGCCCACGCTTGTCCCGCTCCTTGGCCTCGGCCGACAGGTGGGCGGCGAACATTTCCTCGGTGCCGGCGTGCAGATGCACCCGGCCGGTTTCCACCCGGCTCCAGAAGGCGTCCTTCAGGGCGTCGGTGTCCAGAATCCACAGCCGCAGGCCCCCCGGGATCGGCTTCCCCTGGCCCGGCATCTTGTCGATGAGACTCACCTGCATCTTCTTGCCGCCCACCAAGCCCCGGGAGGCGCCCTTAATCCCGAAGATACGGCCCTGGCCGTAGAGCCGCAGCCATTGATAAACCTGTTCGGTCATGCCCGGGTCCCCCGCCTCCCCCTCGCCGCCGCCGGTGTCGATGCCGCCCCGCCACACCAGGTAAGTCAGATCCCCGGATTTGGTACTGTAAACGTCCTGGAAGAGCCAGATGCCCAGCTCGGCGAAGTCTGAGAGGTACCCGTAACGGATCAGGTGCTGGTCAATCAGGCCGCTGTCCAGGCGCACCCAGGCCCAGATGGAACACCAGCAGCCCACCTTCTGGTTATCGATGCCCGCGGTCAGGGCCAGGGTGCCTTCGGGTACCTCCAAGGCCGGCCTGGCTGTGCGCAACTGCAAAATAGCCGAGGCCGGTTGTTGCTTAATGATCTCTTTCCAGGGTTCCGCCAGCCAGAGATTATAAAAGGTCTTCAGCTTCTCCCGGTCAGCCTTGCTGGCAAAAACTGCGCCGCCACCTCGGAAAAATTCCGGAAGGGCGAATACAGGGCGGTCCAGTGGAAGCCGACATGCGAGGTCGGCGGCAGCGGTGGCATGCTGCCGTCCTGTTCTATCGGGTGGCCTTCCGGCACCCATTGGCCTCGGGCTAGTATCGCCGGCTTGTCGCTATCGTCAATCTCCGCCTGGCAGTAAAGGCATTCATAACGGGCCACCCGCTCCCGCTTGATGTATTCCGGGTCCTGCAGATGCTTGGGCCAGTCCATCAGCTTCTCGCCCTGATGTTTCACCTGCCAGAAGGAGAGGACCTGGTAACCGCCGCAGTGGGGACAAGGCACCCAATAGCGGCGTTTATCGGAGCGCTCGAATTCAACATTTATATAACCCTCGGGAACGGTGGGCGTGCAGGGTTGGATGATCTTGCGGTTCCAGTATGTGGTGGCCCGGGCTTCGGCCCGCTCTATGGGCGATCCTTCCTCATCTCCTTCCAGGGGATAGCGATCCGGCTCATCCAACAGGATATAGCGGGCCTCCACGTTCGCCAGGTCCGATTTGCTCCCGGCGGTGGCAAAATGAATTTCCATGCGTTGCAGCATTTTTGGGATATTCCGGAACTCAAGGAGATACTGGACAAAGCGTCCCAGGGGGCCTCATTCCGGAACTACCAGGTGGAACACAGGGCTGGCCTTGGGTGACTCAAGTGGCTGAAGATTAGCAACTGGCATTACCCTTCGGATGTCTTGGGGGGCAGTCCTCGACCTTCAGGGAGGGCCGGAAGTTGCGCCTGAGCATATTATTGTTGTTGATGTGATTCCTGGCCTCGTTGGGGAATATCAGGTCCAGATCATTTTTCGGGCAGGCTATCCTCCATTTCTTCAACTCCTCCATGATCCTGGGGCCAAAGTCAATTTTCCTCTTAGGAGTTTGGGTATTTGGGGTGAACAGCGCCCCATTGTTGAAGGTGCGTTGTATGGCCAGTTGACATTTTTCCCAATCAACATCACTCCACCTGAGCCCCAATAATTCCCCCTGCCGTGCGCCGCTAAAAACCGCCAGCATGAAGAGAATCTGATATTTGGGCTCGTCTACCTGGGCAAGAAAGGCGTTTATTTCACCCGGGGCGTGGCCTCCCTTTACAACCTGTAAAAAATATTGACATTTAGGTTCCCGAATTGTTCCAGCAGGCCTGGCGGCTTCGGTAAATTGATTAAATAATAACAACAGGTTAGCCAGGAGGCTCCCTTTGGAACGGCCATTGCTTAGCATGTTTGCCAAAGGGTACCTAATCTCCTGAACCCGGCGGATCGGGCTATCTCAGAGAAAATCTCGGCCCTTGAGAGGCGGTCATCGGGATGGAGCGACAATACTATAAGAAATTATGGTGGGAAATTATCCTGACGATCCTGGCCTTTTCGGTAATCCCGCTGTTCGTCCTGGGAGCCGTCATCTACCAGCAGTTTAGCCAATCCTACTACACCAAGATCATGGGAGATATGAAGACCCTGGCTGAAAACCGTTCCAGTTCCATCGATCTCTTTTTGGAGGAGCGCATCTCCCAGCTCGCCAGTCTGGCCCATACCATCCCCATGGAACAACTGCGGGATGAAGCCCGCCTGGAAAAGATTTTCAACACCATCCAGGCCCGTTCCAGGTCTTTTGTAGATATGTCGATCATCGACCAGGAAGGCAGACACCTGGCCTACGTGGGGCCGTATTACGCTCTCTTGAAATCGGTAAATTATCAGAACGAAGACTGGTTCCACGCGGTGATGTCCAGCGGCGTTGATGTGAGCGACGTGTTCCTGGGATTTCGCAAGAGTCCGCATTTTATCATTGCGGTGCGGGTGCGGGAAGGGGGCCAGAGCTGGATTCTGCGGGCCACCATCGATTCCGAAATCATCGAGAACATGGTGCGGGCCGCCTGGGTCGGCAAAAAGGGGGATGCCTTTATCATTGACCGCGATAATATTGTGCAAACCCAGCCCCGGTTTGGCGGGGCGGTGCTGCAACCGGCGCCGGCGCCCGATTTTTCCAAGGCCAGCGTTCCCCAGGCGGAGGAAATCGCGGTCCAGGGCCATAAAGGGCTTTTCGCCGTCGGCATCATCAAACTGAAGAAGTGGGTGCTGGTAATCCGGGAAGATCCCAGCGACCAGTTCACTCCCCTGCTGCGCACCAGGTTCCTGATGGTCTTGGTTGCCTTGGGGGGAGTGCTGTTGATTGCGGTCGGCGGGGTGCTCGCCACCCGCTCGATGATGAACGAATTGATGAGCATGGAACGGAAGAAGGCTGCCAGCGAGGAAATGGCCTTACAGGAGAGTAAGATGGCGGCGTTGGGGAAGATGGCTGCCGGCATTTCCCACGAAATCAACAATCCCCTGATGATTATCGGCGAAAATGCTGGCTGGATTAAAGACCTGCTGAAAATGGCAGGTGTCCCCGAGGGCGAGAGTTTTCAAGGAATTGCCGAGGCGGTGAACCGGATTGAATATCATATCAACCGCGCCAAGACGATAACCCACCGCCTCCTGGGCTTCGCCCGGCGGATGGAGCCGGTCACGGAGATCCTCAATATAAATACCGTTCTGGCTGAGACCGTGGCCTTTTTGGAAAACGAGGCCCGCCATCGCAACATCGGTATTCAGGCCGATTATGCCCGTGATCTCCCCATGACCGCCAGCGATCCGGCCCAACTGCAGCAAGTCTTTCTCAATATCCTCAATAACGCCATCGACGCCATTGGCAAGGATGGCGAGATCCATCTCAAGACCAGGCACCTGGATAAAAATCATGAAATCGGCATAGAGATTCACGACACCGGCCCCGGCATCCCCAAGGAGATAGTGAACAAGGTCTTTGATCCCTTCTTCACCACCAAGGAGGTGGGCAAAGGCACCGGCCTGGGCCTTTCCATTTCCTACAGCATCGTGGAAAAATTGGGGGGCAGGATAATGGTGGCCAGCGAGGATGACAAGGGCACTACCTTTAATATATATTTCCCTGTCAGATAAGCCTAAAGGGGGCGCCATGGAAAAGTTCAAGGTTTTGATCGTCGACGATGAATTGGATTTTCTGGATATCATCATCAAGAGGCTCAAGGTCCGTGGTATCGAGGTAAGCGGGGTGCAGAGCGGCCAACTGGCCCTGGAAGCCCTGGACAGCCGCGATCCAGACGTCATCATCCTGGACGTCATGATGCCGGGCCTGGACGGAATTGAGACCCTCCGAGAAATCAAAAAGAAGAAGCCCCTGACCGAAGTCATCATGCTCACTGGCCGGGCCTCGGTGGATTCGGGGATCCAGGGGATGAACCTGGGAGCCTTCGATTACCTCATTAAGCCGATTGCTCTGGATGAGTTGCTGGAAAAGGTGCGCCAGGCCTACGAAAGAAAGCTGATCCAGGAAGGCCGAGGCTCTCATTAGGTTGGCGGAATGGACTTGGGTTCCCCCCCCGATGATCTCGACCAGGTCCAGGAGGGGCGGCTGGAGCAATTCCAAAAGCTGGCCGCCATCAGGGTGCTGTCCGCTGGCATCGCCCATGAAATCAACAATCCCCTGGCCATCATCCGCCAGGAGGCCGAATGGATGCAGCTTCTCCTGAAAAAGGAGGTCCTGGCCGCTGAGGAAATGCAAGAACTGCGGAGTTCCGTGGGCCAGGTGGTCCAGCAGGTGGAACGCTGCACCGAAATCATCCGCAGCCTGCTGGACTTCTCCCAGCAGCGGCAGCCGGTGCTGCAAGAGGTGGACCTCAATCGCCTGACAGAAGAGATGGCCCGCCTGGTGGAAAGGGAAGCGAAACTAAGCAACATCGAGATCGTCAGGCAATACCAAGGTAAGTTGCCTGCGGTCCACAGCGACGCCCCCCAGTTGCGCCAAATAGTTCTGAATCTCCTCATCAACGCCGGCCAGGCCATCGGCCGGGACGGCGCCATCACCGTCAGCACCCGGGCGGCCGGGGGGGGAGAGATGGTGGATCTGGTGATCAGCGACACCGGCTGTGGCATCCCGGCGGAGGATCTGCCGAAGATTTTTGACCCGTTCTTTACCACTAAACCTGCGGGTCAGGGCACCGGCCTGGGGTTGGCCATATGCCACGGTTTGATTCAACGCCTGGGGGGCCAGATTACCGGCGAAAGCCGGGTGGGCCAGGGCGCCACTTTTACCGTCCGACTACCGGTGCGTCAAAAGCGAAAAGCGGAGACCATCTCCTATGAGCCCAAAAGCGAAGATCTTGCTGGTGGATGATGAGGAGCGCTTTCGGACCACCCTGAAGAAGATGCTGAAGGCCCAGGGGCTGATGGTGGCGCTGGCGGCTGGCGGCCGGGAGGCCCTGGACCTGATGCGGCTTGAGCCTTACGACGTGGCCCTTGTGGATATCCGCATGCCCGGCATGGATGGCCTGCAGACCCTGGCGCAGATGAAAAAGCTTGATCCGGGCATGGAGGTGATCATGCTCACCGGGCATGCCTCGGTGGACGCCGCCATGGAGATCAACCGCCTGGGTGGCTTCGATTACTTGCTGAAACCCTATCCCCTGGAGGACTTGCTGTTGAAGATCGAGGCGGCCTATGAAAAGAAGCTGGACCGGGAAAAAAGATCAAGGGCCGTGGCCGGGCCGGAAGCTTAGTCTTACGAAATGATGCTCCTTTTTTACCGCTAAGATAGTCACTCATTAGTTTTCGGGTGTCCTCAGCCTCGGGCAGCAAACGCAGAGATTCTCCCCATTGGAGCCATACCTGGGATTATTCCCGGGATCTTCAGGGAGCGTTCCCGCCAGTTGTCGATTGGAGATTTCATCCTGCTAAAGTCCTCAAATAATCTTTGAGATTTTTCACTGCGCGGCTGGGGAATTGACCACTGCCCCCATATCCAGGCTGTAATTCCCTTCCAGAAAATTGTGGGCCACCAGCTCGATGCTGGCGTCGGTGGTCATGAGCATGTCCATCTGGCGGGTGTACTGTAGCAAGCGGCCCAGGAGGTCCAGCTTTTCCTCCAGGGCTTGACTCTCGTATTTTTGCAAACGGGCGTCCACCCGGTCGCCGACGACCTCCACGGAAAAGTCCAGTCCCAGAAGTACCAAGGCGATGGCCCGCACCCGGCGGTGGCGTCGCAGGTCGTCGGCAGCCCCACCCTCGAAGGAAAAGGTGAGGTAATTCTTGTTTACCGTCTGGCCGCAGTAGGTATCCAGGATGCTGTAATGGTAGCCCACCCGGGAGGAGAAATTGAGGTACTTGTCGGAGATGATGGCATAGCTCCGGTCGCCGAACCTTTCTCCAATATTGGGGGCGGCCAGCATCTGTTCCTGCATGACCGAGAGCAAGCCTGAAATTTGAATAGGTCGGGGGCCCCTGGCCTGTAAGTCCGGATGCATAAACCCCCTCAGGAGGGCTCTTAAAGGAGTGGAGGCGATCTGGTCAATGGTCACCTGGCGGGCCCCAGGTTTAACCCCAATGAGGCCGCCATCCAGATCGATGAGGTAGAGATCCAGGGGAACGGGGGCCTCCAGTTTCAAAGTGCCCCCCTGGCCATCGGAGACCAAGTCGCTGATTTTGAACATCTCGGTGTAGGAAAGTTCGTGCACCAGCCTTCCCAGGTCGTGGAGGGTGCGGCAGCCCGCGGCGGTGAAGTTGGTAGATTTGGGGTCCACCAGGTTCAAGGGGATGATAAACTCGGACAACTTTTTGAGAACCTGATATACCGGGGTGCCTCGCATATGCGGCTCCCTGATCTGCCGCCGGGCCAGCAACTCCAGCACCCGCCCTTGGTAAACCCGGCCTGCGTAGGCATCCACGGTGACTTCCGTTCCTTGGGCAATAGCCGTCGTGGCCGATTTGGCGGCCAGGAGGGTGGGGACGGAAAATTCCCGGGCCAGGGAGGCCATATGACCGGAAATACTACCATAATCAGTGACGATGGCCTGGGCCTTGGGCATGGCCACGACAAATTTGGGGGAAGAATGTTTGGCCACTAGCACCGCGCCCTCGGGAACGCGCATCAGGTCATGATCTTCCCGGACTAGAAAAGCCGGCCCGCAGCCCACCCCGGGAAAGGCCACGGCGGCACCTTCCAGTAACAACGGGTAGCCAGCCAACGGCGGAGTGGTTAGATAGTCGCCAGCCGCTGGGGCCCGAACCAGCAAGGGTCTGCTTTGCAGGACCAACAAACGGCCTTGTCGGTCCAGGGCCCATTCCACGTCCTGGGGGGCCCGGTAATGTTCTTCCAGTTTCAGGGCGTAACTGGCCAGGATTTCGACCTGTTCCGGAGTGAGACAGCGCTTATCCTGAATCTCCGGAGGCACCGGGACCTCTTTTAGACGTCCTCCGGGGCTGCTCACCAGTTGCACGCTCTTATGGGAAATCTCCACCTTCAGAATGTTCAAGGGTTCGTCTTTGGCCACCTGGTAAGTATCCGGGGTGATGACCCCTTCCACCGCATAAGGCCCCAGGCCCCAAACCGCGGAGATGAACACCTGGTCCTCTAATGGATTAAAGGGATGGTGGGAATACATCACCCCGCTGGCCACTGAATCCACCATCTCCAGACAGGCGACGCTCATGGCGGTATCTTCACCCTTGATCCCCTTGTTGAGGCGATAAGAGATGGCCCGGGGGGTATAGAGGCTGGCCACTACCTCTTTATAGCCCTGGAGAAGCTGCCCCTTGGAGACGTTCAAAAGGCTGAGATATTGGCCGGCAAAGGAGGTCTCCGGGTCGTCTTCGCCGATGGCGCTGGAACGCAGGGAGACCCGCAACGGTTCTGGACTACAAGAGCGGGCGGCCAGTTGCTCAAAAGCCTCGAAAATCGCAGCTTCCAGGGCCGGGGGCATCTGGGCCTGGAGGATCAGTTGCTGAATCTCATCGCTGACCTGTTTATAGGTTTGTGGGTCCTGGGGGTCCAGCTCCATCTGGCGCTTATTGATTTCCGCCTCCAGGTCGTTATGGGTCAGGAAGGCCTCATAGGCCCGGGTGGTGATGGCGAAGCCCCCCGGGATTGGGAGGTTTACCCGGTTCAGCACTTCTCCTAAACTGGCGCTCTTGCCCCCCACCCAATCAACCATCTCCTTGGTAACCTGGGAATAGAACAAGATGTAGCCGCTCTCCGGGATTACCTTTTCTCCCCCCAGGGATTCCTTGATCTGAGAATTGATCTTCTCCAACGCCTCATAAAGAGGGGCATAAGCGCGGCCGGATAAGACATCCAGATTTTTGATTATCCGGAAGGCGTGGAAGGCCGCCCGGGCTGCTTGGGAGCGGACGTAGGACATGCCGAAGATCTGGTGGCCCTGAAGTTTCTCCTCCATATCAGCAATGATATTCAATAATTGGCTATTAGAATCCAATAAGTCTTTGAAGCAGGAATAGCGGAAGCGAAAGTTCGCGGCAGCATTTCTGCCCCGGTAAGGTCTAAACTTTCGGTAGAGGTTTCTGAAGAGATTGAGGGTCTCTAACATGGATAACCTTCTGATATCTCGCTATCAAAAAATATACCAAATTATAAGTTTCCTTGACAGCTTGATTTTCTTCTTAAGGTCCCATCCGCAACCACCTTCCGGACAGTGGGCTTTTACAATCTGTAAAAGTTCCTGACAGAAGAGTGGCCTTGGGGCGCGAAGCATCTTCATGCTAGGTACAGAAGTTCCTAAAATATCCAATAATTAGGCCATTTTTGCAGTTTATTCTTTACTGGCACAGGCGTTGCTTGCTTTTCCAATAAGGGATGGGAATTGCTCCGTCCGGATTTGGGCGGCATGAGGTTCCTTCCTGTATTTTGCCTAAGTGACGAGGAGGACTCTTATGAAGATATTGGTGGCGACGGACGGCTCGGAGCACTCCATGAAGGCGGTGGCTCGGGCCCTGGAACTTGCCGAGAAACAAGGGGCGCAAGTGACCTTAATGTCAGTGGCCTATTACGACCGGAGAAATTTCGACGAAATGCCGCCCTTTGTGAGCGATAAATTGGAGGCTGAGGCCCGGGGCGCCTTAGACAAAGCCAAGGCGGCGTTCGACGCCAAGGGCATCCAGGTGGAGACGGTGCTGGCCACCGGCCTGGTGCCGGCCAATCTCATCATCCATAAGGCCCAGGATGGCAAGTTTGACCGGATCATCATGGGCGCGACCGGCATGAATGCTCTGGAACGGGTCATGATGGGCAGCACCGCCGCCAAGGTGGTGGCCCATGCCCCTTGTGAAGTAACTGTTGTCCGCTAATGGAGCTCATCTAAAAGGAGGTTTTCGAAGATGTCTAGACTCTGGGCCAAGATCATTGGTTTGGGCCTACTGGCGGGCCTACTACTGCCGGGAATTGCCGCAGCCGCCGGGGATGAGGAGTCCTTCCTGGTCCTGGTGGCCGATAGCCGGAAGCTCACCGGGTGGGAGGCTTGGTGGGCCAACCTTTACAACGACAGCCATTTCTATTTCGCGCTGGTCACGGTGATCATCATCCCGGTGGTCGGCCTGTGCTTCGGGCTTCTTGCCGACATCTTCATGAGCAGGATCGGTATAGACCTGAAGTCCCGGGAACTGGCGGAACACTAAGCCTGTAAGTGAGAGGAGGTTAATTTATGCACTGGCTATATCTGCTCATGCCCATTGCGGGGATCAAGATATTTTGGCCGGGTCTGATCATTTTTGGGATCGGCGTGGGCATCATCGGCGGGTTCTTCGGTATGGGCGGCGCCTGGATGGTGACCCCGGGCCTGAATATCCTGGGCTTCCCCATGGCCTTCGCCATTGGCACCGACATTGCCCACATGGCGGGCAAGTCCCTCATCTCCACCATGCGCCACGGCAAATTCGGCAACGTGGATTACCGGCTGGGCTTCATCATGCTGGGGGGCACCATCGTCGGCCTCGAAATCGGGGCCCGGATGATCATGTGGCTGGAGCGCATTGGCGAGGTAGATATAGTAGTGCGGTATCTCTATCTCGTTCTCCTGACCCTGATCGCCTGGATGGTCTTTGCCGACGTGGCCAAAAAGAAGCGCAAGGAGCGGGAGGCCCTGGCGGCCGGCAAAGAATTTGACAAACTGGCCACCGGCCTGGAGTGGCATAAGACCTTGCACAAGATCAAGATCCCGCCCATGGTCCATTTTAAAACTGCCCAGATCTACTGCTCCGCCTGGCTGCCTATTTTCATCAGCTTTTTCACTGGCTGGCTGGCTGGCATCCTGGGCATCGGGGGCGGCCTGATTCGCATGCCGGCATTGATCTACTTCATAGGCTGCCCCACCCATGTAGCGGTGGGCACCGACCTCTTTGAGGTGATGATTTCCGGCCTGTACGGCACCGCCACCTATGCCTACAAAGGCCGCGTCGAATTGATGGCGGCCATGATCATGTTGGTTGGGGCGGCGGTAGGAGCTCAGGTTGGCACGGTGGCCACCAAGTACATCAAGGGCTACGGCATCCGCATTGCCTTCGGCCTATGCGTCATCGGCTGCGGCCTCTCCATCATCCTGAAGATGTTGGCCAAAGGCATTCCCTCCTATGGAGGGTTCTTTAATGGCTCCGCCACGGTCCTCATCCTGGGCCTGGTGAGCGCCATGTCCATCTACATCTTTGCGCGCATGATAGCAGGGGCCAGAAGGGAGCTCGCCGCCAAGAAGTCCGGCCCCCAGATTTCCATAGCCGGCGGCTGATTCGGACCCGGGAAAGAGGAGAGAGATTATGGCTAAAAGACTTAACTGGCAGACCATACTACTGGTTATCATGCCGGTAATCCTGGCCTGGGGCTGCGGAAATATGGGCAAGGTGGAGCAGGGGCGGGTGATTGCCTTTGACAAGGACAAGGGGACGGTCACCTTCATCCGGGACGTCAAGGGTGATGCGGCCAATCCGGAATACAGCGGGGCCCCGCTCACCTTTGCGCTCCCCAAAGATCCCAGCGAGCGGGGACCGGACCCTAAGGTGGGTCTGAGGATGAAGCTGGACACCAAGGCCAAGGAGATCGTCATTTTCGATGCAGCCACCCAGGGCTTCAAGAAGATCGCCTATACCCTCATCGACCAGAAGGAAAACGTAGCCAAAGAAGACCCCCTGGTGGCAGGAAAGAAATTCCCTCAGGTGGACAAGGCCAAAAAGGCTATCACCATCTATTCCAGTAGGCAAAAGATCCTGACCACCTTCTCGGTGCCTGATGAATACCTGGACGAACCGGATAACACCTGGGACGCCGGCGATGAAGTCCGGGTCTACTATAAGCAGCCGGGCCTGGCCTTGAGGTTTATGAACGTCACCAAGACCGATATCTTCAAGAAATAATCGGCCCGCCACGGAATTTAAGGGAATCGCCTCGGGGAAGTCCCATAAGCCGAGACGATTCCCTTATTTTTATGGTAAAGTGACCTATTAGGCTCGTTGGGATATTCCGCCGGGTAGTTCCGGCATAGGGATTTGGCCGCATGGCCCAAGAGCATAAAATCGAGGCGCGGCGCTGGCGCCAGTTAGCCGGCTGGGTCGGCGCAGGATTGTGCTGCCTGGCCGTAATCGCCTTGCTGGACGGCCTCCTCAGCCGGTTCTGGGAGCCGGCCAGCCTCATCAAGCTGCTGCCGGGCATGGCCACGGAGATCGACGGGCCGCTGGGAGAACCAGTCCGGGGGGTCCAGGAATTGACTTATTTGAGCGATTCCAACGACCTAACGCTCGCCTTTGCCGAGGTGCATAAAGGCTATTTCCTGGGGGGCGACATGTGGCGGGGGCGGATTACCGCCAGTTCCCGCATTATCCCGGGAGAGTATCACCTGACGGTGGTGCCGCGGCGCAGTACCACGTCTATGGCGACCCCAGCCTTCCGCATATTGGTTTTTGCCGACCCTGTCAGCCTGCGACGCAGCTCCAAGTCACTGGTGCGGCGGTATACCGGCCTCTCTCCCTGGGGGGTGGCGGCGCTTTGCCTGCCGGGCGTCTTGCTCTCCTTCGGGACGGTCTTCTGCCTTTCTCTGAGGCTGGAGCGGCTGTGGGCCCAGGAGGGCAGGGCCGAAATCTATCGGGTCATCAGGAAGGACGGAGACTTCGAGATCCATTTCAGCCTGGGGACGGAGCATGGAGTCCGGCCGGGTCTGGATCTGTCGGTTTATAATCCGCAGGGTCAGGCGGTGGGTCTGGCCCGGGTGGCGGCCGCGGCCGCCCGGGACGCCGTCGCCATGGTGACCGCAAACCAGGAGATCAGGCCAGGGTTCATGGTAGTGATCACGGAACTTAGACCTGATTAATGGCGTCACCAGGCGAATATCTTTAGACATTTCTAAATCATTGTTTTAAAGTTAAGCTGGACCGTTCACCTATCCTTCCTTTACAAACTGTAAAAAATAACGACAGTTACCGTGGCGGAAGGAAGGACGGGGGTGGGGCGGGGTTTAGAAAAAAAGATTACATTTTCAATCCTTTGCTTCAGACCACCTTAGCTCGACATTTGGCACGGCTATTGCTGATCAACGATTCGGAGAATATCCTTCTTGTCAGAATATCTCTTATCCGAGTAGAACCGCGGCCCCAAACGATATGGCCGACCTGATCCAGAGGCTGAAGCATCTCTTTTCCGGTGGCAAGCCGTCAGCGGCCCTCTCCCTGGATGAGCTGCGTTCAGTCTTCAAGAGCCGCTACCATGCCTTCAAGCTCCTGCTATCGGCCAATAACACCGCCCTGCAACTCATGACTGACATGGAGGCCGCCCTCCAAGGCAGCCACCGGTTCGACATGTCCTTCATCCGGTCCCACGCCACTTCGGTGTGCGTCAACGTCTATGCCATCATCAAACACCTCAATGATCTCTCGAGCAACCGCTACCGGGCCTTGGAAGGAGTCTTTACCGCAATCGAAGCAAAGATCGGCGCCACTTTGGAGAGGCGCCAGCTCACCAACATTGGGAAACTGGTTCTGGATCTGCAGCAGATCGACCAGGGATTGGCCGAGGCGGTGGGCAGCAAAATGGCCAACCTGGGGGAAATCGCCACCCACCTGCCGGAACTGGCGGTGCCCCCCGGCTTTGCTATTACCGCTGCGGGTTATGATCTCTTCCTGTCCCACAACCGGCTGCAGGAGGAGATCAACCGGCGCCTGCAATCCCTGGAGGTAGAAAATATCTCGGACCTTTACCGGAAAAGCTCCGAGGTGCAGATGCTCATCATAGGCGCCGAAATACCGCCGTCCTTAGAGGAATCCATCAAACGGGCCTACGAGTACCTGGACGATCAGGTGGGCCCTTTCTTGCGGGTCGCCCTGCGTTCCAGCGCCATCGGCGAAGACGACCCGGAGACCTCCTTTGCCGGGCAGTACCGTTCGGAACTCAATGTCAGCCGGCAGAACTTGTTTACGGTTTATAAAGAGATTCTTGCCAGCAAATATGCCCTGACCGCGGTGAGTTACCGGCTACACAAGGGGCTGAGGGATGAAGACCTGCCCATGTGCGTCGGCTGCCTGGCCATGGTGGACTCGGTGTCCGGCGGCGTCATGTACTCCAGGGACCCCAACAATCTCCGGCGGGACGAGGTTTTCATCAACGCGGTGCACGGCTTGGCCAAGGCCGTGGTGGATGGCAGCATCACCCCGGACCTTTACATCATTTCCCGGCAAAAGCCGCTGACCATAATCGACAAGCAGATTTGCAAAAAGCAGCTCAAAATGGTGTGTCTGCCGGAAGAAGGGGTGGTGGGGCAAGAGGATGAGCAGGCAGAAGAGCCGGCCCTCACCGAGGCCCAGGCCTTGGAGCTGGCCGAGATCGCCTTAGTCCTGGAAGATCATTTTCAGGCCCCCCAGGACATCGAATGGTGTATCGCCCGGGATGGCCGCATCCATATTCTGCAAAGCCGGCCGCTAAAACAGCCGGCCGCTGCTGGCCGGGAGGAGAGGCCGGCGCCGGCGGCCCTGGAACATCCGCCCATTCACCTGGGTGGGGTGACGGCCGCCCCCGGGGCGGCCGCGGGGGCGGTTTTCCTGGTGCGCAACAACCTGGACCTCTTGCAGTTTCCCGAAGGCGGGGTACTAGTGACCGCCTTTCCCCATCCCAGCTGGGCCACCCTCCTGAGCCGGGCCGCGGCCGTGGTCACCGACCGTGGCGGACTCACCGGGCATCTGGCCAATGTGGCCAGGGAGTTCGGCATCCCGGCCCTGTTCAGCACCATAGAGGCCACCGCGGTGCTTACTCCCGGGGAGATGGTCACAGTGGACGCCGACCGCCGCTGCATCTTTCGGGGCCGGGTGGAGGAGCTGCTCCAGGGAGCCGCTGCGAGGAAAGGCGTTTTGCTGGATACCCCGGTGGGGAAAACTCTAAAAGAAATCATGACCCAGGTCACTCCGCTCTTTCTCATCGACCCCGAGGCCCCAAACTTCAAGCCCAGTGGTTGCCGCACCTTGCACGACATCACCCGCTTCGCCCACGAAATGGCGGTAAAGGAGATGTTCGACTTTGACCAGCAGCGGGCTTTATCCAAGTATTTCATTAAGCGCCTGGTCACCAAGACACCCTTGCAGTGGTGGGTTCTGAATCTGGAAGACGGTTTCAAGGAAGAGGTTTCTGGGAATCGGGTGGACCTGGCCCAGATTGCCTGCGCCCCCATGTTGGCCCTGTGGCAAGGAATCAATGCGGTCCCCTGGGAGGGGCCGCCGCCGGTGGACACCCGGGGCTTCATGTCCATCGTCTTGGGGGCGGCCACCGATCGGAACCTGGGAACGGCTGGCGGCACCATCTTCGGAAACGAGAACTACTTCATAATTTCCCGGGATTTTTGCAACCTCACCTCCCGCCTGGGCTTCCATTTCTCCACGGTGGAGGCCCTGGTAGGCGAGCAACTATACGAAAACTATCTCCGCTTCACCTTCAAAGGCGGGGCAGCCGACTATCCTCGTCGGGTGCGCCGGGCCAGGTTCATAGCTGAGATCCTGGAGATACACCACTTCAAGGTGGACCTCAAGGAGGACGCCCTCTTCGCCCGCCTCGAGGGCGAGGCTAAAGACTACCTGCTGAGCCGCCTGCGCATCCTGGGTTATGTCACAATCCACACCCGCCAACTGGACATGATCATGCTAAATGAGGCGGAGGTGGAACATTATCGCGCTAAGATTACCGCAGACTTGGAAAACCTCGCCCACAGCTACTCCTGACCAGAGCAAGAGATCTGTCTCAATGCTTCCTGAAGCGGCGCGCCATGGCCGTCTTCAGGCTTTCCCTGGCCGCTTCGTGACTAAAAGGGCCACGGGCACATCCCACCTTCGGGTACGGCAGGCGACTATTGTGATATAGGGATTGGTCAACGAATCGCAGATATCTCCTATGTGCAAAGTCAAGAGAGTTGGGGTAGTTTGGTTTCCGGTCAGAATCCAAGCCAGTTTCCTATCCGTGGTTCCCCGCTCAGGTGGGACCGCTCGATATCCTGCCAGTAGAGAGACTTATCGGTGGAGTGAGGAAAATTCCAAATATGATTTGGATATAGGAAGTTTTTAGATTCCTGATAAGTCCAGAATCATAGCAGTTATTGACACTCTTCCCCACCTTACCCTTCATCCAGGCCCCGCCACCCGAAGCTTTCAAGATAGGCACAGAGCTTTTCCAGCTTTACCCAGTATGTTTTTCCCAGAGGGGCGGGCAATCGTTGAGGCTGATCTCTCCTTCCCGGAGGCCAATCTGGATGACCTGGAGAAAAGCAAAGAGGTCCTGGCGGGGAAACCCAGAGATTTGTGCCTGTTTGTCCTGGGCATCGAAGCGGGCTCTGGACTCTTTTCTGCCATCCGAAAAAGATTTCATCAGGGGGTAAACTAATTCCCTTTGGTCGCTGCCATCACTTCAGCAATGGCCGCCTGCTCGAAGGCTTGGCCTTTTTCCGAACGAAGGACCGCGGCAGCGCCCCGGGTTACGCGCTTAACTGGCGAGGTGTCTTGCTTGACCTTTTCCACGTTCATTTCCCACAAGGCCATGGCCTTGCTGCATTCCAGGGGTTCTTTGATTAAGTGCATAGTGCCCGAGATACCCATAACCAGGTCGTCACTTTCGATAATTTCTAAAGATACGCGGCCATCGCGGCGGAGATTGACCGATGTATTACTGTTCCTTAGGAGAGCCAGCAGCAGAGTTTTTTCATCTTTAGCAAAAATCAATGATACAGGAGCCGTGTTGGGAGCCCCGTCCTCTCCCACGGTGCCTACTACCACGATAATCTCGTTGGGATGCTGGTTAAAAAGCTGCATCAAGTCAATGATCTGTTCCTCACCCGGCTTGCGGGCCGCATTTACTACCAGCTTGTCACCCAGCACCCTGGCCATAGCTTTTCCTCCCCCTGGTTTTATGTTTGCGCTTCCTGACTCCTTAGCAATCACATTTTGGTAATATCAACTGCCACCCCGTTCTGTTCCTCCACCGCCTGTAATACCCGCTGCATGTCCACCCGGCTTGCCAGGCCTCGCTTTTCCAACAGGCTCAAGACATGCAGGATCATGGAGCGGATTTTGAAATAGACATCCTCATGTACGGAAAGATAAATCCGGCCATGATGAAAGCCGATCTTGGCCGGCTCATAGACATACTCCACTTTGGCTCCCACTGGCACCATGGGAAAAAGTTGCTTGATGTGTTCCGGATACATGCGGGTACAGCCATGGCTTACCATTCGGCCTACCCCCCAAGGCATATGCGTGCCGTGAATCCCATAGTCTCCCCAGGAGAGCGTCAGCTTGTAATCTCCCAAGGGGTTATCCGGGCCCGGAGCCATGACCGCCATGCCATATTTTTTCTGAAGAGATTGGGGGATATGCCAGGCTGGGTGAACCCGTTTATCCACCACCTGGAATACCCCGGCTGGGGTTTCGAAGTCCAAAACCCCCATGCCGATCGGGAAGGTGTAAACCTGGGTGGCATTATTCGTGTAATAATAGAGCCTCATATCCCCGGTATTAACGATTATTTGGTTTCTCTTATGATTCTCAGGGACAATCCACCTGGTGGGAATGACAATTTCCGCCCCGGTTGGAGGGATGAAAGGGTCCCAATGGCGATAAGATGCTGCCAATTCCTGGTATCCCAGGCCATGGTCCCGGGCTACGTCCAGGAGCGTCTCGCCTTTCCCTATGATATGGCGCTGGGGGCTGCCCACAACGTTGTCTGCTTCCGGATCAATGCCGGTTTGTTGCACAGGCAGGCGGACCTGGAAAGGGCCTTCCCCCCAGGCTGGAACCGCTAAAACCCCCAGTAAGACCACGAGTAAAATCATGGTGATATATCGCATGCCATTAATCCATGATAGAGACAGGTTTGGGCGCCGCGTAATTGCTTGGGAAACCCTGAGTTAGTCGGGTGGTCATCCTGGCAGCCCGGTTTTTCTGCCAATATTCAGTGGTTAGTTCTTAGCCCCGGATTTGGAAATAGCTTGGGCCAACTCCTGGGATAACTGTGCGCAAGCCGCCACGACCACCGGATGGTCCTCAAAGTTTTGGAACATTTCTGGGGTTATTTCATGGAAGTTGGCAAATTCTTCGGCCTTCATCCAGGTAGCTGGACCGCCGTATTGGCAGGTGGTGCCGAAGCCGCAGATAAAACAAGGCGGGGTGGCGCTGTTAAAAGAGACCGAGCCTACCACCTGGTATTTAAAATAATGGTCCAAATGATGGACCACGCTCTGGGTGACTTGCTCCGCTTCGTGGCCGCCCACAGTTATTACTGCCGCCAGCTTGCCGGCGGTCAGCATCTTCACGTGGCGCAAAGGGAACAGGCGCTCCAGGAAGGTATGCGTAATGGCGTTGGTTTTACCGAAATAGACCACCGGCCCGACGATGAGCGCATCGGCTGCCAGGATCTTGTCATAGAGCGGGGCCATATCATCCCGCTGAACGCAGCGGTTGGTTTCGGCACACTTTACGCAACCGATGCAGGGCTTGATATTCAATCGGGCCAGATGAACCATCTCATACCCGCTGCCGCTATCCCGGGCAACCTGTTCCACCATCCGGTGCAGGTTGCCGTGGGGCTTGGCGCTGCCGTTGATCACCAGAATCATTGCTTCTCTCCTCTTGGGGCTATAGTCAATTCCTTTTAAAGTTCGCCTCAATTTATTCCCTAAAGGCCGAACGCTAGGTTTTACCAGTGCTGCTTTGTCCTGGTCCTGTAGAACCTCAGTACCCTAAATCCTCCCCCACCAGTTTGACGTGAATCCGATTCTCCAGAACATGGCCTTCGATGATGGACCACATGTTGCAAATCCTCCCAGGGCTTTTGCAGTCATAGCACAGGCCGGTTTCAGTACATGGGGTCGCCCTGCTGAGGCGGATGGCATTGATGGGAGCGGCGTGGTGTTTAACCCGGGCCATGGCGGATTCTAGATCGGGACACACCTTATTCATGCCAACCACCAGGATCACCTTTTGGGGGCCGTAACACATGCCTGCCACCCGGTTGCCCATGCCATCCAGGTTGACGAGTTTACCGTCCAGCGTCAGGGCGTTGGTGCTGGTAATCATAAAATCGGCCAGCAGGCCCTGCCGGCGCCGGGCAGTAGCTTCCTCCGGCGTAATACCCGGAGCAAAGGGATCGATGACCTCCACGCCGGGTATCTTGGCTATCTCCTCCCACAACCCGATCTCCACCAGGGACATGGATCCGCCACGGCTCACAGTGGCGCCTGCTGGGACCATCGCCACGACCTCATCCCTGGCCTGGGCCGCGCTGACCGCGTAGCTTGCCTCCATCCTTCTCTTTGTAAGGTTCTTGATCAGTTGTTCCGCCAATTTTTCCCGATACTTAATTTGGGGAAGATCCATGATTTCTTCTCCTTAGTCATCTTCTTGGCTTAAGCAGTTTTGCGCGGGGCTTTCTAACCTATTCCGCCACCGAAAGCTTAGAGCCTAAAAAGTTAAACAGGTCCAGCCCGTTTTCAGCATTTCGGTCAAGGGAGCGCCCATGTAAATGACTTCGATGCCCAGCGACCTGAGCTGGTCGGTTACCCCGTAAAGATCCGCGCAGGCTTTGCACGCCTGGAGTTCGACGCCTGCCGCCTTTAATTCTTCCAGTTCATTTTGCAGATCCTTGTCTTTGGCCAGCAGTTGCGCGGACGGCCCCCAGATTACCAGCCTCACCCGGGACCACCAGTTTTTCAGCTTGGAGTTCTTGCAATACATAAAAACCATCTTCTGGGCCACCTCCCGGTCTCCCGAGGTCCAGACCACTAACAGGCTGTCGGGTACTGCGGACTTTTCCATGTCCTCTTTTCCCTTTTTTCCGATTGGGTCAGACGTTTCCGCCCTGGTCTCGACCTGAGCCGCCATCATAACCGTCCAGATGGTCAAAAAAACCAAAGCTATCATCATTTTTAGTTTCTTTGGTTTCTCTTCTTTATCCAGAGGGACCGCCAAGGCTTTGGATTGGGGCATGCTTAACTCCTTTCCGTGGTTTAGTTTTTTCAGAAGCATCTCGGGCTTTTTTCCACTCGCATTCGGAAAAAACTCCTTACGGGCTCAAGCCAGGATGAGAGTCCTGCCTTCCTGAATGATTTTTCCCGATTCCTTGAGGGCCTTCATGGCTCTGGTAATACTTACCCGGTGGGCTCCCACCAGGAAGCCCAACTCTTCGTGGGTGAGGGGAAATTGAATGGCATAACCTTTTTGGCTTCTGATGCCGTGTTCCTGGGCAAATTGGGTGAGGACACTATAGAGCCGGTCCTCCAGGTGGGTGAATGACAGGCTGCCCACCCGGCTAGTTAGCCAGTCGATACGTTTGCTCAAATTCTTGATGACTTGTAAGCCGATGGGAGGATGGTCCAGGACCAATTTTTCAAAATCCTTTTTGGTGAAGCCGCACACCAGCGTATCTTCCAAACAGGTGGCGGTTAAGGGATAGTTGGTATCTTCCAGGAGCATATTCTCGCCCAAAAAATCGCCGGCCTTGCGGATGTCCAGGGTAAGTTCGTCGCCGTCTTCGGTGATCTTGCTCAATTTGACCCGTCCGGCTTTAATGAGAAACATCTTTTTGGCCCGACCGCCTTGGGAGAAAACCTCCTGGCCTCGCTGGTAAACTTTTCGCCAGGCGGCCCGCGTCAGGGCGCCCAACTCTTCCGGCTTGAGATTCTCGAAAACCCAGAGGTGGCCGATGCAGGTGACAGAAACTTGCATATTCTTCCCTGCTTGCTGTTCACAAAGGCAGCCCATGATGGATTATCCTATCACCCCGGTCAGTAAGCTCTGGAAATGGTCCAGTTCCAAGGGCTCAATTTCAATGACGATTTGGGTTAAATCGAAAAATTCTAGGATTTCTTCATCACTTAGCGGATTTATCCCGGCTCCAGAACCAAAATTCTATTGTTTGGTTCCACCTTCAAGATCTTAGCGTCTTCCATGAGGGCATACATACAGACACAATCCGCACACCTCGGCTTCGGCATCTTTCTCCCGCATTTTGGCGAAGTTCCGGTCACATTTAGTGGCATTAAAACGAACTGCCCGCGGTTCTCCGGCTCGAAAGGGTTTCCCTGTAAAAGCCTTGACCGGGCAGATGTCGACACACTCCCGGCAGTCCCCGCAACGATCGCCCAGCGATTGCCCCGTCGCTTTAAGGGGCGCGTCGGTCAGGACGGTCCCCCACCGCACCCGTGGCCCTGTGTCCGGGGTGATCAAGAGACAGTTCTTCCCTATCCACCCCAATCCGGCCAGGTGGGCGCCTAATTTGTGAGAAAAAACCCCACAGATCCGGTCCTTATCCACTCGCCTGGACGCCGCCACCGGGTAGGCTTGGTACCCCTTTTGCTGTAAGACGCTTCCCAAACAGGAAGTTATCTGGTCAAGGCGGGCATTGACTATGTCGTAACAGTGGGATCGATAACTGATGGCGGCGGCACGTTTGGGCGGGGGCCATAACTGGTTCACTATTGGGTGAAGCAGGCCGACCCCAACCGAGATGGACCGTGGATAGGCGGCGATTTCCTGGCCGCCTTGTTCGAGGATGGCGTCGCGGGCAGGGAACAGGTCGGCAATGCCGAAATAATCCGCCCCCCAAAGCCTGGCGGCATCCACTAGCTGATTTTCCAGGTCCATTTCTCCCCCCTTTTCTGGGTGCTGGGAAATTTTCCCTCGGCAGACCCAGCCTCCTAGCTTGTTCAAAGCTCTGTCCGGGCTTTGCCGGCGCCGGGATCAAACTCCCAGGTACGTTCCTTTATGTGGTCATTGTCGATCAGCTTCTCACCGGCCCCCTTGAGGACGACGCTCCCCGTCTCCATTATGTAAGCGCGGGTTGAATGCTGCAGAGCTTGCACCACATTTTGCTCGACTAAACAGGATGGACTTGAGCCTGTTGCCAAGCCCAAAGCAAGTTTTAGGTGACATTCTCCGAGATTATGCGGCCGCTTTGGCCACCACGGTCAAAAAATGGTTTTGGAGTCCCCTTTGCCAGGGGAAAACCCCACATCTATCTCCACCTCTTCTCTGATTGACAAAATAACAATTCTTTTCCTGCCATTCTGTAGCGTTTGCTACATTGAAGATTTTTTTAAGAAAGGGGCCATGGCAGGACTATCCCCAAACCGATTACGCAATCTGTTCGCCCGCTTTAGGACCAACGGATTGATCGTAGACCGCCTCCACCTTTATTTTCACCACGTAAGTGGGCGGCGGCAGTTCCATCGGGGCCTTTTTAAGTTCCTCTCCCATTTGGTTGAATAACTCGCCGCGGCTGAGCATTTCGGCGGAACCTTTGATCTGGAAGCCCTTGTGGCTCTTTTCGTCTATGACCGTCACGGCCACCTTGGGGTTTTTCAGAAGATTTTCCCTGGTCTTCCGAGAAAAGAGATCGACGAACACAAGATGTTCATCGTCCAATACCTTGACAGTCCCTTTCGGGGTGGCATTCGGCATGCCGTCGGGAGACGCCGTAGCAACCCATCCCATCTTGCCTTTCATGAACTCCTGCACTTCCTGGGGTATCTTTGCCATAAATCCTTTCCTCCGTCCGTTATCATTGCCTTTGTAGTCGGTTGGCACTCTATAAGATTTCTTAGGTTTATCGGTTCTGGTCATGCCTCCGGGGTTCCACCACCTCCTTTCTGATTGATAGAATAACCATCATTCCCTTGGCATTCTGTAGCGCTTGCTACATTGAGATGTTTTTTTGGCCAACGATCAAAAATTTGGGTCTTAGATCTTTTTTCCAATGGTCTCTCCCAACAGGGGTTTGAACGAAAAATTTAGACCCCCGGGAAAAAAGCTTACCACCCGCGGCTCCGGCGCCGGGAGACATAACTTCAAGGTGTTATCGTTTAGGTCGCAAAAACTCCGGAGCCTCGACCAGTTCGGTTTCCTTGATAGGGAGTTCGAGGCTTGCGCTTCCCGGCATGAAACAGGCGGATTCGCTGCAGGTTTGATAAGTTAAGGTTATTCGAATAACCACCTCGCCTCGGCCGGGGGCCATGGCAAAAGTGAGGGGCAGCAAACCGCGCACCTTACCCTGATAGGCCCAAAACTCCTCATTTATCCCCGCCACGGTGAACCGATCTGGAGATGGCCATTTGGGTTTTCCCACAACTAGTCCTTCCACGGGCTCAACCTTCACCGACAGGGGCACATACCCCTCAGGGATCGGTTTGCCGTAAACATGGAGGCCGGGGGCGATGTTCAGCTCGATAACGAGGTGGATGATCTGGTTCAACGCATAAGTGGGAGAATCCAGGTAGGCTCGCACCCGAACGGCTTCATTTTGCGATATTGCTTCCGCACCGTAATTTTGGCTGGCAATCCCTAAGGCGGCTTCCAACAGCCCGGAACCTGTATCCCGATTACGGTAACTCTGGTGGAAACGCTTCTCCGTCACCGTGCCCGTTTCATCGAGCACAAAGGTCCCTGGATAGGCTACCCCATAATATTTTTGGTTCGGCGGAATGCCAAAGGCAGCATGCTGTTCCTGGACCTGCTCATTCAGTAAGACCAGGGCCCTAATTACCCGACTCCCCTGATCCGAGAGCAATGGAAACGTAATTCCGTACTTTCGGGCAAACTTGGCCAGCACTTCCACCGGGTCATAACTGATACCGAACAGCGCGATATTATGCTCGGTCAACTGGGGCACAATTTTTTGCAGCTCCACCAGCTGCGTCTTACAAAATGGTCACCATTCCGCACTTCTATAGAAGACGACCAAGGCGCGCCGATGGTTCCGAACTTTATGTAAATCAAGGACCTGCCCGGTCTGGTCGGGGAGAACCACATCAGGAAATCGATCCCCCACCTGTGGACCGATGCGGGTAAAGTCTATTGGTTCAAGCTGTTGGTGTTCGCTGTCTATAACTTTCCTTTCTTGGGAAAATGCTGAGGTTAGAAAGGGAGATTGGGAAAGAATCCCCAATAAGACCATTGACACAATCAACACTTGGCGGGGCAGGTTCATTAACAGCTTCCCTCGCTGCAGATAGAAGTCTTTCCCTCTTCCCAGGCCCCCGATTATCTGTTTCCGAATCTCGTCCTTTACAGACATGCTTATTCCTCCTTTTTGGCTCCTCTTTGATTCCAATATACCGACCTAATTTTCTCGCGGCTGTAGCAGTCGCTACAGTTTCACTTTTTTTGGGGGGGGGGAAAACCCACGGATTTTAATCTAGCAAGGCTGCTCGTCAGGAAACCGAACACGAAAAATTTCATTAAGGAGTCTGGGTTAATGCCAGGAACTGCCAGCCGAGATGAGGGTGCGCCTATTACGGGTGCATGAGCGGCTGCTACTGCTGGAGGAACCCGCTATGGGACATGCTGCCAGATAACTTGCCACTATCCGCTCTCCTGAGATCTCCGCATATGATTCGAATATGGAAATCTGTTAAAATGAAAAAGCCCTGGGTTGAAATCCCCAGGGCTCCAATTGAACTTTCACTTGATTCAAACTCTCAAATTTGAAATCACACTGGCAAAAATACATGGCGAAATTTTCGCCATTTTATGTCAACCAACTAAGGGGCCTTCTGTCCAAGCCCTTGAAATTATTAGGCATGTAGATGCCAGTTTTGACAGGAAAAAGTCCCGTTTGGGACTACCATATTGCCGATTAACCTATTGATATTCCCCCAGAAGTTTTTCAGAAAGCTGAAACGACTCTTCAACTCTTCCTTAGATTCCCCTTGACACTGCCATCAGCCACTTCGCCATTTCCCGGGGACTTGGAAATCGCCTCGATCGGATGCACTCCAGTGCGTCAAGTATCGGCCGCGATTGTCAACCCTCACGGTCAAGGAAATCTTGGATGACAAGTCTTCGATGCCAAGACAAAATTTATTTTGACCTCAAAGTTCATCTTTCGGAAAACCCGAATTTGTGCAAATATATCCCGGAGGTGGTCACGTACGACCGAGTCCCGACCAAGGCGGGCCCGGACTACCTGGGCAGCCTGATCGGATAAATTTATAAGCTCCGGGATAACTGGGCTCCCGAGGAAACCATGCTCATCATCGGCGTTGACACCGGCGGCACCTTCACCGACTTCATCTGGAAGGACGGCAGCCTCTGGGGCGAATACAAGACCCTGTCCACCCCTGCCAATCCCGCCGAAGCAGTCCTGGCCGGCATTCGCCAGATTGCCGGGGACCGCGATTTCGAACTCGTGCACGGCTCTACGGTGGCGACCAATTCGATCCTGGAAAAAAAGGGGGCCAAAACGGCCCTGATTACCAACTCCGGGTTTGAGGACGTGATCGAAATCGCCCGCCAAAACCGGCAGGTTTTGTACGACTTTTCCTATCGCAAGAATCCTCCCCTGGTTCCCCGCTCGCTGCGTTTCGGGCTGAAGTGCCGGGTCGATGCGGCCGGCAACATCCTCGAAGCACTCGACCCCCATGAGGTCCGGGAGCTGCTGACGCCTCTCAGAACCGCCCAGGTCGAATCGATTGCCGTGTCGCTGCTCTTCTCCTTCAAGAACCCGGAACACGAACGAACGGTTCGCCAGGAAATCCTGAAACTGGGGATCCCCATTTCCCTCTCCCACGAGACCCTGGCAGAGTTTCGCGAGTATGAGCGCACCTCGACGACGGTTATCAACGCCTACGTCTCTCCCAAGATGGGGCGTTACATCACTTTTCTGAAAGACCATCTGGGCAGCCAGCGTTTTCGCATCATGCAATCCAACGGCGGCAGCATTTCCGCGGAAACCGTCATGACCGAATCGGTCCGCACGATTCTCTCGGGGCCGGCGGGCGGCGCGGTGGGGGCCTTCGAAATCGGCAAGATGGCGGGGTTTGACCGGTTGATCACCTTTGACATGGGGGGCACCTCGACAGACGTCGCCCTGGTCGACGGCAAGCTGCCACTCACCACGGAATCAAACCTCGGCGGCTACCCGGTGAAGGTTCCCATGATCGACATCAACTCCGTGGGCGAGGGGGGCGGCTCCATCGCCGCCATCGATGCCGGAGGCGCTCTGAAGGTCGGCCCGGAAAGTGCCGGCGCCGATCCCGGCCCGATCTGCTATGGGAAGGGCGCCGCGATTACGGTCACCGACGCCAACCTGTTTCTCGGCCGCCTGGTTCCCGACCACTTTCTCGGCGGCTCCATGAGCCTGAAAACCGCGGAACTGGAATCCCATTTTCGGGAGATGGCGGACAAGTTGGCTCTCAAGCCGACGGAACTTGCCGAAGGGGTCCTGGCGGTGGCCAATACCACCATGGAGAGGGCCATCAAGGTTATTTCCGTGGAGCGCGGATTCGACCCGAGGGAATTCACCCTCTTTTCCTTCGGCGGCGCCGGCGGCATGCATGCCGCCTATCTGGCCCGCGGCCTGGAGATCCCCCGCGTGCTGATTCCCCGCAACGCCGGAATTTTGTCGGCCTTCGGAATGCTGATGTCGGATATCATTAAGGACTATTCCCAGACCGTGATGCTGCCGGAAGAGGGCGTGGACCCGGCTGTTTTGGAAACGTTGTTCGCCCCGCTGGAAAACCGGGGCAAGGAGGAACTGCTGGCGGAGGGGGTTGCTGCGGTAAGGATTCGACTTGAACAATATCTGGATATGCGTTACCGCGGCCAGTCCTTCGAGGTCGTCGTGCCCGTGGACCTCGATTTTCGTGAGACCTTCCATCGCCAGCACGAAAGACTCTACGGCTACTGCAACCGGGACAAGGCCGTTGAAGTCGTCAACCTGCGCCTGCGGGCGGTGGGAGCCCAGGAGAAACCCAATTTTCCCCGCCTGCCCCAGGCGGGCCGGGAAATTTCTGACGACGCCCTGCTGGGGGAAAATCGGGTCTATTTCGATCGGGAACCCCTCATGGCGAAAGTCATTGCCCGGGACCGGCTGGGGTATGGGAACATCTTCAGAGGACCCGCGATCGTGGTCGAATACTCCTCGACCATTGTCATACCACCTTTTGCCGCGGCTGAGGTCGATCACCTGGGCAACATCATTCTCACCCTGGACGCCTGATGGATGCCATCATGATTATTAATCCCATCCTGATGCAGGTTTTCAAGAACCGGTTCGCTTCGATAAGCGAGGAGATGGGAGTCACCCTGAACCGGACTGCCTTCTCGCCCAACATCAAGGAGCGCCGGGATTGCTCTTGCGCCATTTTCGATGCCGTCGGCGAAATGATCGCCCAGGCGGCGCATATTCCAGTCCATCTGGGCTCCATGCCCCTTTCCGTCCGGGCCGCCATCGACTGCTGCCAGTTCGAGGAAGGGGATATGGTGATGCTTAACAATCCTTTTCAAGGTGGGACCCACCTCCCCGACATCACCATCGTCGCACCGGTCTTCTATGGTGGCCCGGAGCCCGTCTACTACGTGGCCAACCGGGCTCATCACGCCGATGTTGGTGGCATGACCTCGGGTTCCATGCCCCTTTCGACCTCTATCTTTCAGGAGGGGATTATCATTTCGCCCCTGAAGATAGTCGAGCGCGGCGCCGTGGACCGAAAGATCCTCGATTTCCTGAAAACCAACGTACGCACCCCCATCGAACGGGAGGGGGATTTCGCCGCCCAGATAATGGCCAATCTCACCGGTATCCAGCGGACCCTGGAACTTCTGAAAAAATATGGCCTGGACCAGGTCAATTTATACGCCGGGAGTCTCAAGGACTATGCCGAGCGGGTCATGCGCGCCACCATCGAATCCATCCCTGACGGGTGCTACCAGTTCACCGATGTGCTGGACGACGACGGGATCGGCACCAAACAGATTGCCATCCGCCTTAAGATGAGAGTGGCCGGGGACCGGGCCACGCTCGATTTCAGCGAGAGCGACCCCCAGGTGGCCGGGAGCGTCAATGCGGTGCGGGCCATTACCCTCTCGACGGTTCTGTATGTCTTTCGTTCACTGATCCGCGAGGATGTACCGACCAACGCTGGCATCCTGCGGCCCCTGGAGGTCATCACCAAGCCGGGGACCATTGTGGACGCCCAATTTCCGGCTGCAGTCGCCGGCGGCAATGTCGAGACCTCCCAGCGCATCGTTGACGTCCTGCTGGGGGCGCTCGCGGCCGCGCTGCCGGACATCGCTCCCGCGGCCAGCCAGGGGACTATGAACAACGTGGCCATCGGTGGCCTCGACCCGCGCACCGGCAACCCCTTTGCCTATTACGAAACCCTGGGTGGCGGCTGCGGCGCCACGGCAGGCAACCACGGCGAGTCGGCCATGCACTCCCACATGACCAGCACCCTGAACACGCCCATCGAAGCTCTCGAATTCGCCTACCCATTGCAGGTGACTGAATATTCCATCCGGAAAGGCTCGGGGGGCAAAGGCCGTTTCGATGGCGGCGACGGTCTGGTCAGGGAAATCAGGTTGCTCTCCGACGCCGAAGTGACCGTGCTCTCCGAGCGGCGCACCAACGCCCCCTACGGAGTCGCCGGGGGGGCTCCGGGCCAGCCCGGCAAGAACACCCTGATCAAAAAGGGGCAGACTCAAGTCATGCCGGGGAAATTCTCTGTGCGCCTGCTGGCGGGGGACCTGGTCCGCATTGAAACCCCCGGTGGCGGAGGATACGGCCGGCCGCGGCCCTCTGAGGAATGAGCGGTAGGCCGAAGTGCGGTCTGGCTCGATTCCAGGCAACTGGCAAAGGAGGACTACCATGAAGATTTTTTGCTGATGGAGCGCCTGTCGGGGGTAAAAAAAGGGAGCGCAGGGCCTGCGGCGCCGGCCCCCGGGAAAGCAATCTGATCAATCTTATCATTTCCTCCCATTATACGAGGTACGAGGTGCCATTATGACGGAACAATCGGTTCAAGAAGGTAAACTGGCATGGATCTCGGAATTGAGTCCTCCCGAACGAAGCACTCTGGTCGCTACTTTCGGCGGTTGGGCGCTCGATGGGATGGACGTGATGGTTTACAGCTTCGTGATTCCCAGTTTGATTGCGGCCTGGCACATCAGCAGCGGAGACGCCGGGTGGCTGGCTACCGCGGCGCTGATGACCTCTGCGGTCGGCGGCTGGCTGGCCGGGTTGTTGGCAGACCGCTTCGGACGCACCAAAATTTTGCAGCTCACCGTCTTATGGTTCGCGTTGTTCACCTTCTTAAGCGGTTTTACCAATTCATTCTGGGGTCTGCTCACCACGCGCGGCCTGCAAGGTCTCGGATTCGGGGGTGAATGGGCGGTCGGCTCGGTGCTGATGGGCGAAGCGATCCGCGCCAAACACCGTGGCAAGGCGGTTGGCACCGTTCAGGGCGGCTGGGCAATCGGCTGGGGCATCGCGGCAATCTTTTCGGTCATTCTGTTTACCTGGCTTCCCAAAGAATACGCCTGGCGCGCCATGTTCTGGGTCGGAATTCTGCCGGCCTTATTGGTCTTCTATATCAGGCGCAACGTGCCCGAGCCCGAGGTCTTCTCCAAGACCCGGGAAAAGGTGGCGGCTGCAGGAAATGCCCCTCATTTTCTCGAGATCTTTTCGCCGGCGGTGCTGAAGACGACGGTTCTGACTTCGATTCTCGGCGTGGGGGTCCAAGGGGGATACTACGCAGTCACTACGTGGCTGCCGACTTATCTTAAGACCGTGCGCCATTTGTCAGTCCTGAACACGGGTTGGTACATGATCGTCATCATCATCGGGTCGTTCTGCGGGTATATGATCAGCGCCTATTTGACTGACGCTATCGGCCGCAAGAATGCCCTCATCCTGTTCGCCGTCTGCTGCGCCCTGAGCGTCGTGGCGTACACCTCTCTTCCCATCGCCAGCGGACCGTTGATGCTGATTCTGGGGTTCCCGCTGGGGTTCTTCGTCTCAGGCTCCTTCAGCCCGGTGGGTTCATTCTTCACTGAATTATTCCCGAGCCATTTGCGCGGCTCCGGCCAGGGTTTTTCCTACAACATAGGACGGGCGCTTGGCGCAGTATTCCCAACGCTGGTCGGCTATCTCAGCATAGCGCTGACCCTGGGAAAGGCGATTGCGGTGTTTGCGGTTGCCGCTTACGCCATCATGATTGTGGCCGTGCTGCTGCTGCCTGAAACCAAAGGCAAGGAGCTGCGGGTTTATGATTGACACTGAAGCGAAGTGACCATACCTGGCCCACATCCTGATCCGGGTACTCCGAAGGAGATTGCGCCTGCGCATTCATGCGACACCCATGCGCACATCTTCGGCCCAGCCGATCTCTACCCTATGGTTCCCGGCCGCAGTTACACGCCGCCGGAGGCCGGCATACCGGCCTATGTGCGCCTGTTGAGCGCACTCGGATTGGAGCGGGCGGTCATCGTGCAGCCGAGCGTCTATGGGACCGACAATCGCTGCACCTATGACGCAGTCCGGCAATCGGGCGGGAAATGGCGCGGGGTTGCAGTTGTCCACCCGGAGGCAACGAGAGGTGAATTACAGGCGCTCCACGAAGCGGGATTCCGAGGCGTCAGGATCAACCTGCTTTTCAAGGGAGGCCTGATGATGGATGTGCTGGAGAAAATGGCGCGGCGTATTGAACCTTGGGGTTGGCACCTGCAATTGCTGGTGGCTGGCCGTGACCTGGTGGACCTGGCGCCGCGCCTCCGGCGGTTGCCGGTTCTCTCGGTCATCGACCACCTGGGCCACCTGCCGGCGGCGCTGACCGTCAGGCATCCGGCGTTTGCGGCCCTGTTGTCGCTGGTGCGAGAGGGCAGATGCTGGGTCAAGTTGTCAGGAGCCTACCGCATCTCCAGCAAGCCATTTCCTTACGACGACGTCCTCCCCATGGCCCAGGCCCTGGTGGAGGCCGGTCCGGAGCAGATGGTTTGGGGCAGCGACTGGCCACACCCGTCTTTTGCGGGCGAGATGCCGGTGGATGCCGGCCTGCTCGATCTGCTGACGGAGTGGGTGCCGGACCCGGGTCTCCGGCGACGTATCCTCGTCGAGAACCCGGCGAGATTGTATGATTTTCCGCCTGGCGACTAGCCCTGGCGGAGAGAATATTATCGGGGCATCCATGGCCACAATCGAAACTCTGTTTTTTGGGTTCCCGGGTAGAAGCAGTCGCGGTTATCTTGGCTGGAGCGCGGTTTATCTGGTGGTCACCGAAGGGGGCAGAAAAATTCTTTTCGATACTGCCGGCTACAATGAACGAGTGACCCTGGCCGCGGCGCTCGAACAGCGGCAGATCCCCCTGGACGGCATTGATACTGTCGTTCTCAGCCACCTCCATTTCGATCACGCCGCGAATTGGGACCTGTTCCCGGGCGCCGAAATCGTCGTTCATGAAAGAGAGATGCAGTATGCCTGCTCACCTCAGGCAGACCAGAGCACGCTGCGCCACCAGTCGCGGGCCTTGGCGGAGAGCCCCAGACTCCGCCTGATTGCGAACGATTGCCAACTCGAACCGGACGTGCAGCTCCTGCTCGTGCCAGGACACACTCCCGGAAGCCTGGCGCTTCAGACCGGAAAGTCAGTCTTGTGCGGCGATGCGCTGAAAAATCGTTGGGACCTGCAAGGCCAGGTGGCGCTGCCGGTGTGGGATGCGGAGCAATTTCAGGCCTCTGTCCGCAAACTGGCCGGCCTGGCCGACCAGCTCTATCCCGGACACGATGTGCCGCTCGAACTCGGGGCGCATGGCTGGACGCCTCGGGGGAAACCCGCGATCAACATTATCTTCGCCAATAACCAGCAGCAGGAATTAGTGATAGAACCTTAGCTGCGCAGAGTTACAGAGCGACTCGCGTAGGGGCGACTCGGATTGATGGCGGCACCCTGGCTCTACAGGAAAGGAAGATCATGGACGCTCCTCAGATTCAATACCGGGAAAAGCTGGCGGAACATCTGATCAAGCGGCTGACCAAGCGGCGATTGGAAGCCAGCTATGCCCCCACCGCGGCTCTCGCCCGGGAAGAGATCATCGAGATGATTCCGGCGGGGGCCACGGTGAGCCGTTGCGGCTCCATGTCCCTGGTGGAAATGGGATTGTGGGAGGCCCTGGCCCAAAGACCCGGGGTGACGGTGATTGATCCGTTTGTTCCGGGGCTGGCGCCGGAAGAGGTCATGGCCCGGCGGCTTCAGGGGCTGGCCGCCGACTTCATGATCGCCAGTTCCAACGCCTTGACCCTGGACGGCCAACTGGTCAACCTGGATGCCACCGGCAACCGGGTGGCGGCCATGTGCTTCGGGCCCAAGAAGGTCATCCTGGCGGTGGGGATGAATAAGGTGGCCCCCAACCTGGAGACCGCCATGGCCCGGGTGAAACATTACGCCGCCCCCATCAATGCCATGCGTGTGCATATGCCGACGCCATGCGGGGAAACCGGGGTGTGCCAGGATTGCCGCAGCCCCCAGCGCATCTGCAACATGTGGTTGATTATCGAAGGCCACATGTTGAAAGATCGGATTCACGTCAAATTGGTGGGTGAGGATTTGGGTTATT
This sequence comes from Desulfobaccales bacterium, assembly GCA_049580385.1. Classification (GTDB taxonomy): domain Bacteria; phylum Desulfobacterota; class Desulfobaccia; order Desulfobaccales; family 0-14-0-80-60-11; genus JAPLJC01. The sequence continues at coordinate 35,457 of JBAUPV010000018.1, read as the reverse complement.
AAGGTTCTTAGGGAGTAGGCAGCCCCCACAGCAGTTGGCGGCGCCGATTGCAAATTAATGGAGATATCATGTCGATCCTGCTCATTGACCAAGCTCAGCAGTATGGGGAGCGACTGGCCATTGTCGCCCCGGAAGGCAGTTTTTCCTACCGGCAGCTCCTGGAGGCGTCCGCTAGGGTGGCATCCTGGCTCTTAAATGGCGCCGCAGATTTGGAGGAGCAGCCGGTGGCTTTTCTGGCGCCGCCGGGGTTTCAGTACGTGGCGCTGCAATGGGGAATCTGGCGCGCCGGCGGGATTGCGGTGCCGCTGTCTCTTTTCCATCCGCGGCCGGAATTGGAATATGTGATTGAAGACGTTACGCCTGCGGCGGTGGTGGCGCATCCCGATTTGGCCGATCGGGTGGAGCCCATCGCCAAAGAGCGCCGGCTGCGATTCGGCCTGAGCACAGACACGCTGGACCAGCCTCCGGGGTCCCTGCCAGGGGTGGCTCCCCGGCGGCGGGCGATGATCCTCTACACCAGCGGCACCACGGGCAAGCCCAAGGGAGTGGTGACCACCCATGAGAACATTGCTGCCCAGATTGCCAGTCTGGTCGAGGCCTGGGAATGGACCCGGGATGACCGGATCCTGGAATTCTTGCCGTTGCATCATGTCCACGGGATTGTCAACGTGATCGCCTGCGCTCTCTCGGTAGGAGCGGTATGCGAGATCCTTCCCGCCTTCAATGCCCAGAAGGTCTGGGATCGCATCGCCCAGGGCGGTCTGACCCTGTTCATGGCCGTACCCACCATTTACGTCAAGCTCATCGAAGCCTGGGAGAAGGCCGCCCCCATTGAGCAGAAACGGATGTCCGAGGGTTGCCGGCTCATAAGGCTCATGGTATCGGGTTCCGCGGCCTTGCCGGTTCCGACCCTGGAGAGGTGGCAGGAGATCTCCGGGCACGTCCTCCTGGAGAGGTACGGGATGACCGAGATCGGGATGGGCCTTTCCAACCCGCTGCATGGGAAGCGATTTCCCGGATGCGTCGGAACTCCCTTGCCGGGTGTACAAGCGCGGTTGACGGAGCTGGGTGAGCCGGTGCCCGCCGGCACCCCTGGAGAGATTGAAATCCGGGGCCCCGGGGTCTTCCTGGAGTATTGGAAAAAGCCGGAGGAAACCCAGAAAGCCTTCCGGGATGGCTGGTTTTTGACCGGCGACGTGGCCGTGCAGGAAGACGGCGTCTATCGGATTCTCGGGCGCAGCAGCGTAGATATTATCAAGACCGGCGGCTACAAGGTCTCTGCACTGGAGATCGAGGCGACCCTGCTCGCCCACCCGGATATCAACGAGGTCGCAGTGGTGGGAGTGCCGGACCCGGTTTGGGGGGAGCGGGTAGTAGCCGCGCTGGTGTTGCGGGCCGGCGCCAGCCTGGATACCAAATCGCTCAGGGACTGGGGCAAGGAGCGGCTGGCCACGTATAAGGTTCCCCAAGAGGTAGTCATACTTAAGGAGTTGCCCAGGAATGCCATGGGCAAGACTTCCAAACCCGATTTGAAAAAGATTATTCAGGGCGCGCCAGGGTAAACACACTCCCTCGGGTTCCCTCCTCAACTCCTGATTTTGGTTGCCTCCGAAACCGCATAAATGTGCAGCTTCGTCTCCGGATGGTTCGCTAGCCAACATTGAGTAGTCAATCACCAGCACCGAGAAATGTTCAAAATACCCCCGACGCATCTACCGAAGGGCTTCTTCGCTAAATCTTGTTGACCCGGATAAAGGTAAAAGTTCATGCCAGCGGCGGTATCTGCACCCATTACGGCGGATATTCGGCTGATAATCGTCTATAATTTTTTATCTGACCATTAATTCTTAGACCTGACAGGAGGATAGTGGGATGATCAATTATGCTGAACTGGTTCTCAGGCTGGTCCTGGCAGCCGTCCTGGGGGGGATTTTGGGGCTGGAACGGGAGGTGCGCGGCCGGGCCGCCGGGATCAGAACCTATCTCACCCTCTGCTTAGGGTCAGCCCTCATAATGATCATTTCCGAGTACTACACCATCTCTTACGGCCTGCCTCCCAAGTGGGTAATGAATGATCAGGGGCGGATCGCGGCCCAGGCCGTCACCGGCATCGGCTTCCTCGGCGCCGGGGTTATCTTGCGCTACAAGGACCACATCCGGGGGTTGACTACCGCGGCTTGTGTCTGGGTGGCCTGTGCCATCGGGCTGGCCATCGGTGGCGGGTTTTATCTCTTCGGTCTGGTCGTGACCGGCTTGACGGTCTTTTCTCTCATAGTGCTGAAGCGTTTTGAAATAAGGCTGAAGAAAGATTGGTACAAAGAAGTTACCGTGGTCTCCGAGGACATTCCCGGCCAGTTTAACTCTATTCAGAAAATTATTGAGAAGTACGATATTATCATCGCTAATTTCGGGTACGGCAAAGATCTGGAAAGGAAAGAAGTGACTGCCCACTTTTCCCTCCAAGGATGTGACGTGTCCCCCCACCTGGCGCTCAATCATCAATTGATGCAGGAAATCGTGGAACTCAGCGGAGTCAAAAGAGTCGATCTATTATGAAGGAAATAAAAAAATAATCATGATTCTTCACGAGCCCAGGTTTTTCACGATAATGTAACTGCGGCTCCGGTGAAAATAGGCCTCCCGATGCTTCCGGGCGGGACACCGGCGGCCTTCCGGCCAACGGGGACGAAACCGATGCCCGTGACAGGCGTTAATTTTTGCGGTTTGTGGTTACGCCCTGGAAGGAGCGCCTCCTGACATCTGTCCTCCGTGTAAGGCCTCCAAAGAATTTTTTAAGATGGTCAATTAGTTCCCCGGCCAAGACGCTGGCAATCGAGACGCCGCAAATGCGGCCCCCGGGAATTTGAGAGAATCTTAAGCATCCGCCGGATTAGCCGATTATATACAGATAGACAAAAGGTCGTGTTATAGTCTGAATAAAGAAGATGTTCAGCTCAATGAACAGGTCTCCGAAGATGGCGGTGCCTGACGCTTTTGGATCAAATTTTAGACCGAATCTCTCCCCGTTGGCCCTACGGCAGAGGCCTTCGCAGATGGCCGGGAAATTTTGCCGCCGCCACAGCCGCGCCTCGGGGCGGCCCTTTCCTTGGCTGCGGATTCTGGGTCTCAGCGTGGGCCTGTGGGCCCTTGTTGGGTCGGCTGGCATGCTGTTGCCTGGCCCTTTCCTGAAGGCCGCGGTGGCCCAGGAGCCCCGGGCGCAGCGTGTCAGGTTTATTCCCCAGTGGCAGCCTCAGGCCCAATTCGCCGGATATTATGTGGCCTATGAAAAAGGGTTCTACCGGGAGCGGGGCCTGGAGGCGGAGATACTGCGGGGCGGGCCGGACCGGCCCTCCTCGGAGATGCTGAAACAGGGCCGCGCCGATTTCGGCACCTTGTTCCTTTCCGCCGGCATTGTTCGCCGGGCCCGGGGCCTCAAGCTGGTGAACGTCTGCCAGTTGACCCAGCATTCGGCCCTGATGCTGGTGGCCAAGAAAGCGAGCGGCATCACCAAACCCCAAGATATCAACGGCAAGAGAGTGGGCGTCTGGGGCGAGGACTTCAAAGGCCAGATAGACGCCTTTCTCCACAAGTTCAATCTCCAGGTGCAGATTGTTCCCCAGGGGACTACCATGAATCTCTTTTTGCGGGGCGGTGTGGAGGTGGCATCGGCCATGGGGTACAACGAATACCACCTGCTCCTCGACGCCGGCCTGAACCCGGAGGAATTGACCACCTTTTCCATGGCGGACTACGGCTTCGATTTTCCCGAAGACGGCATCTACTGCCTGGAGCAGACCTACAAGGACAAACCCCAGGTATGCCGGGCCTTTGTCCGGGCCAGCATCGCCGGCTGGCAATATGCCTTTGCCCACCCGGAAGAAGCCCTGAATATCGTCATGAAATACGTGGATGCCGCCCACGTGCCCACCGACCGGGTCCACCAGAGGTGGATGCTCGAGCACCTGCGGCCCCTGATCCTGGACCCCGGATCGGGGAGGCCGGTGGGGAGCCTGAACCGGGAAGACTACTACCGGACGGCGGCAGCCCTGAAGATGGACGGGACCATTAAGGCTATTCCCGATTTTTCCCAGTTTTATCACGATTGCGCCAATGCCGATGAAAACTAGAAGCCTGGCCGGCCAGCTCATCTTCTTGATCCTCACTAGCGTGGCGATCATCTTCCTTAGCGCTTCCCTCTATAGTTATCACGCCTCCAGGGAGGGCATCATCCTCCGGGCCTCCGAGAACGCCCGGCACCTGACCCATGAGACCGTTTTCCGCATAGAAGTGATCCTGCGGGGAGTGGAAAAGATCTCTTTGAACCTGGCGGCCACCCTGGAACATCTGCCGGGGCAGGAGCAAAACCTGGTGCCCTTGCTGCGGACCGCCGTGAGCAACAATAAGGAGTTGTTCGGCCTGGGCATCGGATTTGAACCCTACGGCCATAACCCTAAATCTCTATATTTTTGTCCGTACGTCTTCCGCAGTGATGATCAACTCCAGGTAAAGATGCTGGGAGGCGAATCCTACCGCTACTTTTACCTGGATTGGTATCAAATTCCCCGGGAGCTGGGGCGGCCGCTCTGGATCGAGCCTTATTTCGGCGCCGGCAACACCATCGAATCCACCTATTCCGTGCCTTTCTACCGGGAAAAGGATGGACGCCGGGAAATAGCCGGGGTGGTTTCGGCTGATATCTCCCTCATGTGGCTGAAAGACATCGTCTCCGCAGTGAAGATCTACAAAACCGGTTACGCCTTTCTCATTTCCCAAAACGGCATGTTCGTCACTCATCCGGACCAACGGTTGATCATGCGGGAGAGCATTTTCGGCCTGGCGGAGGCCAGGAACGATCCCAGGATGCGGGCAGTGGGGCGGGACATGATCCGGGGCGGTGAGGGTTTTGTCCCCATCCCGGCATCCTTCACCGGCAAGAGGTCCTGGCTCTACTATGCCCCCGTGCCGGACACCGGCTGGTCCCTGGGGGTGGTCTTTCCGGAGGCGGAATTATTCGCCGACGCCCAGCGTCTGCTGCGCCGCAGCGCGGCGGTCGCGCTCCTGGGTCTGGTCATTCTGGCCGCGGTGATCATCGTCATCTCCCGGGGGATCACCCGGCCCCTGCGGCTTCTGGCCCGGAAGACCGCGGACATCGCCCGCGGCGACTTCACTGCCACGGTGCCGGAAACCGGGGCCCGGGAGATCGCCAACCTGGCCGGCTCCTTCAACCGCATGGGCCGGGAACTCATTGATTATATGGAGAAGCGGGATTTCATCCGAGACACCTTCGGCCGTTATGTCACCCCGGAAGTGGTAAAAAGACTGCTGGAGTCCAAAGAGGCCCTGGAGATGGGGGGCGAAACCCGGGAAGTTTCCCTGCTCATCTCGGACTTGAGGGGATTTACCGCCCTTACCTCGGACATGGCGCCGGAGGACATCATTCCCTTCCTCAACCGCTATCTGGGGAAGATGATCGAGATCCTGGTGGATTACCGGGCGGTCATCGACGAGATTTTGGGTGACGGCATCCTGGCCTTTTTTGGGGCGCCGGAGCCTTTGGATGACCATCCCCGAAGGGCGGTGGCCTGCGCCCTGGCTATGCAGGAGGCCATGGGCGACCTGAACCGGCTTAACCAGGCCGATGGCCTGCCGCAGCTCGAAATGGGCATCGCGGTGAATACCGGCACAGTGGTGGTGGGCAACATCGGCTCGGAGCGCCGCAGCAAGTACAGCGTGGTGGGCTCCGACGTCAACATCGCCAGCCGCATCGAATCCTTTGCCCTGGGGGGTCAGGTGCTCATCAGCGCCCCCACCTATGAGCGGGTAAAGGAGCTGGTGGAGGTGGGGGACGTTCTCCTTGCGGAAATGAAGGGTATTGCGGGCAAGGCCACCCTGTACGAAGTGCGCGCCATCGGCGCCCCCTATAATATTCGGGTCCAGACCCGCAGCCAGGCCCTGGTTCGGTTGGCTTCGCCCCTGAATATCCACCTCCAGCGTATCCGGGAAAAGGTGGTTATCGGCAGCCACCATGAGGTGCAGCTCACCCATCTCAGCGAAACCGGGGTCCAGGTGTTGTTGGCCGGAGACCTGGTGGAATGGGAGGACGTCCGCCTGCACCTGTTCGAGCCGGACGGGACGCCGGTCCCAGGGAAGGTCTACGGAAAAGTGACCCAGGTAAAGGTAGGAGACGACAACTCGCTTATCGCTACTATCCGGTTCACTTCGGTCTCTCCGGAGGTCTACCCGATGATCCACCGGGCGATGAACGAGCCGGCGGCGGAGTAAGAGGCGCACCTGAGTGCAAAATCATGATTGCCGATGCAGAGAGGGTTGCGGGCCAACAGGTCTCGGCAATCATGGTGAAAAACTCGACTCCCCGGGTATGACTGGTCCCCGCCTTATTTCTCCAAACCTAAAAATAACCAATCATTAAAAATAACTTAACAAAACCTGGCTATTATTTACTAATTTTTCTTAAAGCAGAGCCTGGTTAGCGCGACGATGATGATGTTGAATGGTTAATGGGAGCGCAAACGCCATTAAATCCCCACACAGAATGCTTTTTTGATTAATTATGGAATTAGTAACTTATTACGTCACCAATTATGGCTATCCGGCAATATTTCTCTTACTGTTGCCCGGGGCCTTCGGCCTTCCCATCCCTGATGAATTATTATTGACCCTCACCGGCTATCTGGCGCTTCGGGGGGAATTGCGGCTCCTCCCTGCCATGGCCGTGGTCGTCTCGGGCGCCGTCCTGGGCATAACTTTGGATTATTGGGTGGGAAGAGCGGCAGGCGCCAGGTTAATCGGGGAGTCCGGGGCCTTCTTCCGCCTCAGGCCCGACAAGTTTAAGAATCTGCAGGAGTGGCTCCAGCGTGGCGGCGGCTGGAGATTATGCCCGGGATACTTTCTTCCTGGGGTAAGGCACTGGGTCGCCATCGCCGCCGGGATTACCAGGTTCCCGGTAGCAGGCTTTACCCGGTTCGCTTATTTGGGGGTCCTGGCCTGGGCCCTGACCTATATTTTGTTGGGGTATTTCCTGGGTCGGGAGGCGAGCCTCTTAGTGGAAAGGATTGGCGTCCACTGCCGATGGGCCACCGGGCTAATCGCCGTCCTGCTTTTGGGTTACGTCCTTATCCGGGGGAAATGGCTGCGTCTGAAATGGCCGAAATCCCGGGTAAAGTCTCTCAAGGTTATCCCTTGAAGCGATAGCCCACTCCCCGGACGGTTTCGACATACTGGGCGGCGGCGCCCAGTTTCTTGCGCAGCGCCACGATTTTCACATCCACCGCCCGGTCCGTCACCGGGTAATCATCGCCGTGAACCCCCTCGACAATATGAGCCCGGGTGAGGACCCAGCCCGGGCGGCGCGCCAGCAGATGGAGGAGGCGAAACTCGGTGGCCGTCAGGTCGACGGGCTGCCCCTGGACCAAAACCTCGTGGCGGCCCGGGTCGATGACCAGGTCATGGATCTTGAGAAGCGCATCTTCACCCGCCGGGGCAGTGTGGGGACGGCGCAGCACCGTCCGCACCCGGGCCAGCAAGACCCTGGTACTGAAGGGCTTGGTGATGTAGTCCTCCGCTCCCAACTCCAGACCGGTGACGATGTCCGCTTCTTCTCCCTTGGCGGTGAGCATAATAATCGGCGTCTGCCGGGTCTTGTCGTCCATCTTGAGACTTCGGCAGACCTCCAGTCCGTCCACTCCCGGGAGCATCAGGTCCAGTAAGATCAGATCCGGCGGGTCCGCATGGGCGAGGCGCAATCCTTCCTCCCCCGTGGTGACTGCGGTAACCCGGTACCCCTCCTTGCCCAGGTTGTACTTGAGGAGTTCCAGGATGTCCTCGTCGTCTTCCACCGCTAAAATGCTTTCGTGGGCCATATATCCTCATTTCCCCGTGGTAAAACTACTGCGTTAAAAGAAAATTTCGTAAAGGCCGACGCCGATGAGAATCAAACCGGCGATCACCCCGGTGAACCTGCCCAGCCATTTATATCCAGCAAGACCGCCTGATATCCCAATCCAGATGGTCAAAATGCTGAATAAGAAGACAGCACCCGTCATTAAAATGGCGCCGCAACCCACCATCCCGGCGCCGACGCCATTGGGGATATTATTGATAGTCAGGCCCAGGGATAAGGCGACGGCTTCCCTCAGGTCGATATGCCCGGAGAAATCTTTGTCGGCAATAATCGGGTTGTCGAGAATCGAGACTATTTGCCGAAAACTGAATCCGGGGGAACCGGTTTCGACAACCAATGGCGTCTCTTCCTGGGGCTCCTGGCCCCGGTGCATGAATTTTTCCTGGAAGAGTACCCAGAGCCCGGCGGCGATGATGATGCCTCCCCCCAATAAACCGGTCATTTCCGCGCTTATGAAAAGATAGATGCTCTGACCGAGGAGTACTGACAAAAGGGTGCCGATTGAGGTAACCACGGCAATGAGCAGGTTGGAGGTGAAGGGAATGTTGATCTTCCTGATGCCGTAAGAAACGCCCACCCCGACGTTGTCAAGATTACTGGAAAATGCCAACAACAAGATGGCGCCCAGATGCAGATTCGGCATTTACCGTCCTTTGAGCACCCCGGCCTTGTCGGTAACTTCCCAGGGCAGATCGAGGTCGAGGCGCCCCACGTGGCCGTAGGTCGCCAGCTTCCGGTAAAAACCTCCTTTATGCAGGGTGGGAAGGTGCCTCAGGTTGAAATCCCGCAGGATGGCGGCCAGGCGAAAATCGAAGTGCCGCTCCAGCCGGTCAGCCAGTTTCTCGTCCGGCAACTTGCCGGTGCCGAAGGTTTCCACCTGAATACTGACCGGCTGGGAAAAGCCGATGGAATAGCTCAACTGGACCTCGCATGCCTCCGCCAGTCCGGCCGCCACCACATTTTTGGCGGCGTAGCGCGCCGCATAAGCCCCCACCCGATCGATGCGCATGGGGTCCTTGCCGCTCAAGGCGTTGCCGCTGTGCCGGGCATATTCGCCATAGGTGTCAACGTCGGATTTGCGGCCCGTGAGCCCGGAATGCACCGCAGGGCCGCCCATTATGAGGTGGTCCTCCGGATTGACAAAGATCAGGGTCTGATTATCGGGTTTCAGCTCTTCATCGGCGAAGGCCGGTTTGATCACCGTTTCCCGGATATCGTCATGCAAGCGCTTATCGGATATCTCCCGGCAGGCGGCCTTGGAGCCGCTGGCGAGGACCGTAACGCTCTGAATCCGATAGGGCCGGCGGTCTCTATACTCCACCCCCACCGTGGTCTTGCCATCCGGCGACAGATAGGGCGCCAGATTCTGAACCCGGGCCGCGACGAGTTGCCGGGCCAGTCGGTGCGCCAACCAAATGGGCAGGGGCATCAAGGCTTCGGTCTGGCGGCAGGCGAAACCGAAGACTGTGGCCTGCTGCCGCACGTGGATCTTTTCCACTTCTTTATCGGTCAGCCGGTGCTCGTTGAAAAAGAGATCCGCATCCGGCGGATATTCTTGCAGACTGGTCAAGACGCTGCAGGTGCGGGAGTCAAAGTCGGGTTTCATATAGCCGAGCTGGGCGAGGAACTTGCGGGCCACCCCGGGGATATCGACTTTAATTTCGGAAACAAACCGGGTGGCAATGAACAGGATGGAAGTGGCCACGGCGCATTCGGCCCGCACCCGGGCCTGGGGGTCTTGCGCCAGGAAATGATCCAAGATGGCATCGCTGATCTGATCGCAGATCTTATCCGGGTGCCCCTCGGTTACCGACTCCGACATGAAGATAAAGTCATTTTTCATCTATGGCGCCCCTCTTTCGCCAAAAGCCGGCTGCGGCTCACTCCAGAGCTGGCTCCGGGACTTCGTCTACACCATTGGCCGGCGGTTTCTTGGTGGCTTCGTTTACCACCAGGGGCAGCAGGGCGCTGCCGGAAATCACCAGGCCATCCAGCAGGCCCACCGGGGCGAGCCCCAGCAGGCTTCTCAATCCTGGGACCGCCGCGGTCAAGAATTGGACTGCCAGCGAGCCCCCCAGGGCCATGGTCAGGTAACGGTTGGGAGGCAATTTCCCCGGGCTAAAGATGCCATGGGTATCCGAACGGCAACTGATGGCGTGCAAGAGCTGCCCGGTGGTGAGGCTGTGAAAGGCCAGGGTGCTGGTTTGAGCCCCCAGGCCGTAGCGCATCAGGCCATAGCCATAGGCCCCCAAGGCCCCGGTGGTGATGGCTCCGGACTCGAAGGCCATTCTCTTATAGTCGCTTCCGGTAAAGATCGGCCGGGCGGGATCTCGGGGCGGGCGGTCCAGGATATCAAGCTCCGGCGCTTCCATCGCCAGGGCCAACCCGGGAAAGATATCGGAAATCAGGTTGATCCAGAGAAGCTGGGCCGCGGTCAGGGGAGATCCCAGGCCGACGGCCATAGCCACAAAGGTCAACATGATCTCGCTGAGGTTGGTGGCCAGGAAGAAATGGACCGACTTGCGGATGTTGATATAGATGGTGCGGCCGTCCCGGATGGCTATGATCAAGGTATCGAGATTATCCTTCTCCAGGACCACGTCCGCCACTTCCCGGGCGATATCGGTGCCGGTGCGGCCCATGGCGATGCCCACGTCCGCGGCCTTGAGGGCCGGGCCGTCGTTGATGCCGTCGCCGGTCATGGCCACCACCTTGCCGGCCCCTTGCAAGGCCTGGACTATACCAAGCTTATGGGACGGGCTGACCCGGGCAAAGACCTGGGCCCTCTTGACCAGAGCCCGCAGGACCTCCGGCTCGATCTCCGCCAGGTGGGTGGCGTCCAGGATCTCCAGGGGGCCTCCCTGGCTCAGGTCCAGTTCCTGGCCGATGGCATAGGCAGTGGGACTCTGGTCGCCGGTGATCATCACCGTCTCGATCCCCGCCCGATGGAAGGCCCGAATCGCCTCGCCTACCCCTGGCCGGATGGGATCGGCCATGCCCACCATGCCCAGCCAGACCAGGTTATCGTTCTCAGCCACAGACTCATCCGGACCCAGGGCATAGGCCAGCCCCAGGACCCGCAGGGCCTCCCCCGCCATCTCCTCGTTCTCAGCTTCGAGGCGCTGCCGGTCTTCCTCGGTGAGCGGCAATTTCCGGCCATCCTGGAGATGCCAGGAACAGAGCGCCATAACTTCCAGGGGGTTGCCTTTGATTGCAAAAAGCCTGCTGGCGGGCGGATCCTCGTGCAACGTGCCCATGAACAGGCGGTTTTCCGAACGGTGATTGACTTTTAAAAGGGGATAGCGTCTCCTCAGATCGGTGACGTCGAGACCCACCAGGATGGCCAGATGGACCAGGGCCGCCTCCGTGGGAGTCCCCCGGAGAACATAATCCTCGCCTTCCTGATAGATTTCGATTTCGTTGCAAAGCACTGAGACCTTCAGGAGCTGCTCCAATTCCTCACAGGCGAAGGGGGGAATCGGCCCGGTGGGCCTCAGGAATTGCCCGTCCACCACCTTGATAGTCCTCATGCCGGTAAAGATTTGGAGCACGGACATCTGGTTGCGGGTGATGGTCCCGGTCTTATCCAGGCAGACGGTCTGCACCGAACCCAGGGTCTCCACCGCGTTGAGGTGGCGGATCAAGACATGATGCTTGCGCATGTCCCGGATACCCAGGGCCAGGGTGGTGGTGGCCGTGGTGGGCAACCCTTCCGGCACCGCGGCCGCCGCCAGGCAGATGGAGGTGCGCAGCAACTCCAGCCAACCAAAGCCCCACATGAACCCCATGACGAACACCACCCCGCAAACTCCGCCACAGAGGAGGACCAATTGGTTGCCCAACTGGCCGAGTTGCCTCTCCAGGGGGGTTTCCGGGCTGGCGGCTTCGCCGATCAGAGACTGGATCAGGCCGATTTCAGTATAAATCCCGGTGGCCACCACCACCGCCAAACCTTCACCGCCGGTCACCAGGGTGCCCATGAAGACCAGGTTGATCCGGTCTCCCAGGGGGATATGTTCCTTTTTAAGGGGCCGGGTATCTTTAATCACGGGCAGGCTTTCCCCAGTCAGGGCCGACTCATCCACGGACAGGTGGTTAGCCTCGACCAGGCGCGCATCGGCGGCCACGTAAGTGCCGGGGCGCAGCACCAGAAGGTCTCCCGGGGTCACTTCTTCGGAGGGAATTTCGCGAAGCCGTCCTTCCCGCAAGACCAGGGCGGCAGGCCGCACCAGGGTTTGCAGAGAGCGAATGGTTTTTTCGGATTCGCTTTCGGTTTTGTAGCCGATGAAGGCATTGATGACCACTACGCCGGCAATCAACACGGCATCGGCCAGCCCTCCGGTGAAGATGGAAAGGCCGGCGGCCGCTCCCAGGAGGGCCACCGGGAGTGATTGAAATTGGACCAGGAAGATGTCCCAGCCGGACCGGGGCTCGGCTTCCGGCAGGAGATTGGCGCCGTATTTCTGGCGGTTTCTCTGGACGGCCTTGAGGGACAACCCCTTTTCCCTGGAGGTCTGCCATTCGGCCAACACCGCCTCGGACTTCAGCCGGTGCCAGGGTTGGGCCGCCTGCTCCAGCGGATAGGCAAAGAGACCCTTGAATCTGTCTAAGGCGGTGGCCCGATCTTCCGGCCCGATGACAGCCCCGGCTTTAGCGGGGACAGGAAATGAAGGGACCGGCTGCGGGGAGTTCAGGCAATCGGAGACGATCCCTTCAATTAAGGCCGCAATAGTTTGGGGATTGTTACCCGAATTGTAGCAGACCAGAACGTTGCCGGTGAGGGCGTTGGCTGAGGCCAGGGAAATATCCTGCAGCCTCGCCAGTCGCGACTCCAGCAGCTTTTCCAGGGATTTGGAGCGGTACAGGCCCTCAACCTTAAACCTCGCCCTGCCCGCCACCGCGGTATGGATCGCTTCGACCATTGGGGCCGGATAACCTTGCCTAGTCAACTCTGTTCAGCTAATAGGGATGCCGCGGCCAGGCTTACCCCTTCGTCTTCTTTTCCGGAGGGGCAACGGTCTCCGGCTTGGAGTCCGGTGGCGACCCGGGCTTCGATTTCGGCCAGGCGGCGCAAGCCACGTCCTTGAGGCCGGAGACCGCACCCACCAGGATGTCGCTGACGGCCTTGACCGCCGACTGACCCAGGCTGCCGGCGGCTTCAATGGCGCCGCCCGCCGCCGCCTTGGCGGCTTCGCCCACATTGCCGCCGATCTCGGAAGTGGCCTCAATGACTCCGGTTACGGCGCTTTTGGCCACCTGGGCCACGTCGCCACCGACTTCACCGGCTCCTTTGACCGCACCTTTGGCCAGTTGGGCGGCGGACTTCCCCACATCTCCGCCCACATCGGTGAGGCCCAGGAGAATGCCCTTGGCCACATCCTTGGTGGTCACCACCAAGCCGGAGCCCATCTCTTCGCTGGCCTTCAGCGCCCCTTTAAAGACGTCCTTGCTGACATTGATGGTCTCGTTGGCCACGCTGCCGGTGCCCTTCAGGACGTCGACCACGGTGTTTCTCGCCAGAGCGACGATTTGGGCTTCAATCTCGTTCAGCCCCTTGAGGCTGTCGACCAAGCCGTCTTTCACGGTGGTGCCGGCTTCGCCCAGCATTTTGCCGATACTCTTGCTCTCTTTAGTTTCCTGGGGGGACATATGGACCTCCAAAAATTTTGGTTAACTTCAAGGTAGTAATTTAAAGTAAATATTTCCAGGTCTGTGATGCCATTTCGGCAATGAGCCGGCAGGACCCCCCTGGGGCGGGCTTCGGGGAAGGCTTTCACAGACTGCGGCTTATCGTGGCAGCCAGTTGGGTTACGCTGATTTCCGGAAATAGGAAGGAAAAGGTCTCCTTTAATTGCAACAGAAAACTGAGGGAGGATAACCGCTGTCTGTCGTAGTCGATGGATACCAGTCCCTGGACGGCGTCCGCTTCCACCTGGTGAATCCCTCTGATGGCCCCCAAGCGGTCCTGCACCTCCCGCGCCAGGACTTCATTGCCCTTAACCCGGGTTATGGTCAGACTGAGCTGGCCCGGCCGGGAGGCGATGACCTCGATGTCCTGCAAGTCCTTCCCCTTTTTGGAGAGTTGTCACCTTGGGGATAATGAGTAGCTAGTTATGCCCAAAATAACGTAACTATTATAGATATTATGACCACGCATACAACGGTGGGGTGACGATATATATCGCCAAACGATGCTGGCGGGAGCAACTTCCACTGAAATGCCAGGAAGGAAGGTGAACCATGAATTTCCATCTGCCACTCACAACAATCTGGCCCCCAATTCAGCGACCCCGGACCTTTCCCCCTTTATCAGGGTTATGTGGCCGGAAATCTTCTCGTCTTTAATCTTCTCCACCAAATAACTCAAGCCATTGGAAGAAGCGTCCAGATACGGGTGATCGATCTGTTCCGGGTCTCCGGTGAAGACGATCTTGCTGCCCCGGCCCACCCGGGTAAGGATGGTTTTGATCACATGGGGACTGAGATTCTGGCTTTCATCGCAAATAATGAACTGGCGAGGGATGCTGCGGCCCCTGATATAAGTCAGGGCCTCCAATTCAATCTTACCGCTGCTGAGCAAATACTCGGTGGAGCCGTTGGACCGGATATGCTCGTTGCAGAGATACTCCAAGTTATCATATATGGGCTGCATCCAGGGGCGAATCTTGTCTTCCTTATCCCCGGGAAGATAGCCCAGGTCATTGCCCAAGGGCACAATGGGCCTGGTGATCAGGAGGCGGTTAAATCTGCCGTTATCCTCAAAGACTCGTTCCAGCCCGGCGGCCAACGCCAGGATGGTCTTCCCCGTCCCGGCCTTGCCGACTAAGGTAACGATCTTGATTTGATCATCCAGCAGCAGTTCCAGGGCAAATCTCTGTTCTTTATTCAAGGCTTTGATGCCATAAGCCGCCTTGCCGTCATAAGAGAGCTTATGGATTTTATTATCACAGTATTTGGCCAGGGCGGAAATGGAGGGAATCTCACTGGACTTGATGATACAGAATTGGTTGGGATGAAGGCCATTCTGGGCGGAGTCCAGCGAACCATCCTGATAAAACCGGTCTATTTCAGCTTGAGCAAGAAATGATTCCTGAACTCCATTATATAACTTACAATAATCTACTTTATCGCTGTAAAAATCTTCAGTGGGAATCCCCAGGACATCTGCCTTGATCCTCAGATTTAGATCTTTGGTAACCAAAACCAGCGGGTTATCTCCACTTTCCTTTAGATGATAGGCCAGGGCCAGGATTCTATTGTCAACGATGTTCAAATCGACCCCGTTCAACGGGTCGTAGGATTTAATGCCGTTTAATTCAATGCGGATAGTGCCCCCTCCCGGGAGTTGGACCCCTTCCGCCAGGCGGCCTGTCAACCTCAATTCATCCAATCTTCTGGAAACCTCCCGGGCATTTCTGCCCACCTCATCACCCCTCCTTTTGGTGCGGTCTAATTCCTCTATCACTGAAAGCGGCAAAACAATGGAGTTGTCTTCGAAAGCAAATAAGGATTCCGGATCGTGCAATAACACGTTGGTATCCAAAACATAGATTTTTTTCATTTGCCCCCTCTGGCATCTACTGACTCATTCGCTGCTATTTTGCCATAAACCGGATATTTTGGGAAGGTTTTTCCCGTAAGAGAATCTGCGCGACTAAATGATAAATGTCCTGATAGTTTAAGGCATTAGACAAAATTAACCAAATTCTAACATTAAAAATATTAAATCGAAACTTTCATGGGTAACAATTCAACTCAAAACAGCTTGCTAAATCGGAGGTTGCCATGCACGTGGATTCAGCTTACGTACACGCCCTGGCAGGGAGGCTGCGGATCAAGATTCCGAGGATTAAGGGGGCGGCCGACGAGGCCCAGGAACTTGAGCAGCATCTGCAGCAATTTGTCGGCATCGAATCCGTTTCCGCCAATCCTACCACCGGCAACGTCTTGGTCCTTTACAATCCGCACCGCATCGACCAGGGGCGTATCATCTTATCATTAAGAGAAATGGGGTACTTGTCTCAAGCCGGTCCGCTGGACAGCGGCATGGCGAGCCCCCAATCTGCTCCGCAGGGGATGGTGGAAAAACTGACCTCGGTCGTGGCCGCCACCTTGATGGAGGTCGCTCTCAGCCGGTTGGTCGGAGGCCTGATTTGAGCAGCCCCGCAGGAGGAAAATCATGTGGTATCTGATCAGCCTGGTTATCGGGGTGGCCCTGGGTTTTTGGGGGCGTTATTGGTTGACGGAAATTAAATGCCGCAATTGTGGCGCCGAATATCTCGAATATCCGTGAGGCGCCCACAGAATTTACGGAGTGCCAATGGGCGCCGCGGGGGCTTTTGCCTCCATTTTCCTGTGAATCGGTGAGACCCAGGCGCCGCTAGCAATGACCCTAGAAAAAAAGCCCGTTTCCTGGGCTCATCTCCACTCTTTACCACTTTCAGCTCCTGCCGGTAATCCTTCCCTAAGAAACCTAACCTGTCCCCATCAGTCCTTCTTGGCCGCTGTGGTCTCATTACCGCCTTCCACCAGGCCGCGGTTCAGCATGACAAAGCTGGCAAAGCCAAACCAGAGATAGTCGAACCAGGAAGGGGAAGCGACCTTGTCGGCGGCCCAAAGCCTGCGTAAGCCGAATAAGATCAGGGTGAGCGGCAACAGGAGTTTCAGGTCCAGCCCCCCGGTAAGTTTGGCCAGACGGGTATTGGCGGCCTTAAGGGAACCGGTCAGGCTGGCGGCCACCGGCGGCCCGGTCCCGGCGGCGGGATTCTCCGCCAGAGAGGCCAACCCGGTGGCCAGGGTGAGGACTTCGATTTCGGGAAAGATCTCCCCCAAGGTCTCAGACAGGACTTCCAGGGAGGCCGTGGAGAGTAATTTGTCCTGGTCGTACTGGATCAACAGGCTCCCGGTTCCTGGTTTAGCCTCGACCTGCGTGATGCCCGGCACCTTGGCGAGCTTTCCCTGAGCCTGGCGGGCCAGGGCCGGGTTTCCCTTAAACTTGGCGACCTGGAGACGCACCCGCCCCGGCAGGGCATGGACGACTTTGAAGCCCTGGAGTTCCATTCTCTCTCCCGGAATGGTCAACTGCCTGGTTTAACTTTGGTTTTGGCCACGGTTGCCACTGTCGCGGCTGCCGCTTCGGCGGTGGCGCTTTCTGCGCGTTCGGACTGGACCTCGGCCATCAGATCGCTGATCTGCTCCCCGGCCTCGGCCGCGAACTCCTTGGCCATGTCCGACAAGGTCAGATAGCCTCTGATCAGGGTCTTGGCCAGCGGGCGGGACACCGCCGCCACGGCGGGAAGAACGATGGGGGCCGCCAGGGCCACCCCCAACACCACCAGAATACTGGGAACTGCGCCCTTCAGACCATTATCCATAACAGCCATGGCACACCTACCTCCTTTGCAAAGGCACAATTTGAAAAACTAACTTTAGTGATTCTTTAACCAAAAATCAATGAGACCTTAATGATTTCCTAACAGGTATATATCAAAATTCGATATATGAATTTTCAAAGACAAATCTCCCAGGCCTTCTGGCAGGGTATGGTGAAACTGATTGTCCTGCACCAGGCGAGTCTGGGGCCGGTTTACGGCGGCCGGCTGAGTAAGTATTTCCACGGCCTGGGTTACGCCATCAGCCCGGGCAGCCTGTACCCCTTGCTTCATAGCATGGAAAAGGCCAGCCTCATGCGCTGCCACATCAGGATCTTCAAGGGACGGGCGCGCAAATATTATGAGCTTACTCCCCAAGGGCAAGACTGCCTGGAGGCCGCGCGCCAGGAAGCGAAAGAAATTGTCCTTGAGGTGATCCTGGGCGGCCTGCCGGATGCGGCTCAAGCGAATTCAGTTTAACTTTCATGGTTTTCCCTCTCCCTTCTCTCCCTTTCCTTCAGATTTAAGCGGTGGCCCCACCCGGTTCTCCCTTTATCATCCCCTCAAAGAGATTTAATTATACACAATATTAATCAGAACATCGTCACGCACATGGCGACCAATACTATACCATTTGAAAGGTTGTGCCGATAAATAAGAGAATAATGGATCATCGGTCGGCAGCCTAATGAATAAATAATGGCCGCTAAAAATCGGCGAATAACTTCAAGTTCCATTTTGCCGTTTCGTAGCCGTGACGCTCAAGCAGGTCAAAGTCATCTTCACGCATCCTGTGAAGAGTCGTAACGTAGCCCGCGGCCCGTATAGCATCTTGGGTGCTGAGCCAAGTCTGTTTCAGTAGCGAATCTGCGGTAGACGGATTCTGTTGCTTATAGGTCTCTATTTTTTTACGGGCGTCAGCGCCAATCTGGAAGTAGGCCCCTTTCTCTCGATTGGTCTGTAGGAAATTGACGAAGCTGCGAACACGCAAGGCCCGTCCCTGGTCAGACATGATGTCTGCTATGCGCTTCAAGCGGTAAGGATTTAGGGTGAACCTCAGTTTTGTTCTTGGCAGGGGTGCCCCTGCATCCGAAACTAATATGAAGTTGACCCCATCCTTCGGTTCTTGTTTCCCGCTGTCGAAAAGCGGTTCGATACCGAGATTATCATAGACCCCGCCATCATAAAGATGCAGGTGTTCGAAAGGTGGCTGCTTCTTTTCTGCAGATTCGATCTTGGCGTTCCATGACTCACGTTTATACCACACGTAATCGACTGTTCGAATAGCGAACGGCCCGATTAGGCCAGGAAAAGCCGCTGAGATTGCCATCGTGTCAGCCACTTTGAATTTGGCCGCGTCCGCGTATCCGAGTTCGTAGTCACCAACGGCAGTTCTTTTGAATCGGAAACGTCTACCGGTTTCGGCCGTGGTACCGTTGACTGACCATACCGGCACCTCCGGAAGGTCTGCCAAATGGGCATCTATGCCCCATGTACTTTCGATTGTTCGAGCCAGAATATTTGCTCGGGAAAGCAGGTAATTCCAGTTCATCGGATGGATGAGACGAAGCAGTGCTTGGATTACCAAGTCTTGTTCTGTGAGAATTTTCCGCGTTTGGGGGAGCACTACGGTCTTGTATTGCTCTGCAGAAGGCCAGCTCCAGTTTGAAAGGCGCAGAATTAGCCCTGTCAGTAGGCTGCCTCCAGAGACTGATGAGACGTGAGTTACCTGGCTAAGTTGCCCTACTTTAGCAAGCCAATGGAGTACCCCAGAGTGGAATGCCATGGCGCGAATGCCGCCCCCCGAAAGGGCAAGCCCTATTTGCATACCTTCCGGTGGTTGACTTTTCATGCGACTTTTCCCACAACCCAATTCTCTTCGTGTTCTCCGACAATCAACATTAAAGCTGGTAGTCCTTCGTGCTCTAATGCAATGGCCAAGTGGGTAAGTAGAACTATGTCATAACCGCTGGGGTTCGAAGAGGAGTGTCGTGGATGGCTATGCCATTCCCCCACATATCCGACGATATTTGCAGTCTGTTGCTCAGCTTTTTTGACGGCATCCTCAAGTCCGTCGATGCCGCGAACGAAACCAGTTGGGTCCCCACGACTGTCAGGTGGGGCGGCCAGCACATCCACAATGAACACCTTACGCAGTACCAGGTCGAAGTAGCCCAATAGTACGCCCCCTGTCTCATTGGGCAGATGTTTTTCACGCTGCGAACGAATCCTCTCTCGAATTTCTTCATCCCAGACAATTTGAAGTTCACCGATTGCAGCGATCCGTGGTGTCGCGGGGGTGTAACTACCTGCCATAATCGAACCGGTGTTTGGGTCGTAATGCCAAATACGTAGGGATGCTTCAGGTCCAGCCGTGTGTATGCGTGCCATTCTGGCCAGATTCGCTCCCTGGACTGCAAGGATATCATTCGGGATAACCGCAGAAAAATCACGGCATCCAGCCCCTGCCCACAGATGTCCGTGGTGGCCGGCGAGATGTTGCTTACCCCAAGGTTCGGATATTACGTGCCGATAGTACTGCGCTTCTAAGGCATCCAGTCGAATTGTCCGCTCTGCATCTTCCGCGAGCATCACCGCTCCGTGTCCCGAAGGTGTTACGAAGACCGATAAGGCACGCTTGACACTGTCGCGGGCCGCTATCGCCCGTGGAAAGTCGAGGGTCGTTGTTGCATCGATAACTATATCCGCCAAATCCAGTGAGTTCCTGACCACTGCAATTTCCAGGCCGGTGGCGTATTCGGCAATAGCCGTTGCCTTAGACGGTTGCTGGGGCATTAGGTTGTCCGCTATGTTCTTGACCACATCTACTTTTTGAAAGCCCACATGGCACTCAAGACCAGTATGGCGTGCCAAATTGTGCGGCTTCACGTGGTCTGGATCTACAAGCGTCCATTTTCCCCACCCAGAGCGCGTCCATAAGTTGAACATTTGGCTTCCAAGAGCGCCGACTCCTGCAAGTATGCCCGTAGGCCCTTCATCCTCGATAGCGCAGGCATGTCGGGCGAGCTGCGGCGTAAACGCTGGTACAACTTCGAGAGGGTCGATCTCAAAACCTCGCCAGTTCTGGCTCTCTTTATTCTCGGCGCCGATAAGTTTCACGGCCAAATACGCATTATCAACCTTATCCAGAGCGCCGCTCGCTACACCAACGTCCGCAATGTTAGCCTGGACTATGAAACCCTTCACAACTGCACGCTCAACCTGGCCGTTCATTTCTCGAAGCAGCGGGACATTTAGGATGAGCAAAGTGTTCGGCGCTTCGGGCTTTACAAAACGTCCGTTCTGGCTAAGACCAAGAATTGCATCGAAGAGCAGTCGAGCGAATGAAGCTCCTCGATTTCCAAGTTGATCGTGAAGTTCTCCAAGAGTATGCGGAAAATGTTCTACCGGGCCGTGCGCTATTGGCGGCAACGATAGAGCAATGCAAGGAAGCTCCAGATTTTCGGCAGCGGTTGCATTCAAAGGACACATTGCCCCAACCAGCGTGAGCTTTCTTGCACCATGTTTTCCACGCTCCTTAGCAACAAGCTTGAAGAAACGTTCTACCCGGCCGTGCGCTATTGGCGGCAACGATAGAGCAATGCAAGGAAGCTCCAGATTTTCGCCAGCAGTTGGCTTGAGAGGACGCATTGCCCCAACTAGCGTGAGCTTGTTTACGCCATGTTTTGCACGTCCCTCCGCTACAAGCTTGTAGTCCTTGTTTGCGACTTTCTCGTCGAAATCGTAAGGAAGGATAAGTTCATAAGGACTCTGGAAATAGAGTTCTTCAAGCGGCTGATCGGCCCGATGTAGAGTACCGCTTGCGGTTTCTGCAAGCCACCATAGTATCCGGCTCAGCTGTTTCTGTGGCGTCCATGTAGATCGAACACCCGTCCAAGGCTCAAAATAAAGGCAGAGACTCGGGGGTTCGTCTTTTGGTACGTGATTTTGGTGCAGTGTGGCGGGAAAGCCGACACGTAGTGCGCGAACTTCAGGGATGACACCGGGCTTGCTACGGAACAGCAGGCCGAGTCTTTCACGATACTTTATGCCGACTTGATTTCTAGTCGGCACGCCATCGTTTTCGCAGTCAACAACCAGCATCTCGGCATATTTGTCGCCGCAGTTGTGGCGTCGCGCCTCAACGACAGTGAACTCGCGGCGTTGGGCAAGAGCGTCCCAGGTTTTTTTTGCTCCAGCTAGGGTAAGGCTATCCGGAAGCGCGCCGACGATAACTTCTCCGAATTCAACGTATGTCTCCAATGTTCAACCTGCTCTCGGCGGCCGTGAGGTAATAATAGATGTTATGCCGGCGCTTTCCGTGAGGGCCAATTTGCCGCCGTCCTTCGAAATTTCAAAGACAATTGGCTGTGGTCTGGCGTCGGAAGGTTCTTCCATTGTGACCAAAAACCGTCGTCCACTCACCTTTTCGAGATAGTTGACGTAGGTGTTCTTGGCCTGGATGTGCGGGGGTTGCTGTTGTGCGTAGGCATTCTCATCGCTGCCGATTGGGTTACTGGAACTCACGATAAAGGCATCCTCCTGCCCATGGAGCAATAACTTCTTAACATTCTTGACTGGTGTTGTTTCTTTGTCTCCCTTGTCCGGCCCGAGCGCCAAATAGCTGCAATGATGCGGGATGTTGAAAAGATTCCAGTCAAGGCGATCTCCCCTATCATGGTAGTTAGTGATACTGACGATATCCTCAAGAACTTCGTGCTTAGAATCGCCCACGGCGAGATAGTCAAAGCGCGTTCCGCCCACCTCGAACCGCACCTGAAAAACGAGTGCTGCTTCGTTGCGCAAGTCGTCACCTTCGTCAACATGTTTGATGAACGGCGAGTGACAAAAAAACTCGACTTGGTCAACGCCGAGGTCAAAGTTCGGAACAAGCTGCCCTGCGTCGGTAATCAGGCTGCGACGGTCTTCGAGCCTCAAATCATTATCCTCAAGCCATTGTTTTAGCTTTTCCGGCTTGGAAAACACCCTGATGCCTTTACCTTTCTTGAGGCGGTGACGGGATTCCTGGCGCCAGATGACAAATTCGTCGCTCTGTTGATCGTTTGCTGCGGTTTCGAGAATCATTGCCGCAGGCACCCATAGCTCATTGATTTTGACGCGGCCATTGCCTTGATACTTCGTGGCGTGCATGAGTTCAAAAAATTCGGTACTGTTGCAAATGTGATCCTTGTCGCTATGAGTAAAAGCAACGACATCAAAGTAGTCGCGATTTTCCTTGTCCAGTTCATCCTTCAGATACTTCTTTAGGTTGAAGTCTTTTGATCCCTCATCTTCGCTATTTTTCTGGTGGCGAAAATCAAACAGAATTCGTTTCCCATTTTCGAGGATAATTTGACTGGTGTCGCCGTTGCCCACTGGGTAAAAGACCACTTTGTGCATAGGTTTTTCTCCATCATAGTGTTGTGTACCGATCTCGTTCACTAAAGATGCTGAACGATTACCCCAAAAAAAACTAGCCAATCCGGTAGTAGGTGAAATCTACTCCACCAGACTCTGCCACCTGAAATTGCCTATTATTCATCATTATATCATAGAATTATGCTTATCTCACGCAATTCTTGCGGCATAATCCAAGGTTAATTATAGGCAGTCTTGCCACCCAGGCAATATGTTTACTGGTGATATTTTTTGGAAAAGTTGGAATTAACTCAAAATTAACCAAATTGCAATAAGATATTAATGTAAGTGCGATAGTAATTGCGCAATTTGCACCGGTAATTGAACAATTTGTGCATAGATACATCATATCAAAATAATTTAGGAGGGTCCAATGATGGGAGATTTTAGCTTAAGTACTGATCTTCTTAAGGATATCCTAAAAGTTGCCAAGCCTTTTGGCCACAACGAAAAGACCAGGGAACTGAACATAGGGTTCGGCTTTATGTATTATGGGGTAGTCAGGGCCTTAAGACCGGATCATGTCTTAGTGATAGGGTCAGGATATGGCTTCAGCGTTGTTTGTCTGGCCTTGGGTCTAAAGGACAACGGCCGGGGCAGGTTGAGTTTTGTCGACCCGGCCTATTCTTTATTAAAGGATGGGCCCCTCATGACCGTAGGCGGACGGGGCGTCTGGACCGATGAGTCTCATGTTAAAGCGCATTTCGGGCGCTTCGGCGTAGAAAACCTGATCACTCATTATAAGATGCGCAGCGATGAGTTTTTTCCCAGTTTCCAGGAT
Source organism: Desulfobaccales bacterium (assembly GCA_049580385.1). Classification (GTDB taxonomy): domain Bacteria; phylum Desulfobacterota; class Desulfobaccia; order Desulfobaccales; family 0-14-0-80-60-11; genus JAPLJC01. The sequence goes on along the minus strand of JBAUPV010000018.1, from coordinate 11,966 downwards.
TTAAAATTGCCTCCCCTAAATCTGGCCTTCATAGACGGCAGCCATGCCTACAAAGACGTGAAATACGATTTCATCAAGGTCTTGGAGCAGTCGCATAAGAATACCTATATCTTTCTGCACGACACCAATATCTACCTCAGAGAATTGGTCAAGCACGCGGGGGTGAAGAAATGGTTGAAGTTCGTCAAGCGGGAGGAGGCCTCCTTTGAGGTGATCGATTTTCCCTTCTCCTCGGGCGTCGCCCTGGTCCGGGTTGTGGACCCCTCCGCCTGGAAGAGGCTCCATTGATCCTCCTAACCATATCCCTCCTGACTGCCACCCTGACGGGCTATCTATACTGGCGCTACATCTGGTTTTTTCGCAACCCCCAGCGGGTACCGCCGCCGGGAGAGAGCCTGGTCAGTCCTGCCGACGGCACCGTAGTCTATGTCACCAGGGTGGCCCCCCGGCAGGAGGTCATAATGATCAAGCAGGGGCTGCCGGCGACTCTCACCGACATAGTGAAAGAAGATCTGCCCTCTCCCAAAATCCTGATTGGCATCTTTATGAGCCCCTTCAACGTCCACTACAACCGGGCCCCGCTCCCCGGGAAGGTCAACTTTATCAGGCACTACCCCGCCATAGTGAAGAATTTTTGCATGGCTCCCATGCATTGGCGGACCCTGCTTAAGCGGGCCCCCTTTTATGAGAATTCGAGGCACATAATCCACAATGAACGAGTGGTGACCAATATGGAGGGCAGATTCAAGGGAGAGGCGCTCTCTTACTATGTCGTGCAAATCGCCGGGAAGAGTGTGAAAGGCATCGATAGTTATGTCAACCCGGGGAAGCAGGTAACTAAGGGTGAAGTCTTCGGCATGATCCGCATCGGCTCGCAAGTGGACCTGGTGGCGCCATTCCGGCCAGAGATGAGCATCCTGGTCCGGCCGGGCGATAAAGTCCGGGCCGGGGAGACGGTCTTAATCGCTTAATCCATTAAGAAAGGGGGGAACTATGAAGATCGATCTGCACGTCCACTCCAAATACTCCACTCGACCCTCCCAATGGGTGTTGCAAAAGTTGGGCTGCCAGGAGTGTTATACGGAGCCCCGGACCCTCTACCACCTTGCCAAAAAGCTGGGCATGTCCCGGGTAACCGTTACGGACCACAATGTCATTGACGGCTCCCTGGAAATCGCCGGCTACCCCGACACCTTTATCAGCGAGGAACTGACCGCCTATTTCCCGGAGGACCGCTGCAAGGCCCACGTCCTGGTTTACGATATTAATGAGAAACAACATCTAGACCTGCAGCAGGCCAGGGAAAATATCTATGACCTGGTGCATTATCTGGAAGAAAATCAGATCCCCCACGTTCTGGCCCATCCCTTCTGGTCCGTCAACGATCGCTTGACTCCGGTCCATTTCGATAAATTTCTGCTGCTCTTCAAAAATTTCGAACTGAACGGGGCTCGGGATAGCCATTTGAACGAATGGCTCAAGGCCATGTTGTCCCAACTCACCCCGAAATACCTGGACGCCTTGGCTGATAAGTATGGCATCACGCCCAGCATGCATAACCCCTGGCAGAAGAATCTTACCGGCGGTTCCGATGACCATAGTTCTCTCAACATTGCCCGGATGTATACCCGAGTGGAGGGGGCCAGGTCCTTAAAGCATTTCTTTCACGGCCTCCAGGTCGGCCAGGCTAAGCCCCAGGGGGAGGCCTCCACGCCCATAACGCTCGGTTACAATCTCTATAGCATCGCTTACCAGTTCTATAGAAAGAAATACGACCTGGGTAAGTATGCCGACTCCAGCTTATTCATCAATTTTTTCGAAAGATTCCTGCAGACCAGCTCGGAACCTAAACATATCCCCACCCGCTATCAGTACTACCGGGACAAGATTAAATATTTTTTCAGGAGTTCCACGAGAAGCAGCCAAACCGACCCACTCCTGTCTCTAATCGTCAATGAAGCCATCAAGGCTCCGCAGAAGTCGCCGCACCGCCCTGGGGAGCAGTGGTTCCAGATACTCAATGACATCTCCACCACCATCTTGAAGCACTTTCATGAACATTTCCGCGAGGCGGTGGGGGGGGCCAATTTCCTTGGTTTGATTAATTCCCTCACGTCTTCCGGGATGATCTATCTGGGGTTGACTCCTTATCTGGCGGCCTTCGCTTCCTTCTCCAAGGACCGGAGCCTCGGATCGGAAATCCTGCGAAGTTTTTCGGGGCGCACCTCTGAGTGCCCTGAGAATGGAGAGAATGGATTCAACCTGGCGCATTTTACCGACACCTTTTATGAGGTCAACGGAGTGGCGCTCACTCTCCGGCGCCAGGCGGAGGCCGCGGTCAGGGCCAACAAGAGATACACCATTATCACCTGCGATTCCGGGGCCCATCCGCAACTGCCGGGGGTTCGCAATTTCGCTCCCGTCGGGGTCTTGCAGTTACCGGAATACCCCGAACAGAAACTCTTCCATCCGCCTCTGTTTCAAATCCTCAACTATTGTTATGAGCAGAACTTTACCCATATCAACACCGCCACTCCGGGCCCCATGGGACTTACGGCCTTGGGGGTGGCCCGTCTGCTCAGGGTGCCGATCTGGGGCACTTATCACACCGCCCTGCCCCAATATACTCAATATTTAACGGGTGATGCCGCTATGGAAGAGATAATGTGGAAGTACATCATCTGGTTTTACAGTCAGATGGATCTCGTCTTTGTGCCCTCCGGCAGCACCGCTGAAGAATTGCACCAGAAGGGGATCGACCCGGAGAAGATCCGCCTCTTTCTCCGGGGAGTGGATGTGGAGCGGTTCCATCCGGCCAAACGCAACGGGGTGTTGGAAAAGTGCTATCAGATCAAGAAGGGCGTGAAGCTCCTGTACGTGGGCCGGATATCCAAGGAAAAGAATTTGCCGCTCCTGGCCAAGGTCTTCAAAACCTTGTTACCCAGCCACCCGGAGCTCAAATTGATCGTCGTGGGAGACGGACCCTATCTGACAGAGATGCGGCGGACGCTGGCGGGCCCCTCTTGCGCCTTTACCGGCTATCTGGCTGGGGAGGATCTGGCCCAGGTCTACGCCTCCTGTGACCTGTTTGTCTTCCCCAGCACCACCGACACCTTCGGCAATGTGGTCCTGGAAGCGCAGGCTTCGGGCATTCCGGTCATAGTCACCGATTCCGGGGGGCCGCAGGAGAACGTCATCGATGGGGAAACCGGCGTCATAGTTCCGGCCAATGATGAAGAAGGGCTCTTTAAGGCCATCAATCTGCTGGTGGCTGATCCGGAGAGGTTGAGAGAAATGGGGCAGGCGGCTCGGGATCATGTCAAGCAGCGCTCCTTTGCCGCGGCCTTCCAGGCCTCCTGGAAGATGTATGAGGAAAGGGCCGACCATCGGCAAGCGGCCGGATAGATTACCAATTATTCCTAAACCCGGGGTGGCTGGTCCCATCCGGGACCTGATACGGCGCCCTAGCCTCGATTCACCCCCCAACAGCCCGAGAAAAATTCATTAATAATTAACGGAACCTTAAACCAATATTAACCCAGGCCTTGTAAAATTGTGCCTGATCAGGCAGGCAGAGGTCTCCTCCGTGATGGGAAAGTTGCCAGGGCCACGGCCTCGGCTCGCCTGCAACAACGCCAGGAGAGAAAAGGCTCTCTCCTGAAAATCAGGAGGAAAAGTCATGGATGACGGCGACATATTACTAATCAGTGATGGTTCCCAAATCTTTCCGCCCCTGGCCCGGTTCTTAGCGGATGCCGGCCACCGGGTCATGACCACTGGCGAAACCCGGGAAGCCTTTCAGTCCTTGCGCGCCGGCAATTTTCGCCTGGTCATCACCTGCTTGAGCAATGGTTGGACCGATACCCGCCCCTTCCTGAAGGCGGTCCGGGAGTTGAATCGGGAGATTGCGGTGGTCATTCTGCGTCCCGGACCCAAGGCCAGGTCCCCCATCGGCGCCTACGTGGTCAAAGATGAGGGGTATGACTTCAAGCCCTTCGGCTGGCCCGGGCTTCGCCACCTGGTAGCCAATTGCCTCAGTAGCTAGCTAGGATTGCCTCCCGGATGGGATAATGGCCGCGGCACTTCAGCCTCAGGCCGGATTCTCATTTTTTTTATGGTCTTCAAACTGATGGAAAAGCCGGAAAAATCTATTTTGAAGAGAGTGGTCACGTAACCGGCATCTCTTCCCGCCTCCGGTCCGAGACCACAGGGAGCGTAGGGTCCGGATTGCCTGCCCTAACTTTTCGGGAAAATCGAAGCTGGTATTGGCCCACCAGCAAAAGCCGCTCCCGGGGCCGCAGATCGAAGTAGAAGGGGCTTTCCATAAGCATGGCCACTACCTCTTTTCTCTCCAAGGAATTCTCCACCCCTAGCTGCCGCGCCGACCTTTGGTAATTCATCCCGGTTATCGACCTGAGGCTTAATAAGGTCCTCAGCGAGCGCAGTATCAGACTACCGCAGGGAGCGGCCCTGGCCGTCCGGTCACCCGGGTCCCCCGATTCTCCGGTACCCCGCAATCGAGAAATTGCTATTCAGGGACCGGCCGGAAACCAGCCCTCTCATAAAATTGGCCGCCTCCCAAGTCGGCCGGCGGCCATATTTGTGGGCTTTTCTTTACCGAAGCTTAGCCGGCTCATCTTCGAGCTAGAATTTTCAAAATATTGATAGGAAAAGCGCAAGGTCCATATGCCGGAGGCCAGAAATTTCAGCGCGCAGCGGGCGCATTTATAATACCTGCTGGCCGGAAGCAGACGCATCCAAAACTTGCGCCGCAAACGGGCTGGAGACCCCTGCCCGCAGCGCGGACAATTTGTTTCGGACCTGATCATGGCACCAGAGGCCCTCTCAGGTTGGCATTTGCTTCATTATCCGCCGGTTCTCGAATGGCTGAGCCTGGCTGCATCTTGGCCGCCTTCTTGACCTTAAAGGCAATTCCTCATTGATTAACTTTATTAGGCGATGCCTAAACTGATCCGAACATCTCTTTCAGGTCGGCATCCGGCCCATACTTCGCTACAAAGTATTCCGCTTCGGCCCGCACCACTTCCGGATCAGGCTCCTTGCCCACCACTGCCAGATAGAGCTTGTGCAGCTCATTGGTGATATTTTCCACAGCCTGCCTTTTTGACTGATCTATGGGGGTATTCATCGATGTTGACCTTCCTCGGCAAGGACCTCCAAGGTTTGCCAGATGAGCGGTATAAATGGGGTAGACCAAGCCCAACCGGCATGGGCATTGAAGCCAGGCGCAAATTTTCAGGAGTACCACCTGGGGCTGCGATTATTTTGCGGGCCACCTGGAACTGCGCCGCTCCCGCAGGTGGCCGATTTTGGCCAGTCCCTGCTGCCACCAGAGACAACGGCTGGGCAAATCAGGCACCCCCCCGGATAAGGGGTCTTCATCGGCCCAGCCGTTTCAGCAGGTGAAAGGGAATGTCCGCAGGTTACCCTGAGTTCGTAAAAATTGAATTTTGATTTGATTAATATTTGATTAATTTCCCGGAAACTGTTTCTGAAGGAGGGCGGAAGGGTCGCAGTGTGGGCAACTAGGGTTGTATGATCAAAATCTGCATATACAGATATATTTTGAGGAAAACTTGTGCTAACGTTCATTCAGCAATCAATAGGCTATAAAAAAGGGGGTTTCCACCTAATAAGATCAGGATTTTCCCGATTATCTAAGAGGAATAGTTTTGAAATTATTTTCGGTGAGGGTCGAGATGTACCCAAAATTTCATTGTGACAGAAATACCTGTAGATTGCTATATAATCCTATCATAAATCAGCAGTAAAAAGGAGAGAAGAAATGGCTAAGTACAAATTTGACGGTACCTATTTGAAAGATGGCAGCACAGTGCTTGCCAATGTTAAAGGTAACGAAATACGCGAAGGTAGGGGAACTGCGGTAATGGGCAATATAAAGGGTGATGACATTCGCCAGGGTAATGGCACATCCAAAATTGCTACCATGAAAGATGTAGATAAGGAAATTGACGGCCCTGGGAGAGTCATAAAGGCAGCACTCTGGTTACTATGTTGCCGCTGAACTGAGATAAACCTCGTAATAATAAGTTAGGCACTCAGCAGAGTGGCAAGAGAAGAAACGGGGGCACGGTAAAGCACTTATCCCCCCTTTTAGTTATGAGCGAATCTGAAAAATATTATCCAAGCCACATAGGGTTTCGTTTCGATAATCCCGATGTTGTGCTCCCCTGTGGACTTTGTGGTAATTTCCTTAAAAGTGTTCCAATGACTTATATATTCGGACGGGATAAGGACGGTTATATTTTGGGGGAGTATTATTGTGATCCCTGTCTATCGATATCTGGAATAATCTTTAAATCAGTTGATAAGGCGGAGTCCTGGGAAAGGGAAGAGGTAATCTTGCAATGGCTTGATGATGAGGAGGAGTCTATCCAGAGGGGGGAATATATACTTAAAGATGGGGCTGTTTTTCCGTCGGAAAAATTGCGAAGAAAACCTAATCTGCTGACAAAAGGAGCAGATAAATGATCCCCAATAATAATCTCTCAACGAAGGATGATTTTTCTATCAAAGGATTGCTGGACGCATTGAGGCGCTTTAATTCGAAAGAGCGGTTTTACCTTGTCGGTCATTTCCTTGGTAACCCGAACTTTATGCCTGACAAAGCACGGTTAGCTGAGTTAGAGGATAAACTTGGGATAATCCCAAAAGGTACGTTTGTTGACGCTGGACCCACCAATACCTTTTGTGCAATGGACTATCATCTCGACTGGCTTAATGGGGCATTAGAACTTGCATTTTTGCCCACCGCAGGAGGCGACCCGATTGGCAGTCGCATTACTGGATCGCAAGAAGATATCGACCTTCTACTTGCATTCGATACACCAAATCACTTAAAACACCACCATATCGTCCTTGTTGAAGCAAAGGGTGTAATCAGTTTTTCAAACAGTCAACTTGAGTCCAAGTTGAAGCGTCTTAATGATATTTTCTTCATAGATGGCGGGCAGCCACGTTTCCAAAATCTTGAGGTTCATTTAGTCCTTGCTGCGCCCAGACACCCTACCGGAGACCGGCTACACTGGTCGAGCAATATTTGGGAACAGATATTCAGTCATTTGCCTATACCTAAGAAGTTGCTCAAGATAACTCGTACTGATAACTCTGGTAAACCCACAAAAAAAGGTTGGTCTCAATGGAAAATCGAAGAGCGGCGACAGGGTGAGAAAAGGAACAAGGCCGATGTCTGAATTAGACTCAGCCCCCAAGCTCTCTAAATCAAAGTTTGTGGCAGGCTGCCAATGCCTGAAGAGGCTGTACCTCCAGGTTCATGAACCAGAACTTGCAGCGGAACCTGATGAGGCAAAGCAGGCTATATTCGCGCAGGGACACGAAGTCGGTATAATAGCCACCGAAGCTTTTCCTGGTGGGATCAGGGTGGAAGAAGACCACCTTAGTCATCAAAAAGCGATAGAGCGAACGCAGGCTCTACTGATCGACCATAATGTCCCTGCCATTTTCGAGGCCGCATTTATTTTTGATGGCGTTCGTGTCCGGGTCGATATTCTGGAGCGCCAAGCCAGGAAGCGCTGGCGTATGCTCGAAGTGAAATCGACCAGCAAGCTCAAAGATGAACATTATCCGGACGTGGCTATCCAGAAATATGTCTTGGAAGGATGCGGTCTTAAACTTTCCGAGGCTGGTCTGATGCATCTCAACCGGGATTATGTGTATGACGGCAATGCATATGACCTCCAGCAATTATTTGCCACAAATGACCTTGGCGAGGACATCGAAGAATTAATGAAGGAGATCCCGGCTAACGTGGCTGAGCAACATAGGATCTTGGCTCAGAGCGCCCCCCCAGAGGTTGAACCAGGTGACCGCTGCAAAAGCCCTTATGATTGTGAGTTTTTTAAATTATGCAATCCTGAAGTCCCGAATTATGGGGTGGTGAAGCTGCCTGGTATCAGAAAAGAGGTTGTAAAAAGATTATTGGATCAGGGAATTGAGTTGATTCAGGACATTCCGAGTGATTTTGGGCTTAATGACCTTCAAAGGCGAGCCTATCTTTGTGTCCAAAAAGGCGAGCCCTATTTCGGCAGGGAGCTTTCAAGCGAACTTAAAAAATTAAAATATCCGCTCTATTTCATGGACTTTGAAACCTTTAACCCAGCCATTCCCCGTTATGCCGGGATGAGGCCCTTTGATCAAATCCCCTTTCAATGGTCAGTCCATGTGCAGAGGCAACCAGTAGGTGATCTGGAACAGAATGAGTTTCTCGCTGAAGATGCCAATGATCCACGGGAAGATTTTATCAAGAGTTTGCTGGACGTTTTGGAAGACTCCGGTGGAAAAGGCCATATAGTCGTTTTTTTTGCCAGCTTCGAAACTGGCCGACTCAATGAGTTGGCAGCTTGGCTGCCTAAATATGCACCAAGAATTGAAAAAGCTAAAGCCAGGCTGTGGGATTTACACCCAGCAATTAAAAATCACGTCTATCACCCGGAATTTTATGGCTCCTTTTCCCTTAAAAATGTTTTGCCAGCCCTGATACCACATATGACCTATGAGGGTATGGAGATTGCGGAAGGAACTCAAGCTGGTTTGGCCTACGATGAAATGGTCAGAGGGGGGCTCAGCGATGATGAGATCGAGAGGTTACGGAAAGCCCTTCTTGAATACTGTGGCCAGGATACCTTGGCCTTGTTCGAGTTGATTAAGGTGCTCCAAAACAAGGTCAAATCCTAAATGGTCGGGACGCCCGGATTCGAACCGGGGGCTTCCTGCTCCCAAAGCAGGCGCGCTAACCAGGCTGCGCCACGTCCCGACTCTTGCTGAATCGGGCCAAATCCTCCCTGAGGCCGGCCAAAATCTGCCGCATGGCAATGAGGGCCCGGGCCCGGTGGCTGATGCGGTTTTTCACTATCAACCCCAGTTGGGCCATGGTGGCCCCGAACTCGTCCACCCAGAAGACCGGGTCGTAGCCGAAACCCTGGGTCCCCAGGGGCTTAAGCGAGATGCGGCCGGGGCACTCCCCCTGGGCCCGGAAGAGGCGCCCGTCCGGCAGGGCCAGGGCCATTTCGCAGACGAACCGGGCCTGGCGCTGCTCCCAGGGAATCTCCCGCATCTCCTTGAGGAGCTTGCCCCAGTTGTCGGCATCTCCTGGGGCCGCCGGGAAGGTAAGGTCCTGGGCGTAGCGGGCCGAATAGACCCCGGGGCGGCCCTGGAGTGCCGCCACCTCCAAACCGGAGTCGTCCGCCAGGGCCGGAAGCCCCGTGAGCCGGACCACTTCCCGGGCCTTGGTCTCGGCGTTCGCCCCAAAGGTCGATCCCTCTTCGGCGATCTCCGGCAGTCCCGGAAAATCGTCCAACCCCAAAAGGTGCAGCTCCAGGTCTGCCAGGATTTGCCGCAGCTCCCGGATCTTGCCGGCCGAGCGCGAGGCCATCACCAGGACAGGGGCATCCATGGGCGCAGGGCCTCCTCCTGGAGATGGAAAAGCTCCTTGAGGCCCTCCTGGGCCAGGGCCAACAGCTGCGGGAGCTGGTCGGCAGGGAAGGGCCCCTCCTCGCCGCTGAGCTGCACCTCGATGAGCTCCCCCTGGCCGGTGCCCACGAAGTTGGCGTCCACCGCGGCCTGGGAATCCTCTTCATAGTCCAGGTCCAGCAGCAGTTGACCCCGGTAGGCGCCGGCGCTCACCGCGGCTACCTGGTGGGAAAGGGGCAGGGCCGTAAGCCCGCCCTGGCGCCGCAACCCTTCCAGGGCCAGGGCCAGGGCCACGAAGGCCCCGGTGATGCTGGCGGTGCAGGTGCAGCCGTCGGCCTGCAGGACGTCGCAGTCCAGGATGACGGTGCGGGCTCCCAGGGCAGGCAGGTCCACCGCGGCCCTGAGCGAACGTCCGATGAGGCGGCTGATCTCCTGGGTCCGGCCCCCCATCCGGCCCAGGCGGGACTCACGCTCCTGACGGCCGTGGGACGCCCGGGGCAGCATGGCGTATTCGGCGGTGATCCAGCCGCCGCCCTTGGCTTGACGAAAGGGCGGCACCGTCTCCACCACCGTGGCGGCGCAGACCACCCGGGTGCGGCCCCAGGTAATCAGACAGGAGCCTTCGGCAAAATCGAGGTAGCCCGGGGTGAGGCGAACCTCCCGGAGCCGGTCCCGAGCCCGCCCGCCGCTGCGGCGCATCATCTCTTAGTTTCCTGTTTCCGGTTTTCGGTTTCCTGTTTTCCGTTTTCTGTCTTTGCCAAGGTTCATTGGGGCTGGCCTTTGATTTTTACAGAAAACAGTTAACAGAGAACAGAAAACGGTCCTAATCCTTAAGGGATTGGCGTAGTGTGTCGATTACCAGGTTAAAGGTGTCACTAAAGGAGGCGGGGGAGACCCGGCCCACCTCGATGAACTTGACCACGATCTCCTTGGCCGCCTTCAGGAGCAGTTCCTCCCGGGACGGCAAGGGGGCGGCTGCTGGTCGCTCCCGGCCCATGCGAGGCTCCCTTCTGCTGCGATTTTTTGGTATATTAGTTCTAAATTTCGAGTTTCCTGTTTCTTGATTGGTGTTTGCTAGTACAGGGTGGCCAGCCGTCAATCTCAGGGATCGGGTTGGTCTTAAGATAGTCTGTTCCGAAGTCCAAAGTTAAAGGGTCAAATTTCAAGGTTTTAAAATCAAAGTGGAATTGGTGGGCAGTGCCCACCCGGCAATCTCGAAACTCGAAACTCAAAACTCAAAAAAGGCCCCGCGGGCCAGAAGAAGGCCGTCTTGATGGCCGGCGGGGCGGGTCAAGAAGAACCGGGTCACAGCCCTCCTCAAGGAGAAATGATAAACCAGTGACTGGGCCAAGGCAAGAGGTAAAAAGAGAGCGGGCCATCCGGGTGTTGCCCCCCCAGGTGGCGGCCCAGATTGCCGCGGGGGAGGTCATCCTGCGTCCCGCCGCGGTGGTCAAGGAACTGGTGGAAAACTCCCTGGACGCCGGGGCCCGGACCCTGGTGGTGGAGATCGAGGAGGGGGGGTGCCGGCGCCTGCGGGTGGTGGACGACGGCTGGGGCATGACCCCGGAGGAGGCCCTCCTGAGCATGGAGCGCCACGCCACCAGCAAGCTCAGGGATGAGGCCGACCTCCTCAACATCGCCACTCTGGGGTTCCGGGGCGAGGCCCTGCCCAGCATCGCCGCGGTGAGCCGCTTGACCCTGGTCACCTGCCCGCCGGGCGCTTCCCCCGGCTTCCGGCTGGCGACCCTGGCCGGGGAATTGCAAGAATCCTCTCCCTGGGCGGCTGCCGGCGGCACCCAGGTGGAGGTCGCGGAGCTCTTTTTCAATACCCCGGCCCGGCGCAAATTCCTGAAGAGCAAGGAAGGAGAGCAGGCCTATATCGTGGAGGTGGTGCGCCACCTGGCCCTGGGGTATCCGGAGGTCCATTTTACCCTGAAGACGCCAACCCGGGTGCTGCTGACCGCCCCGGGCCCCCAGGAGCTGCCGGCCCGGGTGGCGGCCCTCTACGGCGCCGAGGCGGCGGCGCGCATGCTGCCGGTGTCCCTGGGGACCGGTCCCTTTGAGGTCAGCGGGCTCATCAGCGACCCGGATTTTTCCCTGGCCAGCTCCCGCTTCCAGGTATTCCTGGTGAACCGCCGGGTGGTGCAGGACCGCATTCTGGGGGCGGTCCTGAAAGAGGTCTTCGCGGGCCTGCTGCCCCGGGGGCGCCATCCGGCAGCGGTGCTCCACCTGACGCTCCCCGCCCCGGATTTGGACGTCAACGTCCACCCGGCCAAGGCTCAGGTGCGCTTTCAAGATCCGGGCCGGATCTACGCCCTCCTGCTGGCGGCCCTGCGCCAGGCCCTGGGGCCGCTCTCCGGCGGAGCTCCCGGATACCGGGTGACCTTGCAGCCCGACTTCCCGAGGGCGGCAGAGCCTTCACTCATCGAGTCGTCCCCGGCCCCCTGGGGAGGGGCGGCCGCCTGGGCCCCGCCGCCGGGGCCGGCGCCCGGACC
>JBAUPV010000017.1:0-99941 GCA_049580385.1 Desulfobaccales bacterium | reverse complement strand
AGCAAGGGGTGAGAGCAACATCAAATCCGCCTCCTTCCTCCCCCTTTCCCGTGACGCTTTTTCCATGGTTAACAGGGTGGGGTGAAATTCTAGGAATTAGAGGACGCGCCAAAGCGCCAAGAAATCTGCTGGCTAAGAGTAATGATATCATTCGAATATGGGAAGTTTTTAGAGCCGTGATAAGTTTCGGACCATAGCAGTTACCTTCCATTGGTGGTATGTACATTATTCTCCCCTTCTCCACTGGCTGACCATTACTGGGCGGTGCTTGATCGGGCCCTTAAACTCCGCAGCATTGAAGTAATTGGATTCCGAGGTGTAGTGTACCCAAATTTGGTAAACACAACTGTTCAGCGAATTCTAGGGATCTATTCCGACCATGAGAGGTGTCGGCCTAAGTAATCGCAGCTTTGGAAGATTCTCACCGAACCAAAGCCAACCGAGATAAAAGGAGTTGGGACTAGGCGCTGTTATTGGAGAGGATGGTAGTGCGAATATTTCATGGATGAGATCTTTTGAATTTTCGCCAAAAGGAAATACGCTGAGCCATTCTGATGGGATATTCGGTCATCCAGGTGAAAGGGAAATTTGCGGCAGCGGTCAATGGACCGTGTAAGGCCAGGAAATATTGACCAAAGTTTGTCCTAAATCCGGCAGCTGTGACAGTGAATGAAATCCTGAAGATCAGCCTATGAGCCTATCTGGTTTCATACCTTCAGGACAAATTATACTTTTTCAACCTATCATAAAAGGTTTTGCGGCTGACGCCAAGAATATTGATGGCCTCGGTTCTATTGCCACCAGTTTCTCCTAATACCTTTATAATAGTCTTATATTCAATGTCTTTGATGATATTACCAAGATTATGGCCTTTTGATAGGCCGGATATGTCTGATTCTAAATATCTGTGTAGATATTCTGGCAGATGGTTTGCTGTAATCTTACCTCCAGAACACATAACCACTGCATACTCTATGACATTACTCAGTTCCCTTATATTGCCAGGCCAATGATATAGCGACAATTTCCGTATCAACTCCTCTGGTATTATAATCCTTTTATTAAATTCGTTACAATACTTCATACTAAAAAAGTTAACCAAATGTGGCAGGTCACCTTCCCTTTCCCTCAAGGGGGGAACACTAATTGGAATGACATTTAGCCTGTAATACAAATCCTCCCTAAAGGTTTTATTTTTTATCATACTTATGAGATCTTTATTGCTGGCAGCGATAATTCTGATATTTACAGGTACTTTTTTGACGCCACCAACGGGCTCGATTTCTTTATCCTGAATTGCCATCAATAATTTTGCTTGTGTTTGGGGGCTCATGTCACCTATTTCATCTAAAAACAGGGTTCCCCCATTGGCTAATGCGAACTTTCCCTTTTTCCCTTCAGGTTTTGCTCCGGTAAACGCTCCGCTCGTATAACCAAAAAGCTCGCTTTCCAATAGGTTATCGGGAATTGCGGCACAATTCAAGGCGACGAAAGCGCTATCTCGGCGCGGACTGGCGTTATGTATAAACCTCGCCAGGTTTCCCTTACCTACCCCACTTTCTCCGGTTAGCAGAATACTCGAATCACATAATGAAACTTTAATCGCTTTTGACATCATTTCCTTGAAGACATGTGTTTCACCAACCAAATTAAATTTAGGAAGACATGATTCTCTTGATGGGTTTTTCTGCTCTTGAGCTTTACAAAAAATGCCTACCCCCCCAACAACTTTATTTTTGATAAAAATCGGGTATGCATTCGTATGAATATCCAGTTTAATTTTTTCTAATTTATTGTTTCCGATTAGAGGTTCCCCGGTTAAAATGACCCTATTCAAAAATGCTGAAGGCTCAATTTTTGGTAATGATTTGCCCAGCACAATATTCCCGTCTACGCCCACTACCTTTGCATAATTTTTATTCGCAAATACTATGCTACCCTCTTTATCAACGATTATAGCGGCCTCGCCTATAGAATCTAAAATATTATGAAAAAGTAAGTCAATTTTATCTGCATTCGTTAATAACATCGTTGTCCCCCCGGGCGAAAACGCCTTTCCCATATGAACGGAAGTTCATTGGGCGATCGAGACTTGGATTCCCATCGTGACCTTATTGTAGCTAAAAAAAATTATAGCATAATAAAAGCGGCAAGGGAAGTTTTTTCAACTAGATGGGCTCCCGCAAAGATAGCTGGGAATACGGATGAATTCTCAATTTCCCTCTTCTCTCCTTGAGGAGATTCAACTCCTCGCACCCACGTTTGGGTCACCGGCGAAAAATTTTTCATCAGATGAGTTTCTTTTATAGACAAGTGTATAGAATTTATACACAGCAAAGGAGCTGATTTTAATCCACATATGTACATAAAGGATACTGAGCTATGGATTAATTTTTAAATCAAAAAATACTATCCTGTAATCCATCGGGATTTAGACGATACTTCTTTTTTGGCATGAATTTTGAAAGGATGTTTGAACAATGGACCTAAATTACCAGGTTTCTCTATGAAAGAAGGAATTCCAGATAGACTAACTAAAAAAGCTTTGGCGTACTTTAAATCGTGGGAGGTGAAAGGGGGTCCTCATATTGAAATCGATGTACCTAACATAAATACTTGCGTATCCAAAGTTTTTTTCATGCTCCGGTGATAGAGGAGACAAGCAATGTCCCAAGAAATGAATCGAGACAAGAAAGACAAAAATCAAGCGGCTTACGCCGTTGCATCCGGCGTGATTGGTTATGTTCTGGATGCCATGAATTTGCAATTTTTAGCGGCTTCCCTGCCTGTGTTAATTGTTGCCTTTGGAATAAATAAGATCGTGGCCGGTGAGCTGGCTATGTGGCAATTAATTGGCATTGGTTTAGGAGGGGTTGTTGCGGGATTTGTGGCTGACCGTATAGGCCGGGTTAAGACCTTAACTTATACCATCTACATTTTTGCCCTCGGTTCGGGTGCAATAGCATTATCCCACAACGTCATCCAATTTACTATTATCCGTATTATAGCATCGTTAGCCCTAGGCGGTGAATGGGCTGTTGGAGCCGTCTTAATGGCTGAGTATTTGCCGACCAGAAAAAGGGGCATTGGGTCCGGAGTGGTTCAATGTGGTTGGCCCATCGGTATTATTTTGGCAAGCTCTCTTGCCGGCTTTATCTTACCAGTTTATGGATGGCGATGGTTGTTTTTGGTTGGTATAGTGCCGGTGTTTCCCGCCTATTGGATCAGACATAGCGTTAAAGAGCCTGAAACCTGGCAGAGGGAGAGACAGAAAAAATCGACCTGGCAGGAAGATATGAAGGCTATTGTTCAACGCGGTAATTTGAGGATGTTTGTTTTATGGAGCTTTAGTATATTCTTTTTACAATGCGCTTTCTGGGGATTCACCATATGGCTGCCGACATATTTTGCTACTGAAAAGCACTATGGTATTGTAAAAGCGCAAGTCTTTATGATCGCCTTATCACTGGGTCAGATTTTAGGTAATCTAACCGCTGGGTGGCTTGCCGACAAATGGAGGAAGAAACCTATTTATGTTATTGGTGCTGTCTGCTCAGCTTTGGGGTTGCCCCTCCTTATTCACTTTAATACAGCTAGCAATGTTTTTCTTCTAACGTTTCTTTATGGTATTTTTAAACAAGTACCTTTTGCCCTAAATGCTGCTTATATGTCTGAAAGTTTTCCCACCAATATACGCGCTACTGCGGTTGGTACCTCATTTAATTTAGGACGAGGTTTTTCATCGTTGGCTCCGCTTATGATAGGGATAGTTGCTTCAAAATATTCCATCGGCGGTGGCATTATGTTGATGTCAGTGTTTTGGGCCATGTTGGCTATACTGGTGGGAGGCTTTATTCCGGAATATGCCCACCTGAAGGACGAAATTCCGGAGGAAGCACTAATAGTCGAAAAAGTTGAACCTGTTCTCTGAGCTACTTCAGAAACAACTGGGGAGATCGAGGGTCTGCTGGCACTCCAGGGGGTCCGCGGCGATGCCGCCCTGCTCCCTCGGGGGGAATTCTGAAAGCCACGGATTAGGTTAAACCGAAGCAAGTTAAAATGGCCCCCTTATCAGAGGGCTAAAATAATCAATCCTAAAGGGAGAACCAAAATGTGTGATTTATGTACAAAGCATTCAAAACGTGATGAGCGTTGGTATTTTAACTATGAAAACTACCTGTTTAAAAAAATATATCCGGACCCAGAGGAACAGGCTAAAATAAAGCAGTCGATGATTGGCACCTTTTCCGAAACCGAGTGGCGTTATTCTGATGACCAATACGTTAGAAACCCAGAGTTTTTGAGAGGCCGGGCTGCAAGTGGTTTGGGCGGCCAAATAATTACTAAAGAAGAGACCATGAAGGTCCTCGAATTGGCTCAGAAAGCCGTGGAAGCTGAGGATAGCATGGTGGTTGTTGGTCACTGCCCCTGTCGATTGGTCTATGACGGCACCCGCGATTATGTATGTATCGGGTTTGGGCTTCCAGTAACCATGTCGATGGAAATTGCTTACGGGCGTCTTCCCAAAGCGGGCTTGACCGAGTTCGGGGGAGCAGATTGGGCGGAGTTAAGAAAAGATGTTCGTAAGGGTGTTAAGGTCCCCTTAAAATTGAGCGAAGCCAAGGAATTATTGGATGAGTGGGAAAAACAAGGGCTCTGGCATCTAATAATGGGTCGCGGCAGACTCCCCCTGATCGAAGCCATATGCAACTGTGAACGTCCTTACTGCACATATTGGCGGTACCGTGATGTCTACGGTGTAAAGGATTACTGCCTTAAAGGCCATTATGTGTCAGTAATTGATTATACCAAGTGCGAAGGTTGTGGGAACTGCATAAAAAAATGTCAATGGGGAGCCATCAACCACTCGCGATTATCTAAGGTCAGCAGCGTTGAGCCGACAAAATGTTTCGGATGTGGTTTATGCGTGGAGGCCTGTAAGAAAGACGCCATTCACATGGTGGACAGGGAATTGGTACCCGCAGCCAGGGGGCTATTCTAATTGGGGTCGAGTTAAAAAATGGAATTTACCATTTTTGAGGAGGAACGATCATGGCCATTGAAAAAAGAGATACCGGCGTCGAGATAATCATCGACAAGGAAAAATGCCGGTATTCGATGTATGACCCGACCGGGTGCAAAAAGTGCCTGCAGGCGTGCGGGGCTTGTGTAATAGCCACTCGCCCGAAGGAGAAGAGAGACTTTACGATCCCCAAGGAACAACGGGTTGACCCTGAAATTTGGGTCCTGGTGACTCCGTGGCCCGACTACTGCACTGCCTGCGGAAGTTGCATCGAAAGCTGTGAATATGATGCAATTGATGTACTGGTAGATGGCAAGTCAATTAAAGGAAGCTTAAATAAAGACTATGCCCAAAATCTTGATGTGGCGTGGTAACTGCTGTAGTACATTAATAGGACATTACGTCTATCCTGAATTTAACCGGTTAACTGTAGGCAATTATACGGTTAGCCGGTTAATCTAGGGCTTAATGCCTAAATGGAGGCTAATTCCCATGGACTTTGGACTAACTCAGGCGCAAAAGACGCTGCAACAGGCCGTAAGGGATTTTGCCAAGAAAGAAATTGAGCCCTATGTGGTTGAATACGATAGAAAAGGTGAATTTCCTAAAGAAATCAAGAAAAAAATGGCTGAACAGGGCCTTCTGGGTGGCATTATTCCCGAGGAGTACGGAGGGGAGGAACTCGATGTCATTAGTTGGCTGATAATAGTGGAGGAACTTGCCAAAATATGCCCGGCAGCCGCTACCATTGCGGCCAGCCCTTCATCTCTGCACGGCCAAGCTCTTCTACTAAAAGGAACTGAGGAACAAAAAATAACCTATCTGAAACCGTTGACCCAGGGAAAGATGACTGCCGCCACGGCCATGACCGAGCCCAGTTGTGGGTCGGATATGGCGGCCATGAAAACCAAGGCGTTGCGGGTGGACAACGGTTATGTTTTACAAGGTCAAAAAACCTTTATTACCAACGGATCTGTG
This sequence comes from Desulfobaccales bacterium, assembly GCA_049580385.1. Lineage (GTDB taxonomy): Bacteria > Desulfobacterota > Desulfobaccia > Desulfobaccales > 0-14-0-80-60-11 > JAPLJC01. The sequence continues at coordinate 93,940 of JBAUPV010000017.1, read as the reverse complement.
GCGGATTTTGTAATTGTTTTCGCCACTGTGGATCCTTCCCTCAAGCATAAAGGAATTACGGCATTTCTAGTGCCCAAGGGTACGCCCGGCATGGAAGCCAGGCCCATACACGGCAAGCTCGCCAACCGGGCGACGGATACCGCTGAGATTTTCTTCGACAATTGTTTTATTCCAACGGTGAACCGCCTTGGTGAAGAAGGGGAAGGGTGGAAGATCATTATGGCCTCTGTGCTGATGGCGCGGATGCATGTTACTGCCAGGACCATCGGTATTGCTCAAGGTGCTATGGATTTAGCCGTCAAATACGCCAAAGACAGAATGGCTTTTGGTAAACATATTGCTGAATTTCAGATGATACAGTCAATGGCTTGCGATATGTATACCAAGGTCGAAAACGCCAGGAATCTACTATATAAAGCAGTTTGGATGATGGAAACCAATCATCCGGACCTGTTCGTGCAGGTTTCCGCGGCAAAACTGTACGCCTCAGAAATTGCTGTTCAGGTTACCAATGACGCCGTTCAGATTCACGGCGCCTATGGGATTATTGATGAATACCACGTGGAAAGGTTGTTCCGCGAGTCCATGATACAGCAAATTGTGGAAGGAACTAGCCAGATTCATCGGATGCTGGTGGGGGAAATAGTGCTGGGTTTGAGAACGATTAAAAGCAGATAAGGGGTTGCCTATTGGCGATCCCATAAGCCGCGCTGGCAGCGGCAGCAGCCTTCCGCCAAAGCCTGAATCTCTTCGCCATTAAGTCTGGGAACAGACGCCTGGCGGCAAACCTGGCCTTATCTCTCGGGGTTTCCACGATTGCCATAACTAATGTCCTTAAGGTGCCTGGGGGTTAAAAAACATGAACATTCTTGTTTGTGCCAAACAGATTATCGACCCAGAAATACCCCCCGGTGATTTTGGGATAGATACTCAGAATCATAGGGTGGTCCAGGGCAAGGCTTCGCTCGTCATTAGCCCTTTTGACGAAAACGCCATCGAGATGGCAATCCAGTTAAAGCAGGAACTGGGAGAAGGAAAGGTAACCGTATTAACTTACGGAACTGATACCGCCAGGGACAGCTTGTATAAGGCCCTGGCAATGGGGGCGGATGATGCTGTCTTGGTCAAGGATGAAAGGAGCTGCGGTCCTGAATCCTATCCTACCGCCAGGGTTCTGGCGGCCACTATCAAAAAGTCGGGCGATTACGATCTGATTATGTGTGGGCGCCAGGCGGGTGACTGGGACGCCGGGCAAGTAGGTCCTTTACTTGCCGAGGAATTAAACTTACCTTGCATAACCTTCGTCTGCAAAATTAAAGGCGACAAACATGGGCTGAGGCTGCAGCGGCAGGTGGATGGGGGCATGGAGATCCTGGAAACACCACTTCCCGCGTTGATAACTGTAACCAATGATGAAGCAAACGTACCGCGTATTCCCAAAGTAAGGGATGTCATGAAGGCGCAAAGCAAAAAAATATACGTCTGGACCCTGGACAATTTAGGGCTGAGCGAAACCATCTTCGATTCCGAAAACGCCGGGATAGAGCTAAAAGAGCTTTATATCCCGGTTCAAGAAAATAGGTGTGAATTTATTGAGGGCGAGGACGGGGAACAGAAAGCTGCTTCTCTGGTGGATAAATTGCTTACCAGGAAAATCATTTAGCGGGCCGGTTAAGATGGCAATATTCAAATAGGCGGGGGATTTCTTATGACAGACATTTTAATATTTTCCGAAGTGACGGAAGGAAAGCTTTCCAGAACGACCTTGGAATTGCTGGGTGGGGCAAGGTCTGCAGCTGATAGCTTAGGATACTCAGTTTCGGCTGCATTGCTCGGCGGGACAAGAGCAGGCTTTGCCGAAACCTTGATTGCCCACGGTGCGGACAAGGTATATGTAGCTGAAAACCCAATACTTATTGAATATCAGGTGGATGTTTACCTGGCTGCCGCCGAGCAGCTTTGCCATAACCTGTCTCCGGAAGCTATATTTTTTGCGGCATCCTCTGCTGGCATGGAGTTAGCGCCACGTCTGGCCCACCGCTTGCATACTGGAGTGGTGACAGATTGCACTGCCATTGGTGTGGATAACCAAAAACGCCAACTACTGTTCACCAAACCGGTATATGGTGGTAAAGCCATGGCGGTGATGACCCTGGGCAGACCTCAAATTGCCACTGTACGCCCGCGCCACATGGATCCGCTGGAGGAGAATAACGGCCGGCAGGGGGAAGTGGTGAGGGTGGAACTAGCTCTGGACCCAGCTCTCAAGAAAACCAAGGTGGTTGAATTGATTAAGGAAGAGACTACCGGAATTAAATTGGAGGATGCCAATTTTGTGGTTTCCGGTGGGAGGGGATTAGGTGGACCGGAAAATTTTAAAATGCTTCAGGAATTGGCTGCGTTACTTAAGGGTGCGGTGGGGGCGTCCCGGGCTGCCGTGGATGCCGGGTGGGTGCCACCGTCATGGCAAATCGGCCAAACCGGCAGGATTGTCGCTCCCAATTTTTATCTAGCAATTGGTATTTCTGGCGCCAGTCAGCATCTGGCAGGTATCTCCGCTGCCAAGCATATTGTCGCCATTAATACCGATCCCGACGCTCCAATTTTTAAGGTAGCCGAGATAGGAGTGGTTGAAGATTACCGGAAGGTTGTGCCGACACTGACCCAAAAGTTAAGGGAAGTGATTTAGTCTGTCCGAAGGATGATAGCCCCAGGGAGAATCGGGGATGGGTTTATGGGGTAAGGCGGCCTTTGCGATAGTTTTTGCCGCTGCTTTAGGGCTTTTTGCCAGGGCCGTCTATCAGCGCTACCGAATTTTGCGGATAGGTAAGCCGGAACAGAGGTTTGCGCGGCCGCTGGAGAGGGTGAAATCGCTTCTAGTATATGTACTTGGGCAGAAAAAAGTTCTGGCAGAGCCTTACCCTGGGGTTATGCATCTGTTTATTTTCTGGGGGTTTTTGGTATTGGGCCTCGGAGAGGTGCAGCTTTTAGGCGAGGGGCTGTTTGAAGGGTTCAGTGTGCCGCTAATAGGGAAGAGCCCACTGTTTTATATGGTTCAGGATCTTTTCGCGGTGCTGGTCCTGATAGGAGTCGCCATGGCCGCTTGGCGACGATATGTGATTAAACCTGACCGCCTGGAAAAAAACGCCGAGGCGGCGGTTATTTTGATTTTAATTACCGGGGTAATTATTACGCTTTTTGCTATTGGCGGGTTGAAAGGAGCGCTTGACGGTTCAGGCCAGTTGCATCTGGCTTTGGTGGTTGGTCCTCTGGCGGGATGGATAGCAGGTCTGGGGTGGGATCCCGGGATGCTGAAGACACTTTACCATATCTTTTGGTGGACGCATGTACTGATTATCCTGGGGTTCTTGGTCTTCATACCCTATTCCAAGCACCTGCATTTGCTGGCATCGCCTTTTAATGTTTATTTCCGTTCCCTGGCTCCTATGGGGCAGATGCTGAAGCCGATTGACTTCACCATCGATCAGGAAGTGCTGGGCGTCAACCAGGTGGAAGGCTTTACCTGGAAGCAGTTACTTGACTGTTATTCCTGCGCTCAGTGTGGGCGCTGTCAGGACAATTGCCCGGCATATCTCAGTGGCCGGCCTTTATCTCCGAAAAAGCTGATCGATAAATTAAAGAATCATCTGATTGAACATGGCCAAATGCTGGTACAGCCTTCGGGCAATGACATGCCTTCGGCTGGTGATAAGGTTTTAATCGGGGACATATTTACCGAAAAGGAGATCTGGTCCTGCACCACTTGTGGCGCCTGCCAATACAACTGCCCTGTTTTTAACGAGCATGTTCCGAAGATAGTAGACCTGAGACGATTCCTATCCATGGAGGAGTCAGCCTACCCGGCAGGGGTGGACCACGCGGTGCGCAGCCTGGAATCAAGAGGACACCCTTACCGGGGCAATTCTAACTCCAGGGGAAGCTGGTTTAAGAAAACCTGGATAGAAGAGGCGGCTGGGAAAGAAGGGGTTGAGGTTCTCTACTGGGTCGGATGTACCACTGCCCTGGATGAGAGAAATATGAAAACAGCCCAGGCTTTCGCCGAGTTGCTCCGGAAGGCTAGGGTTAATTTTACCATCCTGGGTGAGGAAGAGCGGTGCTGTGGTGACCCGGCCCGGCGCCTGGGGAATGAGTATCTTTATCAAAACCTGGTGTCAGGTAATATTGAAGCGCTGCATGACTCTGGAGCAAAGACAATTGTCACCACCTGCCCGCACTGCTACAGCGTTTTTAAAAATGACTACCCTCAGTTTGGCGGAGACTTTATCGTCTATCATCATACGGAGTACCTATGGAGATTGTTACGGGAACAAAAACTCAAGGTGGCCGGTGGTTGTGCGGAAACTGTGACCTACCATGATCCCTGTTACCTGGGACGTTATAATGAAATCTTTGAGGCGCCCCGGGAAATCCTAAAAGCTCTGGCCGGATTGCGGCTGGTGGAAATGGAATCGAACCGGGGCAAAAGCTTTTGCTGCGGTGGTGGCGGCGGCGGCGCCTGGATGGAGGATGCGGGAAACGCCAGGATAAATTATCTACGGGCTAAGCAGGCCCAAACTACTGTGGCTTCGGTTTTGTGCACGGCCTGCCCTTTCTGCATGACCATGATGAATGATGGAATCAAAACAAACCAGGCTGGACCCGGAGAGGTTATTAAGGTCTTGGATATTGCAGAAATACTGGCCGCTGCCATGGAACAGCAGGATAGTTGAGGCTGGCCCATGAATCAGCAGAATACGGGCCGGCCAGGCACGGAAGTTTGAGGGTCGGCTTGGACGATCCTGGGCTATGATGATCCCTACGCAGCTATGCCGTTGAGTCTATCTGGCGGCGAGATACCAGCCAGATGTTGGCGGGCCGGGCACACCACCCTTAAGGGGGTTAGACGTCATGGAGCAAAGCCGCAGCATTAACAGCAAATTGATGAGCGCTGAGGAGGCAGTGCGGCACTTCATCCAGGATGGCGACATGGTCGCTCTGGGAGGCTTCACGGTCACCCGCTGCCCCATGACGATGGTGCGGGAGATCATCCGCCAGGAGCGGCGGGATCTCCATTTGGTCATGCACTCCCAAGGCCAGGCCCTGGACCTGTTGGTGGGAGCGGGCTGCGTCAGCCGGGTGGAGCTAGCTTTCGGCGGCATCGGCCGCTTTGCCCCCACCGCCATCCGCTTTCGCAAGGCCGTGCGAAACGGTGAGATTCAGGTTGAGGACTACTCCAACTTTCAAATGGCCCTGCGCTTTTTGGCGGGAGCCCTCAGTCTTCCCTTCATGGCCTCCTGTTCGGGCTTTGAGACCGATGTGATAGCCAAATGGGGCTTCGGACCCGAGATGCGGGGCAAGGGCAAGATTCCCAAACACAAGATGGTAAAAACCACCGACCCCTTCAGCGCCGACGAAGATCCGGTCATACTCTTGCCCGCCCTGACCCCCGACGTGGCCCTGATCCACGCCCAGTACGTGGGGGAGGATGGCACCGTGCGCATCAAGGGCCTCACTTTCCTGGATCTAGAGGAGGCCCGCTCGGCCAGCCGGGTCATTGTCACCTGCGAAGAGATCGTGCCTGCTTCCTTCTTGCGGGCAGATCCGGACCAAAACTCTTTACCCTTCTTTCTGGTAGATGCCGTGGTGCTGGCGCCCTACGGAGCTCATCCGACCGCTTGCCATTATTTTTACGACTACGACCCTCGTCACATGAATATCTACCGCCAGGCGGCGGCCAACGACCAGACCTTCCAGCGCTACTTGCAGGAATGGGTCCACGAGCTGCCTGACCAGGAGTCCTATCTATCCAAGGTGGGAGTCGTGGACCTCATGCGCATTAAAGCCAATTCCAAGTTGGGCTACGCCCCCGGTTTGGACCGCCGCTAACAAGGAGACCCGCGATGACCGCCCCATATACGGAGAAGGAAATGATGGCCTTGGCCGCCGGCCGCTTGGTGACCGACGGTGATGTTCTTTTTGCGGGGGCCGGGGTCGCCCTGCTGGCCTCCAGCGCGGCTCGGCTCATCCACGCCCCCTCTTCGGTGCTATTCGTAGAGACCGGGGGCATCGACCCCAGTCTTGAGGAACTGCCTTTGGCTGTGGCTGACCCGAGGGTGATGGTGGGTACCTGCATAAATAGCGGCCTGGTGGACGCCTTCTCCCTCCTGGCGCACCGCCGCCTGCGCACTATCGCCTTTCTGGGCGCGGCCCAGATCGACGCCTACGGCAATATTAACTCCACTTGCCTGGGCGACTACCATAAACCCAATCTGCGTTTTCCGGGTTGCGGCGGGGCTTGCGACGCCATGAGCCAGGCCTTCGGAACCATCATCTTCATGCAGCAGGACAAGAAACGTTTCGTGGAAAAGGTGGACTACATATCCAGTCCCGGCTGGCTTACCGGCGGCGATGCCCGCCAGCGAGCGGGCTTCAAGCGCGGTGGACCTCAGGCGGTCGTGACCAACCTGGGGGTGATGAAATTCGACCCAGACACCCACCGCATGTACCTGTCCGAGTATTACCCTTCTGTCACCCTTGAGCAGATTGCCCTGAACACCGGCTTTGAGATGGACCTCAGCCAGGCGACAGAGTCCGCCCCCCCTACCGAGCATGAGCTAAAGGTCCTGCGTGAGGAGGTGGATCCCTGCCGGTTGATTCTGGGCACTTAGAGGTTCAAGAACAGAAACTTTGAGGGTTTTTTTCGGGCAAGAGGTCGTAAAAACCCTTTTGGATGGCTGGCCATGGTTCTGATTATTCCCTCGGGATTCCGTGCAGAGGCCCCGCGTGTGGGGGTGGTGCTCCTGCATGGCAAGAAGGGCAAGCCCACAGGTCTGCGGGATCTGTCGTCTGAGTTAGAGGCCCAGGGGTTTCTCGTATCCACGCCGACTATGCCCTGGTCCTTTAACCGCTACCTCGATACCAGCTTTGAGACGGCCTTAAATGAGATCGCCGCCGCCATCGGCCAACTCAAACAAAAAGGAGCCATCAGAATCGTCGTGGCGGGACATAGTATGGGAGCCAATGCCGCCCTGGCTTATGCCGCTAACCGGGGCGGGGTTGCCGGCGTCGTCATGCTAGCGCCAGGGCATTACGTGGATTTGCCCCGATATCAACAAAGGGTTAAGGGAGGGGTTGCCAAAGCCCGGGAGATGGTGCAGTCCGGCCGCGGGACCCAAAACGCAGAGTTCCAAGACACAAACCAAGGGGAGCCGTTTTTGGTTAACACCCAAGCACAAATCTACCTCAGCTATTTCGATCCCGACGGGCTGGGCGCCATGGGGCGCAACGCTGCCAGCCTGGATTCCAAGATCCCTTTGCTGGTAGTGGTTGGGGATCAGGATATGTTTCATCCTCTGGCTCAGGCTAAAGCTCAAATCTTCACCAAGGCACCGGCTAACCCCTTAAGTCAATTCGTGGTAGTTTCCGCAGGTCACTTGGGCACCCCAGCCGCAGCTAAGGCCGACGTGGTGCGTTGGTTGAAATCGCTGCCGAATTAACAGACTAAAGGACCTGCTTCAGTCAGGCATAGCCAAATCCAATCCTTCAAGTCGGTCTTAAATTTTCTAGGAAACAGGAAGCGATCTCATCCTGCCTGGGTTCGGCGCCCTCTGAGTGGTTTAGTTGATGACCGGGACCGATCCCCGGCGTCCTAAAAGGGTGATCATGGAAGTCTATCAGTTGGTGGTCCTGGCGGCGGCGACTGCTGCCTCCGCGATCATCTCCAACGGCGTCGCCATCGGCAGCGGCATCTTCCTCTTGCCGGTCCTGTCCCTGGCTTTCCCGGCCAAGGTCGCCCTGGGGTTGGGAGCGCCGCTGATGTTCGCTTCCAGTGTGGTCGGCGTTAAAAATTACTGGGGGGAGTGGGGGGAGTGGCGCGAACTACTGCGTTTCTCCATGGCCGCCACCGTGGGCATCATCTTGGGTTCCTGCTTGATTAATATTATCCCTAACCACCTCTTCAAGATCGGCGTCGGAATTTTTGCCATTTGTTTTTCCCTCTACCAACTGCTTAAGGGGTACGCCGCCCGCTTGTGGTTCCGGCCTCTGCAGGCCGCATCCCTGAGCGAAATCGGCAATCAGGGGGGCAAGGTCCTGGCGTTGGTGGTCGGCTTTCTGGGCGGCGTAGTTACAGTCCTGTGCCATGCCGGCGGCGCGGTGTGGTCCATGTACTTTGTGAGCCGGAAACTGGATAAGCGCTGCCTGGTCAGCACGCTCCTGCCCCTCTTCGCCTTCAGCAATCTCCTCAAAATCTTCACTTATTGGGGAATCGGCATCCTGAGTCCACAGTCCACCCTGATCGTGCTGGCCATGTCTCCCCTCGTCATCCTCAGCAGCAATTTCGGTAATTACCTGAACAAAAAGGTCCGGCCGGAGCTGTTTCGCAATATCGTTCTCCTGATCATCCTGGTGGCAGGTATCAGCCTGATAATTTTTTAGTCTTTCCTTCAACTCGATGTTGAGAAGCAGTGATCACCTTCCTCGGCAGAATCAAAATCCCTTGAACCTTGGTGAGGTGAACATTTATTGGGCAGGACGAATCAATTTGCACTTAATCTTCATGTTGACCTGCTAATGAAAATGCAAGCCCATCTCCCTATCCGCAACTTGCCTTTATTATTGCCGTTTACCACCAGGCCAGCGCCACTCGGTGAAGGTGGGCCAGAGAAAGGGGTGAGGCTACACGGACATGCTACCCCCGGGTGTGGAAGAATCTTCGGGTTCCTATCTCTAAGTCTTTTTAATATGGAATTTTACTTTGAAAATAACTTTGCTAAGATCGCGATTAACTTGCCATTATCCGCATCAGCTCAAATATTGCGATATTATTCATATATTGAAACAAAAGACCCTGGGGCTCACTGCACCCGGGGTCTCATGAATGGAAATTACGGTCCTGTCCCTTCGGTAACTGATCCCAGGTTGGGGGGATGCTAATTCAATTTCCCTGCTTTTAATGGTTATCCATCTTCCGAAGCAGCAGCTTGGGACCAGTTTTTCAGAAAACCGGCTTATCAGGGCTATTTTTAGGTGAATATTCACCTGATTTTTCCTGGTTTTTTCTGCTTTCTCTTGCACAATAGCACAAGAGGTAAGTAATTGAAAGAATTAAATGTTGATTGCTCTTGCTTCCTCCTGCTTGCGCTTGCTGAAGTGGATGATTTGCACTCCGGAACCAAAGGTCGGGCGTTCGAGTCGCCCATCGCCCGCCAGATTCTATCAATAACTTAAGGCCCCCAAGGGGGCTTTTTTTTGCCGCCGCTTAATACTTCGAGAGGCTATCCCTGAGATCTAACATCCGCTGCTGGCTTACCTTGATCAGGCCCGTGCGGGGCCGGTCGAGATCGATAATCACCATAATCACCGCAGCAATGATGATTGCCGATACTATGGTCACCGCGAATTTGCGTACCCCGGATAGCCCGCAGCCATAGCCTATCAGACCGGTTGCCATAATCGCGACAAGATAGAGGAGCACTATCGTGATTTCGGGCACGTGGTTTTCCAGGGCGGTTATTCTCTTGGCGTTCAGGTCAATCATTTCGTTCAAAGACTGCAGAAATAATCCCGTGGTGACGGCTCGCGGGTCCTTTTCGCCCAGGGCGGCGCCATCTGCCCAAAGCTGATTCTGCAACCGTTCCGTCTTGTCTTTCACTTCCCGCAACAGCTTCTGGTTATTGCCTGCTACATAAAATTCGAGTCGCACCTCGACATAGCGGCGCAACAGGTTGGAGACCTCCTGGCGCGGCGGTTCCGGCAGCAGTTGCGCTCGCAGAAAGGTAGTGCCGATGGCATTGGACTCATCCATGATCATCTGCTTTCTCGTATCATAACGGGACATCGCCATCGAAAAAGTAAACCCCAGAAGCAGCGCCAGCAGCCCGAGAGTCGCCCCTTGAATCGTATATATCTGTGCCAGCGAGTGATCGCCGATAGTTGACTGACTCCGGCGCCCCAGCAGAAATCCAGCCTCGGTTGCCAGGAGGAAAAATCCAATACTGGCAACCAGAATGAGCCAAAGGTTCACGTCATAGAATAATTCTCTAGGCACGGCCAACCCCATGAGACTCTTAGAGTTTTCTTTAGACGAATTCCAGCCGGTTGGACCTTAATACTCTTGCTCTCATGGTCTGTTATAGCCTTATCAGGATGGAGATGAAAGCAAAGAGACCGATGAGCAGCAATAAGATCGCGGTTACCATTACCACTGGCCGGAAGCCGGTATATCGGAACTCCTCAAACTTGAGATGTTTCAGAATTCGCCAATGCTGAATGACCGCGGCGAGGAGACCGAAGATGCCGAGGGAGATAAAACTCAACCCAAAAATCAGGGTGGTGTGAATGTGGTTGTCCGGGTGAATATGTTCGGCTTCGAGCAAAATATCCCTGAATTTGGCGATGCCAAATCCGAATCCAATCAGCGAGAGACAGGTGCGAATCCACGCCATGAGGGTCCGGTCGGCAGCCTCGCGAGTCCGCTCTTTGCCGAGTTCATTGGAAACATTCAGTTCCTGCGGAGGTTCATCCCTATTCATATCTTATCCCTAGGAGACCAGAGGGGAGAGCGCCCCCAGACGCACCAGACCATTAATTAGATATTGCGCTGCCAGGGCCGCCTGGAGCACGGCCAGCACCCAGACAACCACTCGTTGCAGCAAAGGGGAGCCGTGCTTGGAAATCACCTCGATGTTTAGCAGGGTGGCCAGGTTCAGCCCCATGATCACCAGTAATGCCGCCAAGACGATGCCTCTTTGAGTCCAGTCGCTCCCGGCGATGGCCATGATCGCGGCAATGGCCGCAATGCCGGGAGCAGTGACCAGGGCAGGAATGGCCAGGGGAAAGCTGGCAATTTCCAGGGATGGCGGAGACTGGCCAGCGGCCTGCGGGGCGGGCGCGGGCGCTGCCGCCAGCGGTTGCATGACCAGCTGTAATGCCTGGCAGAAAAGGATGATGCTGCCGGTGATGACGACCGCGGCAACCGAAACGCGCCAGTTTGCCAATACGAGGTCACCCAGCAGGGCCACCGCCAGAACGACGACGGTGGCAATTGCCGTGGCCCGCCAGGCCAGGGCCCGGCGAAAGGCGGGGTCGGCACCCTGGGTCAGCTGCGCAAAGGGGGCAATGGCCTTGAGCGGACCCAGGGTTAAAAAGAATAAGATCAAGGCGTCAGAAATCGTAACGTGCGACCAGGGACCCATACCAACCTCTCACCTTATCGAGTTTTCCTAATCATTAACCTAATTTTGCCTGTCCTGGCGCAAACTGCCTCCGCAGATCCTCGGAGATCTGAGGGTCTGCGAAGGCATGGTTTTACTAACGCGCGGCAGCGTTAGTGGCTACCGCCGCCCCCCAGGAGCTCCTGCAACACCTGGTCGATGGTGAAGCTCGCCGCCTTCTGGCGCGGGGGAAACTCCTTGAAGGTCATCAGCAATTCCCCCACGAATTTCTGCGCCGGCAGAAAGAGGTAGACGTGATCGATAACCCAGTCCCAGTAGGTATTCGAGGTGATGTCGGCTCGCTCGAAAGGGTCGGTGCGCAGGTTGAAGAGCTTCGGAAACCGCAATGGCACCAGCGGCTCCTGCCAGATCCGCAGGGTGCCTACCATCCGCTGCTCCATGAAGATCAGCTTCCAGTTGTCGTAGCGCAGGGCCATGAGGTCGCCGTCGTCGGAGAAGTAGAAATACTCCACCCGGGGGCTCTTCTTGACATCGCCTTTCAAGAAAGGCAGGAGGTTGTAGCCGTCCAGGTGCACTTTGAAGGTCTTGGCGCCCGCCTGATGTCCTTTGAGGAGTTTCTCCTTGATGTTCGGTTCGCCGGCAGCGGCCAGGAAGGTGGGTAACCAGTCGAGGTGGCTGACGACCTCGTTGGATACGGTGCCGGGCTTGATCTTGCCGGGCCAGCGCATCATGGCCGGAACCCGGAAGGCCCCCTCCCAGTTGGAGTCCTTCTCGTTGCGGAAAGGCGTCATGGCGCCGTCGGGCCAGGAGTTCATGTGCGGCCCGTTGTCGGTGCTGTACATGACGATGGTGTTGTCCGCGATGCTTAGGTCGTCCAGTTGCTGCAGCAGGGCGCCCACGCACTTATCGTGGTCGATCATGACGTCGTGGTATTCCGACTGCCAGCGGCCTGACTGGCCCAGGCTCTCGGGCTTGGCATGGGTCCGCAAGTGCATGTGCGAGGTATTGAACCACACGAAGAAAGGCTTATCGGCCCTGGCCTGGCGGTCGATGTATTCCGTGGCCGCGGCCAGGACCTCATCGTCGATGGTCTCCATCCGCTTTTTGGTCAACTGGCCGGTGTCTTCGATGCGGCCGTCGGCGTAACAGCGGAGCACGCCCCGGGGTCCGTAGTTTTTCTTGAAGTTGGGAAAATCTGCCTCCGGAGGATAGTCGCGCAGTTCCGGTTCCTCGCAAGCGTTTAAGTGGTACAGGAAACCGAAAAACTCGTCGAACCCGTGCTTCGTGGGCAGGAATTCGTCCTTGTCGCCCAGGTGATTCTTGCCGAACTGACCGGTGGCGTAGCCCAGCGGCTTCAGCAACTCGGCGATGGTGGGATCCTCGCCGCGCAGGCCCAGGTCGGCTCCCGGCATCCCCACCTTGCTCAATCCGGTGCGGAAGACGCTTTGGCCGGTGATGAACGCCGAACGCCCTGCGGTGCAGCTCTGCTCGCCATAGCAATCGGTGAACATGATCCCTTCTGCCGCGATGCGGTCGATGTTCGGCGTCCGGTAGCCCATCATGCCGTGGCTGTAAGCGCTGATGTTCCACATGCCGATGTCATCTCCCCAGATGACTAAAATGTTTGGCTGCTTCTCTGCAGGCATAAATCCTCCTTTGGGGTTCAATCGGACGGGTTAATCATTATGCCTGGAATCCTGCAAAGGCTTTCCCGGCATGGGTAAGGGCGCGTTGGCTATAGAGAAGTTCGCCTGTCTTTGCCAGTTGCCTCCCGGCCATGACATTTCTTGAACTTGCGGCCGCTGCCGCAAGGGCAGGGATCATTGCGGCCGGTTTTGGCAGGGGCCTGGGGCGGCCTGCCATCCTCGTCGGCGAGAACTTGCATGATCTCAGCGGCCGGGTATCCCCGGCGCAGCAAACCGGCCATGATCTTCAGGGGTCGGTCCACGTGCTGGAAGAAGGCCCGATAACCCGCACACAGGTAGTTAAGCCCCGGTTCCCCATCCGGCGCGGTGAGAAACCGATTTTTGGGGCATTCACCCTTGCAAGCAAACCCCACCTCGCATTCCCGGCAATAACGGGGCAGGGTTTCCAACTTGCCGCGGCCAAAGGTGCATTGCTGATCGGAGCACACCAGATCGATCATGTGGTTTTGGCGGATGTTGCCCAGCAGGTGTTTGGGCTCGACAAAATGGTCGCAGGAGTAGAGATCGCCGTTGTGCTCCAGGGCCAGTCCATGCCCGCAGGTGGCATCGAAGACGCACGTGCCGGAGGAGGGCAGACCCAGCCAGTTTCTCACGGTGGCCTCAAAGGTCTGGACGAATACCCGGCCCACATCATTGCGGACCCATTCGTCAAATATGGCGGTCAGGAAATTACCGAGCTGTTCCGGCTGCACCGAACGCTCCGAAACGGTGTTCCCTTCCTGGTAAAGTGAGACTCCATCTTCATTGAGGCGCTCGATCGCCGGGATGAATTGCATCCAGGCGGCTCCGGCTTCATCCCGGAGAAAGCGGTAGACCTCGAGGGGATGGTCAGCGTTGAGCCGATTAACGGTTGTCAGGATATTGTATTCCACCCCATGCTTCTGCAACAGCCGGAGGCCTCGCAGCACCCGGTCAAAGGTTGGCCTGCCGCTCTTGTCCACCCGGTGGGCGTCGTGTAGTTCCCGGGGACCATCGATGCTGATGCCGATGAGGAAGCCATGCTCGCGGAAGAACTCGCACCATTCGTCATTCAGGAGCGTGCCGTTGGTTTGCAGGGTGTTCTCGAAGACCATGTCCGGCCGCTGGTAATGGTTCTGGTATGCAAGGGCGCGCCTATAAAAGTCGAGACCCATCAGGGTGGGTTCCCCCCCCTGCCAGGCCACCGTTACCGTATTGGCGCGATGGGACTCGATGAGCTGCCGGATATAAGTCTCCAACACCTCGTCACCCATGCGGAAACTACTGCCGGGGTAGAGCAGCTCTTTGTTCAGGAAAAAGCAATAGGAGCACTGCAGGTTGCAAGCCGCCCCGGTGGGCTTGGCCAGCACGTGGATTCGAGGAGGCAGGTTTTCATTGGTCATGAAGAGGGCTCTTGAGGGTGAGAAGACTTGGTACGGTAAAGAGTAGCCAAAAATTAGTGCCCATTGAACCGTTGTCAAGGGGGTGCCTCTGAGAGAAGTCCCTGGCAAACGATTAATTATTCGTAAGGCGTTGATTTATCCTTGAATATAAACTCATAACCCATTATTATACTCAAACCCCGAGCCCCCGGAAAACCAGATAATCCGTCCCTGGCCGGCCGGGAAAAATGGGCGTAATGGCGTGGTCCCAAAGGGTCACTAACAAGATTTCTTGGATTACTGGGGGGACATTGGGTTTACCCTCCTCCATTGATGAGTCCAGGTGAATCAACAGTTGGGGAAGAGTGTCATGAAGGGACTGAAAGCCTCGCTGATCATCATCCTGTTGCTTTTTTCGTCCGCGGCCGCCTACTCACAGGAGGAGGCAGCCACATCTAACGAGCAGGCTGGCCCAGCCCAGGAGAAGTCGGCCGCCGCTAAAGATGATAACCTCCTCCCCTTCCAAAGAGAGGGCTGGCAGTTCTTTGTGGCTCCGTATCTATGGATACCGGGCATTCATGCTGATATCAGCCCTCAGGGCCGATTTAGCGGCACCACCATAGTGGATGTGCCCTGGTACAACACCGTGCCCCTGCTTTTCAGCAAGGCCATAGGGGGCATGGGCCGGGTGGAGGTCTGGAAGGACAGGTGGGGTCTATTTTCCGACACCAATTTTGTCTATGTCGGAGAGTCCGTCAGCGCCAGCGGCGCCAGGCAACTAGAAGTGAGTGGCCACGGCCTGCCCACAACCACTCCTGTTAGTCTGCAACTCTCGGGCACCGCCAAGATTTGGACGAGACTCCTATTCCAGGATGTGGGAGTCCGCTATTTGCTGGGCAGCCTACCCCTCAGTGCCGAGAAACCGCTGCCCGTGGTGTCCTGCGAGCTCTTAGGCGGCCTCCGCTACACTTATTTAAACCAGGACACCAGCCTGGGCTTGTATGCCACCTTAACCGGGCCTGCGGGCGCGCAAATAAGCAAAGGCGGATCTTTTTTCGATTCCGAAAGCATATCGATTGTAGAACCGCTCCTAGGTCTGCGCCTGGGCCTCTGGTTTACCCCGAAGCTAAACCTCATGTTAACGGCCGACTGCGGCGGCTTCGGCTTTGTTGCTTACAACAACGTGGACACCGTTATTGAAGGCTTAGTGGGTTACCAGGTGAGTAAGAGTATTCGTGTCTATGCAGGCTATCGCGGCCGTTATGATTCGGCCAGCAGTAATAGTATCGCAATCCATGGCTGGTTGAATGGCCCCATGCTGGGAGCGGTTTATAGTTTTTAGGGATGGGGTACATTACAGGAAAACCGCGGGTATGATAAAGTAGATTTTTCGTACCCGCAGGCTTACAGAGTGTTTCAGGGCAACATGTTCAGCCTTAATCAGCCAGCGCCTGCCAGGTCTGCCGCATAATCTTTTGATGAAGAAAGGAAGGTGAAGCGTGAGCGCGGTGGCAATTTCTTTAGTCGCTTTTGCCTGCATCTTCGGGGGCACGCTGTTCGGCATGTTTCTTCGCACTATTCTGCCCGAACATCATGTGAATGAGGATTCAAAAGGCGCCGTGATGCTGGGGATCGGTATGATCGCCACGATGGCTGCCCTGGTCCTCGGCCTGCTGATTGCCTCGGCCAAGGGTAATTTTGATACGATGAGCAGCGAGCTCAGGCAGTCCGGGGCGCGGATCATGCTGCTCGACCACCTTATGGGCCAATATGGAGAGGAGACGAAGGCAACCCGTGATCTGCTGCACCTTAGCATCGCCTCCACGATCAAGCGGATCTGGCCGAAAGACAATAGCGGGCAAGCGGTGACCGAGTCCGGTGACGCCCAGGTCGTTCTCGAAACTGTCCAGGAGCAACTCCGCCAACTATCCCCGCGGAACGACTCCCAGCGCTGGCTTAAGTCCCAGGCCTTGCAGGTCAGCGCTGAACTTGCCGAGGGGCGCTGGCTCCTCATAGAGCAGTTAGGGCAGAGGACGCTGCCGATGCCGTTCTTTGTGATGCTGGTTCTCTGGCTCATCGTCATCTTCACCTGCTTTGGACTGTTCTCCCCCACCAATGGAACGGTAATTATCGTTTTGCTGGTCTGCGCCCTGTCGGCCGCGGGCTCACTCTTTCTGATCCTGGAGTTGGACACCCCCTACCAGGGGCTGATAAAGGTCTCCAGTGCGCCGCTAACCACCGCCCTGGCTCATCTCGGTAAGTAGCTCCGGGGCCGCCGGAACCGGGCAAACCGATATTCCGGCCCGCCCCTGGTAACGGTGGCAAGCCAGACTGACGCCAAGTGCTGTTCATGAAAAATGACTTAGCAAGATCACTATAAAAGTCGATACCAGTTTGAGAAACAAATCCATTCCATGAGGGGAACAACTACGTGAAATACAGACCGTTGATGTTAGCTATCCTGTTTACCAGCCTGGTTTGGTCCGGTTGCGCCAGCATGGACTCGACGCTGAAGGCCCCGCCTTCTGTGGGCGCCGGTTTCGTTCCCATGCAGCAGATGGCCAAGCAGCCCGACCTCCCCTTCAACAAGGCCTGGATCAAACAAGGGGTAAACTGGCAGCAATACCGGACTATTTATATCGCCCCTGTGAACACCAGTTACCTTATGCGGGCGACCTGGTGGCAGCAGAATTTCCGCGCCGATCAGATGCAGCAGGACGTCCAAAATGTGGCAACCTTCATGCGATCCCAATTTATCAAGGCCTTCCAGGACGACCCGCGGCACCGCTTCCAAGTGGTTTCGACCCCTGAGAGAGGCTCTCTGACCCTGGAGTTGGCCCTCACGGAGCTGGTCCCCAGCAATGTGTTGCTCAACGCCATCAAAGTGGCCGGCCCTTATGGCTCGGGAGTGGCCGCGGCGGTATTGGAAAGGGGCACACAAGCCCAGAGCACGGCGGCCTTCGAAGGCAAGGTCATGGATACGGACAGCGGCTCGACGATCGCCATGTTCGCCGACAAGGAATTTGCCATGGCCCGGCCCATCGACCTCAAGGGCTTCACCTGGTATGCCAATGCCCAAGATGTTATCAAGAACTGGGCCCAACAATGTGTGCAAATCGCCAACCGGCGTCCTGGGGAGATCGTCAAGCCGGCCAGTACGTTCTCCTTAATGCCATGGTAATTGCTTAGGCGTCCCCTTCCGGAACCTAAAAATGGTCTTCTTTAAGAATAGAAGCCTGCGAATCCAAATTCTTACGGCATTCGCCAGCGTCCTCGTTATCGCGCTCGCCAGCATCATTATTTACTATTACCGCACTACGTCTCATATCGTCCTGGCGTCATCCCAGGATTTGATGGATCTGGCAACCGCTCAGGTTATGACGGAAACGGATAATTTCCTGATGCAGGCCAGCAATATGGAAAAGCTGGGCGCCCGCCTGGCGATGCCGGAGATGCTTCATTCCTTTCTGAACAACGACAGACTGGACCGATATACCCTAGAACCTCTCATCTCCAATCCCCATATAGAGACGGCATATATCGCTGACGAGAAGGGGAATTTTATCTTCTCCAAAAGGGAGCCGGGCGGCGCCTTTTCCACAAAGATTCTGGAGCGGACGGGCGCGCCGCCCCAAACCCGCTGGATATATCGGGATCACTCCCTAAGGGTCATTAGAACCGAAACGATGAAGTTGGAATCATTTGACCCCCGCGTCCGTCCCTGGTATCTCGGAGCCAAAGATTCCCAAAAAACTTTTTGGACCGACATCTACATTTTTAATACCGGGCAGAAGCCGGGCATTAGCTGCGGCACCCCGATACTGGATCGAGACGGCAAATTCCTGGGCGTTTTCGGTATGGATATCGGGATAGACGCCCTGTCCGCCTTCTTGAAAAACCTGAAAATCGGCAAACAAGGCCTCGCCTTCATCTTTAACAACAAAGGGGAAGTCGTGGCCTACCCGGGGGCGGGCCACGCGGTGGACTGGACTACGGAGGACGGAGTTCTGCGTACAGTGTCCGTGGAAAACCTGGCCGCGGCCAGTGTCACCGCCGCCTACCAGAAATACCAAAGGAACGGAGAGAGCAGATTTTCCCTGGCTAGTGGCGGCCAAACCTATATGGCCTCCTTCACCCCTTTCCCCCCTGCCTTCGAAAAACCCTGGAAGGTGGGGATGCTTGTGCCTAAGGATGATTTTACCGGGGACCTCAAGCAGGCGAACGAGGTGGCCCTGGTATTCAGTCTGGCCATTCTGGGCCTGGCCCTTCTCCTTGCTTCCAGGGTGGCCCGAAGTATTTCCCGGCCCATCCTCCTGTTGACGCGGGAAGCGGAGAAGATCAAGGATTTCCGGCTGGATGAAGCCGGGGAGATCAGCTCTCGCATCAAGGAAATCCAACTCCTCCAGGAAGCGGTGGGCCGGATGCGGGTAAGCCTCAAGTCCTTCACCCGTTTTGCTCCCCAGGAGATCGTTCGGGAAGTGGTGATCAAGGGGCAGGAGGCTATGCTCGGCGGCGAGCGGCGGGAGGTGACCCTCCTTTTCGGCGATCTCAGAAGTTTTACGGGGTTTTCTGAAAAGACCAGCCCGGAAACGGTGGTGCAACTCCTCAATGCCCATTTCGACGCTATGGTGGAGATTATCAACAGCCACGACGGCTTCGTGGTGGACTTCCTGGGAGACAGCCTCTTTGCCGTCTTTGGTGCCCCTCTGGCCGACGCCGGGCATGCCCGGAAAGCCGTGAGTTGCGCGGTGGCAATGCAGCTCGCCCGGCAGCGCTTAAATGAGCAAAATGAGGCCCAGGGACTCTTGTCCCTGGAAATGGGGATCGGCATTAATACCGGCACGTGCATAGTCGGCAACATGGGGGCGGTGCAGCGAATCAAGTATGGTGTAGTGGGGTCCGCCGTCAACCTGGCGTCCCGCCTCGAATCGTTCACCGCAGGGGGACAGGTGCTCATCTCCGAGTCCACTTATCAGGCGGTCGCTCCCCATTTTGAACTCGCCGGACCGCTGTCGGCTTACGCCAAGGGAGTGGAAGGCGTCCTCCGCCTCTGGGAGGTGCGGGGGGTTGCCCAGGAAAAGGATAAGTCCCTGCCGCCCACGGTCCCGGGCCTCATCCGGCTTGACGCCCCGTTGCCGGTTTTGGTCCGTCTGATAACCGGCAAGCGAGTCAGCCCGGAGCCGTATAAGGGGGGACTGGTCCAGTTGTCGGCCGCCGGCGCCGAACTGGAGACGGAGCTGCCTCTGGAGATCTTTGCCCCCCTACAGATGGAGATCCCTGGCCTGGCGGAGCCGGGTCTCCTGATTGACGCCAAGGTGGTGGGTGTGGGAGAGACAAACAAAGATTCCTATATTATAAAGTTCTCCGGGCTGCCTGGAGCCGCCGCGGCCGCACTCTCCCGGATTTTGGCAGAAAACCTAAAATAACTCTTTAGGGCAAGTTTTCCCGCTCCACTGCTAGCTGCCAATCCTGGCGACCAACCAAAACCATAACTGGTGGGGAATAACATGAATTCAAAGGAGAGGTTGGAGAAGAAGATCAAGTACGAGATGAAGGAGTTTGTGATGGTTTTTCTGTATCTTGCCATCCTGATCGGCTCCTTCAATGCCTACAAATGGTTGTTAATGGCCGAATACCACGTCGGCTACTTCGTTTATGGATACACTCTGTTTGAGGCGCTGGTTTTGGCCAAGGTCATTATAGTTGGAGAAAGCTTGGGAATTGGCGAGAGATTCTCCAACCAGCCCTTGATCTTTTCAACCCTTTACAAGACGCTGTTATTCATCCTCTTCGCGCTGGCCTTCGGCATCCTGGAGCACCTCATTACGGGATTTCTGCACGGGAAGGATGTGGTGGAAGTCTTTCAAGGGGTAATCAGGGGCCGGTACGAGATCCTGTCCCGCATTCTGATAATGTTCGTGGCCTTAATCCCGTTCTTTGCCTTTGGAGAGGCAGAGCGGGCGCTGAAAGAGGTAAACCTGTTTGAGTTGTTCTTTCGCAGAAGGGAGCCGGTGGAATCAGACACGTCTCAAGGTTCCCCGCCGCCTGCCTAAGCATGAGGGGGCATGCCCGGTGGGCAGCTTAAAGATATTCTTTCCATTTCACCATTTGTTTCTTGAGATCGATGGTCGTGCCATCGACAATGAAGGTGCCGTCCCCATTGTGGTGGATCGTCCGGCGCTCCGCACGATCCGGATCGGTCCAAGCCTTGACCACTTCCAGGATGAAGAGATTGTACTTATCAACCATGCTGGTATCCGCTACCTGGCATTCGAGATTCGCTAGACACTCGGCCACGAGTGGTGGCTTCACCTTTTGGGCCGGCGCCGGGGTTAGTCCAAAGGCAGCAAACTTATCGATCTCATCACCCGAACAGTTGCCGATTTCCACCACCGTGGGGGCAAGATCAACCGTAGGAATTGCGATCACGCATTCCCCGGTTGCCCGCAAGGCCTTGAAGCTGTAATCCCAGGGTCCAATGATGCAGCCGATCAACGGGGTGAAATCCATCACCATGTGCCAGCTCATCGTCATGATGTTAGTGCGTTCCTGATTCGCGGTCGTCACCAGCACGACAGGGCCCGGCTCCATAAAGTGGAAGGCCTTGGATAAAGGGAGTTCATTCATAATGACCAGCTCGCCGATAAATTTCTCTTTCATTTGAACCAGATTATCTCGCGTAGTAAGATAGCACGAAATGCGCATGAAAAGGCCATGGGTTTTTCAGTTTGTGATATGATACTTCTCACGCATGTTAAGTCCCCCTTTGAAAAAGGGGTATTTAGGGGGATTTCAAGTGGTTATGCTAAATCCCCCCTACCCCCCTTTCCCAAAGGTGGGATTAAAAATCAGTCTTTCTAAATGGATAATTAATTGCGGAAGAGGCCACCAGTTCAAGCTACCTGAGTTAGGGCAGCCAGCGCTCGTTGCCGCCGGCGTGGGCCTGGGGAGGAGATTTAAAGCTATGCGGGCTTTGTTGGTATGTCCAGAATTTCCCCTATCATTCTGGAGTTTTCGGAAATCCTGCCAGCTCCTGGGCGCCAAAACGGTTAATCCGCCCCTGGGCTTGCTTACGGTGGCAGCCATGCTGCCCGCGGCCTGGGAACTGCGGCTGGCCGATCTCAATACCAGAAGCCTGACGGAGGCAGATTGGCAGTGGGCCGATCTGGTCATGATATCGGCCATGTACATTCAAAGGGCGGGCTTGTTGGCCCTGGTGAGGGAAGCCAAGCGCCGGGGCAAAACCGTCGTAGCCGGAGGACCCCATCCCACTTCCCTCCCGGAGGCCGTTCTGGAGGCAGGATGCGATTTTGTGGTGCGGGGTGAGGGCGAGAATACGATTCCTTTGCTTCTGGAGGCGATGAGAAACGGCCAGACCGGGGTGATCGAAAACGGCGGCAGGCCGGACCTGAAGACCTCACCGATCCCGCGGTTTGATCTGCTGCAACTCCAAGATTACATCACCTTTACGATTCAGACTTCCCGGGGATGCCCGTTCGACTGCGAATTTTGCGACGTGGTCAACCTTTTCGGACGCACCCCCCGTTACAAGGCCCCGAAGCAGGTCCTCCTCGAACTGGAAACCCTCCACCGGCTCGGGGCCAGGGGATCCGTGTTCATTTGCGATGACAACTTCATCGGCAATAAGAACCACACCAAGGCCTTCCTTAAAGAACTCAGCCCCTGGTTGCGGAGCCGGGGTGAACCCTTCAGGTTCTTGACCCAGGCCTCGGTGAACCTGGGGCAGGATCCGGAAATGATCGACCTCATGACCGCGGCCAACCTCAGGGAAGTTTTTATCGGGATCGAGTCTCCGGATGAGTTGGTACTTAAGACCAGCCACAAATATCACAACATCAAGAACCCGCTTTTGGAATCGCTGTCCACCCTCAAGAAGAACGGCTTGGAGGTTATCGGCAGTTTCATCATCGGTCTGGACGGGGAAAACCGAGGGGCCGGCGAGCGCATCTGCGCCTTTATAGAACAGACTGACATACCTGTGGCCATGCTTGGGGTCCTGCAGGCCTCGCCGCATACCAACCTGTGGCATCGCCTGGGGCGGGAAGGACGGCTGCGCCCGGATGTGGGAGATGACTCAGGGACCTTCTCAGCCTTGAACTACGAACCGGATCGGCCGGAAGCTGAAATCATGCAGGAATACATCGAGGCCTGGGACCGCCTTTATGAACCATCCCGTTACCTGGCCAGGGCCTACCGCTATTATCTGGCCATGCGGCCGGCTGGCCGGGCCCAGGCGGTAAGCCGCGGGGACGCCTCCCCCAAGGACCGCATCCCCGCCCAGGGATTGACGTTGCGCCGGATATTAATCGGCGTCAAGTCTTTTTTCAAAATCCTCTGGTGGCAAGGATTGCGGCCGTCGTACCGGCGTCAGGTCTGGAGCCAATTGCTCGGGATGTGGAGACGGAACCCGACAAGGTTCACGCAATATTTCCTGACCTGCGTCGAGGGAGAAGACCTTTTCGCCATGAGAAAGATAGTGCGGGAAAAGGCCGCAACCATCATCCGGGAGCGGAGAATCGAGGTTCAGGCGGCGCCCCGGGGCGGGTCGGCGGAAACCACCCTGGAACCCGCTTCCTCCAGCACTATCCAGGATAACTGATAGGGAATGCCTGGCCCTGAGTTATGCTGCCGGCGGGCCCTGCCAATCTTGTTCATTACCGGGATTCCCTGGTGAATTCATCACGAAACAGAATCTTCCGCCTGGCATAATCAGGCGCTGTGAAAAGCGTCAGCTTCAAAAACGCCGCCGCTTCTTCTGTGGTTGGCCCCCGATTATTTTCCGCAATCTCCCTCCAATTTGCCTTTCAGATATATTATATATAGTTATCCGGTCCTAAAGGTCTTTCCCGGAGATCACGTGATCAAGGTATTGTGGGTCCTTCTGGTCATTTTGGCCATCACAGTCTCTTCCTATGCCCAGGCCGCGGAACCTGGGGCCCTGGCCCCGCTGATCCCCCCCGGCATCCGTCTGATGATCTTCTCGCCACACCCGGACGATGAAACCCTGGGGGCGGCAGGGTTGATTCAGCGCGTTCTCAGGGAGGGCGGGAAGGTGAAGGTGGTCTTTATGACCGACGGAGCCGGCTTTCCTGAGGGGGTGGAACGGGAGGATCGCATCTCCAATCCCACTGCCAAAGATTACCGCAACTATGGTGATGAGCGCCGGGGAGAGGCCCTGATGGCCGACACCAGGTTGGGGCTAAAAGAAGGCGAGACAACCTTCCTGGGCTTTCCAGACGGCGGATTGTCCTACCTTCTCAGGAAATATTGCTCTGGCTCCCAGGCGTACCAGTCTCCTTATACCAAGGAAAACTGTCCCCCGCCGCTGGAAATCGTCATCCCGCACACCGTCTTTACCGGCGACGATCTCACCAGGGAGGTTGAACGGGAGATCGCCGATTTCCGGCCCGACGTGGTGGCGACCACCCCGCTAAAGGACGTGCATCCGGACCATAGCGCCACTTACTCTTTTGTTAAGGAGGCCTTGGCCCGGTTGAGCAAGAAAGATCCCGGCCTCAAACCCCGGGTGCTCACCTTCCTGGTCCATTTTGGCCAGTGGCCGATTGGCCAGGGCGCCGGGACCGGCTCCCTCCTCCATCCCCCGGAGGGCTTTCCTGACCAAGGCGGACAATGGGTCTCACTGGCCCTCACCCCCGAGGAAGCGGCCACTAAACGCCAGGCCATCATGGAGTACCATTCCCAGATGCTGGTCATGGACCGGTGGCTTTTGAGCTTTGCCAGGTCTAATGAACTGTTCATCCTGGAAAATCAATTATCGCCGCCGGAGAAATGAAAAAGATTTTGCGCCTCCAAAAATGGTCGCTGGCCTTTACCCGGAATCGGCCGGTTCCATGCGGTCATAGAAAAAAGCATCCGGCCTGCAACCCGGCCCCGGAAACCTGAGCGGCCGGCCCCGGAAGGGCTTGACTTTCCTCCTGGGAAAATAGAAGGTTAAATCAACCCCTAGGCAGGTCAGATGGCCCGGAAGGAAGAGACGCCGACTCTAAAAAGACCCAGAGGATAACCAGGCTTACCGGGGAGTTCCCCTGTTCAAACCAAGGAGGTTGGCCATGCCGGTGCAGGATTTTATGAGCAAAGATTTGATCACCGTGGATGAAGACGCTTCCATCATCAAGGCCTCCAAGCTCATGAAGCAAAATCGGGTGCGGCATCTGCCGGTTTTGCGGAAGGGCCGCCTGCTGGGTATCGTCTCTGACCTCGATTTGAAGGAGGCCACGCCTTCCAAGGCCACCACCCTCGATATCCACGAGATGTACTATCTCCTGGATCGGGTCAAGGTGAAGAGCCTGATGCCCAAACATCTCTACACCATCGCTCCCGGGGCAACGGTGGAAAAAGCGGCCGCGGTCATGTTGCACCGGAATATCTCAGCCCTGCCGGTGGTGGACTCCCAGGGAGGCCTGGAGGGGATCATCACCAAAGGCGACATCTTCCGGGCCTTTGTCTCCATTTCGGGCATCACTCAGGCACCCCTGGCCATGGGCTTGGAGCTGGAAGACCGGCCCGGCACGGTTAAGGCGGTCACTGACCGGATTCGGGCCCACGGCGGCCGCATCGCCAGCATCTTGACGGGCTACGGCGGGGCCCCCGAGAGCTTTATCCGGGTTTACATCCGAGCCCGGGAGGTGCAGGATGAAGAAGCCCTCCGGAAAGACCTGGCAGGCCAAATCAGGATTCTCTACTATATCCATGAAAAGCTGGATTGAGATGGGCAGGTAGAAGCCCCCGCGGGGCTGGCCGCGCCGCAGGCCAGTTTTAAAGTGGATAGTAACGCGTCTCGGGGAATATCTTTAATATCTATTTGCCCCAAAACTCCCCCTCCCTTGAGGGGAGGGGGTTGGGGGGAGGGTGGTAACATTTGGAGATAACCGAACAACTAATCACCCCCTCCCGGTGTCGCCCCCTCAAGGGGGAGGGAATAAAGCGGTTTCCTTTATCGGGGCTTCCATGAGACCCTACCTTAGGGAACATTAACTCTTTTCAGATAGATTACCGGTCTTCAACGAGGATGCAGCCATGGCCACCGAATCGGATGCCCTGTCCTATCGCCGCCGTTACCGCGGCCTGGTGGGCATCAAAAGCAAGATGCCCATCCGGGATACCTCGGTTCTAAGCCGCATTTACACCCCCGGGGTGGCGGCCATCTGCCGGGAGATTGACAAGAATCCCCTGGCCTCCTTCGAGTACACCTGCCGCGGCAATTCCATCGCCTTGATCACCGACGGCAGCCAGGTTTACGAATTCGGCAATATCGGAGCCCTGGCCGCGCTTCCCAAGTTGGAGGCCAAGTCGGTGCTCTTCAAGACCTTTGCCAACGTGGATGCGGTGCCCATTGCCCTGCTGACCCAGGATGCGGATGAAATCGTGGAAATCGTCCGGACTCTCGCCCCGTCCTTCGGCGGTTTCTGCCTGGAGAGCATCGCCGCCCCCAAGTGCTTCACCATCGAGAACCGCATCCGCAAGGCGGTGCGGGTGGCGGTGCTGCACACTGAAAACCACGCGGCAGGCATCATTGTGCTGGCGGCGGTGATCAACGCCCTGAAGGTGGTGGGCAAGAATCTTGAAGAGGCCCGCGTCGTCATCAACGGCGCCGGGGCTTCGGGTATCGGGGTGGCCAAAGGATTGATCGTCGCCGGCAATAATAACATCGTCCTCTGCGATCGCCACGGGGCCTTGAACGTTTACCGGCCGGTGGGCATGAACTGGGCCAAGTCGGAAATCGCCCGCCTGGTGGACACCTATGATGTCAAAGGCAGCCTGGCCCAGGTCATCAAGGGCGCCGATGTCTTTATCGGCATGTCGGCAGGCGGCCTGGTCACCCGGGAGATGATTGCCAGCATGGCCCCCAATCCCATCGTCTTTGCCCTGGCCCTGCCCCACCCTGAGATTGAGGAGGCGGAGGCCAAGGCGGGAGGCGCCGTGGTGACAGCCACGGGACTCGCCACCAGCGAGACCCAGATTCGCTCGTCCCTGGTGACCCCGGGATTTTTCCGGGGGTGCCTGGACGTGGGCGCCAATCGGGTCACCATCGACATGTATCTGGCCGCGGCCCGGGCCTTGGCCGGCATGATCCCGGAGGCGGAATTAGCCCCCAACCATATCATTCCCCGGCAGATGGACTGGCGTATTTCTCCGGTGATCGCCAAGGCGGTGGCCCAGACGGCCCAGGAGAACGGGGCCGCCTCCCTGGGGCCGGAAAAGGTGAGCCCCGAACGGATCTATGAGCGCACCGAGCGCTATATTTACGAAGGGGAGCTGGCCTGGCTGCCCGCCGAAGGCCAGGATTATGGAAAATTGGGCATCGATGAGGAGGCCTTGGAGCTGCACCGCCGTTATCAAGGGTGCGTGGAGATCTATACCAAGGTGCCCATCAAGGACGAAGTCATATATACCCGCCTGTACGCCCCGGGGGCGGTGGCGGAAGTTTGCCAGAAGATCCTGCATGAACCCATGGCCGCCTATGACTTCACTTCCAAGAACAACCTGGTGGCCATCGTCACCGACGGCAGCGCCGTATTGGGTCTGGGAAATATCGGCCCCCGGGCCGCCTTGCCGGTCATGGAAGGCAAGGCGGTTATCTTTAAGACCTTCGGCGGCGTGGAGGCTTTTCCCATCTGCATCAGCACCCAGGAGAGCGAAGAGGTCATCCGGCTGGTGCAAAATATCTCACCGGCCTTTGGGGGCATTAACCTGGAGGATATCTCCTCCCCCCGTTGTTTCGAAATCGAGCAGAGGTTGCGGGAGAGCCTGGATATTCCGGTCTTTCACGATGATCAGCACGGCACCGCGGTGGTGGTCCTGGCCGGGATGCTCAATGCCTTGAAGGTGGTGGGCCGAAAACTTTCCGAGGTCAGGCTGGTCTTCAACGGGGCCGGCGCCTCGGCCATCGCCACCGCCAAACTCCTGATCAACGCCGGAGCCCAAAATCTGGTGGTCTGCGACACCAAAGGCGCGGTTTACCGGGGCCGGTCCCAGGGGATGAATTCCATCAAACAAGAACTGGCGGAGATTACCAACCCGGATCGGCAAAAAGGCACCCTGGCCCAGGTCATCAAGGGAGCCGACATCTTCCTCGGCCTTTCGGGCCCCCGGGTACTCACCCGGGAGATGGTGCAGTCCATGGCGCCCAACCCCATCGTCTTTGCCATGGCCAATCCCGAGCCGGAGATTTATCCCCAGGAGGCCGCTGAGGCCGGGGCTGCAGTGGTGGCCACCGGCAGGTCGGACTTTCCCAACCAGGTGAACAACTGCCTGGCCTTTCCCGGCATCTTTCGCGGCGCCCTGGATATCCGGGCCACCGGCATCAACACGGCCATGAATATCGCCGCGGCCCATGCTATTGCCGACTTGGTGGGCCAGGAATTGAGCGCCAGCTATATCCTGCCGCCAGCCATGGACTTCCGGGTGCCGCCGGCGGTGGCGGAAGCCGTGGCCCGGGCCGCCATGGAGACCGGCACGGCTCGGATCGAGCTGCCGCCGGAAAGGGTGGCCCGCCATACCCGGGAGTTTATTTATGACGAGAGGCTGCCCCTGATCTGATTTGCCGCCGGGGATAACTCTTGGCAATGGTAGGGGCGGGCGCCCCTACAGAAAGGCGCGTCAGACGCGCCTTTTTTAGTGCCCGGAGCCGCGCCCTGCCGGTAATCGGGGTCTCGAAATTCCAGCCCAAAGCCTGGGAAGTTCGGGAGCCACATCTTGAAGCGAAAATTCCTGATCCGGGCCAAGATATCGATGGTAAAATTCCTTTAAAATAGGTAAAATCCGGGCCAAAATCGCGTTGGACCTCAGAGATTAAACGGTTTTCAGGACGGAGAATGGGCAAGGGCATCCCGCTGGCCAGGATCCACATCAGGCAACTCCTGACGGGGTTAGGCCTGCTGGTGGTGCTGTTGCTGGCCGCGGCCTTCGTGTTGGGTCTGCTGTCCTTAAAGCGCACCAGCGAGATTGTTTCGCAAGATTTTCAGCAGCAACAACTGATCCTGGCCAAAACCACCGCCCGCCAGATGGAAGACGGTCTGGAGTTTTTGCGGGGGGAGCTCAGGATCCTCGACTATTCCCCGGCCATACAATATCTGGAGAAAGTGGCCTGGGCCAACCGCATGCAGGTCACTTTCAACGACCTCTCCAAATTGGGGGTGACCGCCATTGTGCGGATCGATATTACGGGCGCCAATGGCAGCCACATCTATATCCTGGATGCCGGCGGCCCCAGGGTTCTCGCCTACGCTGCTAATCAATACGCCGCTGAGGCGGCTTGGGCCAACGACCCGGCCAAACGCGGCCGCATTCGCCAGGGGCCGGTGGCACTGGAAGCGAGTGGAGGCCAGAAAACGCCCTTTTTCGACCTGGCCACGCCGGTATATGAGCAGAGCGTGGATGAATCGCACCCCCAGGCCACCGGCATCTGGAGCGGGGTGCTGCTGTTCAAAGTAGATGCCAGCCAGTTTACCGGCCACTACTGCGCCGGGATTCGCTCCGGGCACACCGGCTACTGCTGGGTGCTCGACAGCGATGGGGTTTTTCTCTATCATCCCGAGCGGCAGTTTATCGGGGAAGACGCCTTTACCGCCCGGGGCCGGCGCAATCCGCTGATCAGTTTCGCCAAGATCAACGAACTTCAGAAATCGAAAATGCTGGCGGGAGCGGAAGGGACCTCCCTATACGCTTCAGGCTGGAACCGGGGTGTCCTCGGGCCTGTGGAAAAATTCGTGGCTTACAGCCATGTCAAGGTGAACCCGGATGGTTCCCGAATCTGGCCGGTGGCGGTGGTGGCGCCCACCTCTGAGGTCTATGGCACCATCCATTCCCTCTACATCCGGCAATTCCTGATCCAGGGGATCCTGATTTTCGCCCTGATTCTGGCGGCCTGTGCGGTAATCTACTATGGGTTGCGTTGGTCGGTGGAATTGCAGCGGGAGGTGGACCATACCACCGCGGATTTGCGCCGTAGCCGGGAGCAATACAAATCGGTGGTGGAAAACGCCCGGGACTTCATTTTTCTATTTGATGGCAACGGGAACTTTATCAGCGCCAATACCGCGGCGGCCAAGGCCTTTGGAATTCCCCCGGAGGAGATTCCCGGCAAAAACGTGGAGAGGTTTTTTGCCCCGGAAGATGTTCAGGCCATGCTGACGCGGGTGCGGGAGGTGATGGCCAGCCGCGAAAGCCTGGAAGTCAAATTTCCGGCACATATCGCCGATCGACTTTACTGGCTTTCCACCCACTTTGTGCCGCTTCTCGGAGAGGATGGCGGGACGGTGGAACGGATCCTGGTGATGTCGCGGGATATCACCGAGAGCCAAAGGATGGAGGAACAACTGTTCCAGACCGAAAAGCTGGCTTCCCTGGGCACTCTTTCCGCGGGAGTGGCCCATGAGATCAATAATCCTTTGGCCGTCATTCTGGGGTTTACCGAAATTTTACTGGACCGCTTCCCTGAGGGTACTCAGGAACATACGATCCTCAAGTCGGTGGAACGCCAGGGGCTCAATTGCAAGCGCATCGTAGAGAACCTGATGGGGTTCGCCCGGCATCCAAGCCAGCCGGAAGAATTTAGCGACCTCAATCATGACCTGCAAACCGTGCTCCTCCTGGTTCAGAACACGCTCTTGACCAAGAAGATCGACCTGGAACTCGATCTGGCTGCCGATTTGCCTCAGGTGCAGGGAGGCGCGGGCGAACTTCAACAGGTCTTTCTCAATTTAATCACCAATGCCGCGGCGGCCATGCCGGAGGGCGGCAAGCTGATGGTAGCCAGCCGCCAACATGCCAGCGGCAATTTGGTGGAAGCCATCATTGCCGATACCGGGACGGGCATTCCCAAGGAGAACGCCGACCATATCTTCGACCCCTTCTTCACAACCAAAAAAGTGGGGGAGGGCACGGGGCTGGGCCTCTTTGTCAGCTATACCATCGTGGAGAAGTTGGGCGGCCATATCAGGTTCGAAACCAAGACCGCCGAGGAAGATGGCGCCGCCAGCGGCACCACCTTCTTTGTCACCTTACAACCCGTATTCCCGGAGACTGCCTAGTGTTATGTCCCACATTTATCTAAACAAAATATTTAAGATAATCCCCCCTCCCTGGGAGGGGAGGGGGTTGGGGGGAGGGTGGCAACATATGGTAAAAGAACAATAAATTACCACCCCCACTTGTCGCCCCCTCCAGGGGGAGGGAAAAAGGAAAGGCATTTAGAGTTTGGATATTATTTATTTGATTCTGGTTTTATTTGACAATGTCCGAGAGATGTTGAGTACGACCAGGGAATGCCGGTTGAGCCAGGGGTCTAATAGCACCTGGCACCGCGGCTCCCGGTAGGGAGGATCAAATCATGCGTGCCCAGGCAGATTCTGAATCCAGGGAGATTCACAGGTCCTCCACCGGCAAACCTTGGGTCCAGTTGCTGGCTGGGGTCGTCGGCATGATGATGATCTCCAGCCTCCAATATGCTTGGACGCTGTTTGTACCCTCATTTACCGGAACCTTTAAGTGGTCCCTTGCGGCCGTGCAACTAGCCTTAACCCTGTTTATCATTTTTATGACCTATTTGGCCCCGCTAAGCGGCTACCTGTTAGACCGGTTCGGCACCCGCCTCTTCTTCACCCTGGCCGCCTTCTGCGTGGGCATCGGCTGGTCGGCCATGGGGCTGGTCAAGTCGTTGCTGGCGCTCTATTATTTCTATGGCCTGGCAGGGGTAGGAGCCAGTTTTGTATATACCGGCGGCATAGCTGCCGCCCTCAAATGGTTCCCCCAAAAAAGGGGGCTGGCCTCCGGCGTGATGGCGGCTGGTTTCGGTTCCGGGGCGGCGCCATTGATTCCTTTGTTCGGGTATCTCCTGGGAAGATTCGGTTATGGGGCCACTTTTGTGGTGACGGGAATAGGTTTCGGAGTCATCCTCCTCATTGTGGCGCAAGTCCTCCATTTTCCCGCCGAGGCCGCGGACGCCGGCCCACTCGGCTCGCCGTCTGCTGCTCCCAGGGTTGAGGAGCAGGGTCTCACTCCCATGGAGATGTTGATGACTCCCCATTTTTACTTGATATTCTTAATCTTTGTAGCCATGGCCTCCGGCTACTTGATGATAACGGCCCAGGCCAAGCCCCTCGCCCAACATTTGGGCATAGCCGCCAATATCGCCATCCTGGCCGTTACCCTGAGCAGCATCGCCAATGGTGTAGGAAGGGTAGTGTGGGGCTTTCTCTCCGACAAGCTGGGACGCGAGATTGCCATGGCGCTTGACTTTCTCATCGGCGCCGCGGCCGTGGCCTTGCTGCCGGTCCTGGGGCGCAACCCTAACTTCTTTGTGCTGTTGATCGCCTTGGCCATGTTCAGCTTCGGGCCGATTTTTGCCTTTTTCCCGCCCCTCACCGCGGACCGCTTCGGCGCCGCCTATCTGGCGACCAACTATGGCTTTGTTTACAGCGCCAAGGGCATCGGCGGTATCATCGGCGGAGTTATCCTTGCTTCCTCCCTGCTTTGGGCCGGGTGGACCCTCACCTTTTACGCCGCCGCCGCCCTGGCCGTGCTGGCGGCCCTGGGAGCGCTCATCTTGAAGCGTTTCTCCGGGCCCGATTGGGGGAAACCGATTGGACCCATGGGGAAGTGGCTTCTTTCCTGAGGGGCGGTGTTCAATGAGCCGCGCGTCGGCGCAGTCTTGCCCCCAAGGTACTGCTGGCGCAAAGGCTGCCACATAAAGGGAATTGCTAGGGAGGCTGGCAGATGAAACTGGGCTGGGCGGAATTTATTCTGGTCGGGGTATTGACCTTGTTTCTTTCTGGCTGCGCAGGTGGACCATTGTCACAACCGGTTAGTCAAGCAGGTTGTCATGTCGTCGGGGGGGCGGTAGCCGCGGGGGGTATGATTAATTTCCCTTTGGGCTCCCCCACTGACCAAAAGTAGTTTGGGAAAGGCGCGGTAGGTTCAGCAGAGTCATCCTCGGCTGTTTCCTAAATATTACACTTAGTTGAACAATCTATCGGAAAAAAATGAATAAAACATTTCTAGGCAGGGCGCCCTGTCGCGATATCTTTCATAATAATTCCAATGTCATAACTTATTTGCTTTATTAATATACGGAAAGATAAGCAACTACCTCAGCGGAGGTCAATCCGGCGCCCCGGGCGGATGGCGGCGGCGGGTTCATGAGTCGATAATTAAGTAGATAATTAAGTATGTTATGCTACGCTGAAAACCAATTGTTTTCGCTAAAAATTTATGCTATCGTCTTCTCAGAGCAGACCTCGATGAGGGGAATCGTTTAAACTCGGTAAAGAAATAACAATGTATTATTTTTAACTTAATTTGGAGGGCGGCGCCGTGTTTAATGAAAATGAATTGATTATTTATTTGGTTGGTGTCCTGGCGCTTTTTCTCCTGGCGGCGCTGACCCCGATCTTGAATCGCCGGACGAACCGTCTTCTACCTTGGAATTGGCTGGGGTTGTTTGCTCTCTGCCGGGGGGTGCACGATCTGCTCAATTTACCGGCGCTCGACCAATTGCTCCCGGGCCATCTCGGGGCAGTGAAGTTAATCCTGCTTTGCCTATCTTTAATATTTCTGTTGGAATTCGGGCGGGCCGGCAGCAGCATTCCCGGCCACACCGTGCCGCGACCCGTGGTTTATTTCCCCTTGGTGGCGCTTATCTTTTCCATCAGGATGCTGGGCCTGCCCGACCTGGTCGGCGTAGTGAGCTTCGGGGTGAGTGTGGCGGCGGGAGCGTGGGCTGCCTGGGCCCTATTGCAAGCCTCTCCAACGATCCCCAAAGGGAAAGAAACCCTGATTACGGCCGGGATCTTCATGGTGTTATACGGCCTCATCTCCTGCTTTCCTTATAGCACCGAGTCTTTTAATGCTGTCGTGGGTATTTCCATCTCACTGGTGCGAAGCTTGCTGGCCATCGGTCTGGCCACCTCCATTTTCCGACTCGGCCAAATTGCCATGGACAGCATGGAGGAACTCCGTGCCCAAAAAATTTATCAGTATTTTACCCGCGGGACTACCATTGGCTTGCTGTTCATCGCTGCCGTAGGGCTGGCTGGAAGCCTGGGCATCAACTATTTAGCCAATAAAGCCGTGGGCGCGGACTTGCAGAAAAACCAAGTCACGGCCCAACGCTTCCAGGAGATAGTCAACAATGAGATGGAAAAAACTGATCGCCTGGACCAGTTATTGGCCGGGTCCAGCCGCATTATTGCTGTGCTGGCGGGACCCCAGGTGGCCCCCCAGGCGGGACCCCAGGAGCACCGCGGGGAGCGCCTTGGTGACCGTTATGACCGTTACGCTGACCGTTATGGAGACCGCCCTGCGGAGCGCCCTGTCGAGCGTTTTGAGGACCAGATCGCCCGGGCCAATGAGATACTGGACAATTTCAGCCAGACGGAAGAGGGGTTCGGCGTTTGCTATATCATGAATACCGGGGGGCTAACTATTGCCTCCTCCAACCGGAACCAACCGGATAGTTTTATCGGGAAAAACTACGGCTTCCGGCCCTATTTCAAACAAGCGGCTTTGGGTCTGCAGGGTCGTTATTTTGCCCTCGGGGGGACGTCCAGGGAACTGGGGTATTATGCCAGCGCCCCCGTCCGCAATACGCAGGGTGAGATTATCGGGGTGGCGGTGATCAAGAGGATGATCCGGACCACGGGTGAGTTGAAAAATGCCTTCGACCCCGGGTCTATCTCATTTTTGGTAGATCCCAATGGCATTGTGGCTCTGTCCAATCAGCCCCAATATGTCCTTTCCTCCTTGTGGCCGGTGAGCGAACAGACCAAAAAGGAATTGGTCGCTTCCCAACAATTTGGCAACGGTCCTTTCGCTCCCATCCTGGACCAGAAACCCTTGGCCGGGAAGGATTATCAAATTGAGGGGCAGCGCCTGATGGCCCTGGCTCGGCCTATCGCGATGTCGGGATGGACGATTCTGCATTTCGGCTCTACTGAGGCCATCCCCTTCTATAAGCTTCTGGGGGCGGCCGCTATCCTCATTCTCGGTTTCGCCCTGATCGGCTTTTATGTCTCCTGGGATTTAACCTCCTACAAGACTGCCGGTATCGCCGTCCTGGATTGGTCCCAAGCCGGCGCCACTATAGATTACGGTCAGATTGAAGAGCAGCTGCAACAGGGTGAGCGCAAATACCGGGATTTGGCCCAGAGTATTGGACTGGTGAGCGAAATGGGAGACCTGTTGCAGGGCTGCAACAGTTCCCGGGACGCTGTCCCCGTAATTACCAGATATCTGCAGCGCTTATTTCCCAACCTGTCCGGCGCCATCTATCTGACTACCGTGAGGGACACGCTTGAAGTCATGGGTGTCTGGGGAGAGCTGCCCCCGGAGGAGCAGAGGTTTGCTCCGGATGATTGCTGGGCGCTGCGCCGCGGGCGGCAGTATTTGGTGGAAGATTCCGAGGCCAGCCTCCCCTGCCCCCATTTGTCCAAAAATCTGCCGCCCGCTTACCAATGCTGGCCCATAGCAGCTCAGGGGAAAACCCTGGGCCTACTGCATCTGCGCCAGGGCAAGCCTGCCGGCAACCCCCATCCCGTTTCCGAACCAGAAAAGGAGACCAGCCAACAGCTCATATCCTCTGTGGTCGATCAATTTTCCATGATTCTGGTTAACTTGAAACTCCGGGAAACTTCGCAAGTGCAGGGCATTCTGAATTCCTTCGGGCGCTGAGGAGTTCCTCGATGACTTTCGAAAACGAAGAGACTCACCACAGAGGCGCAGAGAGCGCAGAGTAAAAATGAGAATCAATGACCTGACAAAAGAAGTTATAGGGTCAGCGATGGAGGTTCACCGTGCATTGGGGCCGGGTCTTTTGGAGAGCGCCTATGAGGAATGCCTTTGTCATGAGTTACGGATGCGATCTCTTCTTTTCGAACGGCAGAGGCCATTGCCAGTGGTATTCAAAGAGGTAAGCCTGGATTGTGCCTATCGTCTTGATTTGGTGGTCTCAAATGCAGTGGTCGTGGAGATCAAAGCAGTTGAAAAGTTGTTGCCGATTCACGAAGCCTAGGTTCTCACATATCTCAGGCTTGGTGGCTGGAATGTCGGTCTCTTGATTAACTTTAATGTTCCAGTGCTCAAGCATGGGATCAAAAGAATTGTCTTAGGCTTTAAAGAATGAACTGAAACAGCATAAAAGATTTATATTTTTTATATTTCTTCTCCGCGTCCTCTGCGCCTCAGAGGTGAATAATAAAGTAGGGCCTCACCGCAGAGGCGCAGAGAAAGAGGCCTGTCAGGTGGAGACTGCCAACCTGTCAGGCCTTTGTCTTTATCTGTAGGGAAAGCGCCAAATGTTTAAATGTGCAGTAAAAACTATGGGTTGGCCAAGAACCCTGGCAGTTCCGGTTCTGCTGCTACCGGCTGCCCCGGGGCGCCCTAATTCAGGGTCAGCTTTTAAGAAAGATTATTTCCCCAGTGCGGTGTGTTATCATGTCTTCCAAAAAAGAGAAAACTTTCCGGGTTAAAGTAGGGAAGAGGGGCCCCAAAACCATTTTTGGATCGCGATGGCCAAGGTTGCCGCATAATCTCATCTCAAGCATCTGAGGAATGGGTTAGGTGAAAATTATTATTGTCGGGGCCGGCGAGGTAGGTTTTCACCTGGCCAAATGGCTCTCCCGGGAAGATAAGGAGATCGTGGTCATCGACCAGGCGCCGGAGGCCCTCCAGCGGGTGGAGGAGCAACTGGACGTGCAGACCATCCGGGGGGCCGGCAGCCATCCCCAGGTGCTCCTGGAGGCTGGGGTCCAAAAGGCGGACGTGCTCCTGGCGGTCACCGACCGGGATGAGGTCAACCTGGTCTGCTGTCTGTTTGCCGATCTCCTCAGCGGCGGCCTCCCCAAGGTCGCACTGGTCCGCCAGGAAGAGTACGCCCCCCACCGGGAAGCCCTCATCCGCCGCCTCAATATCACCAACATCATCAACCCTGACCGGGAGTTGATCAAGGCCATTCTCAGGATTCTCAGCGCCCCCGAAATGGAGGAGGTCGACGACTTCGTGGGGGGATCCATTAAGATGATCGGGGGAGTCCTGCCGGCCGCCAGCCCGCTCTGCGGACGGATCCAGGACCTACCTTTGGTAATTGAGAGAAAACACCTGATCATCGCCGCCCTGGTGAGGCAAGACCGGCTCATTATTCCCAAGGGCAAAGACACCCTCCAGGCTGGGGATCTGGTCTATTTCGTTTGCCGGGACAAGGACCTGGACTTTGCCTTGAAACTCTTCAACCAGCGGCCCGCCCCCCTAAAGAACCTGATGATCATGGGCGGAGGCAGGATCGGCGGGGAGCTGGCCCGGGAGCTGGAGATCAGGCGCTACCGGGTCAAACTCATCGAGAGTAATCCGGAGCGCTGCAAGCAGCTGTCGGGCCTGCTGCGGCGCACCCTGGTGCTCCAGGGCTCCGCCACCGACCAGGAATTGCTGATGCAGGAGAACATCGGCGGCATGGATATGGTCCTGGCCCTTACGGGGGATGACGAGACGAACATCCTCTCCTGTCTCCTGGCGCATCGCCTGGGCGCCAGGAAGCTCCTGGCCCGCGTCAACAAGTTGGCCTATATGGATCTGAGTAAAATGATCGAGTTGGACTACCTCGTCAGCCCGAGGCTCTCGGCCATCAATTCCATCTTTCCTTACATCCGCCGGGGTAAGGTGGTTTCCAGCGTGGCCATCAAAGGCCAGGAGGCCGAGGTCATGGAGGCCGTCGCCCAGGAGGGCACAGCCTTGGTGGGAACGCCTCTCAAGTCCCTGAAATTTCCCCGGGAGGCCTTGTTGCTCTGCATCATGCGAGGCGAAGAGGTGATGCTCCCGAGCGGTGATGACGTCATCCAGCCCGATGACCGGGTGATAATCCTGGCCAGGAAGGCCAGCATCCCTCAGGTGGAAAAGGCGTTGAGCGGCCCGGGGAGATGAGCGGCATGCGTTGGCGCCTGATATGCCGGATTATTGGAACCCTGGTGGCCTGCATCGGCCTCAGCATGCTCTGCCCCCTGGGGTTTTCCCTCTACTACCGGGACGGCTCTTATTGGCCCCTGCTGCAAGCCATGGCGGTGTCCCTGACGGCGGGGTCGGTCATGTATCTGCTCGGGCATGCCGCCACCGGCCCCAGAGCTATCAACCATCGGGAAGGCATGGCCGCCACCACTCTGGGATGGCTGGCTGCCGCCTTGGTTGGCGCCCTGCCCTTTTATCTGGCCGGAACCTTTACGCATCCGGTGGACTGCGTCCTGGAGGCCATGAGCGGCTTCACCACCACCGGGGCTTCGGCCCTGGCCAACGTGGAGGCGATTCCCCGGGGTCTGCTTTTCTGGCGCAGCCTGACCCAATGGCTGGGAGGCATGGGCATCGTGGTGATGGCCCTGGCCCTTCTCCCCTTCCTGGGTATGGGGGGTATGGAGCTTTACAAGTCAGAGGTCCCCGGGGCCCATCTGGGGGCGGACAAATTCAAACCCCGCCTCCGGGATACCGCCCTGATCCTCTGGAAGGTTTACCTGGTCTTCACGGTCCTGGAGGCGGTGCTCCTGATGGCGGGGGGCATGAACCTCTTCGACGCCCTCTGCCACACCTTCAGCACCCTGGCCACCGGGGGCTTCTCCACTAAAAATGCCTCCATCGGCTTTTACCACAGCGCCTATATCGAAGGCGTGGTGATGGTCTTCATGCTCATCGGCGGCGTTAACTTCGCCTTGCACGTCCGGCTCTTCCGGGGCAAGCCCCTCGCCGTCTGGCGGGACCCGGAACTCCGCTTCTTTCTGGGGATAACCGCGGTCGTGGCCCTGGTTATCACCCTGACACTCTGGGGGAGGATTTACCCCTCCCTGGGAGAGTCCTGCCGCTACGGGGTCTTCCAGGCGATTTCCCTCAGCACCACCACGGGGTACGGCACCGCCGATTTCACCCTCTGGCCCTCGCTGGCCCAATGTCTGCTGCTCCTTTGCCTCTTCGTAGGGGCCATGGTGGGTTCCACCGGCGGGGCCATCAAGTCCTTGCGTATCCTGGTGCTCCTCAAGCAGTCGTTCCAGGAATTGACTCGGCTGGTCCACCCCCGGGCCGTGGTCCGGGTTAAATTGGGCCGGGAGGAAGTGGCCCCCAATGTCCTGAGCGGCATCTGGGCCTTTTTTATCCTCTACTTAAGCCTGTTTGCCGTTTCGACCTTCCTGGTGGCCGCCAGCGGCGTGGATCTGGTCACCTCCTTCTCCGGAGTGCTGGCCTGCCTGGGAAACGTCGGCCGGGGGCTGGGGAAGGTGGGTCCCGCCGGCAACTATGCCACCTTGCCCGGATTCGCCAAGTGGGTCTTGATCCTGGATATGCTGCTGGGCCGCCTGGAAATCTTCCCGGTGATTCTCCTTTTTGTTCCCGGCTTCTATAAGAAATAACCGATATGGATGGTTTTCATGCCCCTAATCAATGGAGAATGGTCTCAACCACGCTTCCCCCTTAAAGGGAAAGACCTAGGCGCCCAGTTGTTTGGCCAGGATAGGAGCACAGCACGCTGTGCACCCACTATTACCGATACCGAAAACTGTCTTGCTTTGCCGAAAGTGCGTCCAGTGCCAGATTAAGCCGCAGCACATTGACCCCGGGCTCTCCCAAGAAGCCCAGGTCAGGCCCTTCGGTATATTTTTGCAGGAGGCCCTTGACCTGATCTTCACTCAACTTTCTGGTCTGGGCAACCCGAGTGGCCTGAAAAGCGGCATTGCGCAGACTGATGTGGGGGTCCAGGCCGCTACCAGAGGTGGTCACGGCATCGGCGGGAACCAGGGTTCCGGCCGGCAGGTTATTTTCGGCGCGATACTTCTCCACCCGCTTCTTCACCTGAACGGTGAGCTTCCGGGACAGTGGTCCCAGGTTGCTGCCGCCGGAGCTTGTGCCGTCGTAGCCTGTATCGCCGGCGGCCGAGGACCTCGGGTGGAAATACTGAGGCCCGCTGAAGTTCTGCGCCAGCAAGCGGCTGCCGATGACCTGTCCCTTTACATATATCAGGGAGCCGTTGGCCTGACTGGGAAAGGCCAACTGGGCGATGCCCCAAACTGCCAGGGGATAGACGCCGCACAAGATGATCACCAGGGCCAGGGTGACCAGGGTCGAAACCTTGATTTCCTGGAGCAGTCCTCGGATATTCATATCTCATTCTCTCTCAGACCAGGTGCAGCGCGGCGACTGTCAAGTCGATGAGCTTGATGCTGATAAACGGCACGATGACGCCGCCCAGGCCATAGATCAGCAGATTGCGCCGCAGCACCGCGGCGGCTCCCAAGGGGCGGAACTTGATGCCTTTCAGCGCCAAGGGAATCAGGGCAATGATGATCAGGGCATTGAAGATCACCGCACTGAGGATGGCGCTGGCCGGCGAGGCCAGTTTCATAACATTGAAGGGGGCGATTTGGGGGAAGGTCCCCACCAGCATGGCCGGGATGATGGCAAAGTATTTGGCTACGTCGTTGGCGACGCTGAAGGTGGTGAGGGCTCCCCGGGTCATGAGAAGTTGTTTGCCGATCTCTACGATCTCGATAAGTTTGGTGGGGTTTGAGTCTAGATCCACCATGTTACCGGCCTCTTTGGCCGCCTGGGTGCCGGTATTCATGGCCACGCCCACGTCGGCCTGCGCCAGGGCCGGGGCGTCGTTGGTGCCGTCGCCGGTCATAGCCACCAGGTGTCCGGCTGCCTGTTGCCGGTGAATCATGGCCAGCTTGTCCTCCGGTTTGGCCTGGGCCAGGAAATCGTCCACCCCCGCCTCCTTGGCGATGGCCGCGGCAGTGAGGGGATTGTCACCGGTAATCATGATGGTGGTAATGCCCATGGCCCGGTAGCGTAGGAAACGGTCCGCCAGGCCGCCCTTAACGATGTCCTTGAGATAGACTACCCCATAGATCTTTTCGGCGCTGGCGACCACCAGGGGGGTGCCGCCCAGGAAGCCGATGCGCTGGATCTCAGCATCTACCTCCGGAGGCAGCGGCTTGCCGACGAACTCTTGCACGGCATCCGCGGCGCCCTTGCGGTATTGCTCGCCCTGGAGATCGACGCCGCTCATGCGGGTCCTGGCGCTAAAGGGAACAAACTCAGCGTTAGGGAACTCACGCAGATCCCGCCCCCTGAGGCCGTATTGCTTGGCCAACACCACGATGCTGCGTCCTTCAGGCGTTTCATCGACCAGGGAGGCGAGCTGCGCCACGCTGGCCAGTTCTTTAACATCGACTCCCGGGGCCGGGAGGAACTCTACCGCCTGGCGGTTGCCCAAAGTGATGGTGCCGGTCTTGTCCAACAGGAGCACGTCCACATCGCCGGCTGCCTCGGCGGCGCGTCCGCTCATGGCCAGGACGTTTTGCTGCACCAGCCGGTCGATGCCGGCGATGCCGATGGCGCTCAGCAAGCCGCCGATGGTGGTGGGGATCAGGCAGACAAGCAGGGCGGCCAGCACTGGGACGGAGAAGTCCACCCGCGCATAAGCCCCAAAGAGCTTCAGGGTGACTATCGCCACCAGAAAGAGGATGGTCATGGCCGCCAGCAGGATGGTCAGGGCGATTTCGTTGGGGGTTTTCTGCCGGCTGGCGCCTTCGATCAGGGCGATCATCCGGTCCATGAAGCTCTCCCCCGGGTTGACGGTGACCTGCACCACGATCTCGTCGGAGAGCACCTGGGTGCCGCCGGTGACCGCGCTGCGATCGCCACCGGCCTCGCGAACCACCGGCGCCGACTCACCGGTGATGGCCGATTCATTCACCGTGGCCGCGCCTTCGATGATTTCACCGTCTGCCGGGATTACCTCAGTGGCCTTAACCACGAAGATATCGCCTTTGCGCAGGGCCTCCGCCGGGATTGGCTCAATGACCCCGTTTGGCAGCCGGCGATTGGCAATGGCCTGGGTCCGAGCCTGGCGCAGAGTGGCCGCCTGAGCCTTGCCCCGCCCTTCCGCCATGGCCTCGGCAAAGTTGGCGAACAGCACCGTGAACCAGAGCCACAGAGCGATCTGCAGAAAGAACCCCCAAGACCCGCCATGTAAAGGGGTATAAAAGAGTTTGGCCGTGGTCACCACAGCTCCAGCCAATGCCACAAACATCACCGGATT
This sequence comes from Desulfobaccales bacterium, assembly GCA_049580385.1. Lineage (GTDB taxonomy): Bacteria > Desulfobacterota > Desulfobaccia > Desulfobaccales > 0-14-0-80-60-11 > JAPLJC01. Next base: position 52,617 of record JBAUPV010000017.1, on the reverse strand, counting down.
ACGAACCATCACGCGGGGGTCAAGCTTCCGAAACGATTCACCGATCGCCGGAATCAGGATCGTCTTATCAAACAATGAACGTGCTTTTACTTTGGCGGCCATTGTCGGAGCCTTTAGAATAACTTGTTAGAATTAATCATGATGAAGTGCTCCACAATGGGACCCAGGCTGACGGCCGGAAAGAAGGTCAGAGCCCCCACGATGATGACGGTGCCCACGAGGAGCAGGGTAAAAGTGATGCCGGAAACCGGAAAACTACCGGGGCTCACCGCCATGGTCTTTTTGGCCGCCAAGCTACCGGCCAGCGCCAATACCGGCACAATGGACAAGAAGCGACCGATCAGGGTGGCCAGCCCCAGAGTCAGGTTATACCAGAGGGTGTTGGCCGACAGGCCCGCAAAGGCACTGCCGTTGTTGCCGATACAGGAAGTGAAGGCGTAGAGTATCTCGCTGAAGCCGTGGGGTCCGCTATTGCCTAAAGGCTTGACGCCCCACTGGCTGGAGGCAGCCAACGCGCTGAACCCAAGCAGGAAGACGCTGGGCACCAGAATAGACAGGGCCGCCACCTGGACGTCGAAAGACTCGATCTTTTTTCCCAGGTAATCCGGGGTTCGGCCCACCATCAGGCCCGCCAGGAAGATGGCCAGGACCACGAAGACCAGCATTCCGAAGAGGCCGGCCCCGGCGCCGCCGAAGATGACCTCGCCCAGATGGATGTTGAACATCGGCACCAGGCCGCCCAGGGGCGTGAAGGAGTCAAGCATGGCGTTGACCGCACCGCAGGAGGAGTCCGTGGTTATCGTGGTAAACAGAGCGGAATTAAAGATGCCGAAGCGGACTTCCTTGCCTTCCATGGCGCTGGTGGTGGGGTCGAGGCCCAGGGCCGTCAGCCGCGGGTCGCCATAGGTTTCCGCCCCCCAGCAGATGAGCACGCCCACCAGGAAGAGTAAAAACATAGCGGCCCACACCGACCAGCCGTGCTTCTGGTTCCTTAACTGGCGGCCCAGGTAATAAGTAAGGCCGCTGGGTATCAGGATGAGGGACAGCATCTGGATGAAGTTTGACAGCGGCGTGGGATTCTCGAAGGGATGGGCGGCATTGGCGTTGGTGAAGCCGCCGCCATTGCTTCCCAGCATCTTGATGGATACCTGGGAGGCCATGGGACCCTGGGGGATGGTCTGGGTCTGCACCTTAACATTCTCCAGCACCGTGTTGCCCTGGGCGTCCTTGACCTCCTGGCCGCTGGCGTCCTTCTTGGCGACCTGGGTGGTAAAAGGTTCCATCACCTGGGCCGTGGTGTAGGCGCTGAAGTTCTGGATCGTCCCCTGGCAGACCAAAAACACGGCAAACACCAGAGAGATGGGCAGCAGCAGGTAAAGGCAGCTGCGGATCATGTCGGTCCAGAAATTCCCCAGGGTCTCAGACTTATCCCGGGCGAGACCCCGCACCAGGGCGGCTGCGACAGCGATGGCCGTGGCCGTTGAGAAAAAGCAGTGTGAGGCCAGGGCCACCATCTGGGAGAGGTAGGACATGGTGTTTTCGCCAATATAGTTCTGATAGCTGGCGTTGGCGAGGAAACTGGCCGCGGTCTCAAAGGAAAGATCCCCGGCCACCCCGCCAAAACTTTGGGGGTTAAGGGGCAGAAAGTATTGCAGCCGCAGGATGAAATAGGTCAACAACATGGTGACGAGGCTGAAGATCAGGACGGAGACGGCGTAGCCTTTCCAGTCCTGCTCCTTGGTGGGATCGATTCCGGCCAGGCGATAGGTCAGGCGCTCCACCGGCTTTAAGGCAGGGTCGAGGAAGGTCCGGCCGTTGGCATCCAGCACCTGCACCAAGTACAGCCCCATGGGCTTGGTGAGGACCAGCAGGATGACGCTGAAGAGAATTAATTGAGTCCAACCGCTGGCATTCATTACGGCATCCCCGAGTTAGAACTTTTGCGGGCGCAGCAGCACCACAAAAAGATAGATAAACAGGGCGAAGGCCACCAGGCCCACGATCAGGTTTTCCATGTTTTGCCCAACTTGGCCAGGAAGCCGACATAAAGCAGGCAAATCACAAAGAAAAGCAGGGTGATAGCTATCCAAACAAGGTCCATGGATTAATCCCCTTTCAAGATTAATAAGTTAAGTACTTTGCAAAGGCCAGCAAGGCCGTTAGCTAGCCGTTCATGCCCAGGCGGTTAAATTATCTGCGATTACTCGCCAGAAGCGAAGATTATCGATGCAGAGGTAGAAGTTCCAGATATAATATGGATATGGGAATCCTTGGGGATGAGAGAGCGACCAGCCATAGAAAATTTGACAAAAATGATTTTGGTCCAATATTAGTGCTATTGTGAAGGAGTCGTTGTCAAGAGGTTGCCAAGGAGAAGATAACTGCTATGATCCGAAACTTATCAAACCGCAGAAAATTCAAGTTATCCACTTCATAGCTTAAATTCCTGCCCTTCATTTCCAGGTCGGCTCGGGGCGCGGGCAATCTCCACCTCCAAGAGCTGTTTCTCAATGGCGAGCGGCGGCTATGAGATCCCTCAATCTAGCGGGGGTCTTGGCTGCCGGCACTACCCAATCCCCCTAATACTTGTGGGACAGGGTAAATCTGATAAAATCAATGGAGATCGATATATTGGCAGGAAATTTGCTACGGGATTTCTGATGAAAAACGATGCCAGGAAAAAAACCGCGGGCCTGGGTTATTTGGAAGGCGGCCTTTCAGTAGATCGTGAGGCGCCCCCCAATGGTCCGCGCGGGTTGGCAGAGATGCTGGAATCCATCAATTTTCTGAGGTTTGTCCTGGATAATGTCTATTCCGGGATCATCGTCTGCAATGAGCAGAGGCAAATTATCTTCATGAACCAGGTATATGCCGAAATGCTCAGGATAGACCCCCAGGAAGCCGTTGGTCAGGATATCAAAGAATATTTTCCCGATTCCAGGCTTTCCCATGTCCTGGCCACAGGCATCCCGGAATTGGGGCAGCGTTGCTCTCTGAAGACCGAGGCCTTGTTGCTGGTAAATCGTATTCCCCTTAAGCAGAATGGCAAGGTCGTGGGCGCCATCTTGCAGACGGTCTTGCGGGATTATAAGGATTTTACCGATCTGGTGAGAAAACTTAATATATTGGAGCGGAAGGTCAAACACCAGGAGATGGCCCTGGAAAGGATCTTCTCCCCCAAATACACCTTCGATTCCATCATCGGCAACGGCAAGACGATTAAGGAAGTTAAACTTTTGGCCCAGAAGTACGCCCGGGCCGACTCGCCCATCTTGATTCTCGGTCCCACCGGCACCGGCAAAGAGTTATTCGCGCATGCCCTGCATGCCGCCAGCAACCGCAACTTGGGGCCGTTTGTCTGCCTTAACTGCGCCGCGGTCCCCAAGGACTTGTTGGAATCGGAACTATTCGGGTATGAAGAGGGAGCCTTCACCGGCGCCAAGAAAGGCGGCAAGCCGGGTCTCATCGAACTGGCCAATGGCGGCACCCTCTACCTCGATGAAATAAGTGAACTGTCTCTGGCTGCCCAAGCCAAACTGTTGCGCATCATTGAGGATAAGGTGCTCACCAAGGTCGGCGGGACCAAATCCTCTGAAATCGATTTCAGATTGATTGCGGCGACGAATCGAGATCTGCAACTGATGATTCAGCGGGGAGAGTTCCGGCAGGATTTATTTTACCGGCTCAACACCATGATCTTGAATATTCCGCCCCTGGCCAAGAGAACGGAAGATATTCCCCTTATGATTAAACACTTTTTAAAGGCCGCGGGGAGACCGGGATGCCGCCTGAACGAGGAGACCCAGGAGGCTTTGGCTCATTACCACTGGCCTGGGAATATCCGCGAACTCAAAAATATTATCGACAGGGCCGTGAGCTTGTGCGAAAAAAATGAATTAAAATTAGAACACCTGCCGGTGGAAGTGCTCGAGGCCGGTTTTCAGAGCAAACTGTATGACATTCCGGACAATTCCCTGAGCCTCAAGATAGCTAACTTTGAAAAAATCGTCTTGTTAAATGCAGTCAAGACGTCCCAGGGCAATATGTCTAAGACAGCTAAACTCTTGGGTATTTCTAGAGCGGCCTTGTATGAGAAATTCCGCAAATACAATCTAGTCAATTCCAAAATTTAACTTGTGTCGCCATTTATTTACATGTCTTAATATCAAGACAGTTTTTGGCGGCAAGAGTTGCTTCTGCAATTGCCGGATTCTCCCGAGTTTTGCCTTATTACCTTTAAATTCCAATAAATTACCTTCTTTTGCCCCGAAATTCTTGCCATACCCGCCGCTTTGGCACCCTTCTTGAAAGAGATCAAACTGGTCTTGGGGCCTGCCCCGGCCACCCTCGCGCTTCCTCAAGTGAGCTAAAGCTTGAACCACGCTTGGGCATTTGTTTCACCAAGAATCTGGGGGCATTGAAAGATTATCATGGATAAATTGATTATTACTGCGGCCATAACGGGATCCCGGAATATGCGGGACATTGCTCCCTATATTCCCATTACCCCGGAGGAAATCGTCCAATCCAGTGTCGAATGCTGGAATGCCGGGGCAGCCATCGTTCATATTCATGTGCGCGAGCCCCAAACCGGATTCGGCACCCAAAATCTGGAGCTCTATCGGCAAGTTGTCACGCCCTTGCGTGAGAAAACCGATCTCATCCTCAATTTGACGACCTCTGGAATAGGAGGAGTAAATCTTCCCATTGAAGAGCGTCTCATTCCCTTGGAGCTGCAACCGGAATTAGCCTCGTTTGATGCCGGGTCCATCAATTTAGGTGGCGGGGTCTTTTGCAATCCCCCCGAATTCCTCGACGCCTGCGCCCTGAAAATGAAAGAAAAGGGGGTAAAGCCGGAAATCGAAATCTTTGACCTGGGAATGGTAGTGACTGCTCTCAATATGCGGAATCAGCAAAAATTAGCTGATCCGCTCCATTTCCAATTTGTCCTCGGAACTCCCTGGGGCGCCCCGGCGACCCCCAAGTCCCTCCTCTACCTGCATGAATATTTACCCAAGGATGCTACCTGGTCCGTAATCGGGATTGGCCGGGGGCATCTTCCCATGTCCATGATGGGCTTAATTATGGGAGGACATATTCGAGTCGGGATGGAGGATAACCTATATTATGAAAAAGGAGTTCTCGCCAAAAGCAATGCCCAGTTTGTGGATCGCATTGTGAGGATTTCGCGTGAATATGGCCGTGAAATCGCCTCCCCAGCGGCAGCGAGAACCATATTGGGGTTGCCGAAACGTTAATTTATTAAGGTGCGCGCCCCCTGGCCAGGGAATATTGGAGGACAACCATGGCAAAGATAGCCAAAGCCGGAAAATCCGCCGTTCCCACCGATTACCGCCAGAAAACCGAGGAACTGGCCGCCAGATTGGAACGCCTGCCCAACAGCCGCTTTAATTTATTGATACTCGGGGCTGGAGTGGTGGCGTTTCTGGTTGAAGCGATGGATACCTCGGTTATTGCATCGGTGCTGGGACCTCTTAAAAAAATCCTGGCCCTTAATCCGGCTCAAACCGGTTTAATCAGCGTCGCAGCTATAATTACCACAGTGGTTGGAGTCCTTCTTGCCGGTCCTCTTGCGGACCTGTATGGCAGGAAAAAGATATTGGTTCTGGGAGTTGCCGTTGCCGAGCTTTTTACATGTTTAACGTATTTCGCCAATCAGTACGCTACCTTTTTAGTGCTCCGTCTTTTAGCCGGATTCGGGCTTGGGTTTATTTTCCCTATCGGGTTGACGTATATCTCAGAATTTATTGGGGGCAAAGAGCGCGCCTATTATTCAGGAGTGTGCAATTCCATGCTCAACTTTGGATACTTTATGAGTATGCTGGTTAGCTTTTGGATTACTCCTGTTTATGGATATCATGCCGTATTCCTGGTTCCTGGGATTCTTCTTCTAAGTATACCTTATCTTCTCTATGCAGTTCCGGAATCTCCGAAGTGGCTGGTGGCCCAGGGACAGGTTGCTGAAGCAGAGAGTGTGGTGGAAAAAATAGAAAATCAGGTGAGACGTTGGACCGGGCGCGCCTTGCCTCCGGTGTCTCACGTCAAGCTGGCTTTTGAGGAGACCGGGAAGGTACTCGATATCTTTAGCAAAAAGTATCGAGCTACCACCATAAAGCTTTGGATCATGTTTAGTATGACCTTCGTAGTATTCTATACAAGGTTGCTTTACATGCCTCTTATCCTGAGTTCGCAGGGCATTGATCTCAAACATTCGCTGCTGTTTGCTACGATAATGAATTTTGCCTCGGTCCCTGGAAACATCATTATGGGAATATTGATGCACATTATAGGTCGTCGCTGGACCATTGCAACTTATGGATTATTAACTGGGTTATTTTGTATTGCCTTTAGTTTTGTTACTGGCCATGTAATGCTCATTGTAATCGGTTGCGGCATCTTTTGGTTCGATACGTTTGCGGCTCAAAAGATGCTCATTAACGAGAGCTATCCAACCGGGACCAGAGCCACCGGCGCCGGTGCGGCTGAATTTGTGGCCCGCAGCATCGGCGGCATATTATGGGCGGGAATTGTGCCCACGCTGTTGGTTTCGTGGGGAGTGCATAACCTGTTCATCGTCATCGGAATTGCCGCACTCCTGCTGATTCCCGTGACCGGGTTGATGTTGCGGGAAACCAGGACGGCGGTCTTGTGAGCAGAAATGGACCCCTTAAAGAGGAGAATTTGAGATGTCAGAGAAGGCGGATGTGAAAGAAGTCGTCTCTAAGCATTTCAGTGAACCAACTTTTTTCGCTCATCTTGAGCCACAAATATTGACCATGAACAAGCCCCTTATTATCGGGGTGGACGTCGTCGGGGCCCGGATTCTGCGCTCCCAGAATCCCCATATTCCCCTGACCACCAGGGAGATTGCTGATGAAATAATTGAGTCAGTCCAGGTGGGAGCCACTATCCCTCACATTCACGTTCGCGATAAAAAGGGGGCGGCCACGGAAGATCCTGCCCTCAATAAGGAAGTATGGGATAGGGTTTTCGATAAAGTGGGTGACGACATTGTCACTTCAAACCATATCATGGAAAACCGATTAGCCCGCGGCCTTGACATGTTTAAGGGTTATATCGACCCGCTGGTCGAATGGAATCCACGTTATCTGCAAGTGGCCGCTACCGTGGTGACGGATTTCTCAGAGCCGAAAGGGCCGCTTGCTTATACACTGACTGACGAGGACCTAACCAAACTCGTGGCCTATTTGGAGATGAAAGGAGTGAAGCCGGAATTGCAGATGTACGCTCACAGCAGTATAGAGCGGATCAAGCACGCGCTTCTAACGAAACCTAACCAGATAAAACGTCCTATCTGGGTCAACATGCATCTGGGCAAACACCATGCGCCACCCTTGTCGCAAGATCCCTGGTCTTATCTCCAGGAGATCACCTGGTTTCACCAGGTCAAGGCGGAATTGGCGAATGAAGATGTGGTGTTGGGAATATATGTGGGCGGGCGGAATTGGCTCCCCTTGACAGTTCTAGCCGTAATGATGGGCGCGGATGTCATCCGTATCGGTATGGAAGACTGCCTTTATATGTATCCCCATAAAGATGAAATCATCGCTTCCAACGCGGCAACAGTCCGGAAAATCAAGGCAATCTCTGAAGAGCTGGGTCGGCCAGTTGCTACCCAGAAGGAGACTCGTCAGATCCTCGGCCTGGACACCGCTGCGTGACCATAAGATTGCAGGCGTCTGCTAATAACTTTGGGATATCATTCTTTCTGGGTTTGACCGCGACGGCAGATAGAATTCGCCGAGAGCGAGCGCGGTTATAGTTAAGTTGATTATGGCTTCACCTTTATAATCTTCAAGTTCTTAGTAAGGAATAATAATGAACTTAACTGGGGAGAAACCACGTAACGGCAGCAAAGTTCTACCAAACAGTAAGCAGAAGGGGGACGAATTAGCGGCAAGGTTGGAAAGGTTGCCCAATAGTCGCTTTAATCTGATTATACTCGGGGTTGGGGTTATTGCGTTTTTGGTTGAGGCGATGGATACATCGATTATCGCCGCGGTGCTGGGACCTCTTAAAAAAGCCTTGGCTCTTAATCCGGCTCAACTGGGGACACTCAGCGTGGCAGCCGTGGCCACCACAGTTATCGGCATACTGATTGTCGGTCCCTTGGCCGATATGTTCGGTCGAAAAAAGATGCTGATTCTTGGAATCACCATTGCAGAAGTCTTTACTTGTTTAACCTATTTTGCCAATAGTTTCATGACATTTTTCCTTCTCCGTCTGTTAACTGGTCTCGGTCTCGGATTTATTTTTCCAATCACTTTAACATATTTGGCAGAATTCATGGGGAGCAAGCATCGGGCGTATTATACGGGGGTGTGCAATGGCGTGTTGGGATTGGGATATTTCATGACCATGCTTATCAGTTATGTCATTACGCCTCATTATGGATATCATGCGTTATTTCTCGTGCCTGGGGTTCTCCTTCTGTCCATACCTTATGTCATCTTTTTGGCTCCGGAATCCCCGAAGTGGCTTGTTGCCAGTGGATACCATACGCAGGCAGAGGCAGTGGTGGAAAAAATCGAATATCAGGTAAGACATTGGACCAAGAAGGAATTGCCTCCTGTATCTCCAATCAAGAGTGCTTTCGATGAAACGGGAACGCGTTTTGATATTATTAGCAGAAGATACATCGGTACAACACTGGCTCTTTGGGTCATGTTAAGCATGACCTTCATAGTATTCTATACGAGATTACTTTATATGCCTCTAATTTTGAGTACAGAAGGCATTAATCTTAGAAATTCACTGCTATACGCCACGATAATGAATGCAGCCGCGATCCCGGGCAATTTAGTGGGGGGCGCGATGATGCACGCTATTGGGCGCCGCTGGACTATAGCAATTTATGGATTCTTAACTGGATTATTTGCAATTGCCTTTAGTTTTGTAACTGGCCATGTAATGCTCATTGTCATCGGTTGCGGCATCTTTTGGTTCGATACCTTTGCTGCTCAAAAGATGTTCATTAACGAGAGCTATCCGACCGGAACCAGAGCCACCGGCGCCGGTGCGGCTGAGTTTGTAGCTCGCACTGTCGGCGGAATATTATGGGCGGGAATTGTGCCAACACTGTTAGTTTCGTGGGGAGTGCACAACCTGTTCAGCGTGATCGGAATTGCCGCACTCCTGCTGATTCCCATGACCAGCTTGATGGTGCGTGAAACCAGGACGGCGGTCTTGTGAGCAGAAAATGGACCCCGCCCTGTATTTCTTTAAAAAAAATTCAATACCACCTGGGGCCCAGGGCCTCGAAAGGAGTCTCTTAATGGCTAAGTCTTCAATAACCGGCATGGAAGTTATCCCGGAATTTACGCCGGAGCGAGTGGCGAAACACTTCCCCATCGAAAAAGAACCTAAGATTATGACCATGGCCAAGCCGGTGATCATCGAAAGCGCCTGTCCGGGTTGGCAAGTCGGCGGCGCCCGCTATCCCGCGGTTCCCATCAGCATCGAAGACCAGATTCAGGAAACCATCGACTCGGTTCGCGCCGGGGCCATCGCGGTGCATATGCATCCCCGGGACCCCAAAACCGGGAACGCCAAAGCAGATCCGAAGCTGCTGGCAGAAATCCTGGGGCCGGTGTTCGAGGAAGTGGGCGATTTTGTGACGATTTCCCACACCTGGTCGGCAAAAGAACAAGCCGAATACATTACCGAGACCGACAAACTCTTAGAACTCGGCGGCGGCAATAAATATTGCCAGGGCAGCGTCGTTCTGCGGGATAGCTTCCTCAGCGCCACCGGGGCGTTTCATACCGCCGAAAATATGGTTGAGGGCATCAAGTGGCTGGAAGCGCATGACGTCAAACCGGTCTTTCAGCTCTATGACACTTATGTCATTTGGGACTTAAAGCAAAAAGTCCTGGATACGGGTATCGCCCGGTCTAAACCCTACGTGTTCAACTTGCATATGGGGAAGCATCATGCCCATGCCATTCAGCAGGACCCCTGGTCGTACCTCCAGCTTATTACCAATTACAACATGGTGCTCAGCACCGCCTCCGACTCGATAGTGGGTGTCTACCCCGGAGGGCGCAACTGGCTGCCGATCCTGGTGCTTGGCCTGATGATGGGTACGCAGCTGGTGCGAGTGGGGATCGAGGACTGCTATTGGGTATATCCACACAAGGATGAAGTCATCAAGAAGAACTCCGATATGGTGACCCTGGCGCGTGAGATCGCCGAGCGCCTCGGCCGCCGCGTCGTCACCGACCCCACGGAAGCCCGGGCCATCCTGGGAATGACACTCACTTCCCGATGAAGTGGATCTGGCCTCGCAAATGAGATAAACCGGGAATGCCCTAAAGAAAAGATTTATGGGCATTTCCTGAACCTAAAAGAGGAGCCAAGCATGGGTGCCAATAGCCAGGTTGTACCCGAGCGCTCGGTAGTCGCTGAGGAAAATTTGCTGGCTCGCCTCGATCGCGCCCCCGTGACCCGGACCATCAAGATAATCATCGGCCTGCTGATGCTGGCCTGGATCATCGAAGCATTCGATATCGGGATCATTGCTCCGGCAATTTTGATTATCAAGAGTTCCTGGCACGCCACCGCCAAGGAGATCGGCCTTCTGGGAAGCGCCGGCACCTTCGGCATCGTTATCGGCTTGCTGCCGGCCGGCTGGTTCGCGGACCATTATGGACGCAAGAAGGTTCTGGTGATCGGCATCGTGATCTTCTCGCTCTTTACTTTAGCCAGCGCCGCGGCCCAAAATGTCGTTGAAATTGCAGTACTTCGTTTCATTGCCGGCCTGGGTCAAGGTGCGGTCTTCCCGGTTCCCTACCTGTTAATCGCGGAATTCGTGAATAAGCAACGGCGCGGCGAGGCGGTAGGCTGGACCAACAGCTTGCTGGGCTTTGCTTATATGCTCGCTTCCCTGGCAGGTTTCTGGGCCGTTCATAGCTTCGCGCCGGAACTTGGCTGGCGGGTTTTGTTCGCTTTGGGCGGCGGCGCCATCATTATCGCCCCCATTCTTTGGAAATATCTGCCCGAATCCCCCCGCTTTCTGCTCAAGAAGGGGCGGATTGTAGAGGTACGGGCCTTCGTCGAGCGCGTCGAAGATGAAGCGGGCCTGCCCCATGACATCACGCTGACGGACAAGAACGCCCTACGAGTCCTGGAGGGCACCACGGAGCGCCGGGTGGGGCTGCGAACCCTGCTTAAGCCTCCTTATTTTAAGCGCTGTTTTGTTTCTTACTGCGCCTTAACCGCTCCCTTTGTGGTGTTCTATCTGTCGATCATTTACGGCCCGACGATCTTTCACGCCATGGGAGCCACCCCAGCCAACTCCATGCTCTATGTGGCGGCTTTAAACTTCGTCTCCATGTCAGGCAATGTCATCGGGGCTCGGGTGGGCGACCGGATAGGGCGCCGTCCCGCCCATGTGATTTGGATGACCCTTGCCGCAGCTTCGGTAATCACGCTGGGCCAGAGCCCGCCTATCGCGGTGCTCATCCTGGCTGCAGCCGGGTTATGGTTTTTCGGCGTCGCCGGCTTTCCCGTGCCCAAGCTATACATGGCAGAGCAATTTCCCACCAGGCTGCGCGGCACCGGAACCGCCGTAGGAGAGTTTATATCTCGCCTTTTGACCGGCGTACTGCTGGTCTACTATATCCCCTCCATGATGGCAGCCATCGGCATGTCTAAGCTCTTCATAATCCTGGGTACTCTGTCAATCATTCTGGTAATGCCCTTGCTATTTCTGGGAATAGAAACCGCCGGCCGGAGCGTTGAAGAGACCGGGACCGATCTGTCAGCTTTGGGGGGCGAGTCCTAGTGGTCTGAAAAGGCCGGCATAAAATCGAAGAGATCAGTCCCTGAGGCATTAATTATGGGAAACAACGAGGAGGAAACCATTCATGGGTTTTAGGGTTAGCAGGAAAGATTTCATCACGCCGCGATGCTCCGCGGCCTGTCCGGCTGGAGTGGACGTGCCGCGCTATGTCCGGGCTGTCCGTGATGGCCGTTTTGATGAAGCGGTAGCCGTCTTGCGGGAACGTTTACCTCTGCCCACCGTCTGTGCCGACGCCTGCTTCGCTCCCTGTGAAGATGTCTGCGCCTATAAACAGTTCGGGGATCCCATCGCCATCCGGGCTTTGAAGAGGGCGGCCATGGATAAAGGGGGCGACAGCTGGCTCAGTAACCGGAAAAAAACCCCGCCTTCGGGGAAAAAGGTGGCAATTATCGGCGCCGGTCCGGCTGGACTGACCGCGGCCTACTATTTGGCTACCCTGGGTCATGAGGCAACCCTTATCGATTCCCTTCCCAAGCCGGGAGGGACGATGCGTTACGGCATACCCAAATATCGTTTGCCCGAAGCCAGACTGGACAAGGATATCGAAGTCATTCTGGAAGTGGGGGTTAGGTTTCAAGGGAACACCCAGGTGGGCCGGGACGTGACCCTGGAGGAGATAAAACAGGATTACGACGCGGTGTTCATCGCGGTGGGAGCCAGTGCTTCAGCCAAAATTCCCGTGGAGGGAACTGAGAAAAGCGGGGTCTATTGGGGCCTCGATTTTCTGCGGGGTGTGGTCCTGGGGATGGCCGCCCCAATCGGCAGCGAGGTTACCGTCATCGGCGGAGGCAATGTGGCCATCGACGTAGCGCTCACTGCCCGGCGGTTGGGGGCCAAGAAAGTCAATCTCTTTTGCCTGGAAGCTCGTGAAGAGATGCCGGCCCATCCTTTTGAAATCACCCTGGCCGAAGAGGAAGGCATCGTCATCAACAACCAGTGGGCTCCCGTGAAAATCGTGGGCGCCGCTAAGGTGGCCGGCGTCAAATTGAAGCGTTGCCTGGCGGTATTTGACCAGGACGGAAAATTCAACCCCGTTTACGATGAAGAGACTACCGAGAAAGTGAGCGCCGAAACGGTCATTCTGGCCATAGGCCAAACGCCGGTATTGGACTTTGCTCAAACAACGCCAATGAACCTGAATGGGAACCGAGTGGCGGTTAGTGAAGACCAGCTTTCTACCTCGGTTCCGGGGATTTTCGCCGGCGGCGACGTAGTCACCGGACCTGCTTCCATCATCAGCGCCATTGCTCAGGGGCGTAAGGCGGCTGGCGCCGTCGATAAATTTCTCGGCGGCCAGGGAGACATTTCAGAGACCCTGGCGGCGCCCGAAGACTTCGTGGAACTCGAGGAATATATTCCCCTGGTTGAGCCTCGCCGGGATCTCCCGCATCTCCAGGTTTGGGAAAGTGTCCTCGATTTTGAGCACGTGGAACTTCCTATGACCGACCCGGACATCAAGGCTGAAGCCTCCCGCTGTCTGAATTGCGACGCCCGCAAATTCGAAGTGGTAATCGCCAGGGAGAATTGTAAAGAGTGCGGCTACTGTGCGGAAGTTTGCGGGGTCGGCACCTTTGTCCCCTCCGCCGGGTTCACCCAGAAGGGCTACCGGCCGATGGAGGTCAAATCCTCGGAGCATTGCGTCAGGTGCTTCAAGTGCTACTTCGTCTGCCCCGATTTTGCCATCGACGTCAAGGAAGTGATTAAGGACATGGCTCCTAAAAATCAAGGAGAGACCATATGAAACGTTTTTTGGAAACCGGAAATTTCGCCATTGCGGAGGGAGCCATCATTGGCGGCTGCCGCTTCTTTGCGGGATACCCGATTACCCCGGCCACTGAATTGGCTGAATCCATGAGCCTGCGCCTCCCGCAGGTGGGCGGGGTTTACCTTCAGGCCGAAGACGAGTGTGCGGCCATGCACCTTTGCATCGGGGCGTCGCTGGGAGGCATGAAGGCCATGACCGCGACCTCGGGCCCGGGCTTCATTCTTTATGCGGACCCCTATGGCTGGGCCCTGGGATGTGAGATGCCCCTGGTGGTCCTGAACTCCGGCCGGGTGGGTCCGGTATCCGGGATTACCGGGGCCCCTGGTCAAGGCGAGTTTTACAATACCCGTTATCCCACCCAGGGAGGCAATTTCGAGAGCGTGGTCCTGGCGCCGAACTCGGCTCAAGAAGCCATGGCCATGGTCGTTGAGGCCTTCTACCTCTCGGAACGGCTGCGCATGCCGGTCACGATTCTGGCTGACCAGTTGATCACCGATGGCTGGGAGGACATTTCGATCCCCGAAACCGAGGCGGAAATGAAAGAAATGGGATTCCGGTTCCAGCCCCGGAAGTTTCACCCCGGCCCCGATTTTTATCCAGCCACGGATGCGCTCGATATCCCTCCGGTGCAGATGGGCAAAAACACGGGCGGCCTCTGTTCCGACTGGACGCCGACTGAACAGGGCTACGATATCGAAGAGGTGGAAGATCACCACAAGCACGCCTACCGGCTCATTTACAAGGTGCGCAATAACCGGCACCTCTTTAACCATCATTACGAGAAGAAATACATGGACGATGATCCGGACCTGGTCGTCGTGTCCTACGGCACCCCCTCCCGAGTGGTGAACACCGCGGTGGGCCGGGCCCGCAGCCAGGGCATGAAAGTCGGCTCCCTGCGGCTGATTAATTTGTGGCCCTTCCCGGTGGAGCACTTCACCAGAAAAACCAAATACCTGGCCGTGGAGCTCAATTGGGATGGGCAACTGGTGCGGGAGGTCCAGCGGGCGGCCGCGCCTGACTCCGAAGTGCACTTCCTAGGAATCTGCGGAGATCTGCCCACCAATCAGAATCTTCTGGAGACCTTTGACAAGATCTTAAAAGACCAGCCTCTGAAGCGGCAGGGCTGGGAATGGGAGGCCTGGTGATGGAATTATATGCCAGCAAGTTAATCGAAGAATATCTGCGCACCCGGAAAATACCCAGCACCGCTTGCGCCGGCTGCGGCCTGGGAATGAACCATAAGGTGGTGATCCAGGCTTTTCAGGAGTTGGGATTGAAAACGGCAGATGTTATCTGGGGCACCTCCATCGGCTGCGCCGGCCGGCAGACCTTCGCCACCTTTAAAGGCGACGGCTTCGCCGGTACCCACGGGCGAGCGTACGCCATTGCCCGGGGCCTGCGCATTGCCCTGCCCCCGGAAAAGAAGATCGTCCTCTCCGTCGGGGACGGGGACGCCTTCGGCATCGGCCTGCTGCACCTGATCCACGCTGCCCGGGTCAATGCCGATATCACGGTCATCGTGCATGATAACCTGGGATACCAGTCCACCGGTGGTCAATTCGGTTTCACGACCCCCATGGGAGTAAAAACCGATTCCAGCCCTTACGGGATGTTCGAGCCCAACCTCATGAGTAAGGGTATGGATGTGATGCACATCTTAAAAGGGGCAGGCGCTACCTTCCTGGCCCGTCACGTGGTTCTGGCGGACGGCTTCCCGGCGGTGGCCAGCGTTAAGAAGGCCATCCTGAACCGCGGCTTTTCCCTGGTGCACATGCCGCATCCCTGCGTCACCAACTTTGCCATGAAGCATCTGGGGTCGAGGGTTCCGGTGGAAATTTTCCGGTGGTTCAAAAAACATACTGCACCCCTGGGCCAGGAGACCCCGGAGACCATCTGGGCTACCGGGGTCTGGCACGACGCCAGCAATTCCAGGCCCGAATTTTCCGACCTGGTATGGGGGGCAACCGAAAAGATCAGGAGGACCGGCGAACTATGAAAGACAGAATTGAGTTGGTGGCGAGCGGCTTCGGAGGCCAGGGTGTGGTGCGGCTGGGCCAGATCCTGGGGGAAGCCGGGGTGAAGCAGGGTCTTAGGGTCACCATGCTGAAAAGCCATGGGACTGAAATGCGAGGCGGATATGTCAGAAGCCAGGTAGTGTTGGCCAAAGAGGTGGTCGATAGTCCCATGTGCGAATGTCCTGACTATCTCATCGCCCTTTCTTCAGCGGCCTATAACCGCTTCAAGCACACTGTGGCCAATAATGGGCTGATTATCTATGACCCGGACTTCGTGGAAGAGGTTGACGACCAACTACCCTGTTCACAAAGGGCCCTGCCGGCCAAAAAGCTGGCTATGGATAATTTCGGCAAAGCCTTGTTCAGCAACTCCGTAGTACTGGGAGCCATTGCTAAACTCCTTGAAGGGGAGGGGGCCGTAAAGAAGGAGGTTCTCCTGGAAAGCCTGCTGGCCATCATCCCCAAATTCAAAGAGGAGAATAAGCAGGCCTTTGAACTGGGCTACAAAACCATTTAAAGATTCGGGATAGGTCATTTTCATAAGGAAGGGGAGATTAGGCCGTGCGTTCGGTAAGATTTCTCGTGGATAAGCAGGCGGACTTGCAGCCGGACAAGGTTTTTATGTTCGCTCCGGAGCCGAAGCTGGAACTCACCTATGCGCAACTCCAGGAGTCTTCCGTCAAGCTGGGTAAACAACTCCTAAAGATGGGTATCAAGAAGGGTGACCGGGTCTCCTTTTTCATGGGCAACGGCTATCAGACCGTAAAGATCTTCGTGGGCGCCATGTACTCCGGCCTGATCGTTGCTCCCCTCAATCTTTTGGCTCAACCCAGCCAATTAAGTTATGTTATGGGACACGCTGAACCCAAGCTGGTATTCGTGACGGAGCTCAATCGAGAACGCCTGGAGGCAGCAGTCAAGGATGCAGGAAAAGATATCCGGATTATGGTCATCGATAAGCATGCGAGGGATCTCTTTCCCGATGAAGACCTTGCCGGGTACGACTTGCCCGAGGTAACGGAGGAAGCTCCGGCCCTCCTGCTATATACCTCGGGAACCACCGGCGTCCCCAAGGGAGTCATTCTGACCCACAAAAATATGGCCTCCGCCGGGGAGAACGTCACCCTGGCTCACCGTCTGCAACCGGAAGACCGGGGGTTGGTGTCCCTGGCCCTCTATCATATTAATGCCGAGACCGTCTCGATAATGGGGCCGCTGGTGAGCGGCTCTTCCGTCGTGGTCCCGGAGCGGTTTTCCGTCACCGCCTTTTGGCCGCTCATGTCGGAATACCGGTGCACCTGGTTCTCCGTGGTTCCCACCATCGTTTCTTATCTGGTCAGCGGCAGCGACATCGAAGGTAAAGGTTATGATTTGAGCCGGCTGCGCTTCGGTCGTTCCGCCTCTGCGCCCCTGCCACCCTCCCTGCAGGAGGAGTTCGAGAAAAAGTTCCGTTGTCATATCGTGGAAACCATGGGGATTACCGAGACCGCCGCCCAGGTTTTCTCCAACCCCCTGGACCCTGCCAAACGGAAAATCGGCTCTCCGGGCCAGCCCGTGGGTTGCCAGGCTAAAATCATTGACCGCCAGGGCCATGAACTTCCCCGGGGCGCTCCCGGGGAAATCATGATCAAAGGCGACTGTGTGATGAAGGAGTATTTCAAGGATCCGGGCAAAACCGCAGAGGCTTTGGAGCCGGACGGTTGGTTCCATACGGGAGACCTGGGCTATTTGGACGAGGATGACTTCGTCTTTGTTACCGGGCGACTGAAGGAACTTATCATCAAGGGTGGGGAAAACATCGCCCCCCGCGAGATCGATGAATGTTTTTACCTGCACCCCGCCATCCAGGATGCGGCGGCCGTTGGCATACCGGATAAACACTACGGTGAAGAGATCATGGTGTGCTATACCCTGAGACCCGATTGCTCCGTTTCCGAACCGGAACTCAGGGAACATTGCCTGCGTCATTTGGGGAAATATAAGACTCCCAAGCTAATTATCGAGATCGAAGAGTTGCCCAAGGGCCCATCCGGAAAGATTCAACGGCTCAAGTTAAAAGATATCGTGGGGATAGGTTCTTAGGATGCGCACCCAACTGACGGGAGTCCCTCCCTAATTTTGCCGCTGCCGGCTTGAGAGGCAGTTCGATGAGGTTGCCTGGCATCCAGAGAACCAAGATTCTCGCATCACAAGGTCAGAGAAGGTTTTAGGAGGAACACACATGGCTAATAATGATTCGCAAGGTCCCGCCGGCCCTGGTGCGGCGCCGAGCCGTTTAATTAGCACCTCGACCCTGACGACCGTCCTTTTCTGTTCACTATACTTCCTCATGTATCTTGACCGCGTGAACATTTCCATGGCTGCCAAATCGATAATCAAGGATTTTAACCTGTCGCACGTCGAGCTTGGCATCGCCTTCTCGGCCTTCTCCTGGCCCTACCTGGTAGGACAATGGGTCGGCGGCTGGTCAGCCAATAAAATCGGGGCCAAGCTCACCCTGGCCCTTTGCGTCCTGCTGGCAGGGGTGGCCACCTTCTTCTGCGGCATCGTCGTGGGGCTGGCGACGCTTTTCGCGGCCCGGCTCTTTGTCGGCATCGGCGAAGGTCCGGTCTTTTCCGCCGCCACCCAGGGGATGAAACACTGGTATTCCGGGAAACGTTATGGGTATATTCAAGGCATTACTCACGGCGCCGCCCGGTTCGGAGGCGCGATGGCGCCGCTCATTGTGGCCTGGTGCATTGCGCTGTCCGGCTGGCGGTTATCCTTTTTCGTGTGCGCCCTGATAACCCTGGCCTGGTTAACCTTCTGGTGGCTCAACTTCTCTGAGGACCCTCGTGAGCATCCCCATATTACCGCGGCCGAAGTGGCTGAACTGGTCCCCCCCACCAAGGGGGTTCGCCATGCCCGTACTCCCTGGTGGCCACTGATCAAGCGCGTCTTCCCGGTGACCATGGTCGATTTTGCCTATGGTTGGATGCTCTGGGTGTTTCTGTCCTGGATTCCCCTCTATTTCATGACCCGTTTTCACCTGAATCTTAAATCTTCAGCCTTGCATGCCGCCTTCACTCTCGTAGCCGGGGTCGTCGGAGACACGGCGGGGGGCCTAATTTCTGATTGGCTATTGGTGAAAACCAGCAACAAGCTCATCGCCCGCAATGCCTTTATCGCCTTAGGTTTATTGCTTTCGGGTGGGTTCCTCACGGCCACCCTGTTTACCCACGACCTCAATCTGGTTACCCTATTTCTTTTTGGCACTTTCTTCTGCTCGGAGGCCGTTTGCGGGCCGATTTGGGCCGTTCCCATGGATATCTCCCACGAGTATGCCGGTATCGGCGGCGGCATCATGAACTCCGGTTTCGCCATAGCCGGAGTCATTTCGCCCATCGTCTTCGGCTGGGTGATCGATCACTTTAAGACTTGGGATGCAGCCTTCTATCTGACTATTGGCATTTGTTTCGCCGGTGCAGTTCTTTGCCTCTTCATGAGGCCGGATATTCCTTTCGTTCCGCCCCCAGAGGTTTTTGACAGCCAGGCGGATTAAAACGCAGCCAAACCAGATCAAGTCAGATTTGATCCTGATTGCCCGAAATTTCAGGATATCCCGAGGCCTGGTCTAAGCCATCTCTGCCTCCTGGCGCCAGGGGCCAGCGGTCTGCGCCTGCAGGCCGCCGCCCCAAGCCAGGCAGTCAGCCAATGGCTCCCGCATCTTGCAAACTGGCCTAAATTGAGGGAGAATTCTAATGGCCACCTGGTCGCTGGGGGGGCCCGGCGCCCGGCGGTCATGTCCGCCGTGACCACCGCCCCGGAGGCCAAAAATTACGCGGCAGAGAGGTTAAGCCAAAAAATCTAAGCGTGGCCTGACGGATTCCTGTGTACGAATATTTCCTGCCTTGCCTGATCATCGCCTTCGCCGGCTTCACCCAGGGCTTCTCCGGGTTTGGCTTCGTGCTGGTCGCCCTGCCCTGGCTAACCCTGCTGCTGCCGATTAGAACCGTCGTTCCGCTCTTAAACGTCTTGATGTGTTGTATCAACCTGATACTCACGGTGCAGTTGCGCCGTCACCTGCAGTGGTCGGAAGTCACTCCTTTACTACTCGCTTCCCTCGCCGGCATTCCCCTGGGGGTCTATTTTCTAAAAACGGTGGCGCCCTGGAAGTTGGAGCTTTTGCTGGGAGCGGTGCTCGTCGGCTTTCCTTTTTATTACCGCTATACCGATCTCGGCGCGCTGCGCCTGCATCCGGGCTGGGCGTATCTGGCGGGTTTTTGTTCGGGGTGCCTGGGAGGCAGTCTGGGGACCTATGCCCCTCCCATCGTCGTCTATGTCGCTCTGAAGCCCTGGGACAAGGATGAGATAAAGGCCGTCCTGGTGAGTTTTTTTTCCATCGCTACTTTGGTCACCTTCGGACTGCAAGCCTACGGCGGCCTGGTCACGGCCAAAGTGGCCAGGATGGCTGTCTGGTCCCTCCCTTCCCTGGTTTTGGGAGTATTCTGCGGTTCTTTCTGTTACGGGAAAACGGTTTCTGATAACTACAGGAAGGTAATTACGGCGATGCTCGTGGCGATGGGCCTCTTGCTTATCGGCAAGGCAGCCCTGGGATAGATCGAGAGTGGCCGGACTCATTTGAGGGGATGCTCTAGGAAAAAGTCCCAAATTGCTTGACTGGCGTCCCAGGAACGATTGGTAACGCCAATGAGCTTCTGCGGCAGATATTGATAGCCGCCGGGCCAGGTGTGGCCTCCCCCCTCAACCCGGCAAAGTATCACCATGGCCGCCTGGGCAGGCGGCCGGTAGGATTCGCAGATCACCCCCCGGACGATGTCTGAGACTTCCGGCTGGGAAGCGCACCCATCCCGCGCCACCCAACCTGCGACCGTGGCAGCCACCGATTCTACGAATCCTCCTCCTTGGGTGCGCCCGCCTTCCCAGGGAACGAACGGGTCCGCGCTGCCATGGATTTGGAGCACCGCAACCGGCCGGTGCGGGTGGCAGCTTCTTCCTATAACTGGCGCCATGGTTCCTGCCACTGCGGCAATGGCGGCAATCTTTTCCGAGAGTTCGCACGCCAGGCGGTGAGTAAATACCGCACCATTGGAAAAACCGGTGGCATACACCCGCCGGCGGTCGAGGTTGAGCGTCTGCCCCAGCGAATCGATCAGCATCGCGGTGAATTTTACATCATCCACCCCTTGGGCCTCAGCAGGCCCGGTCCCGTGGCCGGCGTTCCAGGAACGCCCCACCCCGTTCGGATACGCCACCATAAAACCCCGCTGGTCGGCAAGGTTTGATAAGCCGGTCAGCTTCTCCATGTGCTTGCCGGTCCCCAAGCGGCCATGGAAAGCCAGGACGAGAGGCGTCGGTTGCCTGGAATCATATGATTGGGGAAGGTGAAGACGATATTGTCGCCTCAGGTCGTCAACCCTAAGATTTCCCTGGTGATCCCCGGGCCCCATCCATTTGGACTCACCAAAGATCATGAGCGATGGGATGTTCCTTCCTCGGCGTTAGGGATATGGCATCCATTTCACAGGCCGAGCGGCAAATTCCGCATCCGTAGCAGCGGAGGGGATCGATGAAGGTCTTCTGGTCCACCACCGAGAAGCCCATAGCCCCGAACTGGCACTGGGAATGGCATTCCCGACAGCCGACGCAGGCGTCGCGGCTCACCTCGGCCACGTACTCGCCCCGGAAGAAGGCGTGAAAATTATAGCGATAACTGAGCATGGCCAGGCAGTCGGCCCGATCACAGTTGCAGACGCCGCCGATGAAGGGGGTCTTGAAGGTCCAGATGGTGTGAATCAGCCCCTGTTTTTCGAAGCCGCGGTGCAAATCGAGGGCCTCCGCCTTGGAGAGGCGGTCAACTCGGACCTCTTCAGGACCAGACCTGAAGGTTTTGAGGAAGGCCTCCTGGAAGCCCAACATCTTTTCGGCGTCGAGCCCCAGGCCAAAGCAATAGCCGGCGTCCGTCTTGCCTTTATTGATCTTGCGGCAGATACAGGGAATGCGGACGATCGAGGCGGCCAGGTCCATCACCTGGGCGAGATCCTCCAGGGGAACCACCTGCCCGAAGTGATCCCGGCGCTGGCGCTTCTCCCGAAAAAAGTAGATAAGCTTGCGCAGCCAGGCCGGAGAGCGCATCGCCTTTTGGAACCCGGCTTCGATCTCGGCGCCGTTTATATTGGCTAACCCTGAAAAACTGTCCAAATAACGGCGGCGTTCCAGGTTATCAAGAAGTTCCTGGGAATAGTTTTCCGCCTTCAGATACCACTTCTGGCCGTCTCCGTGCTGATGGCAAAATTCGCACATTTCGTATCACCTCCTGAGTTGGGCTGGGGCGATGACCCCTCTAGAGGGGGGCCGGAATCCGGACCCCGGTCATTTTGCCTCATCCCCGTCGACGCTTTCCCGGGACAGCACCCGGAGCTGAAACATCCGGTCAATGATATAAGGCCGCAGGGCCCGGGCCCCCCGGGTAAGCTGCAGGGTCAAGGTGGCATTGGCTTCCAGGGAGAGCCCCTTTACGAGCCGGTCTCTGATGGCCATTTCGTGGTCCACGATCTCCCGGGCCAGGCGGGGGTAGAAGGAGGACTCCTCCGGGGTGAGTCCTAATTGCAGGCAGTCCTTGAGAATGCGGCCGATGGCCAGGTCCTCGGCGTCGAAGCGGCCCGTATCCAGGGGGATCAACAGTCCCGCCTTCTGTAATTGCGCCACCTCCGGGGCCGTAAGCCCCGAGGCCCGGCAGAAAGCCCCTAAATCGAGCAGTTCCCGGTCGTCCCGCCGGCCGTAGATGAAGGACCTTAACTCCAGGAACGGTTCCATCTCGGGCCCGGCGCTGCCATCCTGCAAGAACTTCTTGATTATGGCCAGGGACAAGCGGTACTTGCTTTGCATTACCTTAATGAAGGAAATCCGCTCCACGCAGGCCGGACTGTAGTAAGCCATATTGCGGGAGGTCTTGACCGGCTCCGGCAGGAGCCCCTCATTCAGATAATGGAGGATGGTGGATTTGGGGACCCCGGTGGCCTGCACCAGGTCCTGCATTTTGAGGGCCGCCGGATCTGACGATTGGCTGTGCCTGGACTTCTCTATCCTTCCTGCCATCTCATCCATTCTCCCATTGCAGGGGCGCCCCAGGTGTCCGCCCGGGTTTGAGGTATGGACGCCTTGGGTGCGCTCCTAAAAGATAGCAAGCCTACTGAATTGTGTCAAGTGTTTCTTTACACTTTTTAGGACTGCCTGGTGGGTTCTTACCACGGGATGCGGCTGAGAATGAGGCTCGAGCCCCCGGGTTTTGGAAAAGAGAGCTAGTCAGGGGCCAGGAAGATTATCATCCGAGCCTTTATGGCGGGGGCTGACCGAACCTAATCGCCTTTAGTGAGGACCTTGTTTAAGGTCTTACCCAATTCTGCAACCTTGTAAGGCTTGGCAATAACCCCTGCAAACCCATACTTTTGAAAATCCGCCATTATGGGATCATCGAAATAACCGCTGGAGACTATGGCCTTTACCTGGGGATCGATCTTCAGAAGTCTTTCCATAGCCTCTTTGCCACCCATGCCGCCGGGAACGGTTAGATCGAGGATTATTGCGGTAAATGGATCTGCCGACCCTTGCGCCTGGCTGAACAATGCGATTGCTTCAACTCCATCCTTGGCGAACTGCGCCTCATAGCCCAGGGCCAGCAACATCATACCCAAGACCTCCCGCACCATCGCCTCATCATCCATTACCAGGATCTTTCCTTTTCCGGAAAGCAGTTCCGTGCTCTCCTGGGGTGGCCGCTTAACCTTCCCGTTGCTGGCTGGAAGATAGACCTGGAAGGTGCTTCCTTCCGCCAATCCGGACTCCGCCGAGATATGGCCGTGATGATTCTTAACAACGGAATAGGCGGTGGCCAGACCCAGGCCGCTGCCCTGCTGCTTCGTGGTAAAGTAGGGGTCGAAGATCTTCTGGAGATTTTTTTCCGGTATGCCGATCCCTTGATCCTTAATGGAGACTTTGACATAATTGCCAGCCTGCAGGGGGAGGCGGCCATCTTTGCCGACCTTGATATTTTCCCCGGTAATCTCGATGGTGCCGCCTTGCGGCATGGCCTGGATGGCATTGATAATGAGATTCTGGAAGACCTGGCAGATTTGTCCCGGGTCTCCGAAGATCGCCATTAAATCTTTGCCAAAGGCGTATTCGCAGCGAACCTGGGAGCCCCGGCAGGCCAGAGATGCAGTTTCGGCTACCAGGTTTTCCAGGGAAACCAGTTCCTTAATCGGAGCGCCGCCCTTGGCGAAGGTGAGCAACTGCCGGGCCAGACGCTGGGCCTGCTGGCAGGCCTTTTCGGCGGCAGCCAGGCGTTGACGGCCCTGGTCTCCCATGTCTTGGTCCAGCATGCCCAGGCCGATGTTGCCAAGTATGGCGGTAAGGATGTTGTTGAAGTCGTGGGCAATGCCTCCGGCCAGAGTCCCGATAGCTTCCATCTTCTGGGCCTGCACCAACTGGGCCTCCAGTTTGGCCCTCTCATTTTCGATCCTTTTGCGATCGGAGATATCTCTGACCAGGGCTATACGCTTTACCCCCTCCGAGGTCCTGATGGCAGTGGCATTTATCTCCACCGGCAGGGAGCGGCCATCTCCCCCGACATAGGTAAGCTCCAGATGCTTGATGACCCCGGTCTTTTGACACTGCTCCTGGGCGGCGGCATTTTTCCACCGGTCCTGCTCCGCGGTCCAATCAATGACGCTTCGTCCCAATATTTCCTTTAAGTCATGATGTCCGGTCAGCCTCACATACTCCGGATTGGCATCGAGAACCTTGTCTGCGGCATCGACGATTACATAACCGGTGCTGGTGGTCTCTATCAAACCCCGATATTTCTCTTCACTTTCCCGTAAGGCCTCCTCGGTCCGCCGCTGTTCAGTGATATCAAACAAGACCCCGCTGACATAACCGATTCTTCCTGCCTCATCGCAGAGTATCTGGGCCCGTCCCTCAAGCCAGCGGAGCGTCCCGTCCTTTCTCCTGATCCGGTACTCCCGCATAAAGGACCGGTTGGTCCGGAGCGCTTCGAGGAACTTGTTTTTCCAATCCTTTTGGTCTTCTCTTACAACCAGGTCTGTCCATTTCAGGGTGCGTGAATCGAAATCTTCCTTGGGGTAGCCGGTCAGGTCCTCCACCTTGCGGTCGAAGAAATCGATGGATCCATCGGCATATCCTTTGAATAATACCGCGGGGATTTGGTTCACCAGCAGCCGATACCTCTGCTCGCTTTTCCTAAGGGTCTCCTCCGCCCTTTTGCGCTCGGTAATGTCCAGGGAAAAAACGGCCAGCTTGGAAACTTTACCGCCGCCATTCATGATGGGACTGATTGAGATGTCCAGGAACCTGCCATCCCGCATATCTTCAAAATGAACCATCCTCCCGGTTCTGATGGCCTCGGCAAGATAGGTTCTACTCCTTTCGACCAATTCGGCAGGAAGCAGCTCCGATACCTTGGTTCCAATAAGTTCATCGAGACCTTTGCCTAATCTTTTTGCCAAGGTGGCATTGGCCGCAAAGATGACCCCGCCAGCATCGATTAGGAAAATCGACTCCGGAATGGCATTGATAAGCGCTCTCAGAGTTTCCCTGGTTTCGCACAAGGCGCCTTCCATTTTCTTGCGCTCGATGATTTCTTTTTCCAGCCGCTTATTCAGCGTCTGCAAATCGTTCAAAGCCCTGCGGGTATCGCTGCGATCCCGGGCTATGCAGAGGCTGCCGGTGACCTTGTGCTGCCTGTCATATAAGAGATTGATGGACAGATTGAATGGCGCAACAGTGCCATCCTTTTTCTTCATGTTGATTTCATACTTTCTAATGAAGCCATCCCGGCGCAGCCGGGCGAGCATTTTCTCAAGCTCGCCCGGATCTTCGTAGAGCTCAGAAAAATGCATTCCTTTGAGATCTGCCATACTGTAGCCGAAAATCTCCTCGGATGCCGCATTCCATTTGATGATTCGGCCTTTGGTGTCCGCGACGCCAATGGAGTCGGCAGAGCTGTCCCATAGATTCTCCAAGACGTCTTTCGCTTTTTGGGGATCATCATCCTGCTCCTGCTGCCCGATACTATCCGGAAAGGTCACAGCAAGCCCTCCCTGAAATAATCTCCGCACCCATGGTTTCTGCAAGTTTCAGGCCGCAGCAGTCACCCTTGCGCTTAATTCCTCATTTTTCCAACAACTTTTTTGATAGCCCGACGCCGCCGCGGGGAAACCGCCCAAGCGCCACGAGCGCGTCAGGTGCAGCCGGCGCCAAATGTCGATTGGGCTCAAGGACGGTGAGCCGGTCAGGTATTCTTCTCCCCACCGGCGCGAGCAGGGGCGACCCGCGGGGCCGCCCCTGTCCATAGGACAATAATAGTAACCGAAAAGAAGAAAACTAAAACCCCCGGAACCTCCCCGCTGCTGCGGGGGGGCCTCTTACTCCTCCTCCCCCAGGGCCTCGACCCACCCGGCCAATTCCTGCAAGGCCCGCTCCGCATAGGCCGCGCCCCGGAGCTTTTTGGGAATGCGGCCCGGAAGCTTCGGAAACAGCCCGAAGTTGACGTTCGTGGGCTGGAAGTCCCTGGTGTCCGTATCGGTAAGGTGATGCACCAGGGCCCCCAGGGCGGTGGCCCGGGGCGGGCTTGCCAACTCCCAGGCCTGGGCTTGGCGGGCAGCGTTGATCCCAGCCAAGAGACCCATGGCCGCGGACTCCACGTAGCCCTCCACCCCGGAGATCTGCCCCGCCAGAAAGAGCTGCGGATACTCAAGAAAATTTAACGCTGGGCTCAGCAGGCCGGGGGAGTGGATGAAGGTGTTGCGGTGGATGGAGCCCAGGCGCAGGAATTCCGCCTTCTCCATGCCCGGGATCAGCCGGAAGACCCTAATCTGCTCCGGGTATTTCAGCTTGGTCTGAAACCCCACCAGGTTGTAGGCGGTGCCCTCCCGGTTTTCCGCCCGCAGTTGCACCACCGCGAAGGGTTGCCGCCCGGTCCGGGGATCGGTGAGCCCCACCGGCTTCATGGGACCGTAAGCCAGGGTGAGATAGCCCCGGGCCGCCATCACCTCGATGGGCAGACAGCCCTCAAAAAAGCGGGGCTCCTCGAAGGGATGCAGCGGCACCTGCTCCGCCGCCAACAAGGTCTGGTGAAAGGCGGCATACTCTGCTTCGCTGAAGGGGCAGTTGAGGTAGTCTTCCCCGGCCCCGTAGCGGGAGGCCCGGAAGATCTTGCCCGGGTCCAGGGATGCCGCCGCCACCACGGGGGCGATGGCATCATAGAAATGGAGATGCTCCCGGCCACTGATACGGCCCAGGGCCGCGGCCAGGGCCTCCGAGGTCAGGGGGCCGCTGGCCACCACCGTGGTCGCGGTCAAATCGAGATCGGCGACCTCTTGCCGCACGATCTCCACCAGGGGGTCCTGCTCCAAGGCCTGGGTGATCCGGGCCGCGAAGGCCTCCCGGTCCACCGCCAGGCAGCGCCCCGCCGGCACCCGGGTGGCCGCCGCCGCGGCCATGATGAGGGAGCCGAGCCGGCGCATCTCTTCCTTGAGGAGGCCCACCGCACTCTCCCGGGCTTCGGCCCGCAGCGAATTGCTGCAAACCAGCTCTCCCAACCGGGGCGACTGGTGGGCCGGGGAAAACTTCCGGGGCTTCATCTCCAGGAGGAGAACCCGAACTCCCCGGCGGGCCGCCTGCCAGGCGGCCTCCGCCCCGGCCAGGCCCCCGCCGATGATGGTGACGCGGTTTGCGGTTGGCGATTTGCGGTTTCCGTTAGCCATTTTTCGGGGAACAAAATTCTTGGATAAGAATAAAAAGGGCGGGCGCTGCCCACCCTTTCCTTTATCCGGAGTCGCGGGCTTCCTGCAGCGAGCGCCGGGCGAGATACTTGTGCCACAACCCGAATACCGAAAACAGCCAAGAAGCTACCGAACCTAATTGATTGCAGCTTTTCTATTGATTATTTATCTAAATTTTGACAGAACAGCCAGTAATGCAGCCGCGGCACTCGCTAAGGAAGCAATAGCGGAAATAAGGGCCAGCTTCCACAGTCTGGATTCTCGAAACGATCTTTCTACCTCAATAACCCGCCTCTGAAGTTCAAAATCACTTGCACGTTTGTGCCTTCCTGAATAGCTATTCGGGGTAATTGGATCTCCTTTAGTATCAACACCTAGTTGACGAGCACGTTGCTCAAGCTCATCACCTTCCAATATCTTTTCCATATCCGTTTGTTCTTGCCCTTACCGAAAACCGAAAACAGAAAACCGAAAACAGTCTTTGCTCTACTCGGTGGCCTCGGCCACCGCGGCGAGCTCAAAGTCGCAATCATCCCGGGGGCACAGGATCTTCTTGCCCTTCTTCATGAGCCAGGGAAAGGCGCATTTAGGACAAGGCTTTGCCAGCGGCGGCTGGTTCAGGGTGAAATCGCATTTGGGGTAGTTGTTGCAGCCGTAAAAGAAGCCTCGCCGGGAACGGCGCTTCACCAGGGCGCCGGTACAACCTTGGCGGGGGCAGGGGAAAGCGGCGGCTTCGGCTTCCGGATCCAGGGGCTTAAGCTCCCCCCGGGGGTCCCGGGTGAAATTCTGGGTAAACTTGCACTTGGGATAGCCGGAGCAGCCCAGGAATTCTCCCGTCCGTCCCCGGCGCACCACCAATTCCTTTTGGCACTTCGGGCACTTGAGGCCGGTGGTGGCGGCGCCTCCCGGGCCGGCTGCCGCCAAGGCCTCCTCATCCTTGAGCACCAGGCGTCCCCGGGCATCCCGGCTGAAATCCCCGGTGAAGCCGCACTCGGGGTAGGCGGAGCACCCCAGGAATTCGCCGTTTTTCCCCCAGCGCACCACCAGCTCGGCGCCGCAGCGGGGACAGCGGATCCCGGCCGGGACGCTTTTCACCTTGCGCATCCCGCCCTTGGCCGCCTCCAAATCCTGGGCGAAGGGCCCGTAAAAATCCCGCAGGATCTGGCGCCAGGAGGCCTGGCCTTCCGCCACCCGGTCCAGGTCGGTTTCCATGTTGGCGGTGAATTTCAAGTCCATGACCTTCGGGAAGTTTTCCACCAGCAGGTCGCTGACCACCAGGCCCATTTCCGTGGGCCAGAGGGTGGCCTTCTCCTTGACCACGTAATCGCGGTCCTGCAGGTTGCTGAGGATGGTGGCGTAGGTGCTGGGCCGGCCGATGCCCTGGACCTCCAGCTCCTTGATGAGGGAGGCCTCGGTGAAGCGGGGCGGCGGCTTGGTAAAGTGCTGCTGGGGATCGAAATCCCGCAATTCCAGCAGCTCCCCTTTTTTCAGGGGCGGCAGCTTGGCTGCCCCCTCTTCCTCTTCACCCTCCCGGGACTCCTGATAGACCGCGGTGTAGCCGGGGAACTGCAGCACCGAGGCGGTGGCCCGGAACAGGTAATCCCCCGCCTGGACGTCCACGGTGGTCAGTTGGTAGATGGCCGGAGTCATCTGGGAGGCCACGAAGCGCCGCCAGATGAGGTCGTAGAGGGCCAGCTGTTCCTTGCTCAAAAACCCCTTCAGGTCTTGGGGTCGGCGGCCCACCGCGGTGGGCCGGATGGCCTCGTGGGCCTCTTGAGCCCCCTTGGGGCTCTTATAGACGTTGGGGCCCTTAGGCAGGTAGCCGGCCCCGTAGACGTCGGTGATGAACTCCCGCACCGCCCCCAGGGCCTCGCCGGATACGCGGGTCGAGTCGGTGCGCATGTAGGTGATAAGGCCCACCGGGCCTTCGTCCCCCAAATCCACGCCTTCATAAAGCCTTTGGGCCAGGGCCATGGTCCTTTTGGGGGCGAAGCGGAGCTTGCGGTTGGCCTCCATCTGCAGGCTGCTGGTGATGAACGGCGGCGAGGGATGGCGCCGCTGCGGCTTCTTTTCGATATTCGCCACCCGGAAGGCCGCGCTCTCGAGGTCGTCCAGGATGCCTTCCACCTGGGCGGCGCTGGCGGGCTTGATGGCCTTGGCCCCGTGCTTCACCAGGCGGGCCAGGAAAGGCGGCGGCTCACCCCCGGCCAGGCAGGCGTCCAGGGACCAGTATTCCTCCGGGACGAAGGCCTGGATGGCCCGTTCCCGGTCGCACACCAACCGCAGGGCCACGGACTGCACCCGCCCGGCGGAGAGGCCGGTCTTGACCTTTTGCCAGAGGATGGGACTGATCTGGTAACCCACCAGGCGGTCCAGGACCCGCCGGGCCTGCTGGGATTCGTAGCGGGGCCGGTCCAGCGCCACCGGATGGGCCAGGGCCTCCCGGATGGCCGCCTGGGTCAGCTCCAGGAACAGGACCCGCTTAAAACGATGGTCCTTCTCCCCCAGCGCCTCGGCGATATGCCAGGCGATGGCCTCCCCCTCCCGGTCCGGGTCGGGACCCAGGAAGATCTCGGAGATGCCGGCGGCCGCCTTCTGCAGCTCCTGGATGACCTTGGCCTTGCCGAGGATGGTGGTATATTTGGGCGCAAAATCCTTGTCCAGGTCCACCCCCAGGTCATGGGGCGGCAGATCCTTGATGTGGCCTTTGCTGGAGACGACCACAAAATCGGACCCCAGGTATTTCTGCAATGTCTTGGCCTTGGTTGGGGATTCGACGATTAGAAGCGATTTGGGCATATTTTTATATTATAACCGTTTCTTGGATTTGCCGGTCAAGTGCTGGAAGTTGGTTCGGCAGGGATTAAGATTCGCTTAAATTGGCGTCCGTGTCAAGAGGCTACCGGGCCGCCACATCAGCACCAGCCATTTGGGCTCAATGCCTTTCAGTGAGCAGTGAGCAGTGAGCAGTGAGGGCCAGTTCTCAACGCCTTTCGCCGTCAAAGATCAAATCACTGTAGCCGCAGGCTTTAGCCTGCGCTCATCGGCCTTGATTACCTCCAAACCCTGATCGTGGGGCTTATCATACTGATTTTCTGTGAACTTTCCAGCACAGGTGGGTCATTTGACCCAGAATAGCTTTGGACTAAACAATTTCTTCCTATTCTTTTGACTTTGCCTTCTACTCTTTAGTTTCGAGTTTCGAATTTCCTGTTTCGAGTTTTGAGTTGCGAGCTGCGAGTTCCGAGTTGCGAGCCTTTAGTTTTTATCTTTTTATCTTTTGACTTTGCCTTTACTGGCTACTGACTATAGGGCGGGCTGGGCCCGCCGAATCTTGGCGGCCACAGGCCGCCCTCTAGGGACTGTTCTTTGGGAGAATCCACAAGAGCCTGAGAGTGACCCTGGCAATGCAAGCTGGAGTGAGCGATCATATCTGGATCTTGGAAGAAATTGCAGCCCTATCTGATTGATATTTTTGATTGAAAATAATTTCTACCCATGACAGGATAGAAACAATTGGCAATGACTGACAGAAAAAATTATCATCAGGTTAACTTTTTGCCTTGATTTTCGGTAAAGGATGATGATAGTAAATATTCAGCAGATCGAATCGCAGATCAGGAGAATTGCGAAAACCGGATCAAAGGGCGTGGCTCTCAGCAGACATTGCAAGGAAGAGCGTATGCCCGAGAGAAATGTTGACTTCATAGATATTCTGAATGTCCTCAATTGGGGAAAAGTGGTTCATGTCCCCGACCAAAATGCCGAAATGAAATTTAAGGTGTCTCACGTGGACATAGAAGGTGAGCCACTGTGTGTAGTCCTGATCCTTGAAGATGAAAATTCTTTGTTTGTAGTAACTGTGCATGATGCGTGAGCCTGCCATGAGCGATATGAATTGTCCCACGTGCCATCGGGCGGGGAAAACCCATAAGGGCAAATACCACTATACAGAATCAGGCTTACGAAATGTCTGGTTGAAGGGCGTAGAAATTTTTGAATGCGAATGCGGGGAGAAATTTGCCCATATCCCATGTCTTCAAGAACTACACAAATTGATTGCACAGGCTTTGCTGAAACAGGAAAATCAATTATCGGGACGCGAGATTCGTTTCCTAAGAAAACATATGGGGATGAAGGCTAAGGATTTCGCTGAACGTCTCGGTGTAATGAATGTGACAGTTTCCAGGTGGGAACAGGGAGAAACCATACCCCCCCAAACTATTGATCGGTTGATTCGTTTTTTTTATGCAACCGAAATGCAAGCGCGACCCGTTGAGCCAAAGCAAAAGCGCAAAAGCGAGCGTAGACCTCTTTGGAAAATCGCCCTAGCGGTTACTAAAATTAAATTTAAGAAAAATATAAAAGGACAACAGGAATCTCCAATTACCCTTCCCATTGATAGGATTATAAAGGAGTCTTGCGCAGTTAATGCGTAAATTTAAAAAAAATGGTGATTCACAGCGGCCTCCGGGCCGCTTTTTTGTTCCCCAAACTAGCCAATTACTCCTTTCGTTTAAATTTAAACGAAGGTCTTTATCCTCTCCTAGATTTTCGGCTCCTAGGTTTCAAACTGATACACTACCGGAATTTGGTTTCGGCAGAGATAAAAATTGGCTTAAATTGGCGTCCGTCTCAAGGGAGGGGGCTTGGAGAATAGTGAAAATATTTCTGCCTGGTCAATCCTTTCGAACTTATAGGGCGAAGTGTGCCTGTCGAATTTCGGCGGCCATAGGCCCCCCTATATGGGCCTTGGAGAATTAAAGAGAAATCCGTCCCGCGGGTCAATTTTCCAGCACAAAGCGTTTTCCGGGCAGCTCCCGGATCAGGCCCTCCAGCTCCAGGACGGTGAGGCGGCTCAGGACCTGGGGGGCGGCCAGCCCGGTCGCCCGCAGCAGCTCTTCCAGCGACAGGGGGTCGGAGCCCAGGAGGGCCAGCAGGGGATCCTCCGGCGCGGCGCCGCTCGCCAAGGCTGGGCCGGCGGTGCCTGCCGCGGCGGGGCCGCCGGTTTCCCTGACCCGGGAGGGCACGCCGAACAGGGAACCCTGGCCTTTGGCCAGCCCGGGGAATTCCTGGAAGATGTCCTCGACGTCCTGGACCAGCTTGGCCCCCTGCTGGATGAGGCGGTGGGGGCCAACGCTGGTGGGGGAATCGATGGGACCCGGCACCGCGAAGACTTCCCGGCCCTGCTCCAGGGCATAGCGCACCGTGATGCCGGTGCCGCTCTTCAGGCCCGCCTCCACCACCACCACGCCCAGGGCCAGGCCGCTGATGATGCGGTTGCGGATGGGAAAATTTTTGGCCTCCGGCGGGGTGCCCAGGGGGAATTCACTGATCAAGGCGCCCTGCCCGGGGATCTGCTCATAGAGTTTGAGGTTTTCCGGGGGATAGACCACGTCCAGGCCGCAGCCCAAGACCGCCAGGGTGCGGCCGCCGGTTTCCAGGGCCTCCTGGTGGGCGGCGGTGTCGATGCCCCGGGCCAGTCCGCTCACCACCGTCACTCCCCGGGCCGCCAGGCCCCCGGCCAGGCGCCGGCAAGTCTTCAAACCGTAGTAGGAGGCGCCCCGGGTGCCCACCACCGCCAGGGCCAGGTCGTCTTGGGGCAGCAGGGTTCCCTTGAGGAAAAAAAAGACCGGCGGATAAGGGATCTGTTTGAGACGCGCCGGGAAACGGGGATCGTCCGGCATGACCACTTCTAGGCCCGCGGCCTCCATTTTGGCGAATTCCGCCTCCACCCGGTCCCAATCCCGGAAGGCCAGGAGGTCCTGGGCCAGGTCCCGGTTGACCCCCTTGACGCCCAGCAGCTCCTCGGTCCGGGCCTCAAAAACCCGGGCCGGATGGCCGAACCTGGCGAGCAGGCGCTGGAACAGCACCAGCCCCACTCCGGGGATGGACTTCAGGGCCAGGTAGGGGAGTTTGTCGGTCATGGGGTGGATTCCTCACGCCAAGACGCCAAGGCGCCAAGGCAGCAAAATGGGCAGCCATCGCCGAGGCGGTTCTTAAAGATATTCATGTCTGGGCGACTAACCTCAAAAAAACGGCCGGCTCCAGGATTCTGATCCCCTCATATGATTCAAGCACCGTCAGGTCTTGATCGCCGGAAATGATAAAATCGGCCCGCCCTTCGACGGCGCACCAGAGCACCTGGTCATCGGCAGGGTCCCGTGAAACTCCTTGGGTGAGCGCCTCGCCCGGCGTTATGGTGGCCACCTTGAGAATCTTAAAGATTGCCTCTTCCACTTCCTGGGAGGAGAGGTGGTGTCTCTCCATGGTTTTTTTTAATCTGGGATGCCGGAAGACCAAGCCGATTTCCCTAATGATGGCAGGAGAAATGATGATCCTGAGATGGCCCTCCAGGGCCATTTCGAGGATTTTGGCCGGCGGGTTGCCGGGAGTAAGGAGGGCACTTACCAAGACATTGGTGTCCAGGACGACCCGAATCATGCCCGGGCTCTGGCTTCACCACTTCTGGTCGATTGCACCGCCTCCTTTATGGCCTCCAGGACTTCCCCGGCGTCGGCTTCCTGCATCTTACGCCAGATATCCCGCACTGCCTTCAGGGCGGCGTTCCGGTCTTCCTGCAGTTGCTGAAACTTCTCCATATCCACCAGGGCGGCCAGGGGTTTGCCGGCTCGTTCGATGATAAAAGAGTCTCCCCTGATGGAAACCTCATTGAGCAATTGGCCCAGATTTTGCCGAGCCTTCATGGCGGAGATTTTTTTGGGCATGTCCATAGCCAGCCTTTTCAACTAATATAGTCTATATGACCATTATAGTTAGCAGGATGAGGATGTCAAGCCTGTCAATGTCGGAAATGGTAAATGCTTCGAGGAAGAAACAAGATCAGACGGGGCCGGAGAACATGTCCTAAAATGCCGGGGCTACCCATTGAGATTCCCTTCAGGGCACGGGCCCGGCCAGGCGAGCCTCGATGGCCTGGAGCCTGGGGATCATCTCCTCCAGGTGCTGCTCCCGGGCCTGGCGCTCTTCCTCCTCCAGGTGTACCGCCGCGGTGAGGCCCGAGAGGCTGCCCAAGAGCGACCCCAGGGTATCCTCCAGGCCGGCCTCCTGCTGCTTGAGCCACCGGTCCACCAGGGGAAAGAAGTACTGGAATTTCAGACGCTCCCTATAATCGAGGAGCCCCACCTGCACCTCTTCCCGGAGCCATTCTTTGAGAGCGGCGAGGGCCCTCTTCAGGTCCCGCTGCAAGATGCGCCGGGGCTCCAGCTCCTCGCCCAGTCCCAGGCGCTGCTTCAGGACTTCCCAGGCCCGGCCCAGGAAACCGAGGCCGGAGCGCAGCCAGACCTCTCTGGCAAAGCGCCAGCCGGGGGTCGGTTCCAGGACCAACAGCGGCATCTCCAAACCTGGGGGCCGGGGGCTAGCGGCCACCTCCAGGGTGGGGGCGGCGGCTGCCAGCCCCAGCTCGGCAATCTCCCGGTAATAGAGGGTCAGGGCCTCCTGCAAGGTCAAAAACAACGGGGTCCACAGCTTGGACAGTTCATTGCGCAACCACTCTTCCTGGGCCCGGGTGAATTCCACCAGGATGATATTGACCTCCGAGGTGAGCAACTGGGAAAGGGCTTTGGCGAATTTCTGGAACATCCGGTAGAGGGCGGGCCGGAAAGAGGCCGGAGTGCCCGCGGCCGTGAGTTCTTCCCATTGGGGCTGGAATTTCTCGATGAACTCCTTAAGGGCCGCGGCCACCGGTCCGGCGCTCCAATCCAGCAGGTGGTCCACCCGCTGCCGCAGCTCCTTTTTCAGATGGTTGCCGGCGCCTTCCAGGGTCTGACTGAGGCTGGCCAGGGTGGCCTGCATGGGTTGGCGCCGGGCCTCCAGCCGGGCTTCCAGCTCCTGGACGGCCCCGAGGCCCTGCTGCCAGAGATCCCGGCTGAGCTGCAACTGCTCCCGCATCCCCCGGGCCACCATCCTTACCTGGGCCAGGCTGCCGCCGGCCAGATGGCGGCTCCTCAGCTCCTGGAGCAGGGGCTGCAAGTCGGCTGCGAAGCGGGCCGCTTCCTTATCGGAAAACGCCGCGGCCTCGGGGTCCGTACCCCAGACCGCCAGCAAAGCCGTCTCCCGCGGGTCCGGGTTCTCCCCCCGCTGCCGGCGCTGATCCAACAAGAGCTTCAATGCGGAGAAGGCGTAGAGCCGCACCTCGGACTGCCAGCGGCTGAGTTCCTCTCGCACCCGATCCCGGATCCGGATCAACTCCTGAAAAGAGGTGTGCTCCCCCAGGTCCAGGTTGAGGAGCGCCAGGATATGGGGGGCCAGCCCCATACGTTTAAGCTCCCCCAGGAATTGGAGATCGGCCTGGCGCAGCCCCACCCGGGAGCTGATGACGTAGAGCGCCAGGTCGCTTTTCAGCAGATAGGACAGTACCTGGGTCAGGTGCTGGGGGATGGGGGAGTCGCTTCCCTGGCAGTCCCCCAGTTCCACTCCCTGGGCCGCCCAGGGGAAGGGGATGGTGAGGAGCACATCTTTGAGATAGACCGCGGTGGCCTCCCGGGTCACCAGCTCCCGGTGCCTGGCCATGTCGTCCGGCCCCGCCAGTTTGAGCACCCCGCCCCCGGGCGAGAGGCCCTGGAGCAGGGGGTAGCCCTCCAGATAGGACTGGAGGAGGAGATAATTCTGATCCAGGCTGCCGTTCCGCCACAGGTCGGCGCCCCGGGCCTCGGCCAGCACCTGGGCCAGTAGCTCCCGGTCCGCGGCCTCTTGCAAATCGAGGGGCGCCGTTCTCTCCAGGAGGCGCTGGTTGGGCAGCAGCCCCAGGGCTCGGCGCAGCTCCCCGTCGATTTCCTCCCATTCCTTGAACTGCAGCACGGCCTGGGGCTGGGGTCCGGGCTGCACCCGGGTGATCATGGCGGTGAGGATGCCGGCGCCCCGGCGCAGCAGGTCCTGGCCCACCAGGGCGTTGACCATGGTGCTTTTGCCGGATTTGACCGCGCCTATCACCGCCAGGCGGCAGGTGTCTTCGGCCAGGTGGGCCTGCACCTGGGCCAGGACCTTAAGCCAGTGCTCCACCTGGGACCCCGCCTGGGGAAAGAGGCTGGTCCACTCCCGGGCCAGCCCCTGGAGTTGGTCTAGCTCCCGGGTCAGCCCCTGGAGGGTTGCGGTTTCCGGCACCTTAAATTTCCTGCCAGGACGGGGATGGCGCCTTAGTCGATTTTATCGATTTTGGCGCCCTTCTTGGGGGCGAAACCGGCGATGTAGGGACGGCCCATCTCGATGCGGACCTTGTCGGCCACTTCGACGTTGACTATCTGGTCATCGATGTTGACGATGGTGCCGATGATGCCGCCATTGGTGATGATGCGATCGCCCTTCTTCAGGTTATCCAGGAGCGCCCTATGCTCCTTGGCCTTTTTCTGTTGCGGACGGATCAGGAGAAAATAAAAGATCACCACCATCAGGATCATGGGGAGCATGAAACTGGTGAAGCCGCCCGCGGCCCCTGCCGAAGCACCCTGGGTAGCTGCATTCGCCCAATTAAACACTTGGCCTTACCTCCATTGGGACTATTTTGAGATTTTCTTTAGAAATTCCCGGCGAAACTCGACAAAGCGGTCCTCAAGGATCGCCTGCCGCATTTTAACCATTAAATCAAAATAATAATACAAATTATGAAAGGTTAAAAGGCGAAAGGCCAGAATTTCCCGGCAAACATAGAGATGCCGGATATAGGCCCGGGAATAGTGGCGGCAGGTGTAGCAGCCGCAGGCCTCGTCCAGGGGCCTGGAATCCAGGGCGTAGGCGGCGTTCTTGATGACCACCCGGCCGTTTCCGGTAAAGGCCATGCCGTTCCGGGCATTGCGGGTGGGCAGGACGCAGTCGAACATATCCACCCCCCGGCTCACCCCCTCCAGCAGGTCCTCGGGGGCGCCCATCCCCATGAGGT
Source organism: Desulfobaccales bacterium (assembly GCA_049580385.1). Classification (GTDB taxonomy): domain Bacteria; phylum Desulfobacterota; class Desulfobaccia; order Desulfobaccales; family 0-14-0-80-60-11; genus JAPLJC01. Next base: position 15,290 of record JBAUPV010000017.1, on the reverse strand, counting down.
AGCGGGGCTTGTCCTCGGGCAACTCCGGGGTGGCGGCTGCCACCATCTCCCAGGTGAGCTCCTTGGCCTCGCCCACGCTGAGGCCTCCCAGGGCGTAGCCGTCGAACTCCAGCTCCCGCAGGGCCTGGGCCTGCTCCCGGCGCCCCTGGGGGAACATGCCCCCCTGGACCACGGCAAAGAGGGCCGCCTCCGGCCGGCGGCGGGCCGCCTGGGACCTCCCGGCCCAATCCAGGGTGCGGGCCGCGGCCCGGCGCACCTCGGCTTCAGGCGCCGGGTAACCGGGGCACTCATCCAGGCAGATCATGATGTCCACCCCCAGGGTCTCCTGCAGGGCCACCACCCGCTCCGGGGTGAGAAAATGGCTGGAACCGTCCAGGTGGGAGCGAAAGGTCACCCCCTGGTCGCTGACGTCTCTAAAGGGCGCCAGGCTGAAGATTTGAAAGCCGCCGGAGTCCGTGAGGATGGGGCCGTCCCAGTGCATGAAGCGGTGCAGGCCACCCAATTGGGCGATGGCCTCTACCCCCGGCCGCAGATAAAGGTGGTACATGTTGCTCAGGATGAGGGCGGCGCCCATGGTTCGCAGCTCTTCCGGGGTGAGGGTCTTCACCGTGGCATAGGTGCCCACCGGCATGAAGACCGGGGTCGCCACCACGCCGCGGGCGGTGACCAGCTCCCCCAGCCGGGGCCCTGCCGGCCCCGAGGACTTTTTTAGATGGAATTCGAACATGGGTTACGTAGGGTGGGCATTGCCTACCAATTCCTAATTAATCTATTCGCTAAAATCTGAATCAAATTTGAGATCGATTTTTTTATCCTATCCCCAAGCTTTTTTTTATCTCGTTCCCAAGCTCCTGCTTGGGAACGCCATTTTTTTCCCCAAGCTCCAGCTTGGGCAATGTAGATATTCAGGGTGATTTAAATAGCCATGTAGGGTGCGCACTGCGCACCGATCCGGGATTGCTTCCTATATTTTTTCCCCCTCCCCACGGGGGGAGGGGGCTAGGGGGAGGGGGGCATAAGACTTTAAACTAGTGGATAATACAAAATAATTTTGCCACCCCCACCCCAACCCTCCCCCCTCAAGGGGGAGGGAACAAAGGCAGTATCTTCGATTTCGTCGTTTCAAAATTTATATAAGAGCCCCGAATCAATGCTTTCTATTTTATGTTTTTGCGTAAAGCCTTAAAGGTCCCTTGATTATCTTTATAATAATATAGTATTGATAATGGATACCTTTTAACACCTCGGCCTAAAGAGGGCAATTGGTTATATTGTTCAAGGTCAGAGGCTGCTAGTATATTCTTCGAGAAGTCGAACAGGATAAGAACGGCATCGCCGGGATATTTAGTAAGTTTGGCGATTTCGTCTGTATTATCACATAATTTAAGTTTTCTAGATGAACATTCTGGTGTTCTGACTGCGAACTCGACAGCAACATCTCCGATTAAAAAATCGAATCTCCCTTCACCTGAATAACTATAGGGATGTGATGTTGATTTTTCAGGCTCAAAATTATTTTGAAAGTAACCTAAGAGATAAAGCCTTATACAAGGCAATAGATCTTTTTCCTTGTAGTGATTAAACCACATTTGTTTAGAAATGTTTTTATCTAATATGCCAGAATATAATAACATAAATGCTTTCTTAATTTGGCTAATAGTAATCATGGTAATATTCCTCCAGCAAAATATTTCTTCAAAAATCATAAAATCAGCATGCAATCCCCATAACTGTAAAAACGGTATTTCTCTTTCACCGCCTCGGCATAGGCCCGCAGGACCAGGTCCCGGCCGGCGAAGGCGCTCACCAGCAGCAGCAAGGTCGATTGGGGCAGGTGGAAATTGGTGAGCAGCCGGTCCACCGCCTGGAAGCGGTAGCCGGGGTAGATATAGAGGTCGCACCAGCCCCGGCGGGCCTGAAAACCCGAGGGCGAGGCGCAGTGTTCCAGGACCCGGACGCAGGTGGTGCCCACCGCGTTGATTTTCTGCCCCCTCGCCTTCGCCTGGTTGAGGCGGGCGGCCGCGGCCTCGGACAGCTCAAAATATTCCGGCAGCATCCGGTGCCGGGTATAGTCCTGCTCCTTAACCGGCAGGAAGGTGCCGGGCCCGACGTGCAAGGTGAGGGTCACCGTCTCGATGCCGCGCCGGGCCAGTTCCTGGAAGACCTCCCGGGTGAAGTGCAACCCCGCAGTGGGACAGGCCACCGCTCCGGTCTCTCTGGCGAAGATGGTCTGGTAGCTCTCCCGGTCCGCCTCCCCGGCCGGGCGGCGAAGGTAGGGCGGCAGCGGCACTTCTCCGGCCGCCAACACCGTTGCCAAGACCTCCGTGGCCGCCACCAAGCGCAGCTCCGCCACCCCGGGCTGGGGCAGGGAGAGGACCTGCGCCTGCAACTGGGGGCCGCAACGCAGGACCTGGCCCGGCCGCAGCCGCCCCCGGTGGCTGGCCCGGGCCCGGGCAGCTTCCCGGCCGTTCCCTTCCGGCCTGGGCAGGTGGTGCAAAAGCAGCTCCACCCGGCCGCCGCTCTCCTTGACCCCCCGGAGGCGGGCTGGAAAGACCCGGGTGTCGTTGACCACCAGCAGGTCGCCCTCGTTAAGGTGAGCGGCCAGGTCCCGGAAGCCGGCGTGGCCAATCTCTCCAGTCTCCCGGGAGAGCACCAGGAGGCGAGAGGCATCCCTTGGGGCCAGGGGATATCGGGCCACTAATTCCCGGGGCAGGTGGTATTCGAAATCAGCGATCCGGGTCATCGGGACCCTCCGGCGGGCGGCCCGAAGGAGAGGCGGATATATTCCCTCTCCTCTTTCCGGCTCTTCACTTCTTCGTTAATGCGGGCCTCCAGCAACCGCGCCAGCATTTCCCTGATGAGGGGACCGGGCTGGTAGCCCATGGCCACCAGGTCCCGGCCCCGGAGTTCCGGCTTGAGCTTCTTGAGATGGGTAAAAAAGAGGGAGATGCTTCGCCGGGCGGACTCCTGCCGGGCTTTACCCAGCATGTAAAGGAGGTCTTCCACGGTCAGAGGCGCCAGCAGGTGGTAGATCTGGCTGCGGCTCGGGTTCCCCAGGCGGACCAGGGCGGCCAGGGTCCGGTCCGCGGCCTCCTTGCCCAGCACCAGGCCCGCGGCCAGTTTGGGTGAGAGGTTGAAGCCCCCCAGCATCTCTTCCAACTCCCGGGGACTGAGCGCTTCCACCAATCCCAGGAAATAGACCTGCCACCGCTGGTAGCGATCCTCCAAGTAGAGGAGGTCGTACCAGGAGAGCACGGCCCGGAGCCCCTCCAGCATGGAGCGGGTCGACTGTTCATAGATCAGCCGGGGATGGACGGCCTTCAGCAGGTCCAATTCCGCCAGCCGGGCCACCGCCGGCAGCGGGTTCTCCTCCTGCAGGATCAGCTTGAGCTCCTGGAAGAGCCTGGCTCCGGAAAGGCGTTCGAAAAAATTGTTGCGCACCGCATTGGCGATAAGGTTGGCGGTGAGCTTGGTGGCGCGAAACTGGAAGCGCTGCTCGAAACGCACCGCCCGGAAGACCCGGGTGGGGTCCTCCACGAAGCTCAGGTTGTGCAGCAGGCTGAGGCGGCCGTCCTTCAGGTCCCGCTGGGCCCCGAAAAAATCGAGCAAGATGCCGAATTCCCCGGGATTGAGCCGCAGGGCCAGGGTGTTGATGGTGAAGTCCCGGCGGTAAAGGTCCATCTTGATGGAGCTGTACTCCACCACCGGCATGGCCCCCGGGGCTTCGTAATACTCGCTGCGGGCCGTGGCCACGTCAATCTTAAAACCGTCAGGAAAGATGATCACCGCAGTCTTGAATTTCTGAAATTCCCGGGAGCGGGCCCCATAGCGGGCGGCAAAGTGCCGGGCGAAGACGATGGCGTCCCCTTCGATGACGATGTCGATGTCCAGATTATCATGGCGCAACAGCAAATCCCGCACAAAGCCGCCCACCACGTAGGCTTGATAATGGAGCTCCGCGGCCACCTCCCCCACGTGTTGGAGGATCGCCAGGATCTCCCGGGGCAGGCGCTCCCGCATCAGGGAGCCGATGTTCTTGGTGCGCATGGGTTGGGACCATTGGTCCTCATCCTCTCCGGCGCTGAGCAGGTGCAAGAGGTCGGTGCGGCTGATGATGCCGATCACCTGGCCGTCCTCCAGGACCGGCAGGATCCGCTGCTTGTGAACCAACAGCTGTTCCCGGATCAGGGGCAAGGTGGCCTCGGGGGGCACGGTGGGCACCTCGGTGGTCATATAGTCCTTCACCGGATGATTTTTCAGGCCGTGGTAGATGCCCTTTTCCACCGTCTGCCGGGTAATCACCCCCAGGAGCTTGCCGTCGGCCAAGACCGGCAGGGCATTGATGCTGTACCGGTTCAGGACCAGTTCCGCCCTCTCCAACGGGACCTCCGGGGCCACCGATTTTACCGGGAAGGACATGATCTCCCGGGCCTGGTGCCCGTGGTGCACCCTTTTCTGCAGGACCTGGCGCAGCCTCTCCTCCACTTGGGCCAGGGGCTGGCCCTTGATGGCGGCGGCGGCCGCGTGGCTGTGGCCGCCACCCCCCAGCTCCGCCAAAATGTCGCCCACGTCCACCTCCGGCAGGCGGCTGCGGCCCACCACGAAGACCCGGTCCTCCATCTGGGCCAGGGCGAAGAGCACCTGGATGTTCTCCATGTCCATGAGCTTGTGGGCTACCAGGGCAAAATCGGGGACATAATCCTGGGTGGTGGCCCGGGTAATGACCACCTCGATGTCGCTCACGTGGAAGTTGGTGGAGTGCTCCAGGAGGTCGTTCAAGAGGGCCACCTGCTCAGCGGTGAGCTCCCGGGTGATGATCTCGGAAACCATATTGAGGTCGGCCCCCTGGCTCAGCAGAAAGGCGGCGGCCTCAAAATCCTGGGGGGTGGTGGAGGCGAAGGTGAAGGAGCCGGTGTCCTCGAAGATCCCCAGGACCATGGTGGTGGCTTCCTGGGGAGTCAAGGTGAGGCCCCGCTCCTTAATGAGCCGGGTCAGGATGGCAGTGGTGGAGCCCAAAGGTTGCACCACCTCCAGGCTGCCGTGGACGTCGTCGGTGGCGTCGGGGTGGTGGTCGTAGATGTGGATGTCCACTTCCCCGGAGGCGGCCGCCTCGGCGAATTTGCCGATGCGGGAGGCCTGGCGGGTGTCCACCAGGATCAGGCGCTTGATCTCCTCCGGCGGCACGTTCTTGCTCCGGGCAAAATCGAGGAAGTAGAGGCTGGAACGGATGAAAAAATCCCGGAGGTTGGGCTCCTGGGACCCCGGAAAGACCAGGATGGCGTCGGGATAGAGCTTTTTGGCGGCCACCATGGAGGCCATGGCGTCAAAGTCGGCGTTGAGGTGGCTGGTGATCACCTCCAGGGTGCGGGCCGGAGGTTGCGGCTGGCGGCGGGCGGAGGGACTCATGAGCGGGGATGGGCCTTCTCGTGCGCCTTTTTCAGGCGGGCCGCGTCCACGTGGGTGTAGATCTGGGTGGTGGCCAGGTCGGCGTGGCCCAGCAGCAACTGCAACACCCGCAGGTTGGCCCCCCGGGACAAAAGATGGGTAGCCATGGAGTGGCGCAGGGTGTGGGGGCTGAGGCCAAACACCCCAAGCTTGCGGGCGTAGTCCTTCAATATCTTCCAGAACCCCTGGCGGGTCAGGGGCCCGCCCCGGCGGTTCACGAAAAGGTACTGGCTCTGGCGGCCCTTGAGGAGCTGGGGCCGGCCCTCGGCCAGGTAGAGTTCCAGCTTGGCCACCGCCTTGGCCACCATGGGGACCATCCGCTCCTTGGAGCCCTTTCCCATGGGGCGCACCACCCCCCGGCGCAGGTCCAGTTGTTTCAGGGTCAGGCCCACCAGCTCCGAGACCCGGAGGCCGGTGGCATAGAGGAGTTCCAGCAGGGCGGCGTCCCGTTGCCCCTTGGGAGTGGCGGGGTCGGGTCCCTCCAGCAGGGCGGCCACCTCTCCTTCCGCCAGCACCTTGGGCAGCCGCCGAGGCAGGCGGGGGGAGTCCAGCAGCTCCACCGGGCTCGCTGGGGACAGGACCATTCCCTCCCGCTGCAAAAACCGGTAGAATTGGCGCAAGGCGGAAAGCTTGCGGGCCCGGCTCCGGGCCGACAGCCCCCGGCCTTCCAGGGCGGCCAGGTACTCCTGCAGGTGGGCCAGCGAGACCGCGCCCCACTGGGCCAGCCCCTGCGATTCCACAAACCCCCAGAAATCCTGGAGATCGCTCGCATAGGCGGCCACGGTCAGAGGCGCCAGGCCCCTTTCCGCCGTTAAGTGCTGATAAAATTGGTTGAGTTCGGTATCCATGGGCGATTATCTGCTATAATCATTGCACATTATACCTGCACTTTTTCAAAAGTAATAGCGAGAGCTCCCAGTAGTGTCCGACAAGGGGCTTAGGTAGCCGCAGGCTTTAGCCTGCGAAACCAGGGGCCAGGGGTTAGGGGCCAGAGGCCAGGGCCTTTTACTGACCCTTCATCCCTAAACCCTGACCCCTGTATTTTTACTGGTAGCCGCAGGCTTTAGCCTGCGCCCTTTTCCCCTAATTATTTCGCAAGCTAAAGCTTGCGGCTACATTTTAAATGCCCATGGATAATTAATAAAGGTACATCTGAGACACGACACTAGAAGCCGTTGCAAAACTTGTCATCCTGAACGAAGTGAAGGATCTCAAGTCACTCAATTACCAATGGGATGCTTCATAATTGCTTTGCCTTTTAAGGTACGATTGTTTACCCCCCTTTGAAAAAGGGGGGCAGGGGGGATTTAAAATAACCTCTTGAAATCCCCCTTTTTTCTGGTTCCCAAGCTCCTGCTTGGGAACCCATTTTAAGGCAAAGCTCCTGCTTTGCTCAGAAGCCAACCGTCCTGATGCAAGCCGGCTTTCGCCAAGCAGAGCTTAGCGCCAAAGGTGCGTTCCCAAGCAGGAGCTTGGGAACGAGAGGAAAAGTGGACCCGCCGCCCCCGGCGGTTTATCAACGCTGCGGGTGCCGGCTCTACCATAATCAATGTCTACGAGTGGGATCATCTACGGCCGCCATCCGGTGCTGGCCGCCCTGCGCCGGCCGGAGAGCCCTCTGGAAGAGGTCATCGTGGCCGCCGGGGTGGGCGGCCCCTGGCTGGAGGAGGTGCGGCGCCTGGCCCGGGCCGGGGGCGTGCGGTTCCGGGTCCGGGAGCGAGCCGACCTGGATCGCCTCTGCGGCGTTTCCCACCACCAGGGAATCGTGGCCCGGCGGGGCGCCTATCCCTACCTCTCCCAGGATGAGCTGCTGGACCGCCTGCGAGAGCTCCCGGAACCCGCCCTGCTGGTGGCCGCCGACGGCCTCACCGACCCCATGAACCTGGGCAACCTCTGCCGCAGCGCCCTGGCCGCCGGGGCCCACGGCCTCATCATCCCCAAGGACCGGGCCGCGGGTCTCACCCCGGCGGTGGCCAAGGCCGCAGCCGGGGCTCTGGAATATCTGCCGGTCTTCAGGGTCACCAACCTGGCGGACTGCCTGGGACGCCTCCAAGAGGCCGGATTGCGCATCGTCGGGGCTGACGCCGCCGCGCCCCTGAGCCTCTACCAGGCCGACCTCACCGGCCCTGTGGCCCTGGTCATCGGCGGGGAGGAAAAGGGCCTGCGCCCCAGGGTGCGCCGGCAGTGCGACCTGGTCCTGGCCATCCCCCAGGCGGCCCCGGAAATCGGCTCCCTGAACGCCGCCACCGCCGGCGCCGTGGCCCTGTTTGAGGTAAGGCGGCAGCGGCTGAATGAGCAGGGGTCAGGGGTCAGGGGTTAGGGGATTGGAGGAAGAGAAGGGATAAGTTCATAGGCAGTTTGCGTTTCAGAAACACTTTTAAAAATGTCATCATGTTTTGGTAGCCGCAGGCTTTAGCCTGCGCTCATTTTATTAAGGGTTTTTCCAAGGTTAATCTTGCGGCCAAATTTTAAAGGGCAAAAGATGGGGTTAGTTGTAGGGTGGGCACTGCCCACCAATTCCTTAACAAGATTGCTTAATTCTTCAGCAGGCAGCATGCAAGCTGCCGCCACCTTAGGGAGATTAACATGTTCCAGGAGCTGAGACGCCTTGACCGGGGGCTGACCCGGCCGGAGGCCGAGGAAATTTTGGCCACCGGCTCGTTCGGGTTTTTATCCATGAATGGCGGCGACGATTATGCCTATGGGGTCCCTTTCAGCTACGCCTATGTGGGAAATAGCATTTACCTGCACTGCGCCTTGCAAGGCAAGAAATTGGATCTAATCCGGCGGGATAATCGAGTCTCCTTCTGTGTCGTTGAGGGAGCCGAACCCATTTTTAAATTTCCCGATACCTTCAGCATGAAATATAAGAGCGCCATGGTTTTCGGAAAAATTTACGAAGTCGCTTCTGACCAGGAAAAATTGCAAGGCTTAATCGCCCTGGTGGAAAAATATTTTAGCCACGACCCGGACCTCCTCACGCGGGGAAAGGTGAAGGCCGCCAATTCCCTGGAAAGAACTGCGGTCCTGCGGCTGGATATCGACCACCTGACCGGAAAGGTCAGGAGGGAGAAAGCCAAATGAGCAGGGGTTAGGGAAGGAACAGGGGTTAGGGGTTAGGGGATAGGGCCAGAGGGGCCAGAGGCCAGGGCCTTTTACTGACCCCTAATCCCTAAACCCTGTTCCCTGTATTTTTACTGGTAGCCGCAGGCTTTAGCCTGCGCTCATTTTAGGAATGCTGCTTGGCATGGTTAAGTCCCCCTTTGAAAAAGGGGGATTTACGGGGATTTCAACTGCTTATATTAAATCCCCCCTACCCCCCTTTTCCCAAGGGGGGTTATTAATCATTCATTTTCAATGGATAAGCAATTCTGAACATACCACTAATGTACTGTCCCACGGAAACGATTCATAAAAGTTTCGCTTTTTTCCCTCCCCCTTGAGGGGGCGACACCGGGTGGGGGTGGTAAATTATCTTTAATTTACCATATGTTGCCACTCTCCCCCCAACTCCCTCCCCTCAAGGGAGGGGGGATTTCTCTCAAATTTTTTGGTAAGAAAATTGCGGGACACAACACTAGCGAGTGGGGGCGCTATTTTTTCTGGCAGATGCTAGTTGCAGGCTGACGGCTACTTGCCAGGCGAGTTGGCGGTAGTTATTATGGGGTATGGGGCGTCTCTGGGTTTGGCGGGAAGAGCTGGCCGCGGATTTTTTTGCCGAGGCCCGGGGCCTGCTCAGCACCGGCGGCCTGCTGGCGCTCCCCACGGAGACCTTCTATGCCCTGGCGGTCAATCCCTTTGACGGGGCCGCCGTCGCCCGATTGTTCGGGGTGAAGGGCCGCCCCCTGGGCAATCCCCTTCTGGTGCTGATTTCCGGGCCGGAGATGTTGCCCCAGGTGGCCCTGCCGGCGCCGCCGGCCTTCCCATTGCTGGCTCCGCTCTGGCCGGGGCCCCTGACCCTGATATTACCGGCCAGGCCGGATTTGCCTCCTTTGCTCACCGGCGGCACCGGGGCCATCGGCGTGCGCCAGCCTGGGCATATCCTGGTCTGCCGGCTGCTGGCGGCCCTCGGGTTTCCAGTCACCGGCACCAGCGCCAACCGCTCCGGACAACCTCCCCTGACGACCGCGGCCGCGGTGGCCCGGGAGCTGGGTCCGGAAGTGGACCTGATCCTGGAGGCCGGCCCCACCCCGGGAGGCCGGCCTTCCACCATCGTGGACCTGACCGTGATCCCGCCCCGCCTGGTGCGGGCCGGGGCGATCAGCACGGCCACGCTCAAGGAAGCCCTTCCGGAAATGGGGACCTGATGGCAAAAAAGGCGGCAGTAGTGGGCGTCGATCTGGGGGGCACCAACCTGCGTCTGGCCCTGGTCTCAGCACCCGGCGAGATCCTGGCCCGTTGGGAGCGGGCTACGCCCGCCGGTTCCGATCGGGACGCCCTGATCTCCACCCTGGCCCAGCACCTGGCGGCCTGCGGCGAGAAAGCCGGCTCACTGGGCGTTGAGATCCGAGGCGTGGGTCTGGGCATCCCCGGCCGGATTCTCTCCCGGGAAGGGCGCATCGCCTTTTCCCCCAACCTGACGGTCTTGAACGACTGCCCCCTGGTGGCGCTTCTTTCCCGGTCTCTGGACTGGCCGCTGTTCCTGGAAAACGACGCCAACCTCTTTACCCTGGGAGAACACTGGCTGGGAGCCGGCGCCGGCTACCGGAACCTGTTGGGCATCACCCTGGGGACCGGGGTGGGAGGCGGCCTCATCTTGGGCGGCTGCCTCTGGCAGGGCACCCATGGCACCTCCGGGGAGATCGGCCACATGACCCTGGAGCCGAATGGCCGCAAATGCCATTGCGGCAACCGGGGCTGCCTGGAGACCCTGGCCTCGGGCTCCTGGACCGTAGCCTGGGTCAAGGAACAACTAGCCCAGGGGGTCTCCTCCTGGCTCCTGGATCTCTATGCCACCGATCCCGGCGCCATCCAGGGGGAAACCCTGGTGGCGGCTGCCGAGAACGGAGACCCTTTGGCCCTCAAGGCCTTCGACCGGGTGGGGCGCAGCCTGGGGCAGGCCATCGCGGCCGCGGTGCACCTCCTGGGACTTTCCCGGGTGGTCATCGGCGGCCGCTTTGCCCGGGCCTGGGAGGTCTTCCAACCGTCGCTGGCCGAAGAGCTGCAGCACCGCCTCACCCTGTTTCCACTGGAGGCGCTCAGCGTCGTCCCGGCCCGGCTGGGAGACGACGCCGGCCTCCTGGGGGCCGCCCGCCTGGCCTGGGACCTGTCGGGAGGAGGGTGAGAGCAGGCGGCATCAGGCCAGGGCCGGCAGTCCCGCCCTCAAGTCTCCCGTAGGTTTTCCATATTGAAGAAAATGGCCTTGCCAACTATTTTAATATATTGAATTAATGCATTTTCTGTAAGATAATCCATCAAAATAGCTGATTCTGGGAAGGGAGGCAGCCATGAGGGAAACTCGCGTGATTGATGTGTCCGAGCAGGAGATAATACCTTTTCGATATTCGATAACAAGTTACGGTGCAGACTACCCTGTAGACAGTTTAGTTCTAAGACTTGAAAAAGAGGTCGTTTTTGTTCGTGCTTTTCAAAGAAAATTCGTTTGGACAATCATACAAGCATCACGGTTTATTGAATCGCTTCTGCTAGGGTTACCTGTACCAGGGGTTTTTCTCGCTAGAGATGAACCTTCCGCGAAATTGTTTATTATAGATGGCCAACAGCGTCTTCGTAGCCTTCAGTACTTTTATAATGGTGTTTTCCGAGGAAAAGAATTTACACTTCGTGGCGTCCAGCCACGTTACGAAGGAAAAACATATAAGACATTAGATACTGAAGACCAACTTCGCCTGAATGATTCCATCATTCACGCTACCATAATTAGGCAGGATCAACCCTCTGATGATCAGAGCAGTGTTTACCACATTTTCGAACGATTGAATACGGGCGGCACTCTCTTGCATCCTCAGGAGATACGTGCGTGCATCTACCACGGTGCGTTTAATGATTTTATTAATGAAATTAATGATTATAGGTCATGGCGCAATGTGTATGGTCCACCAAGCAATAGGTTAAAGGACCAAGAATTGATATTAAGATTTTTTGCCATTCATTTCATAGGAGATAATTACTCACGCCCTTTGAAAGCTTTCCTTAATAGGTTCATGGGATCGAATAGATTTCTTCAAGTTTTTTCTAAAGATATTCTAAGTAAGGCATTTCTTCCCACCATAGAACTTATTGATAATGTTTTCTCTTCCAATGCTTTTAGACCGGAACGAGCTTTAAATGCAGCTGTTTACGATTCAGTAATGGAGGGATTAGCGCGTCGGCTTGGACGAGGACCAATTGAAAGGCCAGATTTAGTAAAGACAGCATATGAAAATTTGTTAACTGATAATGAATACACCGCATCGACCAAAGGGCCGACTGCCGATGAGACAATGGTCCGGACCCGGCTAAGAAAGGCAATAGCCGCATTTTCCGAGGTAATTTGATGAATCCGGAATTATCAAGTGAAAAACAAAAGATTGATCGTATTTTTAACCTTTCAAGCAGGCTTAATAATGATCCTGAGCTTTTGCCAAATTGGGCACAATATCTTTGCGTGCTCACATCCGGTTTTATAGAGAATTCCCTCCGTATAATATTGACCAAGTATGCAGCAGATAAAGCTACTCCACAAGTTGCAAATTTTGTCAAATCTAAGATTAAAGGAATTACGAACCTTAATGGGGAAAGAATTGCCCAATTGCTGAATTCATTCAGTTCAAATTGGCATGAGCGTTTTATTAATACAATGACGATTACTCAAAAGGACTCGATTGACAGTGTCATAGCTAATCGCCATCTAATAGTACATGGCCGATCAGTTGGTTTGACTCTCGTCCGTATGAAAGACTACTACAAAGAGGTTGTTGAAGCTATCACTATTATTGATGAAGACTGTGTGAATCGGTAATGATCATGGTTGGGTGTTGAGCAGGGCGCTCACGCCAAATGGTAAGGCAAGGAACCCACCCCAAAAATTGCTCCCCCCGGCGACCCCCAGTTTCGGGTCGCCCCCCCTGACCCCCTTGCCGCTGAATCTATTAATGGTGCGTGAGACGCACCCTACAAAAATAAGGAATTGGTGGGCAGTGCCCACCCTACAAGATTGTTCGCAGGCCTAGCCGCTGAGGAAGAGAAAGCCTCCCCCGCCGCGCCTCCGGGAGCGCCTAAGGGATAAGGGGGGCAGTTCTTCCCACCCTCCATTTTCTCGTCTTCCTTTCAATGTCCTGCCTCGTTCAGCATCCTATTGGAATGTATCAGAAATATTTTTAAAAACCGATTTTCTGGTAGCCGCAGGCTTTAGCCTGCGAAACCAGGGTCGGGGGTTAGGGGCCAGAGGCCAGGGCCTTTTACTGACCCCTAATCCCTAAACCCTGATCCCTGTATTTTTACTGGTAGCCGCAGGATGTTTGCCTGCGCTCATCTTATTAAGGATTTTCGCGAGCTAAAGCAGGTGCGCCTCCGGAAAGTCGTGGCACCAAGATCGAGGCCGCAGAAGATAAAGAACCGGGCTGGCCGCGCTAATTTGGCCAGGTTCCCTGGAAAGCAGCAAAAATGTAAGTACCTATTTTTCTCACCTGGCTTTTAGCGCCTAAATTAACATCTTTGTAGCTTAATTATCGTAAATTTGCACAATTGTTAACCATCCCGCCCTTTAAATGGGTAACTTGTAGAAACTGTTGAAACTATTGGCAACCGAAAGTGGCACGCCATTTGCTCCTGAAAATATAAATTTAGACAAAGGAGGAATTGGTGGCATGAATTCGGGTGACAATGCCTTTATGTTGGTGTCCGCGGCCCTGGTGATGCTGATGACGCCGGGTTTGGCGCTCTTTTACGGGGGTATGGTGCGCCAAAAGAATGTCCTGGGCACCATCATGCAAAATTTTGTTTTGCTGGGGGTGATCAGCGTCCTCTGGGCCCTCTACGGTTACAGCCTGGCCTTTGGCCCGGACGTGGGGCACCTCATCGGCAACCTCGATTGGGTTGGGCTGAACGGCGTGGGTTTCGAACCCTTTAAGGCCTATGCCCCCACCATTCCCCATCAGACCTTCATGATCTACCAGTGCATGTTTGCCGTCATTACCCCGGCCTTGATCACCGGCGCCTTTGCCGAGCGCATGAAGTTCAAGACATTCCTGGTTTTCATGGTCTTATGGGCCACCCTGGTATATGATCCCGTCGCCCACTGGGTCTGGGGTGACGGCGGCTGGTTGAAGAACCTGGGGGCCCTCGATTTCGCCGGCGGCACCGTGGTGCACATCAACGCCGGCATCGCCGCCCTGGCCGCCGTCCTGGTGATGGGGCCCCGCAAGGGTTACGCCGGCCATGGGGACGGCACCGAGTCCTTCATCCCCCACAACCTGCCCATGACCATCCTGGGGGCGGCCCTGTTGTGGTTCGGCTGGTTCGGGTTTAACGCCGGCAGCGCCCTGGCGGCCGGGGCCCTGGCCAGCTCCGCCTTCACCGCCACCCATCTGGCTACTGCCGCCGCCACCCTGGCCTGGGTCGGGGCGGAATGGATCCACCGGGGCAAGCCCACCACCCTGGGCGCAGCTTCCGGGGCGGTGGCGGGTCTCGTGGCCATTACACCCGCCGCTGGCTTCGTCGGCCCCATGTCCGCCATCATCATCGGCATCCTGGCCGGGGTCATCTGCTACCTGGCGGTATTGGCCAAACCGAAATTGGGCTATGACGATTCCCTGGACGTGGTGGGAGTGCACTGCGTCGGAGGGATCGTGGGCGCCCTGGCGACCGGGCTGTTCGCCTCTACACTGGTAAACCCGGCCGGGGCCAACGGGCTGTTCTTCGGCAATCCCGGGCAGTTGGGTATCCAGTTCGTGGCGGTGGCGACTACCCTGGTCTATTCCTTCGTCGTCAGCTTCATCCTCTTTAAAATCCTGGATGCCACCATGGGTCTCAGGGTCAGCGATGATGAAGAAGTTAGGGGTCTGGACCTCAGCGAACATCAGGAAACGGGCTATGCCCTGTAATTAAGGGGGGAAAGATGAAAAAGATCGAGGCCATCATTCAGCCTTTCAAGCTGGAGCCGGTAAAAGAGGCCTTGCACGCCCTGGGCGTCCAGGGCATGACCGTCACCGAAGTCAAGGGATTCGGAGTGCAAAAGGGCATCCGGGAAGTTTACCGGGGCCTGGAATACCAGGTCGATTTTATCCCCAAGGCGAAGATCGAGGTGGTGGCGCCGGATGAGAAGGCGCAGGCCATCGTGGACACGATCACCAGGGAAGCCCGCACCGGCCGCATCGGGGACGGCAAGATCTTTGTCTACCCGGTGGCGGAGGTTATCCGCATCCGCACCGGCGAGACCGGGGAAAAGGCGGTTTAAGCGGGCGGCGTCCAAGAATCGACCAGTTCAGGCGAGGGGGCGGCTCACCCTGGAGGCGAGCCGCCTTCTTTTTTGTCGAATCCCCCAAAGTAAACCATTCAAAATTGTCTACCATAAGTGTCATAGTCTATTGATAAAATCTGCTAGTACCAAATCTAAAACGATCTAATATTACACAAAAGGTAAATCAAAAATTAATAATCTACAAAAGTGTACAATATGATTGAGGGTCTTTAAGTATAACATATTGATATTATGATATATTTATCATGGCACAACAATTGCTTCCCCTCACTACAAGTGAAAGGCGCCCTTTTCATTTTCATTAAAACCAATTTCTTGAGGGAGGAATAACCAAGTGCGATCAAAACGATTGGTTCTCTGTCTGCTGGTTTTCATGCTGGCATCATTGGCGGCCCCACTGCTGGCGGCCGCCGCGGATGAAGCG
>JBAUPV010000016.1:0-59098 GCA_049580385.1 Desulfobaccales bacterium | reverse complement strand
GGGTTAGGGTGAGGGGGAATTATTTCAACTTGGTGTCTTTAGTTTTCAGTGGTGGGAGGGGCCTCCGTGCCTGCCCTTAGCGGCACATGTTAAAACCGGTGCCACCACCAGGGCCGGCCGCCCCACCCTTAAATGCCTTCTATCTATCAACCGTTCTTAAGATTTGGGTCTTTTTTTTGAGCGTCCTGATGGCCAGATAAACTGCCAGGGTGACGCCGAAAATAACCAGCCAGTTCTGGTCTAAAATGAGCCGGCCGTTTTGCAGGCTGTCCCGCAGAATCGCCAAAACCGTAAAAGAGGTGATGGTGGCGAACCAGGACGAATATTCCCGCCTCAATGCCGATTTCCAGGAAAAGGGGAGCGCCGGCGGCCTCCAGTTCCGGAAACGGGGAATGATAGCCGGGGTGCCTGCCGTCCACTCCGTGAAAGCGCCTCCAAATCTTTCCCGCAAAAAGGCTTCCTCGGCGAAGATGATCCTTTCATAGAATAAGATGAAGCAGAGAATGATGATTACGGTACACCACCAAACCTTGAGAAACAGGGACAACCCCAGCCAGATCAAGAAATTGCCCAGGTAAAGGGGGTTCCGCACCAGCGAATAGACCCCGGTGGTGTTCAGGGTCTCGGCCACCTGGCCCTGGGTGTTGCGGCCCGAGGTGCCCCGGGGGGCAAACCCCACGGTAAAGAAACGGAGCCCCAGGCCGGCCAGGGAGACCAGCAGGCAGCCCGTTTGCCAGGCCCGGCCGGGGGGTCCCGGCGAGGCCGCACCGGGCCGGCTCAACAACGCCGCCAGAAATACCAGGGCCATGCCGAGCGGCAGGTAACTCCGCCAGCGGAAAAACCGGTTGCCGAGGCTTTCGAACTGTTCTTGCAGCGCCATTAGCAGTGGATAGCAATCATAATAATTTTCAAATATTTATTTCTGGGCGACCAGATTATAGACCCAGGCGATGATCGCCCCGGCAATGGCGCCGTCAATGAAAGCCCAGATCGCTCCAATGATTCCGCCCAGAAACGTGGGGGTATAGCCCAGGTAAAGCGAAGCAAGGACAGTGACAATTTCCCTGCCCCAGCCGAATGCGGCCATCCAGCCGAGAAGCAGGACGGAAAAAGACCAAAGCGCCCCAATCGCCACCGCCAAGGCCTTGATATTGCATTTTTCCATATCCGTCACCTCTTTCCTGGTTTTTAATAATAGAATCCATTGCAAAAACCCGGTCTGCTCAAAAATCTTATTCTGAGTGATGCAAAGCATGTCGAATTCCCCCTCCCTGGGAGGGGAGGGGGCTGGGGGGAGGGTGGCAACTTGTCGCCCTTAAGAGTCCAAAGACCATGCCACCCCCACCCGGTGTCGCCCCCTCAAGGGGGAGGGAATTTGGCGGTCTCTTACAGCGTGCGGAAGATGCGAAATTATTTAGCTCGCCGCTCCATTGGCTGGGAACTTGGTTATCCTAAACCGCGACTTTGGAGATCTCTTTGAGCCGCGGCCAGAGGCGGGCGGCCAGCTCTCCGGGGTCCCCGGTCCAGACCTCGGATTGGCCCCGGGCCGGCGGCGGAAAGACCTTCACCACCTGGGTGAAGGAGCCGGCCAGGCCCGCCGCCTCCGGGCTCAGCTCCAGGTCCGCCAGGCCCCAGGTCGGGATGGCCTCATTCTTCGCCTTCAATTTGGCCTTGAAGGAGGGGAGCCTCGGCTCGTTGATCTCCTTGACCACGGTGATCAGGGCCGGGAGTTTGACCTCCACGGCATCGTAGCCGTGATCCAGGAGGCGCTCCACCCTCAAGGCTCCATCATCGGCGAAGCTGAGCTTGCGGGCCCAGGAGGCGTAAGGAATATCCAGGATAGCGGCCAGCATGGGCCCCACCTGGGCGGTGTCGCCGTCGATGGCCTGCTTGCCGGTAAATATCAGGTCGGCTCCGCCCATCTTGTCGATGGCCTTGGCGAGGGTAAGCGCGGTGGCCCAGGTGTCGGCGCCGGCAAAGGCGCGGTCACTGATAAGCACCGCGGCGTCGGCGCCATAGCCCAAGGCCTGCCGCAGGGCCTCTTCGGCCTGGGGCGGACCCATGGTGAGCACCGTGACCCGGCCGCCCCGGGAATCCTTGACCCTGAGCCCCTCCTCCAGGGCGTAGAGGTCGAAGGGATTGATCATGGCCTTGACGCCTTCGCGCTTCAGGGTATGGGTCACCGGGTCCAGGCGCACTTCCTGGGTGTCGGGGACTTGCTTGATGCAGACGACGATATTCATAAGTGAGCAGTGAGCAGTCAGCAGTGAGCAGTGAGCAGTCTCTATCTCGTTCCCAATCTCCGGCTTGGGAACGGCTTTGAGAGTCAGGCTTCGCATGGCAGGAAAAGCGAAGCCTTGAAATATTTGGGTTCCCAAGTTCATCTTTAGGAACCGGAAGGAAAAAGGAAATGGTGGGCAGTGCCCAAGGAAAGGTAAAAGTAAAAAGTAAAAAGGCAAAAATTAGCCGGTCTTCGACTTTGCTTTTACCTTTTTGTTTTTACCTTTTACCTTTTACCTTATTTCCTTTTGCCTTTCTAATCCCTGATCTCTAATCCCTAACCACTGGCTACTGACTACTGACCCCTATTTCTTCCGCGAGTATTCCTTATTCAGCGCCAACCCGATAATATTCCGCATGATTTGGTTGGTGCCTTCGTAAATCTGGAGGATCTTGGCGTCCCGCATCATCTTTTCCACCGGGTATTCCCGCATGTAGCCGTGGCCGCCCATAACCTGCACCGCGTCCACGGTCACCTGCATGGCCATGTCGGTGGGGAAGAGCTTGGCCATGGCGCCTTCCTTGGTGTAATCCTTGGGGTTGCTGTCGAGGTAGCGGGCCACCGCGTAGACCAGGGCCCGGGCCGCCTCGATTTTGGTGGCCATGTCGGCCAGCAGGTGCTGCACCGCCTGGAAGGAGAAGATGGGGACCCCGAACTGGTGCCGTTCCTTGGCGAAGGAGGCGGCCTCGTCCAGGGCGCCCTGGGCCAGGCCCACCGCCAGCGCCCCGGCGCCGGGGCGGGCGTTGTCCAGGGTCTTCATGGTGACGATGAAGCCCAGGCCCTCTTTGCCGATGAGGCGGTCGGCGGGGATGCGGCAATCCTCCAGGATCACCTCCCGGGTGACCGAGGCCCTGATGCCCATCTTTTTCTCTTTTTTGCCGAAGGAGATGCCGGGATCATTCTTTTCCACCACGAAGGCGCTGGCCCCCCGGACCCCTTTGCTGCGGTCGCTGAGGGCGATAACCGTGTAAAACTCCGCCTCCCCGGCGTTGGTGATCCATTGCTTGGTGCCGTTGAGGAGGTAGGTGTCGCCGTCTCGCACCGCGGTGGCGGCAATGGCCCCGGCGTCGGAGCCCGCCTGGGATTCGGTGAGGCAGAAGGCGGCCAGGGCCTCACCCCGGGCCAGGGGGGGCAGATAGCGGGCTTTCTGCGCCTCGGAGCCGAAAAGCAGCAACGGATAGGCCCCCAGGAAGCTGGCGGCATAGGTGGTGGCCACCCCCACGCAGGCCTCGGACAGGGCCTCCAGCACCAGGCAGTTCTCCAGGCAACCCAACCCCAGGCCGCCGTAAGCCTCGGGGATGACGGTGCCGCAGAGGTCGGCCTGGGCCAGGTCCGCCAAAATGTCCCAGGGAAAACTCTCTTCTTCGTCTAGTTGGGCCCGGATGGGCTTGATGCGCTCGCTGGCGATCTGGCGAGCCAGATCCTGGAGCATCCGTTGCTCCTCGGTGAGCAGATAGTCCATGGCGCTCCTTACTCCGCTTCTTTCTTGGGCGCCACCAGGCGTCCCTTATAAAAGCCGCAGGCGGGACAGGCGTGATGGGGTAGACGGGCCTCGCCGCACTTGGGGCAGTTGGATGGCTGAGGCGGCGCCAGATGGTCGTGAGACCGGCGCGTGTTCTTTTTGGCGATGGATTTCCTGCGTTTGGGTAAAGGCACGGTGATTCTCCTTATTATAGCTGTCAGCTTTCAGCCATCAGCACTTTGAGGAACAAAATCGGTGTTAGCCTATCATCATCAAGTTATAAGGCGGGCGGTACCCGCCGTTTTCGCCTTTTCTTTTTGGCAATCCTTCTTTAGGTTTCGTTCTTAGTTTTTTGCCTTTAGCTGATGGCTGATTGCTGATTGCTGAAGGCTTCCTTCCTTATGATAGCTGTCAGCCGTCAGCCGTCAGCTTTCAGCAAAATGCGGAACAAAATTAGTTTTTGCCTATCATCATTTTCTTTTTAGTCTTTAGCCTTTGGTCTTTTGCTGATGGCTGATTGCTGATTGCTGAAGGCTTCCTTCCCTGCAGGGACAGGTCTCCCGGTTGAGGTTGGCCCCGCAGCTAGGGCATAAGCCCCGGCAATCCTCCTGGCACAGCGGCTTCAGGGGCACCAGCAGGATGATCTGCTCCCGCACCAGGGCCTCCAGGTCCACCGTCTCTCCGGTGTAAACATCCAGGTCTAATTCCCGGGCGGACAGTTCTTCCTCATCCGGAGATTCGCTGGCGGGAGCGGGCAGCAGCAGCAGCTCGAACTCTGTGGCCACCGGGGCGGCGAAAGGTTCCAGACAGCGGCCGCAAGAGAGCCCCAGGCTGCCCTCCAGGCTCCCCCGGATGAGGATGTCCTGGCCGTGTTTGGCCAGGGTCACCGCCCCGCGGATGTTCCCCTGGGCGAACTCCAGGCCGGGATCTTCCTGCCGCCAGCGGTCAAACCACTCCTTTCCCAGCGTAAGAATCACTTCCTTGCCGGTTTCGGGAATGGATTTGACGGATATTTGCAGGGTCTTGTGGGTCTTCATGAGAGTTCGGCTAACATGGCGGAGCCAGGTTTGGCCATGATTATTAAACTATTAAATATAAAGAAATATATCATAGTGTCAAGATTTTCGCGGAAAAGGCGATGGGCCGATTGGAAAATTAATTTGCAATTGAGTCGCAGTTGTGATAGACCATTTTCCTGAGCACAAGGGGACTCATACCCGTACCTCGAGGGGCTGGCCCCTCATGCTTTAAAGTGAGATCGTTTTTGAGGGGAGGCGAGTGGGCCTTTGCCCCTGGCCCCCTCGATTAATGCCTGTCGCAACCTACTTTTGCAACAGCTTCAGCAAAGAAATGGGGGGCAGTGCCCACCCTAGATTTATGGGAAAAAAATGAAAATTGCCTTCATAGGACAGCCCAACTGCGGCAAAAGCACCATTTTCAACTACTTCAGCGGTTACAAGGCTGCGGTCTCTAACTTTCCGGGCACCACGGTGAAATATACCCTCAGCCAGGTGGTATTCCAGGGCGAGGCCGTCACCTGCGTGGACCTGCCCGGGGTCTATTCCCTCACCTCCACCGACGAGGCCGAGCTGGTATCGAGGAATTACCTGTTATCCGGGGAGGCCGACGTCATCATCAACGTCATCGACGCCTCTCTTTTGAGCCGCAGCCTGGAGCTCACCCTGGAGCTGATGAGTCTGGAACGCCCCCTGGTGGTGGCCTTGAACATGATGGACGAAGCCCACCGCAAGGGGATCAGCATTGACGCCGGGAAACTCTCGGAACTTTTGGGGGTGCCGGTGGCGCCCGCCGTGGCCTCAGCCGGCCGGGGCCTCACCGAACTGCTGGAGGAGGCAGTGCAGGCCGGGCACCGGGGAGTGCGGCCGGCCGAGGTTCTCTTTAGCAGCGACGTGGAGCAGGAGATCGCCAACCTCAGCGACCGCCTGGACCGCGAGCGCACCTGTGTACTGGACCTGCCCCGCCGTTTTCTGTTGATCAAACTCCTGGAGGATGACCCTTATCTGATGGAGGAGGCGGCCCGGCGCGACCCCCAATGTCTGGAGGCGGTCCGGGAGCACCAGCAGGTCCTGGCTGACAGCCACGGCCGCCCCCCGGAGACGGTCATCGCCTCGGAACGCCACGCCTTGACCACCAATGTCTTCGAACAGGTGGCGGTGGTTAAGGCCGCGGCAAAGCCCGATTGGCGCAAACGCCTGGACCGGGTCGCCACCCACCGCGTCTGGGGGTATGTGTTGCTGGTCTTAATTCTCGGGCTCTTTTTTCAAGGGGTCTTCAATGTGGGCCAGTACCTCGAAGACTATCTCACCTCTTATCTGGATGTGGCGGAGGCTTTGGGGCACGCCTGGCTGGGGAGCCAGAGCCTGGCCTACAGCGTCGCCGATGGCTTGCTCATGGGCATCTTCGGGGGGGTGGCCATCGTGCTGCCCTACCTGGTTCCCTTCCTCATCGGCCTGGCGGTCATGGAAGACAGCGGCTATCTCCCCCGGGTGGCCTTCCTGATGGACAACCTCATGCACCACCTGGGCCTCCATGGCAAGTCCATCATCCCCTTCATCCTGGGCTATGGCTGCAGCGTGCCCTCGGTGATGTCCACCCGTATTTTGGAGAGCCCCCGGGACCGGTTGGTGGTGGCCATGCTGGCCATCCTCATCCCGTGTTCGGCCCGTTCGGTGATTATCTTCGCCCTGGTGGCCTACGCCCTGGGGCCATATTGGGCCCTGGGGGTTTACCTCTTCAACCTGGTGGTCATCGCGATATTGGGGCGGCTGTCCACCATTATTTTGCCGGAGGTCTCCCCGGGGCTGCTCATAGAAATCCCCGAATACCGGATGCCCACCTGGGTTAACGTGGCTCACAAGTGCTGGCACCGGTTGCAGGAATTTATCGTGGTGGCCTGGCCCATCCTCATCCTGGGTAGCCTGGTGCTCAGCCTGCTGAAATATTTTGGCCTCGAACCTTACGTGAATAAAGCCTGCCTTCCCTTCACCGCCCTCCTGGGGCTGCCGGCGGCGGTGGGAGTCACGCTGATCTTCGGGATCATGCGCAAGGAATTATCCCTCATCATGCTCACCGAGGCCCTGGGCACCCCCCACATCACCCAGGCCCTAACCAAGGTGCAGCTTCTCACCTTTACCATCTTCGTGCTTTTCTACATCCCCTGCGCCGCCACCATCGCCGCCCTTAGCCGGGAGATCGGCTGGAAGGGCGCGGCCGTAGCGGTGGTGAGTACGCTGGCCTTGGCCACCGGCCTGGCCCTCCTGGCCCGGGCCTTCGCCATGCTGGTATTTTAGAAAGGAAATCTCTTTGAAGGCGGCAGACCGCCGCCAGCGGCTGGCCATGTAGGGTGGGCACGGCCCACCAATTCCTGCCGTTAAGGCCGCAGTCGCAGCTTACTCCCGGAGCCAACGGGGAGAAGGGAATCTCGAGTGCGGCCTGTGGTTGTGGATTTTTGCCAGGCCAGGCCGCCCCGCGGCGGCTCGATATTGGCAGGCGCCGCCTGGGCAATCCTGAAGCATCTTAAGGAATTAACGAGGTGGCGATCACTTCTGGAGCCGGTAGAGCACCTGGCCCCGGCGGTGTGATCTGTCACAAAGACAAAAAACGCAACAGCCCAGGGCATAGATGCCGGAGAGAGATATGAAGGCGAACAGGGAAAAGGCCACGTCCATCACCTGCCTATCGATGAATTGCGAGATATTATCGCTTCAATAGGTTAGACAATCGGACGCTTAGATCGTTAGTTTAATAATGATTATTAACTTTTCGAGGGTCGGGATAATTTTTTGAGCATTTTTGAGCACTTATTAGCAAGATCGTCGCAAAAGGCTAACGCTGGCGGGGCTCCTTCCCGGCAGGTTCTTAGGTGAGGCCCGGAGTACGCCACCTATTGAGTCGATTATCTATGGCATTGTAATTCAGTAGTGTGCGGCAAGGTTTTCGCTTATCTGCCGTTGTAATCTGGGTCCGAATCCCTCTTTGATTAACTTATCGAGTTCTCGCGCCTTTTCCCCTCTCCCCCAATGGGGGAGGGGGCAGGGTGAGGGGGAAATAATTAGTAGCCACCCCTCACCCCATCCCTCTCCCCTCACAGGGGAGAGGGAGTTTTGGCGCTTCCGGAGTGCCCCGGACTTCTTTGGCTTAAGGCTTGCGCTCCATTTTTCAATTTTCATGCGCCTGTCCTTACGCGAAATCTCTACTGGAACTTACTAATTAAGATCAGGTTTACCGTTGCTGCTAGCGCGTCAGCCAATGGCAGTCACGGACGGTGGCGAAGGCGTAAGGATAGATCCATTGCAGCAGGAAAAAGGCGTAGAAGCTGTAGATGACCCCATAGACGAAATCGAGGTCCCGTTCCAGCCAGAGATAATAGATCAAATTCAGGAGAGAACCGAGCGCCAGCAGCCACAGGAGATTGAGGATCAACCCGGGATGAGCCGCGAGGGCGGCTAAGAGGAGGCCGAAGAAGAGAAGCGCCAGAGGATATTCGAGCTGGCTCAGAAAAAATTCAACCACTGGCAGGAGGCGATGCCCGGTGCGATAGCGGGTAAAGAGATAGCTCAGTTGGACGAACGATTCCCGCACGTTGCCCCGCTCCCAGCGCAGGTACATATTGCAGACCCCGCGGTAGGTTTCAGGGACCAGGGTATGGACCACCGCGGTGCGCTGGTAGCAGGTATAGTAGCCGGCCCGCAGGATAAAATTAGTGAGGGCCCGGTCCTCGCTGTGGTGGCAGGGTGCCCCCAGAAAGGTTTGCCGCCGCCAAGCGGAGAGTATTGGCAGGAGGGCGCCGCGCCTGTAGGCCGAGAGGGACCCCGGGGTGCAGATCACGGTGCGATACCAGGATTGGGCGGCCCGGAGGTAGTCGAGGTTGATAAAGCGCACTCCCTGCATCTTGCCCATCAGGCTCTGGTGGCGGTTGAAGACCTTGACGTTGCCGGCCACCGCGCCCATCTTCTCATCCGCCATCAGGGGGGAAACCAGGTGGCGCAGGGCCTCCGGCTCGATGAGGCTGTCGGAGTCCACGGTAATGAAGACCTCCCCGCGGCCCTGGTTGAAGCCGGCACATAAGGCCTCTTTTTTGCCGCGATTGGCCGGGAAGCGGATGGTCTTGACCAGGAGGGGAAAGCGGCGGCAGGCCCCCTGAATGAATTCCCAGGTATCATCCGTGGAGCCGTCGTCGATGCAAATGATTTCCAGGCGGTCGGCAGGATAGTCGGAGGCCGCCACGTGGGCCACGGCCCGCTCCACCATGGCGCCTTCGTTATAGGCCGGGATGATGACGCTCAGGGTCGGCCAGGGACCCTCCGCCAGCGGGAAGGGGCGATAGCTGGCCCAAAAAATGGTGCGCAAAATTTGCAAGGCCAGCAGCATCAAGGTATAGGCGCCGCCCAGGCGCAGCAACAAGGATCCGGAGGGGTGGCTGGTGAGCCCGTGCCAATAGGCGCCCAGCGACCCCCATTCGTAGGCCATGTAGAAAGCCCCTACCAGCAGCAGGGGCACCAGCAGCTTGATGAAGGGGTCCGCCTTCAGACCATGGTCAGCGCCGGCAGTGGTGGGCGCCGCAACCTTCGAGAAGGCGGGTAGTGGGGGCAGGGCTGAGGTTTTCCGGGGCATATCGATAAATTGATATCTTGGCCCCAGGCTGCTGTCAAGATGTTTTGCCAGCGTCGGGCTCGGGGTTTCGTCTGATAAAAATGCGCCGCGATGAGCGCGGGTTAAAGCCTGAGGCTACCAAAACAGGTCCGTGGGAAGGGCGCCGTAAGGCCGCGGGGGCAGGGGAGGGGTGGTACTGCTCACTGCTTACTGCTCACTGCTCAGTGTTGACATTGGGCGCACGCATGAGAAGCCATCTCCGGGGTCCCGACGGCCTGGGGCAGCTGTTCCCGGACCACCACCGCCTTCAAGGCTTCCAGGGCCACTTGCAATTGGGAATCGTCGGGTTCCAGGGCGGTGAGTCGCTG
Organism: Desulfobaccales bacterium; assembly: GCA_049580385.1. Lineage (GTDB taxonomy): Bacteria > Desulfobacterota > Desulfobaccia > Desulfobaccales > 0-14-0-80-60-11 > JAPLJC01. The sequence continues at coordinate 49,374 of JBAUPV010000016.1, read as the reverse complement.
GGTGGCCAGCCCCGGCCAGAGCAGGAAGCGGGCCAGGAAATGGTCCCGGTGTTCCCCTCCCCAGCGAATGATTTCATAGGACAGGGCGGCAATAGGAAGCATCAGGACCACCTTGATGAGCACCTGGAGCAGATTGTTGGCCAGGCCTCTGTGGGTCAAAGCCGGGAACAGCGGGAAGAAAATGGCGAAGATGAGGATGCTCACCAGCAGCACCACCAGGATGAAGGAGGTGCCGCAGCGGGCATGCGCGGTGGGGTGGCGCCGGGCGTACTCCACTTCCAGGGGCTGGCCCGACTCAAAGGTGCAGATGGACTTGTGTTCGGCGCCGTGATATTCGAAGACCCGGCGGATATCAGGGAAAAAGGAGATGCCCCAGATATATAACAGGATAAAGACCGCCTTGATGAAGCCGTCGATGAGGTGAAAGGAGAGGTCCGCCGGGGTGAGGGGACGCCCCAGCAGGCGGCCGCTCATACCGCTGAGCCAGTGGGGCAGAAAGCCGAAGAGAACGAAGGCCAGCAGGAAGGCGCCTCCCAGGGTAAGGGAGATACCGACCCAGCCCAGGGGCGACTCGTCGTCTTCCTCCTCCTGGAGAGCCGCCTGGGCAGAAAAGCTGAGGGCCTGGACCCCGGTCACCATGGCCTCCAGAAGGATCAAGGGGCCCCGCAGCCCGGGGCGTTTCAAGACCGGGAAGCGATCCGCCAGAGACTGGTAGGGCTCATCCTTCAGGCAAATGGAGCCGTCGGGACGCCGCACCGCGATGGCCAGGGCATGGGGGGAGCGCATCATCACGCCCTCCAGCACCGCCTGGCCACCCACCGCCAGTTGGGTATCAGCCGGCTTCATTCGGCCTTTTCGGCAGCGGGTTTTTGCAGATGCGCGTATTTGCGCCGGAAGCGTTCCACCCGGCCGGCGGTGTCCACCAGTTTCTGCTTGCCGGTGAAGAAGGGATGGCACTTGGAGCAGATCTCCACCCGGATCTTATCCCGGGTGGAACCGGTGACGAATTCATTGCCACAAGCGCAGCGCACCGTGGTTTTTAGAAGCTGGGGATGAATGGCTGTTTTCATAACTCCGTTCCGCCTTATTTTTGCGAATCAATTGTAAATTTTAACCCAATATTTGCCAAAAGCCACTGAAAAAAAAGCACCTGCCGTTATCGCCGCCGGAACTCTCTTCCTGCCGGCTGAGGGGGGGGTATGACTGGTCTTCTAGGGGCGCACCCATGGGTCCATCCCGTAGGGGCGGGTTTAGAACCCGCCCCTACCCAATATCCCACCTTACTTGCTTAAAAGAATTTTTTATGGCCTCTCCCTTCCCCGGTCCCGCCCCTGATGATCTTCAATCTCATTCAGGATTCCGGCGATTCTCGGCAGTCTGCATCATCAACGCCGACATCTGGTCGAAAATTGGTTGATATATTAGTAGTGAAATTTTTTGCCCGGATTGACAGGATTTTGGCTGTCTTTCCTGACGGGCCTAAACTTCCTTGCTCGTCGCTCTATGCCGCCCCTTTTCCCGGGGCTGGTTTTATGGGGATCGGGAAAGGCCATTCAGAGGTTGCACCAACGTCGCCATGAAGTATTGGATTGAAAAATGGAAACGGCTCGGCAAGCTCCGCCAGCTTCTATCCCTGGTGGGGCTGATTGTCATCCTCTTTTTGCTGGGACACTGGCTCGAGGGCGGCGGCCGGTCCACCGTGTTCAGCACCGTCCCGGTGAGGCGGGGCGACCTGCTGGCGACGATCAGCGCCACCGGCACGGTAGAGCCGGAGCAAGTCATCGACATCGGCGCCCAGGTTGCCGGGATGATTCTTTCCTTCGGCCGGGACGCCAACGGCAAACTGGTCGACTATGGGTCGGTCGTGAAGAAGGGGAGTGTGCTGGCGCACATAGACGACACGCTCTATGTGGCCGCGGTGGCCATCGATAAGGCCGCGTTGGAACAGGCCCGGGCCAATCTGGTCAACGCCAAGGCCAACGTACTGCAGATGCAGGCCAAACTGTGGGAGGCTGACGCTGACTGGAATCGCGCCCAGAAGCTCGGGCCCTCCCAGGCATTGGCGGCGACCACTTATGATCAATACAAGGCCACCTACCTGGTTGGCAAGGCGAACGTGGCGCTGGCCCTGGCCAGCGTGGAGCAGGCGGCCGCGGCCGTGTCGCAGGCGATCGCCACCCTGAAAAAGGATCAGGAAACCCTCGACTACTGCACCATCATCTCGCCGGTCAATGGCGTGGTCGTTGACCGCCGCGTCAATATCGGCCAGACCATCGTCTCCAGCACCACCACCCCCAGCCTCTTCCTGATCGCCGTCGACCTCAAGCGCATCCAGGTCTGGGCCTCGGTCAACGAAGCCGACATCGGCAATATTCACCCCGACCAGCAGGTGACCTTCACGGTGGACGCCTTTGGCGATCAGGTCTTTCATGGCGTTGTCGGCAAGATTCGCCTGAATGCCACCATGTCCCAGAACGTGGTCACCTACACGGTGGAGGTCAACTGCGACAACTCCGATGAAAAGCTGCTGCCCTATCTGACGACTAACCTGCAATTCGAAGTGGGCCACCGCCGGAACGTGCTATTGGTGCCCAACGCGGCGCTGCGCTGGGCTCCCCGGGGCGGCCGGAAGGGCTTGGCATCGGGCTCGCTGCCCGAAACTGGGGCCGGCGCCTTCGGGAACGAGGAGGGGGGCGCCAGAGGGAACGGGGCCTCGGCAGCGCGCGGGACTGTTTGGGTCCCCCATGGCGATAGCGTTCGACCCATCCATGTGCGCATCGGATTGACGGACGGCGTCTGGACCGAAGTGACCGGCAAGGAAGTGACCGAGGGCCTGCCGGTGGTCGTCGCCGAAGTCAAACCGGAGGCGGCGGGCAGCCCCAGCGCCAGCGCCAGTCCATTCATCCCGCAATTCCATTTTGGCGGGCACGGCGGGCGACACTGAACTGATATGCCGGATATGGAATTCATCGAACTCCGCGACCTCCGCAAGACCTACCACCTGGGGGAACTGGATGTGCCGGTGCTCAAAGGTATTTCCCAGCGGGTCGCCCGTTCCGAGTTCGTGGCGCTGATGGGGACCAGCGGTTCCGGCAAGACCACCCTGATGAACATCATGGGTTGCCTCGATCGCCCGACCTCGGGTTCATACTGCCTCGACGGCCGGGAAATCTCGGGGCTGACGCCCACGGAGCGCGCCCGTTTGCGTAACCGCATGATCGGTTTTGTCTTTCAGAGTTTCAACCTGCTGCCGCGGATGACGGCCTTTGAAAACGTCCTGATGCCGCTCATGTATTGCCGGGATAACCTCAGCGAAGAGGAGATGGAACAGCGCGCCGCCGCCTTGCTCGAAAAAGTCGGGCTAGCGGGCCGCCTGCATCACCGGCCGTCGCAACTCTCGGGAGGTGAACAGCAGCGGGTGGCCATTGCCCGTTCCCTGATCAATCACCCGCAGGTGCTGTTCGCCGACGAGCCCACCGGCAATCTCGACTCCCGCACCAGCGAAGAGATCCTTGCGACATTTCAGCAGCTTAACCAGGTGGACCGCATCACGCTGGTCATGGTGACCCATGATCCCGGCGTCGCTCAACATGCGCAACGGATCATCCGCATCAAGGACGGCCTGATCGAGGGTGGCGGCACGCCTGCAAGTGCGGGAGGCGCCTCTTGAAGATTGTCCGCACGTTGAAGATGGCCTCTCTGGCCTTGCGCCACAATATCATGCGGGCGGCCTTGACGACCCTCGGCATTATCATCGGCGTGGCCGCGGTGATCACCATGATGGAGATCGGCAATGGGGCCAAGGAGGCCATCCGGCGCACCATGGCCAGCATGGGCGCCAACACGGTGGTGATCCTGCCGGGGGCCATGAACATCGCAGGCGTCAATACCGGCTCCGGCGCCATGATGACGTTGACCCCGGAGGACGTCGAGGCGATCCTGAAGGAATGCCCGTCCGTGGCCTACGCGGCGCCCATCGTGCGCGCCCGCGCCCAGGTGGTGTACGGCAATCAAAACTGGGTGCCCACTTACGTCTATGGCACCGCGCCTTCATTTCTCGATATCCGCGATTGGACCGACATGGCGGAAGGGGAAGCCTTTACCGACCATGAAGTCCTGAACATGAGCAAAGTGTGCCTGATCGGCCTGACGGTCGTCAAAGAGCTTTTTGGCGGCCAGTCGCCCATCGGCAAGCATGTGCGCATCAAGAACGTCGATTTCAAGGTCATCGGCGTCTTGCACAAGAAAGGCGCCAATCTCATGGGCCTGGACCAGGACGATATCCTTCTGGCCCCCTGGACGACGATCAAATATCGGGTGGTCGCCGCCACGCTGTCCGCGGGCAACCAGAGTTCCATAAGCGTCGCCAGCACCGCCGAAACCAATACGCTTAACACCATATATCCGGAGACGGCGCAAAATCTTTATTCGGTGCCATCGACCACGGAACAGACCGACACCCAGCAACAGACTCGCTTCGCCAACGTCGATCAAATCCTGACCGCGGCGCCGGCCGCCGATCAGATTGCCCCGGCCATCCAGCAGATCAGCGACTTGCTCCGGCAGCGGCACCGCCTGCGAGACAGCGATCCGGATGATTTCATCATTCGCGACATGACCGAGATTACCAAGACGATGAGTTCGACCGCGGAGATGATGACCAAACTGCTCCTGTGCGTGGCCATGATTTCCCTGTTGGTGGGCGGCATCGGCATTATGAACATCATGCTCGTTTCCGTGACCGAACGGACCCGGGAGATCGGGTTGCGCATGGCGGTGGGTGCGGAGCCGGGCGACATTATGCGCCAATTTTTGACCGAGGCCGTCCTGCTCTGCCTGCTGGGCGGGACCATGGGCATCCTGTTGGGGCGCAGCAGTTCCTACGTCGTATCTCTGGTGTTGGGCTGGCCGACGGCGGTTTCGGTGGGAGCGATCGTCGCCGCCGTAGTCGTTTCGGCCAGCGTCGGCATCGCCTTTGGCTTTTACCCGGCCTACAAGGCCTCCCGGCTCGATCCCATCGAGGCGCTGCGCTATGAGTAAATCGTGCTCATGAAGACGAACCGGCCCCTGTTTTTCATACCGGCCCTGCTGGCAGTCTGCGGTTTCCTGCTGTTGCCGCTAAACGGCTGCATGGTGGGGCCCGATTATCAGGCGCCGCATTCGGAGGCCCCCGCGGATTGGGCCGGCGTAGAGGCGGCGAAGGCGCCGCGGCCAACTTCCGTGGCCACCGAGCGACCGGCCGATGTGGCCCAATGGTGGAAACGCTTCCATGATCCGACGTTGACGCAATTGGTGGAAGATGCTCTGAAAACGAACCTCAGCCTGGAACTGGCCGTGGCCAATCTGCGGCAGGCGAGAGCCGCCCGCGGCATCGCCGTTGCCGGTCTGTGGCCCACGCTCACCGGAAATGCCGAATATCTGCGGGAAACCACCTCCGGCGTCACCTCAACCTCCAAGGGTACGGCGCCTGCCGCGGGCGCGAGCCCGAATCTCTATATGGCAGGCTTCGATGCCCTGTGGGAGCTCGACGTGTTCGGGGGGCAGCGCCGCAATGTCGAATCGGCCACCGCCAATGTCCAGGCCGCCGTCGAAAACATCAGCAACGTGCAGGTCACCATCGCCGCCGAGGTGGCGCTGGACTATGTGCAACTGCGCGGTTATCAACAGCAGATAGCCATCGCCCGCAAAAATCTGATAGCCATGCAAAACACGGCGCTGATCACCCGCCAGAAAATGGGGGCAGGGTTTGCGAGCGCCCTGGACGTCGCAAACGCCGAGGCCAGTGTCGCCACCACGGAAGCGCAGATTCCAGTGTTCGAAACCTCCGCCAGGCAATCGATCTACGCCTTGAGCATACTGCTGGCCCGGCCTCCCGCGGACCTGCTGAAGGAGTTGTCCCCGACGGGCGGCATCCCCGGCGTACCGGCCGAGATTCCCGCGGGGCTCCCGTCCGAACTGCTGCGCCGCCGTCCCGACATCCGCCAGGCCGAGGCCCAATTGCACGCCGCCACGGCGCAGATCGGGGTCGCCACCGCAGATCTTTTCCCCCAGTTTTCTCTGACCGGCTCCATGAGCTGGCAGAGCAACCTGCTGAATACCTGGTGGACGGTTGCCGGCCGCACCGCCTCCGTCGGCCCCTCGGTGACATGGCCGATTTTTCAGGGAGGGGCGGTCTTATCGAATATCAAGGTGCAGGAAGCGCTTCGGGATCAGGCCTTCATCACCTATCGCCAGACCGTGTTGGGCGCCTTCCAGGATGTGGAAAATGCGCTGATTGCCTTTTCCAAGGAGCAGGAACACTACAAGTCGCTCCAAAATTCCGTCACCGCTAACAGTAAAGCCTTTGGCCTGTCGTTGCAGCTCTACACGGAGGGGCTGCTCGAATTCCTTAACGTGCTGGTGGCCCAGAACGCCCTCTACGCCGCCGAAAACGCCCTGGTGCAGAGCGACACTAACATCTCCACCGACGTCATCGCCCTCTACAAGGCCCTGGGCGGGGGCTGGGAACAGGCGCCGCCGGTCGCCGCGCTAAAAGAAGCGGCGGCGGCCAAAAAACCTTAGCGCTGAATCTAGAGGGGAGCACAGGCGGCCCCTTAAGGCGCGGCTTGTAGGGCGGGAAAGCAGGATGCAATCGGGTTTCACCGCCCCCACACAGTTGTGTTCGGCCAATTTTCAGTGCGGTATATCAAAAATCTTACACTCTCTCTCAAAATGTGAGACCATCTCTAGGAATCGCTCAATGTAGTTACTTGATATGCCGACGCAGCCACGCCCAAAACCGCCTGTCCTCTCCATCGGCTTGATCAAGATGGGCCGGATGCCGCAGACGGCGCTCCGAGTGATAGCCGCGAACATGCAAGCGCTGTTGGAGGCTCCCGTGGAGATGCTGCCTGCGATGGCCATCCCGGAAGAAGCGTTCCAACACCATCGAAATCAATATGATGCCGGACACGTCCTGAATTATCTGGCCCGATTTTCCTTTCCACAACACTCGCGCGTTCTTGCCGTCACGGACGTGGACCTTTGCACTCCCATCCTAACCTTTGTCTTCGGTCAGGCGGAGTTGGGGCTAAGCCTTGCCATTGTCTCCGATTTCCGCTTAAAGCACCTGGAAGGCGGCATCATGGCTCCGGAGGGCGTCTATTATGAACGACTGGCCAAGATCGCCCTCCACGAGATTGCTCACACTTTTTCCCTGTACCATTGCGAGACCCCCAAATGCCTCATGGGATATAGTCCCGGGCTCCGCCATCTCGACCTGTTGGACATCTTTTTTTGTGAGCGGTGCAATTTCCTGCTGCGCCAAGTCATAAGGACCCTACACAAATAGCTGCCCGTACCCGCAGCGCCCGTCATTCCCGGCAGGATTTAAGTATGAAGAAACGTCTGGACGAGGTCTTCCCACTTAAGATGATTGAGGTTCCCGTAGATATCATCGACTATTTCACCACCGGTCGCGGCCAGCGGGACCCCATAGACATCCATCACCATTGCTTCCAGCTTCTTGGCCTCGGCATTGAGCCAGGAAACGGCATTCTGTTCGAACAGCAGGCGTCTGGTCTTGCCTCTCAGGCCGCTAAGCGGATCAATGACCACCAGCCAGCCCTGGCCGTAAGGGTCTTGCTTGGCCAGCTCAGGGTGCCGCAAAGCGTTTTGATTGGTTACCATAACGATGCCGCTCATGGGCGAGAGCACTTGTGCGGTATGCTCCTCTCTCTTGATGGACCAACCTATCTCGCCGGGCTTTAGCTTGGAGCCGATGGTGGGAAGGGAGATCCCGGTTGACCGGCCGAGCAGCCTCCAGGCAAAATCATCGATACCCAGGCGTACGAAACCTCCATGTTCAATCCGGGCCCAAGCGTGCCCTTGGTGGTAGTAGTAGTCATCGGCAACCATAAAGCCGGCAACCTTTTTAGTCTGGGTCCCGGCCTGGTCTGACAGGTCCTCTTCTGAGAGAAGCAGGTCGTATTCATATAATTGCTGATCGTAGGCACAGTCTTTACATTCGAAGTTGTGGGGGCACAAATGAAAGATCACGCGGCCCGTCAGCATGTGCCGGCATTCCTTATTTAACTTCGGTTGATTCATGACCTCTTTCCAACTGACCAGGTCAGTTGGTTTTTGAGCCATCTTTTTGCTCATTCCCTTATCAAAGGCACAGGAAGTGCAATCAAAGGCATTTTCACAAATTTTGAAATTTACCACTCCGGCCTTCATCCAGATGCACTGGTTCTCGCTCATGGAAAAAACCCGGACTCCCTGGCCTTTCGGTTCGCTTTTGGTTTTCATAACGTGCCTCCTTCACTGCGGACACCGGGTAAAATGGCGTCCTGAGGTTGTCTAGTAACGATGGAAATGTTTGTTGCGATACTGACTTACAATATTCATGCCAGGCGCTAAGCGAGTAATTATTGACAGGGAGATCTGCACTTTGAATTCGCAACCATATGATAATTCTATGAAACTACATTTTAGAAACTTTCCTTGACGATTTTTTAAGACATTACGATTGTAAATCTTCTTTAAGGCTTTCCCGGCAGGCACCCTCAAGTCCTTTTATTAGGCGGGTTTCATCTGAGTGTAAAAGTTCTAACCAGTATTGTTAAGAAACTGTACACCCCAAAGTATTTTGGGTTATAATTTTGGCGGGGAGGCCTATGGACGACGGGCCGATGGAGCTCTCCATGGAGCTGACCCTTTCCCTGGTATTGATTTTGCAAGGTTTTTGAGCGTAAGGTAGCCACAGGCCATGGGGGTGGCCTTAGGGTTGATTCTCATTCAATATTGCGGGGTTGCTCCATGGGCGGTTAAAAGCCCTGGGGTTCGTTTTCCGCAAGGTCCGGCCAACCTCCTCAAAGAGAGATATTTATGAGCGGAAGATGGAAGATACTGGTTGTTGATGATGAAAAGATTGTCCGGGAATCCCTGGTGGACTGGTTCAAAATGAGCGGCTACGATGTGGAAGGCGCCGCGGGAGGCCGAACTGCCCTCGATATGCTGGCCATTAAGGACTACGATTTCATTTTCCTCGACATTAAAATGCCCGACGTGAACGGTTTGGAGGTGTTGGATAACATCAGAACCAACTGCCCCCATTCAATGGTGGTCATGATTACCGCGTATGGGTCGATTGAAACTGCGGTTGACGCCATGAAACGCGGAGCTTGCGATTATCTCACCAAGCCCTTCGAACCTGGGGACTTGGCCTGCTTGCTGGAAAGACTCCTGCAACAAAGAAAGATTCTCGATGAAAATGAAGAACTGCGGGAGCAGGTGGCCCGACGGGCGCACTGTGAGGATTTGATCGGCCCCTCGAGTTGCATGCAACAACTATTTAAACTCATCGAACAGGTGGCGGCTTTCGACTCACCGGTTCTCTTACGAGGTGAAACGGGAACCGGAAAGGAACTGGTGGCGAAAGCCATACATGCTACCAGTGAGCGCCGTCTCGGGCCCTTCATCCCCATAAATTGCGGGGCCTTTACCGAGACACTCCTCGAAAGCGAGTTGTTCGGGCACGAGAGTGGCGCGTTTACCGGGGCCAGAAGGGCCAAAAAGGGGCGGCTGGAGATGGCTCAGGGAGGGACCCTCTTTTTGGATGAAATCGGTGAAATCCCTCTAAAGATGCAAATCGATCTTCTTCGGGTTCTAGAGGAAAAGACCTTCCACCGGGTCGGCGGCAATGAGGCTATTCCGGTGGAGTTTCGCCTCATCTGCGCCACGCATAGGGATCTTGCCAAGGAAATTGAGCGCGGCGCCTTCCGCCAGGATTTCTATTACCGGTTGAATGTCATCGAGCTTGAAATTCCGCCTCTTCAGGCTCGCGTCGATGATATTCCCGTCTTGGCGCAACACTTTCTGGAACGCATCCGCAAAGAAACCAATAAACCGGTGGCCGGCATAAATCCGCAAGCCATAAGTTCTCTTAAGAATTATCCTTGGCCCGGCAACGTCCGTGAGTTGGAAAATGCCGTAGAACGCGCCGTCGTGCTGGCCCAGGGGCGCTATCTTACCAAAGATGATTTTGCCTTTCTCTTCAGGTACTCAGCCCAGGATTCCCCGCAATCGTTAAGAGAGAGCGAGAAACAGCATATAGAGCGGATTCTCACGCTCCATGGCTGGAACATCTCCAAGGCCGCGGAGGCCCTTGAAATCAGCCGGGTGACGCTCCACAGCAAGATTAAACATTACCACCTGAAAGCTGCTCCTAACAGGACCGATGGCCCCCAAGGTTGAGCTTCAACGGAGCGGGCGCGGTAAGAGACCAAAATGAAAACTCCGGACGTCTGGAAGAATAGACTTTTCGACTGCCTGTCTATTCCTACCCTGATCTTGAAACCCGACAGGATCGTAGTGGACGTGAACACTAAATTCCTGGAGAAGTTCAGGTCCGCTAAAAAGGAAATAGTCGGGAAAACCTGTCACGATTTCTTCTACCACTCAGTGGAGCCCTGTCCGCTGAAAATCTGTCCCATCACTCAGGTTCTGGCGGACCGTCAGGGACATTCCGTCCTGGAATATGTGACCACCCATGCTGGTATAGAGAAATGGGATAACCGGGTTTTCTCGCCGATCCTCGATGAGGACGGCGAGGTTCTCTATGTAATGGAATGTATCCATGATGTCACCCAATTAAAGATGCTCGAGCGGGAACTCTCGGGAATCAAGGACTTCACCCAAAAGCTTATCCAGAGTTGCACCACTGCCATAATCGCCGCGGATAAACGGGGCAAAATTATGACCATGAACCCCGCGGCCGAGGAACTCACAGGATACTCGCGGGCAGAGGCCCAGGCGGAATTAACCACCCAAGACCTTTATCCCCCGGGGCAGGCCAAGGAGATAATGAAAATATTGAGGGACGAAAGGATGGGGGGCAAAGGCAAGCTGCCCCTGAGCCGGGCCACCATTGTCGATGCTCGAGGTGAAGAGATCCCGGTCGAGCTTACTGCCGCCATCATTTATGAGGGCGATAAGGAGGCCGCCACCGTCGGGTTGTTTAATGACCTGAGAGAGAAGCTCAAACAGGAGCAATCGATGCAGGAGATGCAAAGAAGGATCACCAGGGCGGAAAAAATGGCTTCCCTGGGCCAGCTGGCCGCCGGGGTCGCTCACGAGATCAATAATCCCCTGACCGGCATTATTTTCTACGCCGACATGTTAGTGAAGACCCTGGATGAGGATGATTCCCGGCGGCGCAGTCTGACGTGCATCTATGAGGATGCCAGGAGGTGCGGCAAAATTATCAAGAATCTCCTTACCTATAGCAGGCAGGAAACCCACGGCGAGGAAATCCTCCATGTCAATACTCTTCTGCAGCACAGCCTGGATCTTATCCGCGACCCCAAGTTTTTCATGGGTATCCAGATCAAAATAGAGCTATCAGACGATATCATGCTCATCAAGGGCGATAGGGATCAACTGGGCCAGGTGATTGTCAATCTCGTTTTGAATGCCGTGGACGCCATGAACCATAAAGGAACCATGACGCTGCGGACGTATCGCGACAAGCCCGCGGGAAAAGCTTATATCGAGGTTGCCGATACGGGACCGGGTATTCCGGAGAAGGACCTGCCCGTGATCTTCGACCCGTTTTTTACCACCAAGGCGCCGGGAAAAGGGACGGGGCTGGGCTTGAGCACTGCTTACGGCATCATCAAAGAAAACCAGGGACGTATCTGGGTAAAGGAAACGGGCGCCCGCGGGACCACCTTCGCGGTGGAACTTCCCCTTTACCAGATTTCCTCCCCTGGAGACAACCCTCCTAAAGACCTGCCCCACCACGAAGGACGCACATCAGCCGATTTAAAATCGGGCTCCACTCCGGTTAAATAGTCCCCCGGGAATCCGTTTTACCATCGCCCACTACAAGCCCCTGGGCGGGGGCTGGGAACAGGCGCCGCCGGCGGCCGCGCTAAAAGAAGCGGCGGCGGAGAAAAAACCTTAGCCTAATTTGAGAGGGGAGGAAGGAAGCGGCCCGTTAAGGCGCGCCCGTAGGGGAGGGTTTCAAACCTGCCTCTACACAATAGTGCTCGCGCTGTGCCAGTAACCGCGGCGGTATTATCTTGCCGGAAGCTTCATCGCTTTAGACTGAGGACCCCGCTCAGAAAATCCTAAAATTTTATCATGGCTTTTTCAAGTAGTCCCGAACCTGCTTTTCGAAGTCCTCGAATGTTGATGCCGGACAATGAGACATTGCTTCAATTGTATGCAGACCCAGCATTCGGTAACTCTCAAACTGTGTCTCATTAAAGAACTGGTCGCCCGTGGTTTCATGAGGAAACCCATGGCTGGCCTTACTGTAATTAAGGACATCCACCGGCTCATCCCCGCAAATGGCAGGTTTGATGTAGATCAAAACGCCATCCTGACCCGTACTGTCCATGACTGAATACTGAATGGTGCCGATGGCGCAATTCTTCCTCGTGTTCTTTTGCTCTTGGTTACTCCACGGGTAAATATGGATTCCGTCCTGGAACTCGATGGGAATGCCAAGGTCGACCCTGATCTTGTGAATGGCGTTGCCCAGGTCCTCAAACTTATAATCCGGATCGCAACTCGCATCGCTCACCACGATGAAGCGGCAACGGCGGAGCACCATTTCATACAGGCCCAGATTTTCAAAATGGCCGCCGTCCGAGAGATACACATAGGGTTTCGTTTCATCAGTAAGCCCGAAGGCGTCCGCGAGTATTGAACCTATCCCCAATCTAGGCTGAGAGAGCCGGTAGTAATCATCGCCTGCCGGACCGGGATTGCCCAACCAGGCCCCGAGCCGCACGTTGAACCACGTGAGGAGGAAACTGATCACCGGAGACGAATGATACCCCATGTTGGGGCTGACCGCCGCCCCGGAGATGGTCATCGCGGTTCCGAGAGTAATCGCATAATCCTTGTGGCCGCCATTCTGCGTAGAATCCTTATCAGCTATAGGCGGGTACCAGCGTGTATACTTGGGCGGGTACCAGCGTGTATACTTGCCATATTCCCTGGAATAACGGTATCCGAGACGATAGGTTCCGCAATGCAGTGGCGAGGCGGTAAAGGACTCGGCTTTCCGTTGCTGCCAGGCGAGATCATGACCATGGACCAGATTAAGGGTGATATTCACAATGGGCAGCAGCTTATTTCTCTGAGCAACGGCCTCAGAATTCTTCTGGGGCAAAAGCTCCCACATCTCAATATTGTCCTCGGGGTCAAACCCGGTGAATGGATTCGGGTTTCTATCCGCTCGCGACGCTCCTAAAAATGCCCGCACCAGGCGATTGCGGTACATGGCATGAAGGGAGATCTTATTGATATTCATGAACCATGACATAAATAGGCCAATAAAAGCAGACGAGAGACAAATTACGATCCCAAGCCATAAAGGCATAGAATTGATGATCATCAGGTGGAGTTCACTCCAGGAGGGTGGGTGGTCTAACTTGAGATAATACCAGGAGTTGGGATAGCTTAGAGGTGGGAATGAGGCCTCGATGAAATTGTGGCCTGACAGATATTTTATGAGCCAGCTGGTTCCCACTGAAAACGAGGCGACCAAAATCAGAATAAACACGAACGCAGCCAGAACCATGCCCTTATTTACCAGAAAAGTTTGATAGGTACTGGTTTGGGGTTGCTCCTTCGATGCGGCCGTCTTGGCGCTCCAGCCAAGGATGGTGCTGATAAGGCCGGAGGCCCCCCCAAAGAAACCGAGAATCAGGGGACTCTTCAAAAGGGCCAGCGGCCCAAAAATCACCAAGGAGCTTATGCCACTCCAGGACACAATCACGATTAACACCCAGGAGCCAGCCCGGGCCCAAAACTCGCGATCCTCATCGTCAGTAACGCGGCTGATGAGCCCTACGAACAGCGTCGCCGCGAGTAAAAAAGCCGATAGAAAGAGGGGCAATGCCAAGCAGACGTAGATTCCTGGAATGGATTCCGGCAGGATTATCTTGGCGGCCAGCCATGCCAACCAGCCTCCGAGAAAACCGGAAGCCGCAACGACCCAGAATTCTCCCTTCCTCATTTTCCCCAGCCAAAATGAATATCCCAACCAACCCAGAATGTGAAGAATAAGGCCAAATATAATAAAAACGGAATAAGTGTGGTACCTATGGGAACCTAAAAAAGTGAAATCCGGGACGGCTTGAAGGTGGGAGAACCAGGCCCAATAGGTGGTTAAACAGACGCCAGAGACTATCAGCGGCAACAGGCACCACCGCAAAAAACCTCCTTGGTCCCTGCGGTCTTTCCAAAACTTTGGAGGTTCTGTCGAACCCGGTCGATTGACTCCCATATAGATGATTGCCAGTGCGCCCGACAGTAGACTGAGGACCAACGCAAGCCATTGCAGCCATACGGGTACGGCCGCCATCTTAACGACTGGAACCCAAAGTCTGGGAATCATAATCGCTGCGACAAGCAATGGAATGAGGACGGTCCAGTTGATCAACAGGTTCCTCAAAAACGTCCCCACTAAGGTCCAAGTGTCTGCCGAGAGGAAGCCTGCGCTAGGATTAAGGTAATGGCTGTAAGCGCGCAGATGGCGAATCTCATGGGGCTCCGGTTCCAATGGATCCTTAGTTGGGTTTTCCAGTAATGCTTCCTCGACTTCTTTCAAACTTGTCTCACGGTCGGCGGGTTTATCCCCCAGACTTTGCCAGTGATGGTAAATCCACGCCGTGAGCCAGCTGCCGATATAGCCGCCACCAGAAACGGTAGACAGATAATCGAAGTTTTTCAGTAAGCCAGAGCGGGCCAGCCCCTGGATGATCCCCAGCGCAAAGGTTGCACTTCGGATTCCCCCGCCTGACAGGCATAATGCGGAAGGCGCCTTCTCTGGTGGCAGGGCGTGGATGAGTTTATAAATCTCAGCAACAAGTTCCCGATTGATATTTTTGCTGCGTGCCGGCTCGTCTTCCTGGCAGTGCTTATTGATGATTTTTTTCTTGCACTCTTGATATTGAGGGTGAAGCTTGTCGTCAAGCCTGTTGTACTCCTCTTCCAGGATCTGGTATAAGGGCAGCGGCTTGTCTGCTGAAACTGGATTGGACATGGCCTCCTCCGAGTGAACCTAAGAGAGATTCGCCTTTCTGGGTAGTCAGCCAAGTTATTGAGGTGTTGAGTCGAATATAAGGATTGGTTTTATTGATGTCAATTTGGAAAATATCTAACGGACTGGGCAAGTATTTTGGGGTACGGCTCATGACTTATAAATGATTTGTTGTTAATGTAATTATGTATATACATAATGTATTAGTATTGACTTAAGGGTAACCTTTAATTTACAATTTATATAACAGAAACCGCACTGGAAGAGCCAAACCCGGCATATTTCAGGGAAGAAAGTTTGGGCTCTCACCGGAAGGAGAGCATCTGAGGGAAGAGCCGGATTGCCTGGAGGTCAAAAGGTAATCTGGCTTTTTTTTAAATTCGAAAGGAGTTGCCGCGCTTCCCAACTGCCTGTCACTTCCACGCCAGGAGGGCATATGTCAAGATTATCTATCGTCCTGCTGTTGATCGCCATGACCGCCATCGGTTGCGCCCGGGGCATAGGCGCCCGCAATCTCGACATTGACCGTACAGCGTATTCTGAAGCCCTTAGCAACTCCTGGAAGGATCAGCTTCTTTATAACATCGTCAAAATGCATTACGCTGACGCCCCCACCTTTCTCGATGTTAACAGCATCTCCCAAGGTTATACATTAACGTTGGGTGGCAGCGCCGGTTATGGTTTAGGTTGGCAATTCAACCAGGTGGGGCCGAGTGTGGTAACCACCAAGGCGCCGACCGGGGAAACCATAGCATCTACGCAGGCACCCTTTGTAATTCCTGGTAATACCTTTAGCCTCAATGGAAATTTTTCTCGTGTCAGCAACCCCACTATCACCTACGCTCCGTTGTCAGGTGACGTGATCAAGACCTATATCATCAACCCTCTGGATCTTAATAACCTTCTTCATTCATTAGATAACAGCTGGGATGCCACTCTCGTCCTTCCTTACTGTATTAAAGATATAAACTACCAGCGCAATGATGTTTTTTCAGGGATCAATCCGGACTTCGGTGATCTCGCTAATGACTGGCATAATCTCACGCGTGATAAAGTCATCCACCTCGTTTTTCTAAACCCGGATAACACAACTCCCACTGCTCGGACACCAGCTAAACCTGATGATAACACTCCACCCATTCTAACTAAGCAAAAACCAGATAAAAAAGCCAAAAAGGATGGGGATCAAACTAACGACAAAGATAAAAAGGCATCCACTGCAACTAAGCCCAACGATAAATGGGAAGAGGCCGCTGGCAATCTTGCAACATTTACTTCCAATCTCGTAAAAAAACAAAACGATAACACCACAAATGAAAAAAAGAGTACTGAGGCTTCTTTTTTAATCGTTGACAATCCGCAGGGTAAGAGTCAAAAAGCTGAAAAGGATAGACTTATCTTAAAAGACTTCTTAACAAAGCTATTCAACGATATCGATATCGATGGAATAAAGCCACCCGAGTTAATTTCCAAGTTAATGTTAAAGAAAAGCTTAAAATTTAAAATAATTACCGGCAGTCCGCTCGCCGCATCCGAAAAAAGTACCTCCGATCAAGATGGAATAATTTACATACAGCCCCGCTCGCTATTCCAGGTACTCCTTGTGCTCAGCCGATTTATTCACGAACCAGAAACTCAAAAAAAGTGGATAGTTGAGCCGGAAATACCATGGTATGAAAAACCATGGTATACCAATCCTGATTCTGTTATTCCATCCCTAATCGTATCTCGTCCTGAGGGGCCATCCTTACCCGGCCTCTTGGGAAAGCCAGATCAATTTGCGGCGGTTAGCTATAAGGGCTACTGGTACTATGTCCCCGACTCCGAGTTCAAATCCAAAGAAATCCTATCCTACATGATGGGAATCTTTACCATGATTGAGACCGGGGCGAAACAAACAACGCCCGTTCTTACCTTGCCGGTAAACCGGTAAGACAATATCTGATATGTCAATATAACTGCTTATTTTATTGGAAACTTGGCATGTCTGCCCTCCGGGGACCCAAATAGTTCCATGTTGGGGAGCAGGCGCCGGGAGTTCAGGGAAATCCGCCTAAGCCGGCAGGGACGTCTCCAGGTGGATCAGTTTGGGGCCTTGCTTGATCTGGAAGCGCCCGTCCACCGTCTCCCAGATCCAGCCGGAGTAGCCGTAGCCGCCCACCGCCTTGGTCACCAGGGCCCCGCGCCAGGACTCAGCCCGGGGTTCGTTCAGTGAGACCGTGCCGAATTTGCCGAAGGTGTAATCAGGCACCGGGTGGCAGTATTTCTCGCCCCTCAAGGCCGCGGCGGTGAGCGCCGCCTCTTCACCGCCATATACCGCGGCCCTGAGGCCATATTGGTGATTCCGGGCCCGGGCCACCACGACCTCCCGCTCGGAGAAACTGCTGGTGAATAACACCGGGCCGAAGATCTCGTTTTTCAGGCCCAGCAGATCATCGGTGGCATCCCGGATCAACGTGGGATAGACCAGGTTCCCCTCGATTTTGCCTCCCACCAGGACTGCCGCGCCCCGGGCCGCCGCCTCGGACAGGGCCGCCTTGATCCCGGCCACGGCGAGATCGCTGCCCAGCGGGGTCACCTGCACGCCAGGGTCTCTCGGATCGCCCACCCGGAGGCCCTGAAGTTTTGAGGCGATCATTTTTAGGAATTGCTCGTAGATGGCCTCGTGGATGAAAATCCTCTTGGGCGCTGTGCAAGTCTGCCCGGAATAGGCAAACTTGGCGGCCATCAGATCGGCCAGGGCTGTCGAGAGATCGGCGTCGGGAAAGACGATGAACGGATCTGATCCCGGTCCTTCAAAAATGAACTTCTTGCCGCTCTGGCGGAAGGATTCCTGGTAGGGGAGCACGTGCTGGTCGAACCCGAAAAAGACCATCCCGGAGATCTGGGGGTTTTTTAGCGTTTCCTCCATGAAGTTCTGGCTCCGGTCCCGGTAGAACCTGACGGCGTCTCCAAAGATAGGCCGATAAATTTCCTCCATCAGGCTCGAGAGCCCGGACCCCTTGGAGGAGAGCTTCACCAGGACCTTATTTCCTGCCATATAGGCTGCGGTGATCACCAGGTTCAACCAGGCGCTGCCGTTATAAGAGAGCGCCACGGCCACCCAGGAGTCCGGCCCCCCCAAAGGTCTCCTGGAATTTAAGGCTTCCCGGACCTCGAGAAAGTAGCCCAACCGGTCGATGGTCAGATCGACCTCATGGGAGGTGTCCTTGGCGGCAAACTGGAGATCCAGGGCAGCCTGGGCGATCATCTGCTCCCGCCGCAGGCCCAGCGCCTCGATCAATGCCCTCACCTTTTCGAATCTCTGGTCAAAGTTCATTGCTCAGCTCCCTGATGGCTATCCTCACGTTTCGGGAATAGCTTTAATAATTCTTGCCTCCAACCCTCGCCCTCCCTGAGAGGGGAGGGGGTTGGGGGGATGGTGGTAACTTTTTGAGATAACAGAACAAATAATCACCTGCACCCGGTGTCGCTCCCTCAAGGGGGAGGGAATAAAACGGTTCTTTTTTCAAGGTTTTCCTGAAACACTACCCTATGGGGCCAGCGCACTCCCCGGCCTTCAGGGGACTATCCAGACGTCCAGGCCTTCGGCCCCATTCAACACCTTGGTGGTTACCCGGCCCAGAATGAATTCGCGTACTGCCGATATGCCCCTCCTGCCCAGAATAATGGTGCCGTAGTTTCCCTCCCTGGCTACCGTCAGAATACTGGCAGCCCGGCTGAAGCTGCCCGTGGCGCATTTGGCGCTAATTTTCTCAGGGGCCACGCCCGCTTTCTCCAGGCAGCCCCGGTAATCAGTAAACATACCCTGAATCTTCGGTTCCAGGTTCTGATTAAGCGCCTCCTCGATTTCCGCCCCCGCCGAGTTCAAAAACGGGATCCCTCCAGGGAAGAATTTGCGCACCACGTGGAAAAGGGTGACCTCAGCCCCGGATTGCGCCGCATAAGGGGCAGCGTAGAGCACCGCCCGGCGGGAATTTAGCGATGCATCCACGGCCAGCAACATTTTACCGGAAATTGTTTCCCCGCCGATTACCCAAATGGGGAGCCAATCGACTCCCTGGACGATTTTGGCCGAGACGCTTCCCAGCATCAGGCCTTCGATCATCCCTATGCCTCTTCTGCCAATGACCACGGCGTCATAACCCTTTCTCGCTTCGGCCAGTATATCTCTGGCAATCCCGGATTGCCACTGCCGCAGCATGGTTATGACCAGGTCCGGAACATAGCAGCCGGAGTCAACCATGATCTCTTTGGCCTGGTCCAGGAATTTCTCAGCTGCTCGCTGGCATTCGGCGTTGAAGCGTTCATAGCGCTCTTTGATCTTCGACTTGAACTTTTCATCCACGTCGATCTGCCAGAGCAGTTCCTCGGAGGCCGTGGGCAGGACATGGAGAATATCGACTTCCACCTTCGATCCCGAGCACATGGCGGCCACATATTTGATGGCCTGGAGCGAGTAAGAGGACCCGTCCACCGCAATCAAGATCTTTTTGCCGGTTCCCATAAAAATTCCACCTCTTCCTAGTCGCGGTCAGCAGTAACTGGCGGCCGCGGACCGCGCAGGACTGAAGTGCACACCCCGATACTGGCAAAGGTCATGCAGGTGAGCAGAGTTACGTGAAAGGCATGGAGAAAAACGGCTTCCAGCTGATGAGCCGGAATACCCAATTTATGAATCAGCGCCGCGCCGGCCTGGGCGCCGCCCAGTGAGACAAAGATTGCCCCGGAGATAGCCACGCCGGAGGATTGGCCCAGCACGCGCACCGTCGATAAAATCCCGGAGGCAATTCCCAGGCGCCGACGCGGCACTGAACTCAAAATTGCATTGTTGTTCGGCGGTTGGAAAAGTGCCTGCCCAAAGCCGGTGACCACCAGCGGCCAGACGATGTCAAAGAGCGGACCCGAGGACCGCAAGCGGCTGAGAAACCAGAGTCCCAGACAGATGATGGCCAGGCCCGCGGAGCAGAGAAACCTCGATCCGAAACGGTCGGAAAGCCTGCCGCTTACCGGGGCCACCATCGCGATGGTGAGCGGCACCACCGTCATCAGCAGGCCCGCCACATAGACCGGCAGTCCCCGCAGCTCCTCCAGGTAGAAGGGCATCAGGAACCACACGGGAAAGATGGACAGGAAGGTGAGAAAGCTGCTGGCAATCGCCGCGGTGAACAGCCGGTTGCGAAAGAGGGAGAAATCGACGATCGGATGCGTCCAGCGCCATTCGTGGACAATGAACGCCGCCAGCAACATCAGGGCCATCGCCAGGAGACCGACAATATTGAAGGAACGCCACCCCAATTCCTGGCCGAAGCTCAGAGCCAGCATCAGGCAGCTGACGCTGGCCGAGAGCACGATGGCGCCGATGGGATCGAATCGCTCCTGACCCAAGCTCAGATGCATCGGCTCCTTCAGCAGGCGCAGGGCGGCGCCAATGCCGATCATGCCAAGGGGCACATTGATGTAAAAGATCCAGCGCCAGGAGAAGGCTTGCGTTATGAAACCGCCCAGGGCGGGACCGGCGCTCGTACCGCCGCTCACCACCAGGGCCAGGACACCCAGGGCCCGCCCCCGCTCCGAGACCGGAAAGGCGCGGGCTAGCATTGCCGGACTGATGGCCATGATCAGCGCGCCCCCCACTGCCTGCAAGGCCCGAAAAATGACCAGGAGCGACAGCGAGGGAGCCGCACCGCACAGGGCGGAGCTCATGGTAAAAATGAAGAGTCCCAGCACCCACAGGAATTTCTGCCCCACGATATCCACCAGCCGGCCCAAGGTGAGCAGGAGGCTGGCAATAACGAGGAGATAGGCAATAATGATCCATTCCAGCAGGCCATTGAGAGGAACATGAAAAGAGAAGCTGATCTCCGGAAGCGCGATATTGACGATGCTGGAGTCCAGGGTCGCCATGAAGAGGCCGATGCCCATAATCCCCATGATGGTCCACTTGCCCGCGGTCTCCGCTCCCGCCGGACCCGCAATCGCCTCCTGTTCGATGCTGCTCACGTTGCCTTCCCGCTCCTTGCCGAGCTAATGATAGCGGTCTCTCCGCAATTGTTACTAATTAAAAAAACTCAGACGGCGATTCGCGGATACATCCAGCCGCCGATAATGACCAGGACCAAGGTTGCCATCAGCAGCACCCCCATATCCGGGAGCAAGCCGATAACGCTCGTTCCCCCGGCCAGCATCAAAGCCCGCAGCGCGTCCACTTCGTATGTCAAAGGATTGAGGTGGGAGACGACCTTTAGCCACTCCGGCATCATGGAGATCGGGTAAATGGCGTTGCTGGCGAAGAATAAGGGCATCGTCAGGACCTGGCCGATGCCCATAAAGCGTTCCCGGGTCTTGACCACACAGGCGATGATCAGGGAAAGGATGGAAAAGCAGGCCGCGCCCAGGATGCCGATACTCAGCACGCCTGCCAGCGCCAGGGGATGCCAGTTTATCCTGACGCCCAGAAGCAGCGCCAATACATAAACAATGGCCACCTGCGATAAGGCGCGGGCGCCTGCGGAAATACCTTTGCCCAGCACCAGCGCGGTGCGCGGGGTCGGGGTCGCCAGGAGCTTGTGGACCAACCCCAGGTCCCGCTCCCAGATGATGGCGATGCCGTGGAAGATGGCGATAAAAAGGACACTTTGGGCCAGGATGCCCGGGGCCATAAAGTCGAGGTAAGGCAGGCCGCCGGTGGGGATGGCCCGCGCCTTGCCAAAGACCTGCCCGAACACCAACAGCCACAGTGCCGGCTGTATGGCGCGGGTGAGCAGTTCGGTGGGGTCGTGGCGAATTTTGCGCAATTCCAATTCGGCAATGACCAGCGTCTTACTTACGAAGGCGGCGCCCCGTTTCAGTAGTGAAATCATCTGCCGAAACCCTGCCTAACCCAGCCGTTGGGCCGTGCGCCTGGTCCTGGAAATTTCACGGTATCCCCCCCCGGAATCGACTACGCCGCCCGCAAAATGGACGAAGACATCATCCAAGGTCGTCTTTTTGCCGCCCAGCGACGCCTTGAGATCCGCGGGCGTGCCGATGGCGGCCACCCGGCCCAGATGCATGATCGCCACCCGCTGGCACAGGTGGTCCGCTTCCTCCATGAGGTGGGTGGTCATCATGATGGTAGTGCCAAACTGGCGGCGTAATTCCTCGATATGGTCCCAGACGGCCCGGCGGGCCACCGGATCGAGGCCCACGGAGGGTTCGTCCAGGAATAGCACCCGCGGCCGGTGTAACATGGACTGGGCGATTTCCAGCCGCCGGATCATGCCGCCGGAATATTCCCGCACCATGCGGTCCCCCGCCTCGGTTAAATCGATCAAGGCCAAGGCGTCGCGTATACGCCCGTTGCGCTCGGCGCGGGGGATATCGTAAAGTTTGGCAAAGATCAACAGATTCTCATAACCGGTCAGGTTGCCATCGGCCGAAACCAACTGCGGCACGTAGCCGATGACCCGGCGCACGTCGCGGGCTTGCCGAATGATATCGAAGCCGGCGACGGACGCGGTCCCCGAGGTCGGCGGCAAGAGGGTGGTGAGCATCTTGATGGTAGTGGTCTTACCGGCTCCGTTGGGACCCAGCAGACCGAAAATCTCCCCGGCCTCTACGGCAATAGTCAACTCCGAAACAGCAGTGTGACCGTTGAAGCAGCGGGTGAGGGACTTCGTTTCCAAAATAGCCATGTAATTATTTCTCCAGAGCAGCCTTGCAATCTCGACCGCACCCAAAAATCGATTCCAAAATCTGCGTTGCCTCCAGGATGGTGCGGCGCTCGGATGACGGCAGCGACGCCAGGCGCTCGGCCAGCCGGGCCGCGGTGGCCTCCAGGGCCGATTGCATGGCGGTGCGGCCAAGAGCAGTGGGAGCCAGAGTCACCCGGCGGCGGTCTCCGGGGTCCATCTGGCGCAACACCATATCTCGGGCTACCAGGCCATCTATCAACTTGGACATCGAAGGCAGGGCCAGCCCCATATGTTCCGCAATTTCCGACAGGGAGGCGCCTTCATGGCGATTCAAGAAAATCAGGACCCGAAACTTGGGCACTGAAAGGTCGAATCCCCGGTAATTCCGCATTTCCTTGCGGATGGCGTGCATAACCATGGGAATGGCTTGCAAAATTTGCCGGGCGCACTCATCAGGTGAGGCGGACATAATTAGCCTTACTAATAATTATATAATCTAATTATATTTCAGGGATCGCCGGGTTTCAAGAACTTTTTTTGAGGGCAATGGCGGGATGCGCTTCGCTTTCCCGCCATACGGACTACGGCCTGCGCGCACAGGGCTCATCGCCTCTATCAGGCCCTGGGCCGCGGCCGGGAACAGACGCCGTCTGTGCCGACGGTTAAAGAAGGCGAGGCGAAGGAAACAGCCTTTAGGGGAGTAGGGGAGGGAGCCAGCTATGATTCATCTTGCAGCACCCAAAAGGCTGGGTGGCAAAGTGCGGAGATCTAGCAGTGAGTTTGCCAGCGCCATTTATTCTTATAGGATAAGGATGGGCGTCAGATGATAACATTCGGAATATCGCGATGAAAAAATGCTAGAGGCGGGAGGCGCTATGCTTTCCCGCGCTACGAGCTGAAGGATTTAAGACCTTATTACCGCCTCCCCCTTGTTGACGCCCTGCCTCCCCCTTTTGACGCCCCAAAACCTTTGATTACTTTGGTTAAGGCCTCTCGCAGGCGAAGATGGGGGTGAGGGCCTGGCTTTATGGGTTCTGTATCCCACACATCCGCAATCGCACTGTGCTTGCCTGGCTTTATACCTGTTGTCTCGAAAGGATCGTTTGATTTCTTTTTATCTTCATCATCCATGACAATCTCCCCATATCATTTAAAAACTACTTGCAAAAAGCTTGCTCGTTATTGCCAAAGCAAATCCCAGGATCATTAAGCAAACGCAGAACTTAAGCAAGGCCGCCTTCGTATCGTTGATACTTGCATTATTCTCCGACGCTGATAAATACATTTTCGCAATCTTTACCCGGGCCTCATCGGTTGTAATTTGTTGACCCTTCAATTCGTCTATGAGCGTGTTGCCACGAGGGTAGCCTTGATATTCTCTGGTGAATAAACTCCATAAAGCAAGGATTAGGGATATACCTAGAATTAGAAATGCCGAGATTGGCACCATCAGGTAAAGTGTTTTCCAAGGAGGCGCAGGAATCACTATCAGGTTAAATCCCATAATGGCCGTCAATGCCAATATTAATTTCTCTGTCTTGCCAGCCAGGTTATTTGTCCTTTCCTCCTCGGCCAAGAAGGCTTTTTCGCATTCCTGAAAAACTATCTCAAATTTAGTCATCATCATCTTCTTCTAATATTATCTCTCCGGGATTAGTCCCGGCTCCGGCCTTCGCAATACAATAAGTCTTGGAGACGACTTGCCCGGAAAAATCATAAACCTGACCCGGTGAGGTCTATCCTTCCAGGCCATTTTCTAAAGGAAATCATCTTTGCTATTTAAGCACGATTAAAGGTTTGTCAACTTATCCAAAATTATTTACAAATATCCTTGGCCCTAACGCGAAGTGTCTTAAATAACAGAAAATAGCATTTATCCCATCGTCCCTCATAGCTTTAAAATCGGCACGGTATCGGAAGATGGCCAATCGAGAGCTTAATGAATAAATCATGACAACATCTTTTGGCACTCCGGGCAGCAGAAGGTGCTGCGCCCCGCCTGTTTCAGGCGCACGATGGGGGCGCCGCATATTGCGCAGGGCTCGCCTTTTTTGCCATAGACCTGTAGCCGGACCTGGAAGAGCCCGGCTTCTCCCTGGCTGTTCAGGAAGTTGGACACCGTGGTGCCGCCCTGGCGGATGGCCGCCCTGAGGATGCGCCGGGTTTCCTTGAGGATGCGGCCCCAGTCGTCGGCGGAGAGGGCCCCCGCGGGGGTGGCTGGATGGATACCGGCGGCGAACAGGATTTCGCAGGCGTAGATGTTCCCGACCCCGGCCATTATCCGGGAGTCCAGGAGGAAGGTCTTGATGGGCCGGGAGCGGTCCCGGGCCTGGGCATGCAGCCACTGGGGGGTCACTCCCCGGGAGAAAGGTTCCCGCCCCACCTCCTGGAGCGGCGGCGGCACGGCGCCCGGCGGAAAGACCAGCACCTGGCCGAAGCGCCGGATGTCCTGGTAGATGAGATTCAGCCCCCCTTCCAGTTGGAAGCTGAGATGGACGTGGGGCAGGCTCAGCGTCGCCTTCTTGTTGGAACCGAGGAGCAGGTGGCCGGTCATGCCCAGGTGCACCAGCAGGGTGCCGCCGTCCTCCAGGGCAAAGACCAGGTATTTGCCCCGGCGGCGGAGGGCCGTCACTCTGCGGCCCACCAGCCGGCGTTCCAGTTCCCCGGCCGGGGATTGGCGCCGCAGGGACTTTTCCCCCATTGAAACCCGGAGGAAGCGGCGGCCCACCAGATGGGGGGCCAGTCCTCGCCGGATCACCTCTACTTCGGGAAGCTCGGGCATTTTAGTTTTGAGTTTCGAGTTTTGAGCTGTAGGTGCGGACCCCTGTGTCCGCCCAGAGTTTCGGCTTTATGGCACTATTTTTAGTACACAAAGATTACTTTTACCACTAAAATTAATACAGCAAATCCCACCAACACTGATAAATCATTATCAGTAATATGAACTTCGGTATCTTCTGGTACCCCAAAAGGGTCTAAGTCAATATCATCAACACAATTAAGATCATTTAATAACTTCTGTCTTGCCATCAATGCTTTCCTAGCATAATACAAACCGCGTTTCATAACAATAAACAGTGCAACGATTAAACCAATAAGTCCAACATCAATCACTGCCGCGTAATTACGTAGGTTATTTAATACCGTATTATCCTGTCTGCCATAGAAGAAGGCGGTTATAGCAAACGAGGCTACTACTATCGATGATGTAGTATTCATAATTCTATCTCGAATTATCCGGATTTCAGTTCTGTCTTCTTTAATGAAGGTTGTTAATATATTGGTTTTAATTTCCAAAGGCGCCTTCATAACTTCCCCTAATTTAACCAGAAACTAAGAACCCAAACTCGAAACTCGAAACTAAAAGAGCATGTCCAGGAAGTGTTCATGGTACTCCTTGAGCTCCTTGTGGCATTCTCCGCAAAAAAACCGCACCTCTCCCTGGATCTTTGAGTCGTCGCTCACCGTGGAAAAGCTGCCGTCCTCGTTTTGCTCGTAAAAGGTGGTGATGGTGACGCCTTCCGCCACTTCAAAAAAATCCGCATCGTTGCCGCAGTATGGACAGGCGATCTTCATGGCGCCGCAGCCTATTCAGTGCCGATCATTTGCTTCAGGTCCCGGCGAAATTCCGGATTGTTAGGTTCAATCTTCCGGGCCTGCTCCATTTCGATGGCGGCCCGCTTGAATTGTTGGCGAGATTTGCCTTTCTGCCCCTGGCGCTCGTAGATCTCGCCCTCGTGGGTGAAGAGGCGGGCCAGATAAAAGTGGGTGCGGGCGCTTCTGGGATTGATTTCGTTGGAGGTCTGGAGTTCCTGGCGCGCCTCCCGGTACTTCTGCTGGTGATAGTGGAGAATGCCCAGATTCCGCCAGAGTGCGGCTTGAGCCGACTTGTCCGGGGACTTGATGGCCATCAGGAGGAGTAGTTCCAGCCGGGCCATGGTCTTCTGGTCGGTGAACGTCGAGCTCTGGGCCAGCAGACGGTCACTCATGTCCGCCACCTCCGAGGGGGTCATCTGCCCTCCGGTCAGGGCGTCCTTGAGCCTGGCCTGCTCATCACCTCGGGGCTGCGGCCCCTGGTAGCCGGCCCCCGGCCGCGCCTGGGTGGCAGTCCCCGAACCGCAACCCGCCGCGGCCGCCAACAGCATCGCCGCCAGACAGAGGCCCATTAAAGCTCTTCTCCGCATTCCGCCTCCCATCCCCAGATTCGCAAAATTTAGTATCCCATACCGGAAAGCTCCGTCAACCCTTTTTAAGGTGGGGGGTGCGAAGTCCGGTCTTTGCTGGCTCTCGGGGAAGCGCGGCCCACCATATTATTCAGGGCCCCAGGCCCGCATCGCCGGGGTTCGGTTTTTTTGTAAAGGCAGCCCGCCTTCATATGTTAAAATTATGACACGGTTGTAAAAAAATGAATTTTAAACGCGGGTGCTCATTATGGAACTGATATTTCGTCCCCGGAGGCTGCGGCGCCAGGAGACCCTGAGGAAAATGGTGCAGGAAAACCATTTGCGGCGGGAGGACTTCATTTATCCCATGTTCGTGGCCCCGGGCCAGGGGGTTCGCCAGGCGGTGGACGCCATGCCGGGGGTCTTTCGGCTGTCGGTGGACCAGCTTGTGAAAGACGCCCGGGAGGTGGCTGACCTGGGCCTGCCCGCGGTGCTGCTCTTCGGGGTTCCCCAAAAAAAGGACGAGACCGGCTCCGAGGCCGCCTCTCCCAAGGGCGCGGTGCAGCAGGCGGTGCGCCGCTTGCAGAAAGAGACGCCGGGACTGCTGGTGATCACCGACGTCTGCCTGTGCGGCTACACCTCCCACGGCCACTGCGGCCTCATCCACCAAGGTGAGGTGGACAACGACGCCAGCCTGGAGGCCCTGGCCCAGGTGGCCCTGTCCCATGCCGAGGCCGGGGCCGGCATGGTGGCTCCCTCCGACATGATGGACGGCCGGGTGGGCGCCATCCGGGAGGCCCTGGACGAGCGCGGTTTCGAAATGCTGCCCATCATGAGCTATGCGGTGAAATACGCCTCCAGCTTTTACGGGCCCTTCCGGGAGGCGGCGGACTGCGCCCCGACCTTCGGCGACCGCCGCTCCTATCAGATGGACCCGGCCAACGCCCGGGAGGCCCTCAGGGAAGCAGCCCTGGACGTGGAGGAGGGGGCCGACATTCTGATGGTGAAGCCGGCTCTGCCCTATCTCGACATCGTGGCCCAACTGGCCGGGGAGTTCGATCTGCCCATTGCCGCCTACCAGGTGAGTGGGGAATACGCCATGATCAAGGCCGCCGCCCAGAAGGGCTGGCTCGACGAGGAGGCGGTGATGTTGGAATCCCTCACCGCCATCAAGCGGGCCGGCGCCGACCTGATTATGACCTACTTCGCCAAGGAGGCGGCTGCTTTGCTAAAATAGAATAGATAATTCACGGGTTTTCAAGCATGCAAGGAACACTTTAAATGAAAAAATCTGGTGGCACAGGCTTCCAGCCTGTGCAAGACTTTAAGATTACCCGGAGAAACCTGCCCCACTGGCAAGAACCTGGAAGCGTCTACTTCATCACCTGGAGAAGCAAAGATGGTGTGGTTCTAAATGCTGATGAGCGCAGCATTGCCCTGGAAGCTGTAAGATTTTGGGACGAAAATAAATGGCTAGTTTATGTCGCAGTCGTTTTGGCTGATCATGTACATATCCAGGCTAAACCACTTTCCCAGGAAGGTGAAGGGTTTTTTGACCTCTCGGAAATCATTCACAGCGCCAAAAGTTTCAGCGCTCTGAAAATTAGCCAACACAGGGGAACTAAGGGAACTATCTGGCAGGATGAAAGATACGACCGCATTGTCAGGGATGAGGCTGAATTCCTGGAAAAGTGGCAATATATCCGGAATAATCCGGTCAAAGTCGGACTGAGCGAGACCGCGGCAGAATATCTCTGGCTTTATGAAAGGGGTGAATAACGCACAGGCTGGAAGCCTGTGCCACCAGGACAAGGCTCATAGGGCGGCCTGTGGCCGCCGCTTTGTTGCAGAACTAAAGTTAATCTGCAACCCCGGCAACCCGCCTGTGGTCTTGTAGGGGCGCACCCAGGTGTGCGCCCCCTGGACAATGACGGGCAGTAGAGGCGGTTTTTTTGAGGTCCCAAGCTGGCCCTGAGAACCTAGTTTGGTAACGAGAACATAAAATGTCAAAACCTGGTGACACAGGCTTCCAGCCTGTGCAAGGCTTTAAGGTTAGGCCTTTGGGCTTCTAGGGGGGGGTAAACCCACCCCTGCCGGGCGGTCACCTGGGTCCGCCCCTACGAAACACATCCGGCACTGCTTATGAAAAATAGGCAATCCAACCCTAATTCCATCCCGCCTTTGCGGCTGCTGGCCTGGGAGACCACCCGGCGCTGCAACCTGGCCTGTCTCCACTGCCGGGCCGCGGCGGGCTCCGGGCCGTATCCGGGGGAGCTGACCACTGAGGAAGGGATCGCCCTGCTGGACAATCTCACCACCCTGGGCCAGGTGGTGGTGATCCTCACCGGCGGCGAACCCCTGTTGCGGGAGGACATCTTTGAGCTGGCGGCCTACGGCGCCGCCCGGGGCCACCGCATGGTGATGGCGGTGAACGGCACCCTGCTGACGCCGCTGATCGCCGGGCGCC
Source organism: Desulfobaccales bacterium (assembly GCA_049580385.1). Taxonomy (GTDB): domain Bacteria; phylum Desulfobacterota; class Desulfobaccia; order Desulfobaccales; family 0-14-0-80-60-11; genus JAPLJC01. The sequence goes on along the minus strand of JBAUPV010000016.1, from coordinate 20,028 downwards.
TCAAGGAGGCGGGAGTGCAGAGGCTGAGCATCTCCCTGGATGGGGCCGCGGCCGCCAGCCACGACCGCCTCCGGGCCGTGCCCGGGGCCTATGAGGGAGCCTTGGCCGGCATCGCCGCCTGCCGGGAGGCGGATCTCCCCTTTCAGATCAATACCACCGTCACCCGGGCCAACATGGGCGAGCTGGCCGCCATTCGCCAATTGGCCATCGAACTTGAGGCCGCGGCCCACCACGTCTTCATTCTGGTGCCCACCGGCCGGGGGGAGCAGATGCGGGAGCAATTGCTGCAGCCGGAGGAATACCAGGAGACCCTGGAGCGGCTGCTGGCCTGGCAGAAGGAAGGGCGCCTGTTCATCAAGCCCACCTGCGCTCCCCAGTATTACCGCCTCTGGCGCCAGGACGCCGCCGCCCGGGGAGAGAAGATCAGCGCGGCGACCCACGGCATGGAGGCCATGACCAAGGGCTGCCTGGGAGGGCAGGGGTTCGCCTTTGTCTCCTATCGGGGAGAGGTGCAGCCGTGTGGCTACCTGGAGCTGCCCGCAGGCAATATCCGGGAGACGCCCTTTCCGGAGATCTGGGCCAACTCCGAGCTGTTCCGGCAACTGCGGCGGGTGGACGAATACCGGGGCAAGTGCCACACGTGCCAATACCGCAAGGTCTGCGGCGGCTGCCGGGCCCGGGCCTACGCCCTCACCGGCGACGTCCTGGGCGCAGACCCCATCTGCCCCTATGAACCCGTGGGTTAGGATGGACGGTTTAGGCGGCGGGCACAGCCCGCCCTATTAACTCGAAAATTCGTGGTAAATTGCTTAGTAAGGAAATGTAATAAAGCAATAGTACCATAGGAGGGGGGGAATGGAGGACATTTATTGTCTAGGTGCCAATTTAGCCCATTGGGCTACAGTGTTAGGGGTAATCGGGATTTTTGTGGCATTATGGCGGTCGCGATTAGCATTAAAGACTTATAGAAGCAATAATTCAATTAGAAAGTTTGAATTAATAGAAAAGACATTTGATATTTTCATGAAAGATCGTCAGTATGGGTTTTACAAAAAAATTCACGGCGGAGAGCAAATTGATTTACAAAGTAATGATGAGGAATTAATGAACGAGGCTTTAACTATGTTCGATTCGTTGAATTATTTCCAAACACAAGGGTTATTAGATGACAAAGCATGGGAATATTTTGCTTCTGAAATCCTGAATTTCGCACTTAACAATAGTGTGTGGGAATATATAACAATGACTGAGAAGCAGTATATAGAGATAGGTTTTGATCAATATATTATTCCTTTTTCTGGATTTCGCGACCTTTATGATAACCTACCTAATAAATTCAAAATAAAGTTGCCTTCCGATTTAGAAAAGCGATTTAAGATGTTATCACCAGAGGAGCAAAATAATTATTATAACAAGGTAAAAGATATTCCCGATGATGAAAAGCAATTAAAAAATATTGCAGCAATAGTTCTTTTTGCCAAAGCCAAAGCAGGTACAACACCAGAAGAAAAATAAATTGGAAACAAATGAAAACGAACCATTAAAACGGCGGTGGCCAAATTTGGATGGGTATGAAAAAACCGGACAAAATCAAGCCTTTTGTCCGTATTCAAATAATCCCGCTGCACCCGAAGAGCGCGCCATGAAGGGAGAAAAAAATATCAAGAGCTATACGGCAGCAGAGCTTAAGGCCAGAAGGGCGCGCAGCCGCACCGATTTGGGCTGGGTTGAGGCGCAAACGGATGCTGAACTGGAACGGCTCGTTGCCGAAGACGAGGACGGGCGCGGCATTCGGGCCGACTGGACTGAGGCCAAACTAGTTTTGCCACAAGCCGAGCAATAATTAATGGATTCTACTAAAACTCCAAAACGGCAAGCGGCTCCCGAATCCCTGGACGACCTGGACCGGGCCATACTAAACGAGATCCAGTCGAATTTTCCCATCGTTTCGCGGCCCTACGCCGAGGTGGGCATCAGGGTGGGGGCTGACGAGGGCGAGGTCGTGCGCCGGGTGCGGAACCTGATGGAGAGTGGCGTCATCCGCCGCCTGGGGGCCAATTTCACCTCCCGCAAGCTGGGATATACCAGCACCCTGTGCGCCGCCCGGGTGCCGCCGGAGCGGCTGGAGCGCTTCGTGGAGGTGGTGAACCGCTACCCGGGGGTGACCCACAACTACCTGCGGCGCCACCACTTCAACGTCTGGTTCACCCTCATCGCCGAATCGCCGGAGCGTCTTGAGCAGATCCTGGCCGAGATCTCCGGGGCCTCCGGGGTGGAGGTCCTGAGCCTGCCGGCCGAGGAAATCTTCAAGATCAAAGTCGATTTTCCCCTTTAAAAACCATGACATCTGGTTCCCAAGCTCCTGCTTGGGAACCGGCTTGCTTGCCAAGCTCCTGCTTGGCAAAGTTATGCTGTAATATCAGTATGTTGTATGCGATACCACGATGTTCCCAAGCAGGAGCTTGGGAACGAGAAATGGAGATGGGGCTTGGGAAACGAGAAGGGGAGGGCCTTTGATCTTGATTTTGGTTTTGATTTTGACTTTCACAGAGAACGGAAAACGGAAAACAGAAAACCGCCTTTACAGCACCAGATGGGCCTGCAAGTGCCGGATAAAACTCCGGGTATTGTGTATCTCCCCGACAAACACGTAGACCACCGTCCCCCGGCTGTCGAGAACCAGGTAAGTGGGGGTGCCGGGAATATCGAGGGTCCTGAAGAGCTGGCCCTTGGGGTCCGGGATAAGAGGGAAGGACGCCCCGTATTTTCCCCGCCATCTCTGCATCTGCGCCGGGGTGCAATAGTAACCGACCCCCACCATCTTCAAGGTGCCGCCGTTTAATTCCGGGTTGGCGGAAATCTCGTGGAACAGCCCTTCAACCACCGGGGCCTGGGCAGTGCAATGGGGACAGGCGTCGGAGAAAATCTGGATCAGGAGATAGCGGGCGTGGATGTTATCCAGGGTGAAGGCACCCGGGTGGCTCAGACCCAAATAGCTGCGGTCGGCGTCGGAAATGGTGCCGCTGAAGGTGAGCCCACCGAAGCGCTGACCTACCTGGGGGTCAGCCCAGGCCACCCTCGCCTGGGAGGAAATCCCTAAGCTCAGGCAAATCGAAATAACCAGCAGGAGACGTCGCATGGTTCTTTTTCCTCCGGGGGCCACCCCCGCCGGGGCCGGATATCCGGCGGCCCCAGGCCGGCCAATAGATCTATGGCAATTCTTTACTGATAATCTGGCAATAAATCAAGAAAACCTGACTCCCTTGGCCAGTAATGTCCCGCTTTTTCAAAGGGGGATTAAAATCCCTGGTCTGAGTGTCGTATCGGGCGCGCCGTCTCGACACCCGGCAGCCCACGGACTTGTCAACAGGCAAGGCTAAATAGGAGAGCGATCCGGGGGCTCTGAACCGGCGGCAGCCATGGGCACGCACAATACCGGACAGGGAAGGAGGCGCACCACCTTTTCCGCGGTGGACCCGAAAAAGGTCTCTTCCAGGGGCCCGCGGCCACCCCGGCCGTAGCCGCCCATGACCACCAGGTCCACCGCCAGATCCCTGGCCACCACCGCGATCTCCTGGAAGGGCAGCCCAACGGCCACCAGGGTTTCCACCTCCAGGGGGCCGGGCTTGATTCCCCGGAGGAATTCGTCCATTTGCTGCTGGGCCCGCCTCCGGAAGCCGGGCAGCAAGGCATCCGCAGGCTCCCCCAGGTAGCCGGAAATTTGCTCCAACAGCCGCTGATCGATGACGTGCAGCAGAATCAGCTTGGAGCTGAAAGGCCGGGCCAGGATTAGGGCCATCTGCAAGGCTGCCGCGGCCCGCTGGGAAAAGTCCGTCGCCACCAGCACAGCCTGCAGACCCATGATTGGCGGCTTTGCCGAAGGCCCTTTGTCCATCATTTTATCCGGGCGCGCAGCCCCTGGAAGGCCTTATCGGCGTCTTCAAAGAGGCCGTCATGAAAAATAATGACCTTGCCCTGTTTATCGAGCACCACCGTGGTGGGGGTCCCGGTTATCTTCAAGATATTGTTGCCGATTACCCATCCGGGATCGGCAATTATAGGAAAGGGCACCTTATAGGCCCTTTTCCAATTGGCAGCCTCGGGTGGGGAATTGCTGACCACCCCTATAAATTTAATCCGGTCCTTGAACTGAGAGGCCTCCACCAAACGGTAAAGCCGGTTCAGAATGGGGGCCTGCCTCATGCAGAACGGGCAGTAGGCATTGAGGACTTCGACCAGCACATAATCCGCCTGGATATCCTTGAGGGCGAATTTCCCGGGATTCTTTAGCCCCAGGTAGGCCTGGTCAGCAGGAGTCATGGTTTCGCCGAACTTGAGATTTCCAGCCTGGAAGCCGACCCCAAGCGGCGCCGCCATCAGGGCCGAGCACAGGGACAGGGTCAGTACCGCCCCGATTAACAGAGCTAATCTAACAACTTTTCGATTCATCGATTTTCTGGAACCCATTTTGACCGGGAATGGGGGTTTCGTTCTTGCCAAACTTATTGGCTTCTCGTCGGGGCGTAGGGGCGGTTTTAAAACCCGCCCCTACAAGCCGGACACCTGGGCCGGCCTTACCAGGGGCGGCGCCGCGGCGCCGGACACCCTGACAGCTTTTATTTTACTGCTGCTTTAATTCCCTGCATGGCCTCATCTACGTTATCGATGGCGCCGATTTCCACCCAAACGATCTTGCCGGTGCTGTTATCCACGATAAAGGTGACCGGGTAGGGGGTGAAATTCAACCCACTCTTGCCCAAGGCGCTGTTTGGATCCGGTACTAATGGGAACTGAACTTTTTGCATGACCTTCCAGGCCATCACTGGGCCCGAATCACTGCCCTGGGCCGCGCCCAGAAATTTCAGCTTTCCCTTCAGATTGGGATCCTGCTGCACCTGGTCAAAAATTTGATCCAGGAATGGAGCCTCATGCATGCAGTGGGGACAGGAGGTATTGAACTGCTCCACCAGGACATAAGGCGATTTGACGTCCTTGAGGGTGAAGGGGCCAGCCTTTGCCAGGCCCAGATATTTGGCGTCCGCGTCGGACATGGGCGCGGAGAAGGTTACCGGACCCAGCACCAGGCCCACCGCGGGTTCCGCCTCTTCCGCCAACAACGGCGAGGCCCAAAAACAGAGCAACAGTGCCAGACAACAACCCAGGGCCAGGCCCTTTTTGGTCGAATTCATCATGACCTCCTTTTTGGTCTCCTCGTTCCCAAGCGTTAAGCGGGGAACTACGGGTAGATTTTGTAAAATAATAAGCCAACTGCGGCTAAAGGGCAATCTTAAGTTTCATGTTTCGAGTTTCGAGTTTTGAGTTTTGAGTTTCAAATTTATTGAAAGGGTGATTTTTGGGTGCCCCAGACGTAGGGGCGGGGTTTCCCCGCCCTGGGCGGCGAGACGCCGCCCCTACCACCCTGCGCTACACTGGCGGGACGCCTAGGCTAATGGGGCTAAGATTAGGTAGCCTAGGCCTCTGGCCTGTGCGGTCTGAGCTCCCTATTTCCAGGAGAGCAGGCTAAAGCCTACTGCTACAAGATCATGGTAAACAGGCGGGACGGCCAGGCTAATGAAAAAAGCGTTCCTCCCGCCAGTCCAGCGGCAGCCGCACCAGGGCGCCCTGGCGGTGCTGGTAGATGAGGAAGCCGTGCTCTACCCCGAATTCGAAGATGCGGCGGGTGAGGGCCACGTCCTGGCGGCAGTAGGATTCGAGTTCATCCCAACGGCCGGCAGCGTAGAGTTCCAGGGCCAGGAGTCCGTCCCCGGATTTGCACTCATTAAGGGTCTTCTCCGCCAGGTGGTTGAGGGAGAGCCGGTGGCCCAGGATGGCGTGAACCTCTTCCAGGATGTCCAGGGTAGGTAATTCATTGAGCCTTATCCGGGTGTATGGTTGGAGCACCTGGTAGTCGAAGCGTTTGATATTGAAACCCACCACCAGCTCCAACCCTTGCAAACGCTGGCAAAGGCGCTCCAGGTCGCCCTCCCGGTAAACGCCGGCCTCACCGCTGCTGGTCTCGTGCAGCACCGCCAGGGAAACGCCCATGCGGTGGCATTGCCCCCAGCCGCCCACGTCGGCCGCGGAACAGCGGGTCTCCAGGTCGAAAAATCCCAGTTTTCGCCGGGCGAGCCAGGTGTCCCCGGCGGGCGGCTCGGCGCACGTGATGGGGGCGGCGGTGGTTTCCCGAAGGGTAATCTCGTCCTCATCCCCAGGCTCTTCCAACCCGAGGAGCATGGCGGCGATGCTCACGGCTGCCTCCTTGTCCAGGGGCTTGTTGCCCGAGCCGCATTTGGGAGAATGGATGCAGGAGGGGCAGCCGTCCTCGCAGGGACAGGCGGCGGTGACTTCCCGGGCGCGGCGCAGCAGGTCTTCCAGAATCTCGAAGGCCCTGACCGACAGCCCCACGCCGCCGGGATAGCCGTCGTAGATGAAGATGGCGGCCCGGCCCACCTGGGGGTGGGACGGATGGGAGATGCCGCCGATGTCATAGCGGTCCGCCAGGGCAAAGAGGGGAAACATGCTGATGAGGACGTGCTCCAGGGCGTGGATGCCGCCCATGAAGTGCCCCCCGCCGGCGTATATGGCGTTTTTGACGGCATCGGGGATTTCCAGCCACATACCCACGGTTTCAAATATCTGGGGCGGCAGCTCCAGCGATACCGTTCCCATAAGCTCTTGTCCGGGCAGACGCCGTTTCTCGTAGGACAGGATATGTTCGGTGACCTTGAGGCGGCCAATGTGAGCGGTGAAGACAGCCGCCTGCCGGGTCTCCAGGATCTCCAGGATTTCCGTCTCCTTGTCCGTCTGGATGCGGGTAAAGTAGTTGGGCTCAACGAAATTTACCCAAACGTTGCGCCGCTCCAAATCGAGGCGTTCCACCCCCCAGGTCTGGGCCTTATGGAGATAGACCGCTCCGGGATGGCACTCCCGCAGGGCCCGGTGGCCGTCGATGGATCCCAGGGGACGTTTATGGCCGGTCTGGAAGATGGCGAAGCTCTCCCCTAGGCCCCGGATATTCACCTCCTTTTGGGGGAAGCGGTCCCGGGCCAACCAGGCATTGCCGTCGGCGGCATGGAGCAGTCGGCGCTCCCGGGCCAGGTCGGCAATTACCGCCTCGTGGGCCGCCAGGTCGAAATAGACCTCACCCTGGACCCGCAGGGGCAGCTCCTGGGCGGCGCAGGGCAGGTGGGCCTTGACCACGTAAGGGTTATCCGGGTCCACCACCGCGGTCTCCAGGGGGCGGCCAAAGAATTCGTCCGGGTTTTTAAGGAAATACTGGTCCAGGGCGTCGGCCTGGGCCAAGAGGACGATGAGGGAGTCGCGGCCGGCCCGCCCCACCCGGCCGGCCCGTTGCCGGGTGGTGACCATGGTGCCGGGATAGCCAACCAGGATGCAAACGTCCAGACCGCCGATGTCGATGCCCATCTCCAGGGCGCTGGTGGAGATCACCCCTCGCATCTTGCCGGTGGCCAGGGCCCGCTCGATCTCGCGGCGCTCTTCGGGCAGATACCCGGCGCGATAGGAGCTGATGTGGCGCTTGAGCTCCGGCGCCAGCCGCAGTGACCAGACATGGATGAGCTCTGTGAGCTTGCGGGCCTGGGTGAAGCAGATGGTATTGAGGCCCTGGCGGATGGCCCGGGCAAAGATCTGGGCCGCCACGGAGGGCGCCCCGCCCGGAGGATTGAGAAAGAGGTAGTGCCGGCCGGGCTGGGGAGCGCCGCTGGCGGCGATGGTGTCCACCTCAAGCCCGGTCAACTGGCCGACAAAGGCTTCCGGGCGGGCAATGGTGGCGGAAGACAGGATAAAGCGGGGGCTGGAGCCGTAGTAAGCGCACAGGCGCCGCAGGCGACGTAGCACCTGGGCCATGTGGCTCCCCATGATGCCCCGGTAGGTGTGCACTTCGTCAATGACCACGAATCGCAGCCGGGAGAAGAAGGATGACCAGGAAGCATGGTAGGGTAGCAATCCCATATGCAGCATGTCCGGATTGCTGATGAGCACCTGGGGAGGATTGGCCTTGATGGCCTGGCGCTGGGACGGCGGGGTGTCGCCGTCATAGATGGCCGCTCTGAGGAATGGGGAGGGCAGGGCGGCGTCCAGTTCCTTGAGGGCCTTTAATTGGTCCTGTTCCAGGGCCTTCAGGGGAAAGAGGTACAGGGCATGGCCGGCCCCGTCTTGCAAGAGCGATTCCAGCACCGGCAAATTATAAATGAGCGTCTTGCCGCTGGCGGTGGGGGTAGCCACCAGCACGTTTCGGCCTGCCCGGATGGCCGTTAAGGCCTCGGCCTGGTGGCGATAGAGACGGGAGATCCCCTGGCGTTTCAGGGCCGCGGCCAGGGGAGAAGGCAGCCCTGCGTCCTTAGGCGCATAGTCCGCCGCCACTTCGGGCAAGTAGCGGTAATGACTTAAGATATCGCGGTATTCCGCGGATTCTTTCAATTGTTGAATGAAATCTTTTAGCACGGTTTCCGGTTTTCGGTTTTCGTTTTTCGGTTAAAACCAAATGCTGGGAAAATCATGGCAAATTTTATGTAGCCGCAGGCTTTAGCCTGCGCCGTAAATGCCCCATTATAGTATGTGCAGTGCACGCCGCTGCCGACCACCGGCCAGCCTAGTTGACGGTCATTCTGATGCAGCGAAACGACCGATTAATCTCAAAATACGATATTCTTCCCTATATTGATTTTATAAATATTTCTTTATATAATCATTCATTTGCAAAAGATTTGCCTTAATTAATTCCATAATAAACTTTGAAACCCCGATTTTTCCTATATTTTGTCTACGTAACATATCATCAAAATTAATTCTATAAACATCAGTATTATAAATGATATTATTATCTGTTAAATACTTTCTTATGGAGACTGATATTGTTGTGAAATTTATTATATTACTAAGTGGTATTTTATTATCAAGGATCTTCTTAGAATTCCTTCCCTTCCAAAACCAATAAATTATTTTTGATATTCCAATAATTAATAAAACACCAAATCCAGAAAAAACCCATTCTTTATTATTGATTATCCATTCTATCATTTTATATTATTCCAAAATATTGAAACTGCGTACCGCAATGAAATTATTCCCAAGTTCCACCTAGTAATAAATTTACCAACTTAAACCTGTGCGCTTGAGCAGCGTTCCCAAACTTAGCTTGAGAACGAGATGATATATTCCCACGCAGGCTAAAGCCTGCGGCTACCAAAACTCGAAACCCTAAACTGGGCGAACCAGCGGGTCGCCCTTACAACTCGAAACTCGAAACCCGAAACTCGAAACTCTCATTTCGTCCCCACGTCCATATGTTCCCAATCGGTATCCCCGCCCTCGTAGGTCCATTCCTGGGGAATGCGCAATCCCAGCGTCTGGGCGGCCTGATAGACCCATTGCGGAGTCTGGCGGGCGTCGAGCTTGTGCATGGCGTCCCGGTTGAACTGACGCAGCGAGTGGCTGAGAGGATTGGGGGCGCCGTCCACCGCCCCGGGGTAATTGAAGTCATTGAGGTCGAAGGCGAGACCCAGGCGATGGTTGGAGACGGGAGCATGGTGGCCATGGAAGATCACGGCCAGGTTGTCATAGCGGCGCCGGACCACGGTGGCCTCCATGCTGCCGCCTTCCTTGTCCGCGAAACTGAGGCATTCCGCTACTACGGGAGCGGTCCGGGCGCTGACCGCGTAGGTGTCCTCGGCGCCCCTCACGTCCATCAGGGGCAACCGTTTGGCCTGGTCATAATAGCCCTCCCGGAAGATGTACTCCAGCAGCAGCCCCAACATGGGGGCGAACTTGCTGTTCGTTTCGAACTGGATGGTTTCGGCTCGATAGCGGGCCTTATTGTTGATATCGGCAAGACTTGGGGAAAACCAGACGTAGCCATTCGGCCGGCTGGGGTTTTGGGCCACGTCCTGCCATTTTTTCTCAAAGGCGCAGAAGCTCTGAATCTTTCGAGCCCCGGCCGGCACCCACACCGGCGCACTCAGGGTGACTCCCACCCGGTCGCCATCCGGCCAGTGGCGCCATCTCAGGTATTCCCAGGAGACTTCCATCCCCGGCGGCACCATGGCCAGGGTTTCCTTGCGGATCTCCACCAGGCGCCGGACCCCCAGCAGGCGTTTGGCCAGCTCGATCTTATCGAGAAAGTCGCGGTTCCGCTGGACCTGGGACATGGACGGAGCGTAGGCCAGCGGTACCCGGCTGATGATGCGGGCGGCCCGGGGGGCCTGGGCCGCTTCCAGGATGCGGGGATGCGGCGGGGGCGGGGCAGGTGCGGCTCCCGCGGGCGGCGCCCCTGCCAGGAGGACGAGGGCCATGATTCCCAAAACAGAAATGCGCATTTAATAATTTTATGGGAAGAGGAGGGTAGAGTCAATGACCGGAGAGGCGACGGTAAGGCCCTGGGAAGAGGAGCGGCCCAGGGTAGTGCGGGAACTTCGAGGTTGCCCTCAGGTTCATCTCAAGTGGCTAATCTCAAAATCCTGAACCAGCCCTTGAAATTATCTCATTCCATTTCCATCAATTAAAGAAAAGAGGAGATAGGTCATGGCAGATATCCGTTATGTCGTTTTATCCGATTTGCATTTTGGCGCAGCTACCAGCCTGCTCACCAATCTAAAAATCGGCAGCGATGAAATCGATGGCACCCAACCCAGCCCGGTTCTGGTCAAGTTGGTCGAATGCCTGCGCCTCCTGATTCATAAAAATAATAAAGATAAGTCCAAAAAGCCTATCCTGATTCTCAACGGCGACCTCCTCGAACTCGCCCTGGCGGATGACCAGGACGCCGCCATGGCCTTCGAGCGCTTCATTGAGCTGATAATGGGGAAACCCGGGAAAATGTTCGAACAAATTATCTTTATCCCCGGCAACCACGATCATCATCTCTGGGAGAAGGCCAGGGAAAGCCAATACGTGGATTATATCTCGGCTCATAAGAAATGGCGCGATCCGCTCGAATCCCCATGGCATACCACTCACATGTTTTCCGATCCGGTATTGTCGTATTTCTTGACCGCTCTGGTTCGCAGGCGCCCAAACCTGAAAAAATTCACCATCCCGACATATTACCCCAATTACGGTCTCATCAGCTCAGACGGCAAGCGGTGCGTGGTCTTCCACCATGGCCACTTCGTCGAATCGATTTACCGGCTGCTAAGCACCTTGAAAACGATGCTCCTCCGCGGCACTTGGATTCCCTCGGAGATTTGGAACCTGGAGGCCGAGAATTTCGCCTGGATGGACTTTTTCTGGTCGACCCTGGGCCGGTCCGGCGCCGCGGGCCGGGGGGTGGACCGGATTTATGAAAAACTTCAAAATGAGGTTCAATTCAAGAAGTTGCTGGCCAACATGGCCGAAAATCTGGCCCAGCGCTATGGCTCTCCCAAATGGGCTGACCGGATTGAGGGCAAGGCCTTGGAGCTGGCTTTCGATTCTATTTTCGACCACATCGATGCCTTGGAGAGAAACCAACCCAACGAAGTATTGAGTAAAGATGGTGAGCAGGGATTGTCCGGCTATATGGATGGTCTCCCCAACCAGATGGACATCCACGGCCTTAAGATGGGTCCTCTGCCCAACCAGATGGCGGATGAAAAACTGCTGGCCCGGGACCTTGAGCTCACCTTCATCTTCGGCCATACCCACAAGCCTTTTCAGGGATATCGCAACTTTCAGAGCTTCCCCGTTCCCACGAAGGTTTACAACAGCGGCGGCTGGGTGGTGGATACGGTGGAGCGCCAGAAGTTCCATGGCGGGGCGGTGATCTTGATCGATGCTAATCTGGAGTGCGCTTCTTTACGTATGTACAATGAATCGTCAAAGATAGGTAATTATGTGGTAAAGGTTGAGGAAGCATCTCATCCAGGGGATCCCGCAGGTGCTTTTCACCAGAGAATCGAGCAACTCGTCTATAAGCATCCTGAACCCTGGAAGAAATTTTCCCAGGCGGTGGCCCAGGACATCAATATCCGGGCCCGGAATCTGAAGGCGAGGATTAACAGCCCGGTTAGCCCTTGAGCACGGCCGGCCGCTGGCATCCGGCGCCCGAGTTGCTTAAATTGCGAGGGGAGAGAATTTAATTTAGACCAGACAATGGCAAGGGGCCATGATCCGGTTTGAAGAATGGATGATCCCGGCCCGGCCTAAAACACTTCCAGGATCAGGCACTTCAAGTAGAGGCTTTCCGGCAGGGAGAGAAGGGCAGGGTGGTCCCGGGCGGCGCCCCGGCGCTCCACCATCCGGGCCTGGCGGTGGGCCTCAGCGGCAGCTTCCCGGACTATCCCGAGAAAATCCGGCTCGCTGAGGTTATAGGAGCAAGAGCAGGTGATCAGCGTCCCGCCCGGCGAGAGGAGCTGAAAGGCCCGGCGGTTGATCTCGCGGTAGCCTTTGAGGGCCGCGGCGCGCTCCCCCCGGCTCCTGGCAAAGGCAGGCGGGTCCAATACAATGCAGTCGAAGCGTTTGCCCGCGGCCACCGCGGCCTTCAGGTAGCCAAAGACGTTTTCCCGCACCAAATCGATATTATTCAGGTTATTGAGAAGCGCATTTTGCTTGGCCATTACCAGGGCCGCGGCGGAACTTTCCACCAGGATGACCTCCTCGGCTAAGGGGGCCAGGTGCATAGCAAAGGCCCCCTGGTAGGCGAAGGCATCCAGAACCCGGCCCCTGGACAGCGTTGCCGCCAGGATGCGGTTTTCTCGCTGATCAAGGAAAAGGCCCGTCTTTTGGCCGCCCCGGATATCCACCCAGAGACGCGCCTCACCTTCCCGCACCTCCACCCGCTCAGGCAATTCTCCTGAGACCGTTTGGACTTCCTGGGGGAGCCCCTCCAGCAAGCGCGCCTCGCCGTCGTGGCGCAGGGTGATGGACTTGGGGGCCAGATGCCGGGTAAACAGCGGCAATAAGGTCTCCGGCAGGAGCCTGGCCGGACCCGGGTGATTCGCCTGCAGCACCAGGTGGCCGGCGTAGAAATCGGCCACCAGGCCCGGGAAGCCGTCGGCTTCGGCGTAGATGAGGCGGCGGGCGTCGCTCTCCCGGACGAGGCGCTGCCGGTACGCCAGGGCTGAGAGAAGGCGTTCCTCCCAAAAAGCTTCATTCACCGGCTCCGGTCCAGGAGTAACCAAACGCAGGGCGATGCGAGACTTGGCGCTGTAAAAGGCCTGGCCCAGGAAGCGGTCCCCGGGCGCCACTACCGCGGCCAACTCCCCGGAGGGAAGCGCGACCTCGCCGTCCAGGTCGTCCCGGTAAAGCCAGGGGTGGCCGCGGCGCTGCCAGCGCAGGCCCTTGGCGTTGATGCGCACCACCGGCAATCTTAGCCCGCCTGAGTTCCAGTATTCTGGATTTATTATGGTTTACCCTTGTTAAAGATTACAATGATAATACGCTCTATATAAAATTGCCAATACAGCCTCTCTTATTTCATATAATAAGATTCGATGTTTTCCTATTAAATTATTAAATGTCTATTATCTGGTATTTCCTGAACGGTTTTGAGAGTACTATTATGGCGGGCAATTTGTTCATCAAGTAATTTCGGCTGCGTCTGCCCTCAAAATCTTTCGCTAATTTTACACCGATTATGGCTTTTGGTACGTAACTGGTTATATAAATTATTAAATGTCTTTTCTTGATTAAAATAAAATGTGGTGCTATCTTTTTCTAAGGAGTTAACAGGATATTTTATTACCATCTTATAACCCCAAAATGAATTTGACAAAATAACTTCCTTTAATAAATGATATGGATATGTTGTGCTGGTTTCTGTACCAAAAAAAGATTGACTTCTAATTACGACATCTTTATCAGTTAAGATTATAACATCTTTGTGGAAAATAGACCCCAAAGGACATTTAGCCCCTATAAATATTGCGTTGCTTGGGAAGCATTTAATTTTAAGATATGGAAATTCATTTCCTATTAAATAAAATTTTGATTTCCTCCCCTGTATACCGGATTTGACAACGAGAGAACATTTCGTGTTTTTGTAATCTGCATATTTATCGAGGAACTGAAAATATCCCTCATTATCCGTATTGGTGGATAGGGACGTGCCATTATTACCTAATTTAATTGTTGCGTCCGTTACCGGATTGTCTTCTTTATCAAGTACCAGCCCCCAAATCGATAAAGCAATCGCCCCGGATTTTTTATGATACTTTTGGGAAAAATGGTTAAGGTGACCTACGGGGTAGAAGATGGTTTCAAACTCAGCTAAGTAATCCTTAAAATTAAAACAAAAAAGGATAAAAGATAGAGGGATGAGCAATATTGTCATGACCTGGTAACCACCAAGGATATCCGTAGGCACGCAGGCAAGTTCCTGTCGTTGAACAAAACCCTTAACAGCCAGAAGGAGATTCGTCAAAAAGTATATAAGAAAATAAAAACTAATCACCTTATAAAAATGCAGATAGCTCTGGCTGAGATAAAAAAAATCTCTCTCCTTATCATCTAAGAAACTATAAAAAAGCTGAGGATAATCCCAGTTAGCAGACATCCAGATGTGCCTTTGTTCATGTTTGATGATCCTCTGATTTATCACTGGAATTCTCTTATACACCCATGAGATCAGGCATTCTATAGGCGATTGAATGATATAACCAGACACGGCAGCTCCGAATATTAAAGCTTCAATTGAAAACTGATTTCTTATTGGTATAAAAAGTGGTACGAAAAGGCAAGCTGCTATAATGGTGGGAAGTATATAGCGTATAAAATCGCGAAATAGAAAAGTTGAAAGACTAATCATTACTCTTTAATATCCTCGATTAACCTCTTAAAATATGGCATAGTATCTTTGAGAGGACCAATTTTATCAAAGACGGTACGCCTCATACATCTATAAACCGGACATGTTCCGCCCAGTTTTTTGGACCACCCTTCCTTGATATCATCAATGTCAATTCTATTAGAATTTTTCTCCTCGGCAATCTCCATGCCTCCGGCGATCAATGCCAAGGCCGCCACGGCACAATCTGCCATTTTAACTATTGAGCCATGCTTTTTACCTTTTCTACACTGCTCGGTGATAAATGTTGTTGCAGTTGGATCAACACTAAATCCTGAGTCCGAAGCCTTTTTAATGATTTCACTAAGCTGATTGGCGATCTTCTTCGTCTCCATGTCTCATCCTCCATGGATAGAATGTATCTGAGATTATGCGGCAATCCTGGCCACCGCGGTCAAAAAACGTTTTTGGGGACCCCTTTTCCGGAATTTTACGCGAAAAGTTTCCTCTTTTGTAGTCGAATTGTGTCGTGGAAGGCATGATAGCACAAATTCAATGAATTTTTCAACTTTAAGAGTCTCTTCCTCGTTTTTGGTCAACGCTCGTTATTAATGCGTTTTCCGTTTTCCGTTTTCCGCGAAACTCCCTATAGTTCTCATTCTGAGGGAGCGAGCGACCGAAGAATCTCATGAATACTAGAAGCTATTGCAAAACCTCGGTCTAACCAAAATTGTCATTCTGAGCGGAGCGAAGAATCTAGTATTTTTAGTTACCTTAAACTCTGTTCAGGATGACAATGAAATCAGGTTTTGCCATAGCTTCCAGGAAAATAAGAGATCCTTCGCTTTGCTCAGGATGAAAACCTCGCTTTTCGCAGTGGTCGAGGTTTCAATGGGGCTTTCCGGTTTCCGTTTTCTACAAAAAAAGGAATGAGCTCAACGGAAAACAGAAAACAGAAAACCGCCCCTACCCAAACCCTCGCCCGCTGAAAAATCGCCGCTCCTGGGGCGTTATATGCGTTCGTCCTCGAAAGTCCACGTCAGGAGCGGCTTTGCGCACTGGCGCCCTGCCTTCCTTTCTGCAGTATGGCCTCGATTACCCCTTCGGGTTATAGTATATCTATCTGAAAACCATGGCGAAGCCAAGCTCACTATAGGGAGGCCTGGTCTCATGCGGCGTCGGACCTTGTTGGTCTGCCTGATCGCGGGTATTTTGGTTCTGGTTCTGGGCGGTGGCCTTTACCGGAGCTGGATCGCCTCGCCCCGCTATGCCTTACAGCGTATGGCCCTGGATCTTAAGACCCGGAATATGGATCAGCTATTTAAGTATGTTAATATAAAGGCAATTGCCAATAATCTGGGGGAGTCCGCTCTTCCCAATTCCGGCGACGACAAAGGGGGGACGGAAGACCCCTGGAACCGGAAAAGCCGCGAAATGGGGCGGCATTTGGCCCGATTAGTGGTGTCCAACCTGTCCGGCGCCCTGGAAATGCAGGTCCGCCAGATGATGGAGAAATATCTGCTGAATCTGGATGATAGGCAAATACTGGCGATCGCCGCCGCGGCTACCACGGCCCAAATCGAAGTGCAGGGGAATGATGCCCGGGTGACCCTGGTGGACCCCAAGACCAAAGAGGCGTTTCACTTCCAGATGCAGCGGCAACCTAAGAGCGGCACCTGGCAAATTGTCGCGGTCGATTACCAGGATTTAAGAAAATTTGCTAAGCGGGAGTTCTAGGGGACCTGATAAGATACGTCTGATAATATATATTATGTAAACTAACACCAGAAGATGCCAGAAAAATCTCCCAAATGCGGCCAGTCCCTCCCGGCGCGGCGATCACCGGCCCCCACGGTCGATATTATTATTGAGATTCCAGTCAAGGGGATCGTTCTGATCCAGCGAGCCAATCCGCCTCTCGGGTGGGCCTTGCCCGGCGGTTACGTGGACTACGGCGAATCCCTGGAGACCGCCGCCTGCCGCGAGGCCCTGGAAGAAACCGGACTTGAGGTTAAACTCCTGGGCCAGTTGCACACCTATTCCGACCCGCGGCGTGACCCGAGGAGGCATAACATCACCACTTTATTCGTGGCCCTGGCTCTGGGTACGCCCCAGGCCGCGGACGATGCCCGGAGCCTCAAGATCTTTGGCGTGAAAGATTTACCCCAGGAAATGGCCTTCGATCACGCCGCTATACTCTCCGACTACCTCAAAGTACGCCGCCACTGGTTGGCTAAACTTAAGAACTTGCCTTAGATATGTCTGATAATACATTGATTAATATAGCTTATCAGGGCTTGAGCACCCTGGCCGGCTTATTTGGCTGGCCTCTTTTTTATTGGCACCTGAAATCGAGGGGACGGGGCGAGAGTTTCCGCCCCCGCCTGGGTCTGGACCTCCCCGGCGGTCCTCCCCCGGGGCACCCGCGTCTCTGGCTGCACGCGATTTCGGTGGGAGAAATCCTGGCCGCCCTGCCCCTCATCCGCGAACTTAAGAGTCTGCTCCCCGGGGCCGCCTTAATCGTCAGCACTGGCACCGAAACCGGCCAGGCCCTGGCTCGCAAACATTTCTTGCCTCTGGGCGCCAGGGTCTGCTACTTTCCCCTGGATATTCCCTGGACGGTTGAGCGCTACCTGGAAAGGTTGCAGCCTCAATTGGCCATTACCCTGGAATCAGAGATCTGGCCTAATTTTCTTAATATGGCCCGGCAACGCGGCATTCTCCTGGCTTTGGCGAATGCCCGGGTTTCCGAGCTAAGCTTCAGAAGATACATTAGATATCGGCGGTACGCCACTGAATTAATTAATAATTATGACCTTATCATTGCCGGAGCACCCCTGGATTATCAACGCCTGTTAGCCGTGGGCCTGGACCCGGCCAAAATGCGGCTCAGCGGCAACCTGAAATGTGACCGCTTGTTCCAGGACCGGAATGAGGCAGAGGCCGCCCAGTTCCAGCGGCTGCTGCACGGCGGCCAGGCACGTTCCGGAGGCGAACCGGTATGGCTGGCCGCCTCCACCCATGCCGGCGAAGAGGAAATAGTGCTGGACGCCTACAAGGAGCTTCTGGGCCCCTACCCTTCCTTGCTCCTGGTCCTGGCGCCCAGGCATCCCGAGCGCGCCCCGGGTTTGCTGGATAATTTAGTGGGGGCGAAGTTCGGTTTGACCGCCCATCTCTGGAGCCGGCTGCAGGCGGGTTTGGAAGTCCGGACCCAGCCGGTGGTGCTCATCGACACCATCGGCGACCTCTTTAGCCTCTACGGCGCCGCGGACGTGGCCTTTGTGGGCGGCAGCCTGGTCCCCCATGGGGGCCAGAACATCCTGGAAGCCGCGGCCTGGGGCCGGGCTCCCCTTTACGGCCCCAATCTCTCCAACTTCCTATGGGCTCAGGACATCTTGGAAGCGGATGACTCGGGGGCCGGGATCAGGGTGGCGGACGCGGCGTCGCTAGCCGCCGCGGTGGACCGTCTCCTAAGAAACCCGGAACTCCGGCGGGATTTAGGGGCCAGGGCCCAGGCGACCTTGGTCCCCCATCAAGGCGCGGCCCGGCGCCAAGCGGAGCTGATCGCCGGCCTTTGGCGCCAGCACGCCGCCGGTTTGGGGCAGCGCCGCGGCTAGATGCCTCACTCCCGGGTTGGGCCTGCCCGGGTGGCAACAGCTCTCCGGTTTTGGTCGGCACTGCCCTCCCTGCCTGCCTCGAAACAAAATTTGACGGGAGACAACTGGCCTCCCTAAAGTCAGGCCATGGTTTAACCTTGCCTGGCTGCCAATCGCCTCGCCAGGGGCTTTATACGCAGCCGGCCTCCGGGGCCCGCGTCCCGCTTGGATTTGCCGGGCTTCTAGTTTTTGAGCCGCACCCACTGGCCCCTCAATTTGGGGCTGGTTCCTGGAAAATTTAGCCGACGCTCAGCCGAGGATTATGTTATAATTTTCTAGGAAATTTAGCCTGGCTTCGAGGTCATTACTGTGCAGGCGTTACTCGCTTTGGAAGACGGTTTGGTCTTGCGGGGGCGATCCTTTACCGGCGAGGGGGAATCCGGGGGCGAAGTCGTGTTCAACACCGCCATGACCGGATACCAGGAGATTCTCACCGACCCCTCCTACAAGGGCCAGATCGTCACCATGACCTATCCCTTGATGGGCAATTACGGGATCAACTCCGAAGATGTGGAATCCCGGGGGGTTGCGGTGGAGGGCTTCATCGTCAAAGAGTACCACCCCTACCCTTCCAACTGGCGGGCCCAGGGGAACCTGGCCGATTATCTCCGGGCTGCCGGCAAGCTGGGGGTGGAGGGCTTCGACACCCGGGCCATCACCAAGCGCCTCCGGGAAGTGGGGGCGATGCGGGGTCTCATCTCCACCCGGGACCTGGACCCCGAGTCCCTGGTGCGCCGGGCCCGGGAACTGCCCAGCATGGATGGCCTGGACCTGGTGCCCCTGGTCACCTGCCGGCGCCCCTACTGGTGGCCAGAGTTTCCGGCGGACACCGGCGACACCGATCTTACTACCTTGTGGTCCCAGCGCACCGGCAGGAAGGTGGTGCTCTATGATTACGGAGTTAAGTTCAATATAATCAGGAACTTAATCGAAAAGGGCTTCCAGGTGCTGGTAGTGCCGGCCACCACCCCGGCGGGGCAGGTGCTGGCTCTCAAACCCGCGGGCCTCATCCTCAGCAACGGCCCCGGAGATCCGGCCGCGGTCACTTACGCCATCGACAATGTGCGCCAGTGTCTGGGCGCCGTCCCCATGTTCGGCATCTGCCTGGGACATCAGCTTCTGGGCCTGGCCCTGGGTGGCCGCACCTTCAAGCTCAAGTTTGGCCACCGGGGCGCCAACCAACCGGTAAAGAGCGCGCGCTCCGGCCGCGTGGAAATCACCTCCCAGAATCACGGCTTTGCGGTGGACCTGGCGTCCATCCCGGACCCCGGGGTGGAGCCGACCCACGTCAACCTGAATGACGGCACCCTGGAGGGCCTGCGCCATAAGGGGCTCAAGGCCTTTTCGGTGCAGTACCACCCGGAGGCCTCCCCGGGCCCTCATGACGCCCATTATCTTTTTGAGGAATTTCTGGAGATGGTGGGGCAGGTTTAGGCGGCCTGGCGGGCGGTGACGTCGCTATTAAATCCCCCTAAATCCCAGCAGTGTCCGGCAGAGATATTGCTTAAGGACTGACGAATGAAAATTGAAAAATTTAGCCGCAAGCCTTAAGCCAGAGAAGAGGGGCGCAGCCCGGAAGCGCCAAAACTCCCTCTCCCCTGTGAGGGGAGAGGGACGGGGTGAGGGGTGGCTGGCCGATTACTGACCCCGCAC
>JBAUPV010000015.1:0-158443 GCA_049580385.1 Desulfobaccales bacterium | reverse complement strand
GATTAACTTATGGAGTTTTCTTGCTTTCTCCCCTCTCCCCCAATGGCGGAGAGGGCAGGGTGAGGGGAGAGTAATCGGCATCCTCACCCCAACCCTCTCCCCTCACAGGGGAGAGGGGGTTTTGGCGTTACCGGGCTGCCCTCGCCGTTTCTGGCCAAAGGTCTGCAGCAACATTTTTCAATTTTCATTCGGCAGCCCTTATGCAATAGCCCTGCCGGACACTACTGGAGGGGTGGATCAGCATGGAAGCCAGCCTGTTTAACCAGAACGGCAAGGCCGTGGCCTACCTGGCCGCCGACGGCAAAACCATCTATCTGTGGGATGGCCGGGCCGCGGCTTATCTAGCGGGACCCCGGTTCTTCGGCGTCAACGGCAGGCAACTGGGCTGGTTCGACAACGGCACCTTTTTCGACATTTTTGGCCTCAGGGCCGGCTTCCTCAAGAGCAAGTCCCCCATCCCCACGGATATCGAACCGGCCAAACCCGGCAAGAAAGCCCCGAATATCAGAAAGCCCCGGCAAGGCGGCCTGGCCAAACCCACCCTCTGTTACGGCTATTCCAATTATTTCCTGGAAGAGATCCTGCTGGAAGGACTGGAGGGCTAACCTCCCAGCCCGGCCCATCTTAAACGAAGCACAAGATCTTAAAGACCGGCTCGATCTGGTAGGCCCGGGCCAGGAGGCCCTGGAGACAGTCGCCATAATTCGGATTCACTGCGGCTAATTTTGCGCCAGCAATGAACTGGCCGACGTAATCCGGCGTCGCGCTTAGTAGGGCCTGGAGCAGCTTATCCTTGTTCCAGGATTTCTTATATGTCACCCCGGCTTGGTCACAAGCCTCAAGGATCTCGCTTTTCCCTAAGCTTTTCTTTAGGACCCAGGGCTCCTGGGAAGGTGCGAATAGCCCGCTCTCAATAATTTCCTGGGAGGAATCCAGGGAATATAGCCCCATATATCGGGGAATTAATCCTGTAAGGCGGGGAAGGCATCCACCCCCCGCCTTCACTGCAGAGAACAAATGAAGTCGCCCACCAATGGAGAGCCCCCGCACTTTGTCCACGCATTCGCCCGCCAACAAGGGTGGGATGGTCAACTCGCTTGCCTTGATTAAGGGAACATCCAGCCAATCCTTCCGCTTTTCCCGGATGATCTTGTTCCCCTTTTTGCGGAGCTTCTCTATTTCCGGCTCTATCCCTATTTCATAGGGGCTGAGAGCCTGGGCAACGTAGAGCCGCGGATTAAAGTACTGATCATCGTCTAACCAGATTCCCCAGCCTCCACCTTCTCTGCTGAAAACAATCCACATCGCCCGGAGCTGGCGATATGCGTCTGGATCGGGCAAGCGGAAATACTTCTCCAAAGGAGCCCGGACCACCTTTTCCGCTTCCTCTTCAATCCACTCGCCTTTTGTGCCCAAGCCCGGATTAGCCGCTATGATCCCCCTCATTAATTGACCGATGGAGTGCATGTCCCCGGCGCGCAGGCGCTCAACGATAAAGGGGGTGAAGTCCGCACAGGGCACCCGGGAGCTGGGGGAATACTCCATTGAAAGGAAAGGGAACTCCGGGCGGCCTTTGCCCCGAATTTGGACTTGGAGATCTTGGAATGGAGAGCCTTCAGAAAACCCGCTGGGCTTGGGAAGGCCGGGCAGAGGAGGTGCGGCCTTTTTGATTGCAATGTGAAATGAGGCAGAGGGATCAGTGGGATGTTGGAGGGATTCGCCTTGGCGCCGGAGAAGGTTCTTCAGGAAGTCGAAAATACCCACGATAAATCCCGACTCTTAAATTTCGGGTTCCAAAAAGTACCCATCAATTAATTTTTAGCACCAAATTACCTCCAATTTTTCTATTATGTCAATACCTATTTTTGTATTAAATTCAAAACTGAAGTTTAGGTACTTCGGGACCTTATTTAAGAAAATGCTTGGCCTGTTCTAATTCCCTCGCGGCCCAATCCATATTTTTTTTCCATTCGGAGGGGCTATTTTGCACCTGTACTGCGAATTGGGCCACCCTAAGAGCATTGATGGCAGAATCAATATGTTTAGTAAATTCAGGATTTTTAATAGCTTCTTTACTGTCTTTAAATAAATCAAACTCAGCGCGAGCATCTGCTATTGCATTATCAGCGTCACTTTGCGTTCCGGTTGACTTAAGTTCTGCTTTTTTGACAGCCAGATAGACCTCTTTTGCCGTTTGTGCGTAGGAAAATCCGGCCATTCCAAAAACCGTAACCAAGATGAAAATTACAATTTTTTTCATGAGTCTTTCTCCTGTTTATAGATTAAGTCCGTCAGGCGGCGGATGACGCTCTTATTTATTCGGTCCGGCGCACTCAAAAGACGTAAATGTGGGGTGCGCACCGCGCATCGCAGGCTATCCTTTGGCCTGCAAAATGGCGCATTCGAGCCCACCCCACATTGTTTGTCATGCTGAGCTTCGCAGCGAAGCATCTCGGATTTAGAGATTCTTCGGTCGCCTGCGGCTTTCTCAGAATGACAAGAAATGACCTCGAATCATCCTGGCGCTTAAGCGCCCCGCATCGGTTCTAAGCCAACAAATCCCGGGCCTGGCGCATGAGCTCGCCGATGGCCAGTCCCTGCGGGCAGGCCTGCTCAGCCCGGGAGTAATCGACCTCCGCCAGCCGCTGCCGCACCTCCGGGTGCAGCCCTGCGAAGGTCTGCCTGGCCAGCTCCGGCTCCCCATATTCCCGGTAGTACATGAGGCAGCGCAGGACCTCGTTTACGGGTACGGCCCCGCCCACGGCCTCCTGGCAGATTTTGCCGCAGCCGGCGCAGTATTCGGACTTGGTCTCCAGGGCATACCGGCGCCAGGAGTCCATCTCCTCCCGGGTCAGTTTGGTCAGGTCCCGGGCCGCGGCCACGTCGGCCGCAAGGATGGTCAGATTGGGCATCTGCACGCAGATACTGGCGATTTCGGGGGTCTCCCAGATGATCTTGAGTTTGGCCTGCTTGTCGGTGAAGCCCCGCTGCAGGAAGCTCTGGATCACTTCTTCCTTGACTTGGCCGCCGACTTCATGCTTCCCCGGCCGGCCGGCCTGAGACTTCATGGCCACCAGCCCGATCCCGGCCTGGGCCGCGGTCTTGATGGCTTCTTGCATCTTGGGGGTGTGCATGACCCGGAAGTTGTAAGCGAACATCACCAAATCGACCCAGCCCAGTTTGGCCGCGCCCAGCAGATTGTCCGCCATGTCGGTGTGGGTGCTGAAACCGAAGAATTTGATCTTGCCGGCCTTCTTCATCTCCGCGGCAAAATCCCTGATGGCCGGCGTCAGTTCGCTGATGTCCGAGAGGCCGTGGGGGGTGAACAGGGCATCCACGTATGAGGTTTGCAGCCTTTTCAGAGAGCTGTCCAGGCTCTGGGCCAGATTGCTGCTCCCGGGGTGGATCTTGGTGACCAGGAAGATCTCTTTGCGAGCCTCGGGGTTGCGGGCGAAGAAGCGGCCGTAGCCTTCCTCGCTCATGCCGTCGCCATATGACTCGGCCGTGTCCCAGTAGTTGACGCCCGATTTCAGGGCCTGCCTGAGGAGCAGTTGGTTGTTGATGGTGTCGAACATGCCGCCCAGGGCCAGGATGGACACGTCCACCCCGGTCTTTCCCAGCTTGCGTTTGGGCATGGTCCCGGCCTGGGCCGCGCCCGCCGGCGGCTCCGGGGCGGCCATCACTGCGGCGGCGCCGGCTCCAGCCACGGCGAGGCCGGCGAGGCCGGCGAGGCCGACGGTGGTCACGAACTCCCTGCGGGTAAGGTCTGTTCCTTTGTTTTTGCGGTTCATAATGGCCCCCTCCTAAGGGCTCCGGGCGCAGGCTAAATGAGCATGCGCCCCGGGCGGGAACGGGATTCGTTCTCACTGTAAACGCGGATGGCGCGCCGGCCCGATACCGGGCATCCGTGCTCGCACATGCCGCAACCGGTACATTTGGCGGCGTCCATGAAAGGACGCTGCAATCGCACCAAAATATCTATCCGCCCCCCGGTGGCCGGGAGGCCCGGCCCGGCCAGGGGGCTTTCCAGGGTCAGGTTGGTTCCGGCAAAGCCGGTAATGCGCTTGAGGGCGGCCTCGGGGTCCCCGGTGGGGCGCAGGTAGTAGTCGCCGCTGGCCAGGTTGACCTCCACCGGGATGGCGGCTTCCAGGTCCACTGCTGATCCCCGGGCCATAGCCGCCACCGCCTGGCCGTCCCTGAGGGTCTGGAACACGGTGCGGGTGAAGATGGCCTTGGGGCTCACGGGACATAACTCCTGACAGACCAGACAGGGCCGGTCCATGGCCCAGGGCAGGCAGCAGCCCCGGTCCACGAAGGCCGTGCCTATACGGATGGGCCCCTGAGCGGCGAATTTGCCCAAGCCTTTCTTCTCATCCAGGCTTAGGGGCCGGATGGCCGCAGTGGGGCAGACCTGGCCGCAGGCGATGCAGTTGGGGAGGCAGCCGCTGTTGCCGATCCGGAAGTTGACCGTGGGGCTCCACAACCCCTGCACCCCCGCCTGGAACAGGGCGGGCTGAATGATGTTGCCGGGGCAAATCCGCATGCATTGGCCACAGCGGAGGCAGCGGCTCAAGAAGCGGTCCTCGTCCAGGGCCCCCGGAGGACGGATAAGGTGGGGGTCGCGGTCGGTCCCGGCCAGCCGGCCGACGCCCCACATGGAGGCCAGGAGCAGGCCGGCCCCGGCCACGACCAGGCCACGCCTGGAGAGGTCCGGCAAGCCGGCCTCACCGGCAGCCGAGGGTTTGGCGGCGAAGGTGATCCGGCCGGCCGGGCAGCGGTGCAGGCAATTAAAGCACAACACGCACTCGCTGCCGATAATTCTTCCCGAGGGACGGCAGGCCCCTTCGCAGTATTGCTCACAGATATGGCAATCGCCGCAGGTGGTCCCGGTTTTGCCGATGCGCCAGGGAGTGAAACGGCTCAGCAGGCCGAACAAGGCCCCCAGAGGACAGAGGAAGCGGCAGAAGAACCGCGGCAATGCCAGGTTCAAGCCCACCACCGATAGGAAGACCACCCCCAGCAGCCAGGCCGAGGCGTAATAGCGCGGCTGGTCATTGAGCACCCCCAGACGATTATCGGCTAAGGGGGCCAGGGCCAGGTTGACGCTGCGGTGCACCAGGGGCAGTGGATCAAAAATCCCGGTCTGCACCGTACCCAGGAAGGCCAGTCCCAGCAGGCAAAGCAACAGGTAATATTTAAAGGCTTGCAGCCTCCGGTGGCGATTGGCCTCCTCCCGGGCCGCCGGGCTCTGGCCCAGCCGCCCCAACCAGCCGGTAACCTGGTTGATCGTGCCCAGGGGGCAGGCAAAACCGCAGAAGAATCGGCCCACGAACAGGGTCAGCGCCATGGTTGCCAGGGCCCAGGTGAGGGGCGCATAGAAGGCGTGCGTGGCGAGAATGGTGGCCAGAGCGGTAAGAGGGTCAAGGCTCAGGATCCAGTTGATGGGCCAGCCCCGCAACTGCCACCAGGCAGTCCCCAGGGTGGCCGTGACGCAGAACCAGAGAAACAGTCCCAGGAAGAATATCTGGCTAATGCGGCGGACGGTGACAATACGCATGCGAGCTGCCCGTGGTTTAAGCTTTGGTGTTGAGAAGCACCGGATTGAGCCGGTGATAATCGGCCTGGCCGGCGCCGGCCTTCCCGGCCATGAGGATGTAGGGCACGTCGGCCAGGGAACGGCCCAAAAGTTCCACGCCCACCGCATCAGCCGCCACGGGGTCGGTGGAGACCACCATGGTGCCGGTCTCCTTCAGATCGGAGAGGGAACCGCCGGTGGGGCCGTTGCTGATCATACTCACCGTGCCGTCCAGGACGCACAGAGTGGGTTTAAGAATTTGCGCCAGCTCAGTGATGATGCCGTTAATATCCTGGTGAAAGACGTTGCGCCGCCCGCCCAGGAATCCGTAATAATTCTTGAGCGTCATGGAAGCCCCGGCGCGGTGGTGATCCTTGACCGGGCTCACCACCATGACCTTGGTCACTCCCTGGAAGACCCCGGCCATGACGGGCCAATCCTCGATGAGTTTGCCCTGTGGCAGGCTGACGGGGGCAAACAGGGCGGCCCGGGGGATAATGATCCTGGCCCCGGCGCCTCGAGCTGCGGCGGCCAGCCCGCTGATCTCGAAGCAACTGTCGGGATCGTTTATGGGATTATCGGTAACGAGCACCTGGGCCGCCCCGGCCTTAACACAAAGGCCGGCCACCGCGGCGAGCACTTCCGGGTGGGTGGTGGCCCCCAGGGAGGGCGGAGTGGCAAAGGCGGCGTTGACCTTGATGAGCACCCGGTCGCCCTTTTGGACGAAAGATTCCATCCCTCCCAGGGCCTCTACCCCCCGCGCCAACATCAGCGCCCGGTCCGTGCCCCGGACGATGGCCATTTTTCCTGGGCCCGGGGATTTGCCGCGGAGGGAGTAATCCCCCAAACCGGTCAACACCTTCTGTGCCGGAGACGAGGCAGGACCTTTGGAGTCATAAAGGGCCAGTCCGCCGCTCCCGGCAGCCAGGGCCACCACCGAGGCGTACCCCAACCGCTTCAGAAAATCCCGGCGGTTCATGCCGGCTGCGAGCAGACGTTCTTCATCCTTGGGTTGCTTCACGGCTTTTCCTTGAGGGCGGGGCGCAATTCAGCGGCAAGATCCAGGGCTGCCTCAACCGAGGCGGCGTCATGCACGCCGGCCATAATCCGGCCCTGGACCCAGACCACTTCAAAGGAATTATCGAGAGCCAGCACCGAGATATCTCCTGCCGCGGCCGGAGCCTGGACCTTCCGGTAACCATTGGCGGCCAGGAAATCGAGGTAACGCCGCGCCTCGGCTGTCGCCTCCTGCGGGGTATCGCGCTTGGCGATAAATGCCGTGGCGTTGCCGCTTTTCAGGTGGTATTCCCCGGTAAGCACATTGTTGAAGCCTTCCATGGAAAAGGCGTCGGCGGCCAACAGGCGCACGCTATCCGCCGCCAGGCCTTCCTTGGGAAAAAGCAGAGCCGGGTTTGTCTGTCCTCCCTCTGAGGGAATTTTGGCCAGGATTGCGGTGGCGTAAGTCTTGAGTGCGGCTGGCAGCGTCTTCGAGGTCCGGTCAGCCACGATCTCCAGATAATAACGCCCCTGGGTAAAAAACAGGGCATTGCCTGTGCTGTAAGCATTAGCGGTCAGGGGGATGTTGGGGGAACCTGGACGGCGTTGCCCGCTGAACACGGCAAAGGCGTTGGCAGCCGACCCCATATCATAGATAAACACTTCCACGAAAGCCTTATCGGCGGCAGTATCCAGGTTGAATTTCCGGCAGGACATCTCTTTGAAGCCCGCGGGCAGGTAGAGATCAGCCTTGCCGTCGATCTTGTCGGAGAGGGTTTCCGGGCCGTAGCTCTCGATGGGGGCCAGGGGTTTGAAGCCCGGGACCTCGGGAAGCAGGGCGGCGGTGGCCGCCAACGCCTGGCCGGAGAGAGCCTCCGCCTTGGCCGGCGGCAGGGGAGGGCGGATGTCTATGAGCACCGCAGGGTTAAAGCGGGCCTGCTGAAATAGCAGCCAGATAGTGATCAAGCCCAGCACGGCTATGATGCCGTAGCCGGTCAGCTTCTGTGCCGCACTTACCGTTGCTTTCCTGGGCGCCATAAACCTTCCCCGAGGGCGAGCTATTGAGCAATCTTCTGCTGCTTGTTCAGATCATAGATCGGGGCAAAGTGCAGCTCACCCAGCAGAGTTTTTTCCGGGGATATGGACTGGACTTCCCCGTTCGTTTCGATAAAACGCAGTTCGGCGCCGACCCCGCAACCCGCGGTGCAGGCTGTATCCAGCTTAGATTTGGCCGCGGAATACTCCGGTCCCGTCTTGCTCTGCCCGTGGAATTTGGCCCGCCAGTCGATCCATTGCTGGGGGGTCAGGCCGCTTTGGTCGATGAAGACGTAATAGACCACTTTATCCGGGCAGTTTTCCTCCAGGTAGATGCTATATTCTTGAGGCGCGCTCGTGCTGGCTGGCCCGGCCAGGCGATTCTGTTCGCCCTTTTCGATAAGCCAGGTGGTGGGACATTTGCGAGAGGCGGCAAAGGCTTTCACCGGCCCGAAAATGAAATTGGGGTTCATTTCGTCGCCCACGAAATTTGCGGACAGGAACCTCTCAGGCGGGTTGAAGGGGATCAGTCCTTGAGCCTGCCGCTGGGCCAGGGCCTGGGCGCTTGCCGCCAGGGCCACGGCACTATTGCCGATTAAGAGCAGCACCCCTAAAAATACCGGAAGCAGACGTCTCATAACCTCCTCCTTCCCAACCGCGAGATGGTAAGGCAGATTCCTTAACATTATTTTATCTACATTCATAGCGGAATTTCAAGGGCGCTCACACAATAATAATTTTTGGGACCCCGGCTGCGAACCTGCCGAGTTCCAGCTTGCCAGCAGCCCCACCCTTTGATACTATTCAATCCGACCAGCGCCTTGTTTTAGAACTATCTTGAAAAAAGATCTTCAGGTTCAGGCAGTCGCAGGCTTTAATATTGCCGCTGGATGATCATGATCTGACATGCACCCCGAATGGCTAAAATCGCTAGGCCTGCCTCTTCCCAAGGCGGCCCCGCAACTGATCTTGCCGCTGTTATTCTCCCTGGCCATGGGCTTTAACGACGCCAGGACCAGACGCATCCCCAATTATCTCACTTTGAGCTGCGCCCTGGCGGGATTGGGCTATCAGTTGGGGTTTCACGGCCTGCACGGATTGACCGATGGGCTTTTGGGAATGGTTTTGGGCTTCGGATTGTTGATTCTCTTTTATCTGAAAGGCGGCATGGGGGCCGGGGACGTCAAGGCGTTGGCCGCCCTGGGGACATGGCTGGGGGTCTGGGGGACCATCTATCTCTTTGTCTATATGGCCTTTGCCGGGGCGATCCTGGTGACCCTGGTTCTATGGTGGCAAGGGGTGCTCTGGAGCCGCATCAAGCGGGGCTTGGGGTTTCTGGTGGAACGGCTGCTAATGCGTCCCCTCCCCGGCGCCAATGGCGCGCCGGCGCCCGCGGCCCCGGGAAAAACCGAGGGAGTTCCCTACGCGGTAGCCATGGCCATAGGGATGGCGATCATCTGCTGGCGAGGTTTTGGGGGTTGAGTCAGCCGGTCGCCGCCCCCACCCGTGCCGCCCTCACTTCTGAGCACACCCGATCCCCCGGCCGGTGAGGATATAGTGCGCTTCACCGGCGCAATCGAGGCAGAGCATCTTTCCGGCTTGCACCCGGAGCCGGGGTTCCATCACCCCTTCGCCGCAGCGGCTGCAGGTTAGCGTGGCGAACCGCGGGGCCGGGCTGGGCGCGGCCATTCTCAGATGCTGGATGCGAAACTGTTCCTCCAGGTCCACTTCCAGCAACTCCCGCCGGGCCACCGCCTGCCACAGGTGCTGGAAACGGTGCCGATCCTCGGCAGTGCCCCCGCCCTGCGTCACCACCAGGTCAAACAGCGGCGGCAGGGCCGGGTAGCGGGCAAACATGGCCTCCCGGAAATCCGGCCGCAGCGCCAGGCGCACCGCGGCCCCATCCCGGCGCCGGGCCACGGTCACCGCCGTCTTTCCCAAATCCTGGAAGGTGAGTCCGTTGTTACCGAAGGTGCAGCCGCACACCACCTGGATGCCGTCGGCAAAGCAGTTATTGCACTCCACCGCGGCCAGCACTTCCTCCAGGCCGGCGCTTTCCTGCTCCAGATAGTTCATGGCGTAGCGCCCGGCCTTGACTCCCATGGCCAGAAAGGGGCAGCGGTGCCCGTGGATGGTCTCGGCGCGGCGCAGCAACCCTTCCAGATCATTATCCCTGATTAGCGCGGCCACAGCCTGCCGGGGAGAGAGGTGTTCGTGCATCTTAGACCTCCTTATTAAGCTGATCCCAGCCCCACCGGCCTGGCCTCACGGCTCCCACCAAAGGAACGGCGTGCCATAGCGGTTGAGCCAGCGGCGCCGCTCCCGGTAGTCCGGGAGGATCATTTCCACCTGGCCCCAAAAGCGGGGATTATGGCCCGGGACCTTAAGATGGGTGAGTTCATGCACCACCACGTAATCAATGATCTCCGGCGGCAGCATGATCAGCCGCCAGTTGAAGCGCAGGCGGCCGTCCGGGTGGCATTCGCCCCAGCGCCGCTTCCATTGCGAGAGCTCCAGCGGCCGCGCCTTGACCCCCAGGGCCGGTCCATAACGGGCCAGCCGTTCCTGGAGGTGCGCCGCGGCCTGGCGGCTCAGCCAATCTTTCAGGGCGGGCAGGCAGGCAGGCCAATCCGGAAGTTCCCGGATTTTCTGCCCCGGCGGCGCCCCCGGATTTCGCCGGCTGCCGGCAGAGGGTAGAGGATAAGGCCGTCCCAGGAAGTAGAACATCCCCTCCTGAAGGCAGGCCCAAGCCTCCCGCCTTTCCGCCGCCTTCTGCTCGATCCAGCTGTGGTGCCGGGCCAGGGCCTGGGAGATTTGCGCCGGCGAAGTGCCCCGGGGGGAGGTGACCACCAGGTTCCCCCGGTGGGTGACCATCAGGGCGATGCTCCTGCGCCGGGAGCTGTACCGGTATTCGATTTCCAAATCTGCCGATTTGCTCATCAACTGCTAATCGATTTCCCACCTGAGATCAGGGAGGTTCAGGGGGTTGGGTTTCGGTAACAGGTTAACAGACTAAGGGCGTTTTGGGGGCGGAACCATCAGGTCCATCTTATCATGCCCACCTAAAATCCGCCCCAAGATTTAAGGATGCCGATTTGAGAGTTACGGTTAAGGGGCGTTAATTGGGATCGCCTCCATTAAAAAAACGGGGGGACAGGATAAGCGCCTGCCCCCCGGATTTTCATCGAAGTTTCAAACTTAGAGCTTATAGCGCTCTTCCACGATGCGTTCCACCTCTTCCTCGGTGGGCATGGTATCCCGGTAACCGGCCATGTATTGGTTCCGCAGCCAGCGGAACAGGCTGACGGTTTCGTTGACCCGGACGATCTCGGGGATGTCGCCGCTTTTCACGGTCTTGAGATGGGCGTTATACTGGCCCAACATACTGACCACGTCGTAGAAGGTGGCTGCATCCCGCTTGATCCCCCGTTTGAAGGATCTGCCCTCCTTGGGATAGATCTCGTCCGGCGAGGGGTTGCCCGAGATGTCGATGCGCTGGAAGGGCCGCCGCACCGCCACCTGCCATTTGCGGGACTCCACCATCATGCGGGCGATCAGCGGCCCGGCCCAGTCTTGGGTGACGTGCCCGGTGGGGCAGGTGGAGAAAAATTCCACCAGGGAGGGGCCATTGTAAGCGATGGCTTCCTTGAGGATCTTGATGGCATAAAAAGGGTTGTCGATGGAGAGCTTGGCCGCATAGACATGGGAAATGGCCATGGCCTGGCTGATAATCCTCCGGTGCAGCGTGGTTTTGCCCGCGTATTTCTTGCCGATGGGGGAGGTGGAGCGGTCGCTGCCGAAACGGGTGGCCCCGGACTTCTGCATGCCGGTGTTCATGTAGCCTTCATTATTGAAAATCACCCAGGTGATGTCGTAGTTTTCCCCCAGGGCATGGTTGAAGGGTCCGTTGCCGATGTCGTAGATGGCGCCGTCTCCGGCGAAGACAATGATCTTGGTGAGGACGCTGTTGTAGGCGTTCTGATGAGCCTGGTCCAGGCTGAACTTGGCGCCCAGGGCCGCAGCCGAAGCGGTGCCGAAGCCGTAATGGCCCGCCGGGTAGATGCGGGTGTTGAAGGGATTGACCAGCTCGGAAACCTGGTCGCAGCCCGTGGAATTGATGGCGTAGATGTTGAACCCATGGTCCAGCATGTGCTCGACATCCCGTTTGCTGCGCTCCGAAAGGATCTTAATGCCCTGGTAGAAGGTGGCGATCCCCTGGGGATGATTGCGCAGGGACTCCGCCGCAAAAAAGGTCAGGAGATTGATGATCCCTTCGCTGCAGCCGGGGCACAGGGTATGTTTGCCAGGGTAGAGCTTGGAAAAGACAAAGAGCACCTGGTGATTGAGGGGCATCTCCCCCACGTAGGGAGCGGCGCCGGCGGTGTTGTCCCAGGCCCGGCAGGCTTCCGGCAGGAAATCCTCGGCCTTCACCACATTTTTGGACACCATCTTCAGGGCGTCGGTGGGGCAGACCTGGGCGCACAGCCCGCAGCCCTTACAGGCGGCGGGATCGGCATTGAGGTTCAGGGCGAAGCGCTCCCAGGGGATGCCCTTGGGGGGCTTCTGGAATTGCTTGAAGTAGCGGCCCGCCTGCTCCAGTGGCCGGTCGGTGATCGTGGAAATCAAGGCCGAATCCGGGCAGGAGGCGGTGCACAGCCCGCAGGCGATGCACTTGGAGGCATCGTAGACCGGCAGTTGGGCGCCGATGAAACTCATGTCCCGGAAGCGGCTGGTACCCGCGGGGACGACCGGCAGAAAGCGGTCCCAGGGGATTTTTTTGCCCTCCAGGGTGGGCTTGACCATGTCCCGATAGAAGACCTCCTGATAGTCGGGGATCAGGTTCACCGGCTTGATGCTGCCCATCTCATCTTTTTCAGTGAGTTCCAGCCGGAGGCCGGCGGCGAAGCGGCCCTGGCCGAAGTTCTCCGGCTGGGGCCGGGAATAGGTTGGCCCTTCGAGGTCCAGGGCCAGGGTCCCATTTCTCTTGGCAGGGGTGGCGGCAGCCCGGGCAGCCCCGATCTTGAGCAGGGCCATATTGGCCTCCAGCATCTCCTTCTTCTTGGTTCCCAGTTTTTTCTCCAGGATAAATTTGAAACTCGATTCGAATTCTTTTTCCGGGAGAATCCCCATTTCCTTGTTGATCATGCCGATGATGGGAGCCCCGGGCAGATTCCGGTTCAGATATTGGACGGCTGCCTGGGTGGCATCCAGGGTTAACAGTTTGATCTGACGGTATTGAATCAGGGAGCGCACCTGGGCCGGGAAGGTGGCCATAATCTCTTCAGGGGACTTGGCGGTGTTGATCACCAGGAGGCCGTGCTCTTTCAAGCCGCCTGCATATTCCCTGAGGATTTGGTCGGAAAGGAACTTCTCATTGAAAAAGGCCAGGACATCCCTTTCGGTTAACTCCGAGCTGTTGCGGATGGGTTGGGAGGAGACGCGCAGGTTCATGAAGACCGGGGCGCCTTTGCGGGCTGCGCCATAGCGGGCTCCGGTCTGGATATATTTGTGACCGGAGCCGATATCCTGGGCGTAGATCAGGGCGGCGGTCTCCAGGGCGGTCTTGACGCCTTCGGCGCCTACCCCGATGAAGGTCATGCCCAACTCCCGCTCCAGGTAGCCGGGCAGGGGGGCCGGCTTCATGGTTAGCGGGCCTTCGATGCCTAAATAAAAATCCCGCTGCACCCCCCGCTTGCGATCGAGAACGGCCACCATGTTTTCCACCACCGCGGCGGCGTCATATTTATTGAAGTCTTTGCTGCCGAGGCCGTAAACCCCATGCAACAGGGTGGGCATTTCCCGGCGGCCATAGAGGTGGTGTTCCTTTTTCCCTTCCCGGCCGGCCCGCATGGAAATCTGCAAGGCAGCCTGGACGTCGGAAAGGAGCAGCTGGTTGTGGGCGGTGGCGCTGCGCTCCAGCACCGTGACCACCTGGGCCTTGCGCAGGCCGAACGCCAGTTCCTCATAGCAGGGAGGGTTGAACAGCACCGGACGCACCACCCCGATGCGATAGCCCTTGACGTCCCGGTAGTAATCCACCACCTCTTTGACCACTCCGGCCGCGGAGCCCAGGACGACGACGACCATGTCGGCATCGGAGGTGCGGTAGCATTCCACCACCTTGAGGTTAGTGCCCAGGATGCGGTTCATCACATACATGGCGGCCACAAAGCCCCGTTTGAAGAAGCGGTAGGCCAGGTCCTGGGCCACCTGCCCTTCCATGGTGAGGTCGGAGTCGGTAAAGGTGCCGGTGAGGGTGCCGTGCTCGAAGTTGGGCTGATAGAGGCGGCCGGGAGGACCGACATAATACTCCAGGAAGGCGTCGGCTAGTTGCTTAACATTCTCAATGGCATGGCTCTTGATGAAGCCGTCGCCCATGACCATGGTGGGCAGCATCACCTGGCGCAACTCCGAAACCTTGAAGGCGATGGGCAGCAGATCGTGGAGCTCCTGGTTATCCTCGGAGACCAACTGGGCCCAGCCGGCATTGCGCACCGCATAGAAATCCGTGTGGCCGCAATGGATCGACAGGGATCCCTTATTGACCTCCCGGGCCATCACGGTCATGATTACCGGCAGGCGTTTGCCGGCCACGGAAAAGAGATTTTTGGTCTTGAGGACCAGGCCCTGGGAAGAGGTATTATCGACGTACCTGCCCCCCTGGCAGGCCATGGCCTCCACCGCGGCGATGGCCGAAAGCTCGTCGGAGGGTTGGAAATACATGAGTTCATGGCCGAACAGGTTCTTCTGGCCGGAGGCCGCCACCTTGGCAAAGTTTTCAGCGATGGGGGTGGAGGGGGTGATGGGATAGCCGCAGAGGCCGTCCACCAGCCGGGTCAGCACCGAAATGGCCGCCTGGTTGCCGTCCATCAGGACTTCCTGGCGTTGGCGCATATTCTTCAGGAGCTGGTCGGGGATGGAGCTGATATCGAAGTTTAAGAGTTCTTTGGCATCGAACCGCTCCCACTCCGTCTGCCAGTCGACGGGGACGATCCTCTCCTTCTTGACCTGCCGCAGTTGATGATAGGGAAGTTGCCGGCGCAGGGTGTCGAATTCACTGCTGGGCCTCATCAAGTAGCCTCCTTGGACCGAATTAAAAGCTGTTTCTCACCCATTGGCCAGAGTCAGCCGGGCAGCCGCCGCGCCCCGTCTCGTGCTCAAGCCTGACCCTGCGGGTGGCGCCTGACTCTCTGGGCAAGCCGGGTTTGGAAACAGCTTCACAAAATATATTCGCAAAAATCCTCGGGGTTGGCAATGGAAAATCCCTTGACAAGCATCATTTATCCTTCAAAAATAAAGAAAATGCTAAATGAAGGATACCAAATGGCAGCGGACTACCTGTTCCTAGAATTCAGCGAGAGTCAGAGGCAAACCTACCGCGGCCTGGTGCAAGCCTACCAGGCTTATCGGGATGCCTGGCGTCAGGTCCGCCTTCATAAGGGTGGCATGCACTGGAAGAAGGTCCGGGACAGGCAGTACCTGTACCGCTATCGGGACCGCGTCGGGAACGGCGGCAGTCTGGGGCGCCGCTCACCGCAGACGGAGCAGCTCTTCGCCGATTTCATCCGGGAGCGGCAGGAGTCGGCGGTCCTCCTTCGGGAGCGCCGGCGCCAGCTCGCAGAGCAAGCCCGCCTTGGCAAGGCGGCCCTGCTGCCACGGCTACCCGGGGCCGCCGCCAGGATCCTGCGGCGTCTGGAGGAGCACGAGTCGGGGGTCCAGCTCCGGGTTATCGGCGGCGCCGCCCTCTACGCCTATATGTTCGCCGCCGGGGTATCCCTGGCCGGCGCCGCCCTCCAGGAACTCCGGGGAGAGGCTGGCCACCGCCTCACCCTGGCCGGAGAGATGGCCGGGGACGACTTGCTGCAACTGCTGCGCCGGGCGGACCGCTCCTTTGCTCAGTTGCCGCAAGAAGGCTGCCGAGCCGCCAACCGGGACGGCTTCCAGGTGCGCCTGCTCAAGGGCGGGCCAGTCCATTCCGGCAAAAACCGGGTGGTCACCCTGCCCGGGGCCAGAGAACCGCTGCCGCCGGAAGCAGGCCTTCTCCAATTCCTGGCGGCTGCCCCCCCCTTATCCCAGGTGGTCATCGGGCAGGACGGCGGGCCGGCCACCATGGTGGTTCCAGACCCCCGGGCCTTTGCCCTCCACCGCCTCTGGTGGAGCCGGCGGGAGCACCGGGATGGAGGCAAACGGGCCAGGGACCTGGACCAGGCCCTGGTGGTGGCGAGCCTGGTGCTGCGCCATCTCCCCCAATACGATCTTGCCCCCCCGGAGCTGGACATGTTTCCCCAGGAGCTGGTGAGGGCCGCCAGGGCCTGGTGAGACGAGGGTGGCGCTCTCAGAATGGGGGGTCCCTGGCGCTTCGATCCCGCGGTTACAGGTCACATTTTTTAAATGGAGCGGTTGGGACTACGGAGCAGAGTCCGGAGGCGTTTCCGGGCGGGAGAGGCGCGGTAAAATCGATTGACATCATAAAGCTCAGAGCGAATATGGTCAGAATGGAGAAGATAAAAAGCTTCTTGCCCCAGAGCCGCTCATCGGCTGCCTTATAGCCCGACCAGGCCAGGTACAGCCAGGACAGGCCCAACACGCTCGCCACCGCGAGTGTGCGGTAACCGGTGTACCCCCCGCAGGTCAGCATCAGCGTGGCAGCCATAAAGGCGAGGATATAACCGACAATATGATTTTTGGCGGCGGCGGTTCCCTGCTTGACCGGCAGCACCGGGATGGCCGCGGCCGTGTATTCATCAAACCGGAAAACCGCGATGGCGTAACAGTGAGGCATCTGCCATAGGCAGAAAATCGCCAACAGGATCACTGCTCCCAGGTCGAAGCGGCCGGAGACTGCGCAATATCCCGCCAGCGGCGGGGTGGCTCCCGCCAGACTGCCGATCAAGGCCCCGTAAACGGAATTGGGCTTCAGGTACAGGCTGTACACGATCACGTAAATCGCCAGGCCAGCCAGCACGATGCCCACGGCCAGCAGGTTGGTTGCCGCCCAAAGCAGTGCCAGGCCCGCAATGCCCAAAATCGTGGCGTAGGATAAACCGGCCGTAAGTGAGATGAGCCCCCTGGCCAGGGCGCGGTTGCGGGTCCGGATCATTTTCCGGTCTATTTTTCTATCGACGCAGTTGTTGAAAACGCAACCCGACGCGACCACCAGGCATATGCCGATGAGGGTCGCCGGGAGGGCCACGCCGTCAATCCGCCCTTTGGAGGCGAGAAAAAAGCCGCCTGCCGCGGAGATCAGGTTGCCGAAAACGATCCCCGGTTTGGCAGCGAGCAAATAGTTCTTGATCCTTGCAGGCATACTCACATCATTCGGTAATGCAGGTTAGACATGATCCAGATGCTTCCTCCGACGAAGAGGATCATGATCAAGAGAGTGAACACGATGGCCAGCACGTTCCAACGCGCCGCCGAGGAAGTGTCCAGGTGCAGGAAATAATGCAGGTGCACCAGGACCTGCAGGAGGCCCGCACCGACTATGCCGGCCAGGGCCGCCGCGGTGGACCAGGCGCCGCTCATCACCATGGCAAACGGAATGGTGG
Source organism: Desulfobaccales bacterium (assembly GCA_049580385.1). GTDB lineage: Bacteria > Desulfobacterota > Desulfobaccia > Desulfobaccales > 0-14-0-80-60-11 > JAPLJC01. The sequence continues at coordinate 141,289 of JBAUPV010000015.1, read as the reverse complement.
TCAGGATGAGGGCAAGCAGGAAGCCGGTGAGGTACGTTTTGAGACTGCCCCTGCTGGCCCCGCTGCTGTCGATATCGGCTTCACTCATTTACACGACTCCCATCAGGTAGACAATACTGAATATACCGATCCAGATGATATCCAGAAAATGCCAGAACATGCCCAGACGCAGCAACCGGGATTGAACCGGAGAGGTCAACCCTTTGACGGCGACCTGGCCTATCATGACCGCCATCCAGATCAGCCCGCAAGTCACGTGGGCGCCGTGAGTCCCCACCAGGGTGAAGAAACTCGAAAGGAAGGCGCTGCGGTCCGGTCCGTAACCCTGGGCAACCAGGCCGTAGAACTCATGGATTTCCATCGAGACAAATCCCAGCCCCAGCAGAAAGGTGATGGCGAGTCCCATCAGAACCCACTTTTTCCGGCCGTCGCGCAGGGCCAGCATGACCAGGCCATAGGCGACGCTACTGACCAGCAGGAACAAGGTTTCTCCCGCCAGGTAAGGCAGATCGAACAATTCCTTCCCCGTCGGTCCGCCGGCATAGTTGCGCCCCAGGACGGCAAAGGTGGCGAAGAGCGTCGAAAATATGATGAGGTCGCTCATCAGATAGATCCAGAACCCGAAGGTCTGGATGGCGATGGTATCGGGGTGTCCAACTTTTTCGTCAGGAGCGGCGCTGATGGTCGCAACGTAGTCTGTGGTCATCATTGTGTCTCCGGTACCGGTGCGGGGAGGGTCTGTCCGTTTGCGGGGCGTCCCGGCGCGGCGGCGGCCAACTGTTGATAGCGTTCATTTTCGATCCGCTCGACCTCGGCGGCCGGTATGGTGTAATGGGTGTCGTCGTCGATGGAGCGGGCAATGACCGTGAACAGGATACCCAGGGCGGCCAGGATGGCCAGCCACCAGATGTACCAGATCAAGGCAAATCCGAACACGAAAGCCAATCCGCCGATAATGAGGCCGTGCGGCGCGTTCTTCGGCATCTCGATATCCTCATATCGATCCGGCCGCGGATAGGCGGCGCCTTTTTCCTTCATTTCCGTAAAGGCGTCGATTTCATCCACTACGGGTATTTTCGGGAAGTTATAGACCGCGGGAGGAGAAGAGGTCAGCCACTCCAAGGTGCGGCCGTCCCAGGGATCGCCGGTGGGATCATCGAGGGCCTGGCGCTTCTTGATGCTCACGACTAATTGAATTCCCAGGAAGAAGATGCCGAGTGCGATCACGGCCGTACCCAAGGCGGCGACGATCAGATAGGGATGCCAGGCCAGGATGGGATAATGCGCCATGCGGCGGGGCATGCCCATGAAGCCCAGTATATACAGGGGCACAAAGGCAAGATAAAAGCCGATCAGCCAGCACCAGAAGGCGCGTTTGCCCCAATTTTCCTGCAAGCGAAAGCCGGTGGCCTTTGGGAACCAATAGGTATAACCTGCAAAAAAGCCGAACAGCGTACCGGGGATCAACATAGTGTGGAAATGGGCGATCAGAAACAGGCTGTTGTGGAGTTCGTAATCAGCGGGTGGCATTCCCAGCAGCACGCCTCCAGACCCGCCGATGGCGAAGGTGACGATGAACGCCAGGGTCCAGTATATCGGCGTAGTGAACCTGAGGCGGCCGCGATACATGGTGAAAAGCCAGTTGAAGATCTTCACCCCGGTGGGGATGGCAATCATCATGGTGGCTATCCCGAAAAAGAGGTTGACGTTCGGGCCGGCGCCCATGGTGAAAAAATGATGCACCCAGACGGAAAAGGAGAGAATCGTGATGGCCGCCACGGCATAGACCATGGATACGTAGCCGAACAGCCGTTTTCCGGAGAAGGTGGCGACGACCTCCGAGAAGATCCCGAAGGCCGGCAGGATCACGATATAAACCTCGGGATGCCCCCAGGTCCAGAAGAGGTTGGCATACATCATCATATTGCCGCCCAGCGTGTTGGTGAAAAAATGCATTCCCAGGTAGCGGTCGAGCGTTATCATGGCGAGAGCGGCGGTCAGAACCGGAAAGGCCCAAACCATGAGCACGTTGGTGCACCAGGCAGTCCAGACAAACAGCGGCATCCGCATGGGCTTCATGCCGGGAGCCCGCATTTTCATGATGGTGACGAGAAAATTGATACCGCTCAGGGTCGAGCCGATACCGGCGATCTGGAAGGCCCAGATCCAATAGTCCACCCCTACGCCGGGGCTGTACAGTTTTTCGGTCAGCGGTGTATATCCCGACCATCCAGCCTTGGAAAACTCACCCACACCCAAAGATACCATGACCAGCAACGCCCCGGCTGCGGTTAGCCAGAGACTGAGCGAATTCATAAAGGGGAAGGCAACATCCCGGGCGCCGATTTGCTGCGGCACCACGATATTCATCAACCCCACCAGAAACGGCATGGCCATGAAGACGATCATGATCGAGCCGTGGGCGCTGAATATCTGATCGAAGTGGTTAGGGGTCAGATAGCCCAGGGAGCCGCCCGCGGCAATGGCCTGCTGGGAGCGCATCATGATGGCATCGGAGAATCCGCGCAGCAGCATGACCAATGCCAGGATGATGTACATGATGCCGATCTTCTTATGGTCGAGGCTGGTCAGCCATTCCTGGTAAAGGTAGGTCCACTTTCGGTAGTAAGTGACCAGGCCCAGGATCACCAGGGCCAGGAGAACCGACCCCCCCACGGCGCCCATCACGATCATGTTGTCATACGGAATCGCGGCAAGGCTTAACTTTCCAAACATATCAATGGTCCTCTGACATGCCGGTCATGGCGCGTCCCCTGCTCATGGCGCCGGAATCTTTGCCCCAGGCCGGGTCAAATTTGCGCAGGACATACTCGAACAGATCGGGCTTGACTGCAGAGAAATAGAGCACGGGGTGGCCGAGGCTCGGCTTGGCAAGCTCCTCATACCGTTCCTGATCAAGCTTTTCCGGAGATTGTCTGATCTTCTGCACCCACGCTTGAAACTCCTCGCGGGAAACCGCATTGGCATCGAAAAACATGTCCGCGTAACCGGGACCGCTGAATTGCTGATTGTGACCGGAATAAGTCCCTGGTTTAGAAGCCAGGAGGTGCAATCTGGTTTGCATGCCTGCCATGGCGTAAATCTGGCTGCCCAACTGCGGGATGAAGAAGGAAGTCATTACCGTGTCCGAGGTGAGTCTGAAGCTGAGCGGAACATTGACGGGAAAGGTGAGTTGATTGACTGCGGCGATATTTTGATCGGGGTAGATGAAGAGCCATTTCCAATCAAGGGATACGACTTCGATGTTGACGGGCGGGTTGGCCGAAGGGATGGGCTTATAGGGATCGAGGGCATGGGTCCTGGTCCAGGCCAGAATCGACAGCACCGTGATAATGACAATGGGAACCCCCCACATGACCAAATCGATTTTAGCGGAACGACTCCATTTCGGCATATAAGTCGCTTTGGTATTGGAAGCCCTGTACTTCAGGGGAAACCAGAACGCCATGATGAAGACGGGAACGACGACTATCGCCATGAGCACAATGGCCGCAATGATGAGGAACCGCTCCGACTCGCCGATCGGTCCCTGGGGGTGAAACAAAAGCATCGTGCTGCAACCGCCGAGGAAAATTAGGCCACTTAGGGATGACAAGCGGGCAATAGCGAAATATTTCTTCTTCTTCATTTATCCCCCAAGCCTTAAGGGTCCTGGCATTTTGGAAAAATCAAATGCTGAACGGATACATCTGATCACCTGTAGGATTAACGGGATAGCTGAGAGGAGTCACACGGGAGATCAGGTAAACCTGAAATTAAGACCTGGGAGCCAGGATTGCAAGGGATCGGCAGGTATTAATGAGCCCCTCACCAAAGGCCTCGATATGAGACCTAGGGTTTCGGGGCCAGGCTGGCGGCGGGGGCAGCTTTCTAAAGTTCAAAGTTCAAGATTCAAAGTTCAAAGTTAAATTCAAAACCGATACAAAGCCTTTGGAAAAAGGCGGTTTTCTGATTTTCTCCCTTTGAACCTGAGACCTAGGCGAGATTCCCCTTTTTTGTCATTTTAAGGGAGCGAAACGACCGAAAAATCTCATAAGTACTCAAGGATATACGAGATCCTTCGCTTCGCTCACGATGACAAAGCAGCTTTGCGCGGAGGTCTCAACCTTGAACCTTGAACTTTGAACCTTGAACTTTTTTATCAATCTTTGACGACCACGGCCAGGATGACCGCATGTCTTTGCTCCAGGCTGTCAACCAGGGAAAATCCGGTGTCTTTCAGGCCGCGGCGCAAAGCGCTGCCCTCAAAGCGGTCGGTTTCCGGATGCCGGAAGATGCGGCGGGTCAGGAAATTCTGGTAAAAGGTGGGGTAGTATTCCTCCAGGAAGTAGAAGCCGCCTGGTTTCAGGACCCTGGCGATCTCCGCCAAGCCGCCCCGCCAGTCGGGCAGGTGGTGCTGCACCCCGAAGCCAAAGACCCCATCCAGGGCGCCGTCCCGGAAAGGGAGCCGGAGGACGTCGGCCACGCCCAGAAAGATGCGGCGTTGTTGCTCCCGGTGCAGGAAGGCCTGGGCCTGCCGGACCATGCGCTGGTCCAGGTCCAGGGCGTAGAGCGCCGCGGGCTGAAATTTCTGCAGGAGGAGAGCGGCCCCGACGCCCCGGCCACAGCCCACCTCCAGGAGCCTGGCGCCCGGGCCCGGCGACACGGTTTTACCGAGCCAGCGGATCATGAGGCGCTGGATCACTACCCGCACCGGGTTATTGACCACCAGCCGCTCGGCCTGGTTGAGCTTCATGCCTTCACCGCCACGTGGATCACTGCGATGCCGTTGGTGAGGCGCCGGAAGCGAATCTCTTTGAAACCCAGGCCCGCCAGGGTGGCAGACAATTCCTCCGGGCGGGCAAACATGCGGATGGACTCGGGCAGATAGGTGTAAGCCTGCCAGGAGCCCACAAAGATCCGGCCCAGCAAAGGCATGAGGTAAAAGGAATAAAAATCGTAGAGCCGCCGGAACAAGGGGGCGAGGGGTTGGGAAAACTCGAGGCACATGAGCCGCCCGCCGGGTTTCAAGACCCGGTGCATCTCTTTGAACCCCAACTCGGGATGGGTCAGGTTGCGGATGCCGAAACCCACCATGGCCGCATCGAAACCGGCATCTGCAACTGAGAGGCGCTCCGCGTCCCCCTGGAGAAAGGCGATGCGGGCCCCCATCCGGGAGCGGGCCACCTTGGGCCGGCCCGCTTCCAGCATGGCCCGGTTGATGTCATAGACCAGCACCCGGCCGCCGGCGCCAATCTTGGGGGCGGCCAGGAGGGCCAGGTCGGCGGTGCCGCCGCAGATGTCGATGACCCGGTCCCCCGGCTTTAGCTTAAGGAGCCGCACCGCGGTCCGTTTCCACAGGTGGTGCAGCCCGAAGCTCAGCAGGGTGTTCATAAAGTCGTAGCGGGCCGACACCGTGTCGAAATGGCCGCGCACCAGCTTCTCTTTCTCGGCGGCGGCCACCGGCCGGTAGCCGAAATAGGCCAGTTCCTCGGCGGGCCGGGGAGGCGGGTTGTTCTTTTGCAGGTACATTAACCTTTTCAGGGCGACGGCCAAGGTGTGGCGCCGCCAATGGCGCCGGCCGACCGCTTCGTGATGAAGTGGTGATTGGTAACTATTAAGGCTTTAAATCAAGAAAACCAGGGGAAATTTCAGGAGGCTAGTGTGAATCCCCCCTGCCCCTCTTTTGCAAAGAGAGGGTAGAAAACGCTATGTGGAAATGTCGTAGCGAATATGAAGCATCATCCTAGCCAAACCCATCCTGTCAGACCACTGGAGGCCACACGGGCAAGGCGGCGGATCAGCTAGAAACCAAGGAATCTCGGGTTTCCGGGGCTAAACCGCCTCCTCCCCCTTCTCCCCGGTGCGGATGCGGATGACCTCCGCCAGGGGAGAGATGAAGATTTTGCCGTCCCCCACCTTGCCGGTACGGGCCTGGGCGATGATGGCGTTGGTGATGGCCTCCACTTTCTCATCCGGGGCCACTATCTCGATCTTCACCTTGGGGAGGAAATCGACCTGGTATTCCAGGCCCCGGTAGACCTCACGCAGGCCCTTCTGCCTGCCGAACCCCTTCACTTCGGTGACTGTCATGCCGGTAATGCCCAGTTGATGCAGGGCCTCTTTCACCGGCTCCAGCTTAAAGGGCTGAATGATGGCTTCGACTTTCTTCATGGCTGCTCCCCTCTCCCATGCCACCCCGCTGCCACAGGGCGCAAGCATGTAAAGTTATTGATTTACGGCACCTATAACTTAACACGCCTTCTCTCAAAGGCAAGCCGTAGTTTGGAGGGGTTGATACACCACCGAACTTGAACTTTGAACCTTGATCGCTTATTTCGCAGCAGGAGGCCGCTTGCACCTGCGCTGAAGGTGATTATGTTTTTTTTAGGGAAACCGGGTCTCCCGGCTTCAGGCGGGCGGCGGGCCCTTGGAGGCCGGGGGTCCGCGCCGCAGGCCTTTCATCGGGTGACTGCTGGAAACCCCTTCCAGATAAAATTATTACCAGGTTGCATAACCGGGGGCCCCTGGGACATAATACCCGATAACAGCCGGCAAGTTATTTCCAAACCGGCAAGCTGCCTGAAAGATGAGCTGCTAGCCTCAAGAAGGGCCGGGGCCAGCAATGGGGATTTGGCAATGATTCTAGTTTGATAACCGTTTCCCGAGGAGGTAGAGCATGTCCAAAGTCGCAATCAACGGTATGGGAAGGATCGGCAGGGCGGCTTTCAAAAATATTATGGAGCGGCCGGAGTTGGAGCTGGTGGCAGTCAACGACCTGATGCCCATCGATAATCTGGTTTACCTGCTCAATTACGATACCGTCTATGGCCGCTACCGGCATCGGGTGGAGGCAGCCGGCGAGGCCCTCAAGGTGGCGGGAAAAACCATCAAATTTTTGAGCCAACGGGACCCGGCCCAATTGCCCTGGAAGGCCTTGGGTATCGACATCGTCTTTGAAAGCACCGGACTCTTCACCGGGTCCGATGGCCTGGGCAAACATATCGCGGCCGGCGCCAGATACGCGATCCTGTCGGCGCCCCCCAAGGGCGCAGAGGTCTGCTGCATCGTTCACGGGGTCACCAAACCGGGGGAAGCTGATCACATGATCTCCTGCGCCTCCTGCACCACCAACTGCATCACCCCGGTATTGGAGATAATGGGCCGGCGGGTCGGCGTCAAGAAGGCGATCATGACCACCATCCACGCCTACACCTCCTCCCAGGCCATTGTGGACGCGCCGCACAAGAATTTTCGCCGGGGCCGGGCTGGGGCGGCCAACCTGGTGCCCACCTCCACCGGGGCGGCGAAGGCCGCCACCAATACCCTGCCCCAATTCAAGGGAAAGTTTGATGGGGTGGCGGTGCGCTGCCCGGTGCCCGTGGGTTCCCTGGCCGATCTGGTTTTTGTCACCGAAAGGGCCACCACCGTGGAGGAAATCAACGCCATCTTCAAGGAAGAGGCAGCCAGTGAGCGTTATCGAGGCATCCTCGAATATGCGCTGGACCCCATTGTCTCCTCGGATATCATCGCCAACCCCCACGCCTCCATCTTCGATCCCAGCATGACCCAGGTAGTGGACGGGGACCTGGTGAAGGTCATGAGCTGGTACGACAACGAATGGGGTTACACCAATCAGATGATCCGGGAGGCCCTGCGGCTCACCAAAGAATGCCTGAACTGTTGAGGCGGCGCCGCCATGGGAGCGCCCTGAGAGAGATCAGGCCTGGTATTGAGTCCTACTGAAGGTTGCCCAAAAGCTTAACCTTTTTCCCTCCCCCTTGAGGGGGCGACACCGGGTGGGGGTGGTAATTTATCTTTCAGTTACCACCATATGTTGCCACCCTCCCCCCAACCCCCTCTCTTTAAGGGAGGGGGGTTATCTCCAATCTATTGTCTAGATAATTGTGGGACATCGCCGTAGAAGCCGCTAAGCTGAAGGAAGCGCTCCCGGCGGCGCCCGCTCGCCCAATTGGCCCATGCCTATCCATAACCAAGACATCGCCGCAATCTTCGAGAAGGTGGCGGATTTGCTGGAAATCGAGGGCGCCAATCCCTTCCGGGTGCGGGCCTATCGCAACGCGGCCCGGGTGGTGAGCGGCACGTCCCAGAGCCTGGCGGACCTATTGGCCCGGGGCGATGATCTGACTGGGCTTCCCGGGGTGGGCCAGGACCTGGCGGGCAAGATCCGGGAAATTATTACCAGCGGGGACCTGGGCCTGCGCCGGGAACTGGAGGCCCGGACCCCGCCAGCCCTGGCGCTCTTGCTGAACCTGGGAGGGCTGGGGCCCAAGCGGGTCCAACTGCTGCACCAAAAACTGGGGATCACCAGCACCGCAGACCTGAAGGAAGCGGCCCAAAGCGGCAAGATCAAGGAGATCAAAGGCTTCGGCCCCAAGATCGAACAGATGATCCTGGAGGGCCTGGGTCACTTCAGCGCCACCGAGAAGCGCTACAAGCTGGTGTTGGTGGAGCCCGTGGCGGAGTCCCTGGTGGCACACCTTAAGGCGGTGCCGGGGGTGGCGGAAGCCATAGTTGCCGGCAGCTACCGGCGGCGCCGGGAGACCGTGGGCGACCTGGACCTGTTGGTCACCTGCCGGGAGGCGGGACCGGTGATGGACGCCTTCGTCACCTATGAGGACGTCAGCAAGGTGCTGGCCCGGGGGGACACCAAATCGATGGTGGTGCTGCGCAACGACTTACAGGTGGACCTACGGGTGGTGCCCGGTGAGAGTTACGGCGCCGCCCTCCATTACTTTACAGGCTCCAAGGCTCATAACATCGCCGTCCGCCACCTGGGGGTGCAGCGCGGCCTCAAGATTAATGAATACGGGGTCTTTCGGGGAGAGGCACCCATCGCCGGCCAGACTGAGGCGGAGGTTTACGCCGCGGTGGACCTCCCCTACATCGAGCCGGAGCTGCGGGAAGACCGGGGGGAAATCGAGGCCGCCCAACAGGGCCGCCTCCCCCGGCTCATCACCCTGGCGGATATTAAGGGCGACCTGCACACCCACACCAGGGCCACCGACGGCCGCAACACCCTGGAGGAGATGGCCCGGGCCGCCCAAGAGCGGGGTTACCAGTACCTGGCCATAACCAACCACTCCAAACGGGTGAGCATGGTGCACGGATATGACGCCAGGAATCTGGCCGCCGAGATGGACCAGATCGACCGCCTCAACGCCCAATTGCAGGGCATTACCATTTTGAAGGCCATCGAAATGGATATCCTGGAAGACGGCTCCCTGGACCTGGAGGACGAAATTCTGAAGAGGCTGGACCTGACCGTGTGCGCGGTGCACTACAACTTCAACCTCTCCCGGGAAGAGATGACCGAGAGGATTATCCGGGCCATGGACAACCCCTATTTTAACATCCTGGCCCATCCCAGCGGCCGGCTGATCCAGCGGCGGGAGCCTTATGAGGTGGACATGGAACGGGTGATGCGGGCCGCCCGGGAACGGGGCTGTTTCATGGAGCTGGACGCCCAGCCGGACCGACTGGACCTGGTGGACATTAACTGCAAGCTGGCCAAGGACCTGGGGGTCAAAGTGGCCATCTCCACCGACGCCCACAGCATCGCCGACCTCAACTTCATGCGCCTGGGGATCGGCCAGGCCCGGCGCGGCTGGCTGGAAGCCGCCGACGTCCTCAACACTCGCCCCTGGCCGCAGTTGCGGAAACTGCTAAGGAGGATTTAATCTGATTTTAGAAATAAGATGAATAAGATATATGCTAGGGCTATCGGCATATATTTTGGATTGTTCAAATGGCTTATCAATGGCAGGTCTACGCTGCTGATTTATGTCTTATTCCTGGTTCGCCACCAGACACTCAGAAGCCGCTCGACCCCCGGGCAGGCGACAGGTCCTTACTGCCACACCAGCCAGTCACCCATAGCTAATATGTTTATTTGACTTCTTCGATCTCTCCCGGCCGCCAGGATTTATTGAACCAGGGCTCCAGCGCGCCATAAAGGCGCAGGAGGGTGTTCCAGCCCTTGCCGGGGATGGTCTGTATCCAGTTCTTCTCCTTGCCGGGCGGGGCCTTGGGTCCGAAATAGACGTCCACCGACCCGTCGGCATTGACCAGGAGTCCCTTGGTCCGGCTGCTGACCGCCGGCCACTCCTGATCGGTCTGCAGCATCGAGCGAGTCTGGCTGTCGTAAAGGAAGACGGACCAGGCCTCCCTCACCGGGATGTTGGGCGGCAAGTGGAGCCGATAGTTCCTGCCGCCGTCGAACGGCTTTCCTTTGGAGTCGAGGAACGCCGCCATGAACTGCGTCCCGACGCCCACCATGTTTGCGTTTTCCATTGCCGGGGTGATGCCGGTGGCATAGAAGAAGAAGCCCGAGTACGCGTCCAAGAGGCGGGCGCCGTTTGCCTCGAACTTGTAGCCGCCGATGATCCCGCGGCGCCAGGCGCTGTTCGGGTAGTAGTAGCCGTCCGGCGTCCGCCACCGGTACATTATAGCCCGGGCCGTGGCGTCACCAACCCGGGCGGCTTCGATGAGGATCTTCTTCATCCGCGCATCCGGCGCGAAGGGTTTGCCCTTCCGGATGCCGATGGCAGCCCAGAAGCCGAGCGTGGTCGGGTCGACCGAATCCGTTGGTTCCTCCTGCACGACCTGATTGAGAGCCTCCCAGAAAGTATAATCCGCCGGGGCGATCCCGTTGAAGGCTTTGTTGGAGACGTCTATGAATTTCGGCGTTCGGGGCTTGCCGGCTTGAGACAGCGGATAAATCTTGGTGAACTTCTTCACCAGGTCCACTCCCGGTTTCGGGTCGCCATTGACCAGAGAGCTCTTCCAAACGACCCAGTTGCTGAACGTCGCTGATTGGATAACGTGGTAGCCTTTCGGAACTTTGTCTTTGTAGCCTGGGGGCAGCAGCAGGTATTTGCCACCCTTGCCCTGGTCCGGGCCGGTGAGGCCGACATCACCGGCCCAGTGGTACCACATATCATCAACCAGCCCAATTACCTTCGGTGGAACCTCCAGGACCAGCGGACCCTGACGGAGATCGACCCAGAACCAGGTGTAGGGCGTGTCGTTGCTCGCGGTCAGTTCCAAGGTCCTGGCGTTCATCATGGTTTCAAAGATAGGCACGGTCGCATTGGCCGGCCCTACTTCGAGGACTCCCTTGCGGTTGGCCCATTGGTTCACTACAGGCAAGCCGAGCAGATAAGCCTGCACCGCCCGCTGAAAGTCCAGGTTGTCATAAAGCTTCTCGGCGCTGGCCTGGTCCGGGACGCCATCGAAGAAATTGAGAGTGCCGACGCGGGTCTCAACCTTGTCCGGGCAGGCGATGCCCGGCGGTATGGGGGTGGTCATCTTATACTCGGCTGCCGGGGGCGCTGGTGCACCGGGTGCCTGCTGCCCGTTGCCGGGGCTGACAGCGACCGTCATGAGGACAAAAACAAGCGTGCAGATCCAGAGTTGGTTCCGTGGTCTCATTAATTATCCACCTCCAAAGAAGGTCACCGGTGCCCTACTGTTCACCATTGCGTAGGGGCGCCCCCGCGGGTGCGCCCCTACAAGACAGTCCAGGGGGTATGCCTAAGTTCAAAAAGATCTCTGGTTTTGGTGGGCAGTGCCCACCCTGCATGCCTCATCGCAATAACCTGGCTGGATACTACCAGAGGAATTGCGGTTTTTTGAAAATCACTCAAAGCGCCGCATCAGCTCCGCCATTAAGTCATCCACATTTTCCGGGGTAATCCGGTTTTTCCAGATGGTCTCTTCGGCCAGGCGGCGGCGGCCGGGGTCCTCTAGATCCTCCAGACCCTGGAAGATTCCGGTGCGCCTTCCTACCTGGTAGATCATCTGTTCATCCTGGTTCAAGGCGAGGAACTTCTCCACCGCCGCCAGCATGCGCCCCTGGTCCCGGGGCAGCGTCCCCTCCACCTCCGGCAACAGGTTGCGGAAGTGGTCGCTTACCACCACGCTGGTAATTCCCCGCAAGGATTCCAGGAAGAGCTGCACTTCCCGGGCCATTTCCAGGTCGGTCGGCCTTTGGAAGCGCCCCTCCTGATAATCCTGGTAAAGCGGGCTGCCGTAAAGAATGGACAGAGTGCGCAGGCGGATGAAGTCCGGGTTGATTTCGTTCAAGGCGGCGGCCGTCTCCTGGGCATGGACCCGCCAAAGGGCCTGCCCGCCCAGCCCCGGCAGGTAATATTCCGAGAGCTCCAGGCCCGCCTGTTTCACCAGGCGGCCCGCCAAAACCTGCTGGGCCTGGGTGGTGCCCTTCTGCACCAGCCGCAGGACCTCGTTGGCGCCCGATTCCAGGCCGACGTGCAGGCGGTTCAGACCCGCCTCCCGGAGGGCCTGGAGATCTCCGAGGCTCAGCCGGGCCACCGTGCTGGAGCGCGCATAGGAGGTCACCCGCCGCACCCCGGGGAACCGCTCCCGCAAATGAGAAAGGATGGCGGCCAGGTCCGAGGGGCCGATCACCAGACTGTCGGCGTCCTGGAGGAATACCGACTGCTGGCCGTGGCGCCGCCAGTGGGCCGCAGCCTGCCGGGCCCGCGGGTCTCCCGGGGCCTGGCCGCCCTGGCCTGAGAGGCTCAAGGCCGCCTGGTAGACCGCCTCAATATCCCGGATCACATGGTCCAGCGGGCGCCGGGAGAACTGGGTATCTTTGTAGGTCGAACAAAACCGGCAGCGGTTCCAGGGGCAGTTGCGGGTCACCCGCAGCAAGAGGCTGCCGGCTTCGCTGGGAGGGCGAATGGGACCTTGTTCGAAGCCGCCGTAAGGTTCTGGTTCTGTCAAAGTGGTCCTTTTGTGCGGCGGGAGTGCGGTGCTGCCGCTACATTTTCCATTCCCAAATAGTCACCGACTGCTATTGGGTATCGCGCCCATTTCTAGTATATAATTATACATTTTAACCCCAAGACGATCAATGGTGGCCGGGGCCAAAATTGGCGCCGGGGGGCCGGGTCGGCTCCGGGGCGGCGATGGTCTTTGGCCTGGGATGGCTTAGTTGATTAATTACCCGGGTGGCTAAATTAACCACCTTTGGGAATTTTCTGTAGAGGTCCAGATGAGCGAGATCGAGGCGGCTCCTTCCGACTTTATACGCGACCTGGTGGCCGCCGACCTGAGCGCCGGTAAGAATGAAGGCCGGGTCTGCACCCGTTTTCCCCCGGAACCTAACGGCTACCTGCACATCGGCCATGCCAAGTCCATCTGCCTCAACTTCGGCATCGCCCAGCAGTTCAACGGGCTTTGCAACCTCAGATTCGACGACACCAATCCCACCAAGGAAGAGGTGGAGTACGTCGAATCCATCATGGCTGACGTGCGCTGGCTGGGCTTCGACTGGGGGGCGCGCCTGTTTTACGCCTCGGACTATTTCGAGCAGACGTATGAATACGCGCTGCACCTGGTCCGGGAAGGCAATGCCTTTGTCTGCGATTTGACCGCGGACCAGGTCCGGGACTACCGCGGCACCCTCACGGAACCGGGCCGGGAGAGCCCCTACCGGAACCGCAGCCTGGCTGAGAACCTCGACCTGCTGCAACGCATGCGGAACGGCGAATTCCCTGATGGGACCCGAACCCTGCGGGCCAAAATCGACATGGCCTCCCCCAACATCAATATGCGAGATCCGGTCTTGTACCGCATTCTCCACGCCGAGCATCACCGCACCGGGGATAAGTGGTGCCTCTACCCCATGTACGATTATGCCCACCCCATCTCCGACGCCCTGGAGGGCATCACCCATTCCATCTGCACCCTGGAGTTCGAAGACCACCGGCCTCTTTACGACTGGACCCTGGATAACCTGCCGGTCCCCTGCCATCCCCAGCAGATTGAATTTGCCAGGCTCAACCTCAGTTACACGGTGATGAGCAAGCGCAAGCTCTTGAAGCTGGTGAACGAGGGCCATGTGGCCGGTTGGGACGACCCCCGCATTCCTACTCTGGCGGGGATGCGCCGCCGGGGTTACCCAGCCGCGGCCATTCGCAACTTTTGCGAGCGCATCGGGGTGGGCAGACGGGAGAACCTGGTGGACCTGGCCCTGCTGGAGTACTGCGTCCGGGAGGATTTGAACCGGCGGGCCCCCCGGGTGCTGGGGGTGCTGCGCCCCCTCAAGGTGGTGCTGGTCAATTACCCCGAGGGCCAGGTAGAGGAGCTGGAGGCGGTGAATAACCCCGAAGACCCGGCTGCCGGCAGCCGCAAGGTGCCCTTCTCCCGGGTGCTCTACCTGGAGCGGGAGGACTTTCTGGAGGAGCCGCCCAAGAAGTTCTACCGTCTGGCCCCGGGCCGGGAGGTGCGGCTGCGCTACGCCTATTTCATCAAGTGCGTGGAGGTGGTGAAGGACGCGGCCGGAGAGGTGGTGGAGCTGCATTGCACTTACGACCCGGAAACTCGGGGCGGCTACGCCCCGGACGGCCGCCAGGTGAAGGCCACCCTGCACTGGGTCTCGGCCAGCCACGCTGTTCCCGCGGAAGTGCGCCTTTATGACCGGCTGTTCACCCGGCCCGAACCCGGCTCCGAGCACGAGGGAGATTTCCTGGCGGATATCAACCCCAATTCCCTGGAGGTGCTCTCCTCCTGCCGGCTGGAACCCAGCCTGGCGGAGGCCGTCCCGGGCAGTTTCTATCAGTTGGAGCGCCAGGGCTACTTCTGCGCCGACCTCAAGGACTCCGCCCCCGGAGCCCTGGTGTTCAACCGCACCGTGAGCCTGAAGGACCCCTGGGCCAAACTGCAACAGCAGCAGAGGAAATAAGTCCCGCGATTGGGTCAGTCCCCTGGGGGAAAAGGAATAGATTTTTAAGGAATTGGTGGGCAGTGCCCACCCTACAACCCTTAAGGATGCTCAATATTACCGCGGACCCGCGGCGCTTCCCCGGGCCCCGGCATTAAAGTCCGGAGCCGTCAAGCCGAACACCACCGGCCCCCCCTCAACTATCCCGGCTGCGGGTGCGGATGCAGTGGACCGCCTCGCTCCCCGGCAGCAGCTCCACCGGTTCGCCCAGCAGGAATTCGCCTTTGCTGATCCATTCTTTCAGAAGCAGGGCGATCTCCCGGGCCCGCACCAGGCTGGAGAGCGGCACGGTGGGTACTTCCTGGCCGCCCAGGGTGAGGGTGCCCCGCTTTAACTGGGCGTAACTCACCTGCCCCAGGACGCGGCCGGTGCCCGCCGGATAATCGCTCCCATAGTCCACAATGGGGGCCAGCAATTCTTCGTCGGCCACCCCGCAAAAGTGGGCCATCTCCTCATTCAGCATGGGAATCGGGATACCCAGGCCCACGGACAAAGAGCAGCCGTAGCCCAGGAGGCTCACTCCCACCAGATACCTGGAGGTCATCTTCTTCAAGTCACCCATGACGAACAGGGTGCCCGCCGGACCCAGGGGGATGCCGTGCTCGGACCGGGGCTTGGCGGGATTGTGCTGGGTGCCGGGGAAGACGACGTAGCCCACCCCTCCTCCCAGGAAGATACGGGTGCCGATACCGGTGGTGCGGTAATAGGGATCATTGAACATGGGGCTCAGCTCCCCCGAGGTGCAGTAATTGGCATTGCCCGCCTTGGGGCGCAGCGCCCCCATGTAGGTGTAGATGGTACGCTTGGACAGGTTGACCGCCACGTTGTAGTTTTGATAACAATTGCGGGGGTTGCAGAGGATGGCATTGACCATCTGCTTTAAGGTGATCTCACGCTCCAGCTTTTTGTTGGGATAGCAGTCGGTGCCGTAGGCCTCGGCCACCAGATGCACGCTCTTGCCCGCCACCAATTCCTGGATCACATGGCCGCCGCCGTATTTGAATTCACCGGGATAGACCTTGTTCAGAGGATCATCCTCAGTGGGTTCGGTGACGCCTAGGTAAACGTCCACCGCGGCCAGGCCGGCGTAGGCCGGCACGTCATTCAGCCAGACCTTGGACGCCTTGAGGGGCGGCTTGGCATGGCCGAAATTGAGGATGGCTCCGGAAGAACACATGGGGGAAAAGGTGCCGGTGGTCACCACGTCGACGGTGCGGGCCGCGGCCGCCTCGCCTTGGCTGCGGACTAATCCGACCATCTCTTCGGCGCTAACCACCACCGCTTGACCTTTCCTGATTTTGTCATTAATTTCCTGATAGGTCTTATTTACCTGGTAATTAGTCATAAGCTTTCCTTCTGGGAGAGGCGCCCCCGCCATGGTTCATGACTTCCTGGGTTCCACCGGTTCCTTTTTCATTACCAGCCTGATCTCTTTTTTCGTCATTTTAGACCCGCTGGGTAATATCTTTCCCTACCTGGCCCTGACCTCCAGGCTACCGGAGGCCGCGGCCCGGAAGGCGGCCGCCCGGGCCTGCTTCTATTCCTTCCTCATCCTGGCCCTGTTTTCCCTGGCAGGCCAATATATCCTTCATTTCTTCAGCATTAGCCTGGCAGCCTTTCAGATCGCCGGCGGCCTTATCCTCTTTTGGATCTCCCTGGATATGCTCCAGGGCCGGGGTCACTTCAACCGCCTGGACACCGCCTCCAGCCTGAAGCCCGAGGAATATGGGGATATCGCCTTGGCGCCGCTGGCGGTGCCGCTGCTGGCCGGACCAGGGGCCATCACCACTGCCCTGGTCTTGACCAGCCGGGCGCTAAATACGGTGCAAATCCTGTCCATCCTGCTGGCGGCCATTATAATCCTGATTATTACCTGCCTCTGCTTCGTCTTTTCCCAGCGAATCATGCCCCTCATCAAAGAGAGCGGCGCCCGGCTGCTGACCCGCCTCATGGCCCTGATTTTGGCCGCCCTGGCGGTGCAATTCATTATCGAAGGGGTGCGCAGCGCCTTCCCCTCACTGATTCAATAAAAATCGACCGGGTCGATCTTGCGGCTCGCCGACCAATGAAAAAAGAGATTGCTGGGGATCCCCTGGAAGATGTACCCGGTGGGGGGCAGCAGCAGCCGGCGGCAGATGGAAGCAAAGGAGTAAAATTTCTGGAAGCAGCGCCAGACGCCGGCTTCGCACTCCTCCGGGCTCATGTGGCTGGGGAAAAAGTTGCACACCATCCCCAGGTACTTTTCGGCGTCGGGATTGTGCATCCGGCCCTCCTGCTGGAGCCGTTCCCACATGGGAGTGCCCCGGCGGGGGGTGGCCACGTTGAAAAAGGCCATGGGCGCCTTGATCTTCTCCAGAAAGGCTAGGGTCTCATCAAAGAGCTCCCTGTGGTCTCCGTCCAGCCCGAACATGAAGTTCAGGGAGTAGAAGATACCCTTCTGCCGCAAGCGGCCCAGGAGCCATTCATATTCCGCCACTGGATTCTGAACCTTTTCGATGGCGGAGATGGACTCCGGGCAGACGTTTTCGATGCCGATGTTGACGTGGTTGCAGCCGGAGCGTTTGGCCAGGTCCAGCAGTTCCTCGTCCCGGGAGGTGTTGATGGTCCACAGGCAGCTCCAGTGGAGCTTCAGCGGCATCAGGGCCTTGAACAGCTCCTTGGCGTATTCCAGGTGGCCGGTGAGGTTATCATCGATGAAATAGATGTTCTTGAGGCCGGTGATGCGGACGTTGGCCCGGATCTCTTCGATCACTTCGTCAAGTGGCCGCCGGCGGTAGGTGTGCCCATAAACGATGGGAACCTCGCAAAAGGCGCAGTGATAAGGGCAGCCGCGGGTGGTCTGGGCCGGGATGATTTTCACCCGGTAGCGCCGGAAATCGATCAGTTCCAGGCGGGGTCGGGGCAGGCCCACCAGCTGGTGCAACCCCTGGGCCTGGTAACGCCCCTGCAGGCGCTTGCCGCGGGCGTCCTCTATGACCTGCTGCCAGACGTCCTCCGCCTCTCCCACTACCACCGCATCGCAGTGCTCCAGGGCCTCCTCCGGGTGCAGGGTGACGTGGAATCCGCCCATTACTACCGGTACCCGGCGCCGGCGGAACTCGGCGGCGATTTCGTAAGCACGCTCCGCAGTGGCGCAGGTGGCCGTGATGCCCACCAGGTCGTACTGGCGGTGGTAGGGAATCTCCACCAGGCGGTCATCGGCCAGATCTACCCTGACCTCTCGAGGGGTGAGGCCGGCCAGGTAAGGCAGGGTAATCCCCAAGAGCCAACGCCTGGAACTGCGCAAAACTCGCCGGTCCGGATATTTGGTGGTTGGTTGAACCAGTAAAATTCTCATGAAATCGACCCTCGCCCCGCCCCGGCCACCTAGATGGCCGGATACCGGGCTGATTCGGCAACAATCTTAAAAATGTAAATAGTGAGGCTCACCGCCCGCCCCGAATAAATTCTGGACGGGCAACCTTAAATTACTATTATAGCATGGAAAAGCGAAGATAAAAAGGAAGGCGCCCCGGGCCGACGGCGGGCGCCCGGGTCGCTCCTCGAGTCGCTTATTTTGTCTGGGGAACGCGGCCCGGTACCATATAGCCAAGATAGGGACCCATCACCTGAAATCAGGCCTTCCGCACCAGGGGGATGACCTTGCCCTTGCCTGCCGGAGGGGTTTCCGGTTCCGGCGGGGGCTTGGGGGGAATGAGTTCCAGCCTTACCGGCCGGCCGCCCATGGTAAATTCTTCTCCATTGAGCTGAGACTCATCTATGATCATGATCATCACCTGGGAAGGCAGGGTGAGCGCCAGGAGTTCCACCTGATACCAGCCCCGCTTGACATCGGGGACGATGTCATTGATGCGGGCGTAGAACGCCGGCTGGCGGTCGTGGTAAACCAGGACCAAATCATTAATGACGGCCATATTTTTTGAAGCCATGGCTACAGTTCCACTACATCCGAATTCATCTCTTGTCCCATGAAGAGGCTGGCAAGCTGCTGAAAACGCGGGGTGAGGTCGGTGGAGAGGTAGCGGCGGGAGCCACCGCGGCTTAGGCGGCTCTCCAGTTCCGGGTGGCGCCGGAGATAGTCCAGCAGCTTAACCGCAGTCACCTGCCCGGAGCAGATAAGCTCCGGACTAGGGTCGAGGAGGCTCAGGATCTGCTCCTTCAAGATGGAGTAATGGGTGCATCCCAGAATCAGGGTGTCCACCCGGCCCCCCTGGAAAGGAGCCAGATAGCGGGAGAGGATCATGGCGGTGCCTTCCCAGTCCTGCTCACCGGACTCGATTAACGGCACCAACAGGGGGCAGGCCTGCTGCAACACCTCCACCCGGGGGTCCAGTTTTTGGAGTTCCAGTTCAAAGGAGCGGGAGGTCACCGTACCTTCGGTGGCGATGACCCCGATACGCCGGCTGCGGCTGCGAACCAGGGCTTCTTCCACCGTGGGAATCAGCACTCCCAGGACCCGGCGTTGGGGAAAACGCTCCGGCATGTAGACCTGTTGGATGCTCCGCAGGGCCCGGGCCGAGGCGGTGTGGCAAGCCAGGACGATGAGCTGGCAGCCCTGGCGCAAGAGGTAATCCACCGCCTGTTCCGTAAAGCGCTGTACTACCCGGTCCGAGCGGGTGCCATAGGGAATCCTGGCGTTGTCCCCCAGGTACAGGTAGTCATATTGCGGCAGGACCTGGAGAAACTCCCGCAGCACCACCAGCCCGCCGAATCCCGAATCGAATACGCCGATCATAGGTTTGAGTGTAGGGGCGACCCGCTGGGTCGCCCTGGTCCCGAGTCCAGTATTTCAGTTCTTTTCAAGTTTCGAGTTTTAAGTGTGGGGGCGCCGGTGGCACAGGCTTCCAGCCTGTGATTGGGTCGCCCTAGTTTCGAGTCCGCGGTTTTACTTCTCCCGGCGCTGCCGGCGCAGAAATTCATGCAGCCCCTGGAGTTCGCGCCAAAGGGCCGGGACTTGATCCAGGGGCAGAGAGTTGGGGCCGTCGCAGGGGGCCTTCTCCGGGTCAGGATGCACCTCCATGAAGAGGCCGTCCACCCCTGCCGCCACCCCGGCCCGGGCCAGGGTGGGGATGAACTGCCGCTGGCCCCCGGAGCAGACACCCTGGCCGCCGGGGAGCTGGACGCTGTGGGTTACGTCCAATATGACCGGGCAGCCCAACTCCCTCATGATGGCCAGGCTGCGAAAATCGACCACCAGGTTGTTGTAGCCGAAGCTGGAGCCCCGTTCAGTGAGGAGGAGCCGCTCATTCCCGGCGGCCCTGGCCTTCTCCAGCACCGGCCCCAGGTCCCAGGGGGCCAGAAACTGGCCTTTTTTGATATTCACCACCTTGCCGCTCCGGGCCGCGGCCACCACCAGGTCGGTTTGGCGGCAGAGGAAGGCGGGAATCTGCAATACGTCCAGGACCTGAGCGGCGGGGCCCACCTCGGCCACCTGGTGGACGTCGGAAAGCACCGGCAACCCCAGCTCAGCCTTGACCCGGGCCAGGATTTCCAGGCCTTTCTCCAGCCCCGGGCCCCGGTAAGACGCCAGGGAGGTGCGATTGGCCTTGTCGTAGGATGCCTTGAAGATCAGGGGCAGGGCCAGCTCCCGGGCCATCTCCTTCAGGGTCCGGGCGATCGCCAGGGTGGCCGCCGCGGACTCCACGACGCAAGGGCCGGCGATCATTACCAGGCTGGCGCCGCCTATCGAGAAATCGGCAATGGGGACGGTGGCTTTCATCAAGCTAGGGCTGCCTAGTCAGGTAATCACGGGTTCCTGCCTCAGCCTCTCTCCCCAGCTAGGTCGTGGGGGAGTGTCAGGGCTGACCGCCTCTTTATTTATCACCAGCCTTTTGCCGCGACCTCGACCGCCAGCCGAACCAGACCAGCAAGGCCCCGGCCACCAGGGCCATACACAAGGCGATGAGCTGGGTCAAGGGCATCCAGCCAAAGTACGTCGGGCCGCGATAATCGAGGGGGCTGCGGAAGAACTCCACCACGAACCGCACCGCTCCGGCCAGGCAAAAATATACGAGGACGAGCTGGCCATCGTAACTTTTCCTGGTCTTCC
This sequence comes from Desulfobaccales bacterium, assembly GCA_049580385.1. GTDB lineage: Bacteria > Desulfobacterota > Desulfobaccia > Desulfobaccales > 0-14-0-80-60-11 > JAPLJC01. Next base: position 120,470 of record JBAUPV010000015.1, on the reverse strand, counting down.
AGAAGCTGAGCGCCGCGAAGACCACCCCCAGGTCCAGGAAGGCCTCGTAAAGTTGAGCCGGGTGCACCGGTACCCGCAGCGGGCACAGGGTCGCGGGATTGGTGAAGAGCACCGCCCAGGGCAGAGAGCTGGGGGAGCCGTAACAGCAGCCGGCCGAGAAGCAGCCGAGCCGGCCCAGAAACTGGCCCACCGGCAACCCCAGGGCCAGGGCGTCCAGGGTGGGCCGCCAGGGCAAACTGTGCCGCCGAATAAACCAGACTGCTACCACCAGGGACAGGATCACCCCGCCCTGGAAGTCCAGGCCGCCTCCCCAGATGGCAAAGATCTGCAGGGGGTGCGCCAGGTAGGTCCGGAAATCGAGGAGCACGTACATCAGCCGGGAGCCCACCAGGGCGGCCACCACCACGTAGAAGCAGAGGTCGAAAAAGGTCTCCGCCGGCAGACCCAAACGCCGGGCCTCCCGGCCGGCGATGAAAATGGCGCCGAGAAAGGCCAGGGCCAGGAAAAAGCCATAGGTGTACAGGGTCAAAGAACCGTATTTAAACAGGATCGGATGCATGGTCAGGACACTCTTCCTTTAAGATAACCCACACCAGCCAGCCGGCGCCCAGGCACACCAGGCTGTCGGCCACGTTAAAGGCGGGCCAATGGTAGCGCCCCCAGTAGAAGTCGAGAAAGTCCACCACCTCTCCCAGGCGCAGCCGGTCGAGGAGATTGCCCAGGGCCCCGGCCAGGATAAGGCTGTAGCCCACGGCGGACCGCCAGCAGTCCCGGGGCAGGCGCCACCAAAAATAGATCACCACGGCCGCCACCAGGCTGCTGAGGATGATGAACAGAACCCGGGTGAACCTGACCGGCAGTTGCCCCAGCAAACCGAAGGCCGCCCCCCGGTTGTGGATATGCACCAGGTTGAAGAAGCCGTTAACTACTGGGACTTCCCCCCCCAGCGGCAGGAGCCGCTGGACCAGAATCTTGCTCCCCTGGTCCAGGGCCAGGCCCAACACCAGGATGACTAGAAGAATGGCGAGCTTGCGGGACATAGCTACCCTGGGTTCCCTGCCAACACCTGGCGGCAGCGCCGGCAGACCAAGGGATGCCGGGGATCTTCGCCCACTCCCGGATAATGAAACCAGCAGCGGACACATTTTTCTCCCGGGGCCTCTTGAACCAAGACAACGGGTTCCTCGCTCGGCGGCAAGCTCTCGCCCTGCAACGGTGAAACTTGCAGGTCCGCCACCTGAGCCAAGGTCCTTAGTTCCTCGGTCTGAGCCCGAAGCTTCTCCAACCGTTCTCCAGTGGCAAACAAAAGGACCAAAGCAGACTGCGACGCCGCAATCCGCTTGGTTTTGCGAGCTTCCTCCAAACTCTGGTTGATCTTACCTCGCACCTTGAGGAGATCTTCGTATTTGGCCAGCAGCGCCTCATCGGGAAATCCCGACGGCGCCGCGGGCAGGCCCTCCAGGTGGACGCTGGCCGCCTTGTCCCGGCCCGGCAAGTAATCCCAGATTTCCTCGGCGGTGAATGAGAGTATTGGGGCCATGGCCAGGGTGAGGCCCTTGAGCAAGTCCCACAGGGTGCTCTGGGCGCTGCGCCGGGCCAATGAGTCGGCCCGGGAAACGTAGAGGCGGTCTTTGAGGATGTCGAGGTAGATGGCGCTCATCTCCACGGCGCAGAACTGGTGCAGCCGGTGAAAGGCCAGGTGAAATTCGTAATCCTGGTAGGCCTGTTTAACCCGTTCCAGGAGTTGGGCCAGCCAGGAGAGGGCCAGGCGGTCCAATTCTTGCCGCTGCTCCGGCGGCACCAGGTGGCTCTCGGGATCGAAGTCGTAGAGGTTCCCCAACATGAAACGGGCGGTGTTGCGGAAACGCCGGTAGGCGTCGGCCGATTGTTTCAGGATGTCGGGGGAGAGCCTAACGTCGTCCCGGTAGTCCACCGAGGCCACCCACAGCCGGAGGATTTCGGCCCCGTAGCGGTCCGTGACCTCCTGGGGGGCGATGACGTTACCCAGGGATTTGGACATCTTACGGCCTTCCCCGTCCATCACGAAGCCATGGGTCAGAACCCCCCGGTAGGGGGCGTGGCCCCGGCTCCCCACCGCGGTCAGGAGGCTCGAGTGAAACCAGCCCCGGTGCTGATCCGAGCCTTCCAGATAGAGGTCAGCGGGGCTTGGCCCCAGCTCCGGGTCGGGATCGAGCACCGCGGCCCAACTCACCCCGGAGTCGAACCAGACGTCCAGGATGTCGGTTTCCTTGCGGAAATCGGTCCCGCCGCAAGGGCACCGGGTCCCCGGCGGCAGCAGCTCGGACACCGGGGCTGCGAACCAGAAGTCGGCGCCCTCAGCCCGCACCCGGCCAATGAGGTCGTGCAGGAGCTCCCGGGTGAGCAGCGGCTGGCCGCACTGCCGGCAGTGAAAGGCGATAATGGGCACCCCCCAGGACCGCTGCCGGGAGATGCACCAATCGGGGCGGCGCTCCACCATCTGGTAGATGCGTTCCCGGCCCCAGCGGGGAATCCAGGTGACCTGCCCGATGGCCGCCAGGGCCTTCTGCCGCAAGCCCTTTTTCTCCATGGAAATGAACCACTGCTCCGTGGCCCGGAAGATTATGGGCTGTTTGCAGCGCCAGCAGTGGGGATAGCTGTGGGTCATCTCCCTGGGCTGGCCCCAGAGCTTGCCTTTCTCCCTAAGCAATTCGATGATGGCCGCGTTGGCCTTCCAAACCTGCTGGCCCCTTAATTCCGGCGGCTCCACCTCGTCGGTGAAGCGCCCGGCGTCGTCCACCGGGGAGTAAGGCGCCAGGCCGTACTTAACGCCGCTGTCGTAGTCCTCCTGGCCGTGCCCGGGGGCGATGTGCACCAAGCCGCTGCCGGCCTCCAGGGTGACGTAGTTCGCCAGGATCACCCGGCGCTCTTTGTTGTCCTTAAGCCAGGGGTGTTGATAGACCGCGCCTTCCAGCTTGCGGCCTTTTATCCTGGCGAAGCCGTCTTTCACTCGCCCCGCAGGCCACTCAACACCAAAAGCAGCCAGGTCCGAGGCCAGGATCAGTATTTCGTCCTCCGTTTCAAAGGCGCTGTATTCCAGGTCCGGGTGCACCGCGATGGCCAGGTTGGCCGGCAGGGTCCAGGGGGTGGTGGTCCAGATAACCAGGGAGACGTTTTGCACTTTCCCCAGTTCCGGCAACTGCGGCGGCGGACTCACCAGGGGAAACTTCACGCAAATGGACGGGGCCTGGTGCTCTTCATACTCCACCTCCGCCTCGGCCAGGGCGGTGCGGCAGGTGGCGCACCAGTGGATGGGCTTTTTGTTGCGCTCGATGGCCCCGCTGAAATAGAAGCGGCCGTATTCTTCCAGGATTTCCGCCACGTAGGCCTGGTCCATGGTGAGATAGGGCCGCCTCCAATCCCCCAGCACCCCCAAACGCTGGAATTCGCCCTTCTGAATCTCTATGAATCTTTTGGCATAGTCCCGGCAGCGGCTCCGCACCTCTCCCTGGGACAGGCTGAGCTTTTGGGCCTTCATCTCTTTGTCCACCTGGTGTTCGATGGGGAGGCCGTGGCAATCCCAGCCGGGCCGGTAAGGGCAATCGCAGCCGGCCATTTGCCGGCTCTTGATGATGATGTCTTTGAGGATCTTGTTGAGGGCGTGCCCCAGATGGATGTGGCCGTTGGCGTAGGGCGGGCCGTCGTGGAGAACGAACCGGGGGCGTCCCCGGCCCTGGCTGCGGAGCTGGGCGTAGAGGTCGGTTTCGGCCCAGCGCTGGAGCATCAACGGCTCCCGCCGGGGCAGGTCGGCCTTCATGGGAAAATCGCTCTTGGGCAGGTTCAGGGTTTCTTTATAATCCAACGGAACGGCCTCCCGGCCGATGGTATCAATATACTTTATCCCATCGCCCCAGAAAATCAAGCCGGTGTGTGTGCTCCCGGACAGAAGCGATTAGAGACGGTTTGCGGTTTTCGGCGCCAGGCAAAATCCAGGTCAAAGTTGTAGTTGTAGGGTGGGCACTGCCCACCAATTCCTTATTAGGAACACCGAAAACAGAAAACTCCCTCTCCCCATCCCCCGGCTCCCTTGACCGCCCCGGGAAATTTCGGATATGATAAGCCATGCGCCCGCAGATGACCGCCTTCTTTCTTTCGGCCCTGGTCTTCCCGGGATTAGGGCAACTCTATAAACAAGACCGCCGCAAGGGGGTGCTCCTGGTGCTGGCGGCCAACTTTCTTTTGGCCCTGGTGGTGCTCCTGGCCGCCATCCTGGTCTCCCAGGAATACACCGCGGTCTTCTATCCCCGGCCCCTCACCTGGGAGCTGGTCCGCCTGCTGCTGGTGGACACCATGCACCGGCCCCTGTTCTGGCTGCCCGGCGGCCTCCTGCTGGCCTTGTGGGGTTATGCCGCCCTGGACGCGGCTCTTCAGGCCCAGCCCCCGGCCAGTCCTGAACCTTGAACCCTGACCCCGAAACCTTGAACTTTGAACTTTGAACTTTGAACTGAGTGAAGAGGGTGAGCCGCAGGCTCCGCAATTACTGCCATGAAACAGTATTTATTGGATGAAATCGCCAGGGCCGACCTGCCCCGGGTGCGGGATTATTTGTCTGAGCACGCCCTCGCCTCAAGCCTGGAAGACGTCTGGTGGGTGGAGCTGCCGGAGGAGCTGCTGAGTCCGGAGCAGTTCGAGCACCAGCAGTGCCGGCCCTTCCGCTTTGCGGTGGAGGTGGGGGATGATTTCGTGCGCTTCGAATTCTTGATCCGCAGCCGCGAAACCATGCGCTGCACCTGCATCGGCTACGCCACCCGGCAGCAGCGGGACTTCATCCTAACCTGCGCGGACCGCATGGTGGAGGAGTTGGCCCTGCGGACTTGAATAAAAAGGTGGGGGCTTCAAAACTTATTCAGAACAAGTGCGTCAGTTCATTTTTTTAAATTATTAAGTTGGTCAAGATAAATGCCAAGGAAAGCTATGGCACCTCAATTTTCAGCTCTCAGACTTGGGATGAGGCCTCGGATCGGGATCGGGAGGCTCTACTGTTTCTATACTTAGGATGAACGATTGTCGAAGTTCCTTCACTGATTGCCGCTTTGCGAGGTGTTCTTCAGTGGTGTTTAATTCACAATTTCTCGAAGCTTTTTCATCGACATGCCGATTGTTCATGATATCATATTTTTTGGAAACGGGAATATTGTCTTCAATGGGCTGTACCTGAGCCAAAGCGGTAAACGCGAAGGAAGCAAGTAACATTATAGTTAATGCGATAGCCCGCAAATAACAATTTTGCATATATATTCTCCTTTCTAACCTTACATTTGAGAGTACCATGTTGTTAAATTGGTTTATTTGATATCATATATTGTTGCTGTTTTCCATCCCACTGAAATGTATTTTATCCAATATACCCAAGATCTTTGAGTATTTTCAAAATAGCTATAAACTTTTATAGTAGTTATATTACTGGGAATAACAAATTCAAAATATTTTCTATTAACTTCTCCAGGCTCTATCAATAATCGTTGGTTTATGTTATATATGGTATTATCTTCACAAGCATTAGGCCAAATAACTATAAAGAAATTCTTGTCGACTATATTATTTTTTGTCTTGAGGTTTCCCTCTAAATTCTTAGAAAGAGGTAATATCTGCTGGATATAAACCTTACCTTTTTCAATTCTGATAGGCGTCATTCCAATATTTTTAACAATAACTGAAACATGTATCCAAGTATAATCTTTTGAGATGTGTCTGTATGTTATCTCATGGGCTATATCGGCTCTCGGCCTTACCTCGCCTTGCTCAAAAAACCAATACCCAGTACCTATGATACCTGCAACGATAAAAACGGATTTTACGATTTCAGTTATATCTTTCCATTTAGAAATAGAACTATCTTTAAGCATCTCCGTACTCCCGATGCAGAATCTTAAAATAATTGACATATTAGCATAGATTTCAAAGAAATTGTCAACCAAAATCGCCTGTCAGAGTATTTTTTCAAACATTTTGCAGTACCTGGCCCGCGGCTTGTTCTTTATGGCGCTGGCTTGGCTCCTTCATTTTGCTGGGATAGCTCCGGTCCTTGCTTAGGACTCTGTCCCTCCTCCTAAATTTGCATCTCCTGGGAAAAGTTGTTTCTCGCCTCAGCCTATCGGCGTCCTAAAAAATTTGTAAGTTAGTTGATCGCGGATTTCTTGCCATTATCGAAAAATCAGTTTTCCCATAGATCAATCGAATATCCATAAAATGCTTCTAACTAAACTCCACGAAATCGCCTTGACGCTCAATACGGCGACATGGTGTATTTCTGTTCGGCCCGGGGGACGTACCATTTGATGAAGTTGTAGTCGATGCCGGCGAGGGTGGGCTTGATACCCCGGAAGCGCTTGGAGATGGCGGGCAGGGCGTCGGGCCAGTAGAGGAAGGTGTAGGGCTGGTCCTCCGCCAGGATCTCCTGGAGCTTGAAATAGGCCTGGCGGCGCTTTTCCCGGTCGAAGGTATGCCGCCCTTCCTCCAGCAGCCGGTCCACCTCCGGATTCCGGTAATGCGTGAAATTGAGTTCCCCCGGCTTGGTCTTGGTGGAGTTCCAGATGTCATACTGGTCCGGGTCGATGCCGGTGCTCCAGCCCAGGATTACCGCCTCGAAGTTGCCCTTCTCGATGAATTCCGAGACAAAGGCGGCCCATTCCACGGTGCGCACCTTCACCCGGATGCCCACCTCCCGGAGGCGCTGCTGGATGATCACCGCGGTCAGCTCCCGGACGTTGTTTCCCTGGTTGGTGAGGATGGTGAACTCAAAGGGCCGCCCATCCTTGACCAGGATGCCTTCGGGGTTGAGCTGCCAGCCGGCGGCGGCCAGCAGGGCCCTGGCCTTCTGGGGATCGTAGGAGAATTTGCGGACGTCAGGGTTGTAATACCAGGCGCCGGGCTTGTACGGCCCGTAAGCCTCCTGCCCCAGGCCCATGAGCACCCCGTCGATAATCTCCTTCTTGTTGATGGCGTAAGTGAGGGCCTGGCGCACCCGGCGATCGGCAAACCTGGGATCCTCCAGGTTGTAGCCCAGATAGACGTAGGAAAATTGGGTGTAGCGGTATTTATTGTACATCCGGGCGAACTTGGGAGTCTCGGTCTGGCGGCTGTACTGCAAGGGGCTGAGACCCATGCGGTCGAGATTGCCGGTCACCAGCTCCAGGAACATGGTGGCCGTGTCCGGCTCCACCCGGAAGAGATAGCCGTTGAGATAGACCCGGCCCAAAAAGTAATTGGGATTGTAGGTGAGGACGATACTCCGCCCGCTCTGCCAGGCCAGGAATTTATAAGGCCCGGTGCCGATGGGGTGGCGGGCCAAGGGGGATTTGGTGAGATCCTGGCCCTCCAGCAGGTGCCGGGGGAGGATGGCCAGCCCCCAGCTGTCCAGGGCCGGGGCGAAGGGTTGGGCGTAGGTGACCCGGAAGGTATAGTCGTCCGGGGCCTCGGCCTTTTTCACCTGGAGGTAGTTGCTGGAGTAGGCGGTGGGGGTCTTGGGATCAACCATCACCTGGTAGGTGAAGAGGACATCCTGGGCGGTGAAGGGGGCGCCGTCCTGCCACTTGACGCCGTGGCGCAGATGGAAGGTGATGGTGAGGCCGTCAGGGGAGATCTCCCAGGACTCCGCCAGGGCGCCCACCAGGTTGAGGTCGCCGTCATACTTTACCAGGCCGTCGTAAACCAGGCCGTTGATGTCGGCGGAGGCGCTGTCGGTGGCCAGGGGAGGCAAGAGGGTGCTGGCGTCGCCGATGGAGCCGTCGATGAACCAATCGCCGTAAGCGGGGCCGGTGTCGGGGCCGCCGTACTGCTTCTCCTCTTTGGCGGCCTTGCAGCCCGCGGCCGTCAGGGTGAGGGCTACCAGGGCCAGGCAGCCGAACAGGAGCAGCCGGCACCAACGGTTGGTTATCTGCATTGCCATTCGATTTTTCGTTATTATTCCCGTTCCCAAGTTTATTTGGGAACGCCCGGCCTAAGCTGCCCCTGGGAGTGCGAAGCTTTTGCAAATCATACTGTTCCCAGGCCCAGCAATGAGGGTGGGCACTGCCCACCGATTCCTTAAGGGAGTGCGATTGCTAGCGGCCCCGGTTTTCCACCTGGCCACCGCCTGGAAGCCGGCGCCACAAAAATCTTCCCGATTTTCTCTTGCCCCGGCCCGGTCTTTTGGATAAATTGAAGGTAGGTCGGGACGTGGCTCAGCCTGGTAGAGCACAGCGTTCGGGACGCTGGGGTCGGAGGTTCAAATCCTCTCGTCCCGACCAGTCTATCCCGGAATATCCCTGTTCCAACCATGAGCTACGCAGGCTAAAGTCTGCGGCTGCCAAAAAACCTCCCCGATTCGGTCTTTGCTGATCTCTCCCTGGGCATATTGAACATGGAGCACGCCTGGCCTCCATAATTCGGCGGCCACAGGCCGCCCTATAATAAGCAGAGGCGCGCCCGCCTGGGCGTCCTCAAACAGACCGGCCACCGGGGCCGCCCCTACCGGCAATTGCGAGGGTCACAGGCCGGAAGCCTGTGCCACTTTAAGGAAATGGTGGGCAGTGCCCATCCTACATTTGGGCGGGGACCCCGCCCCTACGCAAATGGTGGGTGGTGCCCACCCTACCTTTGTTTTTTTTTTAGGGGTGACCCACCAAGTCGCCCCTACGTATGCGGGTTGGGGGAGGGGGCTTGAGGGAGAGGGCAGGGGCGTTGGCCCTGGCCCCATCCCCCAAATAATTGCTCCCACCTCTCCCTTAGCCGCGGCGGCGCCAGCGCGGGCCGCCTGGGGTGTCGGTGATCTCGACGCCCTGTTGGGCCAGTTCCTGCCTGATCTCATCGGCCGCGGTCCAATCCCGGCGCCGGCGGGCCTCCTCCCGGGCCTGGACCTTCGCCTCGACCTCTTCGTCCCGCGTGGTGGCGGCTGGCGGCGGGTTCATCACCCCCAGCACTTCATCCAACTCCCGGAGACGGGTGCTGACCGCGGCCGCGGCTCCCTGCCCCAGGGCTCCCCGGTCCAGTTCGGCGTTGAGATCCCCCACCAGGGCGAAGAGGCCGGAAAGGACCCGGGAGATGTTGAGGTCGTCTTCGAGAGAGGCGACGAATTCCTTCTTCAACTGGAAGAGGCGCTCTTCGATGGCGCCGTCCGCGGGCCGGTCTGCGTCTGCCTGGGAAAGGCGCGCCAGGAAGTGGTCCAATCTGGCCCGGGCCTGGGCTGCGGCCCTGAGGTTCTCAGGGGTGAAGGCCAAAGGTTTGCGGTAGTGGGTTGCCAGCAGGAAGAAGCGCAGGTCGGCGCCGCTGAAGCCCTGATTGGTGAGGTCCCGGACTGCGGCGCCGGCCTCGTCCTTCAGGGGCCGGCCCTCCTTGAGCACCCGTTCGCAGTGGAGCCAGGCATGGGCCAGGGGCTTGCCGGTGGCGGCCCAGAACAGGGCGTTCTCGTTCTCATCGTGGGGGAAAAGGGACTCCACCCCGCCCACGTGGAAGTCCCCGGTCTCCTTTAGGTGTTTGAGAGCCATGGCGGCGCTCTCCAGGTGCCAACTGGGGCGCACCTGGCCCCAGGGAGTCGAATGATAGAGGCCCTTCTTCAGCTCCGAAAGCTTGGCCCGTTTCAGCAGGGTGAAATCCCGGGGGTTTTCCTTGGCGTATTCGTCCAGGTCCACGGTTTTGCCCACCCGGATCTTGCCCAGGTCCACGCCGGAGAGGCGGCCGTATTCCTTGAAACGGGAGATGTCGAAATAGACGGAGCGCAGCTTTTCATAAGCGAAGCCCCGCTCCAGGAGTTTGTGGGTGAGGCCGATCATCTCCTCGATATGGTCCGAGGCCAGGGGATAAAGGGCTCCCTCCCGGAGGCGCAAGGCCCGCAGGTCCTCAAAAAACTCCCGCTGGTAGCGGCCGGTGAACCCGGGCAGGTCCTGACCCGCGGCTTCGGCCCCGGCGATGGCGCGGTCGTCCAGGTCGATGAGGCTCACCACCTGGCGCACCTTGAGGCCCCGGGAGGTGAGATAGCGGCCCAGGAGGTCGGCCAGCACCAGGCGCCGGGCCACCCCCAGGGAGAGGTTGCTGTAGAGGGCCGGACCGTCGGTGAAGATGGCCGCCTCCCCCGGGCGCCGGGGTTGGAAGGCATCCTTGGCCCGGGCCAGGGTATTGTAAAAGCGGAGGCTGGGAACCTCTTTCTCCACGAACAGGGGGGTGGAGAGATAACGTTCGCCGCCGTCCGGGGCGATAACCACGATGAAGCCTTCCGCCATCTCCCGGGCCTGGCGAAGGGCTACGGCCACTGCGGCCCCGGAGCTCATCCCCAGAAACAGGCCCTCATGCCGCGCCAGCCGCCGGGCGGTTTCATAGGCCTCTTCATCCTCGATATTAACGATGGCGTCGGTCTGGCTCTTGTCGAAGATTCCCGGCTTATAAGACTCCTTCATGTTTTTCAAACCCTGGATGGCATGGCCCAGGAAGGGTTCCACGGCCACCACCCGGATGGCCGGATTATATTCCTTCAGATAGCGGTAAAGGCCCATGACCGTGCCGCTGGTGCCCAGGGTGGCCACCAGCATGGTGATCTGGCCGCTGCTCTGTTCCCAGATCTCCCGGGCGGTGGCCCGGTGGGCCCAAGGGTTGACCGGGTTGTTGAACTGATCCGCCAGAAAATATTTTTGCGGGTCTTCCCGGCTCAAGCGGTAGACCTCCTCGATGGAGCCATCGGTTCCCAGGTGGGCCGGGGTGAGGAGGAGTTCGGCCCCCATGGCCTTGAGAATCCTTTTGCGCTCGAGCGACGCGGATTCGGGCATGGCCAGCAGCAGCCGGTAGCCTTTGACGGCGCATACCAAGGCCAGCCCGATGCCGGTGTTGCCGCTGGTGGCTTCCAGGACGGTCTTCTCCGGGGTGAGCTCGCCCGCCGTCTCAGCCGCCTCGATCATGGCCAGGGCCGGCCGGTCTTTGACTGACCCCCCGGGGTTGAAGTATTCGAGTTTGACGTAAATCTTGACCCTGGGATTGGGGTTGAGGCGGTTCAGGCGCACCATGGGGGTGCGGCCGATCAACTCCAGAATATTGGCGGCCTTGCCTTCCATAGATCACATCCCGAAAGTCGGAAACGAGCGTCTAGAATTCTTCCTTCACCGTGAATTCACCCTCTGGCCCGCCGGCGGATTCGAGTTCGCCGGTCAGGAAATTGTTAATCAGGGTGATCAGGGTGGCAACAAAATGGCGCCTGGCCTCCGGGGCCTCTTTGAGAACCTCCAGCAGCCGGTAAGTCAGGGACAGAATCACCATTCCGGCGTCCGCGGGTGAGACTTGCCGCTGGTTGAAGATCTCCAGAATTTCGTTCACCAGGGGCCGCAGGCGCTCGGCCATCTCGGCGTCGATTTCCTCCGGCACAGATTCGTTATCAGAAGCAGTCATGAGCGTCCTGGCAACTTCCTAAGAGTCTAAAAAGATATGGGAAACGTAGCACATTCCCTGGCCGTTTGCAAACGCCGCCAACTGCCGGAGGGCTTCGGCAGGAAGCGGCCCCCGGGCGAGTGGAGAGGGGAGGGTAAGGGGGGGTGTCTGTTGCCGGTCCAGGGGATGGGCAATGGTTTAAGCAGTTACGGACAATTTGTGCAGGCCCATTTCCCATGTTCCCCCCTTGTCAGAAGCCGAAAGCGGATTATTTTCTTAGGTATCAGATTAATTTCAAAGAACCGGATGCCTTACCTCAGGAGGATAACATGGGACAGTTGATTGCCGTTGCCGCCCCGGACGGGGTCCTGGTTGCTGCCGACAGCCGCGCGGTGGTGTTTGAGCCTGATGGGGAGGAACATTTCATCACCCTGGACCGGATAGTAGCCGTTACTCCCCAGGCGCTCCTGGCTTCAGCCGGGGCCATCGAGGCCCACGATCTCTGCAAAGACTTTGCCGCCTTCGCCCGGGAGGAAGGGCTGGCGGACCTGAACGCCCTCATCGAGGCGGCCATCCCTTTCTTCAGCGGCCGCTATGATGAGGTCCTGCGCCGCCTGTGTGAAAAGGCGCCCCCGGACCCCATCGTCAACCTGTATCTGGTGCTGGCGGGTTACTCCGCCACCGGCGGTGAGCTTTGCGTCATTTGGGACCGGGCCCAACCTCCCAAAATCGAATATAACCGGGTGACCAAGGTCTTCACTCTGCCCCGGCGGCTGGGACTGGAATTTACTCTCAACCGGCTCCTTAAAGAGAAGGCCCCCATTTCCGGCCTGGTGGCCGCGGCTCGGGCCGGCATGGAGAAACTGGCCGCCCAGGACGAATATCTGGGCTCCCCCTATCGGTATGTGACCATCACCGGGGCGGGGATCTCCGAGGCCTGAGCCCTTTAGGGATTCCACGATCAGGGAAGGGTGTCGGGGGCAGTCGCATCCGGCAGGATTTTTGCTATGAAGCAGGCAGGGAAAATTTTTTTGACCTTGGGATGATCTTGTAGGGGCGCACCCATGTGTGCGCCCCCTAGGAAATGGGGGCAGTGTAGGGGCGGGTTTTAACCCCGCCCCTAATGGGCGGACACACGGGTCCGCCCCTACGAATAACCATGCAAAGTCACCCCTCGCCCGGTGTCGGCCCCTTGCTTAACCGCGCACCGGCCGATTGGGGTTTGACAACCTGTCCCTCTTTTTCTATGGTTAGCTTGGAGGAGGAAGGCTATGAGCGACGGCGCCAGGCGTTGCCTGTTTTCCCGGCAGGACCTGGAGGAGCGCATCCGGGAGCTGGGGGCCCGGATCAGCCAGGACTATGCCGGCCTAAACCCGGTGCTGGTGGGGGTCCTCAAGGGCGTGTTCATCTTCATGGCCGACCTGGTGCGGGCCCTGGAGTTTCCGGTGGAGGTCGATTTTGTCCGCCTCCGCAGTTACGGGGCCGGCACCGAGACCTCCGGCGAAGTGAACATTACCAAGGACGTGGAGGTTACCTTGCGGGACCGGCATGTCCTCATCGTGGAAGACATCGTGGACACCGGCCTCACCTTAGCCTTCCTGAGGACGCACCTGGCCAGCCACCGGCCCCGGTCGTTGAAGATCTGCTGCCTCATCGACAAATGGGAACGCCGGGAGGTGGAGGTCCCTTTGGACTATGTGGGATTTCCGGTGGCCGAGGGGTTCCTGGTGGGCTACGGCCTGGACTGCGGCGAGCAGCAGCGCACCTTGCCGGAGATCTTTGTCCTGGAAAAGGAATAAAAAAGCTGACAGCTATCAGCAGTCAGCTAGTGGTCTGTTGCGCAATTGGTTATCCATTCAAAAAGACTGATTTTTACCCCCCCCTTGGAAAAGGGGGGTAGGGAGGATTTAGTATAACCTCTCGAAATCCCCCTTTTTCGAAGGGGGACTTAACCTGCTAAACCCAGCCTTCCAGTCCTGATATTAGGCAAGCTAATTATGAAACACTCCACTGGCAGCTCAAAGCGAAATACCAAAGGGGATAGCCAAATTCTACCTCGTTCCCCAAATAGCCGAATGCTGACCGCTGAAAGCTGACAGCCATTATGACCGGCGCCGGCCATTCTCCCTTGAAGAAAATCCGTTTCGCCGCCATCGATCTGGGCAGCCTTACCGTGCGCCTGGCGGTGGCGGAACCGGGAGGACCCGGGCAATTCCAGCTCCTGCTGCACCTTCGGGAAATCACCGGCCTGGGCCGGGGCCTGGCCCAGACCGGGGAGCTGGCCCCGGAGGGCATGGCCCAAACCTTCCAGGCCCTGGCAGGTTTTAAGCAGGCGTTGGCCGACTATGGGGTTGAAAACTGCCTGGTGGCGGCTACCCACGCGGTGCGGGCTGCCAGGAACGGCCCCATCTTCCTGAAGCGGCTGCGTGAGGGGTTGGGCCTCGAAGTTTCGGTCCTGGCCCCGGAGGTGGAGGCCCGCCTATCCCTGAAAGGGGTGCTCTCGGCGCTGGCCCCCCCCTATCTGCGGACCCCGATCCTGGTGGCGGACGTGGGCGGCGGCAGCTCCGAGTTCATCATGATGCGGCCGGGACGGGAACCGCAGTTTGCCAGCCTGCCCCTGGGGGTCCTCACCCTGAGCCAGGGCCATCCCCTGGGCGACCCGCCGGACCCGGAGAAGGTGGCTGCCCTGAAGCGGGCCCTCGCCCAGGATTTGGCGCGCTTCCGGGACCTGACCTTCCCGCTGCCGCAGCTCGGCGGGGCCAGACTGGTGGGCACGGCCGGGGCGGTAACCACCCTGGCGGCCCTATACCTAAACCTGACCAGGTACGCACCCAAGCGGGTCAATAACCTTATCCTGACCCGGACCCGGGTGGCGGAGTTGAGCGAGCTCCTCTGCCGGCTGCCAGAGGCGAAGCGGGCCAGGCTTCCCGGGATGGAGCCAGCCAAGGCCGGGGTCATGGTGGCCGGGGCCTTGCTCATCCTGGCCATCCTGGAGGTATTTGGGCAGGACTCCCTGGTGGTGGTCGACGCCGGACTCCTGGATGGAATTTTGGCAAGTTTTGATGAAGATTCCATGAAGTTTCGGGTTTCGGGTTTCGAGTTTTGAGTTAAAATAGGCAGAATATTCTAAGAGCATCGCCCAGGGGGAGGGTTGGTTTAAGCAGCGTCAGTTACGGAGCCTGCCGCCGAGCGCCGCCGTGATTGACCAGCCTTCCAAAAGGGTTGATTTTTCTTTAAAAAAACTGAGAAGCGGACTCGAAACCAGGGCGACCCAATCACAGGCTGGAAGCCTGTGCCACTGTCGCCCCTACACTCGAAACTCGAAACTCAAGGATGCCCTCATGAGCCCAGACGCCATTCACTACGCCTATACTTTCGACGACCTCCTGTTACTGCCCGGGGCCTCGGCGGTGCTGCCCAGCGAGGTGGACCTCAGCACCCGCCTCACCCGGCGCATCAGCCTCAACATCCCGCTGTTGAGCTCCGCCATGGACACGGTTACCGAGGCCGACACCGCCATTTCCCTGGCTCGCCAGGGGGGGATCGGCATCCTGCACCGCAACCTGTCCATCCCCGCCCAGGCCCTGGAAGCCGAAAAGGTGAAGAAATCGGAGTCCGGGATGATCATCGACCCGGTGACCATCGGGCCGGAGGCCCGCATCGCCGACGTTTTGCAGATGATGGAGCGCTACCGCATCTCCGGGATTCCGGTGGTGGAGGGACGCAAGCTGGTGGGCATCGTCACCAACCGGGACCTGCGTTTCGAAACCAACCTGAATCAGAAGGTCAAGGAGGTGATGACCAAGGACCACCTGGTCACCGCGACGGTGGGCATTACCTTGGAAGAGTCCAAGGCCCTGCTCCACAAATTTCGCATTGAGAAGCTGCTGGTGGTGGATGAAGCGGGCGACCTGCACGGGCTCATCACCATCAAGGACATCGAAAAAATCCGGAAATATCCCTGGTCCTGCAAAGACGAGTTTGGCCGCCTGCGGGTGGGAGCCGCGGTGGGGGTGGGCCCGGACCGGGAGGAACGGATCGACGCCCTGCTCAAGGCCGGAGTGGACGTCATCATCATCGATACGGCCCACGGCCATTCCAACCGGGTGGTGGAGGCGGTGGCCGACGCCAAGCAGAATTTCCCCCAGATGGAATTGATCGCCGGCAACGTGGCCACCGCCGAAGGGGCCCGGGACCTGGTGCGGGCCGGGGCCGACGCCGTGAAGGTCGGGGTGGGGCCGGGCTCCATCTGCACCACACGGGTGATCTCCGGGGTGGGAGTGCCCCAACTCAGCGCCATCATGGACTGCGCCCGGGTGACCCGGGAAGCCGACGTGCCCCTGGTGGCCGACGGCGGCGTCAAGTATTCCGGAGATGTGACCAAGGCCCTGGCTGCAGGGGCCGAGGTGGTGATGATCGGTTCCCTCTTCGCCGGCACCGAGGAGTCTCCGGGAGAGACCGTGATCTTCCAGGGGCGCAGCTACAAGATCTATCGGGGCATGGGCTCGCTGGAGGCCATGAAGACCGGCAGCCGGGACCGCTATTGCCAGGAGGACGTAGACCTGGAATGCAAGCTGGTGCCTGAAGGCATCGTCGGCCGGGTGCCTTCCCGGGGCTGGCTCTCCGACGTCATCTATCAGCTCATGGGCGGCCTGCGCTCCGGCATGGGCTACGTGGGGGCCGCAACCATCCGGGAACTCCAGGCCAGGGCCAAATTCGTGCGTATCAGCCCCGCCGGCCTCAAGGAGTCTCACGTCCACGACGTCATCATCATGAAGGAAGCGCCCAATTATTGGATGGATTGATGAAGTGAGCAGTAAGCAGTGAGCAGTAAGCAGGAGAGCTATCAGCTTTAAGCGGTCAGCTTTCAGCTTCAAAGATCGGGGGCGAACTTTTTGTTCGTCCCTTTTTGTTAGCCCTTTACAATGAATCGCTTTTTCGGTAGCCGCAGGCTTTAGCTTGCGCTGGCAGAGGGTGGACGCTACGAGTTTTTTGTATTGATTGTTTTAGTGAAGGGTTATAATGTAGCCAGAAATGAATATTCGTTTCTATCGTGACCCAGAGACGGGCCAGCTGCACATTTATAAAAATGGAGTTGATGAAAACGAAGTTGAGGACGTACTGAGAAAGGCAAGCGAGGACCGGCCGGGACGGGAAGGCTCCCGGGTGGCAATGGGTCAAACGCAATCTGGGCGTTATTTGCGAGTTATTTATGTTCCCGATATCGACCAAACAGTGTCTTTGTGATCACTGCTTATGAATTAAAAGGAAAGCCCTTAGTCGCTTATCGCAGGCGGCAAAGAAAAAAGAGATGAAAAAACAGAGCAATTATCCTCCTGGATGGGACGAAGCCAGAGTTCGCCGGGTCTTGTCACATTATGAAGAACAGGCCGAGGAAGAAGCAGTCGCTGAAGACGAGGCTGCCTTTGAAAACTTGACTCAGACCGCCATGGAAATTCCCCTCGATCTGGTTCCGGTAGTACGTACGTTAATCGCCAAACATCGCAGTAAGACCCAGCAAGAGGCGGAGTAATTCCACACTCGTTCCCAAGGGGGGGCACGGCGGCCTGCCCCCCCCCCAAGCGCAGGCTAAAGCCTGCGGCTACCAAAGACAAATGCAAAGGGAGAGCCATCGACTCTCCCTTTTTGATAGTGTGCGGTGCGCACCCTTTGCTTTTAGGGGCGACCCAGCGGGTCGCCCCTACTTATGGGATTCAGTTTTTTACGCCGCCTTGGCCTTCAGCCAGGCCTCCCGGGCCTGGTGGTTCATGGGGCTGGGGCCCAGTTTCAAGGCCCGCTCCACCATCTCCCTGGCGATGGCCGCGAAGCGCGGCCCTTCCGAAGATGACAGGTTGAACATCTCCAGGCGTTCCGGCTCGAAACCCATTTGGGCAAAGTCCTGCTTCACCTTGTTGACCCGTTTTTTGGCCTGGATATTACCCCTCAGGTAATGGCATTCGCCCTCCAGGCAGCCGGCCACGAAGACCGCGTCCGCCCCGGCCTCGAAGGCCTTGAGCAGGTGCAGGATGTCCACCCGCCCGGTGCAGGGCAGCATCAGGATCTTGATATCCGGGGGATATTGCAGCCGCATCGAACCTGCCAGGTCCGCAGCGCTGTATGCTCAGTAGCGGCAGCAAAAGCCGATGATTTTGGGGGCAAATTCGTCGGTCATGCTCTCTCCTTCCTTTAGCCCGCGGCCAGCGCCGTTTCCTGGGCGATGATCTGGGAATCGCTGAAGTTTTTCAGGATGATGGCCTTGGCCGGGCATTCGGACGGGCAGATGCCGCAGCCCTGGCACTTGGCCGGGTCGATATAGGCCGCGTCCACGGTGTAGTCGATGACCGGCACGTTGAAGGGGCAGGTGCGCACGCAGGTGAGGCAGACGGCGCATTTGTCCTGGTCCACCACCGCCACGATGCCGCCCACCTCCACCTGGTCCTTGGCCAGGAAGGTGGCGGCCCGGCCCGCGGCGGCCATGGCCTGGGCGATGGACTCATCTATGGGCTTGGGGTAGTGGGTCAGCCCGGCCAGGAAGATGCCGTCGGAGGGCAGGTCCACCGGGCGCAGCTTGGCGTGGGCCTCGTTTAAGAAGCCTTCGGCGTTGCGGGGCACCTTGAAGATCTCCCCCAGCTTCTCCACCGGATTGGGGAGAATGGCGCTGGCCAGGGTGAGGAGGTCGGGCCGCAGGACCACCGGCATCTGCAGGATGGGATCGAAGATGGTGAGCTTCAGGCCGTCGCCTTCCTGCTCCACCTGGGGTTTGGACTCCAGGTCGAAGCGGATGAAGATCACCCCGAGTTCCCGGGCCTCTTTGTACAGGAGCTCCTTTTCCCCGTAGGTGCGCAGATCCCGATAGAGGACAAAGACGTCCAGGTCCTTCCGGAGCCTTTTTAGTTCGATGGCGCTCTCCACTGAATGGGTGCAGCACAGGCGGCTGCAGTAGGGGCGCTGCGGCTCCCGCGAACCGACGCACTGGATGAAGACCGCCTGGTTGGCGGCGTCGATCCTCGGGTCCTTGCCGGCGATCAGCTTGTCAAACTCCAGGGAGGTAAAGATATTGGGGTGCCGGCCGTAGAGGTACTCCTCCGGCTGGTAGGCCTGGCCGCCGGTGGCCATGACGGTGGCGCCGTGGTCCACCTGGCGCTCGCCCGCCGGGGTGTTGATGGTGGTGTTGAAGTTGCCGATGAAGCCGCTGGTTTCCTTGATCTCGGAGTTGAACAGGACTTCGATGTTGGGATGGTTTTCCACCTGTTTGATGAGGTCTTCCAGGTAACCCCGGTAGTTGTAGCCCCGGGCGCTGGTCACCAGGTTCCAGGCATTGCCGCCCAGCTTGTCGCCCTTCTCCACCAGATAGACCGGAAAGCCCATGCCGGCGAGGGAACGGGCCGCTTCCATGCCGGCCACCCCGCCGCCGATGACCAGGGCGTTCTTGAACACCGGGAAGGCCTGCTTGTGCAGGGGTTCCAATTGCACCACCCTGGCCACCGCGCCCCGCACCAGGTCTTTGGCCTTGGCCAGGGCCTTAGCCGGCTCGTGCATGTGCACCCAGGAGTCCTGGTCCCGGATATTGGCCATGTCAAAGAGGTAGGGGTTGAGGCCCACCGTTTGGATGGTTTCCTGGAACATGGCCATGTGGGTGCGGGGCGAGCAGGAGGCCACCACCACCCGGTTCAGGTGATGCTCTTTGATGGCGTTCAGTATCTTATCCTGGGTGTCGGCGGAGCAGGTGAAGAGGTTCTGGTCCGAGAAGACCACGCCGGGCAGGGTGGCGGCGTATTCGGCCAGAACCGGTACGTTGATGACCCCGCCGATATTGATCCCGCAGTTGCAGACAAAGACGCCCACCCGGGGGGCCTGGCCGGCGACGTCGATCTCCGGGGGCAGCTCCCGCACCTTGACCTGGGTACCCCGGGCCGAAGCCAGGAGCTCGCCCGCTGCGGCCGCGGCCGCCGAGGCCTCCATCACCGACTGGGGGATGTCCTTGGGGGCCTGGAAGACGCCGCAGACATAGATGCCTTCCTTGTTGGTGTCCACGGGAGCAAACGGTGAGGTGGCGGCAAAGCGGGTGTCGGGCTTAACCTCGATACCCATAGTCTTGGCTAACTTCAAGGCGTCCTGGGAGGACTCCAGACCCACCGACAGGACCACCATGTTGAAGACTTCCGTTTTCAGTTCGCCGTTCTCCGCCAGGTAGCGGACGGCCAGGTCGCCGGTGCCCGGCACCTCGTCAACGGTGTGAATCCGGGAGCGGAGGAAGCGTACCCCGTGTTCGTCTTCGGCCCGCCAGTAGTATTTCTCGAACTCTTTGCCCATGGTCCGCATATCCATGAAGAAAATGGCGGTGTCCAGGGGGTATTCCTTGCAATGCTCTTTGGCAATCACCGTCTGCTTGATGGCATACATGCAGCAGACCGCGGAGCAATAGCTGTTGTCGCAGTGGTTGATGTCCCGGGAGCCTACGCATTGCAGCCAGGCGATCTTCTTGGGCTCCTGGTGGTCGCCGGGGCGCACCAGGTGGCCGGCATAGGGCCCGGAGGCGGAGAGGATCCGCTCAAACTCCAAGGAGGTGACCACGTTGGGCAGTTTGGAGTAATGGTAGGCCGAATATTTTTGGGGGTCATAGACCGTAAATCCCGGGGCCAGCACCACGGCGCCCACCGCCAGGTCGCGGGTGGCGGGGCCCAGGTCGTGGGCCACGGCCTTGGCCTGGCAGGAGAGGGCGCATTGCATACATTCGGAGCAGACCCCGCAGTTGATGCAGCGGGCCGCTTCAGCCACCGCTTCCTCTTCGCCGTAGCCCAGGTTGATTTCTTTGAAGCCCTCGATCCACTGCTCCACCGGCAGGGTCTGCATCAGGGCCCGGTGCTTTTTCTCGATGTCGGCCCGGACGGGGGACCACTTGCCCTCTTCTTTGGACAGGGGCTTGAGAGGCGCCTGGCGGCCGGCCTTCAAATCCTGGCCCTGGAGGTAGCGGTCGATGGAGATGGCCGCCTCGCGGCCCGCTGCCACCGCGGCAATGGCGATGTAGGGGCCGGTCTCCACGTCGCCGCCGGCAAAGACCCCTTCCCGGCTGGTGGCCTTGGTATCAGGGTCCGTCTGGATGAGGCCCCGGGGGGTGAGCTCGACGTGGTCGGCCGCGGTGATGAACTTCAGGTTGGTCTTCTGGCCGATGGCCATGATGACCACCTCGGCTTCCTCGGTTTTGGTGCGATCTTCAAAATAGGTGGGGGCGAAGCGCCCCTGCTCGTCGAAGACCCGCGCCACCGCCTTCAATTCGATGCCGGCGACCTTGCCGCCTTTCTCCAGGATCTGCTTGACGCCCCAGCGGTTGACGATCTGCACCCCTTCGTGCCGGGCCTCTTCCACTTCCCAGGGGGAGGCGGGCATCTCTTCCGGGGATTCGAGACAGATCAGGGTGACTTTGCCCTGCTGGCGGACCGCGGTGCGGGCCACGTCCATGGCCACGTTGCCGCCCCCGATGACCAGCACCTTCTTGCCGGCCAGGTTTTGCTTCTTGCCCATGGCCGAGTCTTTGAGGTACTCGACGCCCCAGAGGACCCCTCGGGACTCGTGCCCTGGCACCGGAATGCGCACCGATTCCTGGGCGCCGACCCCCAGGAAGACGGCGTTGAAGCCGTCCCGGGTCAGCAGGTCGTTGATGGTCCGGTCCTTGCCGATGGGGGCATTATAGTTGATCGTGACGCCCAGCCGCCGGATATAGTCCACTTCCCGTTGCAGCACTTCCCGGGGTAGGCGGTATTCCGGGATGCCGTAGCGCAGCCAGCCGCCGGCTTCGGGCGCGGCCTCGAAGATCACTGCCTGGATACCCTTCAGGGCCAGGTGGTAGGCGCAGCTCAACCCCGAGGGGCCGGCGCCGACGATGGCCACCTTCTCGCTTCTTGGGGGAATTTCGGGCACCGGCAGGGCGTCCCAATCCACCGCGTCGGCCACAAAGCGCTTCAGGTTGCAGATGGCGATGGGCTCATCGACTTCCTGGCGGCGGCAATCGGTCTCACAGGGGTGGGGGCAGATGCGGCCGATGGTGCCGGGCAGCGGCAGCCGGTCCATGATGATGGCCAGGGCCTCCGGGAATTTGTGCTCCTTGATCAACTGGACGTAGCCCTGGGCGCTCAAATTGGCCGGGCAGGCCCGGACGCAGGGGGCCCGGTCCAGCTTCTTGATGGCAAAGGTGGCGGGAATGGCCTGGGGATAGAGGCGGTAGATGGCCTTGCCTTCGCCCAAGCCCAGGTTGAATTCATCGGGAATCCGCACCGGGCAGACCTCGGTGCAGGCGCCGCAGCCGGTGCATTTGGCCGGATCGATGTAACGGGGCTGGCTCTCCACCGTCACCTTAAAGTTGCCTGGCTTG
Source organism: Desulfobaccales bacterium (assembly GCA_049580385.1). Lineage (GTDB taxonomy): Bacteria > Desulfobacterota > Desulfobaccia > Desulfobaccales > 0-14-0-80-60-11 > JAPLJC01. Next base: position 98,734 of record JBAUPV010000015.1, on the reverse strand, counting down.
CCGGCTATGGATGTGACTTCGGACAGGGTCAGGATCTCGATATTCAGGTGACGGCCGCATTCCACCAGCTTGGGGGAGATGATGCACATAGAGCAGTCGTTGGTGGGGAAGGTCTTGTCCAATTGGGCCATGACTCCGCCGATGGCCGATTTCTTTTCCACCAGGTGCACGTAAAAACCCGCGTTGGCCAGGTCCAGGGCGGCTTGCACCCCGGCGATCCCCGCCCCCACCACCATTACCTTGCCCACCGGTTCTCGCTTCTCGGCTGCCATAATATTACCTTCCGTCATGGTTTATATGCGTAATTTTGTTCAGGTTTTGTGAATTTCTCCACTATCCATCATAAAAAATATTACCCGGGTTGTCAAGAGAGATTGCACCGGGAAAACAGGGCCGAACCCCGCTTTTCCAGGGGCCCGCCTTGACCGGGCCGGAGAAATGCTTAATTAACTCCTATCGATAAATGGGTTTCAAGTCCCCCTTTGGAAAATGGGGATTTAGGGGGATTACAGGAGGTTATTCTAAATCCCCCCTTGCCCCCCTTTTTCAAAATGGGGTTAGAAAACCGTAGTTTGAAATTTCCTGGCAATCATGAAGCATCACCCCAGGCGGGACGCCTGGTGAGGGCGCGCGGAATTTTTTTAAAAAGGAAGGGTGGCCAATGACCATTCAAGACGATCTTCAGGAAATTGAGGCATTTTGCGACATCCTGGGCCTGCGGGAAGAACCCTTGGGGCTGTTCTACACCCCCGTGGCCCCCCGGGAGGCTATCTCTCCCCAGGCTGCGGTGCTGCCCAGCGCTGAGCTGGAGAGGGCCGGCGAGTTGGATTGGGAGGCGACCTTCGCCAATTTCTCCTGCGTCATCGGGGTGCTCTGGCGGGCCCGGAGGCTTAAAAAACCCGCCTGTTTCGACCAGGCCCGCTTCGGCTGCCTGGGGGGCGCCTTCTATTTGGGGTTCCTAAAACCCCAGTTGGAGCGCATCGCCCATTACGTCTCCACCGGCCAACCCGGGGTTTTCGAAGGCGAATGCTACCTGGACTCACCCGCGGCGGTGCGCCGCTTCTTCGAGGTCGTGGACCCCAGGCCGGCCCCGGAGCAGTTCTGCGTCTTCAAACAACTCAGCCAATTCAGCGCTGACGAGACGCCCGAGGTGGTGATCTTTTTCGGCCGGGCCGAAACCATCTGCGGCCTCCACCAACTGGCCACCTTCGTCACCAACGACTTTGAGGTGGTGCAATCCCCCTTCGGCGCGGGCTGCACCAACATCGTCTCCTGGCCCTTGAAGTACCTGGAGCGGGGCCAGCTTAAGGCGGTGCTCGGCGGCTGGGACCCCTCGGACCGCAAGTTCCTCAAAACCGATGAGATCACCCTGGCGCTGCCTTACGAGTTGTTCGGGCGCATGGTGCGGCGCTGGCGGGAGTCCTTCCTCACCAAAGAGGCCTGGAAAACGGTGCGCCAGAAGATCGAGCTGAGCCGCAAGGCCTGGAAGGAGCAGTAGCAGAGTAGAGACCTCTGTTAAGAGTCATTTTGTCATCCTGAGCGAAGCGAAGGATCTCGTATTTACTTGTAAATTATGAGATTCTTCGGTCGCTTCGCTCCCTCAGAATGACAGATGCTGGGACTTTCAAAGAGTTCTCGAGTAGCCAGAACCCAGGAAACCTAGAAGCTATTGCAAAACCTCAGTCTGACTCGAAATGTCATTCTGAGCGAAGCGAAGAATCGATAAGCTATGGTAAAATCTAGTTTTCATTGTCATCCTGAACGAAATGAAGGAAGGGATACTGGTAGCCGCAGGCTTTAGCCTGCGCTCATCAGGTTTTGCAATAGCTTCTAGTGGCACAGGCCTCTGGCCGGTGAATGGAAAGGTTATTAGTTTCTCATAACAGGAAGATACGAAAATCAAAGAGGAAGTGGCAAGATGGACAACCAGGCTGATGGCTTATGTGCTTGAGTGTTGCATTCCGCAGAAGAGATTTCGGCTGTAGTCCTTACCTGAAAGCGGCCTCTAAAGCCACCCACCCTCCAAAATACCATTGAGAATATGGAGATCATCTCTACAATTTGTACCTCTCTGACTATATGTGAGCAGTTTGGCAAGATAATCGCGCATGGAAACTTCATTATTGCGAGATTTAATCTTCTATTCAGGTTCAGGGACTTTTTGCTCGAAGATTACTTTCTCTAGGGATGTAATTAAAATTTCTATACCTTCTCGCCAATCGATAGATGCTTCAACAGAGTCAACAAGTTCAGGATCACAAAACACCCTCACTTTTCCAGCCGCAGCTAAGAGGTTTTTTGCATACTGGTCCCATACCTCTGATTTTTGGAGAGTGCCAACCGTGCGATCGTCCTTCCTGAGACTGCGTCGCTGTCCTTCAAGAACATAATATAAAGGAACATCCGATCCTGGTCTTTTCCCAGGTATATCAATTAATAACCATGGCTTATACCCTCTTGTTGCCCTATCAATTAAGTCACTTGCAGTTTCTTTTGCCATTTCCGTTACATCTTTAAATCCTTTGTCTCCAAGCCTTTTGCCCAATTCTTCTTCATACTTATGTGCAACTTTATGTCGTTGTATTCGTTTTAATTGACTCCAAAGACTTAGTATATGCTCCCAGATGGTAGGTTCCATTTCTCTGCTAACGACCCAAAGGCGCTTGAATAGCCTTCTTGACAATATCCCCTCTATAAGCATTGCTTCAGGTTGCTTTGAATTAAATAGTCGTCCATGTAACCAAGAAAGAACAGCTGCATCTGTGGCTGCTAAATTACTCCCACTTTGAATTGCGATAGTAGGTGCTGTTCCTGCATCTATGCCAAAAATAGTTTTTTGCAAAGGTGGTTGCGGTATAGGTTTTTGCAAAGGTGGTAGCGTATAAAGGCTCTCAGGGAGGCTGATGACCATCTTAATGAAATCAGATTTTAAGGCGCGAAGCTTTTGATCATTATTCTGTGATGCAATAATTGCTTCAACTGCCCTAAATAACATCGCCTTTTGTGCTCGTACAGTATGATGCCAGTAGGCTTGAGAGAACATCGCATAACGCGCAAGGGTTAGGAAATCAGCGCTGATTTTCCCTTTTGCCTGTATTCCAAGGCTAGGAACATTAGTTACGCCACCTTCTAATTTATCAATTATGACTGTAGTTACGCAGGCGAATAGCCTTTCGACGTCAACACCTTTTGGGTATGGTAAGTCGAGCTGCCTCCCATCTCGCAGCAAATAATCCAATTTATCTCCGTCGATAGGACCGCTGAGTAAAGACCTCAGTAATTTTTCCTTGATAGGAGCCGAGATAGATAGAGGTTTTGAAGATAAGATTTTTATAATTTGCTCTGATTTAACTCCCCATTCCTCAAAAACTGGCTCTAAGGAATCTAATTTAATTTTCGTATAGCCTTTTTCTCGTTTATCCCAAACTCCTTTCAAGGCGGCTATTGTTAATTCGCCGTGATCAAATAACCCCTTATCTATTTCTTCTAAATCATGAGCAAGAGGAAATTGCCCTAAGTCATGCAAAAGGGAGGTCAATAATAATGCGCGTAACTCATTTGCATTATACAATTGTCGAAATAATGGCGATGCCTGATCATCATACAATGCCTTTACTAGATAACATATATTAGCATATGTACCTAGACAGTGTTCCTTACGAGAGTGCTTTGCACTGGGATATACTTGCGAGACCATTCCTAATTGTGTTATTGAGTTGAGCCTCCTGAATAGCCTATTTTCAAGTACCTCTTTAACTGCCGGGGTAATTACAACATGTTGCGAGGGGGCAGCTTGGATGGTATTGGTTTGAGAAGATGACATTTCAGGAATTTGTTGAATAATATTCACCGACCCTGATAATTTGCCAATTGCTTCACAAACTTCAGATGCAGTAACTAATGGGACTTCCTCTAAGAATCTTTCCTTTAACCCTACTCTCTTAATCAACCAATTAGGAATATTTGGACCCGCGACAATTCGCGCTGAAAGCAAAAACAAATATTTCCTTGTATAAGAATCTAATTTGTTCAACACGTCTGCATATTCAATCTCACCAGATTGATGATTGAGGCCTAACCAAGAAATAATGGAAAGTGCAAAAGACCATAAATCCCACTTAGGGTCAATATTTTCCCTTGGTATTTCTCCTTTTGCGCGATTTTCATCGGTTGGGTCAGCGGTAAGTCTTCTAATTAATTCTGGGTGAGCAAATGACCTAGTGCATGCAACAATAGTTGACTCTTTAGAATCAGTAAGACGTTTGCAAGTTCCAAGATCTATCATCATTACTCTATCATCGGATGTTACAACAAAATTACCCGGCTTGATATCAAGATGTGCAAATCCTCCATTTGGGAAAGCATGCAAATATCTTATAATCCCAGATATTGATTCAATAAGTGCTACTAATTTATCTGGTTTGAGTTTTACATACTTCCTTGATACATTGCCATCGATATAATCCATCACATAAAATGGCAATGTAGGATAATCGTTTATTTTATTAAGACAATAATAATCTAGAACCCTAATAATTCTTGGGTGCTTGATTTCCGCTAAATATTGAATTTCTTTATTTAATAGGTTAGCGACAAGTTCAATTTTTCCCGGCACGGGTCTTGGAAATTTTATGGCTTTATCAACATTAGGAAACTTTGAATCTTGAAACCTGATAACTATGCCGGACCCACCGACTCCAAGAACCTCTTTTGGATTGTACCTTTTTGAATCTATTGCCTCGGATATAGCTTTGATAGCCCCTGAAACAGAGGATTCCTCTTGAACCCAATATTCCATGAGACCGGAATTGGAATAGGCGGTTTTAACACGGTTTTTCAGTAAATCAAAATTCCAAGTCATACAAATTCCCCGCGCGAACCATTTTACCACATTTTCTCTAAAATAATATATTGGTAACTTTCTGCTATATCTACGCAGCTTCAATCAAAATTAGCGCCTGTCGATCTGGTTTCCATACCTGAATTCGAGCGTCTGCGGCTTCTCCGGGCCCACGCTGGAAGCCTGGGCTTGTAGGGGCGGCGTTTTAGTGGCACAGGCCTCTGGCCTGTGGGTTTGCCCTGGGCGGGGAAACCCCGCCCCTACGGAAATGGTGGGCAGTGCCCACCCTACATATCGGTGCCGCTGTCACCCCTTCCGCAGGATTCCCCCAAAATTTGTTGCAATGGCCGCGCCAAAATTATAAATTCTACTAGATATCGAATCCGGCAGTATCTGTCTCGCCCTGTCGCCAGGTTCCCTGGCAGATTGCCTTAATAAGGAGTCTTTGCATATGGATGAAAAATGCCCTTCGGGGGCAGACCCCAAGACCTGCGGGGCGGAGCCCCAATCCTGTCCGGGGTGCAGCCCCTCTCATCATCAATCTGAACCGTCCCAGGAAGAGAAGAATCTCACCCGGGCCCTAAAGCGCATCCGCCACAAACTGGTGGTGATGAGCGGCAAGGGCGGGGTGGGCAAAAGCAGCGTGGCCGTCTCTCTGGCCCTGTCCCTGGCCCGGCGGGGCCACAAGGTGGGTCTGATGGACGTGGACCTGCACGGCCCCAACGTGCTCAGGATGCTGGGCCTCAAGGAGCCCCTGGACCTCCAGCACGCCCAGTTTCCCCTGCCCCCGGACCTGTTCGACACCCTGCGGGTCATCTCCATCGAGATGCTGATGCGCAACCGGGACATGGCGGTCATCTGGCGGGGCCCCTTGAAGCACCAACTGATCCGCCAGTTCCTTACCGAGGTGCAGTGGGACGACCTGGACTACCTGGTGGTGGACTGCCCGCCGGGCACCGGGGATGAGCCCATGAGCGTGGCCCAGACGATCATCGACGCCAAGGCCGTCATCGTTACCACGCCCCAGGAGATCTCCCTGGCCGATGTGCGCAAGTCCCTCAATTTCTGTCAGAAGATCGATATGGAGGTCCTGGGGATCATCGAGAACATGAGCGGCTACCGCTGCCCCCACTGCGGCGGGGATATCCCCCTGTTCAAGCAGGGCGGCGGCGAGGTCATCGCCCGGGAGGCCAAGGTTCCCTTCCTGGGGGCCTTGCCCTTCGACCCTCAGGTGGTGGAGGCCGCCGACCAGGGGCGGCTCCTGGAGATCGAGGACAGCCCCTTTTTTAAGGCCCTCACCCCCATAGTGGAATGGCTGCTTACGGCATTACCGCTCACGGTGAGCCGCCGGCAGCCGGGGGTCCTGAAGTTCGCCCTGCCGGTGAGCGGCGGCAAGCTTTCCGAAAAGTTCGGAGACGCCTCCCATTTTGCCTTGTTGACCGCCGGCAACGGCAGCCTCAAGGACCAGGAGCTGCTGCCCGCGCCTCCCCATGAGCCCGGGGGCCTCCCCGAGTGGCTGGACGAACTGGGGGTGACCCACGTCATCGCCGCCGGCCTGGGGGCCAAGGCCGAGAAGCTGCTGACCCACAAGGGCATCGAAGTCATCGCCGGCCCCCCCCAGGGGGACCCGAAAATACTGGTTGAGCAATACCTTAAAAAAACCGAGGGCCCCGGGGCCGCCTGCGGTTCCCACTGCACCAAGGCTTAAACAGCGGATGCAGCTTATGGACATTTATCCCCTCTCCCCCGCTGTAGGGGCGGGGTTTCCCCGCCCGGCCGGCGAGACGCCGCCCCTGCCAAAGATGCAACGGTCAGGGTGAGGGGGAATTTAATCTCTTTTCCGCTCCCCCACTAATAATTAGAGAGCGCAGGCTAAGGCCTGCGGCTGCCGAAGAGATGGATTGATTTCTGCCTCCAACCTAAAACCGATGCAAGCTCTCCTGACAGATCATTTCTAGCCCTCTTCTTCCCACTCCAGCACCAGCAGAATGGCGTCTTCCCGGGTATCCTGGTAATACCCGGGACGGCGCCCCACTTCTCTAAAGCCGAAGGAGGCGTACAAGGCCAGAGCCGGGATATTGGAGGGCCGCACCTCCAGCCAAGCGGCCTTGGCCCCCAGGGTCCGGGAGCGGCGCAGGGCCTCCTGGAGAAGGAACCGGGCCACGCCCCGGCGCCGCTTCTCTGGGTGCACCGCCAGGTTGAGGAGGTGCATCTCGTCCGCTACCAGCCAGAAGACGATGTAGCCCCAGAGTTCCCAGGGCAGGGGAGGAGAGGGTCCGGCCACCAGGAAGTGGCCCAGCGACTGGTTCAGCTCCGCCAGAAAGGTCCAGCGGGACCAGGGGGTGGGAAAGGACTCCTTTTCTATGGCAAAGACGGATTTGAGATCCGTCAGGCCGGCCTCGCGGATGGTGAGCCCGGGGCTCATTTCTTGCGGCGCAGTACTTCGCTGGCTACGGTGATTCCGGTCTGGCCGGACTGCTTCAAGTCCTGGGCCACCTCCTGCAAATCGGCCTTATTGCGAATCTGGGGTAATTTCATCAGCATGGGCAGGTTCACCCCGGTAACCACCTCCACCTTGCCCTCCTTGAGGAAGGGGAGGGCCAGGTTGGAGGCGGTGCCGCCCAGCATATCGGTGAGGATGATGACTCCAGAGCCGTTGTTGATCTGGGCCAGGCCTCGCTGAATCATCTGGCGGGAGACTTCCGGGGGGTCGTTGGGGTCCAGGGAGACGGCCTGCACTCCTTCGCCGCGCCCCAGGATCAGATCCCAGACGCTCATCAGGGCCTCGGCTAGTTCCTTGTGAGTGACGATTAAAATACCGATCATTAATGATCTCCTAAGGTCCGCGGCAGGTCGCGATGGCTGAGGGTAAAGGGAAAATTCCCTTGAGTCAGGTGCTCCGCCAGGAGGTTGACAATGACCACCGAACGGTGCTGGCCGCCGGTGCAGCCCACCGCCAGGGTGAGGTGGGCCTTGCCTTCCTCCTGGTAGCGGGGCAGCAGGTAATCCACGAAACTGAACAGGTGCTTTAGGAAGGTCTGGGTTTCCGCTTGGTTGAGGACGTAGTCCCGGACTTGAGGGGCCTCGCCGGTGAGGGCGGCCAGACCCTCCACAAAGTAAGGGTTGGGCAGGAAGCGGACGTCCAAAACCAGGTCGGCTCCCGGGGGGATGCCGTTCTTGAAAGCAAAGGAAACCAGATGGAGCCAGAGGCGCTGCTGGGGGGAAAGTTTGGAGTACTCTTTTTGGATCAGTTCCCGCAGTTGATGGGGGGTGTAATCGGAGCTGTCGATGATGCGCTCCGCCAGGCCCCGCAGGCCGGCCATGGCTTCCCGTTCCGCCCCCAGGGCCTGGGAGATGGATTCCCGGTCCGCCAGGGGGTGCTGCCGCCGGGTCTGGCTGAACCTCCGGATGAGGGTTTCTTCATTGGCCTCCAGGAAGATGAGGTGCAGTTTGACCCCCCGGCCCTCCAGGCGGTGGAAGACCCGGGTGTAATTCTTCAGAAACCCCTGGGTCCGCACGTCCATCACCAGGGCGATTTTGCGGCCGTCCCGGGAGGCGCCGGCCTGCATTTGCAGGAACCGCGGCAGCAGCGCTAAGGGGAGGTTGTCGACGCAGAAATAGTCGACGTCCTCCAGGGCGTGCAACACCGTGCTCTTCCCCGAGCCCGACAGGCCGGTAATGATCAGCACTGGGGCAGCCTGCGGCGCTAGCTCGGACTGCCCCGGGGTTTCGGTCTCAGGCCCCATGTCTCAGAGTCGCCCCCTGCCTGGGAAAACCGGAAAACGCAACGAGGGAGCGGAGATTAACCTAAAATTCCGCATCTCTCTCGACGATCAGATGGTAAATCTCTTCGGCTCCCTGAGCCTTCATGAGGTTCTCCCTGAACGGCTGGCTCATGAGCATCCGGGAGATCTTGGCCAGGGTCTTGAGGTGCAGGCCCGCGGAATCGACCGGAGCCAGCAGTAGAAAGAAGAGGTTGGACGGTTTGCCGTCCATGGAGTCGAAGTCGACTCCTTTGAGGCTGCGGCCGAAGGCCAGCACCAACTGGGATAGCTGGGGCAGCTTGCCGTGGGGGATGGCGATGTGGTCGCCGATGCCGGTGCTCCCCAGGCGCTCCCGATCCAGCAGCACCTCCACGACGCTCTTAAGGCTCAGCCCTTCCTGACCATCCGTAATGGTCCTGGCCAGTTCCTCCAGGACCTCCCGCTTTTTGCTGGCTTTAAGGTCCGGCACGATCCTCGCCGGCTCCAGGATCTCCGAGATTTTCATAGGACCGCCGCTTCTCCTAGTGCAAATCGGGCTCCACCAGGATGAAGGAGCCATCCTGACGCCGGTACAAGATGCTCAAACCGCCATTGGCCACGTTAGTGAACACCACCAAGTCTTCCCCCCCGGTCTGCATCATCTCCACGGCATCGTCCACCAGCAGGGGGGACACCTCCACCCGCTTGCGGCGTACCGCCGGTAGGGTCGGAAACTCCTCGGCCTCCTCCGCCACTGCCGCCGCCGACCTGGCGGTGCGGTCCCCTTTGGGCCCCCGCTGTTTGTCCCGGAATTTTTTCAACTGCATGCCGATCTTGTCCATCACCAGGTCGATGGCCGCGTACATGTCGGTATTTTCTTCTTTGCCCTTGATTACCCGACCATTATTGTCGATAGTGACGTCGGCCAGGTGGCGGAATTTCTCCAAACCCAGGACCACGTGGGCCTCCACCGGTCCTTCCAGGTAACGGCTAAACTTGCCCAAACGGTCGGTGACGTAGTTCTTCAGGGCCTCTGAGGGTTCAATTTGCCGAAAAGTGACGGAAATCTGCATTTGCTCCTCCCGTAGGATGGCTGCGCCGCGGCGAGATTAATGGGCCTGATTCCCGGGCAGGCTTTTGCGCCGGAATCCGGGTTTTTTGCGTTTGCTGGAGGAGAGCACTCCCAGCATGCCGCGGTATTTGGCAACGGTGCGCCTGGCGATGAGGATGTCCTGCCGGCGCAGCAGGTCGGCGATCTCTTGGTCGCTTAAAGGGTTTTCGGGGTTTTCGGAGTGCACGAGCTGCCGGATCTTATCCTTGACGCTCTCCGAAGCGATCTGCTCCCCCAGGTTCATGTTGATGCCGCTGTTGAAAAAGAACTTCAGATCGAAAATCCCCTGGGGGGTGTAAACGTACTTATGGGTGGTCACCCGGCTGATCGTGGATTCGTGCATCTGCACGTCCTCGGCCACCTGGCGCAAGGTCAGGGGTCGCAGATGCGACAGGCCGTGATCCAGAAACTCCTGCTGGTAGCGGACGATGCTCTCGGTCACCTTGTACAGGGTCTTCTGACGCTGGTGAATACTGCGGATGAACCAGAGGGCATTGTCCAGGTGTTTCTGGATGTAGCTGCGCACCCCCTCCGGCAACTGGCCGGGGGCCCGCATAGCCTCCAGGTAAAAGGAATTGATCCGCAACCTGGGCAGGCCGTCTTCGTTCAAGCGGATGACGTAGTCGCTGCCCACCTTTTCCACGTGGACGTCGGGGTGGATGTAGTCGACATCCTCGCTGTCGAAGCCCCGGCCGGGTTTGGGTTCCAACTGCATGATGACTTCGCCGGCCCGGACTACCTTTTCCAGGGAGACTTTCAGCTCCCGGGCGATGGCCTGGTAATTTTTGTTGGCCAGATTGTTCAGTTGGCCGTCGATGATGGCTGACACCAGGGAATCCGAGGTCCCCAGCACCCGGACCTGAAGTTGCAGGCACTCTTTTAAATCCCGGGCTGCCACTCCCGGCGGATCGAATCCCTGGACCACTGCCAGGACCTCTTCCACCCGGGCTGGTTCGACCCCCAACTCCCCGGCGATCTCCGCAACTTCGGCCCGCAGGTAGCCGTCCTTATCCAGGTTGCCGATGATCAGGGTGCCGATGGCCTCGCCTTCCTGGTCCAGTTCGGCCATATGCAACTGCCACATGAGGTGGGATTTCAGGGTGGTTTTCTGGGGGTTGAGGCTTTCGAAGGGCAGGGCCTCCCGCTCTTCGTATTCGCCCATGGGCGGCGGCATGAGCCGGTCTTTCAAGAAGCCTTCCCAGTCCCAATCTTCCTGCTGAGATGATTTGGCTTCTCCGTTATCGCCGTCTCCTTCCTGGGACGGCTCGCTCTCCCCGGAAAAACCCGGAGCCTCCAACGCCAGATCCCCCTCGGGCTTCTCTGGTGCCTCGACTTCGGAGTCTTCCAGGACCGGATTGCTCTCCAGGGCCTGCTGGATCTCGCCCTCCAGCTCCAAACGGGAGAGCTGCAGCAGCTTGATGGCCTGCTGCAGCTTTTGGGTCATGATCAGCGACTGAGTCAGCTTGAGATTCTGGCGAAGCTCTAAGGGCATTGGTTAATCTTCGAGTTCGTTGAGATGCGATTTATCCGGAATTATAACTTAAAGGTTTCTCCCAAGTAAATTCTTTTGGCCAGTTCGCTGTTCACCAGCATCGAAGGCGACCCTTCCTCCAGGACCACCCCTTCGTTGAGGATATAGGCCCGGTCGCAGACTCCCAGGGCCTCCCGGACGTTGTGATCCGAAATCAGCACTCCCAGCCCCCGTTCCTTCAACTCGCGGATGATGTTCTGGATATCGGTGATCGCCAGGGGTTCGATGCCGGCAAAGGGCTCATCCAGGATGATGAAATGGGGCGAGGTGACCAGGGCCCGGGTGATCTCCACGCGGCGGCGTTCTCCGCCGGAAAGCGACGAGGCCTTCTGCTGGGCCAGGTGGCCTATGCGCAACTCGGCCAGCAGTTGTTCCAGGCGCTCCTGGCGCACCCCAGGGTCCGGTTCCAGGGTCTCCAGAATGGCCAGGACGTTCTCGGCCACCGTGAGCTTGCGGAACACCGAGGGCTCCTGGGGCAGATATTGCAACCCCTGCCGGGCCCGGCGGTAAATGGGCATGGTGGAGATATCCTGGCCGTCCAGGAAGATCTGGCCGCTGTCAGGCTGCAGCAGCCCCAGGATCATGTAAAAGGTGCTGGTCTTGCCGGCGCCGTTGGGACCCAGCAGACCCACCACTTCCCCGCTGTTAACCTCCAGGCAGACCTGGTCGACTACCCTGTGGCCGTTATAACTCTTGGTAAGGGTCTGAATGAGAAGGCGGTGCATAATTTAATGCCGCCTATTCTGCTGGGGTTTGGCCACCGAGGGCACCGCTCCCGGGTTGCCGGCCCCCGGTTGCTTGGCGGGGTAGAGATTGGCCTCCACCCGCTTCTGGGGAGAGCTTTCGGCCCGCATGGTGTTATCCGTGAGGTTGAAGATGATGCGCTCCCCTTTCAGGTTATTCTCTTTCTGCCAGACCTGGGGGTTGCCCACCAGCACTATTTCGTTCTTATTCTTGTAATAAGTGGCTTCCTGACCGGTGGCCACCCGGTCTTCCTGGACATAGCGCACATTGCCGACGGCCACTATGTGGTCGATCTGGTCGCCTCCCAGCTCATCCAGGGGAGAGCCGCCGGCCGGCTTGCCAGCCGCCGCCCCGGGGGCGGCCCCGGCCGCGGCCCTTTTCGGCTCGTTGGCCTTGACCGCAGCCCCTTTCGGCTCGTTGGCCTTGACCGCGGCCCCTTTCGGACCGTTGGCCTTAGCCCCGGCCCCGGCCTGCTTGGGTATGAAATAGACCTTCAGTTGATCGCAATAGAGGATGGATTGCTCATAGGTGGCCTTCACGTTCCCCGTGAAAATGGCGATCCCGGCATTCTGGTCCGCTTCCAGCTTGTTGGCGATGATGTGCAGGGGGAATTCTTCGCCGGGTTTGGCCGGCGGCGGCGCTCCCGGGAGCGCCCCGGCAGCCGAACCAGGCCAGAGAGCCAGCAGGAGGATGGCCAGCGGCAGGTAATATTTTATGGTTTCCATTTTCCTTATGGCACCTTGGTTCCTTCTTGCACCTTGACTTCCGTTAACGTATGTTGGGACAAGACCAACCTTTTCTCCGCCAGCCACACCCGCAGACCCTTGCCCTGAATCCGGAGGGTCGGGTTGATCAGGATCACCTTTTCCGGGGAGACCAGGACGCGAGCGTTGGGGTCGTAAGTGGCGACGCTGGTCTTAACCAGCAGGTCCCCCTGCTCCATCTCCACGTTGCCGGTCAGGGTCAAAATCCGGGTCTTGGTATGGAACAGGCCCTCGTCCGCCTTGACCTTAAGATGTTCCCCGGGTCCGAAGAATTCCACCCGGACCTCCGTGAGGTTCACCTCTCCCTGGTCTTTGCTGATGTCCGCCTTCTTCCCCTCCAACACCCAGCGTTTGTCGCCATCCTGGATCTCGGTTAAGGATAGGGTCTCCATGCGGGACTGGGCTTCCGCGGGCGGGGGTTTGGGCGGCGGCGGGGCGGGGCGGTTCAACACCTCAAGGCCCCAGGCGCCCAATCCCACCAGCACCACCAGGAGGACGACCCAACTCCATCTCGGCAGCCTCCAGGCGCCAGCACCTTTTTTAGGGACGAAAATTTTCATGCCAACTTAGTCGTCTTTCTAAGGGAATTATATTAACCCCAGGAAAAAGTGTAAAGGCTAATCTGGCTGGGTGAGGGCGGGCAGGCGGGTTGGCTGGAGCGGGGATAATGGGAACAGCCGCCTCGGCTGCGACTTTTTAAAGCATTTCTAGAAGCGGTCCCGGCCGCCTTATGCGGGGGCGATCCTGCCTAGAGGCTCCCGGCCAGCCGCGGGCTGACTACCTCGGGCCATTTTCCCTGGGCCTTGAGGAGCAGGTCGCAGACCTCCCGCACCGCGCCGCAACCCCCCGGCCAATGGGTAATCCAATGGGCCGCGGCCGCCACTTCCGGGACGGCGTCGGCCACCGCCACCGCCAGCCCGGCCCGGGCCATGATGGGCAGGTCCACCAGGTCGTCGGCCACCACCGCCACCTGGGTGGCCGCAATCTTGAGATTGGCCTCCAGGTCTCGCATAACTGCCACCTTGTCCCGCAGGCCCTCAAAAAACCGGCTGATCCCTAACTCCCGGGCCCGGTGATAGGCGGCATCGGAACGGCGCCCCGACAAAAAGGCTATTTCAATCCCGGCCCGCTGCGCCATCTTGAGGCCATGGCCATCCCGGACATGGAAGACCTTGAGGGTCTCCCCCTGGGGCCCGAAGTAGAGGCGCCCGTCGGTGAGCACCCCGTCTACGTCCAGGAGCAGCAGGCGGATGGCCTGGGCCCGCCGACGGATATCTTCCGGGTAGTCCTGAAAATTCATGCGGCATCTTCCTGGAGTCAGCGCGGCAGAGGAGATTATGCAACCAGGTCCCAACTGTGATGTCCCACAATTATCTAAAAAAAAAGATAAATATCTTAAATAATATCTGGTGTTTAGGTAGCCACAGGCTTTAGCCTGCGCTTATTTTTCCCGATTATTTCGCAAGTTGAAGCTTGGGGCTACATTTTAAATGCCTTAAGGATGATGTAATTATTTATTAAAATTTGAAACACGCCCCAGTCGCACTCAAAACTCAAAACTCAAAACTCAAAACTCGATACTCGAAACTTTTCATTCGGACAGCCGCAGCAGGATGCCGCCCCGCAAGGCAGCCCGCAAGGTGTATTGCAATAGCCCGTAGCTGGCAAGCAAATATAACACACTCAAAGAGAAGCCGTAAAGCAGGGGCCGGCTTGAGTGGAGCGGAAAGCCGAAAAAGTGGCGGAAGTACTCGAGGAAATAGGTGAGCGGGATGAAGCGGGCCAGCGCTTGGGCCCACGCCGGCAGTATGCTGACCGGATAATAGAGACCGCACAGCAGCAGCATCAGGTAGGAGAAGGCCCAGGCCGCCACCTCGGCCCGCTGGCCGAAGCGCAGCACCAGGGCCAGGACCAGCGCCCCGATGATGGCGGCATTGATGAACATCCCCGCCAGGAATACCGCCAGGCCCCCCGGCCCGAGGCGCCCCAGGTCCATATGGAAGAGCCAGACGCCCAGGACGGCCATGCCCACGAAGACCAGGAAGCCCCGGATCACCCCCACCAGGCCGCAACCCAACAAGATGTGGGTCAGGCGGATGGGGGCGATGAATTCGTGCTTCAGGCTTTTGGACCAGACGGAATAGAGCAGGGCATAGGCCAGGTCCAATTGGGCGATCTGCACGGTGTTCATGGAGATGGCGCCGATGAGGATGAAGGTCACCGTCCCCGCGGCAAGATTGAGGAAGCGGGTGAGCAGTCCCACCGAGAAGATGCCGAGGGCCGGCCAGAAGACCATCTCGAAGACCGCGAAGACGTTGCGCCGGTTCACCAAGCCGCTGCGCACCGAAAAGGCCCAGGTTTTCTGAAAACTAGTGGGTAAGTTCACGATAGATCTCTTCCAGGTCCACGGGTTTGAGCTTCACCTGGGCCAGGTCCCCACCGCCGTGGGAGACGGCCTCCAGGACCGCCGCCAGGCGGATGTCAGCCCGGTCCAGCACCAGGTCTACCCGGGCGTCCTGAACCCGGGAAGCCAGTACCCCGGGCAGCCGTGCGTACTCCAGGGCCGCCGGGGTGCCCTGGAAGGTCAGGCTCAAATGGTCTCCCAACCCCAAGCGCCGCTGCAACTCGGCAATGCTGCCCCGGGCCGCCAGCCGCCCTTCTTTCAGGAAGGCCACCTCGCTGCACAGCATCTCGGCCTCCCGCAAGTTGTGGGTGGTGAGCAGGATGGTGAGGCCGGTCTCCCGGTTGAGGCGCAGGATTTCCTCCCGGATATGCTGGGCCATCTCCTGGTCCAGGCCCGAGGTGGGTTCGTCCAGAAACAGGAGTTCCGGGTCGTTGATCATGGCCTTGGCCAGCATCAGGCGCTGCTTGAGGCCGGTGGACAGGCGTTCGAAGAGCACCCGGCGCTGGTCCGTCAGTTGGAAAAGGTCGAGGAGGCCCTCCACTTTGGCGGTCAGGGCCCGGCCGCCCAGCCCGTAAAGGCGGCCATAAAAACGCAGGCTCTCTTCGGCGGTGAGGCACCAGAGGAAATGGGCCCCGGCGGCCGCCAGGTTGATGCGCTGCCGCAGCCGGGCCGCCTCCCGCACCACGTCCAGGCCCAGCACCCGGGCGCGGCCCTGGTCCGGGCGCAGCAAGGTGGCCAGGATGGAGATGAGGGTGGTCTTGCCGGCGCCGTTGGGCCCCAGGACCCCGAAGATGGCCCCGGGGACCACTTCCAGGTCCACCTGACTGAGCACCGTCTTCCAGGGACCGAACAGCCGCTCCCGGAACGACTTGCTGATACCCTGGGCCGAGATGGCGGTTTCCATGGTAGTCCGGCTCGCACCCTGCAGCCGGAGCTGGCAAAGGCGTCGCCCGCAGCCCTGGCTGGGCCAGTTCTTTTCTTATCTCATGTCGGGTTGGGACAGGGGTCGGTTCTGCCCCTTCTCACAAAATAATTGAGTCTATCAAACCTGGCCCCGGGGGCCAAGGGGACCGGCTTGCAAATCTGTGCGGAGTGCGGTAAATTAGGGCCAATGGACCAGGAAGAGCGCATCGTCAACCCCCGGCCCCAGGTGGAGGACCTCGGTCTGGAGGCGGGGCTGCGGCCCCGCACCCTAGCGGAGTTTGTGGGGCAGGAGGAACTGCGCCGCAACCTGGACATCGCCCTGGCCGCGGCCCGGGGCCGGGACGAGGCGGTGGATCACATCCTGGTGCACGGCCCTCCGGGCCTGGGGAAGACCACCCTGGCCCATATCATTGCCCAGGAGATGGGGGCCAACATCAGGCCCACCGCCGGCCCAGTGGTGGAGCGGGCCGGGGACCTGGCGGCCCTGCTCACCAACCTCCAGGCCAGGGACGTCCTGTTTATTGACGAAGTGCACCGCTTGCCCACGGTGGTGGAAGAGATCCTCTACCCGGCCATGGAGGACTTCAACCTGGACCTGATCATCGGCCAGGGGCCCGGGGCGCGCTCCGTGAAGCTGGAACTCCCCCACTTCACCCTGGTGGGGGCCACCACCAGGGCTGGCCTGATCACCCCGGCCCTGAGGGACCGCTTCGGCTTGATGCTTCGGGTGGACTTCTATAAGGTGGAGGAATTGGCCATAATTGTCCGCCGGGCCGCGAGGGTGCTCGATATCGAACTGGAGGACGAGGGCGCCTGGGAGATCGCCCGCCGTTCCCGGGGCACTCCCCGCATCGCCAACCGCCTCCTGAAGCGGGTGCGGGACTACGCCCAGGTGCGGGGTGACGGCCGCATCAACCGAGAATCGGCCGACGCCGCCCTCACCCTGCTGCATATTGACACCCTGGGGCTGGACCGCATGGACCGGCTGATCCTCCACACCATCCTGGACACCTACGACGGGGGGCCGGTGGGCCTGGGCACCCTGGCCGCCGCTCTGTGCGAGGAGGAAGGCACCCTGGAGGACGTTTACGAACCCTATCTGATTCAATCCGGCTTCCTGCAGCGCACCCCCCGGGGCCGTGTGGCCACCGGCCGGGCCGCCGAGTATTTTCGCAAGATTCCGGGAAAGGGACCACACCCTAAACTTTTTTGACGAGACCGCACCTGCCTGGTCTGGTGAGGTTTTGCCGGGAGTTCAGGGGCGATCCCTTCAGGCCGGGAGCCTGGGCCACGGCCGCCCCCAGGTGTGAGCAAGCCCTCTATTGGGGCTAAGAAAAGGCGCTTCAGACCTTTCTTGACATCCGCTGGAGCCGGGTATATGAAGGAACCTGTGAAAACCAAACTGATCTTTATTACCGGCGGGGTGCTCTCTTCCCTGGGCAAGGGAGTGGCGGCGGCGGCCATCGGCGCCCTTTTGGAGTCCCGGGGGCTGCGCATCACCTTCCAGAAGCTGGACCCATACATCAACGTGGACCCCGGCACCATGAACCCCTTCCAGCACGGCGAGGTCTACGTCACCGAAGACGGGGCCGAGACCGACCTGGACCTGGGGCATTACGAGCGCTACACCACGGTGACCCTGGGCCAGGAAAACAACTTCACCTCTGGCCGCATCTACCATAACGTCATCACCAAGGAGCGCCGGGGAGACTACCTGGGGGGCACGGTTCAGGTCATTCCCCACATCACCGACGAAATTAAGCAGTCCATCCTCCAGGTGGCGCCCTCGGCGGACGTGGCCATCATCGAGATCGGCGGCACCGTGGGCGACATCGAGAGCCTGCCTTTTTTGGAAGCCATCCGCCAGCTCAAGGGCGATCTGGGTAAGGACAGCGTCTGCTACATCCACCTCACCCTGGTGCCCTTCATCAAGAGCGCCGGCGAGGTCAAGACCAAGCCCACCCAGCACAGCGTCAAGGAACTGCGCTCCATCGGCATCCAGCCGCACCTGCTGCTGTGCCGCACCGAAAAGCTCCTGACGAAGGAGATCAAGGCCAAGATCGCCCTCTTCTGCAACGTGGAGCCCGATGGGGTGATCACGGCCCAGGACGTGGACAACATTTACGAGATTCCGCTGCTCTTCCACCAGGAAGGGTTGGATCAGCAGTTGGTGGAGATCCTGAATATCTGGACCCGGGAGCCTCAGTTGGGATCCTGGGAGGAACTGGTGCAGCGCATCAGGCACCCCAAGGACCGGGTGCAGATCGGCATCGTCGGCAAGTACGTGGACCTGAGGGAGTCCTACAAGAGCCTGCACGAGGCTCTGGTGCACGGCGGCTTGGCCAACGAGGTCCAGGTGGCCCTCACCTATATAGATTCGGAGCAGGTGGAGCGGGAAGGAGCCGAGGGCTTGCTGGGACACCTGCACGGCATCCTGGTGCCCGGCGGCTTCGGGGTGCGGGGGGTGGAAGGCAAGATCCAGGCCATCCGCTATGCCCGGGAACACCGCATCCCCTACTTCGGCATCTGCTTCGGCATGCAGTTGGCGGTCATCGAGTTCGCCCGGCACGTGGCTGGCCTGCCCGAGGCCACCAGCGAGGAGTTCGATCCCGAGGCGGCCGAGCCGGTCATCTACCTGATGCGGGAATGGTACGATTATCGCCGGGACGCCATCATCCATCGGGACCGGGAATCGGTGAAGGGCGGCACCATGCGCCTGGGAGCCTACCCCTGCGTCCTCAAAGAGACCTCCCTGGCCGGCACGGACTACGGCCAGACCCAGATAATGGAACGCCACCGCCACCGCTACGAGTTTAACAACTCTTACCGGGAAAAACTGAGCGCCGCCGGTCTGGCGATCACCGGGACCTCCCCCAACGGCGAACTGGTGGAGATTGTCGAACTCCCGGACCATCCCTGGTTCCTGGGCTGCCAGTTCCATCCCGAATTCAAATCTGGTCCCATGGACCCCCACCCCCTGTTCCGGAGCTATATCCGGGCCGCCCTGGAATTTAAGCAGAGCAACGTCAAACCCGGCGAAGAGATCTGAGGCAGATTATAGCAGGAATCAGACCTTACCCCCTCTGGTCACGATCTTTGTCACCCTGAGCCGAAGGCGAAGGGTCTCTTGTTTTATGGTTTCCCAATACCAATACTTTGTTTATATAATGATTAATAAATCCGGAACCTTGTAGGTCCGGCAAGTCGATTATTATGATCCGAAAGGCCGAACCATCCGGAAAAAGAACTTCCGTGAGATATAGCAAATGGGAATTCTGAATTTCTTATTTGGCAAAAAGAAGGAAGCGGCAAAGCCCAAGTCCAATGGAACACCTTTGCCTCCCTCGATTGAAGAACCAACGATCGAATGGCAGACGAGCAAAGCGCATTTGCTGCTTTTAAGCAGATTCCTCTATGGACAGAATACAAATGATGCTATACGCCTTGACTGGGAGGACGTATTGGGTGAGCCAACTCAGAAAGCGTTGGATCGTTTCATTTCGGAAGGTTGGTTAGTTCCCGCACCCTTGTCCGCTAAAATTGCCGTGACTTTCAAAGCAACGGAGATCAAAGCGCTCCTGAAGGAGCATAAACTACCCGTATCGGGAAGGAAGGATCAAGGTATCGAGCGCTTAGTGAAGGCAGTTCCCGAAGAAATGAGTCTAAAGGTCGCGCCCCTAGATATCCGAGAGTGTTCACCAGAGGCACGAACAATAGCGGAACAATTCGTCGCCGAACGTGAAGCGGAGAAGGAAGCAGCCGTCGCCAAGAGTCTCGAACAACTGCATCTGGGCGACTTGCGGGGTGCCAGCCTCACGGTCGCCCAATTCGAGGCGAAGCAGGTTTTCCCGCGCGGGCTCGGCATTGATTGGACCAAGCCCAACACCTCGCGGGACGTCCAACTCCTGAAAACGATTTTTGAGAGCCGTCCGAAAATATTGACCGGCCTAGCGGAGGCGGAGTGGAATCCTTTGCGTGTGGGTGGCGCAATGATGTACTTATGGGGTACGAACAAGGCATCAAAGTGGCTCCCAGCCGATTTTATCGGAACATCAAAGTTTGACAATGACACCGCTATCCGAATGGTTCTCTTCCATGCCCAACATCGTGCTAATGTCGAATCTTGGCGGGGGCATGGGCTGGCAATCAAGAAGGTCGATTTACTTGGTTCAGAAGATTCCTGTCCTGCCTGTAAGAAATTAGCGGGGAAGCGATTTACCATCGAAAAAATGCCCGAACTTCCCTACGAAAAATGCACACACGTAATGGGGTGTCGCTGTGAGGCCTTGCCTGTCATTCGATAATGAGGTCATCGGCGGCTGGATGTAAGAGGTTTCTGAGGGCAGGGCCAAGGGGGACGGGACCCGGTGGATAGGCAACGATGGTTGACGGCCCTAATTCTGCTGCCGCTCCTGGCGCTGGCGCTGCTCTGGGGCGGGCTGGCCCTCTTCGTGCTGATGCTCCTGGTGGTAAACGCCTTGGGCCACTGGGAGTTTCTGGGGATGTTCCAGGCAGAGGCGGACAAACCCCGGCGCTTTAAGGCGGTATTGCTGGGTTCCTTCATCCTGCTGAGCTTTGGCACCGCCCATCCCAGCACCCAGGGGTCCATTCCCAACGGGGTCCTGGCCTGCAATCCTGCCATCGTCCTGTTCGCTCTTTTCTGGTGCCTCTTCATGCTGTTTCTCTTCTACCTGCTGAGCTACGAGCACATTGCGCAGGTAGGCCAAAGTTTGGCGATCAACATCCTGGGCCTCCTCTATCTGCCCTTCCTGTTGGGGCACCTCATCTGGCTGCGGTTCCTCGTGGATGGTGAGTGGTGGGTCCTCTGGTTTCTCATGGTGATCTTTGCCGGGGACACCGGGGCCTATTATGTGGGCCGGACCCTGGGTAAGACCAAGCTCTACCCCGCGGTGAGCCCGGGGAAGACCTGGGCCGGGGTGGCGGGCGGCCTGGCCGCCAGCCTGGTGGTGGGGGTGGCGGCGGGGAAATGGCTGCTCCCGGGGGTGGGCGGACTGGCACTGGCGGCCCTGGCCGTGGTCCTGGCGGTGGCGGGCCTCTTGGGGGACTTGTTCGAATCGATGCTGAAGCGCCAGGCCCAGGTGAAGGATGCCTCCAAACTGCTCCCCGGCCACGGCGGGATGTTGGACCGCCTGGACAGCATTCTGTTCAGCGCCCCGCTGCTGGTCTATGCCCGCCTGTTCCTCCTCGGCCGGTGAAGGTTTAGCCCGCGGCCGCCTTGGCACTATCTGATGGGATGTTTCATAATTAGCTTTATGTAATATCGGGATTGAAAGGCTGGGTTATGGCATGTTAAGTCCCCCTTTGCCAAAGGGGGGTTAAAAATTCAGTCTTTATAAATGGAAATCAATTAGGGAACAGACCATTAGATCCGTACGCGAAAGGCTCGCCCAAGGCGCCGTTTTTTGGGGGGTGTAAGATAGGCGCCAGGGCGGCTCAGCTTGCCACCCTGGCGGCTGATTGGAGGAAGGCCCGCGGCCGCCGGACCTCAGGCGGCCCTTATTTGGGGGCCGGGACGCTCGCCGGTTTGACGGCGGGAGCCGCGGCCAACACCTTCCTGCGGTAGGCCCCGGTGGCTTTGTCCAGTTGGGCCACCGACAGGTTGTACTGATAAAGGGCCATCAGGTAGTCGCCCCGGAAGACCCCGTACCGTTCAAAGGCCTGAAAGATGTCATCCATCTTGCCCAGGCCCATGTCGAAATTGCCGAAGGCGGTAATCAGCCAGCGCCGGGAGTTGACGTAGGCCTTTTCCAGGCCCTCCGAAGACTTGTAATATTGCTGCACTTCATCGTACCTTTTGGCCACTTCTATCGGGATGCCCATCAGGGCAGCCCTTTGATCTTCCTGCAACTTATCCAGTTCCGCCTGGGCCTGGCCTACCTTGGCCTTCAGGATGCCGAAGTCGAAGTGCCATTTGGCCCCCACCATGGGCAGGGCCCCATAGTCGTTGAAATAATCGTTGACATAGGGGTCCGGGTTATATTTGCGGCCCGGGGCGCCGGCCAGTTCGCCCACCACCGCAAAGAAGAAGGAGGGCAGGCGATCGGCCTTGGCGGCGTCCACCAAGAGTTGCCGGGCCGCCAGCCCCTCTTTTAATTCCCTGAATTCCGGGCGTAATTCCAGTGAGGTTTGGATATAGGTATCCAGGGTGCCGGCAGGGGCGCTGGGTGTGGGCAGGCTCTCGGGAACCCGGAAATTCTGGTTTTCGCCATAGCCGATGAGGGCCTTCAAGGCCCGATAAGCCGTTATGGAGCCCTCCTCCGCTTCGGCGCTCGATTTTTCCAGGGCCCCTTCGTAGGCGGCTACCCGGTAGCGGTCCGTTTCTTTGGCATTGGGGGAGTTCATGGCGAGCAGCCGGTCAACCCGCTGGCGGGTGTCGTTCAGGTAAGTGCGAGCCTCTTTCACCGCCTCTTTGCCCTGATTGGCGAGTATCAGGCCATAGTAAGCCTGGGCGACTTGGACCACGACCTCACCCTGCTGGGAGGTCACCTCTTCTTCCTTCACCTTAACGTTATGGGCGGCGGCCTGCTCCCGGAAAGCGATCTTGCCGAAGGTGTATAGGGGCTGGATCACATTGAAATCGAGGTGGCCGAAGATATTCATCCCGTGAAGCTTGTCCACGGGGTCGGGCCAGTAGAGTTGGCCCGGCACCTCACGGATTTGTCCCAGCTTGGCGTCGGGCACCACCCCGCCGGTGGCGGTGGTGTCGAATTGGGGCCAGCGGTAGGCGTGGGCCTCATTCTTCTGTTCCTTGGCAAACTTGACATCACTGCGGCTGGCCTTGACCACCGGACTATATTGAAGCGCCATCGCCTGCAGGTGAGGCAGATCCAACACCGGCGCCGCAGCATTGGGCGCCTCTGTCGCCATTGCCAACGCCACCGGCGCCAGCAGGAGCGCCAGGCCCAGGATCAGGCCACCTAAACGGCCCCGTGCAAACATATCTCCCCCTCCTTTTTGAAATCAATTGCTTTTCACCTTAGGGGTTAAACCCGTAACAGTCAAGCAGGATTTGCGCACCCGCTGGTATTATTTCCCTGGAAAAAACCCAACCGCGGCCGGACTGAAAAATTGCCTTGGCGGCCCCGGATTGTATATGATAAAGGCGAGGTGATCGAGGATGCCGGGACCAAAAAAGATTTTGCTCACGGGCGGGGCTGGCTTCATCGGTTCCCATCTGGCGGAGGCCTTTCTCAGGCAGGGCCATGAGGTGGCGGTGGTGGACAATCTCAGCAGCGGCCGGCGGGAGCAGGTGCCGGCGGGGGCCCAATTCTACCCTTACGATATCCGGTCCCGGGAGACCTTCGACCTGATTGGCCGCTTACGGCCCCAGGTATTGGTTCACCACGCCGCCCAGATGAGCGTGCGCCGCTCGGTTGCGGATCCGGTAATGGACGCCCGGGAGAACATCCTGGGGTCGCTGAATCTCTTCCAGGCCGCGGCCGGGGTAGGGATGGAGAAAATCCTCTTCGCCTCCACCGGCGGCGCCATGTATGGGGATCAGGCCCCGGTGCCGGCCCGGGAGGAAGACCGGCCCCTGCCGGAATGCCCTTACGGGGTTGCCAAGCTGGCGGTGGAACACTACCTCCACTTTTATCAGCGGGAATACGGCATCACCCCGATCGCCCTGCGCTACGCCAACATCTATGGGCCCCGGCAGAACGGCCTGGGTGAGGCGGGGGTGGTGGCCATCTTTATTGAAAAGTTTCTGGCCGGGGAGCAGCCCCTGATCAACGGCGACGGCCTCCAGAGCCGGGATTTCGTTTACGTGGAGGACTTGGTGGCGGCCAACCTGGCGGCCCTGGACTATCCCCGGGCCGGGGTCTTCAATATCGGCACCGGGCGGGAGACGGACATCCTCACGGTCTATCTCCAGCTTCAGGGGATCATCGGCTCTCCCCTGGGGCCGGCGCATGGTCCGACCAAACCCGGGGAACAGCGCCGCAGCGCCCTGGACAGCACCCGGGCCGGGAAACTGCTGGACTGGCAACCCCGCCTGAGCCTGGCCGAAGGTCTGGCCCGCACCGTGGCCGCCTTTCGAGAGCGGGGTTAACAAAGCTCCATTATCTCTGGGGGCGGGTCCCTCGCTAACTTTTAGGTAGTGTATCAGTTTGAAAAATAAACCTCTGGACATTTCCCCAAAATCAGGCATAATCGGAGCATGCCTGAACACTCAAGCAAGAAGCCGAAGCGATCCCGCGATTTGAATGTCCTGGCCTCTGAGATAGTCCAAGCGGCTACTGAGGGTGAGTCAGAGACTCCCGCCAAGGAAGATACCCGCAATCCCCATGCCGTAGCTTTGGGCCGCTTAGGTGGCATAAAGGGCGGCAAGGCCAGGGCTGAGAAGCTCACCCCGGAGCAACGGAAGGAAATTGCTGAAAAGGCAGCAAAGGCAAGGTGGAAGAACAAATCTTCCGACAAGTAATTTATTTCCTTAATTTAGAAAACGCTGAAAATCAGAGAAATCACTAGAGAACACGAATATGGAATTGTAGTATTGTTGGGTTTACCCTTTTATAAGCGCATGATTTGATGGCCCTAGTTTTTTGAGACCCGCCCTATTGCCGATAACCCGACATTTTTCCCCTTGACAGTATGCCGACATTGCGCGATTCTTCCCACAAGATCGCTATGTAGGGGGCGTGTATGGCCATTAGATATGAATTGGTGGAAAGCCTTCTTAATGATGCCCGCCAAGAACTTGCAAAAATTGATATTCAGCGCAATGAACTCATTGAATTGATTAATAATTTACAAAAACACTTGCCTAAGCGGATTGATACCGGTAATATCGCCAAGGAAGCTGAAGTGTCTGTGGGTGTGGCCCCCCCCGTGCGCCGTATACGATTCAATCCACCCCCAACGATTCCACTCTCTCCTGGCCAAAGAATCGCGTTTAAGAGAAGAAATTCTCACGCCAAGCGGATATCCGAGATATTGGCCCAATCTGGCAGGACTATGAAACTCGCAGAAATTCTCGCTGAATATCGCAAGAGAGGGTTTAAAGTGACTAAAAACTCCCCCGACATATTGAGGACAGCCCTAAGAAATCGGGAGGATTTATTCGACTATAAGGAAGGAGGGTATGTCACCCTGAAAGAATAGCAAATAAAAAATGGCCCATCGCCAAGGTTGAGGGACCGGGAGCGATGGGCCAGAAAGGAGAGCGCGATGTTTCTGAAAAGGACGGCTCATTGCCGTGACCCTCCAGGTGCGCCCTTTTAGGTTAATATGGCAAAAAATGCTTACCCTGTCAAGCTAAAACTGCAAGTGGGCCGGTAATTCAATGGACAGATAAGGGGTCGTGGAAACCCTAGGCTGGCGGTTCGAATCCGCCCCGGCCCACCTTGGCGGATACTTTTTTAATAATTAATTATTTTTTTGAGAATGTCAATTTTCCTCTTGACAAGCTTGACCGCTCAAGCTATATTATCATTATGAACAGATTGAGCATACAAAAACGGGCGCAGATAATCGGTTGCTTGGTAGAGGGCAATAGCCTTCGAGCTACGGCCCGCATTACCGATACGGCCATTAACACGGTCGTCAAGTTGCTGGTGGACGTGGGGCGGGCTTGTGCTGAGTACCAAAACCAGACCCTTAGAAACCTGCCGTGCAAGCGTCTCCAATGCGATGAAATCTGGTCATTCTGCTACGCCAAGCAAAAAAATGTCCCGGTAGAAAAACAAGGGCAGTTTGGGTATGGCGATGTCTGGACCTGGACGGCGATCTGCGCCGATACCAAGATTGTCCCCTCTTGGCTGGTAGGAAATCGGGACGCTAAAACCGGCTCTATATTTATGGAGGATTTAGCTTCCAGGTTTACCCATAGGGTTCAGCTTACCACAGATGGCCATTGGGCCTATCTAGAGGCAGTTGATAGTGGGTTTGGGACGGATATTGATTATGCCATGCTGATTAAACTCTACGGGGAGATCAAGGACGGCGAGAGACATTATACCCCAGTCGAGTGTATAGGCTGTAAACCGCAGGTTATTACTGGCAATCCCGACCGCAAGCATATTTCAACCAGCTATGCGGAGCGGCAGAATCTCACCATGAGAATGTCTATGCGGCGGTTTACCCGCCTCACCAACGGCTTCTCAAAGAAGGTGGAGAACCTTGCCCATGCCGTCTCCCTACATTTCATGTTCTATAACTTCGGGAGAATCCACAAGAGCCTGAGAGTGACCCCGGCGATGGAAGCGGGAGTGACCGATCACGTGTGGAGTTTGGAGGAAATTGCGGGGTTATCAGATTAAACAAAGAAAAGGCATATCAAAGATAACTATAAAATTCCTTCTTAGACATTCCAGACTGACCAATCATAAACCCGATCAATCTGTGGCTAAAGGTTTTCCCCTTTTTCCCCTTGATATGATCTACACAAACGACGCGACGCTGCCCGTTTATCGTTCCTTCCCAATAATAATGCGTATCGTTGTGGTTTCTATATGTAAATCCAGCCTTTTGCAAAATATCCTCAACCTCGGCTGGTGTGAGGGGAGGATAATGTCCACTCATTTAAACGGGAGAATATTGCGATATAGGCACAGGCAGGAAAAATGTTTCGGTAAGGCAAACCATCAGTTTTTTTAATTGCCTAATGAAACAAGCTGCACAGGCTAGGTGATAGAGGGCGTGATCTATCCAAGGAGCAGGGCGAGGGATTAGATAGGAGATAGACGACCTATCTTCTGTCTCTAAAACTACATTTATATACCCCTGAGCTTGCTGGAGGACAGCCGCAAGTGCTTCCTCCCAGGTGGGGCGCTCGACAGCCAAATTTAAATCTATGCAAACAGCCACCCAAGTTCCTCGTAGGGTAAGATGGCCATAAAAACGTAGATTTAATTGAGGTGGCTGGTCAGACCCATTACCAGGGGGGGGGATATTTGATGGGCTCATTTTAGCCCTCCGTTCCGTCCTAATTTGATAAATTAGGACACATTACCCTTGTGAACCGTTTATAGGACCGATTGATAACCATGTCAAGAGGTTTACCCGCCTAATTCGCAAATATGTGAAAATATTTTCCTTAAAGCTGAAAAAAAAATCCAGAACAAAACCTCCTTCCCAAGATAATCGGCACACTTAGAAATGACCATTAGGATTTTCCTGATTTTTGGACAGGAAATTCCTGAAAATTGTTTCATTTGGAAACATTTCCGCCTTGATTGATTCTCTCCTTGATTTTTCCAGCCAAGGATTCAAATTGAAAACTAGCCCAAAAATTCCTACATTCAAAGTCTAAACGAAGAACCCATCCATTTCCTAGATTTTCTCGTTCTAGAATTTCAAATTGATACACTACCAAACTTTTATCTCCCCTTGTCAGATCAGAGAAAAAGATTTAAAATAATAAATTGTTTGCCGTCCGGCAGGGCGGCGGTGGCCTGGGCTTCCAGCCTGCGATGGGGCCGCCTGCTTAAAGTGGACCCTGCCCCCTAAGGTTGGCAATTCCAAAGAAATCTCGAGCGGATGGGAATGGCATGGAAACGATGATCGAAGTCCGGGACCTGACCAAATATTACGGCCCGCTGCTGGCCGTCGAACACCTCGACTTTCAGGTGGCGGCCGGGGAGATCGTGGGGTTCCTGGGTCCCAACGGCGCCGGCAAGACCACCACCCTGAAAATGCTGGCGGGTTTTCTGACACCCACCACCGGCGCCGCCCGGGTCAACGGCTTCGACTGCGTCGAGCAGTCCCTGGAGGTGAGGCGTTCCCTGGGGTACCTGCCGGAGAACGTCTCCATCTATCCGGACCTGACGGTGCTCCAGTTCCTGCGGTTTGCCGCCCAAGCCAAAGGGGTGGAGGCTGCGGGACAGGCGGCGGAGATCACGAGGGTCATGGCCTCCTGCGCCCTGGAGGAAGTGGAGGGCAAGCTGGTGGCCGCCCTGTCCAAGGGCTTCCGGCAGCGGCTGGGGCTGGCCCAGGCCCTGCTGAACCAGCCCCCGGTGCTCATCCTGGATGAACCCACCATTGGCCTGGACCCCTTCCAGATCGTGGAGATTCGCGACCTCATTAAAAATCTGGAGGGCGCCCACACGGTGATCCTGAGCAGCCACATCCTGCCGGAGGTGGCCCAGTTGTGCCACCGGGTGATCATCATCAACCGGGGCCGGATCGTGGCCAGCGATACCCCGGAGAATCTCTCCAGGCAATTGGGCCGGGGCGCCCGCATCAGCCTGGGGGTACAGGGCCCGGAGGCCCAGGTCACCGCAGCCCTGGAGACGGTCCCGGGGGTGTCCCGGGTGCTTAACCGCGGCGAGGGCCGCTACCTGGTGGAAGGCGGCAATGACCAGGACTTAAGACCGGAATTGGCCCGATTGGTGGTGCAGCAGGGCTTCGGCCTGCTGGAGTTGAAAGCCCAGGAATTCACCCTGGAAGAGGTTTTCCTCAACCTGGTGACTGAGGAGGAGATCGAGGCGGCGTCATGAAAAATTTTGGCGGTTTCGCGGCATTGCTCAAAACGGAGCTAATCATCTATTTCGCCGGTCCCATCTTCTACATCACCGGGTTCTTCTTCCTGTTGCTGACCGGATATTTCTTCTATGTCAACACCGTCTATTACGGGATTACCAGCCTGGCGGCGGCGGCGCAGGCCACCAACCCCCAGGTGGCGGCGCAATTGAATCCCCAGAACATGGTTTACCAGCCCCTGTTCATGGTGCTGGCCATCATCTTGATGTTTCTGGTGCCCCTGCTCACCATGCGCCTGTTAGCCGAAGAGAAGCGGTCCGGGACCGCAGAACTCCTGTTTACCTTTCCCCTGGCGGACTGGTCCATCATCCTGGCTAAGTTCGCAGCCGCCTTCATAATCTACCTCATCTTCCTGGCCTTCACCGTCAGCTACTCCCTGGCCCTCTGCTTCATGACCCGGGTCGATTTGGGCGCCGTGGCCGCCGGCTACCTGGGGGCGGTGCTGCTGGGGGCCTCTTTTCTGGCCCTGGGCCTGTTCGCCTCCAGTCTCACGGAAAATCAGATCATCGCCGGGGTGGTGGGCTTCGCCCTGCTCCTCTTATTCTGGGTCATCGGCTGGTCGCAGGAACTGGGAGGGGGAGGCGTTCTGGCCAGGGTTATGCAGTTTTTGTCGCTGACTGAGCATTACGAGAATTTCAGTAAAGGGGTAATCGATACCCGGGATCTGGTTTATTGGGCCAGCTTCATCTTTTTCTTCCTCTTTCTCACCAAGAGGCAACTCGAATCCCGGCGCTGGAGAGCATAAAAGTGGAACCACTGGACGGACTCAACAAACGAAAAGTAGTTTACGGCGCTGGCTCCCTGGCCTCGGTGCTGCTGGTGGCGGGAGTTCTCATCGTGGTGGCCTTGTTGGCCAATTGGCACCAGGTGCGCTGGGACCTGACCCAAAGCCAGAGCCAGTCCCTCACCCCGGTCACCCTGAACCTGCTTAAGCAGGTGGACCACCCCTTGACCATGACCGCCTTCGTACCCGAGGGCTCCCCCGAGCGGGAAGCCGCCAAGGACCTGCTCCGCAGGTATGCTTACTACAACCCGAAGGTGAGTTGGCAAATAGTTGACCCGGAGCGGGAACCCCTCAAGGCCAAGGAGGCGGGCTACCGCTTTCCCGGCAATGTCCTGCTGGCATATGAGGGCCGGCGCCAGATGGCGGACAATGCCGACGAGGACAGCATCAGCAACGCCCTGCGCCGCATCTTGCAACCGCAGCACCGCAAGGTCTATCTCTTAAGCGGCCATGGCGAACGGGAGCCGGCCGACCAGGAGCCCAGCGGCCTGCAAACGGCCCAGCGGGCCTTGGAGAACGAGGGCTATGAGGTTGGCAGCCTCAACCTGGTGACGCAGCCCGAGGTGCCCCAGGATGCCGCGGCGGTCATCGTGGCTTCTCCCAACAAGCCACTCCTGGGCAGCGAATTGGATGCCCTGAAGGGCTACCTGAACCGGGGCGGCCGCCTGCTGGTGATGACGGAGCCCTTCCAGGATGCCGGGCTGAAAGCTTTCCTGGCTGGCTACGGCATCAACCTGGATGACGGCATTATCCTGGATGTCAACCAGGTCAGCCAGTCCTTGCACCTTAGCCCGGTCATGCCCCTGGCGGTGCATTATGGTCCCACCCGGATAACCCGGGATTTTAAGAATACCCTGACCCTTTTCCCCATGGCCCGCCCGCTCTCCCTGAATCAGAAGGTGAAAGGGGTAGTCTTGCAGACCCTGGTGAGCAGTATGCCCAGCAGCTACGAGAAGATAGGCCAAGGATGGGTGAAGAGCGGCCAAGGGGCCTTCGATCCCAAGACGGACAAGAAGGGCCCCTTTATCATCGGGACCCTGGCAGAAATCAAGCCGGAGGGGGCCCCGGCAGCTGCCGCCAAGGGGCAGGAACCGGCCGCCGGGCAGCCGCAGGAAAAGAACCCGGGCTACCTGGCGGTTTACGGCAGCGTCGATTTTGCCTCTAACGGCTACTTCAATCTGTTGGGCGACGGCGACCTGTTTTTGAATACCGTAAACTTCCTGGCCGGGGAAGAACAACAGATCATGGTGCGGAAAGCCTTGAAGGCCGAGTTCCTGGTGTTATCGGGCCGAGAGCTCTGGATCCTGCTCCTGGTCAGCCTGGTGTGGGCCCCGCTGGTGATGCTGGTGGCAGGAATCCGGGCCTATCGGCTGCGGAGGTCCAGGAAATGAATCCCCGCCGGTTGATTCCCTATGGCGTGGTCTTCCTGGTGCTGGTGGCGGCCTACCTAAGCCTGTGGCGGCAACAGGTGCATCGTGAGGCCGAGGAGTCCCAGGCCAAACAGGTGTTTTCTTTCAAGACTGGGGAAATCAGCGCCATCACCCTGAAAAGGCCTGGCGGGGAGATTCAATTGGCCCGCCGGGGAAGCAACTGGGAGATCACCCAGCCCCAGCAGGCCAAGGCCGACATGGTCACGGTGGACGAGATGTTGCGGCAACTGGCCGATCTTAAGATGGTGCGGGACCTGGGGCCCGGGGACCTCAAAGTCTTCGGCCTGGCCCAACCGGCCTTGCAGGTCTCCTTCATCGCTCAGGGTAAGCAGCACAGCCTGAGTTTTGGGGAAGCGGTCCCTGGGGGCGAGGGCTTCTATGCCCGGAAGGACGATTCTCCCGGCATCTTCATCATCGTTCCCGGCGCCCGGGATTTCCTGAACCAGCAACTTTTTGCCCTGCGGGATAAAACCCTCTGGGCCTTTAAGGTTGACCAGGTCAAGTCTCTCAAGATTGGCGACGATCAGAACCAGGTGGATCTGGAGAAGGGCAACGGCAATACCTGGCAATGGGTAGGACGACCCGGGATGCCTCTGAGCTCCCCGCGGCTGGAACGCTTGCTGCAGGAACTTTCCGAGGTGCAAGTTACCGAGTTCCCGGCAGCCCCCCCGGCGGACTTGCAGGCCGCGGGCCTGGCCCCCCAGGCCAGGATGGAAGTCAGCGTCGCCAGCCCCCAAGGGGTCGAAACTCTATATTTGGGGGCGGAGGCCCCCAAGGGAGTTTATGCCCGGGTGGGGGCCCAGGGCCCGGTGGTTATGGTGGCCCGGGAGCTTCCGGAGAAGATTCGGCGAGGGGTAGCCAACCTGGAAGACCGGCGGCTCTGGACCGGCCTGATCCCGGAAGTGGGCCGGGTGGACTGGGGCCCCCCAGGGCAAACCTGGAGCGCCCGGCGGGAAGGGAAGGTCTGGAAGATAACCGGGCCCAACGGGGTCGAAGTGCAGAACCCCGAGTACCTTTTGGGGATGGCCCTGATTAACCTTCAGAAGCTGGAATCAACTCGTCTGGTCAGCTTGCCCCCGGCCGGCGCCCCGGCCGCCCCCGTCTTCGTGGTGGCGCTCTTCGACCAGACTGGCAAGCCTCTTTTCCGTCTGGAGCAATTAGGTAACCTGGCAAAGGGCCAGGCGGATACGGAAGTCCGGGCCACCTCCGGAGGCAACACGGTGACCGCCCTCATCCCCCAAGCGGACCTCACCCGGTGGCAGAAGGAGATGACCCTGCTCACCGCACCACCGCCAACCGCGCCAGCCCAAAAATGATCCGGTAGCTCCCGGATATGTCTGAAGCTCGGCCAAGGCGAGCTGCGGCGGCGCCTCTGCCCTTATCCGGGCAATTTTCCAGGCCGCGGCCTGCCCATCCTAAAATCGAGACATGCTATAATTTATCTTATGATTCTGCTGACCAATGACGACGGCATCTACGCTCCGGGCCTGTGGGCCCTTTATCAGGAATTGAGCCAATTGGGGGAGGTGGCGGTGGTGGCCCCGGAGAGCGAACAGAGCGCCGTGGGCCACGCCATCAGCCTGGTTAACCCCCTCAGGGTCAAGAAAGTCAGCCTGGACGGCGGGGTCCAGGGTTGGGCGGTGAGCGGCACCCCCGCGGACTGCGTCAAGATCGCCCTGTCGGAGCTGCTGCCGGAGCCGCCGCAAATGGTGGTTTCGGGACTCAACCTGGGTCCCAACGTCGGGATCAACGTCCTTTACTCCGGCACCGTATCCGCGGCCACCGAGGCCTCCATCCTGGGAGTACGGGCCGTGGCCGTGTCTCTCAATTCCTACAAGGCCGACGCCGATTTCGCCGCCGCCGCCCGGCTGGCCCGGGAGACGGTGGCCCGGCTCCACTCCTGGCCCGGCTGGAAGAACGGGGTTTGCCTCAATATCAACCTGCCGGCCCTGCCGCCGGACCGGGTCCTGGGGGTTAAATTCACCCGGCAGGACGTGGGTCCTTTGGTCGAGCACTTCGAGCGCCGGGTGGACCCCCGGGAACACGTCTACTATTGGCTGGCGGAGATCAATGAACGGCGCCTTCCGGACCCGGAGACGGACTACGGCGCCCTGGCGGCCGGCTTCATCACCATTACCCCCATTCACCACGACCTCACCGATTACCGCACCCTGGAGGCCCTCAAGGTCCATAAGTGGGAGTAAGGATTTTCCAGCGGTGGGAGCCCGGGTCCGGGAAGGCTGGCGCGCCGCGCCCACTGACCGACCCACGGCCGCGGCTCTGGCCCGGGGATCCATTCGCTAATTTTTCGGATTTTGCTCAGGAAGGTTAGGGGACGGGTTCCCTCATCCAGCTTCGGGAACTTTCCAGGGGAGTTCAAGGTTGCCGCTCTGCAAGAAGAACTGGCTTATACCTGCACCCCCCCCCATAATTATTATCCCAAAGACCAGCGACACCGAAAACGGCACCACAGGGGAAGGGAGGCGCCGCTCCCCGGCGTTATGGCTTTACCACTTGGCGTCAAACATCTTGGCAACGGGGGCAAAGAAGCCGCGATCGGGCTCCTTTTGGGGGCTCGCCAGGATCTTCTGGCACTCCGCGATACGCTTTTTAACTTCGACCATCTTGGGGAAATCGGGATATTCATCGGCCACGGTCTGGTAGCGTCCCAGGGCTGCCTGATAATGTTCGGTTTTGAAGTAGAACTGCGCCACGTAAAACTCATGGTCCGCCAGGTCCTGGCGGCATTTGGCCATGAATTGCTCCACCTTGGGGAGGTATTCGGATTGGGGGTACTTCTTTTTCAAGCGGTTAAATTCATCCATGGCCTTGGTGGTGAAGGTCTGGTCCCGGTCGATGGTGGAGCGCTGCAGGTAGAAACAGAGACCCTCACGATAAATACAATAAGGCACGGCCTTGTTGGTGGGATGCAGCTTTTCGAATTCCTTGTATGCCTGGAGGGCCTCGTCGTATTTCTTGTCGTAAAAATAGGCGTCCGCCAGTTTGATCTGGGCCAGCATGGCCTGGTCGCTGTAAGGATATTTATCCCGCACGACCTTGAAGTTATCGATGGCGTCTTGGAACTTCTTCTTTTGCAGATCTGTGAGGCCTCGGTCGGCCACCTGATCCGGCGTCCCATCGATTTTCTTGCTCTCGAACCAGCCCTTGACGGTGGAGCAGCCAAAGGCAAAGGTTAGGAATAAAAGGGGCAGAAGCAACTTGGCGACGCGGGGGGCTAAAGTCTTGGTCTTCATATCTCACCCGTGTAAAGAGGTTTACCAGCTAGTTTACCGTAATCTGGGCGGCCCCTGCCGCCCCCGGGTATCTCCATCTGGCTGCCGCTGATCTATCGAGTGATGGTAGCAAGAAGACGTGAGTACCGCAGCTCATAGGGCTTTTTTCAGGGCATTCTCGATGATGGAACGGGAAACCGCGCCGGTGATCTGGTCCACCACCTGGCCGTTTTTGAAGATGATCAAGGTAGGGATGGCCCGAATGCCATATTTGGCAGGAGTCTTGGAATCTTCGTCGACGTTCATCTTGGCCACCTTGACCTTGCCGGCGTAATCCCTCGCCAGTTCTTCCACCACCGGGGCGATAGCCCGGCAAGGACCGCACCAAGCCGCCCAAAAGTCCACCATGGCCGGAATATCCGACTGCAAGATTTCCTGATCGAAATCGGCATCGCCCACCTGCAGAAGTTCGGACATCTTACTCTCCTGAGTTGAATTGGCCGTATTGACCAAATTTAATATATTAGCCGCCTCTTGTCAACGACTTTTAGAACCACCGGGAGCCGCGGAGCCCCCGCCGGAAAAAAAGCCCGAACCTCTCGGATCGGGCTTTTCCGAAGACGGCGGGCCAGACGCCCGCCCTACCTATTGATGTTTTAATCGGCTTCCACCTTGGGCCGGGGCAGCAAGCCCGCGGCCTCGATGATCTCCGGAGCCCGTTCTTCCCATTCGATGGCCATCAGGTGGATGCCGGAGACGCCCTTGATGGACAGGCACTCATGGATCTGTTCCACTGCGATCTTAATGCCCTCCGCGGCCACCTTGTCCTTAGGCACCCCCTTGAGCCGGGTGATGTAATGATCGGGGACGTCCAAGCCGGGGACGAATTTCTTCATATAGTTGGCCATGCCCACGGATTTCAGCGGGGTAATGCCGGCCATGATAAAGGCCTTTTCCGTGAGGCCCATGTCATTAGCCGCCTCCATGAACTTCCGGAAGCGCTCCATGTTGTAAATGCACTGGGTCTGGATGAACTGGGCCCCGGCAGCAATCTTCTTGCCCATGCGCACCACCCGGAACTCCTGGGGATCGGCGAAGGGGTTGGCGGCGGCGCCCAGGAACATGCGAGGCCGGCCCTGCACCTCGGTGCCGCTCACCATCTTGCCTTCGTCCCGCATGGTCTTCACCGTGTTAAGCAGCATCACCGAGTCCATGTCGTGGACGTTTTTTGACTGGGGATGGTCGCCGAAGGACTGGTGGTCGCCGGTGAGGCACAGCAAATTCTTGATCCCCATGGCGGCGGCCCCCAGGACGTTGCTCTGCAAGCCGATGCGGTTCATGTCCCGGGTGACCATCTGCATTACCGGCTCTATGCCCATTTCCAAAAGGATCTTGGAGGCGGCCATGGAACAGAAACGCACCACCGCGGTCTGGTTATCGGTGACATTCACCGCGTCCACGATATTTTTCAGAAAAGTGGCCTTGTGCCGGAAATGCTCGGCGTCGGCCCCGCGAGGGGGGCCGCATTCGCCGGTGACTGCCTTCTGGCCGCTTTTGAAGATCTTTTCCAGTTTGCTTCCCGCAGCATATTCGGCGGTCATTGTTTCAACTCCTCCCGTGTCGATGTGCGCAGCCCGCCGTCGCGGCTGGTGGACCAATTCTTATATAACTTGACTTCGGTGAGTTTGTGAAGCTCCCCCAGGTTCTGCAGACGATCATAAATGAGCTGCCAGATGCAGGGGATGCTGCCCTTGCCCACTTCGCAGATGCCCTGGGAAGAGCCGCCGCAGGGGCCGTTGAGCAACTGCTTGGCGCAGCGGGTGATGGGGCAGAGGCCGCCGAAATCGCCGATGATGCAGTTGCCGCAGGCCTGGCAAAACTCCTTCCAGACCCCGTGCTCCACGGCGCCGCCGATGCTGGTGGTGTTGACCCCGGGAAAGACCTTAAGGTAGGGGTAGCGGGCCACGATGTACTGGGGCCCGACGCTGCAGGCAATGGAGACCACGGCGTCGGCGTCGGCCACCAGGTCGTCCAGAGCCTCGATGTATTCCGGGTCACACTGCCGTTCGCAGGTATATTCCTTCACCTCCAGCTCGTCGCCGGCGGACTTGCGGGCAATCCGGAGTTCGGAAGCCAGGATAGCCACTTCTTTCTCACCGCCCACGCAACAAACAGTGACGCAACCTTTGCAGCCGGCCACCACAATCTTTTTAAAATCCTTGACCTTTTCCAGGATTTCCGCCAGGGGCTTCGATTCCCCGATGACCATAGGGTTCCTCCTCTCCCATTAATGCAGAGCAAAAAAAAAGACGCCTGCCTCCCCCTCCCTGTATTCTAAACCCAACCGGGGCGGCGCCGCCCCGGAAGCGCGGGGTGGGGAAATGGTGGCTGCCGGGCCGCTTCCTGGAAATTTGCGGGGATGGGCCTGCCCTCGGACTTGTACATCTATTCACGTAATTTTATGGAGAAAGATAGGGGTTGTCAAATATAAAAATCCACCGGAATTTCGCTTCTGCGGCTTTCCCGGAGTAAAAAATTTATTGACAAATCCATGGCTGGTCGTTTAAATGAAAGACTATGTGAAAAAAAGTATGAGCCCTGGCGTGACCCCATCCAGGCGAAGGTCCGCCCGGGGTCGAGTTTGCGATTACCCCCGGCGTTTCTTCAAGTCCGGAACAAGTCAATTATTATAATACCTTAAGGAGGCGGTTTTTATGGCGAAGTATGATCCGGTTAAGCAGAAAGACTGGCAGATTGCGGAAATTGCCGAAGCGGAGATGATCCCCTTTGACAAGATGTGCGATAAGCTGGAAATCCCCAAAGAAGAGCGCATCCCGCACGGCCAGAAGATCGGCCGCGTCGACTACTTGAAGTGCCTGGAGCGCCTGAAGAGCAAGCCCGACGGCAAATACATCGAAGTCACCGCCATCACCCCGACTCCCCTGGGAGAAGGGAAATCGACCACCTCCTTGGGCTTGATCGAGGGCCTGGGCAAGCGGGGTATGAATGTGGGCGGCGCCCTCCGCCAGCCTTCCGGCGGCCCCACCATGAATATCAAGGGCACCGCCGCGGGCGGCGGCATCTCGCTCTTGATCCCCATGACCGAGTTTTCCCTGGGCCTCACCGGCGACATCAACAACATCATGAACGCCCACAACCTGGCCATGGTGGCCGCCACTTCCCGGCTGCAGCACGAGTTCAACTATGACGACGCCCAGTTGGCCAAGCGGAACCTGAAGCGCCTGAACATCGATCCCAAGAACTTCGAGATGGGCTGGATCATGGACTTCTGCGCCCAGGCCCTCCGCCATATCACCATCGGCCGGGGCACCAAGATGGACGGCTTCCTGATGGATTCCAAGTTCGGCATCGCGGTGTCCTCGGAAGTGATGGCCATCCTGGCCGTGTTTAGCTCATTGGCGGACCTCAAGGAACGGCTGAACAACATCACGGTGTGCTACGACAAGAAGGGCAATCCCGTCACTACCCGTGATCTGGAAGTGGGCGGCGCCATGACTGCCTGGATGGTCCCCTCCATCAACCCCACCCTGATGCAGAGCGTGGAGAAGCAGCCCGTCTTCGTGCACGCCGGCCCCTTCGCCAACATCGCGGTGGGCCAGTCCTCCATCGTCGCCGACCAGGTCGGCCTGAAGCTCTTTGACTACCATGTCACCGAGTCCGGCTTCGGCGCCGACATCGGCTTTGAGAAATTCTGGAACGTCAAATGCCGGTTCAGCGGCCTCATCCCCCACGTGTCGGTGCTCACGACCACCGTCCGCGGCCTGAAGTCCCATGGGGTCAACGCCGGCTCCCTGCCGGTCCCGCCGGGCAAGCCGGTTCCCAAAGAATACTTTGAAGCCACCCCCGCCAACTTCAAATGGCTGGAAGACGGCGTGCAGAATGCGGTGCACCACGTCCGCACCATCAAAAAGGCCGGTATCAACCCGGTGGTCTGCATTAACGCCTTCCATTTCGATACCAAGGAAGAACATGACTTGATCCGCCGGGTCTGCGAGGCGGAAGGCGCCCGGGTGGCGGTATCCAAGCACTGGCAGTTCGGCGGCGACGGCGCCCTCGAATTTGCCGACGCGGTTATCGACGCCTGCAAAGAAAAACCGAAGTTTAAATTCCTCTATCCCAACGATATGCCGCTCAGGAAGCGGGTCGAAACCATCGCCCGGGAAGTATACGGCGCCGACGGCGTGGACTTTGCGCCTGAGGCCACAGCCAAGGCCAAAAAGTTTGAAGCGGATCCCAAGTACAACGAATACGCCACCATGATGGTGAAGACGCACTTGAGCCTGACCGCTGATCCCACCAAGAAGGGCACCCCCAAGGGCTGGCGGCTGCCGGTGCGCGACTTCCTGATTTACAGCGGCGCCAAGTTTATCTGCCCGGTGTGCGGCGCCATTTCCCTGATGCCCGGCACCAGCTCCGACCCGGCCTACCGGCGGGTGGACGTGGACACCAAGACCGGCAAGGTTACCGGCCTGTTCTAAAAGACCATCCGGGTTTAGGGGAGCGGGGCGCTTTTTAACCCCAACAACCAAAAACCCAAGAACCCGATAACTGAAACCCTCCAGGCCTTCCGCGGCCTGGAGGGTTTTTTATGCGCCTCCGGCCCTTTGGGGTTCTTCGAGGATGCCGTCAGTGGCGTAGGCCGGTGCTCTGTGCGCACAGGCTGGAAGCCTGTGCCACCAACACGATCTTTTTCGGACCGGTCGAGGCTGTTTCCAGGGCGAAGTGGCTTTTGTGATATTTATCACTTGCTTCTTGCCGCGGCGGCATGGTAAAAAATCGAAGATATGGATAGACGTGGTCCGGTGCAGCTAAGGGCCGGGAGCATTGGCGCGGTGGCTAATTTTTCCCTTAGTGAGGAGAATGGTGGCTATGTTTGAGATAGTGGAACGCCAGGAGATGGCCCAGGGGACGGTGATCAGCAACTGGATCAAGGCCCCTAAGATCGCCCAAAAGGCCAAGCCGGGACAGTTTGTCATCCTGCGGGCCGATGAGACCGGGGAGCGCATTCCCCTGACCATGGCCGACACCAAACCGGCAGAGGGCCTGATCAACATCATTTACGCGGTGGTGGGCAAGTCAACCGCCCTGTTTAAGACCCTGCAGGTGGGCCAGGGATACCTGGACGTCATCGGCCCCCTGGGCCAGCCCACCCATCTGGAAAAGGTGGGCAAGGTCATTTGCGTGGGCGGCGGCACCGGCATCGCGGTGCTGCACCCCATCACCCGGGGTCTCAAACAGGCGGGCAACCACGTCTTCTCGGTCATCGGGGCCCGCACCAAGGACCTCCTCATCCTGGAGGACAAGATGCGGGCGGCCTCCGCGGAACTGATGGTCTGCACCGACGACGGCACCTACGGCCACCATGGTTTCGTCACCGACAAGTTGAAGGAAACCCTGGAGGCGCACCGGGACATCGCCCTGGCGGTGTGCATCGGGCCGGTGCCCATGATGAAGTTCTGCTGCAAAATGACCAAGGAGTATGGGGTCAAGACCCTGGTGAGCCTCAACCCCATCATGCTGGACGGCACCGGTATGTGCGGCTGTTGCCGGGTGAGCGTCGGCGGCCAGATGAAGTTTGCCTGCGTGGACGGCCCGGAATTCGACGGCCACGCCACCGATTTCGAAGAGCTGACCCTGCGGCTCCGGGCCTATTGCTCCGAGGAAAAGCTCTCCTATGATCAATTTCTGGGGATGCCCGCCACCTGCTCTTGCGGTACGCCCGGATCCTTGCCTAAATAGAAGCCTCAAGGAGAAACGAGAATGAGCGAAGAAGTCCAAGCTCCCAAGAAAGAGAAGATTCCCCGCCAGAAGATGCCGGAGCAGGAACCCAAGGTGCGGGCCCGCAACTTCGAGGAAGTGCCTTACGGCTACACCCCGGAGCTGGCCAGGCAGGAAGCGCAGCGCTGCATCCAGTGCAAAGACCCCCGCTGCAAGCAGGGCTGCCCAGTGGAAATCGATATTCCCCAATTCATCGCCGCTATCAAGGAAGGCGAATTTGAGGCCGCCATCCGGAAACTCTGGGAAAAGAACTCCCTGCCGGCGGTGTGCGGCCGGGTCTGCCCCCAGGAGGTGCAATGCGAAGGCATGTGCATCCTGGGCAAGAAGGACGCCCCGGTGGCCATCGGCAACCTGGAGCGCTTCGCGGCCGATTACCAGAGGCTTGAAGGCAGAAGCATCCTGCCCCCCAAGGTCGAGGCTACGGGCAAGAAGGTGGCGGTGGTGGGCGCCGGCCCCGCCGGACTCACGGTGGCCGGCGACCTGACCCGCAAAGGCCACGAGGTTACCATTTACGAGGCCCTGCACGGTCCGGGCGGGGTGCTCCTCTACGGCATCCCCGAGTTCCGGCTTCCCAAGGCCATCGTCGCCCAGGAATGCAACTTCCTGGAGCGCCTGGGGGTCAAGATCGAGGTGGACTCGGTCATCGGCGCCAGCGAAACCGTGGATGAGCTCTTGGCCCAAGGCTTTGACGCCATCTTCCTGGGAGTGGGCGCCGGGCTGCCGGTGTTCCTGAAAATCCCCGGGGAACACTTCATCGGGGTTTATTCGGCCAACGAATACCTGACCCGCTCCAACCTGATGAAGGCTTACGAATTCCCCAAATACGACACCCCCGTCGTCAAGGGCAAAAACGTGGCCACCTTTGGCGGCGGCAACGTCGCCATGGACTCGGCCCGCACCGCCCTGCGGCTGGGGGCGGACCACTCCTATATCATCTACCGGCGCTCCATGGCCGAATTGCCCGCCCGCGGCGCCGAAATCCACCATGCCGAGGAAGAGGGCGTCGAGTTCCTGCTCCTCGCCAACCCGCTCCGGTTTCTGGGCGACGAGGGTGGGCGGCTCACCGGGGTGGAGTGCCTGAAAATGGAGCTGGGCGAGCCCGATGCCTCCGGACGGCGGCGCCCGGTGCCGCTCCCCGGCTCCGAATTCCTGGTGGAGATCGATACCGCGGTGGTCGCCATCGGCTCCGGCTCCAACCCCCTGCTCACCAAGAGCACTCCGGGCCTGGCCCTGAATAAGTGGGGGTACATCGTCGCCGACCCCAAGACCGGCAAGACCATGAAACCCCAGGTCTGGGCCGGGGGCGACATCGTCACCGGCTCCGCCACCGTGATTCTGGCCATGGGCGCCGGCCGCCTGGCCGCCAACTCCATCCACGACTACCTGACCATGGGGTGGTAGGGCGCTAGTAAAGACTTTGGGAGAGGGGCAAAGGGCCGAGGCCCCCTACCCCTTCCCCAAACCCCCATAATAAGTAGGGGCGACAGTGGCACGGGCTTCCAGCCGGTGATTGGGTCGCCCCTCTTTTAATTATACTCTAGTGGCGCCGGCCTGCGGCCGGTAATCTCCAGCTTGGTTTTATAATTTTTTCTTGTTTTCTATTTATCAACGCTATATTCTTCTGGCAGGAAAGTTCACCATGGGTAATTGCCGGCCATTCCTTAATTGGGCGGGCGGCAAGCGCTGGCTTGCGGCAAAAAAGCTATCCTGCTTCCCCAAGTCCTACGCCACGTATTACGAGCCTTTTCTCGGAAGTGGGGCAATCTTCTTTTCCCTCTCACCAACCAAAGC
This sequence comes from Desulfobaccales bacterium, assembly GCA_049580385.1. GTDB lineage: Bacteria > Desulfobacterota > Desulfobaccia > Desulfobaccales > 0-14-0-80-60-11 > JAPLJC01. The sequence goes on along the minus strand of JBAUPV010000015.1, from coordinate 57,135 downwards.
TGTTCTCTCGGATACTAACATAAATCTGATCCTGACATACAAAGCCATCAAGTCCGATTGGAGGACAGTCCTTTCCTACCTTCAAGAACACCAAAAAAGTCACTGCAAAGACTATTATTATGAAGTCCGCCGCCAAGTCCCCGAGGACGACTACTCGAGGGCGGCAAGATTTATATATCTCAATCGTACCTGTTGGAATGGCCTCTACCGTGTGAACAAGAAGGGTGAATTCAATGTTCCCATCGGTACTAAGTCCACGGTAACCATAAGCGAAAATGACCTTGAGCTAATTTCAGCGCGACTCAAGTACTGTAAAATTTTATGCTCAGATTTCGAAGTCGCCTTAGAAAGGGCCGGCCTCGATGATCTAATATATGTTGATCCCCCTTATACGATATGCCACAGCGACAACGGGTTTATCAAATACAATGAAAAACTTTTCGATTGGGAAGACCAAATCCGCCTGAGAGATTCCCTCGTAAAGGCTCGGGCCAGAGGGGCAAAGGTGATCATTTCGAATGCTTTTCACCCATCAATTAGGAAACTCTATGATCAATTGTTCAAGCTCGTAAAGGTTCCCCGGTTTTCCCGGATATCGGGGAATAATTCTGGACGAAAGTTAGGAAAAGAATATTTAATTCTTGGGGTGTAGCAATGTCCATAGGTGAATGGTGCATCTGGTTATTCTCAAAGCTCCCAATAATCGGCGGTTTGCCACGCACGACTCGAAGAGACCACATCGAGGCTCTACAGGAGATCAGGAGGTCTCTCCTAATTTCCACTTCTCCGATCTGGGTTGGTGCATTCGTCATTTTTATAGGAAAAGTTTCCTCTCCTTCTCCGTTTTCAGGATGGATGATTTGGGAGTGTTTTAAAAATATTATTAAAAATGGAGAGCTCTTTATTTATTCAGCCACTACCTTAGCGCCAGCAATGTATATTGTTACTCGTGATAGAGAAAATGTATCTTCATTCCCGAGTAGGCATACATTCATCGATTTTGTGATTATATTTACTGCCATATCAGTCGCGACCTTCACATATCAGAGAGTCAAACCGCAACAGTTCCCTGACATAATCATTTATATCTCTATGATTATGTTTGTACTATCCATAGTAATTTTCTACTTCGCGTTAGTTTACAATAATACTTTTTTGGCAAATCCTGGGGAGATGATGCGCAATGAAGAAATGGACTACGAGCGTCGTCTTCGAGAGCATCGTGGTTAAAAGGATAAAAGGAGCTAAATAAATGGGCGAGGCAAAACAACTCGTCTTTCCGTGCATAAAGGTCACGCAACCGATTGGGACGTTCTATCTGGGATCTATTGCTGCGAAAGATCTCACTGAGATAACATCGGTGGATGTCCGCAGGATTGAAGGTGAGAGAGGCTTCGAGACGTATCTCGGAATTCAACGACCTTTGAATCCAGCGAGGGTAAGAGAATTATCAACATATGTAAATTCACCTGATGCATGCTTCCCCACTGGCGTTATATTAGCTGTTCGTGGCAATTGTGCGTTCTTTAACGAGGCCAATGGCACTATGATCCTCAAGCCATATTTCGATGCTGAAGATCAAGCTGACAACATAGATTATTCACAAATTGCACAGGTAATTGACGGGCAACACCGGATCGAAGGGTTACGAAATTTCAATGGTCGACCGTTTGATATAAATGTTAGCATCTTTGTTGATATGGATATTGCTGATCAAGCCTATCTCTTCTCTACGGTTAACCTCGCTCAGACCAAAGTGAACCGGAGCCTAGTTTATGACTTGTTCGAGTTAGCTAGAACTAGGAGCCCTCAGAAGACTTGCCATGAGATGGCAATAGGCCTTGATAAGCACGAGAGGAGCCCTTTCTATGAACGGATTAAGCGCCTTGGGGTCTCCACTGAGGGGCGATTCGGGGAGACAATCACTCAAGCTACCTTTGTTCAAGCTGTGATGGTTTATATTTCAACAGATCCCATGAAGGACCGAAATCTTTACATGCAAGGGAAGAAACCTCCTTTAGCAAGCTTAGAAGAACTTCAAAAGGTAATTTTCCGAAATATGTTCATTCAAGAGAAGGACCTGGAGATAACCGACGTTATATGGAATTTTTTTGATGCTGTTAAGGCGCGTTGGCCCGTGGCATGGGACTTCTCTGGAAGGGGACTTATGCTAAATAAAACCAATGGCTTTAGAGCGCTGATGCGCTATCTGCGTCCTGCATATCTTCATATAGGACAGCCCGGTAATTTACCAAAGGTCGAGGATTTTCTTTTGATATTGCAGAGTATTGACTTGAAAGATGATGATTTTACGATAGAAAGATTTTTCCCAGGTACCAGTGGTGAATCTCTTTTGTTTAAAACCCTTAAATCAAAGAGCGGGATTGGTTAGCACATATCTTCCAACAGTGGGCCACATTTTACCGCAGGGCTATCTTTTTCCGCCGACTCTTCCGCCCGTTCTGGCCTCCTGGAAAAGCAATTAGGCCTTCCTCCCCTGGCCCCCCCCCCGCTTTCTCACTTCCCCAACTTTTCCACCCGAACCCCGATGAGGCGGATCATTTTTCGCTTGGGGTTTTCCCGGTGATCCAGAAAGGGCATCAGCAGTTTCATAGCCTCGAAGCGCAGGGTGCGCGGCGATGGGGATGGGTTGGGGAGCGTCCGGGAGCGGGAGTAGGTGGCGAAGTCGGCGAAGCGCACCGTAACTACCACGGTGCGGTAGCTATGAAACCCCTCGGCCTGCACCCGCCGGAAAACCTCCCGGCACATGAGCCAGAGGCGGGTGAAGATGAACGGCAAGTCCAGGTTGTCCCGGGTGAAGGTCTCCTGCTCCCCCACCGATTTCGGCTCCCATTCCAGCACCAGGGGGCTGTCGTGGCGGCCGCGCAGGCGCTCGTAAAGTTCCGGGCCCCACTTGCCGAACTTATCCTTAAGTTCCTGGGGCGAAAAGCGCTTCAAATCCCTGACCGACTTGATCTCCAAGCGGGCCAGTAACTTTTCGCTTTTAGGACCGATGCCCGGGATCTTGCGCACCGGCAAAGGGGCCAGAAAGTCCTCCGCCTGCTCGGCCGTGACCACCGTGAGGCCGTCGGGCTTCTGGAAATCCGAGGCGATCTTGGCCACCAATTTGTTGGGGCCCAGGCCGATGGAGCCGGTGAGCTGCTCCCGGGTCTGGATCTCCTCCTTGATTTTCCGGCAGATGCCCACCGCGGCCTCGACGGAACCGGTGAAACTGAGGTCGAAGTAAGCCTCATCGACGCTGGCCTCCTCCACCAATGGGGCATGGCGGCGCAAGATCTCCATGATGCGCCGGGAGACTTCCGAATATTTCCGGTGGTTCCCCCGGACGAAGGCTGCCGGGGGCAAACCCCGGCGCCGGGCCGCCTCCGAAAGCTTCCAGGCGCGGGAGATGGGCATGGCGGAGTGGATGCCGTATTGCCGGGCCGGGTAGTTGGCGGTGGAGACCACTCCCCGGCCCTGGCCGCCGGCGGGGTCGGCCCCTACCACCAGTGGCCTCCCTTTGAGCTTAGGTTCGTCCCGCTCTTCGATGGCGGCGAAAAAGGCGTCCATGTCCAGGTGGCCGATGAGGCGCATGATTCCCATTCTAATCCTTGGGGCCCCACAGGAAAAGAGGGAGCCAGGCGACTGGCCGGGTTGACCCGCCTGCTCCTGCGCCCCCCGCTCCTATCCTAAACCCGAAATTTAGGATTGAAAAAATTTTACGAAATGTATAATAATAAATAGTCAGGGAGAGGGTTGCCAGTCCGGGTTCATCCGGCAGCCCGCAGATTGCGCCGATGAACAACATCATTGACATTAAACGGGCCCACCCTCACGGCCAGGCGAAAAGATGGCGCCAGGTACACCGGCCCTGGTGGCGTTTGTGGTTCTGGCCCGCGGCCTTGCCCCCGGAAGACTTGGGCCGCCTGGCTCCGGAGGAGCTGCGCCGGGGCTGGGTTTGGGGGCCGGCGGTGGACCGCGGCCGTCAAAGCGGGGCCGACTTAAGGTTGATTTAACCCGCCCTGACTGAGGCCAGGGGCCGATGCAGGGAGGCCTGCCAAGCCCCGGCTGGGTCTGATAACACGACGAGGTCGGTAACGCTGGATTGCCGGCCTCGTCTTTTTTTATGCCGTTTCCGAGGAGGGGTGGTTTTCGGCCGGCGGCCCCTTCATTTTGATCAAGGTGGCAAGAGCAATGGCGAACGACAAGAAAGCCGGGCATCGGGCTGACATCCTCGACCAGTTCACCCGGCAGGCGGTGCCCTTCTCAAACCAGCCGGCCCATTCCCAAGAGATTTTCCTCGAACTGCTGTTGCAGATGTCCGGGGTAGGTCCGGCTGACACCGTCCTGGATGTGGCTTGCGGCCCCGGCCTGGTGGCCTTAGCCTTCGCCGCCCGGGCCCGACACGTAACCGGTATCGACCTCACCCCGGCCATGATTACCCGGGCTCAAGAGTTACAGCAGGAGAGAAAGCTCACCAATATTGACTGGCAGGTCGGCGACGTACTGCCTCTGCCTTACCCGGACGCCTCGTTTTCGCTGGTAGTTAGCCGCTATGCCTTTCACCATCTTCTTGACCCCCGGGCGGTATTCGCCGAAATGGTCCGGGTCTGCGCCACAGGGGAGGGAAGGGTCCTGGTGGCCGATGTGGCGATGCCTCCCGAAAAACGGGAGGCCTTCGACCGGGTGGAGAAATTACGGGACCCCTCCCACGTCCGCAACCTGACCCCGGTGGAGTTGTTAGAGATGGCTGCCAGACTCAACCTCCGGGATCTCAGGACCCGGTTCTTCAAGACGGAACGGAACCTGGAAGTCCATCTGCAGGCCTCCTTTCCCAATCCCGGGGATAAAGAAAAGATCAGAGAGATCTTTCGGGAAGATATCGGCAAAGACGACCTGGGAGTGGAGGCGCATTGGCGGGATCAAGAGATCTATTTTGCCTACCCCATCATGGTGCTGGTGGGCCGCAAGGCCGGGGATTGAGGGCCGGCGGGAGTTCTCCATATCGGCTGGCGGGATTCTGTTGTAAAAATAAAATTATTGGAGAAACCGGTAGGGGAGGCGGGGCGAAATTCATGGCCGCAAAGGACTGGGTGAAATGGAGCATACTGGTCAAGGCTGTCATCTTTGGGTTCTGTTATTTTAGTATCCTGATCTTTTATCAGGTCCTGGGCCTGTGGCTGGCCATGGACCCACCTGACACGGGTACCCTGGCGGGCAAGGTTATCCTGTACCTATTGGATGGTTTGGGATTGCTGCTAAACCTGCCATTTTTGGTCCTTTTCCCCAAATATCCGGGGCTGGGATGGTTCTTTTTAATCCTTAATGTCCTGGTTTGGGGCCTCGCTTTTTATGCGATTTTACTCCTTAGAGAATGGAGGAGAAAGCCTGACTCCGGGAAGGGATGAGGAGTGATCGGTTAAATAAGGACGGCCAGTCCGGCTGCAAACATACCCTCGGTCCGGCCGGGGGGATCGCAGCTGATGAAATTCTCAACGCCACCATCCCAGGAGCCCCCAGACCCCGGCGCCGCTCGCCAGTAAGGACAGGAAGGTGACGGCCGCCATCAGGAGGGAAGCGGCGTAAAGTAAGCGGATGGCCTGGCGGTAGTTCACCCAGGAAAGGGGAGAGGTATGGGGGTCGCCGATGAAGGGCTTGTCCAGCCACTGGCCGGAGTAGGTGGCGGGCCCCCCCAGGCGCACCCCCAGGGCCCCGGCCATGGCGGCCTCGGGCCAGCCGGCGTTGGGGCTGCTGGCCTTAGCAGCATCCCGGCGCAGGATGCGCCAGGCTCCCCGGGGGTCCCCCCCCGCCGCCGCCGCGGCCGCCACCAGCAGCAGGGCGGCCAGGCGGGCCGGCAGGAAGTTGAGGATGTCATCGGCCCTGGCCGCCACCTTGCCAAACCGGCGATAGCGGTAATTCTTGTATCCCACCATGCTGTCCATGGTATTGGCGGCCTTATAAAGAAACAGGCCCGGCAGGCCCAGGAACAGGGTGAAGAACATGGGGGCCACCACCCCGTCCGCCAAATTCTCTGCCACGGTTTCCAGGACCGCCCGGCGGATCTCCTCCGCATCCAACTGGGAGGTTTCCCGGCCCACGATCATGGACAGGCGGGCCCTGGCCTCGGGTAAATTTTTCCGGGCCAGGGCCTCCTCCACCTGCCGGCTTTCCAGGTGCAGGCCGCGGGTGGCCAAGCCGGCATAAATCAAGTAGGTGATCAGGACCAGGCCGGCCATCCGCGGCAGGAAGGCCGCCAGCACCACCAATCCCACGACCCCGGTTAAGGCCGTCCCCATCACCGCCAGCCAAAAGAGGGCTCCGGCCGCCACTCGGGTTTGGTAGAGGAACGACTCCCAATATTCGCAGGCCCGGCCCAGGAGCCGCACGGGATGGGGCCATTGCGGCGGGTCCCCCAGCAGCAGGTCCAGCAAGTATCCGGCGAGAAAAGGCAGGGCCAGCTTCACGGGCGCCCCTCAATCAGGAGCTGCTCCAGGGCTTGCAGAAGCCGTTGGTTTTCCTCCCGCCGGCGCACCGCCAGGCGAAAGAACCTTTCATTCAGGCCGCGGAAATTGGCGGCGTCCCGCACGATGATTTTCCGGGACAGCAGCGCCTTTTGCAGGGTGGCTGCAGTCCATTCCGGACTGGTGATCTTAACCAGGAGATAATTCACCGCCCCGGGTAACGGGGCCAGTCCCGGCAGGGATTGCAGACCATTAAGGAGGTATTGCCGTTCCCGGCTGACCAGGGCCCGGGAACGGACCATAAAGTCATGGTCCTTAAGGCAGGTCTGGCCCATGGTCTGGGCCAGGGTGTTCACCGACCAGGGTTCCTGGACCGCGGCCAGGCGCCGGATGAGAGCCGGGGCCGCCAGCAGATAGCCCAGGCGCATGCCCGGGATGCCGAAGAACTTGGTGAAGGAACGCAGGATCAGGAGGTGGGGAAACTGGGCCAGCCGCGTCTTTAGAGAGGCCTCCTCCACGAAATCGATGAAGGCCTCATCGAGCAGCAGGTGGACGCCGGCCTCCGTTAGCTGGGCTGCTGTCTCCAGCAAAAGTTCCGACGGCAACAAGGCCCCACTGGGACTGGCGGGATTGGCCAGAAAGACCAGGTCCGCCTCCCGGGGGTCTGGAGGCGCGGTCAGGGTAAAATTGTGCGCCTCACCAGTAACCAGGAAGTCCACCGGCACCCGGGCCGCCGCCAAGGCCTGCTCATATTCGCTGAAGGCCGGGGCCACGATTAAGGCCCTCCGGGGCGCCAGGGCCCGGGCCGTTAAGTAGAGGAGTTCCGTGGAGCCGTTGCCTACCAGAATCTGATCCGGAGCCAGGCCGTGGTAAACCGCCAGCTCCTCCCGCAGTTCCAGACAGTATTGATCCGGGTAATGGACGATATCCCCCAGGGTCTGCGCGATGACCTCGGGGATTGCCGGCGGAAACCCCAGGGGGTTGATGTTGGCCGAGAAATCGAGGAGGTCGCGGGGATGGAGTCCCAGGGTGCGGGCCAGGTGGTAGACCTCGCCCCCGTGGGGAGGGATAGTTTCCGGTAGCTTCGTATTAATTGGCATAGTCGGTTGAATCGGCCGCTAGTTATTATGTAGCGTGGGCACCGCCCCCCACTTCTTCAAAGTGAATTTCTGCCAACAAACAGAAAACAGAAAACAGAAAACAGGAACATCCGGCCTCATGGTTGAATCAAGGCCCGAATTCGGGCCAGGTCCAGGTGGGTTCGCAGCAAATCGGCCAACCGGTCCAATTGGGCTTCCTGAAAATCCCGGAAGGACAGGCATGTGGGCGCCACGCCCCCTGGACTGCTAGCTCCGGCAAGGCTGATCTCGGACAAGAAACCCCGGCGGAACTCATCATCATCGAACAGGCCGTGGAGATAGGTGCCCCAGAGGCGCCCATCAGGACTGATCCAGCCATCCAAGACTTTAACTGGCCGGCTGTTGCGGCTGTTGATCTCAAAGGCCGACTGTCCCTCGCCCCGGCCACTGGTCTCCCCCATGTGGATTTCATAGGCATCGATGAGGAGCCCCTCGGCGCGGCCCTTAAGTACCCGGGCCCGCACCTGGGTGGTGGCCTTAACTCCGGCCATGGTGGTGACCACCGGCAGCAGCCCCAGGCCGGCCTCGGACCGGGGAGGGCCCTCGACCCCCAGGGGATCCAGGACCTCCCGGCCCATGATCTGGAAGCCCCCGCAAATGCCCACCAGGCGGCCGCCGCTCCGGGCATAGGCCTGAATCTCCTGGAACAGCCCGGTCTCCTTAAGATAGAGGAGGTCGCTGATGGTGTTCTTGGTCCCGGGTAGGATGAGGAGGTCCAGCCCATCCAGGCCTTGATGATGGTCCAGGTAGCTGAGCGACACGCCGGCTTCCTGCTCCAGGGGGTCGAAATCGGTATAGTTGGAGATGTGGGGCAGGCGCACCACCCCCACCCGGAGGGCTTTTCCTGATGTCGCCCGCCAGCCCGCCGTCTTCTCTTTGCGCCCCAGGGCGACGCTGTCTTCCTCCGGGAGGGCTAGGTCCGGGGCGTAGGGCACCACCCCCAGAACCGGCCGCCGGGTGCGGCGTTCGATGATCCTTTCCCCCTCCTGGAAGAGAGCCCGGTCCCCCCGGAACTTGTTGATGATGAATCCCGCCAGCAACCGCCGTTCTGCCGGGGTCAGGAGATGGAAGGAGCCGATGGTGGCGGCGAAAATCCCGCCCCGGTCGATGTCGGCCACCAGCAGGACTGCGGCCCCGGCCTTCTTGGCCATCCTGAAGTTGACCAGGTCGTTCTTCTTCAGATTCAGCTCCACGGCGCTGCCGGCCCCCTCCAGAATGACGAGCTCATGCTTGAGGCTGAGGCGGCGGAAGCTCTCCATCACCAGGCGGGTGAGCCGCGGTTTGTGCCGGTAATATTCCTGGGCCGAGAAGTTGCCGTAGACCTGGCCGTGGACGATAACCTGGGAGCCCATCTCGCTGCTGGGCTTGAGCAATATGGGATTCATGTCCACGTGGGGGGCTAGGCCGGCCGCCTGGGCCTGCACCACCTGGGCCCGCCCCATCTCGCCGCCCTCCGGGGTGATGAAGCTGTTCAAGGCCATGTTCTGGGCCTTGAAGGGCGCGACCCGCAAGCCCTCCTGGCGGAAGATGCGGCAGAGGCCGGCAGTGATGATGCTCTTGCCTACGTCCGAGCCGGAGCCCAGGATCATTAAGGGACGGTATTTCATAAATAGAGTTTTCGGCTTTCGGCTTCGGTTCGGTGGCACAGGCGTCTCGCCTGTGCGGGCTGATTATCTCTCCTGCCCTTTCCTCACCTGGTATTTATCCAGGTAACCCCGGGGAGTGATCATATAGGGGCCGTAGGTGAAGGTCCGGGACGAGCCCACGATGATGACCGTTTGCATGTCCACCGGGTATGCCAGCATTTCTTTAAGGCTGGTGATGACGCTCTCCTGGCCCGGGCGCATGGCCCTTCCGACCAGGCCCACCGGGGTGCCCGGGTCTTTAAACCGGAGCAGCAGCTCCCGGACCGCCGCCAGTTGCCAGTGGCGCTTCTTGCTTCGGGGGTTGTAGAGGACGATGACAAAATCTCCCTGGGCCGCCAGCTCCAGACGCCTCTGGATGGTTTCCCAGGGGGTGAGGAGGTCGCTCAGAGAGATGGCGGCGAAATCGTGCATCAGCGGCGCGCCCAGGAGGGCGGCCCCTGCGGCCAGGGCCGGGACGCCGGGAATCACCTCCAGGTGAAAATCTACCTCCTCCTCCCCGCCCTCCGGCGGACCGATCTTCAGCCCCCGGGCGGCGCAAATCTCCAGAACCAGTCCGGCCATGCCGTAGATGCCGGCGTCGCCCCCGGAGACCAGGGCCACCCGCGTCCCCAGCAAGGCCCGGCCTATGGCCATCTGGCAGCGCTCCATTTCGCCCTTCATGCCGGTGGCCACCACCTCCTGGTGGGTCAACAGGGGTTGCAAAAGCTCGACGTAAGTGCGATAGCCCGCCACCACCTGGGCCTCAGCCAGCGCCGCCCTGGCCTTCGGGATGATATAATCCGGGAACCCGGGGCCCAGACTCACCACCGTCAAGCGTCCCCGGCATGAGCCACCGCCAGGGTGAGGTTGCCCCTTTTCCGTTTGGTCAGGACCAGATCCCCGCCCCCGGCTTTCAAGGCCGCAGCTTCGGCGACGCTCACCACTCCCACCAGCCGGATCACCTGGGGCGAGGGGGTGGGCACCGGTATGCTCTGTAACTCTTCTTTGGTGAACCATAAGAATTCCACTCCCAGCCTGGCGGCTGCTTCTTTCAAGCCCGGTTCCCCTTTTCTGGCCTCGATGCTGGCCAGGGCCTTCAGGGACGCCAGAGACAGTCTCTCCTTCTTAAAGGAGTCCTGGAGGAATCTCAGGATTTCGTCGGCGGCGACGCCCGGGTGGCATCCGACGCCAGCCACCAGGTTTTGAGGACGGAGCACCAGCCAGGTCTGAGGCCAGGCGCGCTCCCTAAACCCGGCGTACACCCCGGGCCGGCCCCCCGCCAGGGCGGTGTCGAGGTCGGCCTCATGGATGATTCGCTCGGGATACCCTTCGGCGAGTTCGGCCAGTAAGCCGTCCGGGTCCACTAAGCGCAGGCTCGAACCGGAGAGGAGACTCATCTGGACGCAACTCAGGGCGGCCGGGTTCTCGATGGCCAGCCCCGTGCGGAGGGCGGCTAGGTCCAGGGCCGGCAGCCCCTGGAGGTCGCTGGCGGTGGTGATGACCGGCGTGCCCTTAATGATTTGCGCCACCTGGCGGGCCAGTTGGTTGGCCCCCCCCTGGTGTCCGGAGAGCAGGCTAATGGCAAACTGGCCGGCTTCATCCACCACCACTACCGCGGGGTCCTGGGCTTTGCCCTGCAGATGGGGGGCGATGCTGCGCACCACGATGCCCGCCGCCATAACCGCCACCAGATTCTCTCCCCGCCGGAAGGCTTCTTCAAAAACCGTGGCGACCCGGTCAAAGGTCTGTTCCTCCGGATCCTCCCCGGCCTGGGACCGGGCCAGCCAACAGCGGGCCCCGGGCAGGCCTCGGCTGATTTCCCGGGCCAGGGAGGCACCCCGGGGGGTGAGGGCCACCACCCTAATCGTTGCTTCCGGAACGGAAACCATGGTCGAAACTCTGGTCATAGAGTTTGGAGTGCGCCTTGAGGCCCTCGGGTCTCTCGGCCAGGGCCGGCCCCACCAGAATCAGGGCCTGGCGCTGGATACCGGCCTGCCGCACCCGGTCGGCGATGTCGGCCAGGGTGCCCCGGATGATGAGCTGATCCGGCCAACTCACCCGGTGGGCCACCACTACCGGGGCCTGTGCCCCGTAGCTGCGGGTGAGATCCGCCACCACTTGGTCGATAAGCCCGATGCTGAGATAAATGACCATGGTGGCTGCGTGTTTGGCCAGCTCCCCCAGGGCCTCCCGGGCCGGCACCGGGGTGCGCCCTGCGCCCCGGGTCAGGATGACCGTTTGGGTGACCTCCGGCAGGGTGAGCTCCCGGGCGAGAGCCGCAGCCGCGGCCGAAGCGGCCGTAACCCCGGGAATCACCCGGCAGGGAATGGCTTCTCTCTCCAGGATTTCCAACTGCTCCTGGATGGCGCTAAACAGGGCGGTGTCCCCGGAATGGAGCCGCACCACCTGTTTGCCGGCCCGATGGGACCGGATGATGCCTGCGACGATTTGCCCCAGGTTAAGGGGCGCGGTGTCGATCAGTTCCGCCTGGCTGGAGGCCCAGCTAAGCAGCGCCGGCGGCACCAGGGAACCGGCGTAAAAGACTACGTCCGCCTGGGCCAGGGCCCGCTGCCCCTTGACCGTAATCAACTCCGGGTCGCCGGGGCCGGCCCCCAGAAAGATGACGGGATGGCGCTCTGTCATGTCATTCTCCTGCCCAACCCGAGACGATCCATACCGGGTTCTGAGCTTGCATATAGGCGCCCCCGGCCAGGGGGCGGGAGCGGCTCACCTGGAGCAGGATCGTTTCCATTTGCCAGCCGGCCACGGCCAGAACTTCCCGGGCCGTCTCCAGGGTGCTTAGCAAGGTGGCGGTGAGGACCACCCTCCCACCCCCGGGCTCCAGGCGTCCCAGGACTGCCGGCAAAATTTCCCCCAAATCCCGGCCCCCGCCGCCGATGAAGACCCTCTGGGGGACAGGCAGGTCCGCCAGGCAGGCGGGGGCGCGCCCTAAGACCACCTCCATGTTGGCGACCCCGAATTTGGCGCGGTTAGCCCGGATTTGATCGGCCCGGTCCTGGTCTTGCTCCACTGCGATGATCCGGCCGCCGGGCGTAAGCAGGCTGGCCTCCAGACTCACCGAACCGCAACCGGCCCCCAGGTCCCACAGGGTTAAGCCGGGAGCCAGGGCCAGCTTGGCCAGGACCACGGCCCGCACTTCGGACTTGGTGATCAGGCCGCCCTGTCGGGCCAGGGCCTCCTCCGGCAGCCCCAGGTGCAAGCGACCCAGGCCTCCGGCCGGAGAGCCGGCTGCCGCCTGGGGCGACGGCGCGGCGCCGGGCAAGATGAGCACCAGGTTCAGGGGGGAGAACTCCTGCTCCAGGGCCTCCCGGGCGCTGAGCCAGGTGAGGCGTTCGGTCGCCTGGCCCAGGTTCTCCAGGACGCAAAGCCGGGCTTCTTCCCGGCCGCGGTCCAGCAACCAGCGGGCGATGGCCCCGGGCGTATGCTCCGGGTCGGTATAGACGAGGACCCGGTCGGCGCCCCGGCTGAGGGATTCGGCCAGGGGTTGGAAATTGCGCCCGTGCAGGCTGACCACCGCGGCGTCCTGCCAGGCCATCTTGAGACGGGCGCAGGCGGCCTGAACCGCGGTGATATTGGGGTGCACCACCACCTGCTCAGGCCCCAAAAGTTTCAGCACCAGGGGGCCGACCCCGTAGAAGTTGGGGTCCCCGGAGGCCAGCACCACCACCCGCAGGTCCGCGGCCAGGGCCGGGAGTTGGCCCAGGGCGCCTTCCACATCTTTCCCCAGGGGAATCTTTTGGGCCGGGTGATCCGGGAAATAGGAGAGGAGGCGACGTCCGCCCACCAGCACCTGGGCTTCCCGGATGACCTGAAGCGCCCGGGGCGTCAGGTCGTCCGGCGACATTCCCAATCCCACCACCTGCACTGGTATCATGTTAAGCTCTCTTAAGCAGGGTGCGCACCCCCCGCTTGTCGGGCCAGGGACAGCCGGGGGTGGCTATCCCTGGCAAATCAAAAATGTTCGTCCCGGTCTTCGCCCCGCCACAGGGGCTGCCCGGCAAAATCGAAGATCACTGCGGCCAGCTTCGGGCCGGGCCGGGCATGGCCGCGCAAGGCCGCCAGCATCCGGGCGCCCACCTCCGCCACCACCTGTGGCGACCGGCTGCCTGTCTGCAGGATCTCCAGGGCCTGCCGGGAGGTGTTGGCCCGGGAAATTTCCCGGGCCAACCGGGCGTCTCCGGTTTGCTCCCGGACCAGCCGGGCCAGTTGGCCCAGGTCCGCCAGACCCCGGGAGGCATGGGTGTGGCCCCGGCCCTGGGCGATCTTCAGGGCCTTGCCGAAAAAGGCCGCCGTGGTGATCTCGGCAAACCCCAAATTTGCCGCGGTCCTAAGGGCAAAGCGCACGTAATCGGCCATCTGCACGAAGGCCGCTTCCGGCAGCTCCGGCAGCAGTACCTTAAGGTGCGACTCGCTTTTGCCGCCGGTGCTAAAGGCGATCTGTTTCAGCCCCAGGGCCCGGGCCACTCGCAGGCTGGCCACAATGGTAGCCCGGTAGGCCTGATGAGAAAAAGGCTTAACCAGGCCGGTGGTACCCAGGATCGAGATACCGCCCACGATCCCCAGGCGGGGGTTCAAGGTATGGCGGGCCAGCTCCTCGCCCCGGGGCACGAAGATTTCCACCCCCAGCCGCAGTGGTTGGCCGGGGCAATACCGCTCCCACACCCGGCTGAGGCTGCGGCGAATCATCCGCCGCGGCACCGGGTTGATGGCCGGTTCTCCCACCGCCAGCGCCAGCCCCGGTTTGGTCACCCGGCCCACCCCTTCTCCCCCCAGGAAAACTACCTGCTCTTTGGTGTCCTGGCCGTCCAGGCGCCAGACCCGGGCCCCGATCTGGGCCTTGTTGGTGACGTCGGGGTCATCCCCCGCGTCCTTGATCACCGCGGCCTCGCCCCGCTCTCCGAAGCGGCGGTGGTATAAGAGCGGGATAGTCAGGCGGCCGCCCCCGGGCAGGGTGACTTCCACCCTTTCGGGCCCTGGTGGTGCCAGCAGCTCCCACAAGGCTCCCTGGGCTGCGGCTGCGGCTGCGGTGCCGGTGGAGAAGCCCTGGCGCAGCTCTTGACGAGGCCTGGGCGGCAGGCTGTCATCATTACTATTATCTAAGTCCATAATCTCACGGATCGGTAGCGTAGGCTTCTGGCAGCATAGGCCTCTGGCCTGTGTGAACTGAACTCCCAATATAACATACACAGGCGGGACGCCTATGCTACCTGGACTTGGCAGCATAGGTCTCCACTCGCCGCCTTAGGCCCAGATGGCATAGGGCGTCGCCACCGCCACCAGGCTCAGGAGCCGCAGGCTCTGGCCCAAGACCAGCAGCTCGATTCCCATCTTAGGGGAAAAGATCCCCACGTTGGCGGCCAATTGGTGGCGCAAGGCCCGTACGGGGGTGGCCACGATGTTCCCCAGGACCAGGGCTATCACCACTTGGGGCACCGTCAGGGCCCCGGCCTGTAGAAAGGCTCCCGCCGCCGCCATCCCCGAGGTGAATTCCGCCGCCACGCTGAACATTACCACGCTGGCCGCCTTCATAGGCAGGAGGCCCAGGGACACGTGGCTGGCGGCAGCTCCCTCAAGCCACTTGAACATCCCCCAATCGTTGAGCGCGAAAATCAGCACATAAATGGGCATGGTGAAGAGGATTACCCGGAAAAACCGCCGCTGAAACTTCTGCCAGATTTCCCGGCGCAACCCCTCTTTTTTCCCGGGGTCCGGCACGGCCACGGCGAACTCGCCCCCGCTCTCGGCTGGCAGCCGCCAGCGGGAATAGACCATGAGAAGGGCGCTGCGGAGCACCGCCGCGCTCAGGGTCAGCCCCAGATAAATCAAGCCCGCCTGCCGGGTCAGAGGCAAAATGATAAAAAAAGTGGTGGGCAGGTGCAGCAAAAAGACCGGCAAGGCGCTGTTGAGCAGATAGGTAATGGTCAGCTCCCGGCGGCTGATGCGGCCTTCCTGGTAAAGGGTGACCAGCATGGTGTTGGCCAGTATTCCGGAGAAAAAAGCGGCGGTGAAACTGGCCCCGCATTCCTTGCGGAGGTGGCCCCAGCGCAGCAGCGGCGCGGCCCAGCTTCCCAACTTGGCGGCCCAGCCCAGGGACTCGATGGCCTGCCCCAGCAGCAGGCCCACCCCCAGGTAAAGCAACAGCCGCAGCAGGGGCCAGGCCAGTTGCCGGTAGAGCTTGTGGACTGAGAGCCGATGCGCCTCGGGCCAGAGGCCCAGCCAGTAGGCGGCCACCACGAGGCCAACCAGGAGCAGCAACAGCCACCGCCCCCAGCCGCGCGCGCTTGGAGAAGCGGTAGTCAATAACCTTTGCCTTTCTTTTTGATAATGATCATGGATAGATAGGGCAAGGGCTGTTCGTGATAATCCCGCAGGTTCTCCACCACTGTCTCTCCCTCCAGGCCGCAGCGGCTGATACAGGTGGCCCGGTCCAGGAGATCCATCTCCTCCAGGGTCCGGTAGATCTCCCGAAAGTTGCGGTAGGTTTTCAGCATCACGATATTGTCGCTGTGCTCCACCATTTCCCGCAGCCGGGCGGCCCCCTCGGCCCCGGACACCAGCACGAATGACTCCTCCCCTTCGGTCAAGGGGATCTGGGTGAGGGCGGCCGCGGCGCTGTAAGAGGTGATGCCAGGGATGGTGACCACCCGCACCTCCGGGCACAGGTGCTTCAAGGTCTTCAAGAGGTAGCCGAAGGTAGAGTAGGTGAGGGGGTCCCCCAGGGTGACGAAGGCGGCGTCCACCCCCGTGGCCAGAACTTCCAGGACCCGCCTGGCGTTAGTCTCCCAGGCCGCTTGCAGGACCTGGGGGTCCCGGGTCATGGGAAAAGGTAGACGTTCGATCCCGGCGCCGTTGACGTGGCGGCGCACGATGTTCATGGCCAGGCTGTAGCTGTTTTTGGTGGACCCGGAGGCAAAGAGGTGGGGGATGTGCGAGAGCACCCGCACCGCCTTTAGGGTGATCAAATCCGGGTCACCCGGTCCCACGCCGATCCCGTAAAGAGTCCCGATCTTCCCGGTCATGCCTCGCTCTCCTCTAAGGCCATGATGGCCAGGGCATTAATCACCGCGGCGGCCACCGCCGAGCCGCCCTTGGGCCCGAGGGCCGTGATGAATGGGCAATCCTGGCGGGTCAAGGCCTCCTTGGATTCGGCGGCGTTGACCCAACCCACCGGCAGCCCCACCACCAGGGCAGGCGCCGGGGCCCCGGCGGCCAGCAGCTCCAGGAGACGCAGCAGGGCGGTGGGGGCGTTGCCGATGGCCACGATCCCCCCGGCCAGCCGCGGCAGAGCGGCCTCCATGGCCGCGGCCGCCCGGGTGGTCCCCTGGCGCCGCGCCTCCCGGGCCACCTCCGGATCATCCATCAGGCAGAAGGGGGTTACTCCCAGCCGGCTCAAGCGGCCGCTGGAGACCCCCGCCAGCAACATGCGGGTATCGGTGGCCAGCGGGGCGCCCTGGCGCAGGGCCGCCACCCCCGCGGCCAGGGCCCGGGGATGCAGCCGGACGCTCTCGAGGTAATCAAGGTCGGCGCTGGTGTGGATCATCCGCCGCACCACCGACCAGACCGGCGGCGGAAATTCATGGACCCCCGTCTGGGCCTCGATGCGGCGAAAGCTCTCCGCCTCGATCTCTTCGGGTAGCCGCGGCTCCCAGCTCATATCTTCTCCTTATAAGCGCGGCCATGGTCCACCAAAAGGTGCCGGGCCGCGGCTAGGTATCGCAACCGATGGACATGAGGTCCCTGGTCACCGTGCTCCTCCGGATCATCAATCAGACCGCGCTCCAAAATCTCGAAGCCCCGGAAATGCCCTTCCAGGTCGGCGGCGCTGAAATAGTGGACAGGACGGCCCGGTTTGCTTTCGAAGGTGTTCTCCTCAACCCTGGGGCCCCGGCCGTAGCTGGGCTCTTCGTCGGAAAAGACCGCGGCCCAGACCAGGCCGCCATCCCGCAGGGAGTCCCGGCAGCGCTGCAGGAAGCGCTCGCGGTCAGCCTTTAAGAACAGGTGCAGGACATTGAAGCAGTAGACGGCGTCGAAGGCGCCGGGCTCAAGGGGGACCTCCAGGAAAGAGCCGTGGAGGTACTTGATGCCAGGATTGTTCTGCTCCGCCAACCGGATGGCCTCTTCAGAAATCTCCACGCCGGTTACCATGAAGCCGGCCCGGGCAAGAAGCGCAGCATTGCGGCCGTAGCCGGCCCCGGGTACCAGCACCCGTTTCACTCCGTGCCTTTGAAACCTCTCCGCGGCCAGAGCGGCGGTGGGACTGGGCTCACTGCCCCAGATCCGGCCACCCTGAAGGTACCGTTCTTGCCAGTAAAAGTGCATAGGGGCTCAATTTCTCCTGGTTGCCCGGTATTCCAGGCAGCTCTGCACCAGATGGCGGGCCACTTCCGGGTTGCTGCTGAAATGGAGGTGCACGTAACTGGCCAGCACGTTGCCCAGGCAGTAGCCCTCCGGAGGTGGCGCGCCTCCCTGGCGGCCGGCAATCTGGTATAGCCTGGGCACGTCTCCGGTTTCCGCCTCGATTTCCGAGTAGTGAAATTCATGGCCCCGGGCCTTGGTGCCCGCCGGACCCAGCAGGCCCGCGGTCCTCAGGGTAACCTCCCGGTAGCCCAAAGTCTTCAGCCTTGGCAGCATGCGGACCCGGAAGGGGAGCAGGCCGGCCATGGGGTGGCTCTGGCCCTCTAGATCCCGGATTTCCCGGGACAGGTACATCAGCCCCCCACATTCTGCATAAATGGGGAGGCCACCTGCGGCCGCCTCCACCAACTGGCGTTTGATCCCCTCATTGGCCGCCAACTGCCCGGCAAAGAGCTCAGGGTAGCCGCCCCCCAGGTAAAGGCCATGGAGGCCGGCGGGCAGTTGCCGGTCCGTCAGCAGGGAAAACGGCACCAGTTCGGCCCCGAAATGCTCCAGCCATTCCAAGTTTTCCGGGTAATAGAAGCAGAAGGCCCGGTCCCGGGCCACCCCCAGGCGCACCCGGGGGGGCTGCGGTGAGGCCGGCGGCGCCGCCGGGGGCTGGGGCAGCAGCGGCAGGGACGCCAGCAGCCGGTCCAGGTCCAGATGGTCTTCCACCCAGGCGGCCAGCCGCTCCAGATATTCTTCTCCCAAAGGATGATCCTCGGAGGTGACCAGACCCAGATGCCTTTCGGGGATGGTTATGTCCGGTTCCCGGGGCAGGCCGCCGAGGCATTTCACGTCCGGCACCTGCTCCATGGCCTCCTGAAGATATTGCCAATGGCCAGCCCCGCCGACGCGGTTGAAGACCACCCCGGCCAGGGCCAGTTCCGGGTCGAAGGCTGCGAACCCCTGAACCAGGGCCGCGGCGCTCCGGGCCATGGCCCGGGCGTCCACCACCAGGAGGGCCGGCAGCCCCAGCCACTTGGCCATTTGGGCGGTGGAACCGGCTTCGCTGGCGCCATCATAGCCGTCGAACAGGCCCATAACCCCCTCCACCACGGCTACCTGGGCCTGGGCGGCGTGGCGCCGGAACAGGGTCAGGTTGGCTTCCCGGCTCAGCATCCAGCCGTCCAGCGAATGGGAACAGCGGCAGGCGGCCCGGCCATGGTGCCCCGGGTCAATGAAGTCAGGACCTACCTTGAAGGGCTGCACCGTGAGATTGCGGCGCCGCAGGGCAGAGAGCAGCCCCAGGGTGACGGTGGTTTTGCCGACGCCGCTCTGGGTGCCGGCGATCACCAGGCCGCGGCAGCCCATCATTTATGGTCCTCCCAGGATGAGCAGGCAAAACGGCGCCCGCCGGCCCGCCTCCGGCTGCTAACCACCATTGAGTCCAGGAAATCTGGTGCAGAAATGGAAGAATCCTTCAATCCTGCCAACTCCTCAGGGCCTCCGGGCCTTAGCCCGCAACCCGACCAGCGGCCCCGGAATCACGAGAGAACCCGGCAGCCAGCGCCCGGCGGCCACCTGACCTTTGCGTCCCCCGCAAAAAAAAATCCTTAAGTCCAATGGACTTAAGGATGCACCCAGTTTCTTAATCCTTAAGGGAAGGAGGCGCTCGTCCAGGGCGTCTCCAGGGTCCGGGCCCTTTTACCAAAAAGTGCCGAACCTCCGGGCAGGTCTTCTGGCTCCCGGATCGACCTAATGCCTGCGCCTTCCCGTCCCACTCCGGTGGAACAGTGGCTTTGTGCAGGGTTCGTCCCCGGTCACAGCGGCGGGACCGCGACGGCTAACACTCCGTCTTCCCTATTAAACCCCGAAGGGTGCCTCGGATAAAAAATCATACCCGCCGCCGCCGCATATGTCAACTACAATCGGGCTGGCGGAGAGGGGATCGATCTGCTCTCCAAGGAATTTGCAGCCGCCGGGTTTTGGGGGTGGCGGCAGGCGCCGAACAGTAATAATTATTCAGTAATAATCTGGTGGCCTCTTGCCAGAGGCCTTAGCCGTGCCTAAAAGAGATTTCAGATAATAAGGAAATGGAGGATAGCTCGCCATGGACGTCCTGATGCTCTCCCGCCTGCAGTTCGCGGCGGCCACCGTGTTCCATTTTCTCTTTGTGCCGCTCACCCTGGGACTATCCGTCCTGATCGCCATCATGGAGACGGTGTACGTCAAGACTGGGGATGAGGAGTATCGGCGCATGGCCAGGTTCTGGGGGAAGATCCTGATCATCAATTTCGCGGTGGGGGTGGTGACCGGCATTACCCTGGAGTTCCAATTCGGCACCAACTGGTCCCGATATTCCCGTTACGTAGGTGACCTCTTCGGCTCCCTGCTGGCCATCGAGGCCACCCTGGCCTTCTTTCTGGAATCGACCTTCCTGGCCGTGTGGGTCTTCGGCTGGAGGCGCCTCTCTCCCCGGGTCCACGCCCTGTGCATCTGGCTGGTGGCCCTGGCCTCCAACCTCTCGGCCCTGTGGATTCTGATCGCCAATGCCTGGATGCAGCATCCGGTGGGCTACGTCCTCAAGAATGGCCGGGCCGAACTCCAGGATTTTCTAGCGGTGGTCACCCAGCCCTTCGCCTTCCAGATATTTATGCATACCATTTTCGGGGCTTATATCCTGACGGGCTTCTTCGTCATGGGAGTCAGCGCCTACCATCTGCTGCGCCGGCAGCACACCACTTTCTTCAACAAATCCTTCCGCCTGGCATTGGGCATGGCCCTGATCTTCTCCCTGGGAGAGCTCTACCAGGGACATATCCACGCGGAGGAGGTGGCCAGGATTCAACCCGCCAAGCTGGCCGCCATGGAATCCTTTTGGGAGACCAGGGCTGATGCTCCCGAGTTTCTGTTCCTCATCCCGGACGTGAAGAACGAGCGCAACCTGATGGAGTTCGGGCGGCTGCCCGGGGTTTTGAGCCTGCTGGCCTTTGATTCTACCAAGGCTACCGTTAAGGGGCTCAAGGACTTCCCGCCGGAGGACCGGCCCCCGGTGACCGTGACCTTCGTGGCCTTCCGGGTGATGGTGGGCCTGGGCCTCCTTTTCGCGCTGCTCACGCTGGTGGGTTGGTTCAAGCGCCATAAGCTCGAATCGAGCCCCGTTTATTTGAAGGTAATGCTCTATGCCATTCCGCTCCCCTATGTGGCCTTGCAGGCAGGCTGGATAGTCACTGAGGTGGGCCGCCAGCCCTGGATCGTTTATGGGTTGATGAGGACCGCGGCGGCGGTCTCTCCCATCGCCGCCCCCCAGGTGGCCGTCTCGTTTGCGGCCTTCATTGTGGTCTACGGCCTGCTGGGAGGGGTGGCCTTCTATCTGATTGCCAAACATGCCCGGCGGGGGCCGGAGCCGGCCACGGCTGCCGCCGTCGGCGGGGAGGGTTGAGAGATGCTGGGAGCCATCTGGTTTTTCTTGTGGGGAATCCTGTGGGCCGTCTATTTCATGCTGGACGGCTTCGACCTGGGGTCGGGGGTCTTGCTGCCCTTCCTGGCCAAGAGCGACACCGAGCGCAAGCTGGTCTACCGGGCCATGGGGCCTTTTTGGGACGGAAATGAGGTCTGGCTGATCACCGCCGGCGGGGTGACCTTCGCCGCCTTCCCCACCACTTACGCGGTGATGTTCAGCGGCCTCTACTCCGCCTTGATGCTCATCCTGTTTGCCCTGATCCTGCGAGGGGTCTCCTTCGCCTTCCGGAATGAAGTGGACCGCCCTGGCTGGAAGCGCCTCTGGGATTGCTGCCTCATTGGCGGCAGCTTCTTCCCGGCATTGCTTTTAGGAGTAGCTTTCGCCAATATCTTCCGGGGCCTGCCCATCGATGGGGCCGGGGTTTACCAGGGGGGCCTGCTCACCCTGATCAACCCCTACGGCCTGGCTGGGGGCGTGCTCTTCCTGCTGCTCTTCCTGGTGCACGGCTCCCTGTGGCTGGCGGTTAAAACCGAGGGGCTGCTTAAGAGACGGGCCGCGACCATGGCGGCCAGATTGTGGTGGCCGCTGTTGCTGGTGGCGGCCCTGTTCCTGTTCGCCAGCTTGCGGGCCACCACTCTGTTTGATAACTACCGGAGTTACCCGGCCCTCTTTCTGATCCCCGCCCTGGCGGTGGCCGCCTTGATCCTGGTCTATCTGTTTATCCGCCGGGGAGCGTGGTGGCGGGCCTGGTTCGCCTCCTGCGCCACCATCGTCGCAGTTACCCTGTTCGGGGTGGTGGGACTCTTCCCGAGGCTGCTGCCCTCCAGTATCGATCCGGCTTACAGCCTGACCATCGCCAATTCCGCCTCCAGCCCCCTGACCTTAAAGATCATGCTGGGGGTGGCCCTGACCTTTGTGCCCATCGTCATCGCCTACCAGGTTTGGGTCCATTTTCTCTTCAAAGAAAAGGCCAAAGAGGAGGACCTGGCCGGGGAAGGGGCCTATTGAGTTTCGAGTTTTGAGTTTCGAGTTTTGGGGCTCGGGTTTTGAGTTTTGAGAACTTTAGGTGCGAAGTGCCTCAAGCCAGGAGCGGGTTAATAACCTGCTCCTGCCTTTATGAACCCCCGGTGCCGCGCCGGTGGCCGGGGAGTGATCTAGCGGGCAAATCCGAGGGGGGCACAGGTCTTCGCTGCTGGAGCCAAAAATCTGAGCCGGAACCAGGGGTTGCTTCAAGTGCCAGTTATGGTCTCATCCCTGATTTGATATCCCTCCCTTTGTTAGTCGGTTGATTTTCAGGTTTCCAGTACTTAACCTTTCTCAGTGGTTAATCTGGCCCAGACATGAAACCAACATTTCGCCCAATTTTTTCCCTGTTTAACCAACTTCCCCAACGTTATCGGCAGCTTCTGCTGGCTGCCCTGGTGGGTGTAGTTTCCGGGCTGGGGGCCATCCTCTTTAATATGCTCCTCCTCTTGACCCTTAAGTATTTTATCAACTTACCCACGGGTTATGTTGAACCGGCCACCGGACTTGCCGGCGCCGCCCTGACTGGAGCTGCTCCGGTGCACCCCTGGCTACTTCTGATTATGCCCTGCCTGGGGGGTCTGCTGGCGGGGCTGATCATTTTTTTCATCGCTCCCGAGGCCGAAGGCCATGGCACCGACGCCATGATCGAAGCCTTTCACTTTCACGCCGGTTATATTCGCAAGCGAGTCCCTTTGGTAAAGATAGTAGCCTCGGCCTTAAGCCTCGGCAGTGGCGGCTCCGGGGGCAAAGAAGGGCCCATCGCCCAGACCGGCGCAGGCTTCGGCTCGTTTTTGGGTTCTGTCTTAAAACTGGACCCGAAGGACCGCCGCACGCTGGTGCTGGCTGGGGCCGCGTCGGGCATCGGCGCCATCTTCCGGGCTCCGCTGGGCGCGGCCCTCTATGCCCCGGAAGTGCTTTACCGCGAGATGGAATTTGAATCCAAGGCCATTCTCCCTTGCGTGCTGGCTTCCATAGTCGCCTACACCATTTTTTCCCTGCTCTACATACCAGGCCCCCTGTTTTATCCCGGTACGGTCGATTTTGCCTTCATCGAGTTGCTCCCATACCTTATTTTCGGATTCGTGTGCGCCCTGGTTGGTTATTTTTACATCAAGGTATTTTATGGTCTGAGAGACTATTTTTTCCGGCGCCTGCCCCTGCCCCGGTGCCTGATAGTGGCCCTGGGAGGATTGATGATGGGGGCGATCATCTGTTTTTATCCCCAGGTATCGTCAATCGGGTATGGCTGGGTGCAGATGGCGATGGACGGGAAACTTCTCTGGCAGACTATGCTGATCTTAGCCGTCTTGAAGATTGTCGCCACCTCTTGCACCATCAGCTCCGGGGGGAGCGGCGGGGTTTTCGGCCCATCGGTATTCATCGGGGCCATGTTGGGGGGCGCTTTCGGTTTTCTCGGCCATCAGGTGGCGCCGGGTTGGGTGGTCCACCCCAATTCTTTTATCCTGGTGGGAATCGGCGGTTTCTTTGCCGGGGTTGCCAAGGTGCCCCTGGCTTCCATCATTATGGCCTGCGAAATGTCTAACAGCTATTCTTTGCTGGTGCCTTTGATGCTGGTATCAGCCGTGTCTTACGTATTATTGGGAAGGACCAGCCTTTATGAAAAACAGGTCCTCACCCCCATAGCCTCGCCGGCGAGCACCGGAGAGTTTGCCCGTGACTTGATGGAAGGAATGCTGGTATATGAGGTGGTGAAGCAGAGTCCGGCGACCGTAATCCCCGAGGGCCTGCCTTATGAGGAAGTGGTTAAAACCATCTTCAAATCAGGAGGCACCTGCTTCCCGGTGGTTAATGGAGAAGGCCGGATGACCGGCATCATTTCCGCCAATGATATTCGTGATGGCATGTCCAAAGAGAGCCCGCCGCGTGAGGTCCTTGCCAAAGACCTGGTCAACCCCGGTCTAGTTCCGGTCTTCTGGCGCGACACCTTGAAGGTCGCCCTGGACAAGATGGAGAAGATGCAGATGGATGCGCTTCCCGTGGTGCATGAAGAATCTCCCGACCAGATTGCCACAATGCTCGCCAAAAATGATATTGTGACAATTTGCAATTTATGTGAATTCAAAGAATAATGAGAAGCTTTTCTGGCCTCCTGTAAAGGTGTCCAAAGATAGAATCAATTCAAACTTCGGAAGCAACACTTTATTTTGATAAGGATGCCAAGAACTTGCCCTCGGGAGGCCTTCCGGGCTTCCGGAGAGATATTCTGTTGCGGGTAGGCTAGTTAATGTCTTAGGATATATAGGATGAATGGCGGAATTTTCCAATTAATCAAGAGTCGCATCTCTCCGGGGCCCTATGAGGGGAGCGGCCATTTACGTTGGCCGCTGATGAGCATCGGGGTGGGAGTGGTATCGGGGCTGGGGGCGATTTTTTTTGAACAACTGCTGAGACTGGTGCTGCATTTCTGCCTCCTGCTGCCAACTGGCTACCTGGAACCTGTGAAAGGGTCGGATGTCGCCACCGTCTCCAGATTGGCCTTGGCCCACTCCTGGCTGTTCCTATTGATTCCGGCGCTGGGAGGATTGCTCTGCGGGATACTCGTTTTTTCCACCGCTCCCGAGGCCGCGGGTGAAGGCACCGATGCCATGATCGAGGCCTTCCATCATCGGGGGGGCTATACTCGCAAGAGAGTGCCCTTTATCAAAATTCTGGCATCAGCGATCACTATCGGCAGCGGCGGTTCTGCCGGCAAAGAGGGACCCATTTCCCAAATCGGCGCCGGTTTCGGGTCGATAATGGCTACCGTTTTGAAGCTCAGGCACCGCGACCGGCGTATCCTGGTGTTGGCGGGCGCCGCCGGCGGCTTGGGCGCCATCTTTCACGCTCCTCTGGGGTGCGCGCTTTTCGCTCCCGAGGTCCTTTACCGGGAAACGGAATTCGAATTTGAAGCCATCCTCCCCTGCATCGTCTCGTCCATCGTGGCTTCGTCCATCTTTGACAAATATTTTGGACGGGCCGCCTTATTTTTTCCGGGACCGGTCGATTTCAAGCTGGTGGAACTGTTGCCCTATGCCATTTTTGCCATAGTTTGCGCCCTGGTGGGCTATGTTTGGGTGAAGATGTTTTACGATGTCGGCCGGGACCGAATTTTCAGAAAGATTCCCATTCCCAGGTTCTTGAAACCCGCTTTGGGGGGACTGCTGGTGGGAGCTATCGCCCTGTGGCTCCCGCAGGTGATGGACGGCGGTTATGGCTGGATACAAGCAGCCATGGAGGGAAAAATCTTTTGGGGGACCATGTTTATCCTGGCACTGATGAAGATTGTCGCCACCTCCTGCACTCTCGATTCCGGCGGCAGCGGCGGCGTCTTCGGCCCCTCGGTGTTCATGGGGGCCATGCTGGGAGGGGCCTTCGGCTATCTGGGCCATCAAGTGGCGCCGGGTTGGGTCATCCATCCCAATTCCTTTGTCCTGGTGGGCATTGGCGGCTTCTTTGCCGGAGTAGCCAAGGTTCCGGTGGCTGCTATCATCATGGCGTGTGAAATGTGCGCCAGCTATACTCTGTTAGTCCCCTTGATGCTGGTGTCCACCATCTCCTACCTGCTGTTGGGCAAGGTCAGCCTGTATGAAAAGCAGGTCGCCACCCGGCTGGCCTCTCCGGCCCATATGACCGAATTCGCCCGGGGCCTTTTGGAAAGGATGCATGTCGAGGACGTGGTTAAACCGCAACCGGTGGTGGTAGTTGGGGAGAAAATGCCTCTCGAAGAACTCATCGAGGTCATGGCGAATTCCCCGCAAGTTTACTTCCCGGTGGTCGATTTGCGCGGCCAAGTGACGGGCATCCTCTCCGTAAACGACATCCGGGAATTGATGTTCGAGGAGAGCGTTCACCACCTGATCGTCGCCAAGGATGTGGCCACTCCCAATGTGGTGACGGTGTTTGGGCAAGATTCGTTGCAGGAGGCCCTGGATAAGATGGCCCGGATAAATGTGGACGAATTGCCGGTCGTGAAGGAGAATGCCCCTGACGAGATCATTGCCATGATCTCCAAACGGGATATCATCGGGTATTACCATTCCCGGACCGGGGCAGGGGGGCCCGGGGGGCCCGGCATTTAATTAAAGCGGCCAACCCATTGGGAATCTTTAGGAATTCAAGGGTTAATCAGCTGGACCTTCACCTTGACCCCGCCCATGCCGTCGCTGATCTGCTCCACCTTGGCAATCAACTTCTTTTCCTGTCCCCAGACGCCCCCGATTCTGACCACCAGTTCATCGCCCTCCACTGCCACCTGGGCCGAGGGGATTTCGTCCATCAGGGCCACTTGCACCTGGGCGGCCCGGAGGAGGTTCTCCATGGCCTTTTGAGACTCGGGCGTGGTCTGGAAGGCGGGCCGCTGCAGGGTGCATTCGATGAGACTGACCGCATCATCTACCCCCATGGGCTTGAGGTGAATTACCAGGTCATAAAGTTGGGGGTCCCGGTTATCGATCCCATAGAGACGATAGCTCCAGCGGTAGCGCTCCTCATCATCCTTCTGGATGAAGGTCCGGGCCTCTTCCGCGGAGATGCCCTGGCGCTTCATCTCTTCCTCCACCCGGTCTTCGATGTCGGCCAAAATCCTCACCTTGAGGACATGGCAAACGCCCTGAACGAAGAAATGACCGGCCAATCCGTGATAAACCACGTTATCCTTGACGAACTGGTGCAGGAGCGCCTCGCGTATATAGGCGATATAGCGCTCCTTGCCGTAGGTGAAGCGCTCCAAAATTGACGGGGCATCGTAAATGGCCCGGGCCAGCTTGATTTCGGGAACATTGAAATGCTCCGAGGCCCGCAGGATAACTTCCCGGGAGAGGCAAACATATCCCAATTTTTGGGCCAATTTTTGGGCCACTTCTTTGCCCTGGCTGTAGGAACCTCTGGAGATGGTGACTATGGACATGGAGTTCTCCTTTTAACCTTTGCTGCCGCCCTCATAGGACATCCAGGAACATCTTGACCGCTGCTGCGGCTATAGCTATGGCCAAGGCGCGAATAACCCAGGGGCCTTTAACCTTATCGGAAAGGTAGCCCCCAACCTGGGCCCCGACCAAGGCCCCCATGGACAGCGCGGCGATGCGGTGAGCCCCATGATGGAAGGCGCCGTGGAAGATATTCGCCACAGTTGCCGAAGAAGTTATGATGGTCACAATAAATATTGAGGTACCCGTGGCGATGAATACCGGGAAATTGACTACATAGGACAGGGTAGGCATTATCAAGGCGCCGCCGCCGATTCCCAGAAAACTGGCTACGAACCCCAGGAAGAAAAAGACTACCAATCCCAGGGTGCGGTTATAATGGTACTCGAAGGTTATGCCATCCATGGTCTTAGTGACATAGGTGCCACCGCGGGATGCCGCAGGTTGCCCTTCCCCCGTGGCCGGGGTGTCGGACTTCGGCCGGAAAAACATAAAGAGAGCCAGACCGATGAGAAAAACGCTGAAGATGCCTTCGAAGTGCCTGCGTTGGACGAGGGTGGTGGTTATTACCCCTAATATGGCGCCGGGAATCGTCGCCGCCGCAAACAGCCAGCCCGATTTATAATCGATCCGCTTCTGGCGGATATAGGACGTCAAGCCGGAAAAGGCGGTGAAAAAATTTACAGCTAAGGCAATGGCAGTAAGGATACTATGATGCTCTTTAGGATAAAGCATGAGTAATATTGGCACATAAAGAAAGCCGCCCGCGGCGCCGACTATGGTGCCATAGGCCGAGATGATGAATCCCAAGGAAATTAAACTGAGGTATGCTAATGTAGTTTCATGAGGCGCCATGCCAACCTGCTCCTTTTTTAGAGTCTAATTTCCAGATTGGATGCCCTTGATTCGCCAGGCGGCAAATCATAGCCCTGTCTCCAGGCAATTGCGCAGGAACTCAGCGGCCGGAGACTACCTTGTTGTGGCCCTTCATCAGGACCATTCATAAAGGAATCACCCTGATTTGTCAATTCGGAATGAGGGTAATGGAATTATCTCCGCTGCTGTCCTATTTTCCTACGCCGCTACTGCTCGCCAAGAATCTGCTCAAATGGGCTGGTATGCCAAAATCAGGGAAAATTTGTTTTTTCCAGGAAAGCCGTGCTATCATCAGCTGATAAAATAAATAAACTTCAAAAGGGAGGCGCCCATGGGAGAAGTAGTCCATACGTCCCGGATCAAGATTGTGCGGGAAAAGGGACCTACCCGCAGGGCCATGATTGAGGGCTTTTCAGAGCCGATTTATTATGGGGTTCACGGCGGGATCAAGAGGTTCTACAACGTGGAGCCCGAAAAGGAGTATGCGGCGACCCTTGATCATATCATTGCCGGGACAGCAGGGTGAATGATGGGGACACTGGCCACGCTGCTGGCCGGAAAGAAGATCCCGACGCCGGAGCACCTCTACTGGGCTGAGGTGGAAGGGGACATCGAGAACGTGAACAATGTCCTGAAGATCACGACGATCCGGGTAAAAATGCATCTCAAGTGTCCGGATGATTTGGTGGCCGCTGCCCGGGAGGCCTTTGCCAGCTATATTGCCCGTTGCCCGGCGGCCCAAAGCGTCAAGGATTGCATCAAACTCGAAGACGAGCTAATCCTCGAGAAGTAGGCCGATAATCCGCGAGCCCTACCATGCGGATATTATGAAATGGAGATTATACTCACCCTCGGGAATTTTGAAGAAAAACGGGAAAATGGACCTTGCCGAAAAATCCCTCGAATAACAGATGGTTGTGGTACTCAGTTTTGATCATCCTGGCAATACTGCTGGGACTTGTCGGTCCGGCAGCGGCGCAATGGGGTGGTGGTTTTGGCCGGGGTAGCGGAAGCAACGGTGGCTCGGGAACCCACGAGCGCCCGGAATACGATCCCAAGACAGTGACGACGGTGCAGGGGCAGGTGGAAGACCTGGGAAGTTATGGAATGACGGGATGGAAGGCCATGCCAGGCATGCGGGTCCACGGATTGCTCCTAAAGACCGATAATGGCAATATTACCGTCCAGATGGGGCCGCCCGCGTTTGTCAGGAAGCAAGGCTTTGATTTAAAACAAGGGTACACCCTGGAAGTGACCGGTTCTCAGATTACCAGGGACGGCCAGCCCCTGCTTCTCGCTGCCCAAGTGAAAAAAGAGGGGCAGACCTTGAAAGTGCGTGATGAGCAAGGTGCGCCGCTTTGGCCGGAGGAGGAGCATGGCGGGCGAGGGTCCGGAGGAGGCAGGGGCTCTGGTGGAGGGGGTTCCGGGGGCCGGGGGATCAATCTCAACTGGTAACCTAAGCGCCGGAACTTATTAAGATCACTGTCATTTACCAATCTCCAATTAGCTGCTATCTTTCCGGGGGCGCGTTGCGCCCCCTAAACTCCCCGAGATCATTAATCTCCGCCCCCTTAGGGCTCGGCTGGCAAGCGCGGCTGCCGAGAAAATCGAGACGCCGGCCTTGTCTCTGTGGTTGACCCTCCCTAACTTATTAGATAAAAATAGTGGCGGGTCCCACGCTTGGAGCTTGCGCGGCAATTTAAAGATTCCGAAGTCATGGAAAAGATACTGCTGACCAGGTCGGGCTATGAAAAGCTGGTGCGGGAGTTGGACCTCCTGAGCCGGGTGGAACGGCCGCAGCTTGTCCAGGAACTCCTGGAGGCTGCCCAGGAGGGGGGGGAGAAGAACCCCGATTTCCTCTCCGCCCTGGGCCAGCGGCAGCGGCTGGACCGGCGGATCCAGCAGTTGCAGCAGACTCTGGCCAACGCCGAGGTCATGGTGGGGAGCAACCTGCCCCCCAATCGGGTGAGATTCAATTCCCTGGTCAGGGTTTGCAACCTTAGCAGCGGCCGGGAACGGGAATTTAAATTGGTGTCCACTCTGGAGGCCAATGCCGCCCTGGGGCATCTCTCCACCTCGTCGCCCCTGGGCCGGGCCCTGCTGGGGCGGCGCCCCGGAGAGCGGCTGGAGGTGCCCACCCCTTCCGGCCTGAAATTCTACCAAATTCTGGAAATTCGCCTGGATAAAGGATGAATACCGGCCAGCGCCCTGCCCCCAACCAGCGGCTCCACAGCAGCCAATCCCGCCTGGGCCTGGCCCTTTGGACCCAGTCGGCCTTTTTCGTGGTGGAGCTGGTGGTTGGGATTCTGAGCGGCAGCCTGGCCCTGCTGGCGGACGCCGGCCATATGTTCAGCGACGTGGCGGCCCTGGGGCTCAGCCTTCTGGCCCTGAGCTGGGCAGAGCGGCGGCCCACGGCCCAAAAGACCTTCGGTTACCGCCGCCTGGAGATCTTGGTGGCCCTGCTCAACGGCCTGGTCCTGTGGGCCATGGCCGGTTATATCTTCTATGAAGCCCTGGGCCGGCTTTTCCACCCCAGGGAAATCAGCGGTATACCCCTGGTGGCCGTCGCCAGCCTGGGCCTATTGGTGAACCTGCTGGGGATGTACGTCCTCAGGCCCGCCGCAGAGCGCGGCCTCAATCTGAGGTCCGCCTTTATCCATCTGCTGTCCGATTCCTTCGCCTCCTTTGCCGCGGTGCTGGCGGGTCTGGCCATCATCTGGCGAGGCTGGCAGTGGTTCGACCCCCTGGCCGGGATAGTGGTGGGGGTGCTGATCGTAGCCAGCAGTTGGCAGTTGGTCTGGGAGGCCACCGAGATTCTGATGGAGGCCACCCCCCGGCACATCGATCTGGCTCAAGTGCAAAGGGCCCTGGAGGGGCACCCGGATGTGAAGCTGGTGCACGATCTGCATGTCTGGACCATTGCCTCGGGTATTTTTGCCACCAGCGTCCATGTGACGGTGGACCATCCCCCGGACCGGGATTGCCTCACCTGGGAACTGGAAGAGATCTTGCGGCGCCGCTTCGGCCTGGAGCACAACACCATCCAGATAGAAGGCCCCGATTTTCACGACCCCCAGGTGTGCCCTTTGACCCGCCTGGAAGAATTGACCGGCTAAGCCGCCGCCCCGGTCCCTGGCGGCCCCTTAAAGAAATACCTGATCAGAGTTCAATTTGAGGAGGACTAATGGCAGCAAAAGCTAACCGCTGGGAACTGAAGCCGGAAAGTCTGCGAGCCGTTTGTAACCCTGACAGCCTCGGTTTCGATACCACGCTGGATCTCACTCCTTTGAAGGAAAGGGTGGTGGCTCAGGACCGGGCGGTCCATGCCCTGGAGTTCGGCCTGGGAGTCAAGGACCTGGAATACAACATCTTTGTGGCCGGGCCGCCCCGGGCCGGGAAAACCGAGACCATCATGGGCTACCTGGAGGAGCTGGCGGCCAAGGAACCTTCTCCTCCCGATTATATCTACATCCATAATTTCCGCGACCCGGAGAAGCCCCAGAGCCTCAATCTGCCTAAGGGCCAGGGCCGGGTCCTCAAGGCCGACATGGAGGAATTCATCTCCACTCTCAGGGTGCAGATTCCCGAAGTGTTCGAAAGCGAGGATTACTCCACTCGCCGGGAAGCGCTGATGCACACCATCACGCAGGAACGCAACGCCATTCTCCAGGAATTGGACGCCAAGGCGGGAGAGGAAGGCTTCATTCTCAACATCTCGCCCACCGGGCTGATGATCTTCCCGGGCAAAGACGGCAAGCCCCTGGCCGAAGAGGAGCTCAAGGCCCTGAGCGACGAGGAGCGGGAAAAGCTGCGGGCTAAGTCGACCGCGCTCCATACGGTGATGAACGACGCTATCCGCAAGATCCGCAAGATGGAGAAGGAATACCAGGAGAAGGAGAAAAAGCTGGACCAGGACGTGGCCCTCTACGTGGTGGGACACCTCATGGAGGAGCTTAGGGAGAAGTATAAGGATCTTCCCCAGGTGTTGGCCTATCTCAACGATGTCCAGGAAGATGTCCTGAAGAACATCGAAGACTTAAAAAGGCGGCCGGGGACCCAGGGCCCCTTTCCCTTCCCCATGCCGGAGCCCAGCTTTACCCAGTACCAAGTGAACGTCTTCGTGGACCACAGCGAAACCACGGGCGCCCCGGTGGTCTTCGAAAACAATCCTACCTATCCCAACCTCTTCGGCGCCATGGAACGCCGGGCCCAATTCGGCGCCCTGGTGACCGACTTTACCCTGATCCGCAACGGCTCGCTGCACCGGGCCAACGGTGGCTACCTGATCCTGAAGGCCATGGATCTGTTGCGCTGGTTCATGTCCTACGAGGCCTTGAAGCGCTGCCTGAAAAACGGGAAAATCGGCATTGAAGACCCGATGGAGATGTACGGGCTGATCACTACCCGCACCCTGCAGCCCCAGCCTATTCCTCTGAACATCAAGATCATCCTCATTGGCGACCCCTACACCTACCAGATTCTCTATACCTACGATGAAGACTTTCAGAAGTTCTTCAAGATCAAGGCCGAATTCGACTGGCGAATGCAGAAAACCGACGACCATCTTAAGAAGTTTTGCGCCCTGGTGGCCGGGTATTGCAAGGAAAAGGAACTCCTGCCCCTGGACAAGACCGGCATGGCCCGCCTCATCGAGTATGCCGGCGAGTTGGCCGGTCACCGGAGCAAGCTCACCCTGCAGCTCATGGAGGTCCTGGACACCCTGAGAGAGGCCAACTACTGGGCCCGGAACAATACCCACAAGAATGTCTTAGGCGCCGACGTGGAAAAGGCCATTGCCGAGAAGACCTACCGGGCCGACCTGCCGGAAGAGAAGCTGCAGGAATTCATCGACGAAGGCATGCTCTTCATAGAGACCTCGGGCCAGGTGGTGGGCCAGATAAACGGCCTCTCAGTCTATGCCCTGGGGGACCACGCCTTTGGGCGGCCCAGCCGCATCACCGGCACCATCGCCCTGGGCCGGGGAGGGGTGGTGGCCATCGACCGGGAGTCCCAACTCTCCGGAAACATCCATAACAAAGGGGTGCTGATCCTGGCGGGCTTCCTGAAGAGCCGCTTCGCCCAGGATAAGCCCCTGACCCTGAGCGCCAGCCTCGCCTTCGAGCAAAGTTACGGCTTGGTGGAAGGCGATTCCGCCTCCATGGCGGAGCTGGCCGCCCTGCTCTCCGCCCTGGCGGATGCGCCCCTGGCCCAGAATATGGCCATGACCGGTTCGGTGAGCCAGCGGGGCGAGGCCCAGCCCATCGGCGGGGTCAACTGGAAGATTGAAGGCTTTTATAAGGTTTGCAAGGCCCGGGGTCTGGATGGGACTCAGGGGGTCATCATCCCCAAGGCCAACGTCCAGGACCTGATGTTGAAAACAGAGGTGGTCGAGGCGGTGGCGGCGGGGAAGTTCCACGTCTGGGCCGTAGGTCACGTGGACGAGGCCATGGAGCTGTTAACCGGCGTGGCCGCGGGCCAGCGTCAGCCCGACGGCTCTTTCGAGGCCGGCACCCTCAATGCCCGGGTAGACCAGAGGCTGCGCCAAATGATGGAACTGGCCCGGGAGCTGATGAAGGGGGAAGAAGAGACCGGCACCAAATCCGAGACCGGGGCGCCGCCCCCGGCCTGCGGCAGATGATGAGCTCCGGGAGCGGGTGTGCCATCTTTTCGGCCGGCCCAAGGATAGCTAAAGGAAGGTAAAATGCACCGCCGCGATTTTCTCAGGTATATGGCCGCTATGGGTCTGGTAGCCGGGATCGGACGGAATCTGGCATTTCCCGAGGAAGTTTGGGCCGCGCCTCCCGGAGCCGGGCCGGCGATCTCTGCCGATGAGGCGCTAAAGGTCCTCCAGGACGGGAATGCCCGCTATCTGGAGGGAAAGCCCCTTCACCCCCACCAGGGCCGGGAGATCCGGGCCTTGACCGCAGCGCAAGGCCAGCACCCCCTGGCGGCGCTGCTCTCCTGCTCTGATTCCCGGGTGCCGGCGGAGCTGGTCTTCGATCAGGGGATCGGCGATCTCTTCGTGGTGCGGGTGGCCGGTAATGTGGCCGCCACCGATGAAATCGGCTCCCTGGAATACGCCGTGGAACATCTCAGCACCCCACTGGTGGTGGTCATGGGTCATAGCCAGTGCGGGGCGGTGAACGCAGTGCTGGAAAACGCCAACCTCCGGGGCAGCCTCCCGGCCCTCCTGGCTCCCATTAAGCCGGCAGTGGCCAGGGCCAGGGAGGAGAATCCGGGGGTCACCGGGGAAGCCCTGTTGGCGGCCGCCATCAAGGACAACGTCTGGGAGGCCATGAAAGACATCCTGCAAAGGAGCAACCTGATCAAGGCCGCGGTGAAAGCCGGCAGCACCAAACTCGTGGGGGCCTACTATGAGCTGGATACCGGCAAGGTGGAGTGGCTGAGGCCGGACCCCAACCTGGAGAAGCTGCTGGGGGGCAAGGCCGGGGAGAGCCCAAGACCCGTGCCCGGTAGGGAAAGAACCGGCCAGAGCCGGTAAAATAAGGTAAGGCTGGCCGAACCTGTGGTCTTTTGCCTTTAACTGATTTCTGAAAGCTGAAAGCCGACCGCTACGCAAATCGGGGAAGGCCCGGATTGAATCCGAACCTTCCCCTCTCCGGTTCACCCCCAGATGAATTCCTCAGGCCGCCGTCCCACCCCCTGAGTTTTCAGAAGTGACGGCAACCGGCAATTCCGTAACGCCTGGGTGCGTCTTTTGGGGAACCGATCAGCAGCACTTGCATCCCTTACCGGTTTTATATCCCTTACCCTCCTCGATCTCCACCGGCGGCCGTTCGCAGGCCGACTCGGAGCTGGCGCACCAATCGGGCAGGGGTTCTCCGGTGCCCTCCACGGGGCGCTCGAACTGGTTCACCACCTGCCAACCCTTGCTGGTCCAGGCGGACAGAGGCGGCGGCGGGGAGCCCCCGAACTTGAAGTTCTTGGGCCCGCGGGTGTCCAGCATCTGCACCTCCACCTCGTGGCCGTCCTTCTTAACCTTATAGCCCCACTCATAGTTGTTGCTGGTGTTGGGCGTGGTATATTTGCCAAAATACTTGAGGGTATCGCCCGCGACTTTAACCCGGGAATAGGTGAAACAACAATCTCCCGTGCCGCTGCCGCCGGGGCCGGTTAATCCACCGCACCCGCAGTTGGCGGCCTTCAGCTCCAGACCGTCCACCTTGTAACCGCCGTGCACCTTTTCAAAGCAGCTCATATGGTTCTCCTTATTTATTATTTGAAGTTTTTTGGATGAAAATTAGCGTGGCGGACGCCGACACCCCAAGTTAGCCATGGCGCCCGAGATGACTAACCAATTAATTTGACAACATTATTATCAGTTCCCTTTTAAAAAATAATAATCCTCGGGATTAAAACCAATAGGCAGAAATGCCTATTCCGAACTAGGCATAATTACCTAAACGGAAAGAGGGGGGTCTGTGAAGGAGGTAAGCAGGGAACCGGCGTCCCCTGGACCATTTGGCTCAATCAGGAATATCGCTCGATTTTCGCAAAATGGTTTGGCTAGTGGGGGGACTCGATATAGGCGTAGGCGGAATGGTTGTGAATCGACTCGAAGTTTTCCGATTCCACTGCGAACCAGAAAAAGTTGTCGTTCTGGCCGAGGCGGTGGGCAATCTCCCGGACCACGTCTTCCACAAACATCGGGTTGGAGTACGCCTTTTCGGTGACGAACTTCTCATCCCGCCGCTTTAACAGGGCGTAAACCTCGCAGGAAGCCGACTCTTCCACCATACGGATCAAGTCTTCGATCCAGAAGAATTTGTGGTAGCGCACCTGCACCCGCACCTCTCCGCGTTGGTTGTGGGCGCCCACCTTGCTGATCTCCTTGGAGCAGGGGCACAGGGTGGTGATGGGCACGGTGATCCCCACCACCGGGTCCAGGCGGCCGTCCTCGTAAAGCGCCCCGGTGAAGGTGCAGATATATTCCATCAAACCCCGGGCCCCGGTTACCGGGGCCTCTTTGTCGATAAAATAGGGGAAGGTCATCTCGATGTGGGCCGATTGGGCGTACAGGCGCCGGCGGGTCTCTTCCAGGATGGGGCCGATCTTCTTGAGGCTGATTTCCCGGCGGAATTCGCTGAGGATCTCGATGAAACGGCTCATGTGGGTGCCCTTGTGGCGATGGGGCAGGTTGACGTACATGTTGATCCGGGCCACGGTGTGTTGGGTGCCCTTGAATTTATCCAGCACCATGATGGGGTAGGAGATGTTTTTCACCCCTACCTTGTCGATATCGATGGTGTGGGGGCTTATGTGGTTCTGGACGTCGGTGAGGTCCGCGACGCTGATGATCGGGGTGGGTGATTTTTCGGTGGGCATGGCTTTTATCCTGCGGCTCGGTTAGGCGCTAACCAAAAATTCCCGGGTCAGGTGTACCGGAAGCGCTCGGCCACCGCCCGGGCGTGGAGCGGCAGCCCCTCACTCTCCGCCAGGGTGATCACCGTGTCCTTAAGGCCGGCCAGGGCCTCCCGGGAGAGATGCTGAAAGGTGGGCTTTTTGATGAAATCGTCCACCGACAGACCGGAAAACATCCGGGCGCAGCCCCCGGTGGGCAGCACGTGGTTAGTCCCGGAGGCATAGTCCCCCACTGGCACCGGGGCGTACGGCCCCAGAAAGATGGAGCCGGCATGGCGGATGCGGGGCAGGAGGGCGAAGGGCTCCCGGGTGACGATCTGCAGATGCTCGGCGGCGTAGAGGTTGGCGAACGCCACCGCCACCTCCAGGGTCTCGGCAACCAGCACCGCGGAGTATTTGGTAAGGGCCAGGGCCGCCTCGATGATCTCCCGCCGGGGCAGGTGGGGGAGCTCCGAGTTGATGATCTCCACTACCTTTTGGGCCAGCTCGGAAGCAGGGGTGACCAGAACCGCGGCGGCCTCGGGGTCGTGCTCCACCTGGGACAGGAAGTCCATGGCCAGGAACCGGGGCTCGGCGGTCTCATCCGCCAGGATCAGGACCTCGCTGGGACCGGCGGGGGAGTCGATGGCCACGGTGCCGAAGACCAGGAGCTTGGCGGCGGTGACGTACTTGTTGCCCGGTCCCACAATCTTGTCCACCCGGGGCACCAGCTCCGTGCCGTAGGCCAGGGAGCCGATGGCCCAGGGCCCGCCGATCTTGAAAAGGCGGGATGCGCCGGC
Source organism: Desulfobaccales bacterium (assembly GCA_049580385.1). Classification (GTDB taxonomy): domain Bacteria; phylum Desulfobacterota; class Desulfobaccia; order Desulfobaccales; family 0-14-0-80-60-11; genus JAPLJC01. Next base: position 20,101 of record JBAUPV010000015.1, on the reverse strand, counting down.
CAGGTGGGCCGCCACCAGGGTGGCGGGGTTCACGGCCATCTCCGGCCCCGGCGGGGTGGCGGCGATGATCTCCTGCACCCCGGCCACCTTGGCGGGGATGATGGTCATCAGGGCGCTGGAGGGATAGGAGGCCAGTCCCCCGGGGATATAGCAGCCCACCCGCGCCAGGGGCCGGCTCAGGCGTCCGGCCAGGATGCCGGGCTGCACTTCCATGGCCCACATCTCCCGCTCTTGCTGGGCCCGGTGAAATTTTTCGATGTTGGCCGCTGCCGCCTTGAGGGCCGCCAGCACGTCCGGCTCAACGGCCCGGTAAGCAGCCGCGATCTCCTCCGGGGAGGCCTCCAGGTCGCCAAGGGTGAGATCGGCCTTGAACTGCCGGTGTTGCCGCAGAGATTCGGCGTCCCCTTCCCGGCGCAGCGCGGCCAGGATGGGAGCCACCTGGGCCAGCACCTCGGACACGTCTCCCCGGGAGCGCCCGAGGATAATCTCCCTCCGGGCCGGGGATAACCTCTCTAAGTATTCGATTTGCAACCCTGCCATCCGCAGGCGCCGCCTTTCCGGGCAATAAGATCAGATGTGATAGAAAAAATTATATAGAATTATTGCTGAAATCACAAATTAATACGCAGCCGTAGAGGTGCGCAGGCTGGCAAGCCTGGGATGGCGAAGAGGCGGCTCAGCGGCTGAATCCGGTTGGAATGAATCGACCTTTATGGAAGTATGTGATAAAACCAAGCATTATATGAAATGCGAAAATGAAAACCTGCCTGCTTGCCTTAACCGCATTGGCGTTCTTATCCTGCTGGTCGGCCTGGTTGGCGCCCTCCTGATTTATCTGACCGCTGGCAACTATACCGGCGAGGTCTTGGGTTACGATCAAGGGAATGGATCGGTTTATCCGATGAACCCTGAAGATTATAAGGCGTATTCCCGGGATATGGAACTCTACGGTGGCGGGGCCAATGTGCTTCTGGATGACTTAAGGCGATGGTTTGACGGATTGTGGCACGGTAAATCGCTCGCCTTCATAGTAGCCTGTACCACTATCTTAATATCTTCCGGTCTTTTCTATGCTGCCAAAAACTGGACGCCCCCGTCCAAAACTGATAGCAGCGGCGACAACAGCAGCGACAGCAACCGGGACGGAACCGGGTGAGACATCGGTCTCGTGACCGGGGCGGGGACGTAGAAGCCTCCAAGCAACCGGCAAGGGGAGAGAAATGAGTCCCAGAAGAAGGCAAAAGCGGCGGCCCTCACGGGAAGAGCAGGTGATGTGCGCCTTTCAGGAGGCGGCCCGGCCCTTGCTGCCCAAGGAGTTGCTTCAGGCAATGAAGGCGGACGCGGCCCAGGCGGAGGCGGTCAACACCGCAGTGGAACTCCTGGTGGCCCAGGGCCGGCTGGTTTCCCTGAAGGGCGGCCGCTATGGCCTGCCGGAAAAGATGAACCTGATGGCCGGAGAGCTCTCGGTGCACCCCGACGGCTTCGGCTTCGTCACCCCGGAGAGCGGCGGCGGACAAGACATCTACCTCACCGCGGTGAACTTAAAGGAGGCCTGGCACGGCGACCGGGTGGTGGTGCGGATTGAGGGCCACCGGGGCCGCCGCCGGGAGGGAAGGGTGATCCGCATCCTGGAGCGCCGCCTCCAGGAGGTCCTGGGGCTCCTGTGCCTGGCGGACCAGGTCTATTACGTGGAACCCGAAGATGAGCACCTCATCTTCAACCTGATCATCCCCTCGGAGCAGTTGGCAGGCGCAGAGCCCGGGCAGATGGTGCGGGCCGCGGTGACTCACTATCCCACCGCCCACCTCAATCCCCAGGGCGCTATCACCGAGGTCCTGGGGGCGGTGGAGGACGCCGAAGTCCAGACCCGGTTGGTTCTGCTCAAATATGGGCTGCCGGACGAATTTCCGCCGCAGGCCCTGGCCGAGGCCGAACGTATCCCTGCCGATTTGTCCCCCCGGGTTCTCAAGGACCGTCTGGACTTGCGGGGTCTTCCCCTGGTGACCATCGACGGCGAAAGCGCCCGGGACTTCGACGACGGCATCTGCATCGAGAAGAAACCCGGGGGCTCTTTCACTTTGACCGTGGCCATCGCCGACGTCAGCCACTACGTGGCTCCGGGTTCGGCCCTGGACCGGGAGGCCTGGGAGCGGGGCAACAGCGTTTACTTTCCCCAACGGGCCGTGCACATGCTGCCGGAGCGGCTGGCCACCGAGCTCTGCAGCCTTAAGCCCGACGTCGATCGCCTGGCGGTGGTCGTCATCATGGATTACGACCGCCGCGGCCGGCTGCAGCACTTCGAGTTCAGCCGGGCCCTGGTGCGCAACCACGCTCGCCTCACCTATCGCCTGGTGCAGCAACTGCTGACGGGAAAAGACCGCAACCTGCGGCGGTCATACCGGGAATTTCTCAAGATGCTGGGATGGATGGAAGAACTCTGCGCCCTGCTGCGGGAGCGGCGGGAGGAGCGGGGGAGCCTGCTGCTGAGCCTCCCGGAGGCGGAGGTGGTCCTGGATGAAAAGGGTTGGCCGGTGGACGTGCGCCGGGTGGACCAGCTCACCTCCCACCAGATAATCGAAGAATTCATGATCGCAGCCAACGAGACGGTGGCGGTCTTTCTAGGGGAGCCTTCCCTGTTCCGGGTGCACGAACGGCCCACCGCCGACAAGATGATCGCCTTTGGCGCCTTTCTCAAAAGCCTGGGTTTCGTTCTGCCCAAGGGGGCCCAGAGGGACCCCCGGGTATTGCGGGGCTTCCTGGAGGAGGTGCGCCGCACCCCGCTCGCCCCCATGGTGCAGCTCATGCTGCTGCGCTCCCTGAAGCAGGCCCGCTACGCCGGGGAGGCCCTGGGCCACTACGGCCTGGCTACCGAGTGGTACACCCATTTCACCTCGCCCATCCGGCGCTATCCCGACCTGGTGGTGCACCGCCTGTTGCTGGCCAGGCTCGCCGGCCGCAAGGGTAAAACGCCTTCCCCGGAGCCGGAGGACCTGGAGGCCGCCGCCCTCCACCTGAATAAGAGGGAGCGCCTGGGGATAGAGGCGGAGAGGGAGATGCTGGCCCGCATGCAGGTGCGTTGCCTGGCCCAGCGGGTGGGGGAAACCTTCTCCGGGATGGTCGCCGGCGTTAACGCCTTCGGGTTTTTCGTCACCCTGGACGAGGTCTTTGCCGAAGGGTTGGTGCGCCTGGTGGACCTGCCCAACGACTACTACCGCTACGATGAAGTGCGGATGCGCCTGACGGGCCGCAAAACCGGGGCCAGCTTCGCCCTGGGGGATCGGGTGCGGGTTACGGTGGCTCACGTGGACCTGCGGCGGCGCCACGTCAACCTGGTGCTGGCTGGGGAGGAGGCCGGGGAATCGGGGTAGAGCCTTGAGAGGCAGGCGTGTGTGGGGGTTCGGGCGAAGCTTCAGCGCTCTCCAAGGTCACGGCCACCCGGGGTGGCCGGACTGGCAGCATCACTGTCCCCTCGGGTCCAGGTCTAACAGCCCCGCAGTTCCACCCTTGGATTGAGGGCCTGGAGCCTGGTCAGAAAGTCGTGGAAATTGTCGAATTGCGCCAGAAACCGGATCCTGGCGCCATCGGTTCTGACCAGGAAAAATCCAAGGTGGGATGAGGGTTTGATGGACCTGATCTCCTCGGCCCGCAGCATTCGTCGCCGCAGGATACTGATAAACTCAACGGCGCCATCCGGAGCCAGGGTTATCCGGTGCGGCAGGCGGAGGAAGGAAAACAGCACTATGCAAATAACGGCAAGGAAAAATACCCAGAACAGGGGAGGGTGAGCCTTGGGCGTATGAACCAGTAACGGCACCCCTATCATGGCGATGCCGACCCCGGCAAATGCCAAACCCACCAACCCCAGCTGCAGCTTCAGGCCAGGCGACAGGTATAACTTATAAACCCCCGGTTCTGCCGTGCTTTCCATCTTCGTTTCCTCAGATCGTCAACCCTCATAATTCCGGGGCCCCGGACGGGACCAGGCAGACCATGATCAACAACTCCTCACCGGGGTTGCGGATTTGATGTTCCTCCTGGCCCGGGATAAAGACCACGTTGCCGGACGCCACCGGGCGCCACTGGCCCGAGCCGTAGATCTCGGCTTTTCCCCCATGAATGAACATCTCATGCTCCCACGGGTGGGCGTGCTTCGGGGTATGCCCTCCCGGGGCGATCTCAAAGACCCGCATGCAAAAGTTGGGGGCGCCGTCCTGTTTGCCGATAACCACCCGGGCCGCGATTCCCTGGGCGGCGCCCTGGGAGAACTCGGTTACCGGGGCGGCGGTATAGGGCATGATCTTCATAATCTCCTCCTGGTCAGGCTAATGGATGCTTCCCCCAGTCAGTCACGTTTCTCGGCGGGCGGGGACGAGGGCGAAACCGGCGGCGGCCCGCCCAACAATTTAAAGGATTGCAAGAAGGCCTCGGTCTCGGGGCTGCTTTTCTGATTCTTGGGGGTCACCACCATGATTTGGTACATGCGGTTGCCGACGATGAACAGCCGGCCCCTAAGCAGCCGCGCCCCCGGCCCCGCTGAGCTGCCGGTATCGATGACCAGGTCCCGGCCCGGTCCCCATAAGGGTGATCTTCTCTTCCCGGACCAGCTTGCCTCCGACGTTGGCCACCGAGCCGTCGCGGCTGGCGTCCAGCATCTTCTGCAGCTTGTCCGGCTGGACCAGGCCCGGGGGATAATCCCAATAGCTCACAAAGTAACCGGTATCCCCCAGTTGGCCCGAGAAAATATGGAGGTCGATCTGGTCGCCCTGGGTCTCCAGCGGTTGCACCTTCTCCGTGAGCGTCACCGGCGTCATCACCGCAAAGCGGCCCGCCGCGGATACTAATTCCCGGGGCTGGGGAGCCTGGTTGCAGGCCGGCAGGCACAGGGCGAACAGTAGAGAGATTAAAATGATAACGTGGCTCTTCCTCATCGGACGGCTCTCCCGCACTTCATTCAGGTTTTCGATGGGGTCCCCCCGGTTTCCATTATTTTCAGTCCCGCAGGAACTCTTCCCGAGAGGTCACCCTGGCATAAAAGGAAGCCAGGGCTGCCATGAAGGCGCCGTGCACCTGGCGGGCCGGGATCAGCGTCTCGGCGAACTTGAGGTCCCGGGTGGCGCAGGCGTCCTGGATGACTACGCAGGAAAATCCGTGGTCCACTGCGGCCCGGGTGCTGGCATCGATGCACATGTGGCTCATGGCCCCGCAAATTACCAATTCTCCCACCCCGGCTGCGGCCAATCGCTCCTTCAAGCCCGTGTCCCGAAAGCTGTTGGGGAAGTGTTTGCTGATGACCGTCTCCCCCTGCCGCGGGGCGATGCTGGCATGGATTTGCACTCCCGGGGTGTCGGGCCGGAAGAAGGCCGCGCCTTCCCGGGTCGAAATGTGCTGGATATGATAGGTGGGCCATTGCCGGCGGCGAAAGGCTGCCAGCAACGCCTGGGCCTGGGAGGCCGCCTCCTCCATCCCCGTAAGCTCCATCCGGCCGCCGGGAAAGTAATCGTTCTGGATATCCACCAACAGCAAGGCCTTTTTCATACGGACCTCCCTGGCCCCGGGGGCGCTGGCGGCTGCACCCCTGATTCAGCGGCATTCCCGGGGTTTCCCTTACTCTTCCGAGGCCCCAGCTTGGGAGCCCCCGGGCCGCAGATAGGAGCCTTCAGCCGCCGCTGCCTTTCCACCAGGCGGATCAGGTAGTTCTGCCAGTCCTGCCAGGGGGCCTTAGGGCTGAGATCGAGCTTTTCCAGGGGGACCTCGGCCCGGGCGCTGGCCAGATGGCCGCCGGCCTGGCCCAACTGGCCGAAGGCCTTGACGGCCAGGCGGTTGGCGTTCTTGTGAAGACCGTCATTGCGAAAGATCACCACCAATTGCTTCTCATAGATGCCCGCCACGATGGTCCAGGCGATCTCTCCGGCCCTGAGGAAGAAGTCCGCCAGGATCACCAGGATGTCCGGGGCGGTGACCTCTCCCAGAAAGGCATAGATGCGTTTTTGCCGGAGGCAGTAACGGTTCAGGGCCAGCCGGAAGAAGTGCAGCATGTCCAGGTTGAATTCCGAAGATTCGAGACGCCGCACCACGGGTTGGCGGATGAACCGGAAGAGGTAGTGAAAAGCCCGCATGTCAGCTTCCACCGCGGGACGCTCAAAATCGGCAGTGTCGGTCTTGATGGCGTAATAAAGGGCGGTGGCCAGCTTCAGCGAAGGGGTGATGCGGGCCTCCCGTAAATACTCGGTCATGATGGTGGCGGTGGCCCCATACTCCGGACGGATGTCCACAAATTCCGCCTGGGTGCCGGGCAGGCGGGGGTGGTGGTCGATGATGGCGTCGAAGTGAAAGGCGTCGAAGTCCTTCCGGTGCCCGGGTTGGTTGTCCACCAGGGCCGTGCGCGTAAAATCCCCGGGATCGATCTCCTTAAGGGGGGTCAGGGTAATTTCCAGGAGTTTCACCAGACGCAGATTTTGGGGACGGGTGATGGGGCAGATGGTGGAGATGGCGCAGGAAGCCAGGCGGTGCCACAGGAGGCGCTTCAAGGCCAGGGCGCTGGCGATGGAATCCGGGTCCGGGTAGATAAGGATCAGCAGGCGGTCCTCGCGGGAAAAGAGCTGGTAGAGTCGCTGCAACGGTTTGCGCATGGGGGTGGCCGTTCCTGGCGGCCATTGTAACAGAGGTGAGCGGCCCCGGGCAAACTACTTTTACGGTTTTTCTTTGCCATCAGGGTTGGGGTGCCATATATATATCGGATAAGTCTGGGCCGGGGATGCTGAGGAGTCTCTCGCCCCCGCCGGATGGGAGGCTGTATGGACAAGACCCCCAGGGTGGTGGAGCAGGTCCTCCGGGGAGAGGTGCGGGCCGCGGCCCGGCTGATGCGGGAACTGGATGATGGCGTGCCTGCGTCCCGGGAGGTCCTTAAAGAGCTGTACCGTCAGGGCGGCCGGGCCCATATCCTAGGGATCACGGGGTCTCCGGGAGTGGGCAAGAGCACCCTCACCGACCGCATCATTCAAAGTCTGCGCCGGGAAGGCAAGACCGTGGGGGTAGTGGCGGTGGACCCCACCAGCCCCTTTTCCGGCGGGGCTATTTTGGGGGATCGCATCCGGATGCAGCGCCACGCCCTGGACGAAGGGGTCTTCATCCGCTCCCTGGCCACCCGGGGCCATTTTGGCGGCCTCACCGCCTCGGCCCGGGCGGTGATTACGGTGCTGGACGCCATGGGCAAGGACTACGTCCTGGTGGAGACCGTGGGGGTGGGCCAGGATGAGGTGGAGATCGCCGCCACCGCCTATACCACCATCGTGGTCACCGTGCCGGGTCTGGGAGACGATATCCAGGCGATCAAGGCCGGCATCCTGGAGGTGGCTGATATCCTGGTGGTGAACAAGGCGGACCGGGAAGGGGCCTCCCGCGTTTACCAGGACCTGCTGCGGATGCTGGAGCTGCATGATCCGGCGCGGGCCTCGGCCTGGCGTCCCCCGGTGCTCCTCACTCAGGCCAAGGACGATCAGGGCATTGGGGAACTGATGGACGCGGTGCAGCGCCACCGGGAGTTTTTGCAAATGGACCCGGAGGCCTTCCAGGCGGCCCGGATCACCAGGGTGCGCCAGGAGTTTCTGGAACTGCTGAAGGAAGGGGTCTTCCGCCAGTTGCTGCGGCAGCTCACCGCCGACGGCCGCCTGGAAGGACTTCTCCGGGAGATCTTGGCGCGGCGGGACGATCCTTACTCCGCCAGCGAAGTCTTGATCCGGGATATCTTGGGGGCGGGGTGATTGGAGGCTGCCAGCTATCAGCGGTCAGCTTTCTGAGATAATACAACAACGACAAGGCGGGCCGGAGGAACTCAACGATGCAATACGTCTATGTCGGCCTGCGCTATCTGCAGGACCCAAGATTTCAGCTACATCCGACCTTCTCTTTTACCCGGGCTCATACTGTTTGTCTGAAGAAATCGGTCCATATCTGTAAACATGCTGAAGAAAATGGGCTTCCCTGAAAACGCCAGCGGCGAGACCGGCCCAACCGCCATGAAGGGAAATTCCTGCAGATTGCGGGCTGGGAAACTCTGGGGATCACGGAATGATTGGTACAACTCCAAAGAACGCTTATCACCACCCACGAAATCCCGGAGACGATCAAACTCTGTGCCCATAGCAAGACCAAACCCGAACGCCAGTATCCGAAGCTGTTGCAAAATCTCAGGGTCCAGCCCCCCAAGCGTTTGGCTGATAAAGAACCAGCCAAGACCGTACTTTCGTGTCTCGCGTACTGCCCTGCGCAGTAGCGACCGCAAACGATTAGCTTCTGAATCTTCCTCTAATCTCCCACTGGGAGCATGCCGATGGGCTTCATCCAATAACACCAATACGTTTGCGCTTTGCTGGGTGCTTAAGGTCGTCGTCGCCTGGGATACTAGGATGTTCAGGAGCTTCCCCAGAATACGCCGCTGAAGTTCTTCGGTCCAAAAACGCTGGTTTCCCTGCCGAGAAATGTCAATAACAATTACTGGGCGAGGACCCGCAACGCCAGCCGAACCGAGGAGCATGTTAATGATGCCTGGCTGCTGACCAGGATAGGTGAAGAGACGCTGTCTGTTCTGTCCCCTGCTAAAAAGTTGACAGATGGGTGCCCATGAATTCGTGAGCAAATCATTTAGTGCCTGTTGGTTATTAAGGATGCGTTGAACGCGTTGCTGAAGCTGCTGTGCCCTGGCGCGTGTCGTGTAAATGAATCCAGCATTGTCATGGTCGTCGACGGCATTGAGAGCATCTTGAAGGGCTTGGAGAGTTCCAAGGTTATCCAGATTATGGGTCCCTTGCAAAGCGTTCCTTATCACTTCGGCCGCACGTCTTGCATTCTCAGTGGAAGCGCTTGGTATAGAGAGATGTTCCAGGAATCGAAGGGAGATAAGCATCTCCTCGAAGGTTCCCCAATCATCGAGTTGTAGATCTCCGATTCGATAGACATGAATTTGTCGGCCCAGGTCGCGAACTACCCTATCAAGTTGCAATCCCTGTTGTCCTACCCGAGTTCCCGAAAGCTCAAGCGCAAACTCGCCTTGCGGATCGATGACCAGTATTCCCATCTGCGGATGGCGAGCATAGGCACAGAGCATAATCTTTGCTAGGCCAGATTTACCTGAACCTGTCTTACCAAAAACGCCTAAGTGATAAGCCTCACCAGCACCGCCCCCCCCGCTTCCAAAGTGCTTAAACCACATGGGGTAGAGGACTTCATTGGCATATGCTTGCCCGAGATAAAATATCTCGGATTGATAGACATCGAGAAGGCGGGTAAGAAGCGGCTGGTCGACCCGATATACCCTGGTTCCTGTAGGAGGCACCATTCCCAACACTTCCGGTTCGAATCCGTTAATTGATTGACGAAAAGTGGCACCGACGACTAAATCAGCTATGCGCGTGTCTTGCCGGTTCGTGATGGGAGGGATTTCGCCCGTGCGCTTTACAAGATTCCTAAAGACAGAATCCTCATGCCAACGGTTCTTCAGTTCAATGCCCACAATCTGTCCAACTGATACAATTGTCTGTCCATTCTGTGTTGCTTGAAAGGCAGTCAGCGCACCAACTAAACGTTCTTCGGTGGCCTCTTGGAGAAGATCCAATGTCAGCTCCGTATTTGTTGACGGGCTGCCGACCACAGCGATATCCTGATTGCGGCCATTCGTCATTAAACACCTCCTCGGCCACCTTCGGTGCGGTAGTTCTGTAAAAAGAGAAGTGTATTTTCAATGTCTGGGGATGATTCCGCCACATGTTGTGAAACGGTCTGTTCGATAACAGCTACTCCGGAGCCGAGGCTCTTCACCATTCGGTCCGCGAGAAACAAAGGATATGGTTCAATCACAGCTGGGCTGAAAAACTGCCGCGTGACACCTTCCAGGACGATGGATAACCATGCATTGCTACAAGCAATGGAGGATGGAATCCCCATTCTCAGAGCTGGAAGCCAGCCATAAGGCCGGAAGTAAATGACCGAGAGCCCATTTAACGCAGACATTATCTCATCCATATCTTTTTTGGGACAATATTTTTCAGGCAGATGGTCAACCTGTTGACTGCCCGGATCGGCAGCATCATGGAGCGCGAGCGGTCGAGTATATTCCCCTGGACTCAAAATTATCGTTGCCAAGGTTTTGCCATCGACCGTCACGGGCGGGTTCAACATGTTCCCCCGAAGGAATTCATTACGCGATGTAAACTTCGGCATGGCGACTGTTCTATTACTTGTCAAAAGCCCCTTTAATTGATCGAGCATGCCGCCTTGCCAGCGTCCAAGAAAATCGTCGGCCAGGGTCTTTCCACAATCCTCGATTTTTGTAAGGGCCTGATTTAAATAGATGATCAAGGAGGAAAATGACCCGTCGAGTAATACGAGGTCATGGGGGGCCTGGGCGGCGAGTGACATCTCCATCGATACCATCATCCCGCGCAAGACGCCGACCGTGTCAATTCGATGCGGGAGCCCGTCAACCCACATGTCGTGATAGGGTTCCGGCCAATATCTGACTGCCTCTTTCGAGGTGCCTTCGACCGCCACGGCCGCGGCTGCGCAAAGGTCTAAGGCGGTAAGACGATGCACTTGATAGGATCCGTCTACCCCGACAACCGAAGGCTCCCTTGGGACGTCAAGATCTGCCTTTCTACAAATCAGCCGATGCTTTCGCGCTTCGGTAGACAGGAGTGTGTGAGCGTCTCGAAGCGCTTGAAGGTTCTGCGACACCCTTTCCGCAACCGGTACGGCTTTGGCAAGGAGGTCCCTAACCAGCGCATCGGGAAGGTCCGCGAAGGCTTCCATATGCTCAGCTACCTCCTTCCTGTGACATTTTCTTTGGCGGCCAGAGCCGATATTGCTCCCGACTATACTCACGATATTCCGGTTTACGCTCTGCTCTTCCGAGAAGCCATCTTCCCTTAAATAATCCTGACAGCACGGAAGCAGGCCAGTCATAAAAACACGGCCGTTCGACTTCCCCCTTCAAGAACTGGATCGCGTCACTCCCAAGCGGCGCTGCGAATATCTCACGGTGAATACCATGATAAATGAGGTCTGCCGAGAGACCGATCTGCGACAGGCACTTGCGGATTACTTCACGCTTATTGCGGAAACCCGTTCCCCAGGCCACGTGTTTTGCGGTAGGTTCACAATTCTCCTCAACATAGGCCCGAATGTCGTCATAAACTCCATTGGAAAAATGGAAATCCCCCGATCCTTGAGTGAATCCCAAATTTGTCCAATATTGTTGGCCACTTATATTGATTCGGTTGTAAATGGAAGAGCGACCAAGGGCGGATGTAGTAGTAACCAAGGCGAGGTGGGGGGGGCGGGTTTTCTGTCTAATCAAGGACTGTTTGCCAATGTACTTCCGACGGAATGCTTTTCTCACCTCGTTGCTGCATACAAGCATCGCGACCAGTTTCCCGCATAACAAAACCGAGTAGGGCGGCACTGCACCGAGAACATAGGCATCCATGACGTGATAGAGGTTGTTGGCTTTGGTCTCCTTTTCCCATCCGATCCATTGATCACGCGCCCGCATGGAATAGACTGGATCACCCAGACCGAAGAGTCCTATCAGTTTGCCGTTGTTTTCGTCAAAAACCAGAAACCGTAGTCTTCTTCCATATCCTGCAGAAACAGGGATGCTCCAATGCAGGCAGGCATACCTAAATAGGAGTTCATGCTCAGATTCGCGCTCCACGAGGACAATCTTCGGAAGGATTTCTTCGGGAATGACCTCAACGCCATTGGCAATGTACTGAAGAAGACGGTTTTCATATGAACGGACACCGGGACCAGATTTCTCCAACTTCTTCTGAATTGCCAGTTCATTCAAGGCCCGGAAGTCATCTTTGGATTTGTCCTTAGGCAGATTTATCACGCCATCCTCTACCCTATACCCTTGCTTGCGTAAGGACTGGATAATAGCGCCCCGCAAATGATCTGCCGTGAGTAAACTCATACTGACTTCCAGTGCTTCTTCTTAAGTTGAATCATGCTCTTGCCTTATTCGTCCTCCATTCCTCAGTCCAACCCGCCAAGTTCCTTTATCGGAGGAGTTGCGGAGACAAGAGGGTCAAACCCGGCTGCCGAAGTTCCCTCCGCTGTTTCTTAATCTTTGAATCAGCAGACTTGTCCCCAGGTTCATAGTGGCCGGTCCATACGCTGGCGGGCTTTTTCTTCGAATCCCACCGCCGGTTTGCCTAACCTTCTCGAATGCCCATTATACTCTGATTTTCTGGATTTTGTGATTTTTGTAAATTTCCAACGCCAAATATATGCCCAACTTCATAGCGACCGGTCAAAATAACAGAGGGACCCTGCCTTAGCCGCAGGGACCCTCTGTTGGTCTCTTGCCTTTAGCTGATAGCTGATAGCCTACATGGCCTTGGGCGCCGGAGCCGGGGCCGGAGCTGGGGCAGGGGCCGGGGTTGGAGCCGGGGCTGGGGCTGGGGCTGGGGCTGGGGCCGGTGTGGCCGGCGGGGCCACCGGGGCTGGCGCTGGCGCCTGCTCTTCTGCCGCCGGTTGGGCCTTCTCCTGCTTGGCCGGAGGCCGTTTCCTGGGGACCGGCATGGAGTAGCTCACCGGGAAGGATTCGAGATAGCGGGAGGCCGCCCAGCCGATCCGGTCGGTTCTCAGGTCCCGCACCTGGGACCAACCGCCGGCGTTCATGCCCAGCATCTCCACCCGCGAATTAAGACTCATGGTGGTGAGGATGGAGTTGCCGGTGCTGGGCCCGGCCCGGAGGGCGAGGCCGTCCACCGCCACGTAGAAATAAGGCGGCCCGGGGGTGCTGGCCATGGCGGCCGCGGGCACCCAGCCAGTGAGCCCGGATTTGGCTACCCTGACCCGCCACCAGCCGCGGTAATCCTCGTCAATCTTATCCGCCCGGTTACCCCGGTGCAGCAATTCCACGGCGCGGCAGTTGTAATCGGCGCAATCCCGCAAATAGACGCTGGTCCAGGCCACATAATAGCCGGGGGGCACCGGGCTGGGGGTGATCAGGTCGCCATAAACCCAGCCCACTGCGCCGTTGCGGTCCATTTGCACCCGGGCCCAGCCTTGGGTGTTCCGGTCCAGGACCAGGAGCCGGTCACCGCTGTAGACCGGGGACACGACGAGGCACTCGTCGCCGTAGCTGGGGCAGGAGCGCAGGTAGGTGATGGTGGGCACCACGTAATAATAGGTGGGGCTGACCGGGTAGGCGGTGCCCGAGGGCTGCGCACAGGCGCTCACCAGGGCGAGGCTCAACCCTAACAGCAGCAGGCCGGCTCCGTGCCATAGTTTCATGACTTTCCTCCCTTATTGCTCCTGTTGGAGACCGATGATGCGCCATTTCCCGTTCTCTTTGACGAATTGCACCTGATATTTCTGGGTGGCGCTGGTAAGTTCCTTATTCTCACGGTTCCGGACGTCCACGTACCAGATAACCGAGGCCGTGGCGTGGTCGGGATCGGTGGCCTGGACTTTGTCCACCGTGAAGACCAAGTTGGTGAAATCGTAACCCTGCCAGTATTTCAGGGTATCCTGGCGCTTCAGATCGTAGGAGGGAAAGCTCTGAGAATATACGCTCATGAAGCGGTCGATATTCTTTTGCAACTGGGCGTTGCGCAGGGTTGACAGCACGGTTTCCAGTTGATCCTGCAGGCTGGCGGCAGGGGCGCCGGGTGTTGCCAGAGCTGGAGGCGGTGGAGACGGCGGCGCCGGGGTGCTCCCGATCCGGCTGAAGATCACAATAAGCAGCAGGATGATGATGATCGCGGCCCCGGCCAGGGTGCCGATGACCCAGGGCGGCAGACTCGGGGGCGGCGGCGGGGGGGCGGCAGCCGGAGCCGGGCCGGGCGGAGAGGCCTCGGCAGCCGGCGCTGGAGCCCTCCGGAGGTCTTCGGCTTTCAGGGGCGCGTCGCATTCGTGGCAGAACTGCTGGCCCGGCGAAACCCGCACCCCACATTGGGGGCAGAAGATGTCCCCTTCCTCCGGATGCATCAAGAAACTGCCGCAGTTATTGCAATAACGCTGGCCTTCTGCATACTCCGCCTGGCAATGAGGACATTGGGGCATGGTTCCCTCCGGCGCCGGATTCGATACCGGCAAAGGGTTGGCACAAGGACAATGTAAGCACAAGACCCCGAAATGTCAATATCTTCCAGGTTAAGGGATTGGGGATTAGCCAGGGCGGCTGAGCCCCCCAGGGGCGGGGGCCAGCAACCCCAGCGCCCCTCAGGCAGCAGCCGGGTCATCTGCAGGAAAGGAGTTTGCCAGCTTCAAGCCCCAAGGCGGTCCGGAGGCTTTTGCATTGAGACCCGCGCCTCTTTACATTATAATTCAGTAGAGGCATAAGCGAATTTTGAAGGGAAATTAGCAGTGGCTGCGGCCCTGTCCAAAATGAAAAATTGGTTGAGTCGCAAGAGCCGGTCTTCCCGGCTGCTCTCCCTTGAGCCTCCTCCGGAGCTACTGGCGCTCTACTTGGAGTACAAGAAGCTGCTGGAGGCCGATAGCGCCATTCTCGCCATAGTGGCGGACCTCCAGGCCAGGGTTAACGGTGAGTCCCCAGTCGACGTGCGTTACGTGCGCCAGGCCTGCGGGCGCCTGGACCGGAAGGCGGAGACCCTGGTGGCGGCCCTGCTGGCCATGTCCGGCGGCCGCTACACCGGCCTGGAAGCGGCCCGGCGCCAGGTGGCGCAGCGGCTGGCATCTGATCTGGCCGTCGGCATCCTTCTCACCCCGGGGCCTCTGGCCCTGCCCCTTATGGAGGTGCGGGAAGGGATGTTCTTCGGGGGCAAGGCAGAAAACCTGGGGGAGCTTACCCGGCAGGGGTTTAAGGTCCCCGCGGGTTTCGGGGTGAGCGCCTATGCCCAAAAGCTTTTCTTTGAAGCCGCGGATCTGGAAACTTATATCCGCCGGGCTATCTCCCAATCCCACATCCGGGACCTGGAGAGCCTGCGGGAGGCCGGGGAGGACATCCGGGCCCGGATCGTGGCCCAGGAGCTTCCCGAGGAGCTGGCGCAGGCCATATCCAGCCAACTGGGCGGGCTGCCCTCGGACCGGGTGGCGGTGCGCAGCTCCCCCCTTGAGGAAGATGGCCAATTCAGTTTCGCGGGCCAGTTCGATACCATCCTCAATGTCACCGCGGCTCAGGTGCTGGAGCGTTATAAGGAGGTCATCGCCTCCCAGTTCACCCCCCGTTCCCTATACCACTGCCATACCAGCGGCTTTTCCTGCCAGGAGCTGGCCATGGGGGTGGTGGTCATGGAAATGGTGACGGCCGCGGCAGCCGGCGTTCTCTATACCGACGACCCCCGGGCCGGCGGCGCAGCCGTCATCCACGCGGTCTGCGGCCTGGGGTCCCTGGCGGTAGAGGGAGTGGTGGCGCCGGACATCTACACGGTGGCAGAGGACCGGCTGGTGGCCAGCCACGTGGGGGAAAAGACCCGGATGCACGTGCCCGCCCCCGGGGGGGGCCTCCTGGACCTGGAGGTCCCGGCGGAACGACTGGGGCCATGCCTGGCGGAGGATCAGGTCCTGGCTTTGACTGCCCTGGGCCGCGAGGTGCGCCAACATTTTCACCTGCCCCAGGATATCGAGTGGGCCCTGGGGGTGGATGCAACTTTCTACCTGCTCCAGGCCCGGCCATTGCGGGAGGTTTGCCACCTGAAGAGCGGCGGCGAGGGGGTGCACCAGAGCCGGGCCTTCCAGGTGCTGGAGCGCTCCTTGAGGCAGATTACGCCTCTGAACCTCCTCGATCCCCGGAGCCCAGATTTTCGCCCCGAAGCCTGCCGCACCTATCACGACATCAGCCGCTTTGCCCACGCCCAGGCCATGGAGGAGATTTTCCGTTTGTCCGCCGAGCAACTGGCGGGCGACGGCGGCCGCCGGCTGGTGAGCCACCTGCCTTTGGAGCTGCACCTCATCGACCTGGGGGGCGGCCTGAGCCCCGCCGCTGCCAGCCTGTTGCAGGTGCGGCCCGAACACCTGCGCTCCCGGCCCCTGCTGGCTTACTGGAAAGGGGTCAGCGAGGCGGGCCGGCAGGGTCCTAACCCCGCGGATCTGGCCGGCTTCCTCTCCGGGAGGACGGGGGCCGCCACCGACACCAAGGTCCAGGAAAACCTCGGTGAAAAGAATTTTGCCATTATCACCGATGATTATCTGAACCTGTCTAACCGCCTGGGACTCCACTTCGCCACCCTCGAATCCTTCCTGGGGACCGTGGCGAACAGCTTTATCAGCTTCACCTTTTCCGGGGGCGGGGCGGACCTGACCCGGCGCCGGCGGCGGGTGCGCATCCTGGCCCGGGTCCTTAAACACCTGCATTTCCGGGTGGAACTTGATGAAGATGCCATCATCGCCCGGGCCGACGCCCTGGAGCCGGAGGCGTTGGAGGGCAACCTGGAGATTCTCGGCCGCTTGATGATGGTCAGCAAAGTAGTGGACCTGGAGATGCTGGACGATGAGGCGGCGGACCGCTGCTGCCAGGAGTTCGTGACCGGGGGCCATACCTTGCACCGGGGTTAAGATCGTAACCTTTAGCCTGTTTTAATTATTGTCATGTAGGCTTATTAATTGAAATTGTAGGTTGGGGTTATAAATGAAATTTATTAATCGGTTCAATATTGAAGTTGGGCAGGATGAAGGAAGAAAAAGATTTATGAATAGAGTATATAATAGAATATTTCACGAATTTTATCGTCACATAGGGATCATTGAGAGTCATGGAGTACATCTTGAAATCGTATCCGCACTTGGTGATAAATATTTACGCAGCAAGGATCTGTCAGATCATATTGGTGATGATTTTTATCGGACCTTGTTGGCATTAGAAACTTTTTATCAATCTTTAGACGGGCGTGACAGGGAATCATTAGATATGTTAGTAAAACTAGTGATGCATGAATCAGAAGTTGACATTGGGATTAGATGGACAAAAGGTAAATTTATCAAATCTGGAGCAGAGCTTCTTGATGATAAATTAGTTAATGATACAATTGATTGGCTCCGCGAAAACAATTATTCAACTGTCCTAAAACCAGTTGAGAAGGGGCTTAACCATTTCCTTCATTCTGATAAACACCCTGAGCTCTTAAGCGATGTCATCACAGACTGTTATGAAGGACTTGAAGCTTTATCAAAAATAATCACTAAACGTCCCAAGAAAGATTTATCGGCTAATCGTGAATTATTTTTAACAAAGATAAAGGCATCAAACGCATATAAAAAAATTCTCTCGGAATATATAAATTACGCTAATGAATTCCGACACGCATCGGAAGAAGGTGGAAATAAACCTACGATTTCAAACCGTGAGGTTGAATCTTTTATTTATTTGACAGGATTATTCATTCGATTAGCAATGCAATGAAAATTCTCTGCCCATGCACTCAACGAGGAGGCTCACCGGAGATGGGACGTATCCTGGCCGTCGATGACGAACTCGACATGCTGACACTCTTGAAGATGATCGTCGAGGGCTATTCCGGCCATCAGGTGGTGGCCACCGACAACCCCCTCGAGGCTGCCGGCCTCCTGGAAAAGGAGACCTTCGACCTGGTGCTCACGGACTTGAAGATGCCCGGCATGGACGGCCTGGAGCTCCTGGCCCGGGCCAGACGGCGGGATGAAGACGCCCTGGTGGTGGTCATCACCGCCTACGGTTCTTTGAAGTTGGCCGAGGAGGCCATGGCCAAAGGCGCCTTCGACTACATCACCAAGCCCTTCCGCAAGGAGCAGATCCTGCTGGCCATCGACAAGGCCATGCGCTGGCGGGAGCTGCAGCGTCAGAACCGGGAGTTGAAGCGGCATCTGGAAGGGGCCAAACAGGGCCCCGGTGGACTCTCGGCTTGATTGGGCAGCTAAGGAGGAAAGATATGGTATGGTTCATAATCATGGTGGTTGTTGTGGGTGTGCTCCTCTATTTTAGCGGCGGAAGCTGCTGAGGCCGCTAAAACTGCGGCTTAGTCTAAGCCGCCCGGAAAAGCAAGGTGCGGACCAACAGGTCCGCCCTCCCGTGTCATAAAGCGAAAAATAGGGTTTGCCTTACCCCTTGGTCTGGGCCTCCGCCGCCGCGGAGGCCGGCACCACCAGCACCGGCACCTTAAGGTCCCGGTGGGCCACCTCCCGGATCACCCGTTCGGTGACTGAGCCGATGAGGTGCCGGCTGACGAAGCTGTGGCCGTGGCTGCCCAAGACCAGGAACTTTACCGGCCCAGCCCCCTGCAGGAAGGAGAGGATAGCCTCGGAGACGTCCTCCCCGCCCTCCAGCAGGTGGGGACGCACCTCCACCCCGGCCTTTTGCCCCCGCTGGCCGGCCTCCTCCAGAACTTTCTGCCCGTAGGCTTGGGTCTCCTCTTCCAGATGGCGGTCGATGAAGGCGAAATAACCGGCCTTGCGGCGCTGCATGACCGTCAGGGCGTGCACCGGCCGGTTCAGGAGGTGCGCCAGATAGAGAGCCGTTTCCATGGCCTCCCAACCGGGAGCGGAGCCGTCCACCGCCACTAAAATGGGCTTGCCGCTTGCTTCGGCCATCAATGCCCTCCTTTCTTGAATATCATGCCCACCAGCAGACCGGCGGCTAAGGCGATGAACACCGCCATGAGGCCGAAGAGGGTCGGGTGGTTCTGGGAGACCGAGGTCAGCCAGTTCTCCAGGCCCACCTTCTTGATCTCGATGACGTCCTTGCCGTAGCCCACCTGTTGCCCGTTCAGGAAAGCAAAGGACTCCACCACGTAGCGGCCCTCGGTGGCTGCGGCGGGAAAGCGGAAATAGTGTTTGAAGAGCCGGCCTTCGGCAACTTCCAGGCCTTGGGGACCGGAGACGATGCTATAGAGGTTGGCCTTTTCCTTGATCTTAACCAGCCCCCTGAAGACCAGGTCCGCGTCAGCAGGCGCGGCCTCGCCCCGGATGAGGTGCAGCTTCATATCTTTCCGCACCGCCGCATACCCCATCCCCAGCTCCTGGGCGATTTCCGGGGGGACGATCTGGTCCACCGGCCTGGTGCTGTGGATTTTGTAAATGAAGGGGGCATGGCTGACTTCATACTGCTTCACCGTCATCCAGAAAGGCCCCACCCGGCCCTTGACCGAGAGTTTGACCTTTTCGCTCTTTTCCGTGGTGAGACGAATGATGAGGTCGCAGTCTTTGACGGGGCTGACTCCGAAAAAGTAGATATCGTCCCCGTTGTAAGAGAGGTTGATTTTGATGAGGTTTTTGGAGGCCGCGGTGACCACCGCCTGCTGGTCTCCGGGGGTGGCGGCCAGGGCCGCCCCGGTGCTGCCGCCGGCCAGAAAGAGAACCATTAAAAAAAGCAGGAGCCGTTTCATCTTAGTGCCCCCCTCCCCCCGAGGCCAGGCTCACCAGGTCGCTGGGGGTGAGGACCAGATCCAGCAATAATTTTGCGGCCATGACCAAGACGATGATGGCCAGCAAGATGCGGATCTGCTCCCCTTTGAGGCGTTTGCCGGCCATGGCCCCGAACTGGGCGCCGATGGTGGAGCCGGCCAGGAGGATCAAGGCCAGCAACAGGTCCACGGTCCTGTTGACCATGGCCTGCTGCAAGGTGACGTTGGCGGAAGTGATGACGATCTGGAAGAGGTCGGTGCCGATGGCGGCGATGGTGGGCATGCCGATGATATAGATCATGGCCGGCACCATGATGAAACCGCCCCCCACCCCCAGCAAGGCCGCCATGATCCCCACGGTGGCGCCGATGCTGAAGGGGAAGATGGCGGAGGTGTGCAAACCGGAACGGTGGAAGTGCATCTTCAGGGGCAGTCTATCCAGGAGGCGGCCCGGCTTGGCGACCGTCATCCCCTCGGCGCCTGCCACGGCGGCGCCGCGGCTGCGCCTGATGGTGCGCCAGGACTCGATGAACATGGCGCCGCCCACCCCCCCCAGCATGAGCACATACACCACCTTCATGACGAATTCGAAGTTGCCGATGGACCGCAGCACCTTGACTACCTGCACCCCCAGGGTGCCGCCGACGATGCCCCCGACCATGACGATCAAGCCCATCTTGAAGTCGACGTTGCCCAGGCGCCAGTGGGCGAAGGCTCCGGAACTGGCCCCGGCCACAATCTGGTTGGAGTCGGTGGGCGCGGGC
>JBAUPV010000014.1:0-27446 GCA_049580385.1 Desulfobaccales bacterium | reverse complement strand
CAAGCCGTTGATGGTCGCAACCGTCCCGGCCTGGCCAGTGGTGTTCTGATTAAGGGTGGGGAAGGTGCAGTTGGCCAGATTCCCGGAGGCCGGGGTGCCTAACGCCGGCGTAGTTAAGGTTGGCGAAGTCAGGGTCTTGTTGGTAAGGGTCTGCGTCCCGCCCGTGGTGGCGAAGCCATCCAGATTATAGGTGTTGCCGGAGGTGCCGGAAAGATAATATCCGGCATAGGCAGGGGGTGTTCCGGCGCCACCGGACAGGAGAGGCTGGTTGGCGGCCACATCCGGGAGATATGATGTTGCCCCGTGGCCGCTCTGATAGACTAAGGCGCCTGCCGTGCTGCCTGACAAATTCATGGCCGTGGTGGCCGTAGTGGCCGTGGCCGCCGTGGTGGCCGTGGCCGCGGTAGTGGCGGTCGCAGCATTCCCGGTGGTATCCTGGTTCAGGGTTGGGAACGTGCAATTAGCCAGGTTGCCGGAAGAGGGAGTGCCCAGCGCCGGGGTGGTCAGGGTCGGGGAGGTCAGGGTTTTATTGGTGAGCGTCTGGGTATCGGAGACTCCGACTAGAGCGCTGGCCGGAGCCGCCAGGCTGCTCCCCCAGGCGCCGGAGCCGCCATAGACCGGGATGCCGGAGGCAGAGGGCCAAGTCATGCTGCCGGGTTGGGAGTACCAGCCCTTAACCCCAGACGCATCGGTCCCGTACAGCATGGAATTGCCGGGGGAAGTTGAGTCCCCGGACAAAGCCACGGCCCCGCTCGCGTTGAGAAGGCTCTGGGAGAAGGTCAAACCGACGGCGGCGGCGTCGAGGGGCTGCATGGTGAGGTCGCCCCGCAGGTATTGAGAAGCGGTGCCAACTGGCAGGGCGGCCTGTTTGGCGTTGAAGGTGCTCCAGTCGGCGGCGCCCAAGTAGCCGGCTGCCGCGGCGCCGGCCTGGGGCATACTGATGGCGCCGGTGGCGGAGTTATAGCTGAGAGGCGCCGCGGCCGAGAGGTTGGCGCTGCCCCCTCCCTTCCCGTTCGCGGTCAGGAGGGCCAGCTCGGCATCAGCCTTGGCCAGGCCCTGGTTGAACAGGTTATATTCCGTCGGTCCCGCGGCCCCCAGGGAGGGTTCGTAGAAATAGCCGTTGGCGGTCCACTGGCCGGCATGGGCAGAAAGGCAAAAGGTAAAAGTAAAAAGGCAAAAGACCAGCAGAAACGCGTTTAGTTTTTTCATGATCGACTCCTTTAGAAAGGCAAAAGGTAAAAGTAAAAAAGCAAAAGACCAGCAGCTAGTTTTTTCATGGGAGAAGTTTTTCCTTTTACCTTTTTACTCTTTACTTTTGACTTTTGACTCCGAGGGCCTTCAGAGTGGCCGGGCCCGCCTCACCATCGGCTACCAGGGAGCCCTGGGAACGTTGGAACCCGGCAACGGCAAGCTCCGTTTGCGGTCCATAAACCCCATCCGCCACCAAAGATTCACAAACCGGAGGCCCGTGCCGCTTCAGGGCCTCCTGGAGGGCGGCAACCTCCGGACCCCTCATCAGGGGATGGGTGAGGCGGTAAATGGGCCCGGTTGGAGGCCTGACCGGACCATTAGGCGGGGGGGTCTGGTACTCGACCCCTGGAACCTTGATACCCAAATCCCAGCGCCGGCCGTGCAGGGTGGAAACGATGACCCCGGTTGCGGTAGAATGCGCCTCCACGGTCCCCCCCCGGCCGTCTGAGAAGACGATATGGCCGCACTGGGAGGCGGTGCCTAACCTCAGGACCGCGGCCCCGGGCGAGGCGGCAGCTTCCTCGAGAGAGACGATGATGCCGGCGCTGCGGGCGTCCCGGTTCCAATAAATGGTGCCTCCGTAAACCTCCAGGGGGTTCCCGGCGTCGCGGTCGGCGCCATAAATGAGCTTGGCCGCCTGATATACGGCCCAGGAAGCGAGTTTGGAGCAATCAAAGACCCGGGGGTCCAGGGCGCCCACCGGAGTGAGGGCGCCGAAGACGTAGGAATCGCCCAGGCGGGTGCGGGCTTTTTGCAGGATGTCGGCGCCTGTGGCCATAAAAGCTCCTTCAGTAGTAGTGTAGGGTGCGCACTGCGCACCAAATAAGGGCCACAGGCGGGACGCCTGTGCTACCGGCTCACTGCTTACTGCTTACTATTATTTGCCGGCCAGTTGCTGAAGAGGCCCAAGAGGGCGACGATGCCGCCGAGGCTGGCGGTCAAGGCCGTTTGCAGGGGGCTCGACTCAGCCGGGGTGATGATGCCTAGGGCCACCAGGGTGCTGAGGGCGGCGGCGATGATCCCGGGGATGGTGGTCTTGGGATCGGCCCAGATTTTTTGCCAAAGGGTCATGGGAAACCTCCTTTGAAAGTAGCCAGTAGGGGCGACCCGCTGGGTCGCCCAGTAGCCAGTAGCCAGTAAAGGCGTCGTCTGCCGCTCCTAATTAATACCACTCGATCCAATAACCCAAAGTGCCCGCTGTCGCAGTGATCTTATAGTAGTTGTTATTCAAGACCATGAACGAGACCGTACAGTTCCCGTTTCCCTGGTAGGAAACGCCTACTTCCGTAGCGGGGGAACTCGATGAATCAGTGTAGGCGGTCCACTGACCGCTCATGTAGGCGCCGGAGCCGGCAGATACCCAGATGGTCTTGCCGGTGGTGTTTTGATAGACGGTGCCGAGGGTTCGAGACGACGTGACGACATTCTGGGTGGTAAAGCCACCACCAGTCGACGGCAAATTGGTCAGTAAAGCCCCGCTCACCGCGGGCAACTGGCCGCCGCTGTTAAGTTGGACCAGGTCATTGGGCCCCGTCCCCACCGTGTAGGAAGTCCCCCAGGCGGACCCGGTGCTCAGGGGGACCCCGGCGCCCGGATAAGACAGGCCGGTGGGCAGGGTCTGCCAGGTCTTGTCGCCGCGCCAATATTGGGAAGTGGTCCCGGGGGTGATGGCTGGCTCCAGACCGAGGTTGGTGACACCCAGGGAACCGAGGACCACCCAGGCAGTATTGGAAGAGTTCATCTGCTTGAGGAGGTTGTTGGTGGTGTCGGCCCAGAGCATGTAAGGCTCGGTAGTGGTGGGGGCGCTGGGGCCCGACTCGATGGTGTTCAGGGAGTCGATGGCGTTGTTGAACCCGGCGCGCACCGAGGCGCCGGTGCCGTCGGGCACCACCAGGGGGTTTTGGGAAGCAAAAGTCAAGGCAAAAGTAAAAAGGAAAAAGGCAAAAGTGAAAAAGGCAAAAATCAAAAATAGCAGCAAGCGTCTCATCGGGTCTATCTCCTTCAGTTAAATTTTTTTTTACTTTTTACTTTTTACTTTTGCCTTCCTGTTAATAGCCCTTGGCGATGTAACTTATGTTCCGGGCAACGCCCGTGCCGCCATTAGTGACCATGATCGTGCCGCCGGCCGGCCCTAAGGCCGTGGGGAAGGTCACCACGTCCCCGGCCTCAGCGTTCAGAATGGTCACCGCGACGGATGGGGTGATCTGGAAGGCCGGGGTGAAGGTGACGGCCAGCCCGGTGGCGGGGCAGGCGATGCTGCCCACATCGACCAGGCGGTCCGGCATGGAGATGGACCAGGCGAAGTCGGTGACCACGGGTGATAAGGTGACGCCCCCCTGAACCACCTGGGTCAAGAGCACCTGGAAGTTGACCATGCGGAAGACGTAAGTGCCCGGGGTAAAGTTCTGCCAGGCTCCCCAGGTGCTGCCGTCCTGGGAGAACTGCACCTGGATCTGGACGGTCTGGGCCAGCGCCCCTCCGGCCTGGTCGAAGTCCGGCGCCGCGTCGACGTCGGGCACCGAATCGAATTCCCCGCCAGCCCCCGCGTCATATTGATCCACGTCGGGGATGGCATCCACGTCCGGGGCGGCATCGAAGGAAGCGCCGGGCACCACGTTGTTGAAGGCCACGGAGGCGCCCAAGGCCCCGGCCTGGGCCGTACCCAGGTCCGGGATCTCGCTGGCGGGAATCGCATAAGAGCCGACGGCTTGACCAAGTGCCAGCACCACGGTCCCGGAGGACACCTGGGCCGCGGTGAGGATGCCGGGCCAGCCTTCGCTGGCCTCATCCACGCTGACCACGTCATTGACGGTGATGGCAACGGCCTCGACCTCGATCTGGGCGGGGACGGCGGAATAGGCCAGGATGACGCCATTGCTGGCATAAGAGGCCGACACCCAGTAGGTGCCGGCCTGCGTAACCAGAAAATCGGGGTCGCTGACATAGGTTAGGATTTGAGCCGTGGCCCAAATGGCGCCAACCCGAATCTCGTAATCGATCCCGGAATACCTCGGGTCCTGGGCCGGCGTGATGGCGGTCCATTGGAGGTATTGCTGCGAGCCCAGGTAAACCGACACCAGGCCGGTGATATCGGGGAGGGGCGAGGTGAGGGCGCTGCCCTGGATCTGATAGGGATAGGCCTCGACATCGGCCAGGGATTGGCCGGCGGCGCCCACCTGGTTGTAGGACAGGAACTTCAAATAGATGGTCTGGGCGATCTGGTTGACCGAGAAAGGCATTTGAAAGACGGAGCCGTCGACCCGGGCGAAGCGCTCGCCGGCGGCGTGGGCGATTCCCATAGGCGAGCCGCTGGCGCCAGTGCCATAACCGTAGCAGTTGCGGCGCAGATAGCTGAGGTCATAGATGGAGGCGCTCACCAGGGCGGCATTTTCGTAGGCGATGAATTCGGGAGCCACAGGCGGGACGCCTGTGCTACCAGCCAGGTAGCAGAGAGTGACCAGGGCGTTCACTTCCGCCAGGGAGGCGCTGAGCAATACGCCTCCGCACTCGGTGAGATTCACCTGGGCCACGTCGGTGGTGTCGGGATCCGGGGCCGCGGGGAGCGGGTTCACCAGGAAGCCGGTGCGAGCCGGCGAGGTGACCGTGCCGATCTGCTGGTAATTGCTGCCATCCCAGGAGGCCCACACCTGGCAGCCGCCCCAGTTGGGACCGCCGCTCACCGCGACCCAAACCGAAAGAGTGTCACTCAGGCCCAAAGGCGGCTCGAAGATGACCGGCGGGTTGCAGTCCCCCGGGGGGGCGTTGTAATTCGGGACCGGAGGCGTGCGGTTCTGGCTGGGATAGACCGGGGCCTGGGCGGTGCCGATGGGCCATTCCAGGGCGGTGACCGTGGAGGTGCACTGGTCGTCCTCGGAGATCTCGGTGACCCGCACGGGCATCTGGTTGAGCCCCAGGCGCGGACTGGTGAGGGTGATCCAGTCGCCGGGCTCCAGGATATTGGCGAGGAGGCCCAGCTTGAACTGGTAGGAGTTGCGGGCGTAGAGGCAATATTGGAGGATATTGGCGGCCACCGCCACGGCGACGTCGGGATCGGTGATGGCGTGAGCCATGGTAACGTCCTGGGGCCGCAGGCCGTAAACGTCCTGGGCCGCCTGGTTGTTGACCACCACGATGGTAGTGTTGTAGTCGGCGTAACGGTCCAGGTATTCGACCTGCACCTGGTTATAGGCGTCCACCTGGGGGTTGCGGGTGATCTGGATGGGGTCGTTGTTGTCGTCCTCCAGGAAATCGTCTTCGGTGAGATCGAGGACCGGGGTGAGGTCCGGGGTGAAGGTGACGCCGGTCTTGGCGCTGCTGACGACCTGGTCGCCCAAGGGGATGAAATGGAGCCGGTCCTCGCACCAGACTACCTGGGTGTTGAGGAGCTTGAGGATGTCGGCGATCTGCTCCCGGGCTTCCTGCTGCTCATCGAGAACCGGACTTAGGAGGAAATCGTTGGCCAGGCAGTAGTTGGAAAACTGGGTCATATCGCCGATCTGGCTGGGGTCGAAGCCGCAGCCGTAATCGGGGTTGGTGAGGAGATCCACCAGGAATTCGGCTGGATTGGAGTCGAGAAGGGTAGAGTAGGTGTAATTAAGGACGACGGTGCGGCCGCAGTCCCAGCCTGAGAAGGTGTAGGCGCCGGCGGTGACGTTGTATTGGCCGGCCGCGGCGGGGGTGCCGGAAACCTTCGTCAAAGGCGTCCCATCGTCATAGGTGACGCCGTTGTCCGCCGTCCAGACGCAGCCGCTGGGAGAGATGGTGGCGCCCGCGGGCGTGGCGTAGTAATAGGTGATCACCAGGTCGCCGGGATTCTGGCTGGCGTCCAGGGGGCTAAACCAGTAGGAGCCGTTAAAGCAGGTATAATAGCCCTGGGCGACCACCGGCGGGTAAAGGGGGTTGGGTTGGGCATAGGGAATGGGGATGAGGGGGGCCCCGGCCAGGGTGACGCCGGCGTCTCCGGTCCAAAGGTCGTCATTGACCACCTGGAGCGGGTTGTCGTCGGGGAGGGTGTATTCCTCGGTGCAGGTCCCCAGGCATTGGGCCACGACCTGGAAGGCGGGCGCCGGGACATAGGTGTAGGAGATGACTACATTGCCGGAATCGGGGGGGAAATAGCCCGGGGAATCGGGCGAAAGATCCGGAGTGCCGGCATAAAAAGTATAAACGCCCCCGGCCTCGGCATACTGCCCCGAGGCCGCCGGAGTCCCGGACACTTTGGTCATGGAGACCTGAGCAAGGTTGCCATTGGCATCGACGTTGTCCCAGATAACCCCGCTATCGCTGATG
Source organism: Desulfobaccales bacterium (assembly GCA_049580385.1). GTDB lineage: Bacteria > Desulfobacterota > Desulfobaccia > Desulfobaccales > 0-14-0-80-60-11 > JAPLJC01. The sequence continues at coordinate 20,906 of JBAUPV010000014.1, read as the reverse complement.
AAGGCGGCGGCGTTGGCCACGGTGACGGGAATGATAGGCCCCCCGCCCGGATTGGTGTATGGCAGTGTATATGATTCGGTGGCCGTGGCGGCCGGGGGCAGCATCTGGGACTCGCCGGTGACGGGGGTGGCGACTATATAAGGAAGCGGTCCGTAGCACTCAAAGGAGACGTTGGGCATGGAGTTGCCGCTGCCCAGATCGATGTTGCCGTGGTAGAAGGCGGTGCCGTAATAGCCCAGGGCCTGGGCCGGGGCTCCGCTCAGCAGCTCCGGGACCGGGGGTTGGGGGCGCGAGCCTGGGGCCAGGCCCGCGGCGCTGAAGGTGTATTGCCGGGTCTTGTCGTTCCAGTTGCGGCCGATGGCGGTGACCGGCCCTTCGCAAAGACCGAAGAGGACCCACTGGGTATAGACGTATTGAGTGCCGCCGGCGGGTTGGGAGCCGCCCTTGCCCATGCTCTGGGAGGGCTGGGCCTGGGCCACCGGCTGCCAGCCCCAGGCGAAGAAGATGTTGGGCTGAAGACGGTTGCGGCCATAGAAAAGAGGGATGGCTAGGCCCTCCACCGCGGTGGTGACGCGGTAGGAGGCCTGGAGGGTGCTGGTCTTGGCCGCGGTGCGGCCGCTGGTGCCCGCCGCGGAATCGGCCATCAATCCGGACATGTTAACCTCAGTAGGGGCGACCCGATGGGTCGCCTAAAGGCAGTGAGCAGTGAGCAGTGAGCAGTGACTAGTGAGCAGTAAGCAGTAATTCATGGACCCTCGGCTCGCCCGAGACGATGAAAAGTTTTTGCCACATTAACTTTCCGGAACAGTAAGCAGTAGTTATCAGTTGATTTTTCTGCTCACTGCTCACTGCTTACTTTTTACTTACGATGACTGCCTGGAGCCCCTTTCTGCCCTCAGCCACCTCGAACTCCACCTCCTGGCCTTCGGCCAGGCTCTTGTAGCCATCCCCCTGGATGGCGCTGTAGTGGACGAAGAGGTCGTCGTCGCCGGGCCGGCTAATGAAGCCGTAACCCTTGGCGTCATTGAACCATTTGACGGTGCCGGTTTCTTTCATGGAAATGCTCCTGTTCATTAATTAGTTCAAAGTTCAAAGTTCAAAGTTCAAGGTTGAAAACCTTCAAAATCAGTTCAAAGTTAAAGGTTCAAGGTCGAAAACCAGATTGCTTTTGCCTTTAACTTTGAACCTTTAACTTTGAACCTTGAACTCATGCTTACCCCCATACGGTTAAGAACTTCACCGGATAGCGGTCCAGGTTCAAGGCCGAGATGAGGGCGTTGTCCAGGATACAGGCGTTGATCGGCGAGGCCGCCGCATGGATGATGCATGGCCAAAGGAGCACAATGGCCGCATGGGAATAGGCCCGGCCAATCTTCCAGACCGCGATGTCGCCGTGCAAGGGAGTGGTGTTTATTTCCCGGCCGCCCAGGGTCCGGATCGTTTCCAGATAGCGCTCCTCCCCCCGGTGCAGGTGCCATTGCTGAGAGTAGTTGGGAATCAGGGAGCTGCGGGTAGGGGCGGGTTTTAAACCCGCCCCTGCTGATTGTTGCCCGCTGCTCACGGTTAACTCCTTTTTGATGACCCCCGCGGCCAGGAAGACCTCCAGGAGCAGCATGGCGCAATCGACGCCGCCCTGGGGCCCCTTGACCCGGCCCTGGTGATGGAAGGGCGTGCCGATCCAGGACTCGGCTTCGGCAAGGACGGCCTGACGCTGGCCGGATTCGGTGATATTCATGTCGGCTTCGCCTCCATAGTAGCCAGTAGCCAGTAGTCAGTAGTCAGCAAAAGCAAAATCAAAGAAAGCAAGTTCAAAACCCCCGAGAAGCAACTGGCAACTGGCTACTTCAATCCGCCGTCTCCGGCACCGGAATCCAGGGAAAGCCCCGGAAGTTGCCCCCATTATTAAACTTGTTCTGGCAAGTACTGAGGGCCCGGTCGCAGCCGGGCCAGGCGGTGAAGGCGTCGCCCGGGGCCGGCGCCGCCAGGAGCGGCGGTGTCAAGGTGAGGGTTAGGGCCTGGGAGCCGCTCCCCACCTGGGATTGGATGCCGATCCAGGTTCCCTGGAGCGCCCCCGAGGTGAACTGGATCTTCCCCAGGCTAAAATAGCCGGGCGCATAGCCCGTCAGGTTGGTGGCTATCTGGAAGATGGTGCTCCCGGCTTGCGCCTGGGCGGCGACCGCATACGAGGCCCCGTTCAGCCCGCAGCCCTGGCCGTAGAGGACATGGTTGCAGAGATGCTGGTAGAGGTTGCGGGGTATCTTCAGGTCCAGGGTGTAGAGGTGCGAATCTATCTTGATCTGGGCCGTAAGCCCCCCGGTGATGATCTCGGTGACCAGGCCGGAGAAGAGCCAGACGACGCCGGTGGGAGGCGCCAGCGCCTGGCCGGCCTGCAACCACCCGGGAGGGGTAAACGACCCATCTACAAACCAGCCCCCCGGGGCCGGATAGTAGGCCCGCGAGAGCATCAAATAGGCGTTGTCGAAGCCGCCCTGGCGCAGGAATTGATGGAAGGGGACGCCGTTCACCAGGTCGGTGGGGCTGGCGTAGGCTTTGACCGTAAGGCTATCCGCCTCCAGCCCGGCCTTGAGATCGATCTGGGAGCGGTCGAAGCGCACGGAACCGCCGTAGGTGTTGCCGTTATAGACGATGGGCACGTCGGCGGTCCCGTAATAGAGCACCGTGTCGCCGGGCAGGGTGAATTGATAGAGGTCGAAGGCCAGCACCGGATCACGGCTGCTGAGGAGATCGACGAGGGCTGGGGTGACGGTTTTCATAAGAAAGTAGCCAGTAGCCAGTAGTCAGTTAACTGCTCAGTGTTCAGGATTGACCCAATCGTGGTCCAGGGCCTCCTGCTCAATCTGGCGCCGGATATGGGCCCGGTAGCCTTTTTCCAGCTTGGCGCCCAGAGCCCCGGCCACCATCAAGCCGGTAACCACTCCCGCTAAATAACCAAAAAAATAGAGCATTATTTGGGCTTTCCTTTTGGTTTTGCCTTTACTGCTCACCTGGTGGGCAATGCCCACCCTACACACTGCTCACGTCTCAGCGGGCGGCGGAACGGCGCCCCTACACGCCGCCGAGGGCGTTCAGGGCGCTACTTCACCGTCTCGATCTTGATGCCCTTGTGTTCCCAAAGCTGGTTCATAAACTTGTCGAACTCCGAGAGGTCTTCCTGGAAGTGGCACCGCCAGTAATAGCCGAAGTCCGCGGTGATCACCGTCCCCGTGGCCGGGGCGTTGGTGAAGGTGAGCAGCCCCGAGTCGAAATAGCCGATGGTATAAGTTGAGGGGGCCTGGGCCGTGCCGTTGAGATAGACCAGCGGGGCCGGGTCACTCTTGAGGTTGAACATGCCTTCCACAAAGCCGCCGTAAGCCCGCACCATCTGAAAGGCGGTGGTCTGGCCGTCTCCGACCCCCAGTTCCTGACCTTCAATAAAATCGTCGTCCGGGTCGTCGAAGAGAAAGGAATCGAAGCGCCCCTGGCGAGCCAGGAAGAAGCCCACCATGGTCTGCACGTCCTCGACGCCGTCCTGGCCGTCCAGCAGGAATTCCACCGGGATCTCGATCTGCCAGCGGGGATATAACCAGTTGGCGATGCGTCTTTTAATACCGCTCACCGACTCCTGCTCGATGGTGGAGAAGGTGGGCTTTTTGACCACCGGATAGGTGAAGCCCCGGAGCATGGGGAACACGTCGTTGCTCATAGCTGAGTTCCAAGTTCAAAGTTCAAAGTTCAAAGTTAAAGGCAAAGTCAAAGGCAAAGTCAAAGGCAATCCGGTTTTCAACGTTGAACTTTGAACGTTGAACTTTGAACTATCATTTAAGCCTGCGGCCGTCGCGCATGGCGGATTTGACCGACTCGGCGATATGGTTGCGGTTGTTCTTGAAGAAACTTTTGACGGAGTTGCCGTCCATGGCCGAGACGTTGAAATGGACGTGATTATCGCCACCGGCGCCGCTCTTGCCGCCACCGGCCACCAGGCCCCGCACCCCTTCGGCCAGGGAGGCGGGGAGGACCATCTCCTGTTTGTGGACGTAGGCCAGGGAGTCGGAGGGCACGTCCCAGCCGCCGGCCGCGGCGGGGACCATCCCGGCGAAGGCCATGATGGCGGCATAGGTCTGGGCCGCGGCCTCCGCCCCCATCTCCGGCCCCACCAGCGGGATGCCGGCATTGGCCGCATAGGCGGCCGCAGCGCCCTGGGCGGCGGAGCCGGTGATGGCCTGGACATCGGACAGGGCCTGGGCGGTGTCGGCCTCGGGCTGGGCCGCGGTTTGCGCGGCCACCACCTGGGTGGTGGTGGTTTGGCTGGAGAGCAGCTTGGCCGCCTCGGTCGCTACCCAGTTTTGCAGGCTCCTGGCGGCCAGTCTGATATAGGAGGCCAGGATGTCCGAGAGGATGTGGTCCAGCATCTTCTTCATATTCTGGGTGCCCTGGATCATGCCGTTGATGGCCGTATTCATGGCCGAGTCGATGGGGGACATGGCCGCCTTCCACTGGTCCTCCACGGCCTGGGCCGCCTGGCCCTCGGACTTCTGGATCTCCAGGGCGTTCTTCTTCTCGGCGACCTGGACCTGCTGGAGGATCTCCGCCATCTTCTTGGGGTATTGGGCCCAGATGGCCTCCCGCTGCTCGAAGTTTTGGTTCTCCAGGGCGATCTCCCGCTCTTTCAGGGCCTTGAGCTGGGCCAGTTCCTCGGAGGCGGAGATCATCCCCAGGTTTTTTTCCTGATTAATCTTCTCCTTCTGGGCCTCGATATCCATCTGGGCCAGCTTGAGGGAGTTTTGCAGGTGCTGGTCGGCCAGGTCCCGGTCCGCCTTATCGGCGTCCTCGTCCATCTTCTTCTTCTCCAGGACCGCATTTTGATAATTCATGCTGTCTTTGCCGTAGGAGGCGGCGTTGATGGCGACGATGCGGTCCTGATCGGCCAGGCGCGCGGCCGTGGACTCCTTTTCGGAGGCCATCTGCTGCTTGATGGTGGCGATTTGCAAGGAAACCGCCTGTTTGGCCTGGGCCATGTCCAGTTCGTAAAGCTGGTGCTTGACCTGGAGGTATTCGGCGGAACCCTGCTGGCAGAGCGCTAATTTCTCCTGCCAGAAGGCGCGCTCCTGGGATTTGGATTGCTCCAGGAGGTTGCCCTCCTCCTTGATCTCCTCCAATTCCTGGCGCCAGGCCTCCATGCGGCTGCCGCCGCCTCCCCCGCTTTGCTTCATGGAGTTTATGGAGGCAGAGGTGCTGACGGCGCTGGCCGCCGCTAGCTGCTCCAGGGAGCCCTTCATTTCGGCGGTGGCGTCGCTCACCGCAGTCTTGGCCTGGTCAAGGCCGTCTTTCAAGGCGTCGGCTTGGGCGCTTATGAGAACTTCGATTTGGGAGTCGTCAGCCATTGTTTAACCCCAGTAGCCAGTAGTCAGTAGTCAGTAAAGGCAAAGGCAAAAAGCCTAGGCAAAGGATACGATGAGGGCGTGGGCCACCAAATTAGCCAAGACGCCCCAGGAATAAAAATTCGAACAAATAGAGCAGCATAGGGACCTCCTTTAGTGCCGTTGGTTTTACTGGCTACTGGCTACTGACTACTGGCTACTGTTTAACCTTGCCGCCCGAGGCGCCGAAGGCGGCCATCAGTTCCTCGAGGGAGCCGTGGGGGCGCCCCGCTGGGTCGCCCCGGGCGACCGGGCCGGTCGCTCCTACAGGCGCCTTATATCCCAAGTAGGCAGCCATCAGGTCGCCCACCGGCGGGTGCTGCTCCCAGTAGCGCTGCATCTCGTAAAGGCGGGGCAGCGTCAGGTGCTGCCCTATGTATTCCCAGGTCCAGCCGGTGAGGCTGATTACCCGGGAATAGAGGTATCCCCAATCGGGACGCTCCCCGCCTGCGGTTCCCCCGGGAGGCGCCTCACCAGGCCGCTCACCTCCAAGAGCTGGGCCAGGGCGGCAGGAAAGTTGGCCAGGTCCAGGCCTTCCTTGACCTCTGCCAGGGTGAGATCCTCGTAATTGCGCACCAGCGCTGCGTGCAGCAACTCCGCTCCCTCGGAGAGGCGGCCCACCAGGGAAGCCGGCGGCTCTCCCCAGGACTCGATCACCGGCCAATATTTTTCCAGGGCCGCCAGATTGAGAGGGGGGAGGATGTAATCGGTGCCCCCCAGCTTGAGCGGCACGCCCTCGTTTTTCGGTTCCATCGCACCTCCGGTGAAGGTAAAAGTAAAAAGTAAAAAGGCAAAATAGAGGCAAAAGAAGTTGTTCTTTTTTACTTTTATCTTTTACCTTTTTCCTTCTCCATTACGCCTCCTGGCGAAGTTAAAAGTAAAAAGTAAAAAGGCAAAATAAAGGCAAAAGAAGTTGTTCTTTTTTACTTTTACCTTTTTCCTTTTTCCTTTTTCCTTCTCACCGTGGCCGAGTTTACTCGGTCACGGTGAGCGTGCCCACATTGTCGTTGTCGTCCGCCATCGCCGTAAAGTCGAATTCCACGATCAGGTGATCCTCGTTTTTGGTGGGCAGCGAGAGCTTCGAGCTGATGCAGCGGTTGAGGATCAGGGTCATGGTCTTGCCGTCGGTGACGCCGGTAAGGACCGCCGTGAAGGTGGGCGCCAGACCTATGGGCTGATTGGTGATGACGATGGTGCCCCCGGTGGTGGCCGAGTTATAGAGGTAGTCGATAAGGATGGCCGCGCCTTCGTCGGCCGCGGCAAAGGTATAGACGCCGCCGGCGCCTGCGCTGTATTGGCCCACAGCGGGGGCGCTGGGGACCTGGGTCAGCGGGGTGCCATTGGCGGCGTAGACCACCCCCAGGTCCTGCGCGAAGGCGGCGGCATTGGCCACGTTTACCGTGTAGGGCGACACGGCCGGGACCTCGGCCGCCTCCCCCTGCGCCTCCAGCAGCTCGCCGGTGCTCTTGGGCAGGCCGAAAAAGAGGACGTTCAGCATGGCGCCCTGGATCTGGCCCAGCTTGGCCTTGCAGGTGATCTTGTTCTTGCCCCGGCCGATGTGGACGGGAAACTGGTTGACGCCGTAGAGTTCCTTGGCGCTCGCCGAGAATTCCACCGAGACGTCCTGGAGCGTGCCGAATTTGACGGGGGTGGGAGTCGGGGTGGAATTGTCCAACCCATAAAGGGCTCCGGCCCCGAAGAAGAATTGCTTGGGCATGACGGATCTCCTGTAGGGGCGGCGTCTCGCCCCCCTGGGCGGGGAAACCCCGCCCCTACGAGTTATTTGCTAAGCCTGACCTTCAAATCCTCTTTGGCTTGGTAAGCGTAGTTCCAGGCCGCGGTATCCCGGCTCACCGGGGACGAGGGGAACCAATGCTGCCACCAGGCCTCCACCAGCGCCGCGTAATCGACCGCGGGCTTGGGCGCGGGTGCGGGTTGCGGCGCCGGAGCGGGCGCCGGGGCCGGTTGGGGAGCAGGCTGCGGCGCGGGCTGCGCCTGCTCTTTCGGTTGGTCTTTCGATTCTTCGGCCATATCGTCCTCCTGTAGGGGCGGCGTCCCGCCGCCCTGGGCGGGGAAACCCCGCCCCTACACTGCTTACTGCTCACCGCTTACGTGGTGCGCAGTGCGCACCCTACGCCTGCTCACCGGGCGACCCAGCGGGTCGCCCCTACGAAACCACAATCTCCACCGGGATCAGGGCCGCAGCCTGAGGGCCCAATGACCCTCCCTCGGCGATGAGCACCTTGCCGCTGATCCGGCAATGGGAAACGAGGCCCCCTAAGGTCTGCTCCTCCTGGCCACCGGAAGGCTCCAGCATGGCCAGCACCGCATCCAGAAGGGGGTTGAGGGTTTGGGAGGGGGCCGCCTGCTGGTCGTTGCCCACGTTGACATAGAGGGCCAGGTTGAGGCTCAGGGTCCATTTAGCCGGGAAGGCCCGGCCTACATAGCGGGCGCTCTCTTCAAACTGCTCCTGGATCAGGGCCGGCTGTTCCGCCGGCGGCACGTCGGTCCAGTGGCGCACCCGGCGGCTGCAGGTGACGATCCCCGGGATGGTGCTCAAAAGAGCAAATAGGGCGCTGTAGATGGCTTCCCGGTCCATAAGATTCTGTTTTCCGTTTTCTGTTTTCTGTTTTCTGTTAGGGCAGGTTTAAAACCTGCCCCTACTGCTCACTGCTCACTGCTCACTGCTTACTGATCACTGCTAACCGCCTGGGCCACGGCCTGCCCAATTGCCGCCAGGATGCTGCCGGCGTTCTCCGAAAGTGCGGAGCGCAGGAAGGAGCGCTCGGGCATGCGGGAGCCGGGATGGTTGACCCGTTTGCAGAATACGTCCCGGCCGCCCATTTGGAAGGCCAGGGCTTGGGCGTTCTGGGCCTCAATGACGTGGGCCCGGGTGGTGCCCCCATATTCGTGGATGGCGGCATAGATCAGGTTGGTGCCCACCGAGGCTGCAATTCGATCGCCGTCATCCTGCAGTTGATAATCGATGCTGCGCTGCAGGGCGCCGGTTTGCATATTCAACACTTGCCCGCTCAGCTTCTGCTCCTTGACGTAGGCGGTCAACTTGACGGACTCGGCCTCCACCGCCCGGCGCAGCGCCGCGGCCACCTTGCCCGGGACCTGGTCCAGGCGGCCGATTACTCCTGCGGTTCCCTCAATCCAGGCTTTGATCATGGTTAGTTCCCATTCCCCCTTGTACCGCCGCGGGGGATTTATGGTTGCGTCTCACCGGGGGGGAAACGGTACCTTTACCGTAAACTCCTGCAAGGCGCTGATGTAGGCCGGATGCCAGGTAATCTCCCAGCCGCTCAACCTTTTCCTGTCGGCCAGCCGGTGGAGGTCCTCCAGCCGCTCCCACAGACGCCAGTGGGACCAGGCGCTCCAGTTGCCATTATGGGCCAGGCGGTGCATGACCTGGTGGTCGCTGAGGCAGGAGACCTCCCGGTCGTAGACCTCGCCATCCAGCCGCATCCGCTTCGACATATGCAGCACCTCATGCTCGTCCGGCATGGCTTTCCCCCTCGATGGCCGTCAAGTTCATGCACTCCAGCTTCCGGGCCACCGCCTTTAAGACCATGTCCGATATCTCCCAGACGTTGACCGGGTGGATATCCGGGCTGAACTCGATGACCAGACTGGGCTTTGGTCCGGAATGGAAACGGCAGGTCACGGCATCCATCACTCACCCTCCCCAGATTTGGCATTCATCCTGTCCACGGCTAAACGCACACAACCCGGCGGTACCGGTCCAGGATAGTCTTCACGTCCGGGGGCAGGTCCTGGACGATATAGGTGACGTTGGCCCCCTGGAGGGATTTGCCGCTCTGCCCGATGTGTTGCCGCTCCTCATAGCGCCAGGAGATCAATTCGATGCACGCCTGCTCCAGGTCGAAAGGGACCCAGGGCGTGCTCCCGTCCGGCTGGGGCGCGATAAGCCAGGGGTCCTCGAGCCAGCCGCCGCTTGCCGGCCCATAGCCCGCGGTGTAGTTCAGGGTGACGTTGCCCCAGCCCTGGGTGAAGCGGTGGCCCTGCAAGATGATCTGGGTCCGCGTGAAGCGATAGCCCGGGGTCACGGTATCGGGGGCCAGGGGGAGGGAAACCCCGTTCACCGTGACCCCGGATACCGCAGTCACCGGGTACTCCCGAAAGTTCAGGACGCGGCCGCCGGTGCCGTCCCTGACCTCGGCGTAGTCCTGGCTGCCCAGGCGCCGGCCCAGGTAGGTCTCGATGAAGAAGCTGGCCGCGGTGATCAGGCGCGTCAGCAGGTCGTCGTCGGTATCACTGCTGATTCCGAGCCATTGTTTGGTATTGGCCAGCGTGGTGAGGTCCATAATTACTCCAAGTTAGCAGTGAGCAGTGAGCAGTGAGCCGGTAACACAGGCGTCCCGCCTGTGGCCCTCATTTGGTGCGCAGTGCACACCCTGCACCGACCCCTGATCACTGCTTTTTGCCTTTGGCTGGCGCCGCTTCTTTCGGCACGGCCTCCGGGGTCGGCTGCTCTATGTCTGCCTGGGTGGCCTCCTGCTCCGGGGCCGGCTGCTTGGGTGCCAGGGTAAACCCCCAGCCAAAGCCCAGCAGCTCGGTGGCAGCCTCCTCGGGGATTTCCACGCAGCCCTTGACCAGCGGGTATTCCCGGCCCTGGTAGCTGACGCCGCCCACGCCGGGATCGGCCTTTAGTCGAACCATGATTCGCCTCCGGCGAAAGGCAAAAGTTAAAAGTAAAAAGTAAAAAAAGAAAACCTTTTAACCTTTATCTTTTGCCCTCTTCTTTTATTTTGCCTTTTGCCTTTTTACTTTTGCCTTGGGCGAGCCCGCGGCTCGCCCCTACCCGTTGGCGATATTGAAGATCGCCCCGAAGGCCGGCGGGAAATAGTTCTGGAGCACGCCGGAGTAGTAAACTCCGCTCTCCCACTGCCGGGTCCGGAGCGGCCATTCGATCTGGTAATATTCCCTTCTCGTCTTCACCTGGATGATGTTGGTGACATCGGTGAGGGGATAGGGGATCCGCTCGCACCGGAAGAGGATGGTGCCCGGCGGCAGGTTGGGATGCAGCATCACCCGGACCAACTGGCCGCCGCCCATCGTGAACTTGTTTAGATAGGAGCCGATCACCGAGCCCGCGGTCAGGGTGACGTCGGCCACCGTGCCCTGTTGGGCGTCCACGTTGAAGCGGAACAGGGGGGCGCCGCCGCCGGCGATCACCTTGGCGGTGATGTTCAGCATCTCCTGGGCGTTGACGTACATGATGTCCGGGCTCAGGCGGTAGTTGTTCCAGAAGGCCTCCAGGGCCTCGTTGATCTCGACGATGCCGCCGGCCCCGTCGGGGGTCAGCGGTGTGCCGGTCCCCGGCGCGCCGGTGGGCATGACGTAGACATAGGAGCCGGAACCGGGGGTGCAAATCTGAGTGATCAGGCCGTCGAACAGCAGGTCGTTGACGCTGTTGTCCGCGGCCGGGAGGCTGGCGGCGGTCTGGGTCCCCGTGGCCGCGGCCAGGATGAGGACGCTGTTGATGGTGGTGATGGCTCCTAAGAGCTGAGGCCCCGCGGCCGGCCCCCAGAACCAGGCGTAGCCCACCGCGCCTTTGACCGGAGCCACGCTGGCCTTGAGGCCGTGGGTGGCGTTACCGTCATTGGCGGTGGTGAGGTTGGCCGGGGCGCTCGCCTGGGAGGCGCCGCCGCCGTAAGTGTCGGTGCTGCCGTCGGCGTTGGCGCGGGTGATGTTCAACTGAATGCCGCCGGGCAGCGAGGCGGCCAGGAAGCCTTCCAGGGTGAGGGCCACGCAGACCACCGTAAAGGCGGTGTTGGCGGGCAGGGCGCCCCCGGTGAGCTGATCCGCCAGGGTCGGGATGGGGGTTGTCCCCAGGGCCAGGTCACTGTTGCCGCCCAGGAGAACCATTTCCTCGGACTGCATCAGGGATTGCAGGGTGGTGAGGATGGCCAGGGCCCGGTTGTCGGTGCCGGGGAGGCCAGACTCTTCGGCCTCGAAGGTCACGAAACTTTCGTGGCCCAGGGTCTTGTAGGCTGCCATGTTGCTGGTGGTGCTCAAGGACACTTGGCCCCCGCGGTGTCCTTCGGAGACCCCCGGGGAGAGGCGAGCCACGTTGATGCCAGTGACCGACAGCCAGTGAACCGCGGTGCCGACGCCACCGCCGACCCGGCTGATGCTGTTCCGGAGCGGGGTGATCAAGGGATAGAGTTTTTTGGCCGCGGGTTCCAGGTCGTAGGCCATCAGGCCCTGGGCGACGGAGATGCCCGCCTTGGCCAGTTCGGCAGCGTCCAGGACCTTGGCGCTTTTCAGAAGTTCTAAGGTCTCAGCGGTGGGATTCATTATAGCCTCCTCAGGTTGTTAGCTATCTTTTTATCTTTTGCCTTTGCCTTTACTGGTTACTGCTCGCCGTTAATCAGTAGCCAGTAGCCAGTAGCCAGTTTCTCCATTTGCGGTTAGTAGTCAGTTTCTGCTTTTGCCTTTGCTTTTACTGATCACTGACCACTGATCACTATCTTTTGCCTTTGCCTTTACTGGCTACTGGCTACTGACTACTGGCTACTACCTGATTAAAAAGGGTTTCTGTCGGGCCGCGGCAATCTCCTCCAGGGCGGTCTTGGGCTCCTCGGTCTCGGTGCTCTTGGCAAGGCTATCCGCCTCCTTGGGGACCGCCTTGAGCGCCCCCTTGGCCGGGGCCGGCTCGGCCTTGAGCTTCTCCACTTCGGTGGCCAGGGCCTCTTTTTCGCCGGTGACCTTGGCCAGGTCGGCTTCAAGTTCCGAGTTTTGAGTTTCGAGTTTCGAGAGCGTTTCGGTCCGCTCCTTCAGGGTTTTGGCCAGGTCGGAATCCGGGGCCGTCTTCTCGGCGCCGGGGCATTCGGCGCCCAGGGCCGCGGCGTGGTCGTGGATCGACTGGACAAGCTCCTGGTCCGCGGCGGAATGGCGGGCGCCGGCTTTATTAAGGGCCGGTAGCCTAGGCGTCTCGCCTGTGGCTTTGCTCAGGTCGGCGAGCAGCTCGTCCACCTCTTCGGCGGCCATTGCCTTGAGAATCTCGCACCCTTGAGTCAGCCATTCCTTGAACTGGCCAGGCAGGGGGGAGTCGTCCATCTCCTGAACCGCCTCCCAATCGATGCCGTCGGCCATATCGCTGAGGCTTTCGATGAGCTGGGCAAAATAGCTGACCGTATAGAGGCCCTTTTGAAGACGGTTTTCGGTTTCCGGTTTCCGATTTCCGGTTTCAGAACTTTGAACCTTGAACTTTGAACTTTGAACTGTCTTTTCGGCGCTGGGCGGACCGTCCTGGTCGATCTTCTCCTTCCAGGCATTGATGATCCTGGTTTTGATGGCCAACAGGTCCTCGGCCGCATACTTGGCCGCGTTCTTTTCCCTGTTGATGAAGTTCCAGGCCGCCCGGATGTGCTTCTCGGTGTCGATGGGATATTTCTTGTTTTGCTCGTCGGCAAACTCGACGTCCCCGTATTTATCCTCACCTTCCTTAGGGTCGGTGTCGGAGCGGGCCGCGACCTTCTTCGCCTTCCTCTGCGCACTCTGCGCCTCTGCGGTGAAGGCCTTCTCCACCTCGGAGCCGTCGGCCTTCACCAGGGTGAAGCGGGCGGTGGGCACGCAGGGCTTGTCGGCCAGGGACAGCTCCACCGGCTGGGCGGCGTAGCGCACGTGCTCACCGTCGCTCTGGCGCCAGGCGTAGGAGCCGCCGAAGGAAAGCCCGGTGTAAACGCCGGCCGCCAGCTTCTTCAGTTCCTCGGAGTCGATGACCTTGCCCCTGACTTCGACCCGTTTGTGCTCATCATTGAAGGTTATGCCGGTGAGGATGCCGGCGGCCACCTTGGCGTTGTGCATGGCCCGCAGGTTGCCGTAGGATTTGCCGTTGCTGTGGGCCAGCGAATCATCCGACCAGGCCTTGATTAAGGGCTTGGAGGCCTCGTAGTCGAAGATCTCCCCGGCCTGGTCGGGGATCTCCTCCGCGGCGATCCCGGTGAATTCCCCGGTGGCTTCATTGACCTTGACGAATTGGGCGAACAGGATTTTTTGCATATAATCTCCGGTTTTTTTAGTTCAAGGTTCAAAGTTCAAAGTTAAAAAACTCAATTTTATTTGCCAGTGACTTTAACTTTGAACTTGTCTTTCTCTGCGTCCTCTGCGCCTCTGCGGTGAACGCCCTTTCTTTGAACCTTCAACTTTGAACTTTGCCTTTACTGCTTACTGCTCACTGGCTACGGGCCGAAGGCCCTGGTGGTCCTGCCTTTCCAATTGGCTCCCATGTCGGCGCGCTCGCTCTCCAGGTGGATGGCGATGACCTCGGGGATCAAATGGCGCCTGTCCCTGGGCCACTGCATGGCGAAGAGCATGTCGCTCCGGGCCGCGGTGGTGTGGTGCTCCGGATACTGGTAAACACCCGAGCCCCCGGGATTCCATAATTGAAAATAGCCGATGGGCACGTAGCCGTCCCGGTCCAGCTTGGCGATGCGCACCGCCAGCGGGAAGGGGCGGTTGTGTACGAAGATCTCCCATTCGTGCTGCAGGGGCGGCGCACTCAAAAACTTGATCCAATCGGCGAAGCTCTTGCATTCCATGCGGTCCAACCCGTAAAGGCAATTAGGGTCCAGGGAGATGCGCTGCAGGATGGACCGGGTCCGGGGCGGCAAGTAAATGTCGGCGTCCAGGTGGACCACCCAGCCGTCTTTGGCCAATTTCGACAGGCCGTAATTGATGCCCTTGGCCTTGTTAAAGGCGTCGTCATCGCGGTGCCAGTCGTAGGTGGGGTAACATTCGACGTGGTAATAGGCGCACAACTGTTGCGTCAGCTTGTCGTCGGGCCGGGTAACCACCACCATACGGTTGAAGTGCTGCTTGTTGGCCGCCAGCGTCCAGGCCAGGTAATCGCCATATTGAACGCAGGTGATCACCGCCTCGATCTTGAGGTTCGCAGGCGCAGGCTTCGGCCCGGGCGGCTCGGGATGGGGATATTCCTTATCCGGCATTGATGCTCTCCTTAGACCGTCTGATCGATGATTTCTGCCGCTCTCAGGGCGTTACTTTTGCCCTTTGCCTGCCGTCGCTATCTTTTCCGGCCACATTTTCTCTGCCGGCGGCGCGGCGGCGGCTTCCTTGCCGATTGCGCTCACCAACACCGCCCCGGTGGTGGTCATGATGAAATCGGGGGCGCCGTCGTCCTCCAGGCCCCGGGAGGCTCGAATCTCGCTGCGCAGGCGGACGCCGTTGCGCACGTCCAGGTCGTCGATCTGGGCCTGCTCCAGCGGGTCCATGGCGCTGTCCTGCATCCAGGTGAACTCCACGCTCTCGAACCCGAAGCTCTGGAGGGCGTAGTTGATGAAGTCCGCCATCCATTCCATCAGAGGCGCCAGGCCCTCGGAGAGCGCCGTCTCCTGGGCAGTCTCCGCGGTGGCCCGATTGATGGTTTGCACAAAAGGCTGGGGCGACACCGAAAAGGCGTAGCACACCACCCGGGCGAACCATTCGTCGACGGGGGACTTCAGATCCCCCTCCTTCATCAGGTGCGGGGTCGTACCGTGGGGCACCCATTTGCCGCGCCGGCGCTGGGCCGTGTTACCCGCGTGCAGGCCGTCCCAATATTGCTGGAACTCGGCGATTTGGGCGGTGGACCAGTTCTCCGGCACCTCCAGCAGGGCGTCGGGCAGGTTGCCGTCGGTGTAGTATTGCAGGAGGTGCATCTGGCGCCGCAGAATGACGTTGGTGATGATGATGATCTGCTCCACCGGCGAGAACCCATAGACGCGCCAGCTCAAAAGGTTGCGGGGATAATAGAGCAGCTCCTCCCGGGTGTAGTCGGTGGCGGGCAGCCCCTTGATGATCTGCTGATAGGCCGGGGCCGGCGGCAGCGGAGCGCGGCCACCCTCGTCGATGACCGGGCGGATGGTGGCGCCGTCCACCACCTCCAGGGAGTAGAGGTCGCCCCCGCGGGTTAGCCTGGGGTAGAGGGTGGCCGCATCGATGACGAGCATATCCTCCAGGAGCATGCGCATCCAGGCGCTGAAGGAGTGTATCCGGTCCGGGCGCCGCATCAGGGCTGTGGCCTCTTGCGCCTGGCGCTGGGCCTCCGGAGAAGCTTGTGGTTTTGCCCTTAACTTTGAACTTTGAACTTTGAACTATCCTTAAGGGGCGTGACCGTCCAACCCATCCTGGCGATCTGATCCTTGCGGGTCTCGATCACCAGGCGCACCAGGTCGCAGTTTTGCGCCAGGTTGCGCAAATCCCGAAAGGAGATGGGCAGGTCGCCCCGGGGGGTGACCAGCAGATTGTAGCCAACCGGGTAGTCGAACTGGCGACCCGCGGCGGAGGGGGGCGCCAGGGGCGGCAGCGGCAACCCCGGCCCGAAGAAGTCCTGGCTCGGGTCCGGCTGCCCGGGCGCGGCCCCGGTCCCCGTGGGCGTGAAGCGGCGCCCCGCGGCCCATTGGGCGGCGCTGATGATTTCCGGAGAGAGAGGGATTTTCTTGGGCTCAGCCATTACCCCTCCTGGGAAGTAAAAAGGTAAAAGGAAAAAGGAAAAAATCCTTAACTTTTGCCTTTTTACTTTTTACTTTTGCCTTATCCATTGGCCCCTCCGGGAATTAAAAAGTTAAAAAGTAAAAAATGTTTTACTTTTGCCTTTTTACTTTTTACTTTTGCCTTATCCATTACCCCTCCGGGGAAGTAAAAAGGTAAAAGGAAAAGGGAAAAAATCCTTAACTTTTGCCTTTTTACTTTTTACTTTTGCCTTATCCATACAGCCTCTGCTCCTCAGCCTTCATGGCGTCGAATTCGCCCTTGTAATAATCGAAGATCCCCATGCCGGCGCCGCCCTCCAGGAGTGCGATGGCGCCCTCCAGGGCGTCCGGGCCGTCGTCATGAACAGTTTTTGCCGGGAAATAGAGCAACTGCTCCAACAATAAATCCTGGTTGCCCTGGCCCCGGCAGAAGCGGATCTGGCCCCGCTCCACCAGGGCGCTCAGACGGGAGATCCGAGTCTCCTTGGCGGTCTTGGCGGTGACGCCCCGAACCGGCAGGATGACGCCCCGCTCCCGGCCCAGGCGGTCGAACTCCCGGAGCAGCAGCTTCTGGAACAGGTTGTCCTCCACCCCCAACAGCCAGTAACGCCACTGCTCGTGGCGGGCGCAGGCAGCCCGCAGAGCCTCGTCCAGGCTGCCCCGGCGGATGTAGGCGTCCAGGACGTAAAAGATCATCTCCTGGCGCTCCAGCCCCACCGTAACCAGCGCCTTGTAGTCCGAGGACTCGCCGATGCCGATGGAGGGGTCGAAGAACCCGGCAACCAGCAGGTCCTTGCCGGTGAGGTCCGCAGACTGATAGAACCGGAACCAGTCCTCCTGGAAGACCCCTTCTTCATCCACGGGATTGTTCTGCTTCTCCCGGTTGAAGGCGAGCGACCCCATTAGACGCTTCTGCTCAATGAGCTTGGGGACCGGGTGCCGCGCCGGCCATAGGGATAAAAGACGGTTTTCGGTTTCCGGTTTCCGGTTTCCGGTTTCTGAACTTTGAACCTTGAACTTTGAACTTTGAACTTCTTCGTTGAGCGCCCGGTAAACCCTCCTGGACCAATGCTTCCAGGGCTCCTCCTCCGAGTGGATGGCCGTGTAGAGGGCGCTCTTGCGGGCCAGGATGGTCCCGATCCAGAAGAGCGAGCCCGAGGCCTCGATGGCGGGATAGACCGCGCCGGTGATCCAGGAGAGCAGCTTCTTCACCAGGTCCGGGGAGCGGGCCTGCTGGTCGTTCTCCAGGTCGTCCAGGATGATCAGGTCCGGGCGGTGCTGCTTGTGCTTCAGGCCCCGCAGACGCTGGCCCCGCCCCCGGGCCTTGAGCCGCACGTCGGTGAGGGTGACGAAATCGTCCACCGCCCAGTGGTCCCGGACCAGCTCGCCGAAATCGCACTTGAGGCGCTCGTTGTGCAGCAGCTCCAGATAGATGTAACCCGTGAGGTCGCTGGCCAGGTCTTCGGTATCGGAGGCGAGGATGATGAAATGGCGCCGGACGTGGCAGAGCTGGTGCAGCACGTAGCCAAAGGAGGTGATGGTGGTCTTGGCAAACTCCCGGGGTGCGGCCACGACCACGGGAGTCAAAACCCGGTTTTCGGTTTTCGGTTTCCGGTTTTCGGTTTGGCCCTTAACTTTGAACTTTGAACCTTGAACTTTGAACTCTTCCCCCGGCCGCTGCTCCAGCAGCGCCACCAACTCCTGATGAAAAGGTGCGAACTCCTGGGAGAAATAGTGCGGCAGATAGGTGGTGAAGAAGGCGAAGGGGTCGGCCAGGGTGCCGGCTCGCCGCGCCTTTTTGGCGGCTTCGCCTACGTCCGGGAAGGCCGCGACTTCCCGGAAGAGCCGCCCCAGGATCGAGTCGGCCCGGCGGCGGAACTCCGCCTTGGTGAATTTTTGTTTTAAGGTCAGCATTTTCAATAGCCCGTAGGGGGCGACCCGCTGGGTCGCCCAGTAGCCAGTAGCCAGTAGCCGGTAAAACCCAAGCAAAATTCTTTAATTGTGATGCGCCGGTTTCCTTTTGCCTTTACTGCTTATTTTTGTTTGAGGGTCAGCATTCGAATTTTTAACTTCGGTAGTCGGTCAGTGTAGGGTGGGCACAGCCCACCAGTAATCGGCTGCTTTTGCCTTTGCTTTTGCCTTTGCCTTTACTGGCTACTGGCTACTGACTACTGACTACTGGCTACTTTCCTGCACCGCCTGCAGGTCGGCCTTCAGCGTCGCCAGATCGATTCCCAGCGGGTTGTCTTCCTTGCCGTCCAGAAAGTCCTGGGAGATGATGGCCCAGGCCTCGTCAAAATAGGCGGAGATGAATTCCTCGGTGGCGTATTGCTCTTCCCCCCAGGTGACGAAGATGGCGCCCAGGGGATCGTAGGCGCCCATGGGCACGCAGTGGCCGCCCCAGGACCCCGGCGCCGCCTCGCCTTGCAGGTTGGGGTCGGTCACCTGCCATTTGGCCTGGTTCTGGGCGCTTTTGGGCAGCGCCACGCCGCAATAGAGGCCGCCGAACAGGTAGCAGGCCAGGCCCAGAATCTTTTGATTCAGGTCCACCTGGACGTAGGCGCCGATCTTGTGGCCGTCGATGCCGGTCTGCTGCCAGGGTTTGAGCACGTCGATCAAAGCCAGGCCCACGTCGGTGGCGGGGTTGCCCGGCACGTAGCCGGAGAGTTTCGAGTAAACGGCCAGGATGTCCGCGTCCGGGAGGACGGTTTTCCGGCCCTGGTTGGCGGTCCACATCTGGATGAGGTGGCCGGCGCCGGCGCAGGTGCAGTCGCCCACGCTAAGGTTCCCCATCGGCCCGAAAGGACCGCTCTTTCCGAGCCAGTCGTAGGCGGAGGGCGCTGCGGGCAGCGCCTTGGGCAGATATTTCGCCAGTTGCAGGTTGCGCCGATCGTGCCGGTAGGGCAGTTTGCCCAAATGGACGAGGCGATGGTCGATGTGCATATGTTCACTCCCCAGTTTTAGTTCAAAGTTCAAAGTTCAAGGTTCAAGGTTGAAAACCAGATTGCCTTTGACTTTGACTTTGCCTTTAACTTTGAACTTTGAACCTTGAACCTTGAACTAATCTACTCCCAGCCGGCCTTCTCTCTGGCCTGGTCCAACGCGGCCGCGGCGTTTTGCACGCTCTGCACCTCGGCGTCGGTGGGACAGACCTCGTTGTTGAGGATGTTCTCGGCGGTATTGATCACCAAGTTGGCCGCGGCGATGATGGCCTGGCCCTCCACCGGGATCACACTGCCATACTCGGCCTGCACCGCGGCGATGGCCCCCTGGGCCGCAGTGATGTCGTTCTCAATGGTCACCCGGTTGCTGCACAGAAAGTTTTCTACGCCGGCGCAGCCGGTGAACAAGGCAAAGGTAAAAAGTAAAAAGTAAAAACCGATCCGATTTCTCATCGTTTTTCCCCTTGTATGTTCGAGTTTCGAGTTTTGAGTTTTTAGTTTTTTATCTTTTGACTTTGCCTTTACTGATTACTGATTACAGACTCCTGATTACTGATTACTGTCTTTTTGCTTTTACTGATCACGGCTCACTGCTCACCGGGCGACCCAGCGGGTCGCCCCTACTCCAGGCTTCTAAACCAGGCCCTGATCCTCGCCCCGATGAGCTGCAATTCCTCCGGGTCCCCCAGTTGCTCCTTCAAAAATCTGGTGAAGTCCTCCATCACCTTGAGGCCCGCCGCCTTTAAGTCGCAATCGCCCCGGTCCAGGTTTTTGACGGCCGTCGCGGCCCTGGCGATGGAGTTGAAGGCCTTGGGGTCCAGGTCCTCCCCGTTTTCCAGGGCGTCCAGCATCTTTCCCAGGGCCAGGCGCAGCCGTTCCGCCAGAATTTCGGGGTTTGCCAGGAGGGCGCTGCGCTTTCTGTCCCACTCACCCTCTTTCTGCCACCTCAGCAGGGTCGTAAGGTCCACCTGGTGCCGCGAGGAGATCTCTGCCAGGGTGCGCCCTTCTTGAACGAAGAGACGCTCCGCCCATTTTGGGACGCTATTTTCCCTGGGGCCGTCCAAGGCTCAATCCTCCAGCTCCGCCTTCAGTTTCCTGGCCACTTTCAGCACCGAGGCCAATTCTGAGGCAGCCGCCAGGGCGTGGTCCTCCTTGATGGAATCGAGGTCCTCATCCAGGATGCGGAAGGTATTGAGCTGGATGGCGGCGATGAGCTGGTCGATGCGGATGAGCAGGGCCTGGAAGCGCTCCCGCTTCTTGGCCAGGGCGCCCTTCTTCAAGAGTTCCAGTTGGTCCATTGGGCCTCCGCAACTGTTTCCAGTTCCCCGTTTTTAGTTTTTGCCGGCAACCGCTGACTGACAACTGTCAACTGGCTAAAAGCGCTTGAACAACCACAGCAAATTGGATAACGTATAGAGGATGGCCGTGCCCGCGGTGAAGATGCCGGCATACCAGGCCAGGCGCCGCTGCATCTTGTTGATTTGGTCCCGGATCTCCAGGATGGGGCATTCGTGACCTGGGTCGCGGTGGACCTGGCAAGGGCAGTTCTCCTGCATCCCCACGCGGCCCTCCAGATTCTTGAGTCTGCATTCCTGGTCGCTGAGGCGTCCCTTGATCTGCATCTCCAGCCGGTCGATATCGGCGCCCAGGCGCCCATAGGTGCGATCCAGCAGCAGCGGGATATTCTCCATATCCCGGGGTGGAAATCCTTCAAACAAGGATGATCTGGCCATAGACTTAAGCCCGTCCCTTTTGCGAGTCCGAAGGCCGCGGCTCCAGGCGCCAGACTCGAGGGAAACTTCGGGCTAAACCAATCTTTTCCCATCCCCTGCTCCCTTGGCTCGTCCTGGCTGGAACACCGGGGGAAGGCCAATTATGGTCAGGCCAGACCAATTAGCCCATCCAGATTCAGTTCTTGGCCCCTGCCGCGTTTCATCCGGAGAAAATTCCTCTTGGGGGGAGTGGCAGCCGCGGGCTTTAGCCTGTGCTCATCGGCCAAGATTTGCTCCAACCCCTGATCGTGGGGCTTATCATATTGATTT
>JBAUPV010000013.1:0-147358 GCA_049580385.1 Desulfobaccales bacterium | reverse complement strand
TTGGCCCCTGCCGCGTTTCATCCGGAGAAAATTCCTCTTGGGGGGAGTGGCAGCCGCGGGCTTTAGCCTGTGCTCATCGGCCAAGATTTGCTCCAACCCCTGATCGTGGGGCTTATCATATTGATTTTCTGGAAACTTTCCAGCACACATAGGTCATGTGACACAGCATCGGTCTCATCCGGAAAAAATCCCTCTTGGGGAGACCGGTAGCCGCAGGCTTTAGCCTGCGAAATACCGGGGCCAGGGGTGAGGGAGCAGGGATTAGGGACCAGGAACCTGGGCTTTATACTGACCCCTGACCCCCGATCCCTGTCTTTTTACCGGTAGCCGCAGGCTTTAGCCTGTGCTCATCGGCCAAGATTTGCTCCAACCCCTGATCGTGGGGCTTATCATATTGATTTTCTGGAAACTTTCCAGCACAGGTAGGTCGTTTGACACAGGATTGGATTGATTGGCTAAATAGACGCAGATCACTCTTATTGGCCCCGGCCGAGGAATACCAACAGCCAGGTGAGTCGGGTAAACCAAAAAGAGGTTGTTCTAATCGAAAAGGAAAACGGATGACCGGGAGATGCTGACTTAAAACGATGGCATCTCATATCTCCCTCCCCCTGGAGGGGGGAGGGCTGGGGAGGGGGTGGCAATATTTGTCTGTTTTATCCAGCAGTTAAACAGCTTATGCCCCCCTCCCACTGATCCCTCCCTCCGTGGGAGGGGGAAGAAATGTCGAGCCCGCTAGCCCAGTCCCCGTAGGGTGCGCCCTGCGCACCGGGCGATAATAGGGAAGAACCCTGGAAGGTATTGCCAACCCTGAATTCCTTTGTCATCCTGAACGAAATGAAGGAAGCGATATTCTTGGGGAGACTGGTAGCCGCAGGCCTTAGCCTGCGAAACCAGGGGCCAGGGGTTAGGGGGCAGAGGCCAGGGCCTTTTACTGACCCCTAATCCCTAAACCCTGATCCCTGCAGTTTTTAGACGCCATTGGGGAGGGGCCTGGGCAGCCCAGGCAGGAGCAAATACCCGATCTCCGCTCCTGGTCGGCTGCATGAGGACCGCAGCCACCTTGACAATTTTTCATCAGGCCAGTATATTCAATCCGAATTTGCCTCCGGGCCGTTAGCTCAATTGGTAGAGCAAGTGACTCTTAATCACTAGGTTCGGAGTTCGAGTCTCCGACGGCCCACCAAAATAGTAAATAATCTAAAGGGATTAGCCGTTAAGGGCTAGTCCCTTTTTAATTTGGCATCGTCACGGATAACCCAGAGATAACCATGGTGCGGAAACTAATCTTCTTGGCAGCTACGGATCCGTACTCGAATTTTTTCAAAAAGCCAGCGAGGGGTGAGTGATGACCGGTTCCGGTATAAATTGCTCCCTGCCCATTATGAGTCCCCTCCTCCTCGGGATCATCAAGAAGAAATTCCGATTTTTGAGAAGCGATAATCACGGATAGGCTGGCAGAAGAGCCGGTATCTCTTCCCCCGCTGGGCCAGAGAGAGCCTTGCAGACGCTCGTCCTCCAGCCCCTCTCCTCCAGCGGGCGAGAAACTCGGGGTGAGGCGGGATTATAGCGGTTGGCCTTCCCATTATTCGATACCCAGGTTGCCCGGAGTACCCTGGAAGGCGCTTTCCAAATTCTTAGAGGTCAGTGGTAAGATCCCGGGTGTGCCTGGCAATCATCAGTTCTTCGTTGGTCTTCATGACCCTGACGGTGACCGGGCTGGCTTTCTGGGAAATGATCGGAGCATGTTCGTCATTCAATTCCAGGTCCAGGTGAATACCTAGAAATTCCAGGTTGGCACAGATCCGGGCTCGGATAATGGCCGAGTGCTCGCCGATGCCGCCGCTGAAAACCAAGGTGTCCAGCCCGCCCAGGACCGTAGCCAGGGCCCCGATAAATTTCCTGGCCTGGTAACAGAAGAGCTTCACGGCCAGGGCCGCGCCCTCGGCGGTGGCCTCCTGGGCCAGGAGGTCTTGCATATCCTGGCTGATTTGCGATATCCCCAGCAGGCCGGCCCGATGGTTGATCAAGTCATTCACTGCCGCCGGGGTCATGCCTTCCTCCTGGAGCAGATAAATAACTACCCCGGGGTCCATGTCCCCCGGACGATTGCTCATCACCAGGCCCCCGGCCGGCGTCAGTCCCATGGTGGTATCGAGGCTGCGGCCATCCTTGATCGCCCCCAGGCTGGCGCCATTTCCCAGATGGGCAATAATGAGCTTCCCATTCGCCACCTGCGGACCGGCCTCCACCTGCAACTCCCGGGTAAGGTATTCGAAAGAGAGCCCATGGAAACCATAGCGCTGCAAACCTGACCGGAAGAGAGGTTCGGGCAAGGGATATCTTTGGGCCACCTCCGGCATCCGGCGGTGGAATGCCGTGTCGAAACAGGCCACTTGCGGCAGGTCCGGATAAAGCCGGTGAACCGCCTCCAGCCCCTGAATTTCAGGGGGCAGGTGATCAGGGGCCAGCGGTATCAGGAGTTTCAAACCCTCGATCAAAGCGGAGTCCACCAGTTGGGGCTTAATGTGGTGGGGACCGCCGTGGACGATGCGGTGTCCTATGCCATGCAGGTCCCGGCTCATTTCCTGGCCTTGAAGCCATTCAAAGAGAGTTTCCCAGGCGGCCTTATGATCCGGGAGGTCCAATTCCCGGGCTAGCAGCCGCTTGCCTTTTTGATCAACGGCATGAAAGAAGCCCTGGGCCACCCCGATTCTTTCCAATGCTCCTGATAAGATCAAGACTTCGCTTTCCCCCATTTTATAAAGGGAGAATTTGATGCTGGAAGAGCCGCAGTTAATAGTTAGTATGTGGCTGTCTGGTCTCATAATCTTTGCTCATCGGTTTCCGTCTACGAGGTGGCTCGCCTGGTGGAGAGCAATTTCTCAGGTGCCTGGCCTGAGGCGCAGGCTTTCCGGCAAGTAGGTGCGGTCCCCCAACCCCTTTAGTAATGGTCCCCGTTCGGTCATTTCCACGATGCTCAGGGCGGCCACCGGCATGCTGAGGCGGTCGCGGTAGCGGCCCACGTCGATGCCCAGCAAGGAGCACAGCATGATGCGCACCGTGGCCTTGTGGGAGACCACCAGGACATTACCCGAGAGATGCTTCCGTTCAATCTCCTCCAGCACCGCCGAGCTGCGGCGGGCTATGTCCACTCCTCGTTCGCCGCCGGTGGGCGCGTTCCAACCCGGGTCGGCCAGCCAGCGAACGTATTCATCATGGAACTCGCGGTTCACTTCCTCGGGAGTTTTCCCCTCCCACTGTCCGTAAGCGATTTCCTTGAGGCCGTCCCGCGGTTGCATTTCGAGGTTCACGGCGGCGCACAAGGGCCTGGCCGTATCCAGGCTGCGGCGCAGAGGGCTGCAAAAGACCGCCGTCCACGTTGACGACTTGTAGGCCGCGGCAAATTCTGCCGCCATTTGGTGGCCTGCGGGGGTCAGATCCAGGTCCGAAACCCCGCAATAACCGCCGGACTGGCTGGCGGTGGTTTCCCCATGCCGTAGAAAGTAAAGAATAAGACCCATGTCCATTCTTCCTGAGGCCCCGGCTTAGAAGGGCCACTTCCAATTGGTGATCTCCGGTTGATCCACGCCGAACTCATAGGCGTGCTGCAAACAGGCGTTCTGCTGGTCGAGCAGGGCCTCCCGCACGCCGGACCCCGTTTCACAGAAACGGTGGATCCGGTCGATGGCGTCGATGGCCAGGCTAAAGCGGTCGGTTTCGTTGCGGATAGCCAGCTCTAAGGGCGTATTGATGTTTCCCAGTTCCTTGTAGCCGCGCACATGAATGTTGTCCTGTCCCGGCCGGCTGTAGGTTAACCGGTGGATCAGCCAGGGATAGGAGTGGAAGTTGAAGACCACCGGCTTGGTTGCAGTGAAGAGGGCCTCGAACTCACGATCGGTCATCCCGTGGGGGTGCTGCTTTTTAGGCCCCAACCTGAACAGGTCCACCACGTTCACGAAGCGAACCTTCATGTCGGGCAGGTGCTCCCGGAGCAGGGCGGTGGCGGCCAGGGACTCCATGGTCGGGACGTCGCCGCAGCTCGCCATGACCACGTCGGGCTCGGCACACTGGTCGTTGCTGGCCCAGTCCCAAATGCCGGCGCCCTTGGTGCAGTGGGCGATGGCCGCCTCCAGGTCCAGGTACTGCAGGTGGACCTGTTTGTCCGCCACGATGACGTTGACATAGTTCACGCTGCGCAGACAGTGGTCGGCTACGGAAAGCAGGCAGTTGGCGTCGGGCGGCAGGTAGATGCGCACCACGCCGGGGCTCTTGTTGGCGACCACGTCCAGAAAACCGGGGTCCTGATGCGTGAAACCGTTGTGGTCCTGCCGCCAGACCAGGGCGGTGATCAGCAGGTTGAGTGACGCCACCTTGGCCCGCCAGGGAAGTTCGTTGCACTTTTCCAACCACTTGGCGTGCTGGTTGAACATCGAGTCGATGACGTGGATGAACGGCTCATAGCTGTTGATAAACCCGTGCCGGCCGCTCAGCAGGTAGCCCTCCAGCCACCCTTCCACCGTGTGCTCGCTGAGCATCTCCATGACCCGGCCCTGCAAGGCCAGTTCGCCGCCGTCGGCGTCCTCCGGGAAATACTCCCCCAGCCAGACCTTCTTGGTGACCTCGTAGAGGGCCTCGAGCTTGTTGGATTGGGTTTCGTCCGGGCCGAAGACGCGGAAATTTTGCATATTCAGCCGCATGACCTCCCGCAGGAAGTTGCCCAGGGTGGGAACGTTTCCGGCCAGGGAGCCGCCGCGCTTCTTGACCTCCACGCCAAACTTGTGGAAGTCAGGCAGATCCAGGGGCCGGCGCAGCAGGCCGCCGTTGGCGACGGGGTTGGCGCTCATGCGCCGGTTCCCCTTGGGGGCCAGGGCCTGCAACTCGGGGATCAGCCGTCCCTGCTCGTCAAAATGTTCCTCCGGCTTGTAGCTGCGCATCCACTCTTCCAGCAATTTCAGGTGGGCCGGGTTGGCGGCCACGTCCGTGATGGGGATTTGGTGCGCCCGCCAGAAACCTTCCAGGTAGTGGCCGTCAACCTGCCGGGGCGCCGTCCAGCCCTTGGGGCTGCGCAGGATGATCATCGGCCAGCGCGGCCGGAAGGCCTGGCCGGTCTGCCGCGCCTCCTCCTGGAACTTGCGGATCGTCAGGACGCAGTGTTCCAGGGTGGCGGCCATCGCCTGATGCATGCTCCCGGGATCGCTCCCCTCCACAAAGTAAGGGGTGTACCCATAGCCGACGAACAGGGCCTCCAACTCCTCGTGGCTGATGCGGGCCAAAATGGTGGGGTTGTTGATCTTATAGCCGTTGAGATGCAGGACCGGCAGCACCGCCCCATCGGTGATCGGGTTGAGGAATTTGTTGCTATGCCAGCTCGTGGCCAGGGGGCCGGTCTCGGACTCGCCGTCGCCCACCATCACCAGGGTGATCAGGTCCGGGTGGTCGAAGACCGTCCCAAAGGCATGGGACAGGCTGTAACCCAACTCGCCGCCCTCGTGGATACTACCGGGGGTTTCCGGGGTGGCGTGGCTGCCGATGCCCCCGGGGAAGGAGAACTGCTTGAAGAAGCGCTGCATCCCCACCAGGTCTTCACTCTTGTCCGGATAGACCTCGGAATAGGTCCCCTCGAGGTAGGCCTGGGACAGGACCGCCGGCGCCCCGTGACCAGGGCCGCAGATATAGATGGCGTTCAGGTCGTACTTGTTGATCAGCCGGTTAAAGTGAAGGTAGGTGAAGCACTGGCCGGGGTCCGAGCCCCAATGGCCCAGCAGCCGGGGCTTGATATGCTCCACTTTGAGAGGCTCCCTGAGCAAAGGGTTGTCCCTCAGGTACAACATCCCCAGGCACAGGTAGAGGCTGGCCTGCCAGTAGGCGTCGATCCGGCGCAGCTCCTCCCTGCTCAGCGGGGTCCCGGCGACCGTCGTCCGGGCCGGTCCATAAGCACTGAGGCTCTCGTCTCCGTGAACTGCCAGCGGTTGCCTGGCGGGAGTGGTCATAACTGCGTCCTCCTTTTCATGACTATATTTTTCTGCCGGTTAGAGCTTCTGTTTCCCCAAGATGTCCCCGAGCCTTCCATCTCCTGGTTGCCGATGGGCCTAGGGCGTTGTCCACCAGGCCGTCGTGATCTCCTCGATGGTCGTGTCCCTGGGGATTTTCGTAGGACTGACTATTTTCAACTCGAACATCGACTAGGTACTAAAGAAGCTATCTTTCGGTTAAAGACTGGCGATTATTCAAGATCTCTTAGGGCCCGGGATGGGTATTTCATTCAGCCACAGAGGCTTCAGCCTTTGGATGCCTGGGGCCCCTCCCGGACAAATTCGCATTGCCCTTTTTGACCAGCCGGGATTTTATGATTGTGGAAGCGGTAAAAGATTTTCTTGGCCACCTCCGCCGACAGGACATAGAGAGCGACAATCCCCGCCATAGCCAAATAAAACGAGAGAGGCAGTGGCTTAAATTGAAAATAGGAGGCTCCCGGCAGCCAGGGAGTAACCAAAGTAAAAGAGATGACCAGGATATTGGCCCACAGGAGATATTTCCCCGGCTTGCTCCGGACAAAGGGCCGGCGGGTGCGAATGACCAGGACGACCAGACAGGCGGACACCACCGATTCGATAAACCAGCCGGTCCGGAAGAGTTCAGGTGAAGCATGGAGCAGCAAGAGCAGCACCCCGAACGTCATATAGTCAAACACGGAGCTTAGCACCCCAAAAACGACCATGAAATTGCGGATAAAGCCGATGTCCCAGCGCCGGGGTACTTCCACCATTTCCGGGTCAACCCGGTCGGTGGCGATGGTCATCTCCGGGAAATCGGTGAACAGGTTGGTCAGCAGGATCTGGGTGGGCAGGAGGGGCAGGAACGGCAGGATCAGGGAAGCGCCCGCCATGCTGAACATGTTGCCGAAATTGGCGCTCACCGCCATATATACATATTTTAAGGTGTTGGCAAAGGTGGTGCGGCCTTCCTGCACCCCCCGCTCCAGTACTGCCAGATCGCGTTCCAGCAGGACGATGTCCGCGGCCTCCTTGGCCACGTCCACGGCCTCCTGCACCGAGATGCCGACGTCGGCGGCGTGGAGAGCCGAGGCGTCGTTAATGCCGTCGCCCATGTAACCCACGACGTTCCCCGCCTTTTTCAGGGCCAGGATGATGCGCTCTTTATGATTCGGCTCTACCTCGGCGAAGATGTCCGTTTCCGGCGCCAGGCGATTTAGAGCTGCGTCGGCCATCTGGTGCAATTCCGGGCCGGTGAGGATCCTGGGAGCAACCATCCCCACCTGCCGGGCTACCGAGTCCGCCACCAGACGATTGTCGCCGGTAACGATTTTCAAAGAAACACCCAACCGCTTCAGGTTGTCCAGGGTCTGGGCGATCCCGGCCTTGGGGGGATCGCACAGCACCACGAAACCCAGCAGGACCATTTGGGACTCGTGATCCCGCAACAACTGGGTCCCCTCCCCCAGGGAGCGGTAGGCTATCGCCAGGGTACGGTACCCTTGATTGCTGGAGCTTTCATAGAGACTGTTAATCGGTCCCCGCATGGACTCCAGGGGAGCGGTCTGCCCGTCCCCGGTCTCCACCTGGGAGCAGATCTCCAGCATCTGGGGCACCGCTCCCTTGGTAATGAGGATATCTTGGTCACCATGACGGACCAGCACACTGAGGCGCTTGCGGATAAAATCGTAGGGGATTTCATCCAGCTTCTCATAGCCGCCGATCTCCTGGGTGACCTGGTTTCGGATAGCTAGGTCGATGGGGTTGACAAAGCCCGCCTCAAAGCTGGCATTGAGGTAGGCGTAAAGCTGGACCCGCTCGCTGGGCTGGCCCTGAACATCCAACAGGCCCTTGAGGTGTATGGCCCCCTCGGTGATGGTCCCGGTCTTGTCGGAACAGAGCACATTCATGCTGCCGAAATTTTCGATGGCAGTCAGACGCCGGACAATAACCTTGGCCTCGGCCATGCGTTTGGCCCCCCTGGCCAGGTTGACGCTGACAATGGCCGGGAGAAGTTGGGGAGTCAGACCCACTGCCAGGGCCAGGGCGAAGAGAAACGACTCCATAACCGGACGTCTTAAAAAGACGTTACAGGCAAAGATCAGAATAAGGATAATAAGGGTGACATGCATGAGGAGATAGCCGAAGCGCCTCACGCCCCGTTCAAATTCCGTTTCGGGAGGGCGCAAGGCGAGGCAGCCGGCTACCTCACCGAACTCCGTGGCTTTCCCCGTTTTCACCACCAGGGCCCGGCCGCTGCCGTTAACTACGTGGGTGCCCATAAACACGCAGTTAACCCTCTGGGCCAGGGGCGTCTCCTGGCTCAGGGCCGCCTCCGATTTTTCTACCGGGAAGGTCTCGCCCGTGAGCGCCGCCTCGTCCAGGAACAGGTCCTTGATCTCCACCAGGCGGCAGTCGCCAGGAACGATATCGCCGGCCCTGAGGACCACCAGATCGCCGGGGACCACCTCTTCCACGGGGATATCCTGTTCCGCTCCGTCCCGCAGCACGGTGGCCTTGATTTGCACCACCGCCAGGAGCTTCTGGATGGCATCGGCGGCGCCCCGTTCCTGCCAGAAGCCCAGGACCCCGCTGATGAAGACGATGATCAAAATGATGATGGCGGTGGGGGCGTCACCCAGAAAATATGATAGGATAGCTGCACTAATCAGGATGAGGATGATGGGGCTCTTGAACTGGGCCAGAAACAGGCCCAGGGTGGTAGCCTGCTTCTTGGGCTTTAAGAGATTGGGGCCGTAAGTCTGCAAGCGTTCCCGAGCCGAGCTTGCGGACAGGCCTTGGGGGGCCGTTCCCAGGCGCGCCAGGGCGTCTTGGGTGGTTAGACTCCAGAATTCCTTTAGATCTTGATTCAAGGCGGAACTCCTTGGCTGGGCGCGGATAATCCGAAGCCGCCCGCCGTTAGGGGACCAGAAGAATAAACCTGAATCTATCTAGGTTCTGGCAGGTAAGTTAAATTATTGTTAGCTAATGATTTAACTTACATTAAATGCGCAATATTGGGGCCTCTCATCTTGCATCCGGTTTTCCTGGAATTATGGTTTCATGGTTTATAAGATAGTTAAGGAGCCTTAAATATGATTGGGGAACTTACCCTAGAATTAAGATGGTTCTTTAAAGGCTTACTGCCTGCTGACGTAGAGTATTGGTTTATCAACCTGCTTCCCGGAAACCAGCCCCTCAAAGAAGAATCCCGGGAAGATCTCTACTTCATCATAAGCGATCGTCAGGACCTCGGTTTGAAGATCAGCCGGGGCTTCCTCGAACTCAAATGGCGCCAGGATTCACAACCCTTTTCCCTGTCCGCATCCCGGATAATCGGCGTCGAGGAAACCTGGACAAAAGAAAAATGGCGCTACGCCAAAGAATATGCGAATAACGTGGAAACGGCCTTCAGCAAACCCGGTCTCAAAGGCCGCCGGGCGGAAGTTCAGAAAATCCGCTTCCTGCGCAAGTACCAAATGGAAACCTCGGGCCAGGCCATTGACCTCGCGCCTGGCCAAACAGCCGTCCGGGTGCTAAAAGTCGAGCTTACCAGCCTCACCAAACATGACAGTCCCTGGTGGACGTTTGCCCTAGAAATATCCGGGGAGCCTCAAAATCTTCATGAGATTTTCTCTGAGGGCGTCAAAATAATTCTGAACGGTCACCCGCAACTCGACCTGCAACCCGACCACTCCTATGGATATCCACAATGGCTGGCCCGTTGCGACTGAGAGCAGCCTAGCCCTCTTTTAAGTTTCCGGCGAATAGCCAGCGGCCTTGTTGCCCATCAGTAGGGATTGGGCTGCGACCCCCCGGCCACCCTGCTGTTCTACCCTTTTATAACTCCCCTCGGCCAGCAACTCCAATCAT
Organism: Desulfobaccales bacterium; assembly: GCA_049580385.1. GTDB lineage: Bacteria > Desulfobacterota > Desulfobaccia > Desulfobaccales > 0-14-0-80-60-11 > JAPLJC01. The sequence goes on along the minus strand of JBAUPV010000013.1, from coordinate 137,489 downwards.
TTATATCTATCTTTTATGAGAATAATATGAGACTTGTATTACAGAATTCGCAGGTAGTCTGGTGATTCTTATTGAATCCACTCGATAAGTTTGTGGAAATCTTCCCTGCTGATCTCGTTAACTTCCCTGAAGCGCTCCCCCCAATATCTAAACATGGTCATGATGGTCGGTGGCTCGGACTCATAATCGAGGATAATCTCCACAGACATCTCATATTCCGTCTGCTCATGCGTGCCGGGATCCTCGACAACGACTGTCGTCTTGCCCCTCAGTCCGTTCTGCACTTGCTCAACCTCGCGGATACTCTGGCCGCCTATGCTGAATGACGGCTTATCGTCCTTCTGGACCTCGTTCTTCGTGAACTTCACCCTCTTGCTGATCCCGACTTCCTCACCCGGTTTGCCGTTCTTCACTTGTTCCAGAACCTTGAGTTCGATTTCGATCTCCGTGCTCATACTGCCTCCGAGGCCGGCCTGGCTTGAATTCCCAGTATACCACCTACCTAAAGGATAGACAGGGCTTTCCTTGGCAACCAAATTACTTGCCCCAATCGGCACTCATCCGTGTGGCGGGAAGAATTATATTATCATGAGAGTATAGTTAGTCGCTGCCGCGCTACAGATGGTGCGGACTTTTTATTTAGAGGTTTTGCTGGCGGAAGCTGGGCAGGGGTAAAAAGGCAGGATGAACTGCATCAGTCAAAAAATCGGAGGAGAAAGCCAGGGGAGATCAAGGCCAGAAGGACAAAGGAAGCAGGAAACCCAAAGCCTAAGTCACCTCCCCTTTTTCCTGGGGAGGCCGCCACCCCAGCAAGCGGCTGGAATTGAAAAAGATTCCCAGGGTATGCGCCACGTGTATGGCGCCCGCCATCAGCGGGCCCAGACGGCCGCCCATGATCAGCAGCGCTCCCAAAAGATCCGTGGAGACCGCCAGCCAGTAATTCTGTTCCATCACCCTCAGAGTTTGCCGGCTCAGGCGCCTGACGAATAAAAGGCGTGAGAGGTCACTGTCGGCCAGGGCGATATCCGCGGCGGCGATGGCGGCCTCAGCGCCCCCTGCGCCCATGGCCACTCCCACCTGGGCCCGGGACAGGGCCAGGGCGTCATTGACTCCATCACCCACCACCGCCACCTGGCGTCCTGCAGCCACCAACTCGTCCACATAATGGCATTTGTCACCGGGCAGCAGGGCCCCGGCCGCTCCTTCAAAGTTAAACCTCCGGGCCAGGGCGCGGACCACCGGTTCCGTGTCCCCGCTGACCAGATGTATTTCCCGGACCCCTTCCCGGCGCAGCCCGGACAGCACCGCCGGGACCTCGGGGCGGACCAGATATGATATGCCGATGATGCCCTGGACCTTGCCATTCTTGGCCACGTACACAACGCTCCGGCCCCTGCCCTCCAGTCTCTCTGCCTGACCTTGGAAATAGCCGCTGTCGATACCTTCTTCCTGCATGAAGGGCAGATTGCCCACCACCAGGCGCTCACCGGCTACCTGGGTCCGGACCCCCCGGCCCAGGACGATTTCGGGTGTGGCCAACGGTCCGGGTAACCGGCCCGCTTCCCCCGCCGCCTGTACCAGGGCCCGGGCCAGGGGATGGGGATTGCGGGCCTCGGCCGCGGCCGCCAGACCCAGGACCCGTTCCGCCTTTAAGGTGGGGGCGCGGGTGATGATCTCCGTTACCTCAGGCACATCGGTGGTGAGGGTCCCGGTTTTATCGAAGCAGATACAGTCGGTTTCCCCTAACCTTTCCAAATAGAGGCCGCCCTTGATCAAGACCCGGCGGCGGGCCGCATTGGTCAAGGCTGCGGTCACCGCCGTGGAGGCCGCCAGCACTGTGGCGCAGGGACAAGCCATCACCAACTGTACCGCAATGGCGGTGGCCAGGTTGCCAGTGAGCAGCAGCGTGGCCGCGGTCGCCGCCAATCCCAACCTGGTGAGCCGGGCGGCCAGGAGGTCGGCCCGCTTTTCGGCCTGGGACCGGTTGGCCAGTGACTGCTCCACCAGGGCCAGGACCTGGGAGAGGTAGGTTTGCTCCCCCACTTTTTCAGCCAGGATGTGAAGCTTTCCCTGCTGCACGATGGTTCCGGCAAAGACGGCGTCCCCCACCCGGCGGAGTTCCGGCTCAGACCGCCCGGTAATCTGGGACTCATCCACCAGGGCTTCGCCCCGGACGATCTCACCGTCCACCGGGATTTTCCCGGCCGGGGGGACTACCACCAGATCGCCTCTCCGCACCCGGTCCACCGGGGTCTCCACCTCCTCCCCGTCCACCCACACCCAGGTATTCCGGGTGGACACCTCCAGGATCTCTCGGATGGCCCGGTGGGAGCGATCGGCGACGTACTGCTCCAGGGTATCGCCCACCTCCCGCACCCAGATGACCTCCAGGGCGGTCAGGGACTCCCCGGTGGCGATGGCCAGGACGCAAGCGCTTCCTAAAAAAGGATTGAGACCGATAACGCGGCCCTGGGTCAGATCGCTCAGGGCATCCCGCAGCAAGGGCAGCCCTCCCAGCACCGCCGCCAGAGTGATGATTCCGGGGCTGAGGGGGGAGCCGAACAGGAGCGAGCCTGCCAGGTGATAACCGAGGAAGGCCGTAAGCCCCATGACCCGCAGCAGTCCGGACCACCACCCTTCTGACCCCGCCGGGCAGGAAGCGGCCCGGGAGGGCGCCGTCGGGAGCGTGGGCAGGAGGGTGAGGGCCCGATCCACCAGGTCCAGGACGACCCGGGCCGAAGTATTGCCAGGATCGTAGTCCAGAATAATGCTGCGGCTCAGGGGATGGACCTGGACCTGGCGCACTTCACCCTGGTTGGCCAGCCACCCGGCCAGGGCTTGGGCTTGATCTTCAGAGACTTTCCAGACCTTGACCTTGACCCGCAACCGGCCCTGCATGGCATGTTGAATGCTGAATTTTTCCAATGCGCCCGGCTGCATATGAACTTTCCCCCCTGGCGCCTCCCGCACTGTCGGCCTGGATAAATTTAAAGATCCGGGGCGCTACCGGAAACCCCATTATGGTACGCCGCCCGCGCCCCTCCCAGGCCCCAAAGGTAAAGTAAACATCAAGTGGCATGACTTCTACCCCTGGGCCGCTAAAAACACCTCTCCAGGGCTCAACAGCAAGATATCCTGCCAGGAGCGGCGCCTATCAGTGGGATGGGAAAAATTGCGGATCTGATCTGGATATGTGAAGTTTTGGGCATCGTGGTAAGTTTCGGAGCATATCAGTTAACCTCTAATTTGAATTTTTTCTCATTGCTTTCCCTTGGGAGTATTCGCTGCGCCAAACTTAATGAACATAGAAGTATTTTTTGTCATATTTATAACTTTTAGAATATTTTTGTATAGCCCCATCTCTCGCAGGGACTGGCTTATTATGAACAGGCTTCCATCAGCTCTTAACCTTAATGATTCCACGAATCTCGGCTTTGAATGACTGGATATGTAAACTTGAAAAAGGTAACCAACCCCTGCAAACTTAATAATGTGGTGAGCTTCGTTCTTATCGATGAATGGTAGCATAATATGTTCTCGTAGTTTATCTTCCTCTTGGTACTCAGTTACCAAGATAGGATATGAGAAATCGTCACATATTGATTTATCTCTATATATGCCCAAGAGGCCATCTAAATGCTTTCCATTTAAGGAGATCATTCCATTCAACGCTCCAGCAAAATATGTTCTCAGAACCACTGAAAATACAAATTGCTGGAATTTCTTAAAATCAATTTTCTCCCATTTCCAGTATTCAATTTTTACGCCTCTGTAGTACTCAGAGAAGTACTTTCTCCTTATAGACTTATAATCATCTGAGTTAGAAGACCGCTCTGTTAAAATCAGGCTTGCATAATGGTCATACTTCTGAGTCTCCTTTTCACATTTACTACACATAAAACTGCTGTAGAGACCCTTCTGCTTCTTGACGATCTTTTGATTGACTCTTGATACCTCCAGAAGCTTATGCCTTTCATCATAGCATGATGTGTACATCCACTCCGGTATAATGTGGCTCCTTTTGTGAAATTGACTTACCTCTTTCGCGCAAAACGGACAAATGGGCATAATTATTGATCCTTAAGAAAGGATCAGACGAACGAGGTCCCGAACCGTATCGGGAGGAATCAGTGTCGCCAGATCATCATATGGCATTACCGGAAACCCCTTTTTCTTATCGGCAGCGCGTAGGGCGGGAAAGCGAAGCGCATCCCGCCTTTAGGATTATTCCATCTCAAGGCTGCGAACTTTTTCATCAGCCGCCCAATCAAGGTCATAAAGGCTGCGTTCCACAAATCGATGAAAGCTTGAATAAGGCCAATCTGCGACCTTCGCAACATGACCATGCTTTACCGGATTGTAGTGGAGGCAATCTACATGACGCTCATAATCCCCCTCATCGCGGATGACATGTTCCCAAAAGCGTCGTTGCCAAATGCCCCGTTCTCCCTTCTGCAAACGCCGTGGCGAAAGTCTTTCCCCTCTTAAAATTTGTACGGTAAATCGTGCTCTAATGTCGTGCTGCCGTGGAGAAATCCGCATCCCCGGAAGGCAAAGTCCAGATCCAATGCAGGTGATCAGGCAAAATAACGACGGCCTCGATGGTGAATGGAGGGAACTGGCGGACCGCCTTGAACACCTCCCGAAGGTTGTCAATGTTTTCGGTCAAGAGTTTCCGGCGGCGCTCCAACAGCGCCAACGTGAAGAAGAAGGTGCCGCCGGGAACTAAGGCGCGAATATATTTGGGCATAAGTTAATTTCCGGACTCAATTGCCCAAGGCGGGATGCGTTTCACTTTCCCGCCCTACGGGCTGCGGTGGCAAAAAAGCAAGGGCCGGAGGATCGTCTCCTGCCCGGTTAACATTTGAAGGCTCTCAATCCCAGCCATAATATTTTGATATAGCCTTCACAATTAAGCCTGGGGTAGCAGACATCGCTGCTTTCCATGTACCGGTAACAGCTTTCCCCGCCATCTTACCGAGCCATTCAGTGACTTTCTTGCCCAATTTGTTTTCTTTTGGGTGCCCGTCAGCAGTAATCGCTTGGTCCAAGGCTTTTAGTTCATTGTTTGCTAAACCGATATCTCTCAAATAATTCATCATTGCTTGTTTATCATAAGCTGAAAAATTCTGAGTGACCTCTTGCTTTATTCCCGTGCCGCTAGCTAGAACATTGTGGTTGCCTTGGATGGTAACGTTGTAAACTTGGCTCACGGTTTCGCTTGGAATCTTTCCAAGGGCTTCCTCTGAATCCAAGACCTTCGGATCAATTTCCTGTAGAGCCAGAAGGAAATCTAGTAGTCGATTACGAACCGCGTCAAGTATCCCGTCCAAATGTGGCTTTCCAATTGGCTGATAGATCTCAATAAGTACGTAGCCTCCGCTTAGTTTGATGGTGTCTCGTAGCAAAATGACTGCTTCAGTTGGCCAAGGGTGCCTGAGCCCTTCTTTAGCCTCGCCTGCGAGGGATTCTAGCTCCTTGATGGGATTACCTAGTATAAGTTCATTTGCCATTTTCTTAAATCTGTCTGGCATGGCAGCTACTGGGAGTAGATACCCGCTTACGCTCTTACCAAAGGGGGCAGAGAAATTGCCAAGGACGGGAATATTCAGCTTCCTGTAAAAAGGCAGTTCAAGATCTCCTGAATACCCATTCAGTTCATAATCCACCCACCTCCTGAACTCTTGGTTGCCGAGAGACGCCGCAAGAATCTTTGCTTTCCGTAGGATAACCGCCAAAGAGATGGATGGGTTCACCAGGTCACCTCTTATCTCCCTGACAATCTTCATGATCCAGTTCCTCTCCTATTTTCCAAATTGCTTTTGGGAAGGCATGATAGCACAAATTTCGGATGAAAATGCATCTTTTCAGTTGGCTATATCAATCCCTTCATGGCTGCGATTACTTGCCATCATCCGCTCTCCATCACGTATTCCGATATCAGCTTGATATCACCAGGTTCGGAGTTCGAGTCTCCGGCGGCCCACCCAAGAAAACCAGGGGGTTAGCTAAAATAGCTAACCCCCTTCCTGTTTCCGGGTGCCAAACCGGCGCGTCTTCCCACGATTAGACCATAAAAATCCTATCTGGAGATGGCTTGGGCCAAGTCCCTGGATAGCTGCTCACAGGCGGCCGTTATCTCGGGGTGGTCTTCAAAGCGCTGGAACATTTCCGGGGTAATTTCGGTGAAATTTTTAAATTCTTCGGGAGTCATCATATATCTGGCTGGAGCTCCATAAGGGCAGGTGGTGCCATAGCCGCAACTGAAGCAAGGCGGGGTGGCGCTGTTGAAAAAAACCGACCCCACTATCTTGTAATCAAAGTAATTTTCCAGTTGCGAGACGACCTCATTGACACAGCGCTCGGCGCCGTTACTCCCTACGGCAACCACCGCGGCAATTTTGCCCTTGGTCAGCAGTTTTAGGTGACGCAAAGGGAACAGGCGCTCCAAAAAGGTGTGGGTAAAGGCGTTGGCCTTGCCAAAATAGACCACCGGACCCACGATCAGGGCATCGGCAGCTAAAATTTTGTCATAGAGGGGACCCATATCGTCCGGCTGGATGCAGCGATTGGTATCCGCACATTTAACGCACCCCAGGCAAGGGTGGATTTGCAACTTGGCCAGATGAATAATTTCATAATCGGCGCCGGTAGCCTCCGCAATTTTTTCCAGCAGGCGGCTCAGGTTGCCATGAGGTTTGGGGCTGCCATTGATTACCAAAAGCATATTCCGCTCCCTTTACAGAATTATTATAATAGCAAGATAAAGCAGGCCAAAATCTCGAAATGCTAGCGCCCGGCTCCCGGACCGCCGGCCGGGATATTTACCGCTAATCGGCCCGGAGAAGAGATCGAAAAAGGGAAAGGGGAGGCGGGATTCTCCCTCTTCCCTGGATGGCCGGCAGGCCCGGGAGCGCTCCCCGGCGCAGTCCCATCCTCCGGCGCCACCCCCGCAGGATAAGGGAAATCATCAAAAAGTTCAACCAGACCTATCGACAATTTTTTTGTTGACATTGATTTGTATACAATATACAAAATTCTCAGAGAAAGGCTACCTTTTTGGTTAAGCTCCGGAAAAAAACCTCTTTCGGGAAGGAGACGCCATGGACGACAAAAAGCGGGACGGCATCAAGGATCTCTTGGAAACACGGTTCACGAGGAGGCAGATCGTGTCGGGAGCTCTCAAGGCTACAGCCCTGGTTGCGGTTGGTCCATATTTTTTGCGCTCCGGGCTGGCGGCCGGTGAGGAGATCCGAATCGGCACCATTTTCCCTTTGACCGGGAACATGGCCTTTGGCGGCAACGAGGGCCTTATAGGGACGGAGATTGCCCGGCAAATTATCAATGAACAAGGCGGGATCGCCGGCCGGAAAATTGTGTTCGTGGGCGCCGATGCCCCTGATCAGACCGCGGCCACGAACGAAATGAATCGGCTCATCTCCAGGGAAGGGGTGAAACTGGTAATAGGGAGTTTCTCGTCGGCCATCGCCTTCACGGCCAGCGCGGTCGCCGAACGGAACCGCATTATCTTCTGGGAAAACCATGGGGTTGCGGATGATATTACCCGCCGCGGCTTCAAGTACCTGTTTAAGACCGATGTTAACGCCACTGGGACCGGCGGTGGCGCCTCGACCTTTGCCGACAAGTACCTGGCTCCCAAGTTGGGGCTAGATCCCAAAACGCTGAAGGTTGGGATTGCCTGGGAAGATGGGACCTACGGGTCATCGGTCGGTAAAGGAATTACCTCCTTCGCCGAAAAATATGGCTTCAATATTGTGGCTAATGAAGGATACAGCGCCAAATCGACGGACCTGTCACCCGTGATCTTGAAGTTGAAGGCAAACAATCCGGATTTTCTGCTGGTCGCGGGGATTGGCAGCGACGCGGTGTTATTCTGGAAACAGGCGCACGATTTGGATCTGAACGTAAAAGCGATAGTCGCTACTTCCGGAGGCTGGGGGGTGCCAAACTTTGCCAAGAATTTAGGCCCCCTGGCGAACGGGGTGTTCAGCTCCGACTTCCCGACCGATGTAAATCCAAAGTCGCTAACCCCATCGGCAGCAGCATTGCAGAAAGAATTCCTGACACGGTACCAAAAGTTAAAGGGGACCACTCCTACCGGCAATGGCTACTGTGCCTTCGCGGGGTCCATGTTGCTATTCCAATATGTCCTTCCCAAGGCGCCCTCGCTAGACCCCGACAAGGTGAGGGAAGTGGCGCTGTCCCTCGATTTACCCGAGGGGAGCATGGCCAACGGCTGCGGTTGCAAGTTCATACCGTTCGATCAGCCGGATGGAGGGTTAAACTCCCGGGCTTTTTCCGTGGTTCTGCAATGGCAAGACGGCAAGACTCAGGTCGTTTGGCCCGAGAAATACGCCAACAAGGAACCCATAATGGTGCCGTTGCCCCCCTGGTCAGCCCGGACCTGACCCGGTTCGACAGATGATCACCAGTTGCCCGAATCCTGAAGGCGATGGCGGGCCGGCTTGTCCTTTGGCTCGATTTTAGGTTGCACCTCCCAGGTGTGTTCCTCAGAGGTGAAAGTCATTAATCTTGCTTATCAAATTGGTATTGGTTAGCTCACAGATTGAGGGTTTTTCAAGGTGGAGGCGTTTTGAATAAGATTATCCTTATTCAACTTCTGGTTTCCGGCCTGCTTATCGGTGGCGTCTACGCCCTCATCTCCATTGGGTTGACCCTAATCTTCGGAGTGATGCGCATCGTCAATTTTGCCCATGGTGAATTTCTCATGATGGCGATGTTCGCTTGCTTTTGGATAGTGCAGTTGACTGGCATCTCCCCCTATTGGGCAGTGCCGTTCGTGGTTCTCCTGCTCTTTTTGTATGGGGCGCTCATTTACATCCTCGTCATTCGCCGTACCGTTGGCTCGCCCATGGTAGTCCAGATATTTGCTACGGTCGGGCTTGGTCTGTTTATGCAGAATGCGGCGCTGGTGCTGTGGTCAGGCGATTATCGGACTATCCAATCGCCCACAGCCAGCGCCGTTCTCAGGTTTTCAGGGATCCAGGTTAATTTCTCGCTTCTCGTAGCCTTCCTGGTGGCCATTGCCATAACCTTTTTGCTCTTTGCTTTTATGGCCTGGACCTATTCCGGAAGGGCCATCAGGGCAACGGTGCAGGATCGCACGGCCGCCCAGCTTATGGGGATCAATATCGACAAAGTCTTCTTGCTGACCTTTGCCCTCGGGTCGGCGCTGGTCGGTATCGCCGGAGCCCTGCTGGCTCCAAGCTACCCTATCTTTCCATCGGTGGGCACCAATTTCGGCCTGGCGTCCTTCGTGGTGGTAGTGCTGGGCGGCATGGGCAGTATGACCGGAGCCCTTTTCGGTGGGCTGCTGATTGGACTGGCGCAAACCCTCAGTGGTTTCTTTATAGACCCCGGCCTGGAAACGGCCGTCTACTTCGCATTGTTCATCTTAGTTCTGGTATTCCGGCCGACTGGGCTCTTTGGTCAACGGGGCGCGGAGGAAGTGGGTCTCAAATGAGCGAGCGGCTACCGGAAAAACCACAAGTGGCAGGCGGCCCGGGAAGCTGGGCCTCGCCAGCCGGCAGTCTCCTGCGCCGCTATTGGGGCCTGCTGGCCCTAGGGGGAGTGGTGCTGCTGCCTATCGTGGTGGATCAGCCCTACTTCAGGGAGATAATCGGGCTCATTTTTCTTTGGAGCGCCATGGCCGGGGCCTGGAATATCGTGGGCGGATACGCCGGCAAGTTTTCTTTGGGACACGCGGCCTTTTTTGGTGTGGGGGCGTACACTTCGGCATTGCTCTATACTCGTTCGGGCATATCTCCCTGGATAGGCATATTAGCAGGTATGGCCCTTTCCGTCCTGCTGGCTCTTTTCATCGGTATTGTGACCCTGCGCCTCAAGGGCAAGTTCTTTGCGTTATGCACCATCGCTTTCGGCCAGTTAATGGAGATCATGGCGGTATATCTCCGAGGCGTCACGGGGGGCTCGGAGGGGGTGATGATCCCATTTAAACCCGGCATCATCAACCTCACTTTCTCCAGCAAGCTGGTCTGGGTCTATATTTTTGGCGGACTGATGCTCTCGGTGTACGGCATTTCCCGTTGGCTGGAGCAGAGCGCTCTGGGTTACAAATTGATTGCTCTCCGGGAAGATGAGGATGCTGCGGAGGCGCTCGGAGTGAACACCTTGTGGGCCAAGCTCGCCTCCATCTCCCTCAGCGCCGCCTTGACTTCCCTGGGCGGGTCTCTTTTTGCTCAATATTTTGCGTGGCTGGAACCCGGTTACTGTCTATCGCTGGATCTGTCAATCCAGTTCGCGCTCTTCGCCATTATCGGGGGAATGGGGACTGCCATCGGCCCCATACTGGGAGCATCGCTCATTACCCCCCTGCAAATTTTCCTGCGGTCGGCCTTCAGCGGCACCGCGGCCAGCGGGGTCAGCATGGCAATCTATGGACTGCTGTTGGTTGTGGTCGTGTTATTCATGCCCAAGGGCCTGGTGGTGGAGGTAGGCGATCGGCTGCGGCGGCGGTCCGCCCGACGCCGTTCTGTAACCACATAACCCGAGGTTGGTCCGATGCTGCTGGAAACATCCGCTCTTACCATGCGATTTGGAGGCCTGGTGGCGGTGAAGAACGTCTTCCTCAAGATAGACGGGAATGAGCTGGTGGGGCTGATCGGTCCTAATGGAGCGGGAAAGACCACATTATTTAACGTGATCAGCGGCTATTACGCCCCTTCAGAGGGGCGGGTAGTCTTTGCCGGCCATGACTTGCAAGGCTGGAAACCTCACCGGATCACCCGCATGGGTCTTTGCCGCACCTTTCAGTTGACGCGACCCTTCAGTCACCTGAGCCTGCTGGACAATGCCCTGGTGGGGGCGCTCTGCCACGAACGACAGCCAAAGGCGGCCCGGGAAGTGGCTGAATGGGCCCTGGAACAAGTAGGACTTTCCCATCGAGCTGACGATCTCGCCCAGGGTCTGCCCATCGGACTTCGGAAGAAGCTGGAGCTGGCACGGGCTCTGGCGACCAAGCCAAGGCTCTTGCTCCTGGATGAGGTTATGGGAGGGCTGAGCGTGCCAGAGGTGCGGGAGATGTCGGCTACCATTGCGCGCCTTCACGCCTCGGGCATCGGCGTGGTGCTGATCGAACATGTCATGGCTGCCGTTATGTGCCTCTGCCAGCGGATCTTGGTTCTCCATCATGGAGAATTGGTCGCCATGGGAACGCCGGCGGAGATCTGCAAGGACAGGCGGGTGATAGAAGCCTACCTGGGCGAATCGTACGCGCATCCAGAGGAATGCCGGGAACCAGGGCCCAAGGATAACTGAGGATCGGTTCCTTATGAGGATATTAGGCAGGCCCCATGTTGCTAAGCATCCATAATCTTTTTTCCTACTATGGTGATATTCAGGCGCTGCGTGGGGTCTCCCTGGAAATTGAGGCTGGCCAAATTGTGACTCTGGTCGGTCCCAACGCGGCTGGCAAGAGTACCACGATTAACTGCATTTCCGGCATTATCGACCAGAAGGGTGGGCAGATAGAGTTCTTCGGGAAGCGGATTGACCAGCTTCCTGCCCACCGGATTGTTGATCTTGGGCTGGTGCAAGTTCCGGAGGGCCGTCGGGTTTTCCCTTTCATGAGCGTCATGGAGAATTTGGATATGGGGTGCTATTGTCCCAAGGCCAGGGCCCAGAGAAAGGAAAACCTGGCCCGGGTCCTGGACTTGCTCCCGGTGTTAAAGGAACGGCGGCAGCAACTGGCCGGATCCCTGTCCGGCGGCGAACAGCAGATGCTGGCGGTCGGGCGCGGCCTCATGGCTGAGCCTAAACTGCTGATGCTGGACGAGCCCACTATGGGGCTGGCGCCCCTCTTTGTCGAAAAGGTCTTCGAACTGGTCCTGAGTATTCGTTCTCAGGGCACCACGGTGCTGCTCGTAGAGCAGAATGTCCACCACGCTCTCTCTATCGCAGATTTTGGCTATGTCCTGGAAAATGGCGCCATCGTTCTTAAGGACACCGGCAAGCGGCTGTTGCAAGACGAGCGCCTGACCAAGGCCTACCTCGGTATGTGAGAAATAATTATCATGAAGATTTAAGAAAATAGGGGGCAAATCGGTATGGATATCCTGAAGCGTCTTGGTGAGGCCGTGATCGCAGGAAAAATAGGCGAAATTGAACGCCTGACTGGCGAGGCCATCGCTAATAACTATGAGCCGCTGCAAATCATCAACCAGGGGCTGCTCTCCGGCATGGAGGTTGTCGGTCGACGGTTTAAAGCAGAGGAAATGTATATCCCGGAGGTTCTCCTCAGCGCCGAGACTATGAAAAAAGCGGTTAATCTGCTTAAGCCGATGTTGGTGAGCGGCACTTTCGGCAAGGCGGGTAGAGTGGTGATTGGAACTGTGAAAGGCGATCTTCACGATGTTGGCAAGAATATCGTCATTATGCTCATGGAAGCGGCTGGCTTCGAAGTTGTCGACCTGGGCATCGATATCTCGGGAAAAATGTTCGCCGAAACAGTGAGAGAGAAAAAGCCCCAGGTACTGGGGATGAGCGCCATGCTCACCACCACTATGATGGAAATGAAAAATGTGATTGACCTGCTGCAAGAGGAGAATCTCCGAGACCGGGTCAAGGTGATCATCGGGGGGGCGCCATTGAATAAAGGCTTCGCCGATCAGATCGGCGCTGACGCTTATGCCGAAGATGCCGTCGTCGCGGTCGATCTTCTCAAAGAATTCGTAAAAAAATAGTTCGTGATCCTGGCGATCAAGGAGAAAGTGATGAGTAAGACACCGCAATGGAGCTCTCGGGAACGGGTGTTTGAGGCTATTGCTCACCGTGAAGCCGACCGGGTGCCCATAGTAATAGCTTCCAGGGAAATTTGCATCCGTTATTCAGGGTATACTTTTGCCGACATTTGGGCCGATGGCAATAAATACGTCGAAGCCCAGGCGAGACTTATCAAAGATTTTCATATCGATGCCGCCTTCGATATCTGGTGTACGCCTGCGGTGGATGAGGCCTTGGGAGCCCACGTGGAGCTGCCCGAAGACGACGCTCCGTGGATCTCTCAGCCCCTGCTGAAGGACAAGGGCGACCTTAAGAAGCTCAAAACCAAAATCGATCCGCAAAAAGACGGCAGGATGCCTTTTCTTCTCAATGTCGTCCGCGGGCTCAGGGCCAAACTCGGGGAGGACATACCGATATGCGCCTGGGTGTCCCCCCCTTTCCGAACGGCATGTATGTTAAGGGGTTCCAGCCAGCTTTACCTCGACATCATGCTCGATCCGGGTTTTGTCAAAGAGTTGCTGGAGACCGTGATCGGTCCCTGTACAGCCTATGGCCAAGCCCTTACGGATGCCGGAGCCGACATCATTTGCCTGTCGAATCCCGTAGCCAATAAAGATTGCATCAGGTACGCCCATTATCAGGAATTCTCACATCCGTATAACGAGCGCATGTTCTCGGCTATCAAGGCTCATAAGGATGTCAAGATCATGTACCATACCTGTGGCAACTGGAATGACCGCTTCGATCTGGTCACAGACGAAAACGTCGACATCCTGCACGTGGACAAGGTCGATTTGGCAGATCTTAAGAAGAACTTTGGATCAAAAATCACCATCATGGGCAATGTCAAGGCTGTGGATACACTTCTCCAGGGGACGCCTGCACAGGTCGAAGCCGAAGCAGCCCTGTGCATTGACAAGGCTGCCAAGGGAGGGGGCTTTTTCCTTTCTGCGGATTGCACCGTCCCCCCGGGGGTGTCCCCGGACAATCTAAGGGCACTGGTGAACGCCGGTCTTAGCAAAGGTAGATATCCTCACTAAGCCCAGGCCTGATATTTCTGGAGGTCGCAAACTCTTGGACTCACCCGGATCTTCCCACTTCGAATTGTCTAAAAGGATTTTAGAGATGCACTACCTGACAGCGCCCCAGCTTAAGGACCTCCTCAAGAGCGATATGGAGATCGCCCTGTTGGACGTGAGGGAACACCACCCTTTTTCCAAGGAACATCTCCTGCGTTCCTCCTGTGTCCCGTTGAGTCAGCTCGAAATCCTGATCGGCGACCTCGTGCCGCGACTGGCGACCAAAATCGTGCTCGTCAGCGGGGGGCCGACGGAGGTCTGGCGCCTGGATGAAAGAGCGGCCCTGCGCCTCCACGAGCTGGGTTACCTCGATGTCTCGATCCTCGCAGGAGGAGTTTCGGGCTGGCGTGAGGCCGGATTTGAGCTTTTCTCCGGCGTCGGCTCTTATAGCAAGGCCTTTGGCGAGTGGATCGCCGAAAAATACCATACCCCTTTCATTTCTCCACCGGAAGAGCGCCAGTTGGTTGCTAATCGTGCCGATCAATCCATTCTGGATTGCAGGCCAACGAATGAATATCACCGTATGACCATCCCGGGAAGCATCAACGCCCCGGGCGCCGATCTGCTTTATCGGGTCCACGACGCCGTGGCAGATCCAGCCACCCCGATCGTAGTCCATTGCGCCGGACGCACGCGGGGCATCATCGGGACCCAATCGCTGGTCAACGCCGGTATCCCGAATCCGGTGGCCGCCTTGGAAAATGGCACCATGGGCTGGCAGTTATGCGGGTTCGAACTCGATTACGGGCAAACCCGAATAGCTCCGGGGCCGTCATTCGCAGGGCTTGCCAAGGCCAGGGATTGTGCGGCCAGGGTAGCCGAACGGTTCGGCGTCAGAAAGGTAAAGTTCGACACTTTGAAAAGGTGGATGAGCGAGAGCAGCGACAGGACTCTCTATGTCATCGATGTTCGGCTTCCGGATGAATTCGAAGCCGGGCATCTGGAAGGTTCCCGTAATGTTCAGGGCGGGCAACTTATTCAGGCAACTGATGAATATATCAGCGTTTTCAACGCCCGCCTGGTATTACTGGACGATACCGAAGTCCGGGCCACCCTGACTGCCTCCTGGTTGATTCAGATGGGCTGGACAGATTGTTGGGTGCTGGAACATGGGATCATGGGCTTGCCTTTGATTCAGGGACCTTACCAATCCCCCCTCCCTGCCCTTAAGAAGGCCGATACCCTGACTGCCGGGGAGCTTGCGAAGCTCAAGCAGAACTCCGGAAAGGAAACAGTGGTAATCGACGTAGCTTCCAGTGGCTATTATCAGGAAAAACATATTCCAGGAAGCTGGTGGGGAATCCGTTCCCGATTGGGAGTAGATCTGTCAAAAATCGAGCGCCTTAAAACGCTTATCCTAACATCGGAAGATGGCACTTTAGCTCACCTGGCCGCCCGGGATTTAAAGGATATAAAATTTGGGCCCGAGGTCCTGGTCTTGGCTGGCGGTACTACGGCTTGGATTAACGCCGGGCTTCCGACCACGAAGGGTATGGAGCAGGCGCTAAGCGAGGCGGATGACACGTGGTATATGCCCTATATGCACCCGGATGCTCCGGAACAGGCGAAACGAGAGTACATAGAGTGGGAGCTTGGCCTGGTGGCACAGGTTGAACGTGATGGCACCGCCAAATTCCGGACATTCCCGGCCCACTAAAGTAGATGGAGATACGCCGGAGCACTTTGACCTTTCGAGCTAATACGGCCTCCCCCTTCGCTTCTTGGGGCCATTGGCAATAGGACTTATGGAAGAAAAACGGCAAGCGACCTGCCAGTGGTGTAAAGGGCGTTGTCAGGTGCTGGCTCATGTCAAGGACCAGCGACTGTTGCGTTTAACTTTGGATAACTCTTTAGGGGAAAGGTGCTCCGGGGCTCAAAGGGTCAAGTGTTATCGCCGGGCTGCGGCCGTGGAATGGCTTTACCACCCGAACCGTCTCAAGTTCCCCTTAAAAAGGTCTGGACCAAGAGGTGCGGGAGCTTGGGAGACCGTTTCCTGGGAACAGGCTTTAGATGAGATTGCCGAGCGATTGTCGGCAATCGGGAAGCAATACCAGCCTGAGGCCGTCGGCTTGCTTAGCGGAGACAACTGGGCCCAGTTTGAATATGGAACCCGGTTCATGAACTTGTGGGGCAGCCCGAACTACGCCGGGCCGTCGCCGATTTGTATGGGGCCCCGGGTCAATGTGGCCCGGGCGGTGGTAGGTTGGTACCCGGCGTTCAGTATCACGCCGGCTGCCCGTTGCCTTGTGCTGCTGGGATGCAACACCTTTGTGAGCCGCCCCATCGTCTATGAGGCCGGCAAGAAAGCAATCCGGGAAGGCGCCAAGCTCATCGCCATTGACCCCCGGAGAACCGAGACCTCAGCCGCAGCCGACTTATGGCTGCAGTTGCGTCCCGGGACCGACGCCTTTCTCCTGATGGCGATGATTCGCATCATCATTAAGGAGAATCTTTATAACCATGATTTTGTTACCCGGTGGTGCCATGGTTTTAAGGAACTCAAGGCCAGGGTTGAACAGTTCCAACCGGAAGAAGCTGAAAAAGTCACCTGGGTCCCGGCTCAGCTCATTCGGGAGGCAGCCCGTCTGTATGCCACTACGAAGCCTGCGGTCTTTGTGGAAGGCATGGGGGTCGAACAGCAGGCCAATGCTGTTTCGGCAATTCATGCCAGATGGATCTTGGCGGCCTTGACCGGCAATATTGACGTGAAGGGTGGAGAGGAGATCCCAGGGCCCCATCCGTTTTATATATCCGACCGCGAAATGGAGCTGACAGACCTGCTTCCCGCCGCCCAAAAAGAAAAACAGATCGGCACGGACCGGTACAAGTTTCACGGCTGGCCCTTGCAGACTGAACTGGCAGAGCTGACCTATCGTACCTGGGGAAGCCGGGCCGGGCCGCCGGTTTGGTATTTAGGCCAGGGGCACGCCCCCAGCCTCTATCAGGCCATCTTAACCGGCCGGCCTTATCCGATCAGGGCGCTGTTCAGTGTGGGCTCCAATCCCATGGTGTCCCACGCCAATACCCGTAGGGTCTATGATGCCTTGAAGGAACTCGATTTATTTGTGGTAATGGATACCTTTAAAACGCCCAGCGGGGCTCTCGCCGACTATGTTTTGCCGGCTGCCTGCTGGTTGGAAAAACCACAGGCATATTCCTACCTGGGCCTGGGCCGAACCTTGACCGCCAGCCCGGCGATCCTGCCTGCCGTCTGGCCCGGAGAATACGACCGGCGTGACGAGTATGGGTTTTGGCGAGGTCTGGGAATCCGATTGGGACAGGCCGAACACTGGCCCTGGGAGAGCTCGGAAGAGATGCTGGATTACCGTTTTCAAGCCCTTGGGGTCAAGTTCGATAGGTTTGCCCGGAACCGGGT
This sequence comes from Desulfobaccales bacterium, assembly GCA_049580385.1. GTDB lineage: Bacteria > Desulfobacterota > Desulfobaccia > Desulfobaccales > 0-14-0-80-60-11 > JAPLJC01. The sequence goes on along the minus strand of JBAUPV010000013.1, from coordinate 120,251 downwards.
TAGGGAGACCCTTAATCCGCCTCAGTACCGGCAATACGAGAAGATCGGATTCGCCACCCCGACCAAGAAAGTAGAATTATATTCGACTTTGCTCGAAAAGCTCGGTTACGATCCCTTACCGAAATATCAGGAAGAACCTATCACGCCTGTCAGTCAGCCGGAGCTGTCCAAAGACTTCCCCCTGATAATGATCAATGGAGCTCGCCGGCTGGAGTATATGCATACCGACTGGCGCCAGGTATCCGTCATCCGGAAACAGTACCCTTTCCCGGTAGTGGAAGTGCACCCGGAAACCTGCCGGAAACTTGGGATCTCTGAAGGCCAGTGGGTCTGGATTGAGACGCGGCGTGGCCGGGTGATGCAGAAATGTAAGGTCTTTGCAGGCCTGGACCCCCGCGTGGTCCATGCCGACTTTGACTGGTGGTATCCGGAGATGCCGGAATCCGAACCTTCCCTTTTTGGGGTCTGGTTATCCAATATAAATGTATTGACCGAAGATGGAGATGATGTTTGCGGGGCAGAAATGGGCACCTGGTCTCTTCGTTTTAATTTGTGCCGCATCTATCTCGTCAAGCCAGAGGAAATCCCCACAGAACTAGGCGGTGAAGTCTCGAAACCGGGAGGCGCACAATAATGGCACAGTTGGAATTGGGTTCTTTCAGGGTCCGGTCCGCCCGATTCGGGGACCGGACAGAGTATGCGGATGGGGTCCTCACCATCGAGCCGCAGGCGATACGAAACCTCATCCTTAAGGACGGGCGCATCAAAGATGTCCACCTCCATCTGGTATTTCCCGGGGATTCGGTGCGGGTGCTCCGGGTGCTGGACGCCATCGAGCCGCTATTTAAAGTGAGCGGGCCATCTTGTGCGTTTCCGGGATTCAATGGTCCGCCTCGCACCTGCGGTTCCGGCCGCACTCACCGCCTCGAAGCTTTTACAGTTGTAGAGGTGGGTGACTTCCCTTTCCCGGCCAGTGGAGTCCATGCCTTTGAAGAGGGCATCATCGAAATGTCCGGCCCCGGCGCCCTTTATTGCGGTTGTTCCGATCGCATCAATCTGTTGCTCGAATTTGTGCCGGGAGAGGCCTCCACGAACCTGGAGTACGATGATGCCCTGCGGCGGGCCTCGCTCTCCGTGGCGGGCTTTCTGGCGGGAGTGACCCGGGAACTCGCTCCTCCCAAAATGGCAGTTTTCGAAATCGGGGAAGAGACTGCGGGCCTGCCGCGCCTTGTCTGGGTTCATCAGGTGCGCGCCCAGGGACCGATGCTCCAGACCCATGCTTATGGCCACGAGTTCAGCGGCTCCCTGCCCACCATCCTCAATCCCAACGAAATGCTGGATGGAGCTGTCGTCTGCTCAAATTACAAAATCGGCACCCGGACACCTACCTTTAGGCACACCTGGCATCCCTCCCTCGTCGCCCTGTACCAGAAGCACGGCAAGGAGATCAACTTCGGGGGGGTGATCATTTCCCGGGGCCACCATGAGACCGAATTTCTGAAGGAACGTTCGGCCCAGTTTGTGGCAAAACTGGCGAAAATGCTCGGGGCGGACGGGGCGCTGTGCACCTACGAAGCCACCGGTAATACCCATATAGATTTCATGCTGACCGTCCAGGCCCTCGAAGCCGCGGGGATTCCCACCGGGATCGTCGTCCACGAGTACGGAGGGCCCGAAGGCAGGGACATTCCCTTAGTCGATTTCGTGCCCGAAGCTGTGGCAATTGCCTCCAGCGGCGGGATCGATAGGCGGCTTAAACTCCCGCCGGTTGCACAGGTGATTGGTGGAACCCATTTGGCTCACCGGGGCGAGCCCGCCCGGGGGGAACTCGATCTGCCGATTCAGGAACTTTATGCAGCGACCATCGAGACCAACGTGCGCGGCGTTGCGGCCCAGGAGTATTGATCATGCGCATCGTTCATTATCTAAATCAGTTTTTTGGCGGGATTGGCGGCGAAGACAAGGCGGACTTCCCTCCCCAGGCAATGGCCGGAGCAACCGGTCCGGGCCGGGCCCTCCAGCAGGCCCTGGGCCAGGAAGCCGAAGTCGTGGGCACGGTGATCTGCGGAGACGGGCTTTTTGCTGACCACACCGAGCAGGCTGCCGCCGCCGTGCTCAAGCTGATCGCCGGATTTACCCCTGACGTGGTTATTGCAGGGCCCGCCTTCAATGCCGGGCGTTACGGCCTGGCCTGCGGCCGGGTCTGTGCCGACGTCGCCACTTATCTCGGCAAACCGACGGTCACCGGCATGTTCAAGGAAAATGCCGCTGTCCTGCTCTACCAAAATTTACTGATCGTGTCGACCAGCGCCTCGGCCGCCGGCATGAAAGAGGCGGTGGCCACCATGGCTCGTCTGGCCTTGAAGCTGGGGCGGGGAGAACCCCTGGGAGCCGCTGCGGTCGAGGGGTACCTGCCTCGCGGCCGGCGGATCAATGCCTTGCTGGAGGGGTCTGCCTCCTCGAGGGCCCTGGGCCTCCTGTTGGCCCGGATAAGCGGGCGTCCTTTCACCACAGAGGTCCCGCTCCCCAATTACGACAAGGTTCCCCCGCCCCCTCCAGTGGCCGATCCAACGCGGCTGCGCCTGGCAGTGGTGACCGAGTCCGGCCTGGTCCCCCGCGGCAACCCTGATAAGCTGGAATGGGTGCGTGCCTCCAAGTGGTTCAAGTACAGCATCAAGGGGATGGATTCCCTGAAAGCCGGTGAATACGAGGTGATTCACGGCGGGTACGATGCTGTGCACGCCCTCGCCGATCCCAACCGGATGGTCCCGGTGGATGCTCTGCGGGAACTGGTCCGGCGCGGCGAGATCGGGGAGCTTTTGGAATCATATTACGTAACCTGTGGTAATCATGGTATATTAAACGAGATGGCCCAGCATGCCAGGGAAATCGCCGCGGACCTGCTGGCCCAGAAGGTGGGTGCGGCTTTGCTCGTTGCCACCTGAGGTTCGGGAACTCGTAGCGGCGCTACGATGGGAAAAGAGTTGGAAAGAGCGGGCCTGCCCACGGTGACTGTAACCAGCCTGACCGCAGTGGCGCTCAAGGTCGGCGCCAACCGCGTCCTCCGGGGAAATCGCTTCTCCTGTCCCTGCGGCAATCCGGCCCTTTCTGCCAAGGACGAGAGGGCCTGGAGAATAAAATTCGCCAGGGCCGCGGTCAAAGCCCTCCAGACCAAGGTCGACGGGCCCACCCTGTTCGAACCGGAGGCGGCATGATTACGCACTTGGTAAGACATCTTTAACTTTGAACTTTGAACTTTGAACTCTGAACTCTGCCCCAGGGAGGATTTGGACTATGCTAATGCAACCAAAAATTTTCGACAGTCATTTAAGGCTCAGTGAAAGGGCCTATGAAACTATCAAGGAGTACATTCTAACTGCGGATCTGAGAAACCAACCTCCCGGAAGCAGATTAGATGAAAAGGCCCTGGTCAGCCATTTGAATATGAGCCGGACGCCGGTAAGGGAGGCTGTCAATCGCCTCGCGGCTGAAGGTTTCCTAAACATAGTGCCGTATAAAGGGGTGTTTATTGCTAAAAAGACGAGAGAAGAAATCGTTTCCATCCTTCTGGTCCGGGCCACCCTGGAAGGTATGGCTGCCCGTCTGGCTATTCCTAATTTCACCCCCGAAGATTTTGCGAAGATGAGGGAAATGTTTGCTCCTTTCCTGGGTTCTACCCTTGAAGAAAAGCGCTACGAATTCTCGAAGGCCAATATTGAATTCCATGAATATGTCCTGGAACGAAGTAAATGTTCCATTTTGATTGATATCGCCAAAACTCTCTATGACCACATGCGCCTGATCCGTTTCCGGACGTCCGCTTTCCTGCCTCGTTTGCAGAGTGCCTTGGCTCAACATCTCAAGCTCGTCGATCTTTTTGAAAAGGGTGATGCCAAGAGGGCCGAAAAACTAATGCGGGCCCACATTGAAGAATCCATTCAATACGTGAATAAATGGGAACAAATGCAACCTTTTTCCCCTTCGGGTAATAAATTTCCCGAATAATCGAACCTGATTATCATTATGAGAGGCCAGCGGTATGTTATTAATTAGCTCGACCCATATTATTGGCATGATAATCACGTTATTGGTAATCGTTGGTTTTGGCCTCTATGCTGGAACCAGGGTTAAAGACGAAAGAGATTTTGCGGGCAGCTCGCGGAAAGGGGGGGCGGCAGTTGTAGCAGGGACGATAATGGGAACCATGGTGGGTGGTAACGCGACCATTGGCACCGCCCAATTGGCGTTTCTTTACGGCCTGGACGCCTGGTGGTTCTGTATCGGAGCAGGGATCGGTTTCCTGGCCTTGGGGACCTTTATGCTCAAGCCCATTTATGCGAGCAAAATAACCACCATCCCTGAGTATCTGGTCGGGACTTACGGTCCGGCAATCGGGCCCATTTCCAGTATCTTCACGAGCTTTGGCATATTTTTTAATGTCATCGCCAACGGTCTGGCCGCGGTGGCGCTGCTAACATCAGTGGTTAATCTCAATCCTACTGTTGCGGTGATTATCACCATACTGATAACGCTGGCATACGTTATGGCTGGCGGCATTCAAGGCACCGGTATTGTCGGCACAGTCAAAATACTTCTATTATATGCAGCCATGATAGCCGCCGCCGGCCTCTCTTTTTACAAATTTGGCGGCATCAGGGCGATGTATCATGCCTTTCCGGAACCCTTCCCATGGTTTTCCCTGTTTGGCCGCGGAGTTTCCCGGGACCTGGCAGCCGGATTCTCGGTCGTAGTGGGAGTCATCTGCACCCAGACCTACATTCAAGCGGTTGCGGCAACCAGGAGTTTCGGCAAGGCTCGCCTGGGCGCCTTGCTCTCGGCGTTTCTGATTCCCCCGTTTGGCGTCTGTGGCGTTCTGGTCGGATTGTATATGAGGGCGCATCTTGCTAATTTCCCCGGGTTGATAACTGCATCCTCCCAAGTTTTACCGGTTTTCATCCTGCATTACATGCCACCCTTGTTCGCAGGGATAATTTTAGCCACCCTGTTTATTTCGGTGATCGGAACCATAGCCGGTTTAAACCTCGGCATTTCGACTATGCTCACCCGTGATATCTACAAACCCTATATTGCTAAGGAAGCCAATGATCAAAAGGCTCTGTGGGTGCAGCGGACCTTAATACTCGGCCTTTGTGTCATCGCCGTGGTCTGCGTCAGGTCCAGTTTGGGCAAGTTGCTCCTGGGCTTCGCCTTCCTATCCATGGGGTTGCGGGGTTGCACCGCCCTCTTCCCTTTTCTGGGCGCCATGTTCTGTAAACGCCTGGTTACCCCGGCAGGTGGCATCGCCGCGGCCATATCGGGGCCGTTAACCGACTTCATCTGGCACTCCCTTTACCCGAAGGGTATGTCTTCGCTGTATCCGGGACTTATGGTCAGTGCCATCGTTTTAATTGTTGTGAGTTTAATCACCCGCAAAGAAGAGCAAACTGTCTAGCAGTCCAAAATTATTCGGACAGCCCGTTAAGCAAAACCTGGTATCGCCAGAGAAGGAGGGCTAAGCAGTGGGAAAGTCTGATGCCAAGACCTCCGGCGCCACACCCGGGGTTGGCAAGATGCGGCGGGCGGTGGGGATCATCCTGGCATTTATTGTTCTGATCGTCTTTCAGTCTATTCATTTCCCATCAACCCTGACCCCGGTGGGACACGCCTTACTTACCGTGTTGTTGTTCATGGTGGTTATCTGGGTCACGGAGGCCGTCGGATACGCACCCAGCTCATTTCTGCTCATAGCCTCCTTTGCTCTCTTGGTGGCATTTTCTCCCCAGTCCGCGATCCCGGGCAAATTAGTGGGGGCGAAAGTGGCGTTGGGCATGGCCCTCTCCGGTTTCAGTTCCCCGGCCTGGGTGCTGGTGACCTCCGCCCTGTTTCTGGCGGCCGCTATCGAAATAACCGGGTTAGGACAGAGAATCGGTTTGTTCATCTTGAGCCGCATGGGGGCCAAACCGAAACGGGTGCTCCTGGGGGTTTTGCTGATGTCCTTTGTCTTGACCGTCTTTATCCCGGCTCAGGCAGCCAACGCCGCCTTGATGACCGCGATATCTCTAGGGATTATCGAAGCCTTCAAGTTGGACTTAAGAAGCAACCTGAGCAAAGGGATGTTACTGCTGGTCGCCTTTGGCACCGGGATAGCCGGGATGGGCATCCTGACCTCCGGCGCCCCCCCCATTCAAACCGCCATGTATATTTCCCAGGCTACCAAACACGATATCACCTGGCTCCAATGGGCCATCTATGGCATGCCCTTTGCCCTGACGATGGGGGCGGTGCTCTATTTTCTGGTTCTCTATTTTTTCCCGGTGAGCAAGGATCAATTGACTGGCGGAATCTCCATCGTTCAGGAGCAGAGCGCCAGATTGGGACCTATTACCACCCAAGAAATCAAGCTCTTAGGCATTATGCTGGTCACCATCTTCTTGTGGGCTACCGGCAAGATCTTACACCCCCTCGATCCGCCCACTGTTGCAGTTCTGGCCGTGGTGGCGATATTCTTCCCCGGTCTGCGCGTGGCCACTTGGAAGGAGTTGGTGGGTAAAGTGAATTGGGGAACGCTGATGCTTTTCGGCGCTGCCATTTCCCTGGGAATCTGGCTTTTAAAGAGCGGGGCGGCGGCCTGGGTCGCCAAGAACACCATCCTCGCCCTGGGAGTGGACCGCTGGCCCTTGCTGCTGATGATCGCAGCCGGCGGCTTGTTCTTCTCCATCTTTTCCCTGGCTTTTTCCGCCCGGTCGGCGGCGGTAGCCGCCCTGGTGCCCACGGCCATTGGCTTTGCCCAGGGCCTCCACATTCCCGGCCTCAGCGTCTGGGGGCTCAGTCTCATCTTCTATTACACCATTCAATTTTCCGTAATCATTCCGGTGAACACCCCCATGTCCATGGTGGCTTACTCCACCGACACCTTTAGCTCTGATGACATGATGAAGGTGGGTATTCCTCTGGTGATTATCGCCATTCTTTTTATGGTCATCTTCAGCGCCACCTATTGGCATTGGCTGGGATTGGTGTAAGCGGCTCATCAGGTATGGGAAGATGGCCATGCCGGAAGAGGAGTTTCCTTTTATGAGGCTGGAGCTACGCAAATTTACGATCCAGGATGTCCGGTTCGGAGAGAGCACCGGCGTTGAACAGGGGACCCTGGTTATCAACCAACCGGAATTGGCGGGATTCCTGAACCGGGAGCAGGCGTTTGCGAAGGTGGAGGTGAAACTGGCCCGGCCCGGCGAAGCGGTCAGGATTGTACACGTCATGGACGCGGTAGAGCCGCGCCTGAAGCTGGCCGGTGGCGCCGCCACGCCCTTTCCCGGAGCCCTGGGCCCCATGGAGATTGCCGGCCGGGGGCAGACCAACGTGCTGGATGGGGTAGCCGTGCTGCAAACCGGCAAGAGGCAGGGTATTCAAGAAGGGATAGTGGACATGGCAGGGCCGGGGGCGCGCTACAGCATCTTCTCTAAAACCATCAACGTGGTGCTGCTCTGCACTCCCCATCCCGCCACTACGGACGCGGAGTTTGACCGGACCACCCGGAAGGCGGCGCTGGAGGCCGCGGTTTACCTGGCCGAACCCACCCGCCAGCTGGCCCCTGACCATGTTGAGGTGTTTGACCTGGAGGTGACGGCAAACCGGGATCTCCAGCTGCCCCGGGTCGTTTACCTCTATCACCTGCAATCCCAGGGGTTGCTGCGGGATACCCTGGTGTATGGCGAAAACGCCCGGGAACTGTTGCCCACCCTCCTCCACCCCAATGAGGTGCTGGACGGGGCCCTGGTCAGCAGCAACTACATCATTGCCTGCCAGAAGAATCCCACTTATCTGCATCTACACAACCCGCTAGTCCTGGAATTGGCTCGACGGCACGGCCGGGACCTGATCTTTGCGGGAGTGGTGCTAGCCAATGAACATAACACCTTGCGGGAAAAAGAACGGTCGGCGAAATTTGCCGCCAAGCTGGCCTGGCAACTGGGCGCCCAGGGAGCCGTCATCACCCAAGAGGGTGGTGGCCACGCCGATACCGACCTGATGCTTTGTTGCCGGGAAAGTGAAAAACTGGGCATTAAAACCGTCATCCTGGCCAACGAGATTGCCGGGGCCGCCGGGGACCTGCCGTCGCTGGTGGACAGCGTCCCCGAAGCCGACGCCGTGGTCACCACCGGCAACAACGACGAGTTGGTGGCTTTGGCTCCCGTGGGGCAGGTGATCGGAGGCGAGGAGATCGCCGGGATCGCCGGGCCGCCTGATTCCGGGCTGACCATCGCCCTGGGACGCATCTATACGGCCACCAACCAGTTGGGGGCCACCCATCTGTCCATCAGGGAGTATTGAGGAGGCGCCCGGATGATCAGAGTAGTCCATTATCTTAATCAGTTTTTCGGTCAGATCGGCGGAGAAGACCAGGCCGGGGTGGCTCCCCGGGCAGTGGCCCACCCGGTGGGGCCGGGGATAGCCCTGCAAGCCGCCCTGGGCGAGAAGGCCCAGGTGGTGGCCACGGTGATCTGTGGGGATAACTTCTTTGCCGAACATCCCCTGGAGGCCACTGAAGAAGTGATTCGGCTCATCAGGTCCTTTGAGCCTCAGTTAGTCGTGGCCGGTCCGGCCTTCAACGCCGGGAGGTATGGCCCGGCCTGCGGGGCCGTGTGCCAGGCTGTGCCAGCCCGGCTGGGAGTTCCCGCAGTGACCGGCATGTACCCGGAAAATCCCGGCCTGGACCTCTACCGGAAGGACATCTTCTGCGTGGAAACCGGTCCCTCAGCGGCCGGCATGCGCCAGGCCGTTGCGGCCATGGCCGTCCTGGGCCTAAAATTGGCTGGGGGCGAGGCCCTGGGCCCACCCGAGGCCGAAGGTTACCTGCCCCGGGGAATCCGCAAAAACACCTGGGCTGAGAAGACCGGCGCGGCGCGGGCGGTGGACCTGCTTTTGGCCAAATTGCAGGGGCTGCCTTACCGCACGGAGCTTCCCATGCCTTCCTTCGAGAAGGTCCCACCGGCTCCCCCGGTGAGCGGCCTCAGCACCGCCACCGTGGCCCTGGTGACCGAAGGCGGTATCGTCCCCAAGGGCAACCCGGACCGGCTGGAGTCGGCCCGGGCCAGCAAGTTTCTCAAGTACAGCCTGGAGGGCATCGAAGACCTGTCGGGAGAGGGATTCGAGTCCGTCAACGGTGGCTACAGCAATGTCTTTGCCAACGAAGACCCCGATCGGGTATTGCCGGTGGATGCGCTTCGGGACTGCGAGCGCCAAGGCAAGATCGGCAGGTTATACCCGTACTTTTTTACCACCACCGGCAACGGCACCGGCCTGGAAAACGCCCGCAAATTTGGCCGGGAGATTGCCCGGGATTTGATTGCCGACGGGGTGCAGGCGGTCATCCTGACCGCCACCTGAGGAACAGGGACTCGTTGCGGGGCAACGATCACCAAGGAACTGGAAAGGGCCGGGATCCCCACGGTGCAAATCTGTACCATCACGTCTATTGCCTTAGCTGTGGGCGCCAACCGGATCCTGGCGGCTGCTGCCATACCCTACCCCTTGGGCAGTCCCGACCTGAGCCCCGGCCAGGAAAAGGCGGTGCGGCGACAAATGGTGGATCGAGCTCTGGCCGCTCTCCAATCGCCGGTTAGCGAGCCAACAATTTTCAACGCCTGACGGGAATCGTCCGGCGATACAGGAGGCAGGTGCAATGGGTTATCCGGTAGTCAAGGGAGTCTCCTACGTGCTGGCCCATACTCCGGAGCTGGTCCGCTACGGATCGAAGCCGGTGCGGGAAATTCCCAAGGAACCAGATTTACTCGAGAAAATTCAATCCCGGTTGCGGAGCTATGAGGAAGCCGTGGCCTACCCGGCGCACCAGGTTTTCATCGGGGCCCTGCCTCCGGAAAATCTTTGGGAAATTGAACGGCCCTGGTTTCAGCATCCCCTGGAAGGGGCGCAGCGGTTCGGCCCTTTTGGCGAAATCATGCCTCAATCTGAGTTCTACGGCCTGATGAAGGCGGTGGACGAGTTTGACCTGATCCTCTTGGAAGAAACCTTTAGCGGCAAGGTGAGGCAAGCCCTTGGGAACCACCCCCTGATCCGGGATGAGGATCTGGAGCGGTTAGGCCCGGGAGTCGCTTTGAAGCAACTTCGGCAGGAAATTGCCGGCGGCGCTCTCCCTATTTTTGAGCAAAGCGGACTGGTGGGCTGCCTGCGCCCCGGCCACGATGAGGATGAAAACCTGAGCGCTGCCGTCCTCATGGAAAACCTGGCCTGCAAGGCCTCGGGAATCCTGGCCCTGCGCCACCTGCTCACTTCTTTTGGGCCCGGCGCCGCGGCCATTGAATACGTTATGAATTGCGGCGAAGAGGCCGTGGGCGACCGCTACCAACGGGGCGCCGGCAACCTGGCCAAGGCTATGGCGGAAAAAGCCGGATGCGTTAACTGCAGCGGCGCCGATATCAAAGCCTTTTGCTGCGCGCCGGTGCATACTATGGTATTGGCGGCCAGCCTGGTCCAGGCCGGAGTATTCAAAGAAGTGGTAGTGGTGGGCGGCGGTTCCCTGGCCAAGCTCGGCATGAAGATGCGGGGTCACCTGGCCAAAAACATCCCCATCATGGAGGACGTGCTGGGGGCCCTGGCCGTGGTGGTGGGCCAGGACGACGGGGTCAATCCCAGGATCCGCCTCGACGTGGTGGGCAAGCATGAAGTGGCGGCGTCTTCCTCGCAGCAGGCCATCATGGAATCCCTGGTTTTTAAGCCGTTGGACCGGGTTGGCCTGAAGATTACGGATATTGAAAAGTACGCCACGGAGATGCATAACCCGGAAATCACCGAGCCGGCCGGCAGCGGCAATACCCCCCGGGGAAACTACCGCATGATTGGCGGACTGGCCGTGATGCATAAGCTGCTGACCCCCGCCGACCTGGATCAGTTCGTGCACACCCACGGCCTGCCGGGCTTTTCCCCCACCCAGGGGCATATCCCCTCGGCCCTGCCGTTCCTGGGCCACGCCCGCAAGCGGATGCTCCGGGGTGATTTGCACACCGCCATGTTCCTGGGCAAGGGCAGCCTCTTTTTGGCCAAGATGACCAAACTGTCCGACGGGATGTCATTCCTATTAGAAAGAAATGGAGGATAAAAAGTATGGCTCTGGATGTCACCAAAGAGACCTTCGGTGCGGAAGTTGAATCCTCGCCGGGAATAGTGCTGGTAGATTTTTGGGGGCCGGCCTGCGCCCCCTGCCTGGCCCTGATGCCCTATGTGGAGGAACTGGCGGATAAATATGGGACCAGGCTGAAGGTGGCCAAGGTGGACGCCAGCAAAAACCGGCGGCTGTGTATCGATCTTAAGGTGATGGGCTTGCCCACCTTCCTGCTGTATCGGAACGGCCAGGAAGTAGGCCGGCTGTCGGGAAAAGAAGTGAATCAGGAGGAGTTGGGCAAATTTGTGGCGGGCTATCTGTAAGCGGCCCTGGAAATATAATCTCTCTAAGTGAATCGAGGAGGTTTCGTCACATGTTACAGGGAAAAAAAGTCATTTGCATCGGGGAACGGGATGGGGTGCCGGCGCCGGCCATTGCCGAATGCGTCCGCACCGCAGGAGCGCAACCGGTCCTGGCGTTGACCCAGTGCTTCGTCTGAACCGCAGCAGGGGCCATGGACCTGGAAGATCAAGGGACGATCAAGAAAGCCGTAGATGACAACGGCACGGAAAACCTGATGGTGGTTTTGGGCTCTCCCGATGCGGAAAGCGCAGGAATCTATGCTGAAACCGTCACCCATGGTGATCCCACCTTCGCAGGTCCTTTGGCCGGAGTCCCGTTGGGACTCCCTGTGTATCACATCCTGGAAGACTGCATCAAGGAGTTGGTGGATCCGGAAACCTACCAGAAGCAGGTGGGGATGATGGAGTTTGTCCTCAATAAGGAGGCCATTACCGCGGCGATGGCACAGATCCGCCGGCAATAATTGCGGCAAGAGCAGCGGCATCGCGGTAAAACTTTAAGCAAAGGGGACGTTTTTCAGGGGACTGGGTGACGGCCTTCACCCAGCCCCTGAGACGTTTCCCATTTGAGGAGGAGGGATGCTAGCGCTCCCGCTTCGACTTCGATAGGATTAGCTTGAGGAACGCGGAGAGGAAGCGCCCACCAAGCCTGCATCTCTTAATTGCCAAGCCGCTTATCCCGAAACAGATTCCTGGTCCTCTCTCACCGTCTCCAGGAGAGGCCGTCCCGGCCCGTCGTCAGGGCTGCCCCCACCCGACCCAGTGGTCTCCTCTCAGTTCAATCGCCTAAACTTAATTTTTTGGATATTGATTCTCTAAAGATAATGACTAATATGAGGATGCGTCGGGAGGGATTTGGTGGCAGCTCCTCAAAACCGTCTGGAGCAGATAATTAAGGCGCTGAGGGATAGAGGGTACCGGCTCACTCCCCAACGGCTGGCCATGCTGAAGATCATCGCGGCAAGCCTTGGACACCCTGATGCAGAGCAGATTTATGAACAGATGAAAGCCGGTTTCCCCACCACCAGCCTGGCCACCATCTATAAGACCTTGACCCTGCTAAAGGAAATGGGCGAGGTTCTGGAGCTCAATTTTGCCACCGTGGGCAGCCATTACGATGGCAAAAAACCATACCCGCATCCCCATCTCATCTGTACCCAATGTGGGCAAATCCTCGATCCCGAGCTGGCAACCGTGGCGGACATCTCTCGAGAAATGGCCAGGCAGACCGGCTACCGGATCACCCATCACCAGTTAAACTTTTTCGGCCTTTGCCCCGGGTGCCAGAAGGAAGGGCAAGCGGTTGCCACCAAGGAGGAGGAAAATAGCAAAGAATAAGATGACCTTTTGGGATTTCTTGTCCCTTACCCGGAAACGATCCAGCACGGTGGCTAAGTTCAGACAACGAAAGGAGGAAACTTTATGAATGAAGACAGCAAGAGCCCGGCAACGGGCGGAGCTAACCAACCCGCTTTCGGCAGAGGCACGTCGAACCGGGACTGGTGGCCGAACCAGTTGAACCTGAAGGTTCTTCACCAGAACTGTCCCATGAGCAATCCGCTGGGCAAGGAGTTCAACTACGCTGAGGAATTCAAAAAACTCGACACTAAGGCCCTGAAGAAGGACCTCTATGCGCTGATGACCGACTCGCAGGGCTGGTGGCCGGCCGATTTCGGTCACTACGGGGGGCTCTTCATTCGGATGGCGTGGCACAGCGCCGGCACCTACCGCATCGGCGACGGCCGCGGGGGCGGGGGCTCCGGCGCCCAACGCTTTGCGCCCCTCAACAGCTGGCCCGACAACGTGAGTCTCGACAAGGCGCGCCGGCTGCTTTGGCCCATCAAGCAGAAATACGGCCGCAAGATCTCCTGGGCCGATCTCATTATCTTCGCCGGCAATTGCGCCCTGGAGTCCATGGGCTTCAAGACCTTCGGCTTCGGCTTCGGGCGCCAGGATATCTGGGAGCCGGATGACACCTACTGGGGTGCCGAACATGTTTGGCTGGCTACGAGCGACAAGCCCGATAGCCGTTACACCGGCGACCGGAAGCTGGAAAACCCCCTGGCGGCCGTACAGATGGGCCTTATCTACGTCAACCCGGAAGGGCCGGACGGCAACCCGGATCCCCTCTTGGCGGCCAAGGATATCCGTGAGATCTTCGCGCGCATGGCGATGAACGACGAAGAGACGGTGGCGCTCATCGCCGGTGGTCACGCCTTCGGCAAAACCCACGGCGCCGGTCCGGCGTCCCATGTGGGGCCTGAGCCCGAAGCCGCCCCCATCGAGGAACAAGGCCTCGGCTGGAAGAGCAGCTTCGGCACCGGCAAAGGCAACGACACGATCACCAGCGGCCTGGAGGTCATTTGGACCCAAACGCCAACGAAGTGGAGCAATAACTTCTTCAATAACCTGTTCAGCTACGAATGGGAATTGACGAAGAGCCCGGCCGGGGCGCATCAGTGGCAACCGCAGGGGGGCGCCGCTGCGGGTACAGTGCCGGACCCCCACGACCCGTCGAAGCGGCGCGCGCCCAGCATGCTGACCACGGACATTGCCTTGAAGGTCGACCCTGTCTATGAAAAGATCTCCAGGCGCTTCTACGAGAACCCGGACCAGTTGGCAGACGCCTTCGCCCGGGCGTGGTTCAAGCTGATCCACCGCGACATGGGCCCGCGCTCGCGCTATCTCGGCCCGGAGGTGCCGGCAGAGGAACTGATCTGGCAAGACCCGGTGCCCGCAGTCGATCATGAACTGATCGACGCGCCGGACATCGCCAACCTCAAGGGCAAGATCCTGGCCTCGGGCCTGTCGATCTCGGAGTTGGTCTCCACCGCCTGGGCGTCGGCATCCACGTTCCGCGGTTCCGACAAGCGCGGCGGTGCGAACGGGGCGCGTATTCGACTGGCGCCGCAAAAGGATTGGCCAGTCAACCAGCCGGCCCAACTGGCGCAGGTCCTCAAAGTCCTGGAGGGCATCCAAAAGGAGTTCAACGCCACGCAGTCCGGCGGGAAGAAGGTGTCACTGGCTGACGTGATCGTTCTGGGCGGTTGCGCCGGCGTCGAGCAAGCGGCGAAGAACGCCGGTCACAATGTGACCATACCCTTCACGCCGGGGCGTACGGATGCGTCGCAGGAGCAAACCGACGTGGGGTCATTCGCCGTCCTTGAACCGTATGCGGACGGGTTCCGTAACTACCTCAAAACCAAATACGCCGTAACGGCGGAGGAACTGCTGGTTGATCGGGCGAACCTGCTGAAGCTGACCGCTCCTGAGATGACGGTTCTCGTTGGCGGTATGCGCGTCTTGAACACCAACTTCGGACAAATCCGGCACGGCGTCTTCACCAAGCGGCCAGAGACGCTCAGCAATGACTTCTTCGTGAATCTGCTCGACATGAGAACGGAATGGAAGGCAACAGAAGACGAAAACGTGTTCGAGGGTCGTGATCGCGCCACGGGCGAACTCAAGTGGACCGGCACCCGTGTTGACCTCATCTTCGGTTCGAACTCCCAACTCCGGGCCGTGGCGGAGGTCTACGGCTGTGAGGACTCCCAGGAGAAGTTCCTGCACGACTTTGCGGCGGTGTGGAATAAGGTAATGAACCTTGACCGCTTCGACCTCGCCAGATCGTAGTAAACGTCTTCGAGGGCTTCTGAAGCGCACTCTGAACTGCAAATCGTCTGATCAGAAAGCGATAACCGCCACGAGCTGACGGATGTTTTCAACGATCAACGGAGGCTACAGCAACCTATGAGGGCGGTGTTTCAATACATCCCCTCGCGGCCCCGCCCCTCTAAACGCTGGCGGGCAGGTCCCACGAAGAGCGAGCGAAGGCCACTGCCTGGTTTTGCCAACTGATACATCAAGGACGAGGAGGTGGATGTCTTGAGCCCACAGGAAGCCAAAACCCACTGGAAGTGCAGCAAATGCGGCTTGACGCTGGAAGCGCCCCGGCCGCCCCAATCCTGTCCCTCCTGCCGGCAGGAGTGTGAATTCAAAGATATAACCTGCTACCTGCCGGAGTGTGGCGGGCCCGGAAACATTGATCCGCGCCTAAAATAGACAGGCCGGCTTTAAAATTTCAAAGATGGTCCCCATCAGTAGTGTCCGGGGAGGTTTTTGCTGGTCCGCCGCGTAAAGTGAGCTGCCAGTCTTCTATGGTTAACTTATGGATGCCCCTTGCCTTTTTCCCTCTCCCCCCCCTGTAGGGGCGGGGTTTCCCCGCCCGGGCGGAGAGACGCCGCCCCTACCGGCGGGAGGGTAGAGAGGCAGGGTGAGGGGGAAGTAATCGGACGCAGGTTCAAAAATAATCTAGAAAGGACTGAATTATGCAACTTCCCGAATACGTCACGGTGCCAGAGGTGCAGAGGGTTTGCCGGGAATTGGGCCTCAGCGACTGGTCCCAAAAGACGGAGCCCCAAGTTATGCCGCAGGAAGCCCAAATCATCCTTGCGGAAGTCAATGCTGAGGGCATGGCTATTCCCTTGGAGGACTTTTGTGCGGGGTTGGGCGTGGAGCTGGAGCATGGCACCCAGTTCCAGGATGCCAACGTGACCAACAACCATCCTATCCTCACCGGGAAAATCGTCCTGGCGCATCTTAAGGAGTCCATGGACTACTACAAGCGGCTGGAGGTGGCCGAAATCGAGGGGGATATCCTCAAGGCGCTGGTCGCCAAGAACCTGGCCAAGGTGGAAGCACTCCATAAAAAACTGGCTCAGGCAAAATTAAACCTTTATCGAGAAGAATCGAGAGAATTAGGATAGAGGCCGTCGCCTAACTTTCAATAAAGAGGGGAGGGCCATGTTCAAGGAGTTCAAAGAGTTTGTCATGCGGGGCAACGTGGTGGACATGGCCGTAGGCATCGTCATCGGCGCCGCCTTTGGGGGTATTGTCAAGTCTTTCGTGGACGATGTGCTCATGCCGCCCATCGGCCTGCTCCTGGGTCAGGTATATTTCGCGAATCTTTTCATTGTCCTCAAGGAAGGCGCCAAGGCCGCCGGACCCTACGCCTCCCTGGCCGCAGCCAAGGCGGCCGGGGCCGTGACCCTCAACTGGGGAACCTTCATCAACACCATCATCAGCTTTCTCATCATAGCCTTTGCCGTGTTTCTGGTAATCAAGGGCAGCAATCGCCTGAAGCGGGAGCAGGAGGCGCAGGCTCCCCCAGCCGCCACCAAGGAGTGCGCCTACTGCTTTTCAACCATTCCCATCCGCGCCAGCCGCTGCCCTCATTGCACCTCGCAGTTGCAGACGGCCTAAAGGGACGCACGGTTCTGACGAAAATAAGATTGGGAATCAGCGCCTGCCTGCTGGGTGCAAAAGTCCGGTTTGATGGCGGCCATAAGTGGGATCAGTTCCTTACCGGGACCCTGGGCCAATTTGTGGAGTTTGTCCCGGTCTGCCCTGAAGTCGAATGCGGCCTGGGAATTCCCAGGGAGGCCATGCGCCTGGAGGCAAGTCCCGAGGGACCCCGCCTCGTGACCATCTGCACCCGGGTCGATTACACCGGGCGTATGCGGGCCTGGGCCCAAAAGCGCCTGGTGGCGCTGGAGCGGGAAGACCTGTGCGGCTTTATCTTCAAGAGCGGCTCCCCCAGTTGCGGCCTGGAGAGGGTAAAGATTTATCATGGCCAGGGGGAGCCGGCCAGGACCGGGGTGGGCCTCTTCGCCCGGGAATTTAGGCAGCATTTCCCCTTATTGGCCGTTGCCGATGAAGGCCGCCTTCACGACCCCTCCCTCAGGGAAAACTTCCTGGAACGCCTTTAACTCTAAAATTCAGCGCTCACCAGTTTTTTGTCTCTCATCCCCCTAGAAACCGCTGGGCGGCAGGTAAGTCAGCGTCTGGGCCAGCAGCCAGCACAGGAACAGCACCACCGGGATGTGAAACAGGAGTTGCAGTATGGAGTAACCGGCCAGGTCCCGGGCCCGGCAGTTGAGGATGCCCATGAGGGGCAGCATCCAGAAAGGATTGATCAGATTCGGCAGGGCCTCGGCGGCGTTGTAGATCTGCACCACCCACCCCAGGTGCACGTGCAAGGTGTTGGCCGCCGTCATGATGTAAGGCGCCTCCACCACCCACTTGCCGCCTCCGGAGGGAACAAAGATCCCGAGCACGGCCGAATAGATCCCCACCAGGATGGGGTAGGTTCCATGCGAGGTGAGCTTCACGAAGAGACCGGATAGGAAAGGATTGATGGCGGTCTTGGCGATGAGCCCGAAGATGCCGCCGTAAAAGGGAAACTGGATGATGACCCCGGCGGTGGCTGGTACGGATTTGCCCACGGCCTTCAAGAAGGCCCCGGGGCGCCAGTGAAGCAGGATGCCCGCGGTCAGAAAGATGAAGTTAAAGGTGTTGAGGTCCGTGGCTGCCATGGCCCCCTTCTGCATAAACAGGTAAACTATGTAGGCAATCATGAGAATGGCGATGAGCACCGAGAGGACCGGGCTCGATTCGAGCCGGTCGGCGGGGGTCTTGGGCTTGTCCGCGGTCACTTCCAACGGCTCGAAGGTGATCCCCATATCTTCCGCGGTCTTGGCCTTTTGGGGGCTGGGGCAGGAGAAATAGGCCACGGCCACCGAGAGGCCAATGAGAATAGCGGCGGTTAGCAGGCTCTGCCAGAGGAAGATGGTTTGGGTAAGCGGGATGACCCCGGTGATGTGCAAGAGGGCCGGCGGGATGGAACCCTTGGTGTTCTGCAGTAAGGCGGCCGAGGACGACAACCCCAGGGCCCAGACGGCCCCCAGGCCGAGATAGGCAGCGGCGCCGATGGCCCGGTAGTCGATGCGCGGTACCCGCCGGACCACCTCCCGGACCAGCAGGCCGGTGAAGATCAGCGACAACCCCCAGGAAAGCAGCGAGGTGAGCATGGCCAGGAGGGCGACGAAGGCCACGGCGCCCCGGGGGGTCTTGGGCACTCCCGCCAGCCACTCGATCAGCCGGGCCACCGGCGGGGAGCTGGCGACCACGAAGCCGCCGATGATGATCAGGGCCATCTGCATGGTGAAGGGAATCAGAACCCAGAAACCCTCACCGAAGACTTGCACCAGCTTGAGGGGCTTTTCCCCCAAAACCAGGCCGCCGAGAAAGACGATAATGACGGCGCAGAGCGCAAACACGAAGGCGTCAGGAAAGTAGCGCTCGCAGAAATCGGCCAGAGCCTCGCCCAGCCGCGCCAGGGGGCTGGCCTCCGCGGTTACTTTCCCTTTGCCTTTCCGTCCGACCTTGTCTGCCATAAATCACCTCCCAGAACCTTAATAAATAGAGATTATGCCGCCGGCCATTGCAGGGAAAATTTGGTTTTGGGACCCTCCCATCCCGGTTTCAATATTAAAAAAATTTCTCTTTTTTTGGGGAGATCGTCTAATGGGAGCCAGGATAGCACAAACTTCCGGGAAAATATATTTTTTCGAAAAAATCGAGATTTGAGGTGGAAAGGGATATTTTTTGGCGTGATGACAGGTTTTTCCAAGGGATCTCTTACATCAAATATTTCCCCCGCGACCATCTTTTCGGCGGACATGTGGGGATACTGGTAGCCGCAGGCTTGAGCCGGCGCTCATTGAGGTTTGGGAATACCTTAAATCCTGGTTCCTAAGGCCCTGCCTGGGAACCCACCTTGTTTGCCAAGCTCCTGCTTGGCAAAAGATATCCCGAAGTATCTTGGATTGTGCGTGATCCAAGGTAATGTCCCCAAGCAGAGCTTGGGGAAAAATTGGCGTTCCCAAGCAGGAGCTTGGGAACGAGAAAATACTGACCCCTGACCCCTGTCTTTTTACTGGTAGCCGCAGGCTTGAGCCGGCGCGGCGCCGATTGAGGTTGGCAATAGCTTTTAGGACAGGCCGGACCGGGCGGCCACTAGCTGCACCACCCCCAGCAGGTAAGCGTCCCGGCCATGGGCCGCCAAAAGAGAGAGACCTACGGGGACGCCAGCCACCTCGGCCAGGGGCAAAGAGACCTCGGGCAGGCGGCCGATGCCGGCAATGGCCGTCAATGACAAGGTGCGCGGGTAGTAGCTAATTTTGGGCTTAAAGGACCGCTCGACTTTCAGACCGCCTTTAAGCCGGGCTGGGGCCGGCACGGTGGGGAAGCAGATGAGATCCCGCGGTCCCAGGAAGTCTTCCAGCCGGTGAAAATAGCGCTCCCGGGTGCGGATGGCATCCCCCAACCTGCCACGATCGGCATTCTTGATGAGGTCGAAAAACTGCACGGCCTTGGGGCTGAGCGCCGGTTTGGCGCTCTCCACCCAGGACCCCAGGCAGTTCCACATCTCGCACCCCTGCAGGATGGAACTCGTTTCATACCAACTGCTTAAACCCGAGTCCGCCGCCTGGCCATCGATTTCTCGGAGAGAAATCTCCTGGACCTTGCCGCCGAAAAGGCTTTGCAATAGCTGCAGGGTGCGGCCCAGGGCCGCCCTGATCTCCTGGTCGCAAATGGCCCAAGCCTCACTCAGCAGGTAGAGGGCGCCCACTTCAACGTCACCCGGCGCCGGGGCAGCCAACAGTACACTCCCGGCCCGGGTCAGGAGGTCGGCTGACCCCGCCAGGAGGCCTACGGTATCGAAGCCGGGGGCAAAGGGGGCGACGCCCGCCATGGAGATGAATCCTGGAGAGGGGCGCCAACCGAAAATGCCGCAATTGGCGGCCGGGACCCGGATCGAGCCCCCGGTGTCGGTGCCCAGGGCAAAATCGGCCAGGCCGCAGGCCACGGCCGAGGCCGAGCCGCTGGACGAACCGCCCGTAACGTGATGCGGGGCCCTTGGATTTAGCGGCGCCCCATAGAAATAATTTTCCCCGTCCAGGCTGAAGGCCAGCTCATCACAGATGGCCTTGCCGATGCACCGAGCCCCCGCCCCTAACAATTGGTCCACGCAGATGGCGTTGGCTGCGGCCGGGGGATGGGTCCTGGCCCAGGCGGGCGAGCCGCAAGAGGTGCGGTGGCCTGCCAGGTCGATAATATCCTTCACGGCAAAGCGCAATCCATCCAAAGGCCCCGGGGCCGTGGGGTCCAATTTCACGGTCTCGACCAAGGCTCCCGATTCCTGGATGCTGAATTTTCTGGGGAGAGGCATCTGATCATCCCACCTAAACCGGGATTATACGGTATCCTTAGCTGCCACAGCTAAAAAATGGTTTTGGAGGAAATTTTTCCCGAGCTCAATCCCTGATGTTTTCCTCTTTTATAGCCGAAATGTCCGGCGGCTGACACAATAGCGTAAATTTCACCGAAAAATCGATTTTCCCCAGGATATTCGGCAGCCTATCCCCTTTGGAGCCGGGCCCCGGGGGTAACCTTGACTTGATACCCGGCCGGCACCATCATATTTATATGTCGCAGGGCCTCATCAATATTGTTATTATATAAAAACGCAAAAAAGCGGCTGCCCAGGTGCGAAGAATTCCAACCTGGGGCGCCATGAGACTCGAAATGAAAAACTTAATGAAACGGTGTCTGGGAGCCTCGATTTTCTTGTTATTTACGGGGACTATCCTTTTCCCAGGATTGGCGCTCGGCGCCGTCGCTCCGAATGATCTTAACCTCCGATTGGCCGCGGGAAAGATCATTGTCACCACTGAAAAAGATCCTGGAACCTCCGTGATTCACGCAGAGATGATCGGGGTTATAGACGATTCCCCGGAAATCGTCTGGCGGGTGATTACTGACGTTAATAATTTTAAGTATTTCATGCCTCGGACTTTGAAGAGTATGGCGGTGCCGGCGCAGAAGATTCCCTTGATATTGCAGAGGCATCCGTGCCGGGCTGAGGAAGTGGAGGCCTTAATTGGCCCCGTCCCCGCGAACCCGGCCAGCTATCGTATTTCTGGTGGAAAATATTCTGCATATCATTATAGTCGCCTGGACCTTCCCTGGCCATGCAGCAACCGCTGGTACATCCTCAAGGGATTGTATGATGAGACCCAAGCGGCCCAGCATCGTTATCACAGTTCCTGGTCGCTCGTAATCGGCAACATGCAGGAAAATTCCGGCGAATGGATTTTGGAGCCATTTGGCACTGGTAAGACCAAGGCCATTTATAGGGTGAATACCGATCCCGGCGGCGCCATTCCCGGGTTCCTGGTCAAGGAGGGTACTGGCAGCACCATGCCCCAGATCATTAAAGCGGTCAGGGAACGGGCTGCCATGCTGGCTGCGCTCAAACAGCCATAACGACCCATCTCCGGCGAACCGCTTTCCTGTTGCAAAAACCCCATAACCCTCGATTAATTTTTAGATCTTTAACTACGGTGACTGACGCCGGGCGACACGGGCTTCCCTAAGCCAATTTTCATCAGGTCTTCACCTATAACCAGGCGCCCGGAGAAGTTTCGCTGAGCCTGCAGCAGACGGTCCATTGGAGTATTGCCGGGCGCTATATGGTTTAGTACCAGCTTTTTGACTCCGGCCGCCTCCGCTACCGCTCCAACATCTTCGATCATTGTGTGCGCCGTCTTGAGGTGAGTAAGCAGCGCTTGTTGCGTCGGGTCGCTCGGCCCCGGCCCAAACAAATGATCAATCCAAACCTTGTCAATGACCTCATGTACCAGGATGTCGGCACCTTTCGCCATCTTAATCAGGTTGGCGTTATGAGGACCGGTGTCGCCAGAGAACACCACGGAGCCATCATTAGTATCGAATCTGAACCCGAATGCCGGGAACATCTGATGATGGTCCACCAGCGTCGCCTTAACGGTGATACCGATGCGGTGATTCTCGTATATTGTGAACGGGTCCATCGGCGGGCACGGCGTTTTATTGGGATCAGCGACTTTGAACGGCAATTGGATGTCGCTGACTTCGTAGCGTTTCGTGAAATCAGACGCGCCATCGTCTCGCGTGAAATCATTGATGGTTTGTGCGAAGGCTTTAAGCAGGTAGTCCGTCATCTCCACAGTGCCCGGCGTGGGATTTTCCGCATTGACCACCGGTACCTTACCGTTGTAAACGTCCTTGTCTAACATGCCTCGGTTGCCGGGGCCGAGTACCTGCACCGGTTTATTAACGCCGAGACCATTTTCGGGGCCAATCAGTAGGAGTGCGGGATAATCTGTGGTGTGGTCCATGTGCAGATGAGTAAAGAAGAGTGCTTCCACATTGCGGAGGAAAGTCGGTTCGCCCTTCTGCACTTTGCCACCGGGTGTGTCTAGATATACGCCTGAATTGAACGCTTGGGCCAGTCGGTAGGCGGCGCCGTGACCCAGGTCTATAAGATAGATGGCATCTCCCACCACCAGGGCCGATGAGGTGGCCACACGGTTTGAGTCCGGCCACCAGAAGGGACCGCCTGCCGTACCCAAAAGTACGAGTTTAGTTCTATAATTATCTGCACCTGATTGGGTTTTGACGCTTGGAGATGATGCCGCCAGTGCCCTGCCGCCGAAGCCAGCCAAAAGCGGGGTTGCGGCCAGAACGCCTGCGCCTTTAAGAAATGTCCTCCGTGAGATACTGTGTTTGATTGCTTCTCGGATCAGGCACATAGGAATCTCCTTTTTTATGATGGACAGGCGCCTGGAATCATCCGGACATTAAATTTTTTCCGCCAGCATCGGGTTCGCATCGGGACCATCTTTTAGGCCGTATAGGTTTATTTCTTTGGCGAGATTAGGCGGCCGGCTTGGCCACGCATTGCCAAAATGGTTTTGGGGAGCCCTCGCACAGAGGTTTACCCGGAAAGCTTCCTCTTTTGTAGTTAATTTGTCTCCTACGCTGCATGATAGCACTAATTTCAAGGAATTTATCAACCGACAAGCCGGGCCTAGTAATTCTTCCAATAAATTGGGCATACCTGCTCCTCAAACCGTGGATACCTGAATGCGATGGACCTTATGGACTTAAGGCCAGCACTGCCCGATAGTGGTGAGCCAATGGCAAGGCGGAGGCCACATGGACATACCATCTCCGGGCATGATAAGAAACCCTGGCGCCCACGTTGATTAATCGCTTGATCAGCCACTCCAGGGACCGTTTCACTTCTGCACCCCAAACATGGAACTGCCGGATCATATGCAAGAGGTTGTAGGCCGGAACCCCCATCCTGAGTCGAAATTGGTTGGCCTCGAACCTTTGACAATTGGTCTTGTGCCACCGCAGGGTGTTTTGGCCCTCCTCGACCCGGTTTTCTATCTGGGCCGGTCCGTTATAGACCTTGATCACCTTGCTGGCTGGCAATCTGGAGTTGGTGACCACAAAACCGATCCGGGGGAAAAGCTCACCCGGATGCCACTCGATCTTGACCACCACCCGGCGGGGCCGGCTCCAACTTTTGGCCTGGTAGCGGAGGTCAACGATCATTGCAGCCCTCGGCCTCCCTCTATCTGAAAAGCGGGCTTGTCCGGCCTCCTGGATTGGGGCAGAAAAAAGTTTTGAATTGACAGTCCGTACAAAATGACTATCTGAAAATTACATGGCGTCAATCTGACCTTCCGAAAAAATTCCTCTCGCCAAACGAAGAACTGATGATTGCCAGACATACCCGGGATCCGATCACCGGATAATAAGAGCGAAAACCAGAGGGGTTTATGGAAAAGCCTATCAATCCTCACGAAAAATGCAGTATTGCCGGCATGGAAGAACTCGCCGAACTGGCTCTGGACTTGCGGTGGTCATGGGATCACGGCGCTGACGACATCTGGCGGCCCCTGGCCCCGGAAATGTGGGACCGCACCCGCAACCCGTGGGTCATCCTCCAAACCGTGGCGCCGGGCAAGCTGCAAAAGTTGGGCGCCGATGTCAAGTTCAAGGCGCGGGTGAAAACCGTGGCCCAGAAAATGAGCACTTATCGCGATGCTGACGCCTGGTTTCAAAGGGAGCAGGCTCAGGCGCCGTTGACCGCGGTGGCTTACTTCAGCATGGAGTTCATGCTGGGCGAGGCCCTGCCCATTTACTCGGGCGGACTGGGCAACGTGGCCGGCGACCAGCTTAAAGCCGCCAGTGATCTCGGGGTGCCAGTCGTGGGCGTGGGGTTGTTGTATCAGGAGGGCTACTTTCGCCAGGCCCTCGCAGCCGACGGCTCCCAGATGGTCCTTTATCCCATCAATGATCCGGGACAACTCCCGATCACACCGGTGCGCGCTACCAGCGGTGAATGGGTGCGCCTCCAGATGCACCTCCCGGGCTATAAAATCTGGGTGCGCGCCTGGCAGGCGCAGGTAGGCCGGGTAAAATTGTACCTGCTGGACCTGAACGACCCGGAAAATCCACCCATTGTGCGAGGCATAACCAATGAATTATATGGCGGTGGCCCGGAGATGCGGATGGTCCAGGAAATCTTGCTGGGCATTGGCGGCTGGCGGCTTTTGCGGACGCTGGGATTGAATCCCGAAGTGTGCCATCTGAACGAAGGCCACGCCGCCTTCGCCATACTGGAACGAGCCTTGGATTTCATGAAATCGACGGGGCAACCTTTCGAGGTGGCGCTTCAGGTGACGCGTGCCGGCAATCTTTTTACGACGCACACCCCGGTGGAGGCCGGCTTTGATCGCTTCCCGCCGGACCTGGTCTGGAAGCATCTGGGCAATTATGCGGAGAATCATTTAGGCCTGTCATATGGCGATTTGATGGCGTTAGGACGCCTTGATCCCGGCAACGGCCAGGAACCCTTCAACATGGCATATCTCGCCCTCCACGGCAGTGGCGCGGTCAACGGCGTGAGCCAGTTGCACGGGAAGGTCAGCCGAAGCATCTTCCAACCCCTATTCCCCCGCTGGCCCCAGGAAGAGGTGCCCATTGGCCACGTCACCAACGGCATCCATGTACCAACCTGGGATTCTCAGGCTGCGGACGAATTGTGGACCAAACAATGCGGCCAGGAGCGCTGGCGGGGCGAGGGGGACGAGGTGGAAGAATTGGTGCGCCGGGTGTCTGACCAGGAATTATGGGTCATGCGCCGGGCCTCCCGGCAGACGTTGATCGAATATGCCCGCCAACGTTACTCCCAGCAACTGGCCGCCTCCGGCGCTCCCCCGGAGCAAACCGCCCAGGCCGGGCGGATTCTGGACCCCGAGGCCTTAACCCTGGGTTTCGCCCGGCGGTTTGCCACTTACAAGCGTCCCACTTTGCTGCTGCACGACCCCGAGCGTTTGCTGCGCCTATTAACGGACCCCAAGCGGCCTGTTCAGCTCCTGATCGCCGGCAAGGCCCATCCCGCGGACGGGGCGGGGCAAGAAATGATCCGGCAATGGGTGCAATTCACCCGGCGTCCCGAAGTGCAAGGCCGTGTGGTCTTTTTAAGTGATTATGACATGCTCCTGACCGAGCAGCTCGTGGGCGGTGTCGATCTCTGGATCAACACCCCCAGGCGTCCCTGGGAGGCCTGCGGCACCAGCGGTATGAAGGTGCTGGTCAATGGCGGCCTCAATCTTTCGGAACTGGACGGCTGGTGGGCTGAAGCCTATTCGCCCCAGGTGGGCTGGGCGTTGGGAGATGGCCGGGAGCACGATGACGATCCCGGCTGGGATGCGCACGAGGCAGGCGCATTATACGACATCCTGGAAAAGGAAGTAATCCCATCATTTTACGCCCGTAATGCCGATGGTCTCCCCGTCGATTGGCTGGTCAAAGTCAGGGCGAGCATGGCGACGCTCACGGCCCGTTTTTCCGCCCATCGCGCCGTCTGTCAGTATGTCACGGACTATTATGTACCCGCGGCGAAAGCCTATGAGGTCCGCCAATCGAATCGAGGCGCTCTCGGCATCCGTCTGGCGGACTGGCGGCAGACGCTGCAGAAAGAATGGCACACCATGTCCTTCGGCGACCTGCAGATAGAAACCCGTGACGGACAACATCATTTCCAGGTGGATGTGATTTTCGGCGAAGTCGATCCCAAGGCGGTGCAGGTGGAATTATTCGCAGAGGAGAAAGAGGGCCGGCCCTGGCGGCAGCCGATGGCCGGGGGAGACAAGCTGCCGGGCCGGGAGGGGGTTTACGTGTTTAGCGCGCCCGCGCCGGCGACGCGTCCCGCCAGCGATTTCACCCCGCGCCTCATCCCTTCTTTTCCCGGCGTCGCGGTGCCGCTGGAATTACCTTTAATCTTATGGCCCCACTGATTGCCCTGGGAGGTAGCTGATGAGCATTTCCGATTATGCCGGGAAACCCGCCGAGCCCTGGATGTTGACCAACATTCCCCGTCTCGTCACCGCCTACTACGTCAATCGACCCGATCCCGCCGTGCCGGCGCAGCGGGTGGCCTTCGGAACCTCGGGGCATCGCGGCTCGTCGCTGGACCACGCCTTCAACGAAGCCCATATCCTGGCAATTACCCAGGCTATCTGTCTCTATCGCCAGCAGCAAGGCATCGACGGGCCGTTGTTCATGGGTATCGATACCCACGGGCTCTCCGAGCCGGCCTTTGCCAGTGCCTTGGAGGTCCTGGCGGCCAATGGCGTTGAGGTCATGGTGGCTGCGGACGGAGGGTTCACGCCGACACCGGTGATCTCGCATGCAATTCTCACCTACAATCGGGGCCGGAGCCGGGGCCTGGCCGATGGCATAGTCATTACGCCTTCCCACAATCCCCCGAAATATGGCGGCTTCAAATACAATCCGCCCCAAGGAGGCCCGGCGGACACCCACGTGACTCAATGGATCGAACAGCAAGCCAACACCTTCCTCACCGACGGACTGAAGGGGGTGGCGAGAATCCCCTTTGAGCGCGCCCATAAGGCCTCTACCACCCATCAGCATGGCTTCCTGGACGCCTATGTGGGCGATCTCTCCTCAGTGGTGGACATGCAGGCAATAGAGGACAGCAAGGTGCACCTGGGGGTGGACCCGCTGGGCGGCGCCAGCGTGGCCTACTATGACGCCATTGCCGAGCGCTACCACCTCAACCTCGAGGTCGTGAATCACCAAGTCGATCCCTCCTTCCGGTTCATGACCGTTGACTGGGACGGCCAAATCCGTATGGACCCCTCCTCGGTTTACGCCATGGTCCGCTTGATCGACCTCAAGGACCGCTTTGCCCTTGCCTTTGCATCCGACACCGATGCCGATCGCCACGGGATCGTGAGCCACAGCCAGGGATTGCTCCCGCCCAACCATTATCTCTCCGTGGCCATCGCCTACTTGTTCGCCAATCGCCCGCAGTGGCCGGAAACGGTGGCGGTGGGCAAGACCCTGGTCAGCAGCAGCATGATCGATCGAGTGGCGGCGCGGGCGAACCGGCGGCTGCTGGAAGTTCCGGTGGGGTTTAAATGGTTCGTGGAAGGACTTATCGACGGCTCGCTGGGTTTCGGCGGCGAGGAGAGCGCCGGAGCGACCTTTTTGCGGCGTGACGGCAGCGTCTGGACCACGGACAAAGATGGGCTGATCCCCAACCTGCTGGCCGCGGAGATCACCGCCCGCACCGGCAAAGACCCGGGCGAGCACTACCTGGAGCTGACCGCGGAGTTCGGCGCCCCGCGCTACACCCGGATCGACGCGCCGGCGACCCCTGAGCAGAAGGCGAGACTGGCTAAGTTGTCCCCCGAAGCCGTCAAGGATTCGGAGCTGGCCGGCGAACCCATCACGGCCAAGATGACCAAAGCCCCGGGCAACGATGCCCCCATCGGCGGCCTGAAGGTCATGGCCGCCAGTGGCTGGTTTGCGGCCCGGCCTTCCGGCACCGAGGACATCTACAAAATCTATGCCGAAAGCTTTAAAGACCAGGCCCATTTGGACGCCATCATCAACGAAGCTCAACGAATCGTGAGCAGCGCCCTGGCCGGTTCCTAATAAGTGAGCAGTTAGCAGCGAGCCGTGAGCAGGAAAAGATAACTGCTTACTGCCTACTGCTCACCGCTTACTGCTTACTGCTCGCCTAATCGTTAGCTGACCGCCATAAAAGACGAAAGGAGCACGAAGATGACAACGGGCATGGCACCACTCACCGAACGCCCGGCCTGGAAGGCCCTGGAAGCCCACTATCAGCAGGTTCGGGAGCTGCACCTCCGGAAGCTCTTTGGGGACGATCCCGGCCGCGGCGAGAAGATGACTGCTGAGGCCGTGGGCCTTTACCTCGATTACTCCAAGAACCGGGTCACCGGCGAAACCCTCAAGCTGCTGGTGCAACTGGCCCAGGAGTCCGGGCTGCGGGCCCGGATTGAGGCCATGTTCCGGGGAGAAAAGATCAACCTTACGGAGCAGCGAGCCGTTCTGCACGTCGCCCTGCGCGCCCCCAGGGGGGCAGTCATCGTCGTGGACGGGGAGAACGTGGTGCCCCAGGTCCACGCCGTGCTGGACCGGATGGCTGACTTTTCCGGCCGCCTCCGGAGCGGCGCCTGGCTGGGCCACACCGGCAAACGTATCCGGAACGTCATCAATATCGGCATCGGGGGTTCCGACCTGGGGCCGGTGATGGCCTACGAGGCTCTCAAGCACTTCAGCGAGCGCAGCCTGACGTTCCGTTTCGTTTCCAATGTCGATGGCACCGACTTCGCGGAGGCGACCCAGGATCTTGATCCCGGGGAAACCCTCTTCATCATTTCTTCCAAAACCTTTACCACGCTGGAGACCATGACCAACGCCCACACGGCCCGCGACTGGTCGCTGGCGGGTCTCGGGGGCGACGAAACCGCGGTGGCCAGGCATTTTGTGGCGGTTTCGACGAACGCCGAGGGTGTGTCGAAGTTCGGCATCGATACCGCCAACATGTTCGAGTTCTGGGACTGGGTCGGCGGGCGCTACTCGATGGACTCGGCCATCGGGCTTTCCACCATGCTGGCCATCGGGCCGGAAAACTTCCGGGCCATGCTGGACGGCTTCCGGCAGATGGACGAGCACTTCCGCACCGCCCCGCTCCCTGGCAACCTGCCGGCGCTCCTGGGCCTCCTAGCGGTCTGGTACAACAACTTTTTCGGCGCCCAGACCGTGGCCGTCTTGCCATACGAGCAGTATTTGAAACGCTTTCCGGCCTATCTGCAGCAGCTCACCATGGAGAGCAACGGCAAACACGTAACCCTGGATGGGACCGAGGTCGCTTACCAAACCGGCCCCATCTATTGGGGCGAGCCGGGGACCAACGGCCAGCACTCTTTCTATCAATTGATCCATCAGGGTACCAGGCTGATCCCCTGCGACTTCATCGCCTTCGTCCAGCCGCTCAACCCCCTGGGCCGGCACCATGACCTGCTCCTGGCCAATGTCTTCGCCCAGACCGAAGCGCTCGCTTTCGGCAAGACGGCCGAGCAGGTAAAAGCCGAGGGCACGCCGGATTGGCTCGTACCCCACCGGGTCTTTGAGGGCAACCGCCCCTCCAACACGATCCTCGCCCAGCGCCTGACCCCGGAAACACTGGGTAAACTTGTGGCCCTCTATGAGCACAGCGTCTTTACCCAGGGGACCATCTGGGGCATCAATTCCTTCGATCAGTGGGGGGTCGAGCTGGGCAAGGCTCTGGCCCAGCGCATTGTCCCGGAGCTGGAGAGCCGGGAGGACCCCCGGCTCGGCCATGATAGTTCAACGAACACGCTGATCCGGCGCTACCGGAAACTCAAGGGGGCTTCCTGATAACAGTAGGGACGATCCGCTGGGTCGCCCGCAGTGAGCAGGTAGCCGCAGGCTTTAGCCTGCGCCGGGAGCAATAAATGGTCGTCCACCAATTAAACCGTGAGCAGTGAGCAGTAAAGCCAGTGGTCAGTGGCCAGGAAACTCGAAACTCCAGGGGCCAGGGGTTAGGGAGCAGGGATTACCGACCAGGAACCTGGGCTTTATACTGACCCCTGACCCCTAAACCCTGATCCCTGTCTTTTTACCGGTAGCCGCAGGCTTTAGCCTGCGCCGGTTTCCTTAGGGCGGCCTGTGGCCGCCACAGAGCCAATCGGTGCAGCTTTTCCCCCTCTTCCCTGTAGGGGCGGGGTTTCCCCGCCCGGGCGGCGAGACGCCGCCCCTACCTGAGATACAAGGGTCGGCGTGAAGGGTGCCTTGATTGTGTAACGATTAGAACGTGGGTCTAGAACTCAGCTTGCGCCGGATAGGGCGGCCTGTGGCCGCCGCAATTCTTCCGGTTCCAGGAAGGTGGTGGCCCCGCAGAAGAACTTCGCAAAAAACGTTTGGGATTGTCCAAACGGGTGGGAATCGCCACCGCGCGGCTTTGGCCCGAATCCGGAAACCTCGGTCAGGGCTCCCTCACCCTGGGTCAATATGATCGCCCTGGAATTTTTCAATTTTTCAAGAAAATTGCCATACCCAAATTAGATTTGCAAAGGCTTTTCAATATATGAATCATATGGAAAGATTAGCGGAAGGGCATACAGTGGCAAGAAAGTTTTCCCACCAAGATACGCGCCACTGCGGTTGGTACCTCATTTAATTTAGGACGAGGTTTTTCATCGTTGGCTCCGCTTATGATAGGGATAGTTGCGTCAAAATATTCCATCGGCGGTGGCATTATGTTGATGTCAGTGTTTTGGGCCATGTTGGCTATACTGGTGGGAGGCCTCCAAGGTCCCGGTGATTAACTGATCTCCCAAGGAAACTGGCAGGAAAACCCTTTGCCGATAGTCGTATGTCTTGAATTTGGCCATGTTCCGGTTCCTTCTAGGGTATTCATTACCTGATTCCACTCTAGCACGAAATCACATAAAAATACAGCAATTAAAATAGGTTAGATTAATTTTATGACTCAATTAACTTTTGGTGGGAACTTCTACAGAGGAGGGAAGCCAAGTGAGCTCAACCTTTTTCGACAGTCTCGCAAGCTAGTGCGTATCGACATTCCCTCTATTCTCTGGATTAATTACTTGCGGTCCCACCTGAGCGGGGAACCACGAATAGGAGACTGGCTTGGATTCTGACCGGAAACCACACTGCCCCAACTCTCTTGACTTTGCACATAGGAGATATCCGCAATCCTGATCCCACCTTAGCATTTCTTAACAGAACAAACCTTAAAGGGCGGCTTTTTTGCCGATTTTTCCTCGACAACAGAAAAAAACAGGCGGAGGAAATACTGGATAACAGGATGGGATTTGAATAACTCTCTGAAAGAAGTTGAAATCCACCACCTTGTGGGAGCAAATAGCCCGACATTACACTTGAGCTGTGTGCACTGCTTTAGTGGGTTTCTATATGCGCTCCGGGAGCCCTCTGTTGGTGCCGTTGCAGCATTTCCTTTCTACGTTTCTCAATCAACGCCTGCCTCTGTTCAGGGGACAGGTTATTGCGCCGCTGACGTAATGCCTGCCTCTGTGCCGGCGACAGTTGCTGACGCCGCCGCTGCATTTCCTGGCGTCGTCCTGGCAATTTGGCCGGGCGCCGCTCTTCCATACCCTGCCGGAGCTCCGGCGGCCGGTTCTGAGGTTGCTCCTGGATCGCAGAACGATTTTCGGGCCCCTTGATTTGGTGCTGCTCTTGAATTTCCCGGCGCATTTCCGGGGTCACGTCTCGAAACTGCTGCCACCAACCCTGGATCTGCTGCCGCCGATCCTCGGGGAGGCGCTGGTACTGGTCGTAAGTTTGCCGAATGCGATCCTGCTGGTCTTGGGGCGTCTGCTGCCACTGCTCGAATTGTTCACGTACCGCAGACCGTTCTTCCGGAGACATCTCCAGCCATTGGCGCGAATTGTCTAACAGGCGCTGGCGAAGGCCAGTGGGAAGTGAGCCCCACTTATCCTGAAGGGATGACAAAAGTTGTTGCTGATCGGGGGATAGCTCGCTCCAGGCAGGCCCGGGGTTCTGGGCACTGGCTGCCGCGGCAGCGCCCAGGGTCAGCAGCAGGCAGGCTAAGATGGCTGCTATGGTCTTAGAAATGAGGTGCATGATCTGTCCCGGTCCTGTAGTCTTTTCTTTAACTGTTATTGCTCCAGTTACCACCTGGCGTCTCGCCTGCCTATCCTCCCTTCATGACATCCCTGTTCTTTTCGAGCCAGGTGTAAAACTTGAGGTCCTTAAAAAAAGAGAGATTCTTTTCTGACGAGAGCATTGCCAGCACTTCCCGTTGTTCTGGCGTGAGCGGGGGCGGCCCCGAACGGAAAGTGCTCATGAGAACCAGCAATACTGCCGCCGCGGTAGCAAGGCCGAGCGCCGGCCAGCGCCAAAGGAAACGCTTCGGCGCGCCCTCCTGGAGGGCGTGGGCCCTTGCCGCGGCAATCTTTGCCGTGGTCACCGGGTCAAGGTTCTCGGCGCTCTCATCCAGGTGATGTTTGATCTGATCGATGAGGTCTGGTTCTCGGTTCATGGCCAGGTATCCTTTAGGTTTTCCTGTAACGTATTCATGGCCCGAAAATAGTGGGTTTTTACGCTGCCCTGGGAGCAACCCATGGCGGTTGCCGTATCATTGACGGAGAGCCCCTCCCAGACCCGGAGCAGAAAGACCTGCTGCTGTCTGGGAGGGAGATCCCTTAATACGCCTTCCAGACGCCTGATGGCCTCGCCAGTCTTGGCTCCGCGATAAGGGTCCGGCGTCTCCTGGTCCATTATGGTCTGCAGTGGATCTTCATCCTCCTGGTCCTGGCGGTGGCGCCGACCGGGGAGAAAGGTCGTGAAGATCTTCCTGACTTTGGAACGCCGGCTCCAATCCCTGATCTTATTCTGAACGATGCGGTAGAACAGGGGCTTCCACTGCTCCGCCGGTTTTTGGCCATAAGCCCGGACGAATTCGAACATGGCGTCCTGGAGCATATCGAGGGCATCGTCTCTGCTTCCCGTGGCGATCTCAGCCATCCGGAAGGCGCGCCGCTCAACGGATTTGAGGAATTGCTCCATAGGATCAGGTTCTGCCGCCTGGGATCGGGTTTCCGTCGATTATAGATCATACCAGATCATATCTGACCGAACCCCTTTTTCTAATGCTGGGACCGGCCCAGGTTAATGAAAAATACTGACCGCCTGCAAGGTATGGCTTCCTACGCCCCGGAATTCCCGGAAATCAGGATTATTACGGGGGTTGGGAGTTACCTCTTCCCGTATCGCCCTGCCGGCAGGCGCCGGCTGTCCGTTCGAGCAGTAAGTTTGCCTATCTTTTGGCCCATCTTTTCCCATGGTTGCACAGGTCATGACGCAGGTCAGCCCTGTCCAGACGTCTTTCCCTCCGGTCTTTGCGCAGATCTCGAACATCCCCGTGCCGGTCGCGGCGGTCGGCGCGATGGTCCCACCGGTCTTTCCTGAGTTCCTGGAGATCCTTCTTTAAATTGGCCCGGTCGGTTGCCGCGGCGGCCTGATTGCCTGATTGGATGTCCTGGAGGTGCTTCTGCCGGTCACGCATGATATCTTGGCGAACCTGCGAGATATCCTGCTTGTCTTTCGAGACGTCCTGCTGATCTTGCCCGATGTCCTGTTTGTCTTTCCAGGTGTCTTGCCGGTTCTGCTGGAGGTCATTCACATCCTGCTGGATATCCCCCGCAAGTGCCTGGGCTCCCCACATGATGACAGTCAAGGCCATAATTCCTGCCACGATTCTCTTCATCTCCCGCCTCCCTTTTAGTATTTTGCCCATAATGCTGGTTACTATCTTCTTTCAACGCATGGGGAGGCATTCGGTTGACAGGATAATGAATTTTTTTGCGAAGTGAATTTTGGGGTCCTTGCAAATCGAGACAATCGAGCAATGCCTCATCTCACGGATTGCTTTACTTGTAGAATGGAGATAAAAGGGAAATCGCTATGTCAATTGTGGCTGCTGAAGAAAGCAATGGAGAGAATTTGTTGATTATTCGATCTAAGGAGCTTGCGAGGGAATATTTGATACCCTACAAGAGCCAATTTAGAGTTTCGAAACGAAATTAAAATATTTGAAAAGATTAGTTGATTTTTCAACCATCCTTGCACTATACATCTGACTCATATCCTTAAGCGAAACCTCACTTCTGGCTTTTAAGAATGGGAACAGTCAACAGTGGCACGCTTAGATAGCCGAAAATAAACGGCCTGACGAAGTCGCTTTTCCCGTCTCCGGAGAATGGCCATGCTTAAAAGAACTGCACCTGTCCAGCAGATGACAATGCCCGTGACCAAGCCGCCAAAAAAGACGATCATCTCATGTCCCTCCAAGATTTAATTGTTCCTGCCACATATAATGCCCCTCAGTGCTGGTCGTTATCTCCTTACAACGCATGGGGAGGCATTCGGTTGACAGGATAATGAATTTTTTGCGAAGTGAATTTTGGGGTCCTTGCAAATCGAGACAATCGAGCAATGCCTTATCGAATCTCTGGGATTGGCTTATAATGTAGAATGCGGCTTGTTCAAAACGAATGATCTTTCAGTCGTGGTTTTCCAGGGGGTTCGCTGATCTGGGTCTGTCGAGCTTAGGCTCAAGGAACCCTGGGCCGGATTCACAGTGCTCTTTCTCGCTAGTTGCTTTGCCTTAATCTTCAAAGTTGCAGAACGTCGCAGGAACGCCAGGATGCGTCGATAGCCATACCGCCCATACTGCGTGGCATAGCCAACGATGGCAGCAGTCAGCCCCACCTCGTCATCAGGCTCGGTGGCTCGGTAACGCTGGGTCGCCCGCGGTTGCCCAAGCACCCCGCAGCCCCGGCGTTCCGACACCGGCAGAGCCTTCCGGACATGCTCGATGCATTGCCGGCGACGGGTCGGGCTTAGAAGTTTCCCCTTACCGCCTCCTGGAGAATCAGTTTATCCAGGGTGAGATCCGCCACCGCCCGTCTCAGCCGGGTATTCTCCTGCTCCAGGACCTTGAACCGCTTGGCCTGTTCAACCTTTAAACCACCGTACTCCCGGCGCCAGCGATAGAAGGTCTGCTCGGCAATGCCCAGGGTACGGCAAACCTGGGCCGCTGTCTGACCCTGTGCCAAAGCCACCTCTGCTTCCCGCAGCTTCCCGATGATCTGCTCCGGGGTGTATCGTCTCCTGCTCATCTCCCTGCCTCCCTTCGATCCATTACTCTAACATAACTTCTGGATCAGTTTTTGGGGGGCAGGTCATATGGGGCGAATCCTGGCAGGGATTGACTTTGGCGCCTACTGTGCTTATTTGTTATCCGGAAATATAGGTCAATTATGGCCGGGTTTTTTAGAATCTTCAGGAGGTGAGGGAGACGGTCAGGCACCTTTTGGACAACTACAACCGCGAGTGGCTGGTGGGGAAATGGCTTCAAGTCGCCGCTGCCGGGCCAGTTCTTGTAAAATGGTCTCGGCAGTGTAAGGGGAAACAAGAATCTTTACATTTCGTAAAGAATACTTACGGCGATGGGTAGCTGAAATAGGGTGGAGTAAAACTGCCCGTTTCTGCCAGCAGCGTCAATTTTCCGGAGCCGCAGCGTAAGGCCTCCGGGCCCAAGAGTCGGCACGGCGATTGCTTATCATATGGTAGTTCCCGACCCGGCAATTAGTGATGTCAAGCAGCCCGGGCTGTCTAGGTGAACCATCCTAAACTTTTTTGCGGGAGGGAAAGATGAGCGCGATGCACGGAGAGTTTTCAAAAGGTGCAGCGGTCGATTCGCCACTGGGGCAGAAAAAGGTCGATTCCGAGGGAGCACCCATCTCGGGCGTCAGGATGGATG
Source organism: Desulfobaccales bacterium (assembly GCA_049580385.1). Classification (GTDB taxonomy): domain Bacteria; phylum Desulfobacterota; class Desulfobaccia; order Desulfobaccales; family 0-14-0-80-60-11; genus JAPLJC01. The sequence continues at coordinate 84,331 of JBAUPV010000013.1, read as the reverse complement.
TCTTCAGGGCCTACGCGGGGGTCCCCGGACTGCTCCAGAAGGTCATCAACGACAATGATGCGGCCGCCTGGGCGGAGATAACCAATAAAATCGATTACATCTATGACAATCTCGATTATTCCCTGGCAGGCCTGGATAGGGAGACCGGATTTGCCGGCGAGGTGCAATCGCAGATCAAGTCAGGCAAAAAACTGTTATTCAAGCCCAACCTGGTAAGCCCGACGGTCATAGACCCTATGACCCATGGTGAAGATTTGGGTGCTCCCATCTGTACCGAATGGCCATTGATGGCCGCCTTGATGAGATGGTTCCACGACAAGCTTGACCTGAGCTATTACCAGATGACACTGGGGGAGGCTTCAACCGCTACCTTCGCTATGGCAAGCATGTACAACAAAGCCTCAGGAAAAGCCATAACCACAGAGGCGATTATTGAGGGACGCAGTGGAGATTTCTATGGCGGCTGGGGGTTCTACTTTGTTCGCCGGTACCTGTCAGAGCGCCATCCTGCCTCCCATACCGACGATCCCCTGAGGGGCTTTGAGGACAGCGTCGCCGGAAGATTCTTTCCCCCAGGCAGGGCCGGAGACCGGCTGATGGTCTATGACCTGAACAAGATTCAGGATGAGTCCTCCAAGGGAAGGACTGTAGCAGTTCCGGATGGGGCTAACTTCCAGGAAATCACCTTGCACAAGGCCATCGTGGGTGGTGACCCCGGTGACCCTGAGGACCTCAGAGACTATCCAGGTTGCATCCTGGTCAACGTCCCCAAGTTGAAGATCCATTTCTCAGACCTCATAACCAATGCCATCAAAAATCTGGGTATCGGCCTTTATCCGACCATGTGCGCTGTTGGGAAAGGCGAAAGTGATACGTCATGGAAATATTCGTTTCCTTCTACGTCAGTGCCAACCTACAAAGGCAGACTGCCGCATATGTCCTGGGTTCCCAAAATCGATGCCGATACTAATCTGCCGGTGATAGATGAGAAGGGCGAATACATCCTGACCAAGACCGCGGGCATGCCGGGAACTCAGTCTGATGTTATCAGGGCGGTGCAAGGCCAGAAGGTCTTCATGCTGCACGTGGTGGATGCCATAGAGATGATAAATCACAGCCATAATCCGGATGGCAGAGCCATTAGAGTTCCTGAGGGCTATATCTGGTCATCTCTGGACTGTGTGGCCTTAGACCTTTGCTGCGCCAGATATTGTTTCAAGACCGTCCCCATGCTGGAAGGGTTGAAGCTCAAGGAAGAGAACGGCTGGCCCACGGAGTTTGTCCATCATGTACCGGTGGCCAGGGTTGAGGGTGGCAATATCGTCACCGGGGAAGGGCTCGATTCGCCGCTCTTCAGGTATAACCTCTATCGGTATGCTGAAAGCCGGGGGGTGGGGCAGCAGAACTACTACGTCGTGGGCTGGGACAGCTTGACGGATACGCCTCTGACTTCTCTTATGGGCCACCTGGGCCGTATAGATAACCGGCAATTCCTCGAACTGATGACCAAGACCATGTATTTTAATGTTGGCTGCCTTATCTGGGATATGCAAAAGACCATCCTGAGCTATGCCCAGGCACACGATGACTTGACCGGCTCCTCACTGTTCAAGGAATTTATGGACAGCTTTGACGAGAATAATGACGGCGTCATCGATTACGACGAGAATGGGCGGAGAGGATACTGGACCGCGCTATTCAGCATATTGGGTTATGTTAGCTATCTTAAGTTAACCGTAGAATATGGTTCATTGAAAGGGCCATTCTATGAAATTGCCACCCCGAACAAAGCTGCCCACAAAAATTGGAATCCCCAAGGTCATGACTGGAAACGGGAGTATATGCTTGAGTTTGGTGCGGACGCAGCCTTTGACTTGTCTCAATCTGCAGAGCTGAGGGCGGACCTCTTTGTCCCGGGAATGACTTATGGCCGGGGCAGGTGGCCAAGCTGGCAGACGGTCACTTATATGCTGAATACAGCCGGTCTCTACGGTTCTAACTCGCCTAACAACGTCAGCCTCCAATCTCTCTATGGTTTAGTCTTCCAATACGCCGACAAGGCTCTCAATGGAGGTTCTTATACGGGCAGCAAAGATGCCATGAGAAGCGAACCAAATGCCTTGCATAACTATTTCAAGGCCGTATCTGAGGGGGCCGCTCCCCTGAACTTCACGCTCTATGTCCCCGTGGGCTACGGGAGCCTGGAGACGGTCAAGATGCCTAATGTGGAGGAGACGGAAGACCCGAACAAGATCCTCACTGCTGACTTTAACGGCGGACAGGAGGTCTGGTGACGGAGCTGGCGGCAAGCTGGTTCTAAAAAACCCCGACAAAAATTAGGAGGTGGACCATGTTCAAGTTTGAGGACAATAAATGTTACCAGATGCCGGCCCATTTTACCGCTCATGACTATGCCCCCGCAGGAGACGTTTACCGGGATGTGGTGAAAATAGCCTATACCTGCACCACGGATGGTGACCGGCTGGCCCAATATGTCCCCGAGGCCTTTGAGCTCCTGCGGCCGGAAATGGCTATCGGCTACAGTCAGTGTGGAGAGGTGGAGTGGCTGGCGGGGTCAAGTTATAATCTGATTGAAGTATGCGTCCCGGTTCGCTTCCAGGGCCAACATGATCGAGTGGATGGACACTTTGCCCTGGTGGTGTGGGAGAATAAAGCCCACCCTATCCTGGCAGGACGAGAACTAGTCGGCATCCCGAAAATCTATGCCGATATCGAAGATCTGCACAAAATTCAGCAGAACTACTTCACCAATGCCAGCTACGAAGGGAACACCTTTTTGCGCCTGAAGTTGCTGGGGGCCCAGCCCATGGAGGCCCAGAAACTGGCTGAAATAAAAGCCCAATTAGCCGAAATAGCGTTATTGGGGTGGCGCTATATTCCTAAGATCGGAGGTCCGGGAGCGGACTTGAGCCAGCCCACACTCTATCCCCAGAACTTTGAAACCAATAGTGCCTGGATCGGCAAGGGCGAAGTGCAATGGACGGAGCCAACGTGGGAGCAAAACCCTTTGCAGTGTAGGATCATCAAGGCGCTGGCGGAGTTGCCCATAATTGAGATGGGCCCTGCCGTGATGGTCAAAGGAGTCGCCATCTTGAACACCAGTCAGGCGCGCATTCTCAAGTAGTCCGGCCGCACTCTGCAAGGGCGTCGAACTTATCGCCACGATCCGAAAAGCAGCTCCCGGCTTTGTCCGGGGGTTGCTTGCCCCATAAGGAGGAAGATATATGCAAGTTGAAGAATACTTCCGTGACAAAGGGTGCGTAGTTACCGGCGCCGCCTCGGGCATCGGTTTTGCCCTGACAGAAGCGCTGCTGCAAGCGGGTGCAGTGGTCTTTATGGCGGACCGGGATACGCAGACGCTGGCCTCTGCTGTGGAGCAACTCAGCACCTATGCCACGCGGGTTCATTCCATGGCTGTGGACGTGACGAACCAGGAGCAGGTCCAGCACATGGTTGAAGAGGCGGCCTCGCGTCATGGCCGGCTCGATGTTCTTTTCAATAACGCCGGAATGGGCGGTACCGCACCTATTGACGCAGTAACCCTGGAACATTGGCGCCTCATCATCGACATCAACCTTTGGGGTGTCATCTATGGGACCCATTTCGCCTTACCGATCATGCGCCGCCAGGGGGGAGGCCACATCGTTAACACCGCATCCATGGCCGGGCTTATCCCACCGCCATTCCAAGCTCTATACTGCGCCACCAAGTATGCGGTGGTCGGTCTCAGTGAAAGCCTGCGTTTCGAGCTGGGGGACGAGGGCATCCATTTCTCCGTTGTGTGCCCCGGAAATGTCGCCACACGTATCTTTGGAAAAACGAAGCCCCCGGAAGACTCAGTATCCGCAGAGGAGGCCGCGAAGATCACCCTTGAGGGTGTCGCCCAGAAACAGGGCATCATAGCTTTACCTGAAAAATACCGGCAGATGTGGCGTCGGTACTGGAGTTCCCCTGAAGCCTTCGAGAGTGAACTATGGGATACGGCCCGGCAGCGCCGTAGCGCTTTTCAATCAAAAGGAACGTATTACTAAGCCGACGGAAGTTCTTACGCCATTTTTCAAGGGATTACGATCACCCTTCTCGCCTACGGCTGCTCCCTCTCATGGCAGGGAGAGGAGGCCAGGGGGTGATCCCTGGAAGCGAAACCTATCGGCGACTGGTGTTATTGAAAACAAGAGTATAAAGGAGCCAAAGGATGATGCCGCCGGTTGATTCTTACATCCGCACGCAAGGAATTAATTGCGCCGTGATCAACATGGTGCTCAACCCGGTGGTGGCATGGCTCGGCAACCGACAGATGAGCTTTATGCCGCTTTCGGGAGGAGGCAGCATTGTCGTCGATACCGCGATAACGTCCATCGTCCTGTCGCTGTTGGTGGCAATGTTCACCACATCGGGTGTGCATCAAGCTCTTCATAATGGGCAAATCAAAGCCACCGACGAATCTCCCCGGGCGGGACGTCTGCTCTCGCACCTGCCCAGGCAAGCCTGGTCTCTCGGACTGCTGCTTGGGCTTGTCAGCGCCTGCGTCCTCACCCCGCTCACTTTTGGGCTGTTCCATGCCCTTGGTTTTTCCGGACTTCCCTTCGCGGGGTTCGCGCTTTTCAAGGCTATTTACACCGCTCCGCTGGGGTTTGTCCTCACGCGCTGGGTGATCCTGCGGCAGTTATTGGGCATAATCCCAGATAAAGAGATTAAACAATAAAATGAGCCTGAAGAGAGGTTTTGGGAGCAAGCTGGTATTCCTCATGATCTTAGCGATCTGTGGAGTTGCTTTAGGGTCAACCGGTCTCTTGGCCAAAACGCAAGGGAATATCGGACCAGTTGATCCACATGAACAGATCATCGAACATGCCAATAATACAGACATCGAAGTTTACTATCCCGTCACGCGCAACAAAGAGATAAATAAGAAACTAGCCACTTTTGCTGCCCGGCAAGTGGCAGACTTTAAAAAAAATCTCCCTGCAGTAATGAGGTTGTCTGGCATCCGCAATCAATTGGATATCAGTTTTAAAACATATCAATATTCCAGTAATATCAAAACCTTCAAATTTGACCTTTTTGGTTATACCGTGGGCCTGGCCCATCCATGGAACAACATCGTCACTAAAACCTATGATTTAGCCAAAGGTAAAGAGTTGAGCTTGGCGGATATTTTCAAAAAGAACAGTGCTTACCTACAAGAATTATCCGAACAATCGATTCGGTCACTCATCATGCAGATGCCAAACGGGGACAAAAGATTGATAAGGGAGGGTGCAGCGCCTAAAGCCGGAAACTTCGACAGGTTTGCCCTGACCGAGAAAGAGTTGATTATCTTTTTTAACACCTACCAGGTTGGGACGCGTCCTGAAGGTAGCCCCGAAGTCAGATTACCTTATGCCAGTCTCAAAAGCTTCATCGAACCGGATTCCGGAAGAAGACGTTAACGGCAGCATGTGACCTGCCACCCAAAAACTGATCCAGAAGTTCTGTTAGAGTAGAAGATGGCAGGGAGGCAGGGAGCTGAACAGGAAGCATTAGGCGCCCGAGCAGATTATCGGGAAGCTGCGGGAAGCAGAGGCGGGGGGCCTATAACCCGGCAATGGTGAGCCAGAGGAAAAGCAGAGGCCACATGCACATATCACCAATAGAAGATCACTGCTATGACTGGAAACTTATCGCCTGACTAAAAATTCAAGCTATTCGGATCATATCGTCATTTCTCTCCCGGAAGATTTCCCCTTTTTTCCCAGCAGCGTTCGTGGTTAAAAAACTGAGTTGCCGGATTTGGTCCGGGGGAGATCTCTTCTTGAAATTCCTCTCCAATAATTAGTTTCCGAAGTTTTCATTGACTTGACGTACTGCATCGCCGAAGTATTGGATATATGGGAAACTCTTTTGCCCGACAGCCGCTTTTCCCAGAGTTCAAGCCTCCCGGTCCGTGGGGCCCTATCCGGTCACTAGCGGGTTATTCCATCCTCCGGGGGGTGATACTCGCTGGTCGGCCTCTTTAGGCCCCCAGGTATTGGGCTCGTATTCGGAGACCGGGGCGGCAGCCTTCAGCACCGGGTCAACGATGCGCCAGGCCTCCTCCACATAGTCCTCCCGGGCAAACAGGGTGGCGTCTCCCGCCATAGCATCTCCCAGCACCCGTTCGTAGGCATCGTCAGGCTCAGATTCGCTGCCGGCGATCATCTCCACCGCTTGCCCGACCATCTCATCTCCCGGGGCCATAACCATCATGCCCAGGGCGATGGTGACCGCGGGATTGACCCGCAACCGCAGGTAATTGGACTCCAGGGTGGCAGGAAACAGCTTCAGGGGCTTCCGGAGCCGCACTATGATTTCCGTACAGGTCACCGGCAAGCACTTTCCGGCCCTGATAAAGAAGGGGACTCCCTGCCAGCGCCACGAATCAATCTCCAGCTTCAAGGCGGCAAAGGTCTCCACCTGGGAATCCGGAGCCACTCCCTTTTCCCCCCGGTAGCCCCGGAACTGGCCGCGGACCACGTTCTTCACATCCAGCGGCGGAATCGCCTTGAGGACTTTGACTTTTTCATCCCGGAGGGACTCGCTGTCCGTCCTGACCGGAGGCTCCATGGCCAGGTTGGTCATGATCTGGAACAGATGATTCTGGACCACATCGCGGATGGCCCCGGTTTCTTCGTAGAATCCTCCCCGCCCCTCAACCCCGAAGTTCTCTGCCATGGTGATCTGCATGCTCTCCACGTGATTGCAGTTCCAGAAAGGTTCGAGAAAAGAATTGGCGAACCGGAAGAAGAACATGTTTTGTACCGGTCTCTTCCCGAGGTAATGGTCAATGCGGAAGATCTCGGTCTCGTCGAAGGTTCCGAGCAGGGTCCGGTTGAGGTCCAGGGCGGAGGCGAGGTCTCTCCCGAAAGGCTTTTCGATAATGACCCGGCCACCCCGGGTGCAGCCCGACTTCCCGAGCTGGTCCACGACCACTGCGAACATCCTGGGTGGGATAGCCATGTAATAGGCGGGGCGCTGGGCCGCCCCGAGTTCATGGCAAAGCGCCTGATACATGGCAGGGTCCGTATCATCGCCGCGCACATAGCGCAATAAACCGCTCAGTTTGTCGAAAGCGGCGGGATCGAGTCCCCCATGTTTTTCGACGCTATCCTTCGCCCGGGCCCGGAGTTCATCGACGTCCTTTGCGGACCTGGCCACCCCGATGACCGGCGCGTTGAGGCGGCCGCGTTTGACCAACCCCTGCAGCGCCGGGAAGATTTTCTTAGAGGCGAGATCGCCCGTGGCACCAAAGAAAACAAAAGCATCGGAATGAGGGACGCCCATGATTTTCTCCTCATTTTGCAGGCTTTTCCAAGTGCCCGCCGAACTGGAAACGCATTGCCGACAGCAATCTGTCCTGGTAATCGGCCTCGCCGCGAGAGGTGAAGCGCTGGTAGAGCGCAGTGGCGAGAACGGGTACGGGCACGGCTTCGTCGATGGCGGCCTTGATCGTCCAGCGTCCCTCACCCGAATCAGAGACGCGGCCCGCGAATTGGGAAACCGCGGGATCTTTGATCAGGGCGGCTGCCGTCAGGTCCAACAACCACGAGGCAATGACGCTGCCCCGGCGCCAGACTTCCGCGATGTCGGCCATATTCAGGTCGTACTGGTAGTATTCAGGGTGGCGTATCGGCGTGGTCTCGGCGTCGATGGGGCGATATTGCTTGCCGGCGTTGGCATTGTGCAAAACCCCAAGCCCCTCGGCGTAGGCGGCCATAATGCCGTATTCGATGCCGTTGTGCACCATTTTGACGAAGTGACCGGCGCCGTTGGGCCCGCAGTGGAGGTAGCCCTGCTCGCAAGTGCCACCGGCCTGCTCGCGTCCCGGCGTGCGCGCCAGGTTGCCAGCCCCGGGCGCCAGCCTGGCGAAGATCGGATCGAGGTACTTGACCACTGCTTCCTCGCCCCCGATCATCAGGCAATAACCTCGTTCCAATCCCCAGACGCCGCCGCTCGTTCCGCAATCGACATAATGAATTCCCTTGGGAGCGAGCTCCTGGGCCCGCCGGATGTCATCGATGTAGTACGAGTTGCCGCCATCAACGATGATATCGTCTTTTTGCAGAAGATTCGCCAGACCGTGCACCGTTTCATCGACCACCGCTGCCGGCACCATCAACCAGATCGCCCGCGGGGGCTTCACTTTGGCCACCAGTTCAGCGAGCGCAGAGGCTGCAAAGGCGCCGGTCTCCCTGGCAAAGGTTTCCCTTGTTTGCGCGGTGCGGGAATAGACGATGACCTCGTGTCCGGCGCTCATCAATCGGCGCACCATGCTTCCGCCCATCCTGCCCAGACCGATCATTCCGAGTTGCATATTGGTCTCCTTTACCAAAATTGGGAAGTGGAGAGACGACTTTAGTAGCGAATCATTGATAAATTAAGAGAACTGGTTATCTCGAATAAGTCCGCAGATCTCTGAACATCGCATACTGGACCGAAAACCCGAAGGCGCCCAACACCATCATAATAAGGAAATCCAGCATGTTGGCCCCCTTGCCAAAAACCAGGGCGGGGATATACCAACCCAGGCCGATTATCAATAGCGCGGCGCCGTTAAAAGCGGTGGTCAACATCACCAGGCGGTCCCGGACGAGAAAAAATAGCAACCCGACGGCTCCGGCGCCTATAATCCCCAGCAGGATCAGGATTGACTGGGAGGCATTCAGGGCGAGTCCCAGGGAGATAAGAATCGTAAATCCCAAGGCCGCACCCAGGACGACGACCCCAATGCTCCACAGAGGATAGGCAAGCGCGGCCAGGACTACCGCGGCGCCGACGCCGATCGCCAGGGGCATCCAGGGATTGCTGGCCGGCGCCCAGGAATAGCCGAGCATATACCCATAAATCAAGCCGAAGCAGATTAGAAAAATTCGGAACAGGGGATAGCCATAGAAACAACTGGCGAGGCCGACGAGGATGGCCGCCATCGCAAACCATGCATCCATAAGAAGATTTCCTTTCCTGTTTTCTTTCCGAATATCAACCCCCGGCTTATCGCTTCAGGTCTGTTCTTCTCCGGAAAGTGGCCTGGCGGGTTATAGTTGGAAAAGGTTCTTGACGCCATTATCCAATACTAATTATGACTTCGGTGGCTGACAAGAGGTGGGGTCGCGAATGAGCCGATTCCGATCCTTTTTCTCCCTGGAGGCTTGATACCCCGGATGGGAGATTGTTCCTCGCCAGCTTGCAGCGATTTTTTTAATCATTATCTTTGTGGCTTAGGAGTTTTGGATATATGGGAAACCCTTTGGTCCAACAGCCGCTTTTTCCTGAGTTCAAGCCCCTCGGCCTGGAGGATAGGGAAATCCTCCAACGCCTTCTATGGGATTATCAACCGGAAACTTCAGAGTTGACTTTTACCAACCTTTTTATCTGGAAGGAGTTCTATAATTTTTCCTGGTCACTGGATGGCGACTGGCTGTTAATTATTGGCGATTCTCACGACGGCGCCGGTTGGCTGTTTCCACCCATCGGGCCTTCTCCGAGGGTAGAAACCTGCAAAAAATTACTCCAATGGTTCAAGGAAATAAAAGGGATCAGGGAGCCCAGAATTGAACGTGCGGATAGCCGGCTGGCGGCGGAGTTGGCTCCTGACTCTCGCTTTCTGATCGAACCGGAAAGGGATCATTTCGACTACGTCTACCGGTCTGAAGACCTTATTCAGCTTACGGGAAACAGGTATCAAGGGCAGCGAAACCATATTCAACATGTGCAGCGTGTATATCCCTTTTCATATGAGCCTCTCCAGGAAAGGCATATCTCTGACTGTCTCGAATTGGCGGAAGAGTGGTGCGCTCAAAAGAAATGTGATGAAGATTTGAGTCTTCAAGGAGAATGGGAAGCTGTAAAGGCGTGTTTGCAAAATTTTCATGATCTTAATCTTCAAGGCGGGGTGATCCTGATTAATGGCAATGTCGAAGCCTTCACCGTGGGGGAACTTCTCAATAAAGAAACCGCGGTAGTCCATATCGAGAAGGCCGATCCCCTGGTTTCGGGATTATATGCCGCGATCAACCGGGAGTTTTGCCGCCATTCCTGGTTCCAGGTGCCATTCGTTAACCGGGAGCAGGATCTGGGGGTGCCGGGACTGCGAACGGCAAAAATGTCCTACCACCCCCATCGTTTGGTGGAGAAGTTTCGGATTCGACTAAGCTAATTATCCGGTTCATTTTTTTAAAATCTCTCTCTCGTTAGTCTTGCAGCAATTTTTGGTTGCCATGAACGCTGTCCGCTACTATTTGGCGCTCATCTGGGTGGTCTCGTTGGCGCCCGGCCCCCTCCTTTTTTGGCTGCTCATCCACCCCTTTGTCCGCTTCTGGCGCCGGGTGGGGCCCGGGTGGGCTTACGGCGTCGTCGGTTCCTTGTGGGCTTTGGCCATGGCGGGTCTTTTCCTGGTGCGCCACGTCCTCCTGGCCGTGGAGTTCGGAACCAACTACTATCTGACGGCCCTGGGTCTTGTGCTCCTGGCTGCCTCAACCTGGCTGGGCCTGGTCTGGTTCCGGCGCATGCGGTTATGGACCATCATGGGCCTGCCGGAGCTGGCGCCGGACCGGCACCCCCAACAGCTTATCACCACCGGAGTCTATGCCATTATCCGCCATCCCCGCTATGTCGAGTTATGCCTGGCCCTCTGGGGCAGCGCCCTCATTGCCAACTACCTGGTCCTTTACCTGGCAGCGGCCCTCTGGCTGCCCGCCATCTATGCCGTGGTGCGGCTGGAAGAAAAGGAACTGCGGGACCGCTTCGGTGTGGCTTATGGCGAATACAGCCGACGGGTGCCCCGGTTTCTGCCTCGCATCTCCCGCGCTTCCGGCCTTTAGGAAGCCGGAGTGGAGTGGACAGACTGCCCCGGGAAGGGTAAAATAATACCGTGGCAGCTTTGTTGTTTCCCAATGGATCTTGAAAGGAAGTTATCAACTTGCCTGCATTTCCCCCAGCGGGCGGTCACAGCCTGATAATTCCCGGGGTGAGGTTTGCCACCCTGCGTCTGGGTCTTCTGACCGCGGCGGTGCTCTCCCAAATATATCTCTTTCTCCGACTGTGGCTGGCGGTCTCCGGCTGGCGCCGCAGCGCGGCCTGGAAATCCTGGTTCATCGGCGCCGCGGGCGCAGCCATCGCCTTTCTCTTTGTCATGAACGGCTATATCTTGTTAAGGCCCATCCCCTGGGTGGACCCGCCGGCGGCGATAGAGGTTACCGTCTTCTATCCCGCGGCGGTGTGGGGTCTGGGGTCGATTTTTTCGGCTCTGCTGCTATTGCTGGTAGATTTGCTGGTGGGGTTGAGGCGGGGGGCGGCTCGTTTAGGCCGCGGCCCGGCCACCCGGGGGAATGCCATTGCCGTGAATCCCGCTCGCCGCCGCTTTCTTAAAGCCGGAGTGGGCGCCCTGATTGCCGCGCCCCTGGTAATTTCAGGATACGGCGCCACCTATGGCGCTAATGCCTATGAGGTCTCTGAACTCAGCTTACCTTTCGGCCGTTCTTTGAGGGTGGTTCAACTCAGCGACATCCACGCCGGCATTTTCATGACCCGGGGAGAGATTCGGCGCATCGTCGATCAGGTGGCGGCGCTCTCGCCCGATTTGTTTCTCCTCACCGGGGACTACATCTCCAATTCCATGAAGTTTCTTCCAGACTGCGTGGAAGAAATGGCCCGGATCCAGGCGCGCTACGGCGCCTTCGCCGTCATGGGAAATCATGAACACTGGTATGGGGAGCCGGGTGAGGTCATGGCGATCTTCCGGCAGCACCGGATCAACTTCCTGCTCAACGCCCATCAGGTAATTGAGGGGGACCAGGGCCCATTTGCAGTGGCCGGCATCGATGACCTCCGCTCCGGGCATCCCTCACTGGCGGGGGCCTTGCACGGGCTGGATGGCGCCACGCCGGCGATCCTGCTGTCGCACCACCCGGAGATCTTCCCTGAGGCCGCCGGCCAGGGCATCCCGCTAACCCTGGCGGGCCATTATCATGGGGGTCAAATCAAGTTAAGCCTGCCAGGAGTGGACCTCAGCCTGGCCCACTTGATGACCCCCTATCCTGAGGGCCTCTACCACCTAAAGGGCTGCCGTCTCTACGTCAATCGGGGGATCGGGACCACTTTTACTCCGGTCCGGTTGAACGCCCGGCCGGAGATAACCGTGTTTCACTTGACCTGAGGCAGTTGTGCAAATCCCCTGCCCAAGAAGAAGCAGATTTCCGCAGATTTACTCGTCAATCCCCTGAACCCGCACTGCACCAATTGCCGGAGAAGGGCGCCTGTGCCCTGTGGGGAATTTCCCTTGACCAAATAAACATATTAATGGTAATTTATATAATAATGGTCGCTGAGGATGAACAGTGAGCAGGGAGGGAGGGATTGACCCCCGCATATCCTAAGAAGGCCCCGGTTCTCGAAGATTGCCTCCAGACCGTCGGCTTCGTGGCTAAAAGCCTGTCGGATGAAAACCGGTTGCGGATTCTCCTGTGCCTCAATAACGGGAAGAAATCCGTCTCCAGCATTGTTGAAGAATTGAACCTGTCCCAGCCTCTCGTTTCCCACCACTTGAAGGAGTTGCGCCGCACCCTGCTGGTCAAGGTGGAGCGGCGGGGGCCCTTTATTTACTATGAAATCGCCGACGCCAGAATCCTCGAGATCCTGGAAGCCTTGAAGGACCTGGCCACTGATCTGCTGGCGGCGCGGAAAGTTTATTAACAGCCCGGGGAGGTGATTCATCATATGGCCGGAATCGAAGAAGCATTAGAGCGTCTGGCTCCGGAAAAAGCATTGACCGAAATCGCCGCGGCTCTGAAAACCCTCCTGCCTATGGTTACGGAGGAGGAGCGGCTGAATTTTGTGATCCAGCTCTTAGGCGGCGCCAGCGATGACCAGGTGGCCAGCATGGTCCACCTCTGACTGGCGGAATGCCTGGACGAAGGTGTCGATCCAACTCACATGTGTCAAAAGCTGGTGAACCGGGTGGCGCAATCCCGGCAACTATTGGCGGTCGCCGACCCGGAACTCCTGGTCCTGTTTGAAGATTGGCTGGATGAACTCGAAAACGAGGTGGTCTCTCTGGCAAAAGAGCACGGTCCCTTGATCCCCGAAGACCTGGCCCATAAACTCGGGCTGTCTGAGCGGGGAGCCAATTTCCTCATGTCCAAATTGGTGCGGGAAGGCAAGATACCTTAACCGCAACGAGGCAGGCATATGCAGCGAAAGGGAACCACACTTTTGGCATTGGCGGCCGCGGCCCTGACTCTGGCGGTCCTTTGGCATCTTAACCAACCGATAATCGCCCCAGAGGCCACCAGGGCGGAGGTCCAAGCCGAGGCCGCCCGGGGCGGCTATCGGCTGATCACTACCGAAGAGCTGGCGGCGCGTTACCGGCAGGACGCCGGCAAGCTCTTGTTGGTGGACACCCGCCAGGATTGGGAATATCGCACCGGCCACATCCGGGGAGCCGTGAACTTTCCGGTAGAGCCCACCGCCTGGTGGCGGTGGCGTTCCCAGGGGCCCCTCGCCAAATTTCTGGGGCCTGACCGGGACCGGCTCATCGTCTTTTACTGAGCGGGCCTGGCCTGAGTCCGCAGCGACTCGGCGGCCCGGGTGGCCGTTAAACTCGGTTACCGAAACGTTTATCGCGATCCCTTGGGGTTTCCGGAATGGCAGCAGAAGGGACTGCCCGTGGCCAGTGCGCCCCTGGGCCTTTCCGAAACTGCGGCGGCGGCCGAGATTCCCGGTCCCCTCGCCGGGTGGGCCATGGTCTGGACCTTGCTGGGCATCTTCGTGGGCGGCATGGCCCTCAACCTGACTCCTTGCGTTTATCCCTTGCTCCCCATCACCGTCTCTTATTTTGGCGGCAAGAGCGGCCAGGGACAGGGGCGCCTGGTGGCGCACGGACTCTTTTACCTGGCGGGCCTGGCCCTGACCAACTCCATCTTGGGGGTGGCGGCGGCCTTGACCGGCGGCCTCATGGGAGCCGTGCTGCAAAATCCTTTGGTGTTGATCGTGGTGGCGGCCATCCTGGTATTCTTTGCCACCAGCCTTTTCGGTTTCTGGGAACTGCGTCTGCCGGGCAGCCTGACCCAGGCCGCCTCCAAGTCCTATGCGGGCTATTTCGGCAGCCTGTTCATGGGGTTGACCCTGGGGCTGGTGGCGGCGCCCTGTATCGGCCCCTTCGTGCTCGGGTTGCTCACCTGGGTGGCCAGCCTGGGGTCGCCCTGGCTGGGCTTTTTGATCTTTTTCACGCTTAGCCTGGGGTTAGGTTTACCTCTGTTCATCCTGGCAATTTTTTCCGGCAGCCTGGAGAAATTGCCGCGGTCGGGGGAGTGGATGCTCTGGGTGCGCAAGCTCATGGGCTGGGTCCTGGTGGGTATGGCGGCCTATTTTATCAGGCCGCTACTGCCGGAAGCCGCGGGCGTGCTCCTGCTGGCCGCCGTGGCCCTGGCCGCGGCCATTCACCTGGGGTGGCTGGACCGCACCACCGCGGGGTTCCGGAGTTTTCAATGGATTAAGACCGTCGCCGCCCTGGCGGGAGTGATACTTGCCACCTTCCTGGCCGGGTCCTGGGCGCTGCGGGGCCCAGGGGTAGCCTGGCAGCCGTATTCGGACCAACTCCTGGCCCAAGCCCTGAAAGAGCAGAAGCCGGTGATCATCGATTTCTACGCTACCTGGTGCGCCCCCTGCCGGGAATTGGACGAGATCACCTTCCATCATCCCGATGTCGTCAAACTGGCGGACCAGAATTTCATCATGGTCAAGGTAGACCTCACCCAGAAAGGAAACCCCCTGCATGCCCGTCTGCTTGGCCGGTACGGGATCAAGGGAGTGCCCACGCTGGTCTTTCTGGATGGGCGGGGGCACGAGCTCCGGAGCCTGCGTCTGGTCGATTACTTGCCGCCGGAGCAGGTGCTGTCCCGCATGGCCGACGCCCGAAAATAAGGCTGTCCGAAAGGGGAATGGCATGTTAAAAGTGAGATGTTTTTACAACGAGCCCAACGGCAAGCCTTGAATGCACTTCCAGGAAATGGTGCCCAGGTTGGGCCAAAGGTATGCATTCGAGGCTGAGGTGATCTCCAAGCCCATTGCCGATTACCAAACCGATGATTACTTTGAGTTAGACCTGCCCGCGGCCCCGGCCATCATGGTGGGGGAGGAAATCGTGGTGGAAGGTGGGGATGTCGCCGAAGAGCAACTGGAGGCCGTCATCCGCCGGCACCTGGGGCTGCCGGAGCCGGAGCCGCAAAAGAAAGGCTTCCTGGGCCGCATATTCGGCAGCAGCTAACTTTCCTGGCCCCGCCTGGCAAGCGCCAGTAGGGCTGAACCCCGGTCCGCCCGGGAAGCCGGGGCGGCAAGCTGAAGCGGAGGTCAAGACATGCAGGCCGCCAAATTTAGCAGGGGAGCCCTGATTAAGGCCGTCTTCCTGCTCATCTTCATCGCGGCCGCGGTGGCCGTGGTCCGGTTTACCGGAGTCCGGGAATTTCTCACCGTGGACAAGTTGGGGACCCTGCTGGCGGCCGCGGGTATTTGGGGGCCTTTGGCTTTTATTCTCATCTATGCCGCGGGGGTCTGCCTGTTCATTCCGGGGACCCTGCTTACCGCCCTGGGGGCAGCCATCTTCGGTCCCTATTGGGGGTTCGTCTACGTCTGGGTGGCGGCGATGCTGGGCGCCTCGGGCGCCTTCCTCATCGGGCGCTACCTAGGGCGGGAATTCGCCGCCTCCCTCATCGGCGACCGGCTCAAGAAATACGATGAAGCCGTTGAACGAAACGGCTTTGCCACCGTGCTTTACCTGCGCCTGGTCTATTTCCCCTTTACGCCCATGAACTTCGGCATGGGGCTGACCGGGGTGCGCTTCCGGGATTATCTCTGGGGCACGGGACTCGGCATTCTGGTGGGAACCTTCATCTTCACCTTCTTCGTGGGCACCCTCAAGGAGGTCTGGGCCACCGGCCACTGGGCCAACCTCCTGACCTGGAAGGTGTTCTTCTCCCTGGGGCTCTTCGTCTTTTCCTTATTTATTCCCAAGATCATCAATAAACTGAAATTCTGGCGGGGCCTTAAGAGCGGCTAGCTTCAGAGCGAAGAACCGCACCGGATTTGTCTCCCTCGAACCGGTTTAAGACCGTCACCGGCATTTTGGGTTGTACCTTGTCCTGGACCCCCATGTTCTTGATCCGAACCACCGGGGCCCGCGGTCGATGCCAGATCAGCCGGTGGGCCAGGAAGACCAGAATAATTATCCCTATAGCCAGCCACAGAGCTTTTTTACCTCCAGGCAATTTCACTGCTTTTGCCCCCAGTTCTTGCTTGGCTGATTAGACTCCGGCGGCCCGGCCCCGATCTTAGCACAAAATTCAAAAAATTTGTCAGGAGGGAACTATTCTGGGGGGGTA
This sequence comes from Desulfobaccales bacterium, assembly GCA_049580385.1. Classification (GTDB taxonomy): domain Bacteria; phylum Desulfobacterota; class Desulfobaccia; order Desulfobaccales; family 0-14-0-80-60-11; genus JAPLJC01. The sequence goes on along the minus strand of JBAUPV010000013.1, from coordinate 67,919 downwards.
CGGTTCAGTTTCCGGGGGGTAGACTCCTGGGGAAAATCCGCCAGCCGCCTTCAACCGAAACGGCCGGTGATGTAATCCTCGGTCTGCTTATTGGTGGGGGTGGTAAAGATTCTTTGGGTGGGGCCGAACTCCACGATATGTCCCTGGAAGAAGAAGGCGGTGTAATCGGAAACCCGGGCGGCCTGCTGCATGTTGTGGGTGACGATGACGATGGTATAGGTAGCCTTCAGGATGTTGACCAACTCCTCGATCCTGGAGGTGGCAATGGGGTCGATGGCGGAGGTGGGTTCGTCCATCAGCAGGATCTCCGGCTCCACCGCCAGGGCCCGGGCGATGCAGAGGCGCTGCTGCTGCCCCCCGGAGATGGCGGTGCCCGGCTGGCGCAGGTGATCCTTCACTTCGTCCCAGAGGGCCGCCCGGCTCAAGGCCTCTTCCACCCGGTCGGCCAATTCTCCCCGGCTGAGGCGGAAGTGCATCTTGAGGCCGTAGGCCACGTTGTCGAAGATGCTCATGGGAAAGGGGGTGGGCTTCTGGAAGATCATCCCCACCTTGCGGCGCAGTTCCATGAGATCGTAACCCGGGCTGAGGATATTGTCGCCGTCCAGCAATATCTCGCCGGTGGCCCGCTGGTCCCCATAGAGCTCGTAGATGCGGTTATAGACGCGGATGTGGGTGGACTTGCCGCAGCCGGAAGGGCCGATGATGGCGGTCACCCGGTTGCGGGCGATCTCCAGGTTGTTGTCGAACAAGGCCTGGTGTTCCCCATAAAAGAATTGCACCCCGCGGGCCCTAATTTTCAGGTCGCCCTGGCCGGCGGTCGAGGTCTCTGTGGGGGTGGCCGTCTGGCCGCTGTCTTCGGTAGCCATAATGGGTAAAGTCAAGGTAGCTGTCAGGTCCTTCATGTCTTCCGTTCTCTCAGGGTATACCGGGTAAGCAAGGTCAGGGCCAGGACCCCGCCGGTAATCAGCAGCGAGGCCCCCCAGGCCTTTTGTTGCCAGTCGGGATAGGGGGACACGGCATAGTTGTAGATGGTTACAGTGAGATTCGGGGTCGGCTGGCCCAGAGAGGTTAGCATATAGGGGTTGTTGAGGGCGGTGAACAGCAGGGGCGCGGTTTCGCCGCTCACCCTGGCCACGGCCAGCAAAATTCCGGTGATTAACCCCGCCTTGGCTGCTCTAAAGACGATAGATATGGTTATCCGCCAGCGGGGCAGCCCCAGGGCCAGGGCCGCCTCCCGCAGGGTATTGGGGACCAGGCGCAGCATGTCTTCTGCGGTGCGGGCCGTAATGGGCAGCATGATGATCGCCAGGGCCACGATGCCGGAGTAGCCGGAGAACCTCCCCATAGGGACCACCACCAGGGCGTAGGCGAAGACACCGATGATGATGGAGGGCATGCCCATCAAGACGTTGGCGGAAAAGCGCGTGTTATCGGCCAGTCGCGATCCCTGACCGAATTCCGCCAGGTAGACTCCCGCCATCAAGCCCAGGGGCACCGCCAGCAGAGTGGCCAGCAGGGTCATGACCAGGGTGCCGAGGATGGCATTGAGCAAGCCTCCGCCCCCTGTGCCCGGCGGGGTCGGCAACTGCGTGAAGAAGGCCAGATTGAAGGCCCCCAGGCCCCGGTGCACCACCACGGAGATGATCCAGGCCAGGATCACCATGCCCAGCACCGCGGACAGTGTGGCGAACACGCTGACGATGCCATTGGCAACCCGGCGCCCGGTGGCTGGCCTCGGTTTCATAAGCCCGCGCTCCAGCCGCGGTACATCCGGCTCAACAGCATCTGGGAGAACATCTGCACCAGGTAGGTGATGACGAACAGGATCAAGCCCAGTTCTATCAGGGAGCTGATATAGATGGGCGTAGTGGCCTCGGTGAATTCGTTGGCCAGGATGGAGGCGATGCTGTTGCCGGGGGCGAACAGCGAGGCCGAGATGTGGTTGGAGTTGCCGATCACGAAGGTGATGGCCATGGTCTCTCCCATGGCCCGGCCCAACCCCAGGAAGACCGCGCCGATGATACCCACCAGGCCGTAAGGGATGGTCACCTTATAGGTCACTTCCCAGGTGGTGGCGCCCATGCCGTAGGCGGCCTCCTTCACCACGTTGGGCACCAGATTGAAGACATCCCGGGTGATGGCGCAGATAAAGGGCAGGACCATGAAGGCCAGGATGATCCCGGCGGTGAGCATGCCGATGCCCATGGGGGGGCCTTGAAACAGGGGCAGCCAGCCCAGGGTCTTTCCCAGGGCCGGTTGGATATAGTTGGCCATGAAGGGAGCAAAGATAAACATGCCCCACATGCCGTAAATGATGCTGGGAATGGCGGCCAGCAGCTCGATGATGGTGCCAACCACCCCGCTCGCCCGGGGCGGGGCCAGCTCCACCAAGAACAGGGCCAGGGCGATGCTCAGCGGCACTGCGATGACCATGGCGATGACGGTGGAGACCAGGGTGCCGTAAATGCTGCTAACGGCCCCGAATTTTTCGGTAACCGGGTTCCACGTGTTGGAAACCAGGAAGCCGAAACCGAAGCGCTTGATGGCCGGCCAGGATTGCTGGAGCAGGGCAATGAAGATGCCGCCCATCAGCACCGGGATCAGCAGGGCGCTGGCGACCGCCAGCCGGCGGAAGATCCGGTCGCCCCCGGCCTCGGCTTGCGGCACCGCCTGATCGGAGATAGTTGAGCTATCGGTTGGCATAAGGAGATTTGAGGCCGGAGCCCTGATGGTCCCCGGCCTCTCAGTGGAGATAATCTAGTTGAGCCAGGAAGGCCGCGGCTGCGGCCTCGCCTGTCTTTATTTAACCGGCCACACCGGTTTGCCGTTACAGGTGATATACTTGGCCCAGGAGGCTTCCACCAGGTCCACCACGCTTTCGGGCACGGGCACGTAGTCGAGCTTTTGGGCCATCTCGCCGCCGTGCCGGTAGCACCAATCGAAGTACTTCAACATGGCCTGGGCCTTGGCGAGGTCGGGCTGATCCTTGTGGACCATGATGAAGGTGGCGCCGGCGATGGGCCAGCTCTGGTCGCCCGGCTGGTTATCGAACATCACGTAAAAACCATATGGGGCATTTTTCCAGTCGGCATTGGCCGCGGCCGCCTGAAAGACCTCGAGGCTGGGTTTCAAGTATTTGCCGTCCTTATTCTCCAGCAGCGTATAGGGCATGTTATTCTGTTTGACATAGGCGTATTCCAGGTAGCCGATGGAGCCGGGCACCACTTTCACCTGGCCGGCCACGCCTTCATTGCCCTTGCCGCCGATGCCCACCGGCCACTGCACCGAGGTATCGGCGCCGACCTTCTGCTTCCATTCCGGGGAGATCATGGAGAGGTAAGTGGTAAAGATAAAGGTGGTTCCGGAGCCGTCGGAGCGGTGCACCACGGTGATGGCCTGGGAGGGCAGTTTCAGGCCGGGGTTGAGCTTGGCGATGGCCGGGTCGTCCCATTTGGTGATTTTGCCGAGATAGATGTCAGCAATCACGGGGCCGTCGAGCTTCATGACCCCGGGGCCGATGCCCTGGATGTTCACCCCCATAACCTCGCCGCCCATGACCATGGGCCACTGCACCAGGCCGTTCTGTTGCAGCATCTCCGTCTTTTGGGGCTGATCTGAGGCCCCGTAGTCCACAGTTTTGGCCTTGATCTGGGCAATGCCGCCGCCGGAGCCGATGGACTGGTAATTGACCTTCATACCGGTGATCTGATTATACTTGAAGGCCCATTGAGAATAAATGGGGTAGGGGAAGGTAGCCCCGGCCGCACTGAGGGTTACGGGCTGGGCCTGGGCCACGCTGGCCAGGAAGAAGGTCAAAATTATGGCTGAGATAACCCACCATGACTTCCGCATGTTTATGCTCCTTCGAGTGAGGTTTTGATGGCAAACTGTTTTAAAATCAACTAGTTGTCCTAACTGTCAGGAAACCCGTGCGCGCGCAGCCGGGTTTTGAATCACCTGATTGCCATAGATTAGCGGTTAATTGTTAGGGAATGGTTAGGAAAGGGTAAATTGTTGATGAATTCAGGGTCTTGGTTAAGAGTCCGGGATTACTCCGCCGGCAGGTGCAAGGAGAAGAGGCTCCCCGCTCCCGGGGTGCTGGCCACCGTCACCCGGCCGTGGTGCGACTGGGCAATGTGCTTGACGATGGCCAACCCCAGGCCGGTGCCGCCGATCTTGCGGCTGCGTCCGGCATCCACCCGGTAAAACCGTTCAAAGATGCGGTCTAGTTGGCTCCTCTCGATGCCTACCCCCTGGTCCCGAACCCTGACCACCACCTCGGCGTCGTCCCTCAGAGCTTCCACCTGCACGGCGCTGCCCGCGGGGCTGTATTTGACGGCGTTGTCAATCAGGTTTACCAGGGCCTGTTCCAGGAGGGGCGCGTTGATCCGGGCTCGCAGCTTCTCCGGGCAATCGAGCCGGACCGTGATCTCCTTGGCGGCGGCCTTGGCTTCACATATCTGGATGGCGGAATCCAAGACCCCCTTGAGCCTGCCGGTGGTGAGGAAGACCCTTCCCTGTTCCGCATCTTGTTCGATCCTGGAGAGGCTCAGAAGATCATCGATAATCTCATTGAGCCGATCGGTCTGCCGGGAGACGATGCCCAGGAAGTTCCGGGCATTCTCCGGCTCCTGCAAGGCGCCGGCCAGTAAGGTTTCCACAAATCCCTTGATGGAGGTGATGGGGGTTTTCAGTTCATGGGAGACATTGGCCACGAAGTCGCGGCGGCTCATCTCCAGCCGCCGCAGATGGGTGACGTCGTGCAGCACGATGAGAAAGCCGATATCGGCCCCCTGGGCATCCTTCAGGAAGGAGCCATGGGCCTGAATGATCTGTTGGCCATGGCTCATCGTCACCTCGGCATCGATGGGCCCCCTGGCAAAGATGGTGCGGGTGATGAAGCTCTGTAATTGATGGTCGCGCACCACTTCCCGGATGGTGAGATGTTGAGAGGACAGGTAGTCCACCCCCAGCAATTGCGCCGCCGCCCGGTTCAGGGTGATGAGTCGCTGCTGGGAGTCCACCGCCAGGACGCCTTCCACCATGCTGGAGAGCACCGCTTCCTGGAGCTGCCCCTGGCGGATAAGGACGCCGATGCGGTCCTGCAGTTGCTTGGCCATGTGGTTAAAGGCCTCGGCCAGGCTCCCCAACTCATCGGAGCCGGGCACCGGCAGCCGCCGGCTCAAGTCTCCCCCGGCGAAGCGCAGGGCGCCTCGCTTCAGGTCTTGCAGGGAGCGGCTGAGGCGCTGGGAGATGAGGAGGCTCATGGCCGCCAGTAAAAGCACGATGACCAGGCCGCCCAGCGCCGTCTTGAAATAGAGGGCACTGAGGGCCTGGGCGATGGAGGTCATGGGCAGGGAAGCGCGCACCAGCGCCACCATCCGGCCCTGCTGCTGCATGGGCACGGCCACGTACAGGCGATCGCGTCCCGAGGTGAAACTGTATCTTTGGGAGATGCCCACCCGCCCCTGGAGAGCCTCCTGAATCTCAGGACGATCGCCGTAATTTTCCATGCGGGCCGGCTCCTCCTCCTCCGAATCTCCCAGGACCTGGCCGGAGGGCAGGAGAACCGTCAGATGGGTACCGGTGAGCCGGCCCAAATCCTTGCAAATCCGGTCGACCTCGGCGCCCTGTCCGGGAGCCAATAGCCCCGGCAAACGGGTTTCCACCAAGAGGGCCCGGCTCTTCAGGTCCGCGGCCATCTGTTTCAGGTAAAAACCGCGCCAGGAGGCGGTGACATACCAGGAGAGGGCCAGCAGGGACAGGAGGGTGACCAGGAGATAGGCAGGAAAGAGTTGCCAAACCAGGCGCTGGCGGCGCATGAGGCCATCCTCTGCTTCAGACGTTGGGCAAGCCCACCACCAGGAGGCTTGCGGGGGGCGCCCTGATCTCCCTTACCCGGAGATCTTGAGCATTAATATACCAAAACCTTTTCCGTTTGCAGAAATTCCTGCCACCTTAGTGCGGTGGGTCCATTTTACACCTTGTAAAAATTTCTGACAGACCCCCTGCCACCGCCAGAACCGGCCTGAGGGCACCCGGCAAGGTTTTCTTCTATTTTCAACCAGATAGACGGCCGGCGGCTCGGGCATAATCGTTGCATTTTTAAGGGCAGGGCCCCCGGCCTGGCCGGGGTCTATTCTTTAAAAGTTCTCCGGTTACCCGGAGACGGATTGCTCTGATGCCGGCGTACTTTCTGCTCCTGATCGCCATCTTTATTCAGCTTATTGCCGCATTCCTGGCTTTTCGGCTGGTGCGGATTACCAGGAGCACCGCCGCCTGGCTGTTTATTTCCATAGGCTTCCTGCTCATGGCCGTGCGGCGCTGCTTCACGGTAGTCGAGTGGTTCGCCCGGGGCATGTCCCTCATGCCGGTGGACATCGGTTCGGAATTGGTGGGGCTGGCCACCGTCATCCTGATGCTGCTGGGGGTAGCCTTCATTGCGCCGCTATTCCGGGACATGATGCGCGCCCAGGATGGGCTCCGGGAAGAGGTCGACCATAGGACCGAGGCCTTAACCCATTCCTACCAGGCATTGCAACTGGAGTTGCAGGAGCGGGAAAAGGTGGAGGAATCCTTGCGCCTTTCGGAGGAAAAGTTCCGCACCATTGCGGACTTTACTTACGACTGGGAGAGCTGGCTGGCCCCCGACGGCGCCTATAACTATATCTCGCCATCATGTGAACGGATTAGCGGGTACGCCGCCCGGGAATTTCTGCAAGATCCAGGACTCATAGAAAAGATCGCCCATCCCGACGACCAGGCCAAGGTAGTCAAGCATTTACACGATGATCGCAGCAACCCTAATCCTCATTCCCTGATTTTCCGCATCCTTACCCGTAGCGGCGAAGAGCGTTGGATAGCCCACGTCTGCCAGCCGGTCTCCACCCCCGAGGGGCGAAATCTCGGCCGCCGCTCCAGCAATCGGGACATTACCAGGTACCAAAGGGCCCGGGCCGAGAAGGTGGAACTGGAGGCGCAACTTCGCCAGGCGCAAAAGATGGAAGCCATCGGCACCCTGGCCGGGGGCATTGCCCATGATTTTAACAACATCCTGTCACCCATCATCATGTACACCGAGATCGCCTTGCGGGAGACGGGGAAGGACCAGGAGCTGCGCCCTTATCTGGAACAGGTGCTCAAGTCCGGCAAGCGGGCTGCGGATCTGGTAAAACAGATCCTCACCATCAGCCGCCGCAGCGACCAGCAACGGATAATGCTGCGCCTGAGCCCCCTGGTCAAAGAATCCCTGAAATTGCTGCGGGCCTCCTTGCCGGCGACCATTGACATTCAAACTGAGATCGCCGCCGAGTGGGATTGGGTGCTGGCGGACCCCAGTGAAATCTACCAGGTGGTCATGAATCTTTGCACCAACGCCGCCCAGGCCCTGGAAGAAAAGGGGGGCCGCCTGAGCGTGGGCCTGGATCAAGTGGAATTGGCCCGGGAGCAGACGTCCTGCGGCATCAGCGTCCCACCGGGAGATTATCTGAGATTGAGCGTCGTGGATACCGGCCAGGGCATGACCCCGGGGGTGCTGGAACGGATTTTTGAGCCATACTACACCACCAAAGAGCTGGGGAAGGGGACCGGCCTGGGTTTGTCGATGGTCCATGGAATTGTCAAAAATTATGGCGGGGGCATCCAGGTCGTAAGCGAGCCCGGGAAAGGAAGCACCTTTGAGATCCTCTTTCCCCTGATGGCCCCTGATGAAGCGCTGGAACCCGAGCCGGTAGCTGCTCTGCCGGAAGGGAATGAGCGAATCTTGCTGGTGGACGATGAGCCGGATATCGTGGCTGCCACCCAAATTATCCTGAGGCAGTTGGGATATCAGGTGACGGCCTGCACTGATGGCCATGAGGCCCTGGCCGCCTTCCGGGCCGGACCGGAGAAATTCGATCTGATCCTCACTAACCTGACCATGCCCCGGTTGACCGGGTTTGACCTGGCCCGGGAAGCCCTGGCTCTACGTAAGGAGATCCCCATCCTGGGGTGTACCGGCCACACCGAACCGAGCAGCCTGGACAAGACCAGGGGCCTGGGGATCAGGGAAATTATTATGAAACCCATCATTGCGGCAGAGTTGGCTGGGGCCATTCGCCGGCTGCTCGATTCTCCCAAATGAGCCGGGCCGGCTTACCCCGCAGGCATAAGGACTGCGACCTTGGGAAATAACGCCGATACCTTCTTCTATGAGGTCATCAGCAGGTGGCGGCTCTGCCGCTTTTGTCTGCACCTGCATAACCTGGTGGGCAAACTGACCTGCAACGCCTTCCCGGAAGGAATCCCCGCGGAGATCGCCTCGGGGAGGTTTATCCATAATAGGCCCTTCCCCGGACAAGAGAACGACCTGACCTTCGACCCCTGTGGAACCGGGCCGAAGGAAAGCGATAGGTGTCAAGCGGGGAGGGCGGCGTCGAGTGGCTTTGAATATCTTGGAAGCGGCAGCAATCTTTCCCAAAAAACTGGTTAGCCGGCGGGGGCGCTCAATTTTGTATAACCCGGCGGCAGCTCAAAGAGGCGCTCGGGCTGGGGCTCTTCTACGATGTATCGGTATTCCACGGAAAAATCCTTCTCTCTGGAGACCAGCTTTATGGGGACCCCCAATTTGATGGCCATCCAGATGGTCTGCCTCTCCGGGCCGGGTTCCCCCGGCGCCGTGACCTCATATTTTTCGGCTTCGTAGCCGTTCACCGTCTCTTTGCCCACCAGGCGCTTTGCCAAGGCATCCGGGGGAATCTGGATGAATTGCCCGGGGAGCCTGGTTTTCAGGGGCAGCTCCAGGTAGTTGCGCTTACGGGTAAGGATGACCCAGACCTTTTTCAGGTCCGGCCGCACGATGGTGATGGTCTGGCCATTTTCGTCATCGAACTCCTGGCGCATCTTGCCGTCCTGCACAAAGATCCTCCCGAGCGCCAGCTTTGCGCCGTCCCGGACCACCATCTGGGCGGAGAACTGCGCGGCCGCGGCACTGCCGGCAAGGAGCAAGACCAGTGCCAGCACCAACAACCAGCCTGGTATCACTAAAGCCTTGCCGGTCAGCTCTCGCATCATTTCCCGCTGAGAAGCTCCATCACCTTGATGATGGCGGAGAAGTCCTCATCGCCCCAGCCCTGGGCCACCCCGGCCCGGCAGAGGTGCAGCAGCATCTGCCCCTCCGGTACTGGCGCTCCCAACTCGTAAGCCGTATCCAGGACGAATTTGGCGTCCTTGGTCAAATGCTTCAGGGGGAAGGACGGCGGATGGTTCCGGTCTCTGAAGTTGGCGGCCTTTATCTGGAACATGGGGGCGTTCATGGCCCCGGAGAAGACCGTTTCCAGCATGGCCTCCAGTTCCAGGCCCCCCAGCCGCCCGAAGTTGAGGGCCTCGCTGAAGCCTGTCATCATCAAGCCCAGGAGCAGGTTGATAACCATCTTCATCATGGAGCCCTGGCCGGTCCGGCCGCAGAAAATGACTTTCTTACCCATGGTCAGAAACAGGGGCTCCAGTTCTTTGACCTTTTCCTTCTTGCCCGACGCCAGGATCTCCAGGGTACCCTCTTCCGCGGGTTTCTTGGTGCCCGAAACCGGGGCGTCGATGAAGGTGATACCGGTGGGGGCCAGTTGTTTGCCCAGCTCCCGGGTAAAGCTGGGGGACACCGAACTCATATTGATGAAGACCTGGCCGGGATTGAAGGCGGCGGCGGCGCCCTCCTCTCCCCAAAGCAGCTCATAAAGGGCCTCGGGGCCGGTGACCATGGCGATGATGATCTCCGCCGTTTTGGCCAGGGCCCTGGGGCTGGAGGCAATCCCGGCCCCCAGTTGCGCCAGAGGTTCGGCCTTGGCGGCAGTGCGGTTATAGACCATCAGGGGGTAGTCGGCCTTGAGGATGCGGGCGGCCATGGCGGCGCCCATGATGCCCAGCCCCATAAACCCAATCTTGGTATCCATCTTCGAGTCTCCTCCCTCGTGAAGCCCGGGCGGACAATCGGGTCCGCCGCTAACAAAAAGTTATCACCTTTTCCGGCACAGGAAAGCGACCTCCCGGGTAAGCAAATCTTCCCGGGAAAAGCCCTTAGCCACTAAAATTGCCTCCAATCCGGGGGACAATTCCCAGGTCATTTCCATTACCTGGCTCTCCTCCAGCACTTCCAAATAAGTATTGAATATTTTTCGGTAATCAGTCAAGCGCCATCTATTCAGATGGCTATGGGCAGGATAGCGGTTCTCCTGCAAGTGATCCCAGGGAGGCACCCGAGGGTGGGTGGGGGGCCTGCGGGCATCTGTCCACTCCGGGTGATGCCCGCCGGAAAGACTCGGGAAGAGGTGGACATTAATCCAGGCTCGCCCCTGGGGTTTAAGGACCCGGTTAACCTCCCGGACGGCCGCGGGCACGTCGTCAATATGCTCGAATACCAGGGAAGAGTAAACGAAACTGAAATAATTATCGGGAAACTCCACATGGGTGGCACTCATCAGGCGCACATCCACCCGGTCCCGGGGAAGGGGCTTGCCGTATTGGCAAGAGAGTCTGCGAAAAAATTGGCCGTCGAAGAGCCAGTGCCGCAAAATGGACTTGAGCCCCCGCTCCCAACCGTTGGCCCTGAGCACCTGGAGAAGACTTCCGAGGGTCATCCTGAAGGTAGGCACTTCCACGTCGATGCCCGTGGCCGTAAGGCCGTCAGCGGTGAACAGGATGGTTTGGCTGGCCCGCTGGCCGCACCCTATTTCCAGCAACCTCAACCCGCCAAGGTCAGGTCCCAGGTTAGCCTTGATAATGGCGGATAATTTTTGGTGAAAAATTATCTGCCCGTCGGCATTCTCCAGATTGCTCACCCGGTAAGCCCGCAGGATACCCAACGCCCACCGTAGACGTTGGATCCAAGGGACTCGCGGCTCTGCCCGGGCAGCCATCCGGAAAGCGGGGTCTCCGCTTTCTGTATTATCCATTTGCAAGGCCTTCCCAGTTTAGCCGCAGCATTTTACCCAGAAAAATGATGGCGAGACAATTTATTGAGCCTGCTGGCGTGGCACCCGGTTATAGCTCCGCTCGCCCCAGGTGCTGACTTGCATGCACCTTCGTGGGCAAGATCATGGGGCGTCTCACCTGCGGCGCGGTATTACTGGTATTGGATGTAAAGGGGCGCTGGGTTCAGCCTTAGCAACTCCTGGGGGGTCATCAGGGCGTCGCCCTTCTTGGTGTCATTGTGATAGAAGAGCTTGAAGCCGACATACTGCACCGGCTCGGCAACGATGTAATCCTTGAACGAATCCCTCTTTAGGGAGGGAGGGCCCCAGCCGTCCATGTTCATGATAATCTGCACCTCGGGGCGGAGCACGATCCTCCGGGCATTGGTGACCATGTCCCGGGTGAAGCGGTGGACGATGAGCACCTTGGGAGGAAGATTATACTTTTTCACCAGTTGCTCCAGGTAACCGGAGGCATAGTTGATGTCCGCGGCGTCATAGGTGCCGATCTTGGTCCCTGGCCTCCTACCACTCTTGATCAGGTTAAACTCCGGATCCATCCCCAGGTGCACGTCCGGATTCTTCAAAATCCACTCGAAGCGCGGCAGGATGGTACGGATGTTGTCCTGGCCGGTCTGAATGTCGAGGAAGAGAAGGGCGTTCGCCTCTTTGGCCCAGCCGTACACTTCGTTGACGATCCGGTCCGGCATCACCATCCGGTACTTGCCGACCTTGCCCGGCTCTCCCTGGGCCACCACCGCGATGAGGTGCAGCGCCGGCTGCACCGGTTCCGACGGGTCCGCCTTTGCCCATTTGGCTACTTCACCCTGCAGATGCCGCAGCATTTCGTCCTTTTCCCAGGCGCCCAGAGCCCCCATATGCTTGGAAAGCGGGTTGCCGTAGTAGGCGACAATACGCTTATAGGGCAAGATGGAGCCCGGCAGGGGCGGCGGGTAGGCCACCGGCCAGCCGCACCGTTTCGCATACCCGGGGTCCTCGCCGGCGAGATACCTAACTTTGGCAGCCACAACTGCGGGGGCGGGCGGTTTTTCCGCCTTGGCCGGAGGCGTCTCAATCTTGGCGATCTTGGTGGGAGCGGTGCTCTTGGCCGCGGCGGGAGCAGCCGGGGGGATTACAGCCGGTGGAGCTGCCTGGGTAACCGGGACAGCCGGAGCCGCCGGGACGGCGGAGCCGCCTGGCGCGGCTGGGGCTGCCTTCACTTCGCTGACCTGGTCGTTCGGAAAGCCTGCTCGCGGGACCACCACTGCCAGGATGGTTACCAGCAGGAGGGCAAATATCCGGATATCCAATCGATCACACGAGTAAGTCACTAAGTACTCCTTTGAATTAAATATGGGGGACGGCCTGGAACTCGCTGGCAGGTAAAGCGGTCCGCGCTTCTATCTTAGTTATTACGGCGATGGCAACAGGCCCCCGTCCGTTGCCCAGGTAGATTTTACATTAAAACTTTCCTTACATTTTGTCAATAAAAACAGTCAGCAAGAATAGCCAGGCAGCAGCAGTTGTCCCCTTTTATTTATTCTAATTGACTCCCCCCCCTCCTTGACATAAACTACCGCAATATCGATATCGCCATTACTTGGTTGGAAAGGTGAATTATGAATTTGAAGAAGGGACCATTGGTCGTTGTCGGCATCGCAGTTGTCGCTCTGGCTGCAATGTCTGTTTTTGTCCATTACTACGGCGATTGGCTGTGGTTTGAGAATTTGGGTTTTGCCCAAGTGTTTACGACGATTCTGTGGGCCAAAGCTTTAACCTTTGCTGCCTTTGCCTTAGTGTTCGGCCTGTTTGCCGCAGTGAACCTCTTCATTGCCAGGAGACACGGTTCCTATTCCCGCACGATGAGAATCGTGCCCCATGATGGACAGGCCACACCCATCGATCTCCTTTTTTCCGAGGCGCACGCCACCCAAGTATGGACGCTGGCTGTATTGTTCCTGTCCGGTTTAATGGGGATCAGCGCCTCCGGCTCCTGGATGACTTTTCTGCAGTATTTGCATCATTCGCAATTTGGCGTTGCTGACCCAATCTTTTCTAAAGATGCGGGATTCTATGTTTTTATTTTGCCTTTATACACCTTTCTTCAAAAATGGTGCCTAACGGCTTTATTCCTCGTATTTATGGCGGTTGGATTTTCATATTATCTGGATCATGCAGTAATGTTTCAAGAAAACTCACTCTATATTTTTCCCAAGGTGAGATCTCATTTGGGGGCGTTGGGCGGTCTGTTTTTTCTCGACCTCGCCTGGTCATACCGGCTCCAGTTCTATGGTCTGTTGAATTCGAGCAGCGGAGTGGCCTATGGGGCCAGTTATTCGGATATTCATGCCCAGATCCCGGCTTATTGGTCGCTAATGATTTTGGCGGTCGTTATCGCCCTGGTGCTGTTTTTCATGCCGGTCCTAAAAAAATGGAAATGGGCGCTCTATGCCATCGGCTTATTTTTTGTTGCCCTCATCGGGTTGTCCTGGATTTATCCGACCATTGTTGAACAATACTCAGTCAAGCCCAACGAACTGGCTAAAGAGACTCCCTATATAGAAAACAACATAAAATTTACCCGTCTCGGATTCGGCCTGGAAAAGGCCCAGGAACAACCTTTTCCGCTTGAGGATAACCTGACCTACGCCGACATCGAAAAGAACAACGCCACGATTCATAATATCCGCCTGTGGGATCGCCGCCCTTTAATAGAAACCTATAAACAACTGCAGGAAATTAGGCTCTACTACGACTTCAAGAGCGTCGACGTCGACCGCTACCACTTTGGGCAGAAATACACGGAAGTTGCCCTGGCAGCCAGAGAGATGGCTCCCTCGCAGCTCCCCGCCCCTGCCAGGACGTGGGTGAATGCGCACCTGGTATACACTCACGGCTATGGGGCGGTCATGAGCCCGGTCAACGAAGAAACCGGGGACGGTTTGCCGAAGTTTGTCATCCAGAACATTCCACCCCAGTCCAGCAACTCGATTGAGATTACCCGGCCGGAAATCTACTACGGCGAGGAAACCAATGAATTTACCATAGTGCATAGCAAGATCCCTGAGTTCGATTACCCCAAGGGGGACCAGAATGTTTACACCTCTTATCAGGGAAAAGGCGGCGTGCAGATATCCGGTCTCTTCCGAAGAATGCTTTACGCCATCGATCTCTCGGATCTCAATATTCTCCTGTCCGGCTATATCACCGACGAGAGCCGCGTCATGTTCCACCGCAACATTACGGAACGGGACCGCACGATCGCGCCTTTTCTCGCTTATGATTCGGACCCCTATTTGGTGGTCGGCGGCGACGGCCATCTGTATTGGATTCATGATGCCTACACCACGACCGACATGTTCCCATACTCGGAACCAGTCTCCGGAGGGCAAGGTAGTTACAATTTCAACTACATTCGCAACTCCGTGAAGGTCGTTATCGACGCCTACAACGGCGATGTATCCTATTATGTAATCGATCCTTCCGATCCGATAGTTCGAACCTACGAGAAGATCTTCCCGACGTTGTTTAAACCGATCGCTGAGATGCCGGCTTTTTTGAAGCAGCATCTGCGCTACCCCATGGACTTGTTTACCATCCAGGCTCACATGTACGCCACTTATCATATGACGGATCCACGAGTGTTCTATAACCGGGAAGACTTATGGAACATCCCTCAGGCCGTGTTCGGCGGGGCCGCCCAAACCATCCTCCCTTATTACATCATCATGAAGCTGCCGGGCGCCGCCTCGGAAGAATTCATCCTGATGCTGCCGTTGACGCCGTCCAATAAGGACAATATGGTCGCCTGGATGTGCGCCCGCAGTGACGGTGACAACTACGGGCAGCTTCTCATCTACACCTTATCCAAAGACAAGCTGATTTACGGACCGATGCAAATCGATGCCCGCATTAACCAGCAGCCGGACATATCGGCCGAACTGACTCTATGGGGGCAACAGGGGTCCAGCGTGATTCGAGGAAATCTACTCGTTATTCCCATCGAGCATTCGTTTATCTATGTGGAACCCGTTTATCTCCAGGCGACGCAGAGCCAGATGCCGCAGTTGAAACGGGTCATCGCGGTCGAAGATGGAAGATTGATGATGGAAAAGAATCTGGATGAGGCACTGCGGGCGGTCTTTGCAGCAGAGGGAGTGCCGCCGGCGCAACAACAAAAAGCGCTCAGCGGATTACCTGCCGGTCCTCTTCCCGCCGGGGCTCAAGAGGCCCTCGACCGCTACAACAAGGCCATGGAATACCTGAAGCAGGGCAACTGGGCCAAGTACGGCGAGGAATTAGGCGATCTCAAGCAAATACTCGAGACTATGGCGGGGAAGGGAAATGGGAAGCCCGGGGATAAATGAAGAATCCTGCGGAGCTTCAGGCGAATATGAGGAAAGCCTTTACCTTTCCGGGCCGGGGGCGTCCAACTCGATGGGCGAGAGACCCAGCTCCCGGCGGCTGATCTCCCCGGCCAGGTCCACCACCTGGGGGTGGGATTCGATCAGGGCGGTGTCGCTGGTGGCAATGGGGCCGGGAAACCCTACCAATTCGCGCTCCGGCACCGGCACCGCGGCGGCCGTCAACTTAAGCCCCCGGGCCGCCGCCAGTTCCGCAGTGCGCTGGGCCAGTTCGCCGCTCAGGCTCATAGGGGCGTCATAAAAGACGGCCACCCGCTCCTGCCCAGCCTGCGCCGCCAGGTAATCCAGCACCAGGGCCAGGACCCGGTCGGTCTCGGGGGAGGGCTTGAAGCTCCGGGAAACCTGGCCCACGTCCCGGATGAAGCCGTCGTCTGCAGCCACCAGGGGCAGCTTTCGCAAGGCGCATTCCAGGGTGATGAGAACATTGTGGCCGTCCAGCCCCAGGGGGAGGCCGGCCACCTCCTTGAGCAGCCTCAGCCTGGCCCGGCGGGCCGCGGCCTCGGCCGGGGCGAAGACCCCCCGGTGCAGGAGCTGCCGCACGGTGCTGGAAAGACCATAGCGGTTGCCCACCAGGGCCAGAGCCGCCGGGCGGGGGTAGCCCCGGGCCAACAGGTAGCGGAAGTCGGCGGCGGCATCTTTGGTGGATCTACCCAATGGTCCGTTCAAACTTCTGTTCCAAAAAGTTTAGGCAACAGCCTGGGAGAGAAAGCTGACCCTCATAAGCCAATAGGGTTCACTCAGGTTCTATTCTAAGGAATTGGTGGGCAGTGCCCACCCTAATGTTAAGTGGCTTTTTTTTTGACTTTTGACTTTTTACTTTTGACTTTTGCCTTGGTGGGCAGCGCCCACCCTCCACATTTTCTGTTTAGCGGTTTTTTTTACTTTTTACTTTTTACTTTTGCCTTTTGGCCCCTCAACCCTCTCTATCTGCCATAAATTCTATATAATCCGGGTCCCCGATAACCGGACCTTCTGGCACTTCCACCGCCTTGGCCTCCGGAGATTCCACCATTTTCGCCTTTTTCGGCCGCCCCGGTTTCCTGGCGGGAGCGTCCCGGCCCCCGGCGATTTCCGGAGCCGCCGCCTCACCTGCCAGGGAAGATAAGGCGCTAAAAACTTCTTTAATTTCCTTCACCAATTCCGTAGTGCTGAGTTCGGTCATGGACGCATGGGAACTAACAATCGCCGCGCTCAATTTCAAAATCTCACTGGCCATGGGGATGACTCCTTTCCTTCTGGATGAGCCCTTTGTTTTTTTACTTTTTACTTTTGCCTTTTGCCTTAGTTCAAATTCTCCCGGGCCAGGCGATTTCCAAGGGCCCGAAGCTCCCCCAGCTCCTGAGGGGTGGGAATATATTTGCAGGTGAAGCCTTCATGGACCAGCCTGACCTTCATGGCCTCGAGGAGCTGGTTCATCTCGGCCACCGCCTGGCCGCTCCAGCCGTAGGAGCCGAAACAGGCTGCCGCCTTGTTCTGGGGCCGCAGCCCCTTAAGATAGGTGAGGAACTCGCCCATGGAAGGGAAGATGGTATTGTTGAGGGTGGGGGAGCCCAAAAAGAGCAGGCCGGCGTCCAGAACCTCGGGAACGATGTCGCTGTAATGGACGCTGCGCAAATGGCAGGTGACGGCCTCGGCCCCGGCGTCCCGCAAGCCTTCGGCCAACGCCCGGGCCAGCAACCCGGTAGAGCCCCACATGGTGTCGTAAATCACCACGGCCCGGTGGGGCTCCACTTCCCCTGCCCCCCATTTCTGGTAAGCCGCCAGGATCGGTTCCGGGGACCGGAGGAGCAATCCATGGTCCGGGGCGATCAGCTTGAACGTGAGGTTCATTGGCTGGAGGCGCTGGAACAGCTTGAGGACCAGGCTGCCGAAGGGCATCAGGATATTGGCGTAATATTTCTGGACCTGGTGAAGATAGGCCGGGAAATCCGGGGTCTCGAAGTCGAAGCGTTCCTCCGAGGCGAAGTGGGCCCCGAAGGCGTCGCTGGAGAAGAGAATCTGCTCCTCTTTGAGGTAGGTCATCATGGAGTCCGGCCAGTGGAGCATGGGGGTCTCCAGAAAGAGGAGGGTGCGTTGCCCCAGGGAGATTTCCTGCCCGGTTTTCACTTCGACAAAAGGCCATTCGCTCTGGTAATAGCGGCTTAATCCCGCCTTGCCCATGGAGGAGCAGAAAAGCTTTGACGGCTTGACCCTGGCCATCACTTCGGGCAGGCCCCCGGAATGGTCCATCTCCACGTGGTTCGAGACGATATAGGAAATCTTTTCCGGGTCCACCACCTCCGCCACCCGGGCCAGCATCTCCGGAACGAATTCCTTTTTTACCGTATCAATCAGGGTGATCTGCTCGTCCAGAATCAGGAAGGCATTGTAGGTGGACCCTCTTTCGGTGAGATAGCCGTGAAACTCCCGAAGATTCCAGTCAATGGCGCCCACCCAGTAAACCTTGGGGGCCAGTTCCAGCACCATTTGCGCCTCCCGTTATGTAGGGGCGACAGTGGCACAGGCTTCCAGCCTGTGAAGGGGTCGCCCCGCAGTATTTGTCGGTGATCAACAACCAAAGCCCAGTGGTATTCGGTCCGGTTGGCTGTTGGCTGGCTGCGAGCTACAACCCTTCCTTGGCCATCTCCTCCACCAGGGCCTTCTGTTTTTTGTTCAGATTGGCAGGGGTCTCGACGATGATCCGCACGTACTGGTCCCCCCGGGCCTTGCCGCTGGCCTGGGGGAGGCCATAATTTTTGAGGCGCATCCTGGTGTTGCTCTGGGTTCCCGGCGGCACCTTGAGGCTCATGGTCTTGCCATCCAGGGTGGGCACCGTCACCTTGGTGCCCAGGATGGCCTCGGTGAACTTGATGCGGCGGTCCACGTAGAGGTCGTAACCCTCCCGTTTGAATACCGGATGTTCCAGTTCCCGCAGTTTGACGTAAAGGTCGCCGGGGGGCCCGCCCATGGGGCCGGGAGCGCCTTTGCCGCTGACCCGCAGCCTCTTGCCCGGCAGAGCCCCAGGGGGAATCTTTACCGCGATTTTTTCTACCTGGCCGTCGTGGGGCATGGCCACCACCTTCTCAGTGCCGAAGGCCATCTCATGCAGGGTGATAGGCATCTCCACTTGCAGGTCCCCACCCTTGGGTGGCGGGGGCTGGGCCCCAAACCCTTGCGGGCCGCCGTACCTGAAGACCCGGGTGCGGGGCTGGCGGCCGAATCGGCCTCCTCCTCCTCCCCCTCCCATACCCCCGAAGAGGCGGCTCCAGAGGCCCTCGGAGAGGCCGAAGTCGAACATGTCGCTGAAATCGGCGCCCTTGAAGATATCTTCCTGGCTGAATCTTTCCCGGAAGCCCTGGGAGCCGTACTGGTCATATTGCTGCCGCTTTTCGGGATTGCTCAGCACCGCGTAGGCTTCGCTGATCTGCTTGAATTTTTCTTCAGCAAGCTTCTTGTCCCCCTTGGCTTTGTCCGGGTGATATTTCATGGCCAGCTTGCGGTAAGCCTTCTTGATTTCTTCTGCAGGGGCTTCCCGGCCAACACCCAATATCTGATAATAATCGATCTCAGCCATGAGGGATTTCTCACATTTCACGAGGGAGTGGCCATATTATAAGTTGCGGGGGATTTTTGTCAACCGCTCCATAACTATAACCTTTCCATTTTATTGGAATTTTTTTCAATGGCCGTTTGTTTTTACCCATTTCTGACTTGATAAATTTTTCCCTTTCTGATAACAATGCCCATATGCTTTAAACCAGCAATAGCACGGTGGCGAGCCGAAAATTCCATTTATGGCAAGGAGGTAGGGCATGACGGCTTTGGTGGGCGGACTGGTCGCGGTGGCTTTGGGATTGATCGGCCTTGGGTTGTGGTGGCATCAGTTCTTTGACCTGTTGAAAGGAGGCATCCCCCTCTTGCTCCTTTTGGGCGGCGCCCTGGCCGTCTACCTCGGTTTTGAGGAGACCAAGGATAAGTTTTTCAAGAAGGGTGAGAACCCGACTTACGAACCTCCCAAGATGAGCGAGGCCGAAGTGGAGCAATATAAAGCGGAAGTGGAACGCTTGAAGTCCGAGGTCGAAGTACTCAAGGAGAAGAAGAAGAAATAGAGGCCGTCCACTTAGCGGCGGCTTTCGAAGAGGCGGGGGCAGGTCTGGGAGCCAGCCCCCTTTTGGTATTATTTTCGCTCCACCGGCGCCGCCCAGTGGGCGGGCCTGGGGGGAGAGCCTAACCGCTATCCTGCGATCTCCCCGGAAGTCACCCGGACCATTTCCCCTGAATCCGTCTCCAGCAGCAGGGCCCCGTCCGGGGCCACCTCCAGGGCCAGGCCGTGGATGGCGAGCCTCCCCTGGTGCACCGTGACCCGCTGCCCCAAGGTCACCGTCAGGCTGCGCCATTCCTCGAGAATCCCGGAAAAATCCCGAGCCAAAAAGCGTTCGTAGAGATCCTCAAACTCCTCCAGCCAGGCCTTAAGGATCGCCAGCCGGGAATTTATCGGTAAGGGCCGCCCGAGGCCCAGGGCCAGGGAAGTGGCCGTGGCAGCCAGCTCTTCCGGAAAGGCCCGGGTGTCGACATTAAGCCCCAGGCCCACCACCAGGTGCCGAATCTGCTCGCTTTCAGTTTCCATCTCCGTGAGGATGCCTCCCAGTTTCTTGCCCGCCAGCAGCAGGTCATTGGGCCATTTGATGCCCGGGGCCACCCCGGTAACCCGTTTCAGGGCCCGAGCCGCCGCCACCGCGGTAGTCAGAGTGATTTGAGGCATCTCCGTGGGCGGCAGCGGCGGTCTGAGGAGCAAGGAGACATAGAGTCCCGTCCCAGGAGGGGAATTCCACTGGCGGCCCAGGCGGCCCCGCCCCCGGCTTTGGGCTTCCGCAACGATCAGGGTGCCTTCCGGGGCGCCTCGGGCCGCCAATTCCTTGGCCAGATCGTTGGTGGAGGCCACCTCTTCGAAGTGGTACACCGGTCCGCACAGGCGCTTGGTCTTGAGCCCCAGGAGAATCTCTTCCGGCAGCAACTTGTCGGTGGCCGCCAGCAGCCGGTAGCCCCGGCGGGGGGAGCCTGCGATGGCATAGCCCCGGGCCTTGAGACGGTTGATGCGCTTCCAGACCGCGGCCCTGCTTAACCCCAGCCGGGCCGCCAGGACCTCCCCCGAGAGAGGCTCCGTAGCGAGACGCAGGGCCTGCAACACTACGGCCAGGGGACCCTCCGGGCCTCCACCTGGTTCTTTATGGCTATGGGGCTTCATTGGGGAATAGGTAAAGGCAGTTCCGGCTACTGTTATGCCACCCTCGATCCTGGCAAGACACCCCTGGGATGCTCCTCCACCCCCGTTCCCGGGAGCGGCCCCGGCTCACCTCGTCGCCCGTCCTGAATCTGGTGCTTGAGAGAATTGTTATAGACTGCGGCGCCCAGGAGGCCGCCCACCACCAATCCCACCACCGCGGCGGTGAGGGTGGGCGACATCAGGAGGGCGACGCACAGGCCGGTGAAGGCGTAGGCCAGGGGGATGTAAACCTGGGCCGGACTGCAGGCAGGGATCAGGGCCAGGATGAGGCAAATGGCCAACAGCCTGCGTCCCCAATGTGAGCTCCTGGTTCCCCGCCGATCACCCCTCATTTCTCTTCTCACCCGCCTGCTCCGGGTTCCGGCCCGTAGTCCAGGCTTTCCCCCGGCGGCGCCTTCTCCCCACCGGCAACCATAAACCGGAAACTGGAAACCGTCTTTTCATTACCACCGCTGCCACAACATCAGGTTAAAGACCGCGCCCATCCCCAGGTGCAAGGCCAGGCTGAGGCGGCACAACCACCGCAGCCGGCTCTCCACCCGGTAAGCCCGCCGTTTGATCATCTCCTGGTTGACCGCCGCCAGGAGCAGCAAGGGCCAAAGACCGGCCCGCCAGGGCAGGGGCGAGGCCGGGAAGAAGAAAATGGCCAGCAGCCCCAGGATGACCAGCAGGTTGCCGGCGGTGTAGAGCAAGGCCGCCGGCGCCGACCCCAGGCGGGCCGCCAGGGTTGGGGCCGCCGCGGCCTCCCCCTGGGGAGCTTCTTGGTTTATTGGGTCTTCTTTGTCAACTTTTTCAGGGAAGCCGTAGCCGAGAAAAAGATTAAATCCGGCCCAGGTGAGAGGCAGGCCATACAGCAGCACCTCGGTCACCAGATGGCCGCATTGCAAATAAAACCCGGTGGCCACCGGCAGCAGCCCGAAGCAGAGGGCGCCGGCGATTTCCCCCAGACCCCGCCGGTGCCAGCAGAGGGGCTGGGCAAAGGAAAAATAGCCTCCCAAAATCCCCAAGGCTCCCAGGGGGATGGTCAAATCGCCGGTGTGGTAGCAAAACTGGAGGAGCAGCCCCAACAAGGCCGCCGTCCCCAAGCAGGCATAGGCCAAGCCCCGGGGCCCCCGGAAAAGGTCCAGCCGCCAGGCGGGATAGCGCCCAACCCCGGGGGCAAACCTCTCCCGGCCGGCGAAGGCGGCCAGGACCAGAGCCACTATCCCCAGGGTGCCGGCCAGCAGCACCCCGGGGCGCAGGGGATATCCCGAAACCCCGGAGAGCAGGCCGCCGGCCCAGAAAGGCAGACAGGCTGCCACCAGCATTGGCAGGGGCGTAAGCACCGCTCCGGCGACGGGTCCAGTCCTGGCAACCATTTTAGACCTCTCCTATTTATGTCAAAACTTCCGGAAAGGTCAAGGTAATTGCGGAAAGGGCTTCTATTGCAAATACTATATGCCCGGCTTGCCGGTATTAATTCTTGGAAATTTGTGCTATCATTCTTTCCCCTGAAATAATTTGGGCTATAAAAGAGGACCTTGTCGAGTTCAAATTCGTTGAGAGGGCTCCCCAAAACCATTTTTTGACAGCTTTGGCCAAGTCTGATGCATGATCTCGCTTCGCAAATGTTTACCGCCGGTCTAAGAAAGTTCTTAAGTCTTGCTCTGGTGCTCTGCCTCGGGCAAATACTTACCGGATGCGGCACCCTTGCCAATGGCCGGGGTTGGGGGCAGGATGCCACCCTGTTTCCCGGTTGGGAGCGCGTGGGCAGGGCAGCCCTGAATGCGGCTCTGGAGCCGGAAACCTGGGCGCCGGCGGCCGGGGCGGGGCTTTTTCAGATAGGTTCCTTTGATAGAAACGTGTCCCACTGGGCCTCGGAGCGCACGCCGATCTTCGGGTCCCAAACCAATGCCGGCACGGCCAGCGACGTCCTCAACGGGGTATCGATGGGAGCTACCGCGATAACCGCCTTAGCTACCCCCAGCGGAGACCAATCGGGCGATTGGGCGTTGAACAAGGCAAAGGGGCTCAGCGTCGACATCGCGGCAGCGGCCTTGACCTCGGGGGTCACCTCGGGATTAAAATCCGCAGTAGACCGCCCTCGGCCCACTGGTTCGGGCGAGAGTTTTCCTTCCGGTCATGCTTCCAATACCTCTGTCTGTGATACCCTCTCTGCCCGCAATGTTGACGAGCTAGCAATTCCTGATGGGGCTCGCCTGGGTTTGGATATCGGGTTTACCGCCTTGACTGTCAGTACCGCCTGGGCTCGGGTGGAGGCCAGGCAGCATTACCCTTCGGATGTCCTGGGGGGCATGGCTTTAGGCCATTTTCTCGGGGCCTTCATCAACGATGCCTTTCTCGGGACGAAAACACCCGAAAACTTCTTTTTCTCAGTGGAGCCTTCGAAGAAAGGCATTGGCTGCAACGCTTATTGGATATTTTGAGGATTCTCAAAGGAACCGAAGGGTTTCTTCCATTAAGGCGAGTCCACGCATGTCTCAGCCACGTTCCCGGCGCACCTTCATAGTTTCCTGGCCGGTGGACACCGGTTGCAAAGTTATTAACATAATGGGAAGAAAATCTGAGGAGGCTTATCGTGCTTCTTTATCTGGTGCAGCATGCCGAAGCCGCGAGCGAGGCGGAAGATGCGGCGAGGGACCTCACGGAAAAGGGCCGCATGGACATTGAGAGTGTGGCGCACCACTTGAAAAGGCTTAAGGTACAGGTCAGGCAGATATTTCATAGCGGCAAGACCAGGGCCCAAAGCACCGCCCGGGAACTGGCCAGGCATTTACAGCCGCCGGACGGCATCTCGGAAGCCCGGGGGCTGGCGCCTCTGGATGATCCTCAGACCTGGGCGGACCGGATCTCCCAACTGGATGAGGATACCCTTTTGGTGGGGCATCTCCCCCACCTGGCCAATTTGGCCGCCCTGCTCATAACCGGGGACAAGGAGATCAGGGTAATAAACTTCCAAATGGGTGGAGTGGTCTGCTTACGGCGAATGGATTCCCTCCGTTGGGCGGTTGATTGGATGGTCGTCCCGAAAACCATCCTATAGCCTCTTTAAGAAGGCCCGCCCGGGGCCCAGGCGCATAACCATATTATTTTGTTAAAGCGGAGGGTTGGGCAGGAAGCGGCGGCGGCTTTTTCACTAGATTTCCGGGCGGAACCTCTCTGGTGCACAAATTAATCTTACTGCCGGTATTTACATCAAAAATGGTGGACGCCAGAACAGCCCCATCCCCGTTCAGAACCACCATATTGAGGCCGCCCCGGCCCCTGGATTCTTCGGCTCCCGATACTTTTATGGAGGCCAGGTCGCCGAAACGGACGCCCGCGGAATACAAGGCAATATTCCGGGTTAACCTGTCCTTGCCGATAAGCTGCCCCCGCTGCAGATCGATCTTTACCGGGCCGTTATTATCGATTTTCTCGAAAATCTTGGCGCCATGGCTAAATATTCCCACATAAGACCCTGTAAAAAGCAGATTTGGCAGCCTGGAGCCCTTTTCTTGCAGATATTTCTTAACATCTTCGGGCAACAATACCGGCGCTTGATATTCCCTGGCGGCAATCAGGATAGTGTCTTGCCCGAACTTCTGAAAGAAATCATAAAGAGTAGTAGGTTCAATTTTTATTCGGTTAGATCCATTAAAGAAGTGATCATCCGTCGTATAGACGATAAAGCCGTCAACCAGGGCGCATTGATTCCAGCGATGAAATGACTGCACGGTCCCGGCAGCGGGAGGGTCTGCGAAAATATAGATAGCTTGAGGATCCAGATCGCCTTTTTGAAATGACGATTTTAGCTCTTCTTCGTTAGCGCGCATCTCAGTTTCTGGATTTCTGCAAACATATCCGGCATTGAATGACATATGGCGTTCGTAGGCATACAGCCCCAAATACTTCCAATCATCATCATTGGTCACCGTGCGAATAAAGGGAGGGTAAACGATGACTTTATTAAATTTAGTCCCCACCGACTGCCATAATGGAGATTTTAAAGGTGAAACCACCGGACCCATAAAGTGGAAATCGGGGACGTATAACAATTGGTGAATATCAGCCAGTTGGACCAAAAGACAGATGCACATCACCGAGACCGATAAGCTCTTTCGCTGCGTCGCCGTGACCCCGAATAGTGCTCCCAAGACTATGCCGTAAAATATAGGCCATCCGAATCGTCCAGATCCCTTAAAGGTATTGGCCATTCTCAGTAATGGCCCTGGCAAATAATATTTAAAAACCAGAGTATTGCCCCAAGTCACTCTATTAGAGATTGCGAAAACCCAGAATAACAAGAGTACGATAACCAATGGTATTAAGTATTTGATTTGATCAGACTTTGGGGGCCAAATAATTGAATGGGCGATTCCGTAACCTATTAATATTATTATTCCCAGACCTAAATAGTCAAAACTTTCAAGCCCCTGGCCCAGCCGATAAGGCAAGGCGGGCAAAAAAGAAGACCGGTTCATGGGATTGATGAAGGCATTAAGATTAAGGGAAAAAGTGCCATACCCGGACAGGTCATTAACATAAGACCCAACTTTATAATATCCAAAAAGAATATAACAAGCAAACATTACTAAGAAAAATACGATTATACTCAGCGCTACTTTAGACCTGGAACCCGGGAACCGGATGAAAAGGCCGATATAAAATACGAAGGCCAGGGCAACCACCATGGGGCCGAAATAGGCCATAATCGTAAAAGCGGCAATTATCAGTAAAGACCAATATAAGATCAGCTTATTATTAGGAAGTTTGGAATAATTTTCTAAATAAATAACCAAACCAGCCAATAGGAGCCAGTGGGCATAGAGGGTATCATTACCATAGAAAATTCTATTTAGTAGTGGCGGACTAAGCAGGAAAAAACCGACTCCGAGAAGCTGCTCAAAGATATTGGGGGTTATTAACCTCATGAGGCGATAACCGAAATAAGCTTGCAGGCAATTACAAACAAGGAGCCACCAACCGAAATATTGAAAATCGACCGGGAGCAGGGGAGACAGTAATTTGAAGGGCATCCAAAAAAGTGGGTTAAGAATGGCATTGGCGGCGTAAGTACCGATGGGAGCAAAATAAGTGGGGATCTTTCCCAAAGGGAATGACCAGGGCGCACCGCGCAAAAAGGCCCACCCAAGGTAACTCTGCGCGAGATCGCCTCCCAAATGAAATATATAACCAATATTAGTTGGGTCGAGGATGCGCACCCCAAATTGATATAAAAAGAGGCAGCAGGCGAGGCATAGAGATAGAATGAGGCCCAACCTGGAGGAAGTAGCAGATGATTCAGCCAATTTCACAACTCCAGCGGAAACCAGACCGGCATTTGGCTGTAAAGTGCTTCAAGGTTTTCTTTACCTTCTCGCTAAGGAAAATTCGGACCCCATCACTTTTTTCCAGTCAGGAGGGCAACTGTAAACTACGAATTGCAACTATAGTCTAATGGATCGTTTTTTATTAATTATTAATCCTAATAAAGCCACAAAAAAAGGTTTAACTAAGGCATGAATGCCGAATCGTTTCACTACCGGGATAACGCGCCAGGGGACCAGATATATTTTCATCAACCCTTTTTTTTGAAGTCGTATCAACTCATCCGGGGGCATTCCGTTAACGGTCATAACAGCAGAATTGTATCGTTGATACTTAGAAAAGTCTTGTGTTTCGAGTTTCAACCCATGTTCACCTCTAATTGCCATTTCATACATCTCCGAGCCGGGATAAGGAATCGCAATCCCGAAGGTTGCGTGTTTTAAGGCGCGGGCATTGCGAACAAAAGATATAGTCGTTTTTATACTTTCATGCGTATCCCCGGGAAGCCCCAACATTACGCTATTCATAGTTTCAATCCCTGCTTTATTAGTCAATTCATTAGCAATTATATAACTTTCCAGGGGAACTTCCTTTTTGATAATTTTTCTAACCTCAAGATCGGCGCTCTCAAGCCCAAAGTTAATCCTAATGAATCCGCACTTGGCCATTCGTGCAATAAGCTCAGCATCAACTAGGTTCGCCCGAGTTCCTCCCTCCCAGGTAAATTGTAGTTTTTGCTTTTCAACTTCGTCACAAAAATCAAGAATATACTTGCGGTCTAGTGTCAAAGTATCATCAAGAAAGTAAAAATGGTCGATACCAAAATCATTCATAACCTGTTTAATCTCGGCTACCACATTTTCAATAGATCTCCGTCTTACCCGTTTACCATAGATTGAGGTACTGCAAAAAACGCACTTAAAGGGACAACCCCTCGAAGCCATGATAGAAGTATATTGTTTCTTTCCATTTAGAGTGCCTATCCTGTATAAATCCAATTTCAATAAGTGGCGTGCGGGAAATGGAACATCATCCAATGCTGTAATCTGTTGATTTTCACCGGTAAATATATTTAGATTATTTTCCCGTAATAATAAACCTGGAATTGTCTTAAGATCTCCCTTGTTTGCAAGTTTATTAAGGAAAAGCTCGAACGTATTTTCGCATTGCCCTATTACAAAATAATCGAAACATTCATAAAAAATCTCTTCACGGAAAAAAGTCACATGCGGTCCACCGACTACGATAGGTATATCAAGAGTTTTTTTCAATTTTCTGGCAAGTTCGGCAGCAATATGGAACATGGGCGTGGTCGCCGTCAGCCCAATGAGGTCAGGAGAAAACTCTTTAATACGATCTATAATCTCTGAAGAAGTTAATCCCTCTGCTTCACCATCAATTAACTGAACCACATGCCCATTCTTTTCGGCGATTGCAGCAAGATAGGCCAAATTCAGAGGCGGAAAGGTTGAGGCGCCTTTTGCCACCCTTGACATCGAGCCAAAGACTTCTGTCCAAGCGGGAAATACCAGGGATAATCTCATAAAATCACTCCTCTCAACTTATAAACAATCGACGCTAAGGTTCCTTCAATTGGGGCCGTATAATCCATGGTTAATAATTTTTAAAAGAGGAGGATTGGGCAGAAAGCGGCGCTGACCTTTTCACCAGATTTCCAGGCGGGACCGCTCTTGTGCATAAATTTATCTTACTACCCGTCGTGGCATCAAAAATGGCGGACGCCAGAACGGCCCCATCTCCGTTCAGAACTACCATATTGAGGCCGCCCCGGTTCCTGGAATACTCCTCTCCCGCCACTTTTATGGAGGCCTGATCGCCGAAGCGGACGCCCGCGGAATACAAGGCAATATCCTGGGTTAACCTGTCATTGCCGACAAGCTCCCCTTTCCGCAGCTCGATCTTTACTGCGCCCTTTTCATCGATTTTTTCAAAAACCTTGGCGCCATGGCTAAATATCCCCGCATAAGAGCCTGTATAAAGCAGACCTGGCAGCCTGGAACCCTTTTCTTGCAAATATTTCTTAACTTCTTCAGGCAACAACACCTGCGCCTGATATTCTCTGGCGGCAATCAGGATAGTGTCTTGCCGGAATTTTTGAAAGAAATCATAAAGAGTAGTAGGTTCAATTTTTATTCTGTTAGATCCATCAAAGAAGTGATCATCCGCCGTATAGACGATGAAGCCGTCAACCAGGGCGCATCTATTCCAGCGATGGAATGACTGCACCGTCTCGGAATCGGGTGGGTCCGCGAGGATATAAATACTTCGGGGATCAAAATCTCCTTTTTGAAAGGAAGATTTTAGCTCTTCTTGGTAAGCGCGCATTTCAGTTGATGAATCTCTGGCAACCAATCCGGTATCGATTGCCATATGGTGTCTATAGGCATATAGCACCAGATACTTCCAATCCTCATCATTGGTCACTGTTATAAGGTAAGGAGGGTAAATAATAATTTTATCATATTTGCTCCCTACTGTCTGCCATAAGGGAGATTTTAGAGGTGAAACCACCGGTCCGGTGGTATGGAAAGCGGGGGCAGATAACAATTGGTGAATATCCGCCAGTTGGACCACTAAACAGATGCACATGACCGAGATCGACAGGCTCTTTCGCTTCGTCGAAGTAACCAAGAATAGCGATCCTAAAAGTATAGCATAAAACAGAGGCCATCCGAACCGTCCCGAGGTTCTGAACATATTTGCCAGTTTCAGTAAAGGCACAGGAAGATAATATCTGAAAAGAACTGTATTACACCAAAGGACCTTATTAGAAATTGCAAAAATAAAGAACCCAAATAGGACTAAAAGCAATGGTAGTAGGTATTTGAGGCGCTCAATCTTTGGCGGCCAAATAATTGAACGGATAATTCCGTAGCATATTAAAATTATAATTCCTAGTCCTAAATAACTATAACCTGCAAAACCTTGGCCCAGGCGATAAGGCAAAGCCGGTAAAAAAGAAGACCATTCCAATGGATTGATAAAGGCATTGAGATTGAGAGAATAAACCCCGTAATCGGTTAAATTATAATTAACTCCTGATTTATAATAGCCAAAAATAATATAACAAGCAAATAGTATTAATGGGAAAATGGATAAACTCAGTACTGCTTTTGATCTGTAAGTCGGAGACCAGATGAAATGGCGGATATAAAATGCCAGCGCCAGACCAATCACCATGGGGGCAAAATAAGGCATAATTGTAGCTGCACAAAAAGTCAATATTGACCAATATAAAATCAGCTTTCTACTATGAATTTCCGAATAATTTTCGAAATATATAACCAGGCACGCCAATATAAGCCAGTGGGTGTAAAGACAATCACTACCAGACAGGATTCTAACTAACTGTGGCGGACTGAGGAGGAAAAAACCGACCCCAAGAAGCTGTTCAAAGATATTGGGGGTTATTAACCTCATGAGGCGATAACCGAAATAAGCTTGCAGGCAATTGCAAGCCAGGATCCACCAGGAGAAATATTGAAAAGTCGCCGGGAGAATAGGAGACAGTAATTTGAAGGGCATCCAGAGAAGGGGGTTAACAACGGTAAAGGCGGCGTAAGTCCCAAAGGGAGCCAAATAATTCGTAATCTTTCCTAAAGGGAAGGACCAGGGTGTACCGCGTAAAAAAGACCAACCAAGGTATTCTTGGGCGAGATCGCCTCCCACGCGAAATATGTAGCCAATATTAGTCGGGTCGAGGCAGCGCACCCCAAATTGATATAGAAAGAGGCAGCAAGCGAGACCTAGGGATAGAATAACGCCCAACTTGGAGGAAGCAGCAGGTGATTCAGCCATTTCCACAACTCCGCCTGAAACCGGAATCGCCTCTGGTCGGGGCAAGGTTCTTCAGGGTTCCGTTACCTTCTCGCAGCGGCAGAAACCGGTTTCTGGAGTGTTCTGAGCAACATGAAGATTTAGCGTAGTTATTTACGAGGCTTGGCAATACCATCCAGGCAGGCCAGAAAATATTCCCTCCAGACCTGATAAGCGAAAGTCGCCCCCCAGCGCCAGATGCGGAGCTTTCTTTCCCCTCCTATGCGAGGCGGTTCATCGCCGGGGATCTCGGCGATCTTCAGCCCCTTGCGAAGCGCCCGGAACGATAGCAAAGGCTCCCAGCTGACCCTACAACCGAAGAGGGTTTCCGGCGTGGTGTACCACTTATCCTGGTCCAGCTCCAGGTCGGCGACGATTTGTTTCTTGTAGGCCCGGTATATGACCATCACATCGGTGAGGTTGCCTCCGAGGAGCACTTTAGCGGTTTTGTTGAACAGCCAGTTGCCGAATCCGGTGAGCAAATCGTCGTCTTCACTTCTGGCTTTCCCCAGGTATCGGGAAACTATGACCATGTCATAACCTTCCCGCATCTTGGCCACCAATTCCGGGATCAATTCCGGGATGGAGTTGCCATCCGGACTGAAGGTAATGACGACATCCCCCTCCACCAGGGGCCAGACCTCCACGTAAGCGTGCCGGAAGCCCGGTTGTTGCTGGATATAAACCTGGTAGTTTTGCTCCCGGGCCCATTCAATGGTGCCATCGGTGGAGCCTCCATCGACCACGATGATCTGGTCCACCCAGTCTCGCTCGATGCAAGGCATGATGGCCTTCATGCCTTCGATCTCATTCAGGGTCATTACCAACAGGCTTACCTTCATACACTCCTATCCTTTAACTGGCGGAATTCCCGCCGGCAGGCTGGTGGTTTCTTCGCCCGCGGCTGCCGGGGGCGAGATCAAGATTGGCGGCGCCTTCATTTCCCTGATTGGCGACATGGTTTCAGGACCGAATCCGGACCTGCCCTCCCGGTTTTACCAGCACCAGATCCAGGCCATGGGGATTTACCAGCAGGGTCTGGAGACCTTGGAGGCGCCTCCCGCCTGGGGCGGGGAGCAACAAACCGGTGTCGGGGGTCTGTGCCTGGTTATAATTGCCTGATGACCGGAGAAGGGCATCTTCCCGATTTAGTTAACTTTGATGAAGTTCCAAAAACCGCCGGATAGTATCCAGGACGTACTCCATATCTGCCAACTCGAGGCCATGGTGGACTCCGATATGGATCCCCTGGCGCCCCAGGAACTCGGCCTGGGGGAACTGCCCCAGCCGGTAACCCAGGTAGGCAAACCCCGGACACTGGGTAGGCATGGACGCGAACAGGGTCCGGGTTTCGATGCCATGCTCTTCCAGAAAATTGGTGAATTGGGCCCGGGTAAACGAAGCCTCTTCCTGCACGACGATGGGGATGGCGTGGGGACCGATCCGTTCCCAGGGGTCTTCCTGAATAGTGGCGAGGAAAGGGGCGAACTGTCCGAACCGCTCCAGCACGAACAAGAGATTCCGGCGGCGCCTGTTGAGAATATCTTCATAGTTGCCGAGGTTGCCTAAGCCCACCGCGGCTTCCAGTTCGTTCATCTTGCACGAGTAGCCGATGCGTTCAAATAGAAACCGGATATCTTCGCCGTCGGGGGTGTCAAACCGTTTGGGACAGTAGTTCTGATCGACATTGA
This sequence comes from Desulfobaccales bacterium, assembly GCA_049580385.1. Lineage (GTDB taxonomy): Bacteria > Desulfobacterota > Desulfobaccia > Desulfobaccales > 0-14-0-80-60-11 > JAPLJC01. Next base: position 36,451 of record JBAUPV010000013.1, on the reverse strand, counting down.
GCAGGCACTGGACGCACTTGCAGGCTCGCCCGTGGGAGCGCAGGGAGAGGAGGATCTCAGCATAATCCTCGTTGTTCGTCACCACCACGCCGCCCTCCACGGTGGTGATGATATGGGCTACGTAAAGGCTAAAAGCCCCCAGGTGGCCGATGGAGCCTGCCGGTTTGCCCTTGTATTGGGCCCCGTGGGCCTCCGCCGCATCTTCCACCACCACTAAATCATATTTTTGGGCCAAGGCCATGATGGCGTCCATCTCCGCGGGTTTCCCCATGAGATGAACCGGCATGATGGCCCGGGTCTTGTCGGTAATGGCCGCCTCAACCTGGCCCACGTCGATGTTGAGGGACTTCCGGTCCACATCCACAAAAACCGGCCGGAAGCCGGCGTGCACCACGGCGTTGCCGGTGGCCACAAAAGAGAGCGCCGGCACGATGACCTCGTCATCCCGGCGGGCCCCATAATCGTGCAGCACGGCCAGGGCCAGGATGTCGGCATCGGTGCCGCTGCTGACGGCCACCGCCTCCCTGCACCCCAGAATCGCGGCAAACTTCTTCTCAAATTCCCGAACCAGCCGGCCGCAGGAAACCCGGGTGGAATCCAACGCCTTGAGGATTAACTCCTTGGACTCAGGGGGGATCTCGATGGTGCCGAAGGGGATTTTAATCTTCTTGGCCAAATTTAGGTTGCCTTTCCGATGCTTGCGTCGATTTTCAGGGAACCCCGGAGCCGGAACCGCTCTCTCTGGACGTTACCCCTTGTTATTTTTCGAATAATTGCCCGGAAAAAGCAAGCACATTCTGGGCCGCCGCCGTCACCCGGGAAGTTCCGCCGGACGAACGCCAGGGGGCCGCCAGTCCGGCTACCCGTCAACCCCTGGCCTGCAAGGGGCAATTTCCCGGATGGCCTGTTTGATATCCTCTTTGCTGAGGTAATAAGCTTCTTCCAGGGTAAATCCAGCCGGGGTGGGAAGATCCGGCGCGGCCACCCGCCGGATGGGCGCTTTCAGGGAGGCAAAACCCTTTTCGGCCACCAGGGCGCTGATTTCCGCGGTCACCCCGCCGGTCTTCCAGCCGGTGTCCGCGACCACCAGACGGCCGGTCCGGGCCACCGAGTCCAGGATGAGCTTTTCGTCCAGCGGGCGGAGGGTGCGCGGGTCGATGATTTCGGCGTCAATGCCTTCGGCGCTTAATTCCTGGGCCGCCTCGTAAGCCTCCAGGACCAGGTGGGAGATGGCCACCACCGTGACCTGCTTCCCGGGCCGCCGGATGACCCCCCGCCCCAGGGGGAGCCGGTAGAGGCCTTCCGGAACCCGGCCCTTTTGCTTGAAATTGTACCGGTGGTCAATGACCAGGACCGGGTTCGGGTCCGCAATCGCAGCCAGCAATAAGCCCTTGGCATCGTAACAGGTGCTGGGCATGACCAGTTTCAGCCCGGGGATATGCATGAACAACCCCTGGAGGGCCTGGGAATGCTGAGCGCCGGAACCCCAGCCCCGGCCGATGCAGGTCCAGATTACCAACGGCACGTGGACCGCGCCGCCGAACATGAAGCTCCATTTGGCCGCGTGGTTGACCAACTGATCCATGCAGAGCAAGAGAAAGTCGGGACGATTATGGAGGTAAACGGGACGCAGGCCGGCGATGGCGGCGCCAATGGCTATGCCGGTCAGGGCGCCTTCGGATAACGGGGTATCGAAGACCCGCCGGCGGCCAAATTCCTGATAGAGTCCCCGGGTGGTGCCGAACATCCCTCCGGGGGCATCCACGTCCTGGCCCATAAGAAAGACCCGGGCATCGTGCTTCAGGGCCTCATGGAAGGCCTCCCGCACCGCCTCGGGATAACTGAGGACCCGCCCGCCGCTCTCGGTCTCCTGCGAAAATTCCGGCTCCTGAACTTCGGCTTTGATTTTGGACCAGGGCACTATTCTTGCTCACAGAAAAGGTATAAGGGAAGTTCCTCAGCCTGGGGGAGGTGCGGGTCTCTTTGGGCGCCGGCGAAAGCCTCATCCAGTTCGGCGTCGATGCGTCGTTCCAAGGCCTCCGCGTCCTCTTTGGTTATTATCCCGGCCGCCAGCAGCTCCTCCTGCAACCTGGCCAGGGGGCATCGCCGTTTCCACCGGGCCACCTCCTCGGGGCTCCGGTAACCGGCAGAATCCTGGGCCTCGCACCCCGCGTGTCCCAGGATCCGGTAGGTAAGGCATTCCAGAAAGGCAGGGCCCAACCCGGCCCGGGCCCGGGAGACCGCTTCTCCGGCCGCCTCATAAACCGCCAGCACGTCATTGCCGTCCACCTTCCGGGTGAACAGCAGATCCGGTGGCAGGGCATGAAAGGCGATCTCCCCGACCTGCCGGGCGGACACGTGGGAACAGACGGAGTACTGGTTGTTCTCCAGCACGAACAACACGGGCAGCTTTTTCAGGATGGCAAAATTGATGCTCTCGTACAACACCCCTTCATCTGCGGCCCCGTCCCCCAAAAAAATCGAGCTCACCCGGGATTCGCCTCGCATCTTGATGGCCAGTCCAAAGCCGGTGCCAATGGGGATGCCGCCCCCGACTATGGAAGAACTCCCATAGTGCCCCACAGCCACGTCCACCAGATGCATGGAGCCCCCCCGACCTTTGGAACAGCCGGTCTTCCTGCCGTATAACTCGGCGACCAGCGCCCTCAGGTCACCACCTTTGGCCAGGTAATGGCCATGCCCCCGGTGGTTGCTGGTGAGGTAATCCTCGGGGCCCAGATGGGCGCACACCCCTACCGGAACAGCCTCCTGGCCGATACAGAGATGCACCGGCGTCTTCATCTCATCGTCCAGGTAGAGGGAATCGATGCGCAACTGGAACCGGCGAATGCGCGACATGTCGTAATAGAGGCGCTCCAAGGTTTCTTTGCCGTATCGCAACATACCGTTATCCTGAAAAAATCACGCCATGCCTATCAAGATATCTCTGCCGTTGGTTGCCGGGCCTGGGGTGGGCGGGGCGCCGCTGAAATTAAGCGAAAAAGGCCGCACCCCAACCAAAATCCGAGGAAGCTTAGGACGACAGGAACTCCCGGAAAGGCTTGATGGAGGTTATGGTTCTTTGCCGATCCAGCGCCGCAAAATCCTCCTTGCTCGGTCCGTAAAAAATAATCTGGGTCCCTGAGGATTCAAACTGCACCGGCACATGGAGCAGTTCCTTGAGAGCCAGGCGGACCTGCTCCTGGGCTTCAGGCGGCACAAACAGCATCAAGAACCCGCCTCCTCCGGCCCCCATGATCTTCCCGCCGATGGCCCCATGGGCCCGGGCGCTGGCATAGTATCCGTCCAACTCGTGGTTGGAAACCTGGGAACTCAGGTCCCGTTTGAGCAACCAGGCCTCGTGCAGCAGTTCCCCGAACTTGCAGAGACAGCCGTTGCCGCAGAGGATCCTAAGCGCCTCGTCCACCATGCCGTCCATTGCCTCGAGGAGGTCGGCTTTATCTTCAATATCCGCCACATAGGATTTGGCCACGTCGGATGCGGTGCGTTTGATCCCGGTATAAAAGAGCATAACATGGGAACCGAGTTTCTCCAGGCGCTCGTAGGAGATGGTCACCGGCTTCACGGTGATTTCCCCGCCGGGGCTGAAAACAATCTGGTTCAAGCCCCCGTAGGCGGCGCTTACCTGGTCCTGGGACCCCACCGTCTCCCGGATCATATCCTGTTCGATGTGAATGCTCTCCATGGCCAACTGGTGCTTACTGGCCATGACGTTGATCAGGGCATAAAGGGCGTTCAGCAAGCCCACCGTAAACGACGAACTGGAACCCATGCCGCTCCGGGCGGGCAGGTCGCCATCGTGGTGGATTTCCAGACCCCGTTCCAGTTGCAGGAAGCGGAGGGTCTCCCGCACCGCCGGATGTTTGATCTCTTCATAATTCTGGCAATCTTCGATTAAGGAGTAAACCACCCGCAGCCGATGCTCAAAAAACGGGGGTAAATAACGGCAGGAGATATAGCAGTATTTATTAATGGATGAAGCCAGCACCTGGCCGCCATGTTTACGATACCAGGAGGGGTAATCGGTGCCGCCGCCAAAGAAAGAGATTCTAAAGGGGGTCCTGCTGATAACCATGCCGTACCTTTAATCCTTGCCAGAGACATCCACCCTGTGATTTGCGGTGGCCATCTTTAATAATATAACAAAAATCGCCGGGTTAAAAGTGGATTTTCGCCTCTTCCTGCAGCTGCCGGAGGAAATCCGCGGCCACGGCATAAGACTCCGGCGTGCCGATATCGATGAACCGGCCGGCCACCCTATGCCCGTAAAGCCCCTGGCCCACCAGAGTTGGCAGCAGGTCCCCCTCCAGGGAGAAGAATCGCCGGGGCGGAATCAGTTCCAGAACTGCTTTCTTCACGAGATAGACGCCGGCATTGATCCATCCGGGACCGGGAACGCCCTTTTCCTGGAAGTTCGTGATGGTGCCATCTGCGGCCATCTCCACCCGCCCAAATCTGGCGGTATCCTCCACCCTGGCCAACGTGAGCGCCGCCGCCGCGGGGCGCCCCAGGAACCAGGCCAGGTAGCCCTTAAAGTCCGCCTCGATCAAAGAGTCGCCATTCATGACCAGGACCGGGTCCGAGTCCAGCAGCGGCAGCGCCAGCCGCAAGGCCCCACCCGTCCCCAAGGGCTGATCTTCGCGGGAATACGTCAGATGCGCGGAGCCATAGGCATCGCCCAGGTGGGTGCGGATTTCCTCCCCGCGGTATCCCGTGCCCAAGACCACGTTCCGGACTCCCACCGCCACCAATTGATCCAGCAGGTACGTAAGGAAAGGGCGGCCATGGAATTCCGCCATGACCTTGGGCTGGTGAGGCAGGACCGGCTGCAGGCGAGTGCCTCGCCCGCCTGCCAGAATCACCGCCGTAGTTTCGGCAAGATCATCCATGAGGCCTCAGACATTGGCGTAAATATTGGGCCGGAGAATCTGGAATCCCTTGAGCAGCTCTTTGATGCCGTCATCCAGGCTAGATTGCGGCCTCCACCCCAGGGCTTCGATCTTGTCATTGCTCACCAGATAGTCCCGCTTGTCCGGGTCCTCCCCGATGGCGGCCGCGTGAATGTAAAAATTAGGGATATGCTCTTTAATTTTTTCACAGAGTTGCCGTTTGGTCAGATTGGCGGAGCTTAACCCGACATTGTAAGGCTCCCCTTTCATCCGGTCATAATGCTCGATGCCGAAAAGGAAGGCTTGGGCCACGTCCCGCACATGGATAAAATTTCGGCGAAAATGTTCTTCAAAGAGAATGATGGCCCCGTCTTTATAGGCCCGGTAGGTAAAGTCGTTAACCAGCAAGTCCATGCGCATCCTGGGGCTCATGCCAAATACCGTAGCCAGCCGGAAGGTGACGGCGTTCCCCCTTTCCAGGAGGGCCTTTTCCACCTCCACCTTCATCCGGCCGTAATCGGAAAGCGGACGCAGGGGGGACGCCTCGGTGCAGAAGCCGTTTCTTTCGCCGATGCCGTAACCGCTGTTGGTGGTCGGGAAGAGCACCCTTTGCCCTTTGGAGAGCATCCTCACCATCCGCAGCTGGGCATCGAGGTTCACTATCCCGGTGAGGGTGGGATTGGCCTTGCAAGCAGGCGCCCCGACGATGGCGGCCAACGGTATCACGATATCTGCTTCCGCCAGCAATTGCCTCATCAGGGCCTCATTGCAGATGTCGCCCTTGACGAATCGGAATCCGGGGTTAATACAGCAATCCAGGAGCGGCGTCTGATGGTAGATCAGCCCGTCCAGGACCGTCACCGCAAACCCTTTGGCCAGCAAAACCGGAACCAGAATGGAGCCCAGATAACCGGCGCCGCCGGTAACCAAGATCTTCTCTCGCATCTGAGAAACTACCTCCGCCTTCGAAAAATTTAGCCTTATGGAATAATCACAGTAAGGCCGCCACCGCCCGGCACCATTTGGCATAAAAATCGGTATTAACGCTTAATGCCAACCCCTTGAAATTACTGGCGCGCCTGGCAGGATTCGAACCTGCGACCCACGGATTAGAAGTCCGTTGCTCTGTCCACTGAGCTACAGGCGCTTATTTGGTTTGCGGGTTTGAGAAATTCCTTGGTGTCATTATAGGTGTCATTGCGTCAGATTTTCTCTCCCACCAGGGCCTTCAATTCTTCCTTGCTCACGGTGTTATATCGCTTGAAAACAGTCATGGTTTTGTGGCCGGTCGCCGCCATTATACGGAAGTAATCGTGCCCCTGCAACCGCCAGTTATTGATGGCGGTGTGTCTCAAATCGTGAAAGGTGAAGTCCTCTATCCCCGCCCGCTTGCAGGCCGGTTTGAAAGCCGTCTTTATGGCTCCGATTTGCCGCCCTGCATAGGTGAACACCTTCACCGCCGGAAGTCCCCTGGGCATGGCCCTGAACATCTCCACCAGTTCACGGGTAAGAGGTACAAGCCGCCCCTCATTGGTCTTGCAATGCTCCGGGTTCAACCTGATAAACCCTTCCTTCACGTCCACCTGCCCCCAGGTCAAATTAAGGATTTCTCCCTGCCTCATCCCGGTGTGGTAAGCCACCTTCACCACAGGCTTTATATGCGCCGGGCAATGGGCCAACAGCCGGATATATTCTTCCGGGCTTAATATCCGGTTCCGTTCATTATTTTCTTTCAGCAGCTTCACCCCTTGGGTCGGGTTCTTTTCTGCCTTGTCGTTCTTTATCGCCTTGGCAAAGATGGTTTTGAAAACGGCCAACTCCCGGTTTACCGATGCGGGCTTTGTGGGGCCGTATGGGGCGCGCCCAGATGGTTCCCCTAATCGCTGTTGCCTGTAGGCTTCCACCAGGGCCGGGGTAATATCCTTTAGCAGCCGGTCCCCGAAAAAGGGAAGCAGCCGGTTTAGGCTTTGCTGGTCCCTGTCATAACTCCGCTTCGCTTTCACTTCGGGAAGTTCAAGATACCAAGCCGCCAGGTCTTTAAACAGCGTCCGCGCATCCGGGCTTTTCTGGATATATCGCCCCTTAGTTCGGGCCGTGAGCACTTCCCTTAGCCGTTGGTCCGCCGATTCTTTATTGGGGCCGATACGCTCCCGTCGCCGTTGGCCTTCCACCAGGTAATCAATCCAATAAACCCGCCCCGAAAACTTCGCCAGGGCGAAGCCGCACTTACAAGCCTTCACCTTGGCGCTATTCCGCTTCTTGCACTCCGGGCACTCCACCAGTAAACCCATGTTCCTGCTCCTTTCTTATTCGATTCTCCAGGGCCTCCAGGGCCAGGGGGAGAACGGGCGTGGGCGCCTGAACCCCTCGCTCCCATCTACTGACGGTCATCACATCAACACCTAAAGCCTGGGCCAGCTTGATTTGCGTCAAGCTCCACCGTTTTCGCCATTCGGTTAGATCGCGTCCCTTCATGTAATTGAATATAGACGATTCGCCTATATTGTCAAGGAATAAAATGATTTTTTTTTTGATACACTCCCCTTGATTCTCATGTCCCTTCCGTTCCCAGGCAATATTCTTATGATTTTCAGGCACATAAGGAAGACATGTATTTATCGAAGGACGCGTACACTCATGTCCGGGAGATAATGTCGGCGGGGGCTGCGCTCAATCGCCGCTCCTGGGGCTTCTCCTGTGGCCGTTTTACCTGGCCGGGTCATAATCCTACCTCAGAGGTCCCCGATTTCCCAGTTCTCCCCCGTCCAGGTGGGTCATTCTAAGCGATTGGCTCCAGGGCCAGGGTTGGGTAAGGGGTGGGCCTTTCCGTTCAATGCAAGGCTTCTCAGAGGGTCGCTTGAGAGGAAGGGAGCAGGTCAAAGACAAACGGAGATGAGAGGGGCATTGGGATAGGGTGCCTGGCGCGCCCCTCCCCTGGGCCTGCGTTGCCGTCCACTACCCCCCCTGTGGTGCGCCAGCATCCCGGCCCGGTTGCTCCGCCCCCGCCCGATCCTGGCCTGAAGGATTTCCGGCCCCGGAATCAAAACCCCGCGGGAAGGGACTCCTGCCCCCCTGTCGGTAATTCCCCGTCGGTATATTTTTCCCGAAATACTTTTCCAGACTTTAATCAGGGGAAGATAGGAGCAGGCCCCCCGTACTGGGACCCAGGCCAAAAATTTTTAAAGCAAAAATCCGGCCGGTTGGCGGGGCCTTCATGGGGCGATTTAAGCATTTTACAGGTGGCCCTGTAACCTTCCCTTGGGGGGGGCTTTGCGGGTCGTGGCGAGGCTGTGAGTGGCCCTGTGCGCCGTAGATTTATCTTTCCAGGGGGAGGTCTGGAGGCGCATTTCAGGGTGCCGGTGCTCTCGGCGGGCAAGATCGGCCAGGAGGAGGGCGATGCCACCCCATACAGATTCCTTATGCCCACTACTTCTTGCGACAGCACGGCCCGCCCCGTGTGCCTTGCAACACTAATATTATAAATTTATCACCGATTTCAGAGAATGATAGATAATGGTAAGCTATCGCGCCCAAGGTAGGTGAGCCTCACAGGGCGCGAGAAACGAGCGGTCCTCGTGCAGCCGGATGTTAGCCAAAAGTTACTTCCATCTGAAAATTCCAGGCATAAGGCGACCATAGAACTTCCAGAATTTTGGTAAAAACGCCCGATAAATATCCGGAGGGACTCTGCCTTCCATAAAAGCCGCTTCGTTCTCTAAACACAGAATGACAAAAACAGCAGCCAGCGAAAATACCACGTTTCTTAGGGTAGCTTCTCTATGATTGAGGACCCTATTGTGTTTCAACTTTGTAAATGAGTCCCACCATTTGGTCTGAGTGCCAGCCCCCCACTCCTTGAAAGGAACGACTTGATAGCCATCGATTTCGTCTGGGTGATAACCGAGAGGGTCTATGAAGAGATGATCTTCGTAGAGGTTCAGGTTGACTGCTCTTATTGATAATTTGGAGTCCCCCTCGAGGAGTTTTCTGTAATCACCTGCGTTAAAATTACTTTTCTTTTGTATTTTGCCTAGGAATGACTTCACGTTGGTTTGATTAATGAAGACGTGGCCAGAATAATGCAGGTCACTTATGTATGTTTGGCAGAGTGAATCAAAGAATGAGCAAATGTCGACAATGAGACTCTCGTTCTTTACTGAATAGCACGAGAAGTTATTTTCATTGCACGATATATACTTTAAGAGGTCAATAAATCTATCCTGAAGGCCAAGGAAATACTGAATGTCGTGGTGTTTCATATTTTCACCTTCTGATGTAGTACTTGGCTAACATTAATTACTTTGATTCGCATAAGATGTGGAATGCCGCTTTCCAGTCCGAATAACGCGCCGTTTAAATGCCAAATAAGACTCGATATTCCATTTATAACCAGACATTTGAGCCTTTTGATGCTTATTATCACGGTGTCTTATACGAATCGGCCTCGCCCATAGCCAACGAAATTTTAAATTGGCGAAGAAAAATAAGTTTGAAGGCTACATACCTTTTAATTAAATTTCCTATGCTGGAGGAGTGACATCAATAACAACGGCTTCCAAGCGGTGCCGCCTGTCACAGGGAATCAGTGATCGGAGAGCTGCCTCAAGGTCTTCTGCTGACATCGGGCGGGCGATCCCTCTTGGTGGTGCTGGTATATTCCCCTCACGTTTATCTCCGAACCAAAACACCACGTAAATGCCGTAACCTGCGGCCTCAGGATCGCGAGTATACAGCCTTTCCATCTGGTTTATGCAAGACTCCCAAAGGTCACCATGTGTATCACGCTTAAGCTCCAGCGGCAATTTTTGGCCTGGTGGTGGCAAAATGACAATATCTGCTCGCTTATCTATTGCCATATGCCCCTCTGGCTCAATTCTGATTTCAAGGGGGAGAAGACGAGGTTTTAATAATTCAATCAGGCGGTCTCGACAATTATCTTCGACATCGGGACATTCAACGGCCTGTTTCTTCCTTAATCTCCAGAATACCTTGTATATATCAGTATTTGAGTATCTAATTTCTTTTTTAGCTATTTCAAGATTATTGAGAATAATAGCATGAAGGTCTGCTATGTTAGCAGGTTTACCTCCCCTTAGCGCCCCAATGGTTTCAGACCAGGTGGGTTGGGCATATTCTACTTGTCTACGAATGTTAGCCTGGCTTGCCAAGGCGTGCCTCAAATGGTCTTGGTATGACGCCAAGGTATTATCATTTGTTAAACGCCTTAAAGCTTCTGAAGCACCCAATTCTGGTATTGCTGAAAGTGCATTTATAGACTGTCTGACAAATTCAGACGCATCCCAAGGATGTCGATCTCCACACCATCCCGCTTTTGGAAGAGATACATTTGCAAATTTTTTACCAACAAGCCTTATAATAGTCTCAAGCTGTTCGATAGAAAGCGCTATTCGCTTATCCGATCCGCGAACCTGAGCATGTTGAATAATATCCTTCAAGATCCAAATGACTTGGCCGCGGGGTTTCGCATATTTCACCAATGCGGATTGAAAGGCATCGAAGTCAAGAAGAAATCCTATGGCAAACCAGATTGCTCTTTGTTCTCCCTTTATACGACCACGAGCAGTAGTTGTAGCTTTAGCTAATTCAAGCAAGTCGTTATGGCACCCAGGATCAAAAATTGCGGCAAGGGCTAAATCACGTAGATGTCCAGGAACGGTAGATGGAAATTCAGACAAGAGCCTCAATGCCAGCTTTCCCCGCCAAGGTTCCGTCTGTTTATTATGGACAAGATCGGTAAGGACGGGGATGTGGCTCCTTTTAGCTCCAAGCCCTACTCTTGCCCAATCCTCAAATACTCTTTGGACAAGATCGGGGCGTTCCGTGAATAAACATTCCCTCCATCCTCTGGCGGTTTTCTGCCTTATATTTCTTCCATTTTGCTCATAAACCTCATATGTATTCAATACAAAGGATATTGCTAAGGCAGATTTGAGAAGTTCATCTGGGAACCTATCCAGCTCTGGTTCTCCCTGTCACGCCTCATCCATGCCCGCAAGAATTGCATACCACCATTCGAAATAGCGCCCCTTAGCATCGAGGGAGGCAACTTCAATGGGAGAGGGAAGATCGCTCCTTCTAATAACCGCGGAGAACCCTTCCACTGCATCGATTAGGAGGTCATCACCTGCCACAGAACGCAGCCGCTCGATTGGCGGTAGCTTGTTATCAATGTCCGAGGAAAGCCCGAAATAAATCTTTGCAAGAAAGCCTAAGTTGTGGAGGTGTAGCCCAGCTCTAATATTATCTTTTGTTTTCTCCAAATTAGAGCGATTCGTTTCTCGCACTATTTTTTGTCGTGTTTGATATTGAAGTTTTCTAGCAGTATCCTTAAGGCGCCAATCTTCTATTTCGGATCGACAAAGCTGATTACGAATTTCTTGTAGACGGCTGTGAGCATCTATAACCGAATAAAACTCTTCAAAGAGATATCTCGATACTGGTTCTGATGCAAAGACTAATCGTCCGCATATCTCATAAAGAATATAATAATCTTCGGTGATGGCCTCTTTTGACTTTAAAATTTCTAGTACATATTTTGCCAAATCTTCATCTGAAATAGAAAGCATAGTGATCCTTTGAAATTCATAAATAGAGATTATCCTCTTTTTGTCTATTTGGACTCTGTCATAGACGGTCTTAAACATATCAAGAACAATTTGTTTGTTTTTCGATAGCCAATTTTGAATATCACCTTTGCCGCTGCCTGAATAACCTCTCAACCGGTATAGCGCTTTTAGCCATCGCCATAATTGTTCTGGTTGTTTCGGAAATTCTGAATTCAAAATCCGTGAGAGCATTCGAGAGAAAGCTGATTTAAATTCAAATTCATTTCGTAGGCTTCCATCAAAATCCTCTCGGAGTTGAAGTTCACAGAGATTATCTAGAATATTCGGAAGATCCTCCTCAGGAAGTGAATAAGTGATACCCCAGAGTTCTCCAATTACATGCTCTTGTTCATCGCTATCGTCCAGTATGTCATTAAACAACGAAACTACATCGGCTATAGTAAAGTATTTTTTGGAATATAATCGAGCAATGATTTCTGCTCTTAAGCGCAGTGCTGAAGGATTATCTAATAGTATAGATCTGTAGACCTCAACTACCTCTTGCTCACCATCCGGTATAATTTTTAGAAGCCCATCCACAGCGTTTAAACGTTCTCGGTATGTAGCTTTGGAATCCGATAATATCCTCCTTAAATCAGCTTGCATCTGTGGTAGAGGCGATCCGTTACGGATCGCATCTAGGACGACAGTTCGAAGGTGGAAGCCCGAGTCCGGGTCGGATAAAATCCGCTGAAAAGACTCTACCGTATCTGGTCCGGAGAGTGCTCCAAGCGGATGGTCGGACCAATCAATGGACCGAAACCATGGATTTGTTTTTGAAAGGGCCTCTAAAGCGTACAAAAGCGCTTTACGATCGGAAGGCGAAAGTGAAGCAGCGTCACCATACATCAACACGCCATATGGCTCGTTGTTTATGAGGAATGTGGCATATTCAGGGAGCAGGGTGGCGAGCCAGGCGTGAAGCCCCCGCAACTCTGGCGCCGGATGTCCCTCAATACCGAGCAAATTTTGAACCCGACGGATAGGGAGCCCTTTGCGAACCTGGTCAGCCAGCCATTGCGCTGCGAGAAATTCGGCGACCGTTCTATGAATATATGAGACTGCTTGCTGCTCGAGTCCGACAACCGAAAACGCCCGTCTCGTCAAAGATGCTTGCACCTTCTGTAGATCGGGAAAAGGAACACCTCGATAAGTCGGGAAATCTTTCTGAAGCTGACTTTCTAAAAGACTGATTCCCTCAACACCAGAAATTAAGATTGAAGCACAGGCTGCACCAGCTGGAGCTACCAGCTCTTCGGCGCTATATTGTCCCAAGCCCGGCCCCATTCGTGATTGGTTATGCTCAGACAGAAGAATCAAGCTTGCTCTTTCGTAAAGGTCACGCCTTGTCTTCGGCCATACGCCACGGCCCACAACATCTGCGAGCATGATCAGGGTTTGTGGATTGCTCAGAAGTTCTTCTACTCCTTGTCTTTTGGCCTCTTTGACAAACTCCTCGGTGTCACTAACCCCTTTTTCATGCAGGATTATCGCGATTTCTTCTTCATTAAGCGGTTCGAGGTTCAAGACGACATATTGACTAACTCCAAAGTAGCTTTGGAATAATGAAAGATCTGTCTCACCCAGCCAATCAGCAATCCGACAAGATAGACGAACACGAGGCCGCCCGACCCCGCCTAATAATTTAATAACCTCGATGATCGCGTTCTTATTATCAACCCGTGAGCGAAACTCGTCTAAGCCGTCGAGATACAGAGTTTTTTCTTCAAACCCCATACCTCCTGTCGCGAGGAATTGACGGACTGATAGGAATTTTGCCTTTTCTACATCCGCTGCTGCCGTAAAAGTATGAGTTTTCCCGGAACCAGGGTCTCCCAAGAGAATTATGTTTGGAATTTCGAGATGCCGGGAAAATGGTCCCAGAGAATCGCCGTATGACTGCGCATCATGTGGTTCGATTTTGCGAACTGTGCGGTGAATAGACTCTTTCATATTTTGTATCATGACCGCAGCATCACTCATTTTCAAAACCATGGTCCTTGAATTTAAGAGTTCGGCAGTTCTCCGTGACCGTCCTGACAGTCTGGTCTGGGACACCATCGGGGACGTCCGCTCGAATCTCCAAGGTCACTTCGACGTCGGAGCCGATCAGGCTTGTCAGATGCTGGATGATTTCCTCGGCTATCCTGCCAGCGTCCCGGCCGATCCTGTGTGGGTCAAGGGGAACCGAACCGTGGAATCGCCGGAGCGGCTTCGGGAGGGCTTCGGCAACTCCCCCCATATGCTGGCCAGTGGAAGCAGGACCATAAGCTGTCTCCCCCCCGGGCACCCCTGATGTCTGAGTCTCTGCCGCAAGGCGTGCCTTCTCCGCTTCCATCTGAGCTACAGCCACATCCGGCTTTACGAGCACGCTTTGCCCGTCGGGCAGAACGCGGACAGAAGACCCTGCCTGAAGCCCTATATATTTCTGGCCCTGCTCGTCCCATGCTTCCGCATAGGCAAAAGTCTCGGATTGCCATGTCAATCGGGAAAGCCCGTCCCGAATGGCTGCAATTAGTACCTCGTCGTCGCAAAGACGCGGCAGGTAGAGGTAGACCGCGAAGTCCTCAGCCAGTTGTTTGACTCCAACATGAGAGCCTCGCCAGAGCGGAACCCGATCCAGTTCATGCCGGAGACGCATTCCGCCCAGTTGGACCATCAGTAGTTCTTCGTTCTTTAGCTTCTTCGATGCCCGAATGGCCAAGGCTTCGTGGCCTTGCTGTCGGATTTCGTTCCACTCCACCGAACCTTTGGGATCAGGCTGGGTCGGCACTAAAAGCCACTGGTACGACTCTGGGATACGGGCGTCCGCAGTTTCGTCCGCCCCTTTGAATTTTGTCTCTGCCTGTCGAGATTGAAATGGATCGAGGTTCAAGGTCTCTCGACCCTCGCAGATGGACTTCCAAGCCAGATACTGCCGAACTGCCTGCTCCAAGTCCTTCAGGCGTCCTCCGTCGGCGGCAAGGAAAAATAGTGTGTTCCGGTAGGTCCGCGGCCCGGTACCGCGGGAATCAAGAATAACAGCAGCTTCCTTTCGAGCGGGGCTTGCTTGGTCACGGGCCGTATGCGGATTTTCCGGGCCCAGGATTACCAGGCGTGCCTCACGTTCATCGGGAATGTCCCCGGTGGTAGCGCACGGATGGACCCTGGCAAAATCACTACGCATCCTCGCCTCGTTGCGGAGACGACGCTGGATTTCGTCAAATACCTCGTCCTCGCGGAATTGATTGGCGCGGTCGTTGGCGAGGCGGGCGACTGTTGGTTGGGTGGAATACCAGTATCTGCTCCCGTCCACATAGAGATAGGTGGCTCGGTCGGTAAGCCGCCTCAAGGCGTCCCCGAATACTGCCACGCTTTCGCCCGCTTGGACGCATCCCAGCTTGACCTGACGATCGTCAATGCCACGGTTGGCGGCGCGCTGGGTCGGCGCAGATCCCATGTAAATCGTCCGCGCCACTCGTCTGCATGCGGAGTACCGGCCAAGGTTCGGGTTCTCTCGGTCGAGCGTGAGCGGGAGCGAAAGTTGACCATCCACATCCTTCTCGATGACAGGCACCCATTGGTCTTCAAGGTAGCGTGTCAACTCGAACTGGACGCGAGGGTCTTCCACCGGCACATTCGCGGGCATGATGAGAAGGTTGCTGTCTTGCCGTTCCCAAAGAGAATGGATGACGGCGGCCATGAGGCGGAGCACACCGCGGGTGCGCTGGAATTTATCCAGGGTAGACCAATCGTTATAAAGACGGTCAAAAAGCTCGGGGTGGATCGGGTATGCGGTCTTCATGCGCCGTTCGTAGCTGGCCTCCCGGCACTCGCTCGGGAACTCCTGCTGCTGGCTGCCATACATCTCTATATAAGCCCTGGCGACTTGGTCGCGGGCCACGAACAACGACGGCTCCGTGATCGGCTGGAATAAACGGCGGCGCACAATCTCGAAGCCCTCGTCTGGGCTCGCAGGACGCCAGGATGCCTCCACGCGGCCAATGGCGTTCTTCAGCCGGGTGAGCGCCGCTCGGCCACGTTCCCCGCCCACTTCAATGTCCGAGATAACTTCGTGCCCAAACTGCGGACTCGGACTCTCGGACGCGGGGATGCTCACCACCAGGAGCGTCTTCTTCGCCGCCTTGGCGGATTCTGTCAGCGCCTGAGCGAAGGTGAACTGTGTGTCGAACGTTCCCGCCGGCAATCCTCCATTGTCGTGGAGCTGGCGCGCATAGGCGACCCACTCATCAATGAGAACCAGACACGGCGAATACTGGTTAAAGAGGTCTCGGAGAGCGTCACCGGGGTTCGTGGCCGTCTCGTCCGCCTCCTTAACAAGCTTGTACCCCTCTTTGCCGCCAAGTTGCCAGGCGATCTCGCCCCACAGGGTTCTCACGACGGTGCCATCTGGCTTTTGGTGCGGCTTGCCAGGGGAGAGTTTCGTGCCGACGATGACTGCGCGCTTCACTCCCGGGGGAACATTGGCGTCAACCCCTTTCAGTAGGTCCTCTACGCCAGGGAGATCCGCCGGTGCGATGCCGGAGAATAGGTGATAGAGTGCCAGCATCGAATGGGTTTTGCCGCCGCCGAAGTTCGTCTGGAGCTCGACGACAGGGTCACCACCATTTTCAGCGAGGCGTTGGACGCCCCTGGTCAGGAGATGTTTTAGCCCTTCAGTCAGAAAGGTGCGTCTGAAAAACTCCGTCGGGTCCCGGTACTCGTCTGAGCCTTCCCCGAGGTGAACCTGCCAGAGGTCTGCCGCGAACTCCGCCTGCTGATACCGGCCTGAAGCCACGTCAGGATGCGGCGTGACCACCTCTCGCCACGGCTTCAGGTTGCCTGAGGGCCTACCTTCCACTGGGGCAACTGCCGCTCGTCGGGCCTCAGTGCGCCGCTGCTCCTCGAAGCGGAGGCGCAGAAGTTCCATCTTTTGCTTCTCCAGCTCGCCCGCTTCGGGCGCAGAAACCGCGGTGAGGAGGCGCTCGATGCTATCCAGGGCCCGATAAGCGTCGTCGGTGCTGAATGCCTCCATGTGGGCCCAACGGTTGCGGATGTCCCTGAGCTCGCTGACTAGGCTCCGTTCGGCCGGGCCCAGGGTTTTCTTGAAAACGGCGTTCCACTGCTCCCACATCACCATCAGCGTGGTCTGCGGGTCAGCCCAATTGGCCTTCTTGCCGCCAAAGGATTGGGTGACCGTCTCCGCCCATTTCCCTTTGTATTCGGCCTTCAGTTCCCGTTCTAGAAAGGGACGCAGCCCTTTGTTCAGGAGTTCAAGTCCCTCGCCGACCCGGTCACGATTCGTTTTTGCCATGGCGCCGTCCTCTTAATCACTCTGCTTAAGATTCCCATGCTCACAAGCCTGTTTCCATCTGTCGAGACCCAGCCGCCAGCTTGACGATCTCCGGCCAGGCAATAACCAGCCCGTTATAGGACAGGGCTTCCTTGGACCAATTCTTGCGCTCGCAGGTTTTGTAAAGGCGGTAGGAAAGTTCCCGGGCCGTTTCGCCCTTTCCGCTGCCCAGCTTCTTGAGGAGTCCTGCCGCGCCGCTCTCGCCGCCCAGTTCCAGGGCGCGAATAAGATATTGCGTTGCTTCCCAGACGTTTAAGCGCTTATCCTTCGAAGGGTCCCAATCATCGGGTAGCTCTCCCCGATTCACCAGCCGCACTTCGCCGCCACGGGCCGCAACGATGCCCGCTTCCACCAGGCCGTTCACCGCCGTGTTTTTGGCTTTGGAAAGGGTCTCGGCGTCCCCGAACGAACCCGGGGCCATGCCGTGCTGCTCGAACCACGCCAGCGCCCAACGAGTTTCGGCGTCAAATTCAGCCTCCTGTTCGGCGAGCACCTCGTCCAGCGTCTGGTTTATGAGGGCAAGCGCCGTCCGCACGGTCATGGGGTTGCCGCTCGATTCCATGACCCGAGAGTAGAGCGAAAAGATCGCCATGCCCGGGCCGATGGACGCCTGGGCCAGGTCGACGGGCGCAATATTTCCTTGTTGTAGATGCTTCAGCGCGGCTGGAAGTTCCTTTTTGAGTTGGGTCATGAACTCACGACGGCTGCATTGAGGAGCATTAACTGAACGCGGACGACAGGCGAGAACGATATAGGAGGCCAGGGCGTTGGTGCCCATGGCGACCATGCGCCACTTCTGCGACGCCCGGACGGGCCAGGTGGCGGTAATCTGGAAGCCGCTGCCAAGGAGCGCGTCGAGTAGCGTCTCCCAGCCCGTGGTGCGGTCAACGCCGTTCGAGGTGCGGTCCTCGCCTTCGTCCTCACCCGCCTCCTGGTCCTCCTGCTTGAAGGCATAGTAAACCGTAAGCGGGAACCGCGGGTCCAGCTTCTCTCGCAGGGCGGTGAAGGCCTTTCGGAAGCCGGACTCGAAATGTTCCTTGGCCTTCTCTTTGTTTCCGCCAAACCGCTCTGGAGCGGCTGTCAATTCCGGCTCTTTAGGCACAAGGATGGTCTTAAAAAGCTCAGTGTAAAGGTCGCCAATATTGCGCCGAAGCCAGACGTAAAAGAAGTCGCTCAGGGCCGCATACCCGATGTTGTCGTAGTAGGGCGGGTCAGTGCTGACGAGCAAGCCTCTCGCATCGTTCCATGAACTCGCGGCATCAATCTGTCTTCCTTTCCCACTTTTTCCAGCCGACTTCCCAATCACCTCGATGCATTCGGCCACGTAGTCGCTACACGTACTCCATGCACCAACGGAGTCGCCGAGGAGGTTCGCTTCCGCGAAGTCCCATACCATAGGGATTGCCTGTTTACCGAAAAGGTTCATAACCTTCTGATTACCTGATGTCCATCGGCACAAGGAGTTGTTAAAATCAGCACACCGGTCCACGGCTAAAGATAGGAATGTGGCGACAACCCCGGCATACCCTTCCGCATCCTTGGGCGATAGCCCAACCTCCTGGGCTTCCTTTGAAATATCATTGCGTACCGTCCTAACCAGATCGCTTAATGTGACCATGGCGGTGAGTTGGCGGGGGCTGAAAGCATCCGCCCATGTCGGCATTCCATACATAGGAAGGCGATCCACATCGTGGCAAGGATTTGTGACTGGAGCATCTGGACGCCAATTGGCGCTATCCACCTTACCGAGATGATCGTGCTCCTGAATGGCATTCAAATAGGTGCGACCCCTTCCTGTATCCGCCACGATGCAGACAAGTGTTGTCCCCAACCTTTTCTTGGTCGCTTGATCGCGTAGATAAGCATAATCAACTGGTTGTTCACTCAAAATGCACTTGAATGCCCCCCTTCCCAGTTTTGTGCCGGCCCTGATGGCCGCTGGGTCTTTGGGCGATCCAGTGTGGACTTCAAAGCGGTAGCTATGTTTGTCCTTCTCCACGATAGGTTGAAGCCACGCCAGTTGCCCTTTCTTGCTGGAGAGCCAATAAGTGCTTATGAGCGGGATATGGGCTCCCTGCACCGCCGGGTTGGGACTGGCCACGGTGCGCGCCCAAAGCCAGGCAATCACATTAACCTCTCGTCCGCCGTATTCTTTCGGCAGCTTCACCTTGGGGTAGAGGTGCCCGATCTTGGCGATGGCACGCTCCCGGATGAGGCGGCCGTAATAGCGGACATCCTCCGCCAGCCCTCGTGCTCCCGCCCAGCCGCTCTGGTCGAACATGCCCTTCCGCGACTCAGGATTCACGGGCGGATAGTCAAGCCAACGCGGGACTAGTTCCAGGTTGCATTTGTTGAGCAGTACCGCCACGGGGTTGAGGTCGGCCGCGTGGGCCTCGAAGCCGAGCCGGGCCGCCTCCAGCGGGATGGACCCGCCGCCGGCAAAGGGGTCCAGGACCGGGGGAAGTTTGCCGTCAGTGTGTTTGATCATCTCGGCGCGGGCCTTGGCATAGATCTCAGGATGCTCGTGCATCTTCTTCTTCATCAGTTGGCGCAGGATGTCGAAGATCTCCTCACGCTCGGCGTTCTGGGCCTCCTCGGTGGGAAACTTCTCCGGGTGAGCTGATGGGTCGTCCACCACCGACGCAAAGAGGACCGCCCGCGCTGTCGGCAGCGGCAGCCGCGCCCACCAATGGTGGATGCCCTTGGGGTGCGGCCCAATGCCTGGCATCTTGTCGTATGCCGAGGCATCATTGATCTCCGGCAGCGGCAGAGCCACCTCGATCAGTTTCTTTCGTTGCATTTCCATTTCAAACTCCATAGATAATCAGGTCAGCACCTGGCTCCAGGATTGTGCTTTCAGCGCTGAGGAAGCGGCTGTCCTGATTTGCAGTCTGGCCGGAGCAGAAATCTCGTCGGAGATGATGTTATTTGTATTTGCCGGGTCTACGATCCGCACAGTTATGATATTGTCGCGTACGTATTTTAGTGCAGATAGCAACTGACCTTCAAGATCATCTGTCCGTACCCCTTTACAACCCTCAATAGTAATTAATTCCAAGGCCAGGGACTTCTGGAATGGCACTCCCCGTTTCGCGCGCCAAAGTTTCATTAGCCGGATAGTATCACCCCGCCCACTGTTGCGGATGGTATCTATATGTACTTTAATACTCGTCTGAAGCGAAGAGTCATTGTCTCGACGATATAGGTTGGCATACTTGAATGTTCCATCGATAGCCCGGCCTGGGACCACATCGATATGAAATCCCCCCTGGAACCGCAACTCCCACGAAACCGTCTTAGGGGTTGGGTAATTCCAGTGCTTCTTGAGAATTTCACCAACCGCGTTGAAAATACCTTTCAGCGAGTATCCGCAATTGTGGGGCCAATAAACGACAATATCGAGGTCAAAGGATTCTTGTATCATGGTCTTCTTGCTGAAAGAACCAGCATAATAAAACCGCGGCGAACCCTGAAGAACCGACAACTGGCCCTCGATTTGCTCCCTTAATGAGCGAAGTGAATTTAACTGGTCCTGGGTAAGGTTCTGCTGGGCTAATAATGAGCGCAAGTAAGCATCGTTACTCACTATCCGTTCCCTCCCAACCGGAGGCTCGTAATGTAGGCGGGCGTTGTGCTTCTATTAAACTCATACAATTGGACCAGCGGTGTCATCGAAGGATTCATCGCCTGGCCGATCCTCACGGCTGCCGGCGCCGGAGCAGCCACAAGAATATGCCAGCAGGTCGCATTGGGAAATCGGCTCTGGATGGACTCAAACATCTCGTGTGCCATCATTCCAAGGTCATCGAGTTGGCCAATCGAACGAAGCCAGGACGTTGACGGACGCTGTACTCGAAGAGAAACCGTCCCGATGACGTTCTGTCCAACAGCGTCGCAATGGGCCTTCTGAATCTGAGCACTGATTTCAAAGCAAATGACAACCTCACCACGTTTGCGACTCACCCTGCCCGTCAAGCCGGTGACCTTTGCCTTGGACTCACCTTGACGGGAAGCTGCCCAATCCCATGATTGAGCGTGGCGATGATACTGGAACAACCTTATACGGGGCCGGTCAGTCAGGCAGAAACCCAGAGTTACGCAGGCAGATATGGGCGCAAGGGGAAAGATGGCAAAACGCCTATTAAAAGGGTCGCTTCGGCCAAACATCTTTTGCACGGATGAGGCAATACTTTGGTGCATTGTCGGCCAATCCTCCTGTACCGGATTGACCTCAATGACATGTGGCTGACCCTCTGGGAAATCAGGCCGGAGAGACCCCATGGCATGCTGCACATCAATGGGATGGCCGCCTTGCAAAAAGAGAGCTGTCCAGCCACTGAGGCCAAGACCCCGCTCCGGTAACGAGGCGCGCACCCATGCCTCATGGTCGGCCTTAATCGTCCGAATCATATCAACAGTGAACTTCTTCTTTTGACCGTCGATCTTGGCGTGACAGTTTTTACAGAGCAATATGAGATTATCATACTCATCGCGACTCCCAACGCCTATGCCTGTGTTACCTCGTGGGCCCGCGACACTCATTGCTTTGACATGCGCAATATCGCCTATGATCACAATCGGGTCATGCTCAGAGTCGTCCACCAATAGCTCCAGGCGACATTCGGGTATGGCGCAACGACCAGCAGCCCTTCCCCAAAGCATTTTGAGGGTTCTGGCGGTATAATTTCGCGCTGGAACACGAGGTGGACTCATCTATAGCATCCTGGATTCTAAAACACGTCGTTTTTCGATGTAGGGGGTCAAGCTTCTGAGCCCTCCCGAATCCGGTACTTTGCCGGGTAAAGCGTGATTACTTTGTCTTCCTTCATGCGGATGAGATCTTTGCCCGCCAGCTCTCGGGGGCGGTCTGCTTCATCTACGAGGATAAGGCGGCATTCCCCGGGGTTGCTGCGAATCAGTTCCCAAAGCTCGGCTGCGATCTCGACGCCTCCTCGGGTGAGGCACTGTTGAGATGACCAGTAACTATTTATGACGTTTCCCTTCAGGTCAAAGGACCGCCAATGGAATGGGCTTTCGCATCGCTCAATCCAGGTACCGTCGGGATGAACGAACCGTTGTCTGGTATAATCCCAACTGAACCCCATGGCTTTAGCATAACGGTTAAAAAGCGGTTCCTGTCGCGGTTTACTGCTGTGCTGAGAAACCTTGTCTCCACCATGGTGAAAGTGTGCTTCCTCCTTTTCCTGGGCGGCCTCCTCACCTGTTAAATACTGAAATTGTTCCTCTGGAATGCCATCTTCCGCCGTACCGGAAGCAGGTTCGGAGTCTTTTCTCTCACCATTTCCTTCTCGACCTTCTTCACTTCCTACCTTCCCTGTGGAAACAGGAGCATCCACCGGTTCAATCACTTCTTCCAGGTCAAAGTGCTCTTCCAGGTATTCGGTGATAAAACTTCCATCACGTTCGATGCAGGCTTTTATTGCCTCGGTCACCGACTCATTAGCGAATGGTCTTGTCAGCTCACTGACGAGGGCATCAAAAGACTTGGCCAGCCGGCCTTCCCGAACGAATAGCGTCTTCTCGTGCCAAAGGACCTCCGGTGAATGTGGCAGCCCAGCCGGTGCATCATCAATGTAGGGAGTGACACCAATTGTTATAAAAGGTTGCCATACGGACTGCCCCAGACGAGCGGCGATCTCACGGAGACGTTGTGTCTGGGTCTCGTCAGCCAGTTTCACTCGTTGCAATCCTTGGGCAAGGGCCACGATCCAGGCCTTCTCCACAGGGGAAGACAGTTCCCGCGGGGTCTCCGAGAGACGATATTCAATGGTTGCGCCAAGATCGAAAAGAGACGAGAACGGCTGGCGCTGACATGCTTCGGCTGAGAGCATCTGCAAGTTAGCAGTGCGGGACTTGATGACGGGGAACAAATCTCTCCACTTAGTCAGACCTTGCATAGTCAGACGAAACCGCAGTCGGTCAACAGGCGTCCAGGTGCCATCGAGCGCCGGCCAGTGGCGACAACTTTCCCAGACTTGTATGGGGTAACGCTGTAGCGCCGAGCGAACACGCCGGAAAGTCGCCGAATCTATCACTCTGCTGGACTCAATGCCATTTAACCAGTCAAGAATAAGCTCGATGGAAGGGCGGTCGGCCACTCCGAGGCGCGACCATATGGCTAAGTCTTGGACGCTGGGATGGACTACAGACGTATCGGGTAGGTCATCTTCCCCGCCATGCTGGAAGACCTCGGCGGATGTGGTCCAATCTCCCGAGCTGGTTAGAATAAACCGCTCGCTTCTGAATGTTTCACGTGCCTCTTTAAGGCCGCTCGAATCGCATCTGGCCAGGACCTTGTCGAGTGCTCCATACCACTTGATGATCTCATGAAGCAGCGGAACCGGATCGGAGGCACCGGAAAGGGCCCGGATTCGGCTTATAAGATTATCAAGACCTGCGGGAGTGTCCCGGACGCCAAGAAGACGGAGCAATGGCTTGGTTGCCTCAGTGTCCAGCTCTGCGCGAACAAACGGCTCGACATCCATCAGCGGCTCCGTTTCAGGAGTTCGCAGGTAGAGCTCGGCCGGTGCGCGCACCGATCCCTGAGTATCGGACAGGCAGGGAAGGGAGGAGAACCGAACTATCCAGCCTGCTTGAACCGGATCACATAGGTTCCGCGCATGAGTATAATTGGATTCTTTTATGTGTGCTTTGAGGGTTTTTTCCCAATACCAGGATGGTGCGCGGAGAATTCTTTCCAACACTCGGGCCCAAATCATCGGGTCTTGTCCGAAGGTCGTCTTCATGAACTTGATCAGGGTTGCGTCAAAATCGTAATCCCTCACATCGACGTGTTGCATCTGGGCATAGAACCAAATTTTATCAGGGCCCTGCCTCGAGGCAATAAAGCGTCGAACATCCTCCCTATGAAAAAAACGGATCTCTTGTTCAAGTTTTGTAAAGGGGAAGAAACCGCTCTTAGGGGAGGTCACCCAAGTCTGCCAATCCCGATTGGCGCAGGCCGTAAAGTCGCGAAAATAGTCCTCCTGGAGGAAATGCGACATGCACCACTCGGCTGGAAATAACTCCTCTATGCTCGTATCAGATGCGGCGATTACTCCTTCGCCCGGCTTTCGCCGCCTGCCATCCCTGGTCACACAGAGGAACTCGGCTGGTGCCCGGGCATCCAAAGCCGCCATGAGATGGGCGATCCGAATATATTCCTGAAGTCCCACATCTTCCTGAGCGAAAAGACGCCGACAGGCATTCCTGATAACCTCGTTAACATCGCTGGGACGTTCAAGCTGGAGATCGCGCAGTAACTGTCGCGCCGTCTCAAGGTCTGCCTCCTGGGCGACGGTCTGGCGCAGGTACTCCCCCCACTGCCGGTCAATGACGAGAACCAGCCCTGACAGGAAGTCCCAGGCCTCGTCGCTGATTGACTCCTTTTTTAAGGGCAAACGGACAACATCGTTCGCCGGGAAAATCCTGTCCTTTCCCTCGACCGGGACGAGGGATAACCGACTTCGTTTTTGTCCACCGAAGTCCCATTGGACCACCTTCTGGACAAAGCACCAGAGTTTTAGGAGGCGCTCAGAGGTTTGCGGGCGGGGTACAGGTTGACCAGTGTTAAGCCGATTAATAATTGAGTCTGAACCGAGAAGATTGAGCCGATCCCATGAATCAAGGTGTCGTCGACCCTGTTCTGGAATCAATTCGCATAGAACATGCTTTTCGTTTTTACCGAACACCTTGAGAATTTCGGTGGGGGACCATATGGCATATGCCTCTTGCGGCGGGGCAATGCACTCATCCTTCCCAATCAGGAAACCTTCAGTGGTTAAGAGCAACGGGGCTGCACTCGTGGCCTCGGCAAAACTTCGGCAAATGGCCATGGTGGCGTCGGCCTCGATGGAGTCGCCGCCTTCCACGTTTTCCGGTAAGAGATGATAGGCATCAGCGCGAACCTCAAGAGACAGCAATTCGTTTTGGAGCCAGTTGCACAGCGTATTGCCCACCAAGTTACCAAGACGACCCAGTAGCCAGCGATTGGTTGGAGACGTTGAGAGGTCCTTAATGGCTTTTCTGGAGGGGTCCTGCAAGAACGGGGCGTTGCAGGAAAAGGGCAATCCGACCTTGACGCCGGTTGGAAGGACAACATAAAGCCGTTGTTCACCGGGAAGCCCAACGACCAGGTCCACCCGGCAAGGAGGCAGGTGTAGGTCTTCGGTAGAGCGTTCTTGACGAATTTCCGTTACCGTCTCCTCTGGGAAAGACTCTTCTGGAGAATGGATGACGAGAAGATCATGCTCCCCACGGCTAGTCAATCTGACCCATTCAGAATCCATGACTGGACCGAGACCAAGTACATCCTTCCGCAAGGTAACATCGTTAATGGTCAGTTCTCTGATGCTATTGAAGAAGAGAAGCGAGGCCGGACTGCGAACCCAATCATCAAGGTTCTTCCTGATCTGTGTTTCTCGATTCTGATCTTGGATCTTCACTTCGATCCGTGTGAGTCCGGATGATGGAGCGTCGTCAATCCACATGGGCTCGGTGAAACGCCATTTGTTAAAGCTCACCGCCAATGATGGGGTTAAAACCTTCACTGTATCGCCAAGACTGAAAGTTGACTTGAAACCAATCCCGCGAAATCCGATGGTGTGGAGCTTACGTTTGTTGGAAAAGCCAAATCGACAAAGAGAGGCAAAATTGTCCTCGTCAAAGTCTTTCCCGTCGTGCTCGAATATAAATTGACCGTTGACGATGGAAGCTCTTGCATGCTTTGCATCAACATCGTCCGCATTCTGTAGCAACTCAGAGAGGACATGACGGGGACTCTGGATCTGGGAAAAAAGCTGCCACCATGGGCCGGCAAGTTCCGGATCAGATTCCAGTTGGTCCCACCTTCTGCGGGCATGGTCATGCACCTTGATAAAGAAAGTGGGGATTGGCCTATCAGCACTTGAAGGCCGATTACTTGTGGGGAGCGTCATGAGGGGGGCTCCCCCCGACGAAGGAGTTCTTTCAATGTGTAATTGACGCTCGTTGCTCCGAAGTCCGGCTCCTTCTGGAAGGGTCGCCTGATATAGACCAGGGGCTTAGCTATGTCTTCCTCGACCTCCGCGATGGCCAGGATAAACTCCTCCGGTTTGTTGAGGGCCGTTAGAATTTCATTCTTGGTGATGGTGACCGTGGTCGCACCGGCAACGCGCCCCTTCACCTCAATAAAGAGTAACCGACCACCACCCGAAACCCTGGATTCCACGTCATAGCCCAGATTTTGGTCGCTCACGTCGTGGGGTTCGCGGCCAAGGTTTCGCTCCGCCGCCAGCACTGCTTCCATCGCCAACCGCTCGACGCGCTCCGTCTCCTTGGCGAACTGCCCCGGTGTAATGTCGATTTCCCCCCTAAGTCGCTGAAGAAGGCGAATAGGAATGACCAAAGCGCCGCCAACAACGACCGGGGGGAGCGGAGCAAGCCGGCGATCCTGCTCCAGTTCCTCCATCCGTTTCTTCAGACGGGATTCCAATTCGTTGGCGCGTCCGCGGGCTTTACCGGAGTTGATCCTGGCGTTCACCCTGCCAGCCAACTCTTGGGCCCTTAGTTCCTCGGCCCGGTGGTCCCAGTAGTTGATTTCCTTCGTAAGCCGATCCTTCACCGCCACCATGGTCTTGCCAACAAGCTCCTCCCGGAACCGCTTGACATCGCCGAGGTGTCTCGGTACCAAGTGTTCAATGGTATAAGAGATCGCCTTCTCCTCTATGCTGCCATCGAGCCAGGAGGCAGGAAGGCCGGCTTCAACCAGCTTCCTCTCATCTTCCGTGGCCGGACGATAATCGAGATAGGGCGCATAGCCCGCCATCCGCATGATGCCATCCTGATCCATCTCCACGAACTGCAACTGGCGAGACGCTAAGCGACGGTTGCCATGGCGGTCAAGGCGACCATCCTGGATGGAATGTTCGACGAAAAAGAGCGCCCGCACATTTTCAGCGCCTGTCTCACGAGGGTCGACGAGCATGGTCCCCCGCCTCTGGAGGTCGCGGTATCTTTCCAGGATGATGTCAATAGTGGCATCCAAAAGCGGATGACCCGGGCAAACAAAAGCCGCGAGAGGCTTTCCGGGTATCCTGATCAATTCCTTGTGGAAGGTAATGCGCTCATAGCGTGTCAGCACCGGCTGGCCTGTCCCTATGAGTCTGTCGCGATGGCGGATGACTGCTGGGACGTGCGTGATTTCGTACCGCCGCGGCTCCCGCTCGCGGACAGTTCCTCCCAGTAACCGGAACGCTTCAATGAAGAAGGACGCGATGAAATGGGGCTGGAGTTTTCGCGCTTCGGCCCGTTCCATATCCTCCTTGATGCGCCGGACGGCTGCTGCGTCCAGGATCTCATGTGTCAAAGCATGGTCGGCCAGCAAGCTCTCCAGATGATTGCGGTCGAGAACAGCATCCACGACGCTGAAGAGCCTCTCACGGACTTCAGGTTGCTCCCCATAGCGGATTGCCTGAATAAGCAGTTCCCGGAGTGAATTCTCCTGAAAAAGTTTTCCAAGGACGTCAAAGACACGACCGCCAAGAGCTCTTCTCTGTTCGTCAATTTTCTTAAGAAGCCTATGATAAACTTCACCTTCCCGGGTTTCGTGAGCAACGAGATTCCACAAGTGGCAAATCTCGGTCTGACCGATACGATGGATACGGCCAAAACGCTGTTCAATTCGGTTCGGGTTCCAAGGCAGGTCATAGTTCACCATCAGGTGGGCACGTTGGAGATTTATGCCTTCTCCGGCTGCATCTGTGGCCACCAGTATTTGTACGTCTTTGTCCTGAGTGAAGACCTCCTGGGTCTTCCTTCTTTCCTCGCGGCCCATACCGCCGTGGATATAAACGACTCCCTCGGGGCGGCCCAGCATTGCCTTGAGCCGGTCCGTTAAATAATTCAGCGTATCGCGGTGTTCCGTAAATAGCACCAGTTTGCGCCGGTGTCCTTGTGCATCGAACATCTCGGGGTTGTTCTGGAGGAGGTTGGAGAGTTCTTCCCATTTCTTGTCCATCTGACTATGACGCACCCTCAGAGCAAGTTCCTCTAGGTGGCGAAGTGTGACAATTTCCGCTTCCAGCTCGGCGATTGTCCGAGCGGCAGACGCTTGGTCAACGACCACCTCTTCTGTATTTTCGACCTCTGCATCTGGAGCATCGTCCAGATCTTCAATATCCTCCTGGGTCATGGATGGCAGTTCTTGCGTTGTGTCCAAACTGACTTCAAGGCCGCGTCTTAAAATCTTTTCTTCCCGGAGGCGCTTTTCTAATCGTTCCCGACGACGTCTGAGCGACTGGAGGATAGCTTCGGGCGATGAAGCAAGTCGCCGCTGAAGGACTGTCAGAGCAAAACCTACAAGATTACTACGCCGACCTTCCCCTTCAGCAGCGAGACGGTCAGCGCGGTTCATTTCCTCTCTGACATATGCAGTGACCGCGGCATAAAGATTAGCTTCCATGTCTGAAAGCTTATAGGTGACCGTATAGGCCCATCGTTCAGGAAACAGAGGAGTCCCATCAAACTTGAGGAGTCCTTCTTTGGTTACGCGACGCATAAGGTCCGAGACATCCACGACGTGAACCCCGTCACGAAACTTCCCTTCAAATCGATCTGTATCGAGAAGAGCCAGAAAAAGCTGAAAGTCCTCTTCCTTACCATTATGTGGGGTCGCCGTCATGAGCAAGAAGTGGCGGGACAATCGGCCCAAGCTTCGACCGAGTTTATAGCGTTTGGTCTCTTTCAGCTCTCCGCTAAAGAACGAGGCATGCATCTTGTGGGCCTCATCTATCACAATAAGGTCCCATTCCGTCTGTTCCAATTTGGCTAAGATGTCCTCATTCCGGCTCATCAAATCGAGACGGCTAATGACAAGGTTTTTCTCCGCATAGGGATTGCCCACCCTGGATGCCTCAATAGCAGATCGGTCAACAATGTCAAAGGGAAGATGGAATTTGGAATCGAGTTCATCCTGCCACTGTTCAGCGAGATTTCCAGGGCAACAGATAAGGCAACGATGAAGGTCGCCCCGAATTATCAGTTCTTTGATTAGGAGACCTGCCATTATGGTCTTGCCCGCGCCAGGGTCGTCAGCAAGCAGGAAACGCAAGGGCTGTCGCGGCAGCATCTCCTCGTAGACGGCTGTTATTTGATGAGGCAATGGGTCAACGATTGAAGTATGAATAGCCAAGAGCGGATCGAACAAATGGGCGAGGCTGATTCTTCGCGCTTCCGAGACGAGGCGAAAATGTGCACCATCACCATCGAAACTGAAAGGGGTCCCTTGGACTACGACTTCAAGGGAAGCCTCCCGGTCCCGATAAAGCAGCTCGTTGGCTGGTCGCCCAGAGGGGTCTTTGTAGGTCACCTCTACCACAGCGGAACCATGCCATTTCATGTCTATAACAGTTACTAAGCCATCCGGCAGAATTCCTCTGACCGATGCACCTCTCTTCAGATCTTCAAGCCTTGCCAATTAATCTCTCCTTACGGAGATTATTCCCTCAACAAGATGACTATTCCAATTAATGCTTTTCCCGTTCCCAAAATGGGTTTGAGGGTCTTGCCTATCTCGTTCAGCAGGTTGGCCAGGAGACCGTAATAGGAAGTCTCCTTGACGGCTGGGCCGGAAGAGCGGATTTCGGATAATTCCTTGAGGCAGGGTTCCAGGAAATTCATCAGGCCTCACCCAAGGGCATTATGCCACTTTTTGTGAATTTTGTGCCGGTTAATTCATGGCCGGAAAATTTTTTTGGTCCATTTGCCGTGCTTTGAGGATCACTTAACCGGGACTGCCGTGGATGAGAAGGAAGAGATATGGTGGAAAGTAGGGCTATCATAGTGAACTAATTAGTAATCTGGGGATTGGGTGGAATCTGCAAAATAGCGAAAATTACATGGTCAGTAGGCGGGGGAAGTGCAAAAAACGTTCAAAATCCATTGGCTGAGCTTCTAAGTTGCCTTAATTATTAAATAATATAGTGCAATAAAGCGTTGTGAAGCTGGCAAAGAACAGGGAAAATACCAGTCATTCAACGGGAAATCTGCTTAATTTTCGTCTGCTAAAACAGAAATTAATCCTTGAAAGCCCTACTTAACCGTTTTTTGTAGGTTTTCCGTTTCTCCCAAAATTGTCCGGATTACCGTTTCTCCATCCTCGGTCAAGCTAATTCCGGTGCCGGGACGGGTTAAGCTCTTCCAAATTCTCACCAAGCGCCGTCGCCACAGGCGGGTTAAGCTCCGGCTTAGGGCGGCATGAGCCGAGCCATATTGGGCCTTAGCGATGTTGTCTGGTTTGCTCTCCTGCTCTTGGGGAGGCAAATCCCATAACTCCTTCAAAATTTCCTGAGAAGTCATAAATTTTTGCTCAAGACAGCGGATCAAAATAATTTCCTGAAGGGTTGAAAGCTGATGAGCCATGGCGGTTAAATCTCCTTTTAAGAGAGAATCTGGAAAAAGGTTAAATCAACGTGCGTACTGGAAGATGATGCGATTCAATGTGTTGCCCCTCGCAGGAAGTACAATTCAGCCAAGACTTAGGCAATCGGCGGTTAAGCCATCACTTTTCGAGGCCCACTTCGAGCCAGGTTTTCAAGCTGACGCCGGCCTGCCACATCTCCGCAATGTCTTTTCCTTTGACAGGTGGCCAGCGATGGGCCTGGGGAAATTTTCTTAACCAGGTACCCCAGGCAGCCTTAGCCCCTGCTTGATCGCTATCCAAAGCGACAAGGATACAGGAGCTTTTTTTGAGGGTAGCCCGGACCTCTGGCTCCAGGGAATCAGGTTGGATCGAGGCGCTCCCCAGGCCAATTACCCCGATCCCCAGAATACTTCCCTCCTGGGCCACGAGCAGGCTGTCAAGTTCGTTTTCCACGAGGACAAAGAAGGGACTCTGCGGATTTATCACCCTGGCCGCGGGGCTTGATCCGCGCAGGAATAGATAACGTGGGTCCCCCTTCGACTTGGGTCGGCGAAATTTGATCCGCGAGACTTCGCCGCCTTCTATCAAGGGGATGACATGCCCTTGGGGGAAATACAATTTTTTGGGCTGGCCATTCTCCTTCAACTGAGGCAGCAGGCCCCAAGATTCGGGCGAGGGCCAACGGTTCAGGAGCATCACGCCAAGAGAAGCTGCTTTTATGGTTTCCTCATCCAAGCCCCGCTTTTCTATCAGCCACTTGAGCCAGACATCCTTCCGGTAGGTCCAGAGATTGAAAACCGCCTCATCAACCAATTTTCGGGCCATTGATTGCCAAAGGGCGGGGTCAACTACCGATGTTTCCTTTTGCGGGGCCTGTTGTGCGTAGTGCTGCGTGGGAGAAGTCTTAGACTTCTTCCCTGACAGGTAAGGCGGCATGGTGGATAATTCCCGCCCGACAAACTGGCAGGCTTCCCGAAAAGTCATCTTGCGAACATCCCGCAAATATTGAATCAGGTCACCCCTGGCGTTACACTGGCGGCACCAGTAGGCTCCGGTCTCTCCTTTTTCGGGCCACACCAGGAACCGATCGCTTCCCCCACAAAAAGGGCATGGTCCGGCCCATTCGCCGCCATTGGTGGCGGCCACCCGCCGGACAGAAAAGCCGGCAGGTTGAGTTAAATCCAAGATATTCATGATGCTGCCTGTTCACAGGCTGAGCGTAAACCATAACAGCCCTTATTTTTGAAGGAGCAAAGGCCCCAACCTTGACGGGGGTTTGGCCCTGCATAGTGATGGAAACCACAGTCGGCACAGGTCAAAACCTGCTCAGCAGAGGAAGGCGGCTTGCTCAGGAAGGCCAGCACTTGTGGCTTATGAGCCTGAACCAGGTTCAGGAGGGGCTGCACCTTGGCCCGGTCTGGGGGCTGTTCCCCCTCGAAACGCACCTTCACCACTCCACCGTCTAGGCGGAAGCTAAAGCCGATACGGGACAATTCCATAACAGCATCGTTGGGGCTCATAGGTCCACCTCGTCACCAGAAAGCAGTTTGAGAATTATTTCTGAGGAACCCCCTGATTTCTCGTGTCTCTGGTGTCCCCTTCCGTCAGAATCATGTTTAACAAGGGTTTTCGGGGGACAGGTCGTTTCCGGGGGACATGTCCCCTCATGTCCCTCATGTCCTTCTGTTCCCAAAGGGGACGGGTAGTGACACGTCCCCGGTTTTTGGCCTGTCTCATGTATGTGGTTTGAATCATTATTTTTGTCGTCCGGGGACATAGGGGACAGGTCATTTTGGGGGGGTCCCTGCAAATAAATTTCGATAATTTGCAGGACGCGGGGGCGGTGAAAGGTATAGATCGTTACTTTCTCCCCACTTCGGGTTGCTCGCCTTTTCTTATTGAACAGGCTAAATTTTCCCAAGGTATCGCCAATCCATTTCGCCCCCGGCTTTTCTTTTGAGTCAACCTGCATGGCCTCGATAAGGCTCTTCACCGTCATTTCAAAAACATCGGGGGACGCCAGGGCTCGGGTTTCTAAAGCCTCAAGCAAGCTAAGTTCCCAACCGTCCGGGACGTGCCGGGCCTCTTCCGCCTTTGCCATAAAAAACTTGTGAACAGCCTCAAATTCCGCTTCCCCCACGTCCAGGGCCATGAGCACCGCCGCCAAGGGCCGCCAAAGCTCTGCTATCCGAGTCCCGTCGCCAGTAGTGGCCTGGTAGGCCGCCGCCACTTTTTGATAATTTCGCAGGGCAAACCGATAGCATTTGTCTCTTAAGTCCCCCCACACTGCCTCATGGCCTTCCAGGTCGGGAAGCCGCAGTCCCGTCTTGGTCATGGCAATGGGAATACACCTATCCGTCAGGTCGGGGTCAAGGTTCTTTGTGGAAGCAAATCCCTTGAAACCGAATGTGGAAAACTCCAAGACACGCCGCACCCCGCCGGACATATCCACCACGCGCCGCCGTCCGCCCGCCTTTTTATAAGAATCTCCCAACAGGCCCACCAGGCTCACCGTGCCTTCGCCGGCCTTGCTTAGCATCCCCAGGCGTTCGGCTTGGTCAATGAGCACCACGCCCCTCATACCGTCAACCGTATCCCCCAGCGCCGCCGCGGTTATGTCCCTCCCCTTGTAGGAGTTAAAACAAGTGAAGCGCAGCGCTTCCAAGCCTTTGCTCTTGCCACTTTCCTTGGGGCCGTAAAAATGAATGAAAGGCACCGCCGCAAACAGTTGGGTGAAGTATGTCCCCACGGTCCATGCCGCCATGAAGCCGAAAGCCGCCGGGTCTTGTAAGTCAAGGTAGGTCTTGAAGGCAACCACCAGGTCCTGATAAAGGCCCGCCGGTAGGGCCGGGGCCTCTACAAAATTTTTAAGCGCCGCCAAGCTCCACACGTCTTCCAGGAGAGGGGGGCAGCCGCCTGTGAGTTGATAATCAACGTCTTCTACCTTCACCGATTCAGCATTGACTTCCGCCCTCACTCCGCCCCCCTCGGATAAAACCAAGAGCACCCCTTCCTTGCCGTCAGGGGTAGGCACCCGGAACCCCAGCGTCATCGCCTGGGGGGAAGGTCCGCCAAGGAAGTCGATGGCGGGGTGGCACCGCCGCACATCCTCAAGCTCGGCCAGGGCCAGGGCCGGGACACTCTGATTTGATCTTTTTGCCAGGGCCTTCCGGGCCGCCTTAATATCGGCCTTCAACGCTGACAGGTCCGCCGCCCGCAGATTAAGGCGCTGCTTGAGGTCTTCCAATATTCCCGCGACAATGAGGTGCGACATTCCGGCGAGGGCGGGCACAAGCTCCGCAAGGCGCTGAATCAGTTCAGGTCGGGGGGTGTCCGTTGTTAACCCGGCCACCAGGTTTTCTAGGTCAACTTTTCGATCGGGGCCGCCGCCGCCCGCGTCAAATGCTTCCTTCTCTGCTGTGATTATGGTTTCCGCGGCAGATAGAATTTCGTCACGGGGCTTTTCCTCAGCATTCTTTTCTCGGGCTTCCTGTTGGATCGCCTCGACCGCTTTGGGTTCAGGCATAGCACACCTCCACCTCTTGCAGGGGGTCTGCCGGTAAGTCCAACATACCGGACGTGGCTATTCCTTGCAGGGCCATTACTTACCCTCTTGCCGCCGAACCGCGACGGTTTGATGGGCCAAGTATTCTTCCAGGGATTTTTGACTGAACCGAATCAGTCTCTTGCCGACTCGAATAAAGGGGATTTCCCGCAGCGCCACATATCGCCTCAAACTATGGTGGGAAACCCCAAGAAAGGCGGCCGCTTCCATAATGGTAAGATTTTTATCCATTAGGTAAAATCTCCTTTTTAATGATGAATATGGAGGTATTTTACCTAACAACTCAGCAACGTCAATCTTTAGCAATTACAATTACTCGGTAATTAATAGACGTAAAATGGCATTTTGGAGGGGATTTTTACCAGGTAGGAGAGAACCTGGTAAAAAGAGGAAGAAAAGTGGGGAGATGTGGCCGAATTTTACCAGGTGAATCTTAAGATGGGACTTTTGTATTTCTGGTTGTTTTCCTTCGCCTTAGAGTTTCTGGAAAACTTTTCTTGCCAGCTATGTATAATAATTCACTAACTCGTGTGGCTATTAAGTTGGGAGGGGCATCCGGGATGTGGCGAGTAAAATGTTCAAACTGGCCGGAAGCAAAGAGTTTGTCAGATTTACCGGTCTCCGCCATTTTTTTTTCTCTTGCAACAAGTTTATTAGACGTTTTTTCTTTCCATTCCATCAATGTCTTCTTAACCGCGTCAATGCTTTCACTTCGCACTCTGCCAATAAGAACTACAATGGGGGCCACTGCATCGAATGGCTTAAATATGTCATTAAAGGCTTTATCCATCATTTTCCTTAAGTCGTCTTCTCCTCGATCCGTCATTTGCAATCCATATGCAATCCATGTGATGAATTTATAAATGTTATCAATTGGATAGGTTTTATAACCAGGAGGTCCGGCTTTCGCAAGTTTTTTCCCTTTCAAACCGCCCTTATGAAATATGCCGGATTCCATAATGGTAATGGCTCGTTCTCGGATCGGGTCGGGGAGATTAAGGGGCAAGGATTGCTGAAAATTGTCCATTTCATAGGATGCTTCGCGTGGCTCTGAATGTCCTTCTTTGAAATACCAAAGCAAATAATCAAACTGCGATTGTGCGTCCATGGACCACATCCCTTAGTGGCTCCCCAAAATCAAGCGCCTCCCAGACGGTAGGGATTGCCGCCCTGTCCCTGGGGTAGCTAATCCCAGGTAAGGGAGACGCGAGGTTATGAACATTTGGTCACCTTTTAGGTGTCACTATAGGTGTCATCCTCTCTGGTTTTTCCTGCTGTTTTGTGCTTTCACCTGCACAACAGCGCAAAGGCTAACTGACTAAAACTGATAGACTTTGCTCTCTCTTGCTAAGTCCTGCTGACCCCCTAAGTTAGCATTAGAAGTCCGTTGCTCTGTCCACTGAGCTACAGGCGCAGTGAGATGGATGGGGGCGATGAGACCCCCCAAGGCAAAAGGAAAAAGTAAAAAGGCAAAAGAAAAAGGGAAAAACCCTGGTTTTTTTAATTTTACCTTTTACCTTTTTCCTTTTGCCTTTACTGTCAGTCCAGCCAGATCAGGCATTCCCCGGCAGTCATCAAGTTCACCCCGATATTCTGCATCTCCAGGAGCGCCTGGTCATAGAGGCCGGAGACCGCGTCCTTGACCAGGATAATCTTAAAATCCCGTTCGCTGGCCTCATAGATGGTGGTCCGGGGGCAATTGGGGAAGTTGCAGCCGCCCAGGGCCAGGGTGTTGACCCCCAGGGCCCGCAGGTGCTCCTCTAAAGGCGTCTGATAAAAGGCGCCCCACCTGGGCTTATATATGAACCATTCCCTGGGTCCGATGGCCTGGAGCTTGCCTGATAACAGCAAGGCCGCGTCCAGGCGCACCTGGGGAAAAGGCTTCAATTCCTCCATGATTTCGGCGCCGGGGCTTCCGGGGACCACCATTTTTAATCCCTGGGCCACCGCGGCCCGGCGGCACAGATCGACGTTGCCGCCGTCTTCTCGGTACAACCGCACCACGTGGATGATGGGGAGTCCTTTTTGCCTGAATTTCTCGACCAGCCGGGCCATGCGGGGCACGGCCTCCAGGGTTCCGGGGATGAACCCCGGGGCGCCCGGGACGACAAAATCCTGCTGGGTGTCGATAATCACCAGGGCCAGGTGTGCCTTTTCCGGCGAGGTGCAGTCGTTCATGAAGGATTATTAACCCATGGAGGCGGGCCTTGGCAAATCATTAGAGGGGCAAAATGGACGAGGGCCAAAAAAAAGTGGCGGACCGGGTCCGCCACTGGTGCATCTTATCAATGGGAACAGAAAATAATTACCCTCCCACCCACCTTTCGCTTCCCCCCGCGCCGGTAGGGGCGGCGTCTTAGTGGCACAGGCCTCTGGCCTGTGGATTGCCCGGGCGGGGAAACCCAGCCCCGACGACGAATGGCGGTGCCGGCGGCGCTGCCGATATTAAAGAAGATTAGCCGGGAAGACCGGCCGGCGCGGCGAGTCTTCCCAGCGTCAGAAAACTACATCGTCATGGTAAATGGCAATACGAAGTAAAAGAGCAAGCCTATGCCAATCAAGTAGGCCAGAAAGATAAGGGTCCAGCCCATGTTGTGG
>JBAUPV010000012.1:0-54488 GCA_049580385.1 Desulfobaccales bacterium | reverse complement strand
TTCGCCAACCTTAACTACGCCGGCGTTAGGCACCCCGGCCTCCGGGAATCTGGCCAACTGCACCTTCCCCACCCTTAATCAGAACACCACTGGCCAGGCCGGGACGGTTGCGACCATCAACGGCTTGATAAGCGCCGGAAGCAATATCACCCTTTCTGGTTCTGGAACCGCGGCCAGCCCTTATTCGATTTCCAGCAGCGGCAGCGGTGGCAGCATGCTTTATCCAGGAGTTGGAATTCCACTTTCCACCGGCTCCGCCTGGGGGACCAGCCTTACTGCCCCGGCCAGTGCCTTAGTCGGTATTTCAGATACTCAGACTCTTACCAATAAGACTTTGACTTCACCGACCCTGACGACACCGGTCCTTGGGACCCCGGCCTCTGGCAACCTCACCAACTGCACCTTTCCAACTCTTAATCAGAATACTACTGGCAGCGCTGGCTCAGCTACCCTATGGGGAGCCTACGCCAGTATCGCCGGTCCCAGTTCCGCCGCCACCTATACCTTTCCTGCATCCAGTGCCACGATGTTATATTCCGGCGGAGCTTTAGGCACTCCCTCCTCCGGAAACCTGGCAAACTGCACCTTCCCCACGCTCAATCAGAATACTACCGGCACGGCGGCCGGGTTATCCGGCACCCAAACCGCAAAGTATTTTTATGCTGCTCCCAATGGCGGCAATGGCACGGCGTCCTTCCGGGCAATAGTAGCCTCGGATATCCCGACTCTCAATCAGAACACCACGGGCTCGGCTGGATCCGTCACCGGCGAAACCTTCCCGGCAAGCGGTATCATCGCAGGCACTACCGATACCCAAACTCTTACCAACAAAACCCTGACCTCACCCATCCTGACGACCCCGGCGCTGGGAACCCCCGCCTCGGGCAACCTGGCAAATTGTACCTTCCCGACTTTGAATCAGAATACTACTGGCAGCGCCGGGTCGGTGGCCAGTATCAACGGCTTGGTAACGGCAGGCAGCAACGTCACCATCACCGGCTCGGGCACTGCGGCCAGCCCTTATGCCATAGCCTCGTCCGGCGGCTCCTCCTCTCTCACCTTCGACTCCCCCCTCAGCAACACCGGGGGCGTAGTGTCCATAACCTCAGGGACTTATGCCCCGGCCACCACCGGCACCGCCATCTTGAAAGGCAACGGGACCGGAGGCACTACGCCGGCGGTCTCGGGCGCCGATTATGCCCTGCCTTTAGGCTACACCATCGGCGACCCGGGCTGCGCCACCCTGGCGGCGGCCATCGCCACCATCGGCACCACAACCACGGCCACCTTGCATTATTGCGGCCCTCAAGCCCTTTCTGCTAACCTCACCATCCCCGCCAACATCACCCTGGCCCCGGAGCGGGGGGCTAATCTTTCTCCGGGCAATTATACCCTGACGATCAACGGCCCCTTCGAGGGCGGGAATGAGCAGTATTTCAACCTCACCGGGACTGGCCAGGTCATCTTTGCTCCTGGTTCTCCTGCCCGTGGCAGGCTCAACCCCTGCTGGTGGGGCGCCGACCCTACGGGGACGGTCGATTCCAGCGCCGCCATCAACCAGATGACCGCCAGCGTCAGGAACGGCCCGGCGGGGACGCTCTCGGATAATGTCAATGCCGGTTTCTACCTGCCGGGCGGCGGCAACTACCTGATAAACACCAGCCTGAACTTCGCTGGGTTGGCCAGTTTCAGCTTTTTTAGCGACCCGCATACTACGGCCACCCTCAATTTCCAAACTGGCGGCACTCCGGGTATAGACTTCACCGGCTGTTCCCAGGCCGCCATCCACAACCTGAATATGCAGGGTTTGGACGTGGCTGCGGCCTCTGCCTGCGCCATCCTCCAGAAACGCATGACCGGATTCGGCAACTCCGGGAACGTTTGGATTTATGACGTGAACATAAGCGGCTACTTCACCGTCTGCAACATCATGAACATCGGGCAGGAGGTGGGGGGCTATCAGAACGTGGTCTGCCGGATTTCCGCAGATTCCTCCAAGTCCATCCTGCCCATTTGCAATTTCTATGCGGGCGGCATGGACAAGACCTCGCCGGGGATTCCCAGCCCCTATGTAACCGCCGAGCCGACCAACCAGGGCTTGACCGGCCTCGACATCAACGGCTGCCAGTTTTCCGCCGGCGACACCACCACGCTGCACAACATGATTTTCGTGACGAACTGTGCAGACATCAAGGTGGAGAATACCTATGTTTACGGCTACGGCCTCGCCGCAGTCAAGTTCTACCAGTATGCAGGGGCTTCGGCTGCGGGTTATCAAGAAACTGGCGTAGATTTTGACGATTTCCATGCCGAGGGAACGCAAACAACGGCAACTTTCTGGGCTTATTCCGATGACGATGGAAATATCAGTTTAGCCCCCACTTTCAAAAACTCCGGCGGCCAAACGGCGCCGCTTGGCCTCTATTTCCAGAATATCGCCGCAGTGACCTACGGGCTTAATATAGACGGCCTACCCTGCTCCGGCATCGCCGTAAAGGCGGATGGCGACCTCGACAACGCCCATATGCAACGGCTGGGGTATCCGGGGCAGGGTCTCATGGCGCTCCAGGTCGGTGGCTATCTGCAATTTTCGACAGTCACCCTGGACAGCGCCCAAAGTTACAGCGTAGGCCAGCAGGTCATCGACAGCAAGATTTATAGCATCCCCAATGGCGCCGGGTCGGGCACCTTACTCGCCCCTGGCAAAATTACCTGGGGCGGCTCTAGCAATACCGCCAACAGCGTCACCTGGGGTCAAGCCGCCCCTACCAGCGGCAATTATGCCTTTGGGGACATCATTCTCAATAATTCCCAAAACAGCCAAACGCCCTTCGCCTGGCAGACTAATTATCCTGGGGGCAGCTTTTTCTCCACGCAATTATCAGGCATCACCGGCACCATCGCCGCCGGTTCCAACGCCCTGACGGTAAACAACCTGAGCACCATAGCGGCCGGCAACTTCCTCTATATCGCCGGAACCTATAACAACTCGGGCGGGTCCATATTCCAGGTAACGGGAATCGATCCCACCAACAAGATTCTTTATCTGAGGGGCGCCTCCAACAGCGCCGTGAGCGGTGCGGCTATAACTTATGCAGGACCGCCTACATTTACGGCGGTGAACGCCTACCTGCCCGCCGCCCATGAGCAGCTAACCGGAACCAACAGTCCCACAGCGCCTGCCAGCACGAGTGCCTACACCATGCAGGGATTGGCTGGCTCGATTACGCCCACCAAGAGCGGCAATGTCCTCATCACCATTTGCGGAACCATCATCGCTCCTACCGGGACCACGGTGGATAATGGCATCAAATATCAGATTTCTTATGGCACAGGGTCTGCTCCTGGGTCCAATGCGACTCTTACGGGAACTCAGATCGGCGTCGTCCAGGAATGGACCAACCCGGTGGCCCTGAGTGCCGCCGGCGATCTGCACGTGCCCTTTTCAATTTCCGTGGTGGTCACTGGATTGACCCAAAATACCCCCTACTGGATTGACCTGGCGGCGGAGAGCGTTACCACCGCCAGCGACATCGGCTTCACCAACGTGGGCATCAGCGCCCATGAATTTTAGTAGCCAGTAGTCAGTAGTCAGTAGTCAGTAAAGGCAAAAAAGCAGAGGCAGAAATTGACTACTGACTACTGGCTACTGCTCACTGCTCACTGAAGTCTAGATGTTCCGACTTGATGCCTGACCCCTGACCCCAAACCCCTAACCCCTGATCAAATACTCTCCACGGGTGCTCCCGCGGTCATCGGCCTCTTCCTTCTCCTTTGATGATGAATTAGAATTTGAAGAGGGAGCGCCGAGGAGCTCTCCAAATTCTAAGGAGGCCGAAATGCCGGAAATTAAAGTGAAAGGGATGAGTTGCGGGCATTGCGCCGCGGCGGTGACCAGGGCCCTTGAAAGCCTGCCGGGAATCTCTGAGGTACAGGTGAACCTGGCCGACGGCCGGGTGGCTTACCAGAGCGCCGGGCCGGTGGACCCGGGGGAATTAGCCCGGGTGATCGAGGCCGCGGGCTATGAGGTAGTCTCTGGATAGCCGCACCAGCGGTTAGCGCAAGCCCCGCCCCTCTCCGGTGCCACCGGTCACCGGCGCCGGCGCGGGTAATGAAGAAGCGGGCCCAGGCCGCGGCGCCGGCCGAGTTGGCAACTGTCGAGGGGCAACCCTGGGCGGGACCTTAACTCCAAGAGCCTGCCGCTGGATCTGCCGCCGCATCAGGGGGGTCAGGGCCTGCTCCGATTGCGGGGGCAGGGCCATTCCCCTGGGCAGGGTCGAGGCCTTCCCAAACGCACCCATTCTCGGCGCCCGCTGTCGTCCGGGCGCCGTCAAGATTTCGGGAACCTCTTTGGCGCCCCGGGGGATCTCCCTGGCGGCGTTGGGGAGACTCGGCGGCGGCGGCACCACCCCAGGGCGAGCCAACTGTCCCTGGACTGCGGCCGGATCGACAACCCGGGTAACTGCAAATCCCGTGCCCCCAAGCACCGCCCTCGGGATGGCGTCCCGGATAAAGGGCCGCCGGGAAGTCACCGCTGCGGAGGGGAGAACGTTTCGCAACCCATTGAGGTTGACGGTGTCGGCAAAGTTGCGCAGGGCGACGATATTAGTATTAGTCACCCGAGCCACGAAGGAGAAGGGCGGTCCGAAGACGTAAAAGGCCCGGGGGTCATAGGCCGGAGAGACATAACTGCTCTCGAATACGGTCCCGGGAAACAGCACCGGCAAAAACCTGTAGGGCGCCAGAGAGGCCGAGTTGAAATAGGAAAAACTCGGGAAGAAGGGCGACCCGAATCCCCGCAGAAAGAAGGGGGCCCGGACGAAGACCCACAAAGGCGGGCACAAAAGTTCCGCCAACGATATACCGAAGTAATACGACCCGCAATATACCGACTCCGGGGCAAAATTGGGCGGCGGGATGGGGGCCCAGCCTATATATTCATCACTGGTGCGCCAGGCCACGGTGGAGGGATACCAGGTGCTGCCCGGGACCCAGACCCAGCCGTATTCAGTGGTGGGCATCCAGTTGCCGAAGTGGTAAGTGGCCCAGCCCCAGGGTTCGGAAGTTTCAAAGGTCCAACCCTCGGCGGTGGGCAGCCAGCGGCCGTCCACATAGGGCCGCCAGTTGCCGGTCGCCCCAGTGGTGGGATACCATACCGGCCCGTATTGGCGGTAGTTCACCCAGGCGCCGTAGGGGGTCAGGGCATCGTAAAACAGGGCCAGATCCTGGGAGGCGGCCCGGGCGGGGCCGCCCGGCGCCAAGAGCAATGCCAGCAGCAGCAGAGCCGCGCCCAGCCCCTTGCCGCAATTTTTGCCCGTCAGCTTCGCCATATTGCTTGAAAAGTAACCATCCTCTGGGTGGATATCAAGGGAAACAGAAGTATCGCCGTTCCAGAGAGACCCCGGCTTCCTTCCCGAATTTCCCCTTAGCGCGAAGGGGGCAGTTACGAAAAGCCCCCGGCTTCCCTCGCCAAATAATCGAAACTTCCTAATCTCAGCGAAAATGGCAGGCGACCCAGTATTCCGGGGCGGTTTCCCGGTAGGCCGGGACCTGGTCCCGGCAGCGGGGGATCTCGGCCTCGGGACAGCGGGGGTGAAAGGGGCAGCCCGAAGGGACCTGCACCGGGCTGGGCGGTTCCCCTTTGAGGGCCGGGGGCCGGAAAGGCTGCCGGGGGTCGGGCTGGGGCACCGCGGCCAGCAGGGCCTCGGTATAGGGATGGAGGCGCCCCCGGGCCAGGACCTCCCGGGGGGCCATCTCCACCAGGCGTCCCAGGTACATCACCGCCACCCGGCTGCAGATCTGGGAGATGATGCTCAGGTCATGGGAGATGAAGAGGTAGGTAAGATTGTGGTGTTCATGCAACTGGACCAGCAGGTTGAGAATCTGGGCCTGAATGGAGACGTCCAGGGACGAGACCGGCTCGTCGGCCACCATCAGCTTCGGGCGCAAGGCCAGCGCCCTGGCGATCCCCAGGCGCTGGCGCTGGCCGCCGCTAAATTCGTGGGGGTAGCGGCCCAGGTGTTCCGGGGCCAGGCCCACCTCAGCCAGCAAACCTGCCACCCAGGTCCGGCGTTCCCTCCGGGTCCCCAGATTATGGATGATGAAAGGTTCCTCCAGGATTTGCCGCACGGTCATGCGGGGGTTGAGGGAGGAGTAAGGGTCCTGGAAGATGATCTGGAACTGGCGGCGCATGGCCTTGAGGCCCCGGCGGGGCAGACTGCTCAGGTCCTCGCCCCCGAACCAGACGCAACCGGAGGTGGGGGTCAGCAGCCCCAGAACCAGCCGCGCCAGGGTGGATTTGCCGCAGCCGGATTCGCCCACCAGCCCCAGGGTCTCCCCGGGGAACAGGGCGAAGCTCACGGAGTCCACCGCCTTTAGCAACGGCCCCCGGCCCCAGAAGCCCTGCAAGCGGTAGTGGCGGCACAAATCCTGGGCTTTCAGCAGTTCAGCCATAATTCCAACACCGCACCATGTGTTCAGGGGCCACCTCCACCCAGGGGGGCGGCGTCAGGCACTGTCCCCGGGCTTCGGGGCAGCGGTCCTGATAGAGGCAGCCCGGGGGCGGCTCAAGCGGCAGTTGTCCCTTGATGGCTTCCATTGGCGCCCCGGGGGGCCGCCGAAAATCGAGCCGGGGCACCGAGGCCAGCAACCCCCTGGTATAGGGGTGGCCCGGGCCGGCAAAGAGCTCCCCGGTTGCGGCCGCCTCCACGATGAGCCCGGCGTACATCACCATTACCCGGTCGGCGGTCTGGGCCACGATCCCCAGGTTGTGGGTGATGAACAGGATCGCCAGACCCAGGTCGGCCTTCAGGTTCCGGAGGAGCGCCAGGATTTGGGCTTGAACGGTGACATCCAGGGCGGTGGTGGGCTCGTCGGCGATGAGCAGGTCCGGGCGGCAGGCCAGGGCCATGGCCATCAGCACCCGCTGGCGCTGCCCCCCGGAAAGCTCATGGGGATATTGCCGCAGGCGCTGCCCCGCCTCGGACAGTCCCACCCGGGTCAGGGAGGCCGCGGCCTCTTCCAGGGCGGCCGCCTCGGAAAGACCCCGATGCAGGCGCAGCACCTCAGCCACCTGCTCGCCTATGGTGAACACCGGGTTCAGGGCGGTCATGGGCTCCTGGAAGACCATGGCGATGCGGTTGCCC
The DNA here is from genome assembly GCA_049580385.1 of Desulfobaccales bacterium. Classification (GTDB taxonomy): domain Bacteria; phylum Desulfobacterota; class Desulfobaccia; order Desulfobaccales; family 0-14-0-80-60-11; genus JAPLJC01. The sequence continues at coordinate 47,343 of JBAUPV010000012.1, read as the reverse complement.
CGAATCCGCGCCAGGCGCTCCGCCGGGCAGTGCAGCAGATCCTCCCCCAAAAAGCGGACCTCTCCTTCCACGTGGGCCGCCGGCAGGGGGAGGAGACGCAAAATGGCCATGGCGGTGACGGTCTTGCCGCAGCCCGATTCTCCCACCAGACCTAAGGTTTCGCCAGGCTGCAGGGAAAAATCGATCCCGGCCAGGGCCCGCACCGCTCCCCGGGAAGTGGTGAAGCGGACCCTGAGGTCCCGGACCTCCAGGAAAGGGTCATGCTCCTGCTTAAAGGCCAGATTGCCGCTCATGAAAAAACCGGGGGCTTTGCTGCCGCCCGCCCTCCCCTCTTAATTACAGGGGCCAGGGGTTAGGGGCCAGGGGCCAAGGTTTTTCCTGACCTCTAATCCCTAAACCCTGATCCCTGTCTTTTACCGGTAGCCGCAGGCTTTAGCCTGCGCTCATTTTATTAAGGATTTTCGCAAGTTTTAGCTTGCGGCCGCCTTTTTGCAAAACCTGATTTCGTTGTCGTCCTGAACGAAGTGAAGGATCTCAAATGACAATTTTGGGCAGACTGAGGTTTTGCAATCGCTTCTAGGCCGCCAGCGGCAGTTGCATGGTAAAGGCGGTTCCTTTACCCGGGGTGCTTTGGACGGAGATGGAGCCGCCGTGCCCCTGGATGATACTCTGGCAGATGGCCAGTCCCAGGCCGGTGCCCTGGGCCTTGGTGGTGAAATAAGGCTGAAAGATGTTGGCCGCCACCTCCGGGTCCATGCCTTCGCCGGTGTCCGCCAGCACAATTTCGGCGTTCTGCCCCGAAACCCTGGTGCTGATGGTGATTTCGCCGCCCCGGGGCATGGCTTCCAGGGCGTTTTTGAAGAGATTGATGAGGACCTGGCGCAATTGCTTGGGATCGAAATCGAGCGGCGGCAAAGGGCCATCTTCCACCCGGTTGATCTTGACATGGTTTTCAGTGAAAGTGTCCCGGAACAGTTCCAGGGCCTCCGAGATGGCCTCCTCCAGGCGGCCCCGGCTTTTCGCCGCCGCGGGGAGACGCACAAAATCCCGCATCTCCGCCACCATGGCTTCCAGGTTGCTCACTTCCTCGGCCATGATGTTCAACTTCTGGCGGGACTTGTCGTCCAGGCCGGGAATCTTCAAGAGTTGCCGGGCGAAGCCGCCGATGATCAGCAGGGGGTTTTTGATCTCATGGGCGATGTGGGTCACGGTGTTGCCCACCGCGGCCAGGCGCTCCGATTGCAGCAGCCGGTCTTGCATCTCCTGATATTCGGTGATGTCCCGGATGACCCCCGTGAAATATAGGTTGTCCCGGATTTCGGCCACGGAAAAGGAGATACTCATGGGGAATTCGCTGCCGTCCCGGCGCTGGGCCTTGAGCCGCACGTGTTTGCCGATCACCCGGGCCTCCCGGGTGGCCACGTAGCGCCGCACGAATCCCCGGTGTACCTCCTTGTAGGGAGGCGGAATCAGGATATTCAGGTCCTGGCCCAGGGCCTCGTCCCGGCTGTAGCCGAACATCTTCTCGGCTCCCTCGTTGTAGCCGATGATGACATGGTCTTCGTTGATGGTAACGATGCCGTCGGTGGCGCTTTTGATGATGCCGGCGTTGATTTCCTGTTTCTGCCGCAGCTCCTGGAGCTGGCAGACCAAGCCTTTCAGGAAGTTGGCGAGGGGGCCGCTGATGAGCTGCCTCGTGCGCTCCGGGGAGAACTCGGGCAGACCCGCGGTCAGGGATTGGCCGTCCAGGATGAGATCGAATTCATCCGGCCGTAAATCCTTTATGGGGAAAACCTGTAGCGCCTGGCTGGTCTCGGGGGTGGCGCCGTAGAGGACCAGATCCAGGGGCGGGTAACCTTCCAGGGAAAAAGGCAGGGTTGCGGGGAGGCATACGAACTCTTGCCCGTTCAGGACGATGGCGACGCGTATGGCTTTGGGGCCCGAGTTCATGTGGTCAGAGTTGGCAGTGAGCAATGGCTGCTGACTACTGTGAGCAGTGAGCAGTGAAATCCGGACTTTTTTGCTTTTGCCTTTACTGGCTACTGACTACTGGCTACTGACTACTGTGAGCAGTGAGCAATGGCCGGCAGTTGGCCTGGGACCTCTCCCCTCACTCAGCCCTCATAGCGTTTGAATACCAGGGAGGCATTGGTGCCGCCGAATCCGAAGGAATTGGACAGGGCATAGCGGACCTTCGCCTTCCGAGGCGTATCCTTTACAAAATCGAGGCCGGCGCAGTCCGGGTCAACCTCCGTAAGGTTGATGGTGGGGGGGATTAGGTCGTCCCGGATGGCCAGGACGGAAAAAATGGCTTCCACCGCTCCGGCCGCTCCCAAGAGGTGGCCGGTCATGGACTTGGTGCCGCTCACCAGCAGACGGGAAGCCTGATCCCCGAAGATCTCCTTGAGAGCCAGACATTCGTTGCGGTCGCCCACCGGGGTAGCGGTGGCGTGGGGATTGACGTAATCGATGTCGGCCGGGGTGACGCCGCCATCCTTCATGGCCAGGGCGATGCAGCGGGTGGCCCCTTCCCGGTCCGGGTCGGTGATGTGGTGGGCGTCGCCGGTCATGCCAAACCCGATGATCTCGCCGTAAATCTTGGCCCCCCGGGCCAGGGCGTGATCCAGTTCCTCCAGGGCCAGGATGCCGGCGCCCTCCGACATGACGAAGCCGGAGCGCTTCTGATCAAAGGGGCGGGATGCGGCTGCAGGATTGTCGTTGAAGCCCATGGCCAGAGCCCCCATGCGATAGAAGCCCGCGACGGTGAGAATGGTGATGGCGGCTTCACTGCCACCCGCGGCCATCATGTCCGCCTCTCCCAACTGGATGGAGCGGTAGGCCATGCCGATGGCGTGGGCCCCGGCGGCGCAGGCGGTGGACAGGGCGATATTGGGCCCCTTGGCCTTAAAGCTGATGGAGACGTTGCCCGCCGCCAGGTTGGGGATCATCTTGGGCACCATGAAGGGAGAGACCCGGTGCACACCTTCGAAAATCAGCTTCTGCACCCCATCTTCCCAGGTGCCAACCCCTCCCATGCCGCTGGCGATGATGACCCCGGCCCGTTCCGGCTCTTCGGCCTCCAGGTCGATGCCCGAGTCGTTGATGGCCTCCAGGGAGGCAGCCAGGGCGAACTGGGTGAAGCGGTCCGTATATTTGATTTGCTTAAGATCTTCCTTGGTGACTTCCTTTTTTCGGGATTGCAGAATTTCCTTCAGGTCGAAGTTCTTGATCTCGCCGCCAATGGTGGGAAAGTTTTCCGGGATGCGGTAGCGCGCCATGGTTTCCTGGTCGAAACGGTCCAGGCGAGTGATCCCCGATTTCCCGGCCAAGAGCTGCGACCACACGGTGGGAACGTCGAGGCCCATGGAGGTCACCATGCCCACCCCGGTGATCACCACTCGCCGCATCCCCACGTTTTTCGAAAAAGACATGCATCAACCTCCGCCCCCGCCCCCAAAAGCCCGGGAAGGGAAAGGATAGTGGGTGGAATATCCCGGGCCGCCTCGGGCAGCGCTTCCCGGCGGGCCGGAATGGCCAAACTATTATTGGAGTTCGGATAATTTCTGTTATTTTATTGTAGATTACCCGGGGGGCTATTGCAAACGCTTTCCGGTCCGCCGCCGCTAGCCTGGGCGTCCCGCCGGTGAGTTCCTGCGCCCCCGGTTTTTGGAGGAACCGGCCCGGGCCGATGGCGCCCCCGCCCCGGCCGCGGATGGCCCGCGGCTCCCAGCCGCGCTGAGCCGGGAATTTTTCCGTTTACTTTTTTCATGGCCTTGAGATAAAATACCTTATTTTGGGAAGAGAGTCCCCTCTCTCAATGGACCGGTCTATTTCCAACTTTGCGGATGCAAGAGGAAACAATCGATGGAATCCAGGAAATCCAGAGTTAATCCCCGTTACATGGAGAGGCTCTATTCTTTTTATTGCCCTTTCTATGATTGGATATTCGGCAAACTGTTGGGGCCCGGCCGCCGCCAGGCCTTTAAATATCTGTCCCGCCGGCCTGGCCAGAAGGTCTTGGAGATCGGTGTCGGTCCCGGCTCTACCCTGGAATACTACCCGCCGCAAACCGATCTGGAGGGCATCGACATCTCCGCCCCCATGATCGAGGTGGCCCGGAAGACGGCCGCCAATCTCAACAGCGGCAGCCGCTTCCACTTGCAGGTAATGGATGCCGCCAACCTGGAATTCCCCGACGATCACTTCGACGTGGTCATGGCCGCCTATGTGATCACCACCGTCCAGGACCCTTACCGGGTCTGCCGGGAGATTTTACGGGTGGCCAAGCCCGGCGGCCAAATCATCGCCATCAATCACACCCGCAGCCAGAACGGCAGTCTCTGGGGCCGGATCGAGGACGTGGTGGCCCCGGTCTGCTGCGCCATCGGCTTTACCACCGATCTGGACGTCATCAAGGTGATGAAAGACGTGGGCATCCGCGTCCATCAGACGGTGCGCTGCAACCTGCTGAATACCGGCCGCATCATCATGGGCAGCAAGAGCTAGGCTGGCCTCTGCAGAGCCCGGCCGCCGGCTGCGCCAGATAAGCGGCTGCTGCGCCAGGATGTGCGAACCCCTGCCAATAGTTTTTTTGGGTATCCTTTCCTCGGGAGAACCGGATGAAAATTGATAAAGATTCGTTTGTGACCATCGAATACCTGATCCGCCTGGGGGAGCAGGAAACCTATCCGCCCAGCGGCCAACCCGAGGAGATCTCCTTCTGCCTGGGCTGGGGAGCCATGCCTCCGGGACTCGAGGAAGCCATGTTGGGGTTGTCCCCGGAGGACCGGCGGGTGGTCAGCCTAAGTCCGGATCAGGCCTACGGCGAATTTGACCAGGAACTGGTGATGGAGGTGCCCCTTTCCGATTTTGCCCCGGAAATGGAATTGCGTCCGGGATTGGTGTTCGAAACTGAAAACGACGAGGGGCACACGATCTATTTCGTCGTCCAGGAAGTGGGCCCCGAGGCGGTGGTCATCGACTTCAACCATCCCCTGGCGGGCAAGGCGCTGGAGGTGTCCTTTAAGGTGCGCCAGGTGCGGCAGGCCTCCCCGGAGGAGCTGCAGGGCCCTGGAGGCTGTTCCTGTCCCCAATGCGGGGAAGGAGGACCCCACCCCCATTAATGGAGGGCCTGCTTCGATGGACCAGCCCTGGGCGCGGCATTACGACCCGGGAGTGCCGCTCAGCGTGGGGCCGGCCACCTCTTCCATACCCTGGTTGTTGCTCCAGGCCGCGGCCCGGAGCCCCCGAGCCCCGGCCCTGGTCTTCTGCGGCCGAACCTTTAGCTATCAGCAACTCTCGGAACTGGCGGCCCGGTTAGCCCGGGCCTTCAAAGACCAGGGCCTGTCCCCAGGGGAGCGCCTGGCCCTCCTGCTACCTAATTGCCCGCAGTTCGTGATCGCCTACCATGCCGCCCTGCGCCTGGGCGCGGTGGTGGTGCCGCTGAACCCTCTCCTGAGCGCCAGGGAACTGGCTTACCAGCTTAACGATTCCGGGACCCGGCGGCTGGTGGTCCTGGATCACCTCCTGCCCAAGGTGGAGGAGGCCCGGGGAAGGCTGGACCTGACCCATCTCCTGGTCACCGGCCTCCCGGACGCCCTCCCCTGGCCCTGGAGCCGGCTATACCCCATTAAGGCCCGGCGGCAAGGCCTGGCCCGGGGCTTTAAACCGGCCCCGGGGCGGTTCGGCTGGCGGGATTTGCTGGCCCAGCCTCCCCTTGAGGACGAGCCCGCCCCCGGGGTCCAGGACCTGGCGGTCTTGCTCTATACCGGGGGCACCACCGGCACCCCCAAGGGAGCCATGCTCAGCCACGGCAACCTCATGGCCAACGTGGCCCAGATCAGCGCCTGGCTGCCGCAAGTGCGCTTCGGCGGCGAACGCCTGGTGGCTGTGCTCCCCATGGCCCACTCCTTCGGCCTCACCGCCTGCCTCAACTGGCCCATGTCGCAGTCGGCAGAGATCATTGTCCTGCCCCGCTTCGAAATCGACGGTTTCCTGAAGATGCTGCGGAAGTGCCGGCCCACTATGCTCCCCGGGGTGCCCACCCTATTCGTGGCCCTCATTAATGATCCCCGGCTGCCGGCTCTCGATCTTTCCTCCCTATGGGCCTGCATCAGCGGCTCAGCCCCGTTGCCCCTGGAGGTGCGGGACCGCTTCGAGTCCCTCAGCGGCTGCCGCATCATGGAGGGCTATGGCCTCACCGAAGCCGGTCCGGTGACCCATCTGAATCCGGTCCGGGGGCCGCGGCCCGCGGGCAGCATCGGTCTGCCGCTGCCCGCCACCCTGGCCCGGGTGGTGGCTCAGGAGAGCGGCCAAGGTACGCTCCCCCCCGGCGAGGTGGGGGAACTGGCCATCCGGGGACCCCAGGTGATGCAGGGTTACTGGCAAAACCTTACGGAGACCGAGGCGGTCCTTAAGGATGGCTGGCTCTATACCGGCGACCTGGCGCGCCGGGACGAAGATGGTTATTTTTATATCGTGGAGCGCAAAAAAGATTTGATCATTTCCGGGGGCTATAACATCTATCCCCGGGAAGTGGAAGAGGCTCTCTACCAGTTTCCGGGGGTGCAGGAGGCGGTGGCCTTCGGCGTGCCGGACAGCTATCGGGGTGAGGCCGTCAAGGTAGTCATCGTGCCGCAGGCCGGCATTGAGCTAAGCGTCCCGGAGCTCCTGGATTTCTGTGGCCGGCAACTGGCCGTTTACAAGGTGCCCAGGTTCATCGAAATCCGCACCAAACTACCCAAGAGCCAGGTGGGCAAAATTCTGCGCCGGCTGCTTCGGGAAGAGGCCGTGGCCAGGGACCTGGCGGCCCCGGGAGAGCATTAACCCCGGGCAATTTGATGAAATTTCTCGAAAAGATGTTTATAATTGTCAAAGAAGCAATTGCAAAACCTCGGTCTGTTCAAAAATGTCATTCTGAGCGAAGCGCTGTAGGGGCGGGGTTTCCCCGCCCGGGTGGCGAGACGCCGCCTCTACCTAAGAATCTAGTATTTTTAGTAGGGGCGACCCCCTCGGTCGCCCGCCTTCGAGCAGTGTAGAGGCCCATGTCTTTCAAACGTTCCCTCCGCTACCATTGGCTCAAGTTCCTCCGCCTCCAGGACGAACCCTGGAAGCTCTCTTGGGGTATGGCCTTGGGAGTCTTTATAGGCATCACCCCCACGGTGCCTTTCCATATGGTGTCCGTGCTCTTTCTGGCCCCTATCCTGGGAATCTCGCCGGTTGCCGCCTTTCTGGGCCTCCAGATCTGCAACCCGCTGACCTTTCCTTTCCTCTACCTGGCGTCTTATAAGGTGGGCAATCTCCTGTTGCACGGCGGGGCGCCCCTGGTCTGGCCTGAGGGCCACTCTTTCTCTCAGATGCTGCACCTGCTCTGGCAAGGGGGCCTGGCCCTGCAGGTGGGGGGCCTGCTGATCGCCATCCCCCCAACCATCGCCTCCTATTTCCTGAGCATCTGGCTTATCAAGCGATATCGCCGCTTCAAGGAGTCCAAGCCCGCCAGTGTCCTCAAGTTCTCCCAAAATCCTCCTCCAGCGTCTCGGCCTAAGGCCTAAAAAGACCCTGGGGCAGCACTTCCTGGTTCACACCCATCAGGCCCGGCGCATCGTTACGGCCCTGAAGCTTAAGGGCGATGAGACCGTGGTGGAGATCGGCGCCGGTCTGGGGGCCTTGACGGTCTTCCTGGCCAAGGAGGCGCGGCGGCTGGTGGCCCTGGAACGGGACCCCTCCCTGGTCCGGTTTTTGCGGGAAGAAGTCTTTTCAGAAACCCCAGGGGTGGAACTGCGCTGCCAGGACGCCCTCCGCTTCGATTTTCCGGAACTCAGCCGGGAAGTGGACGGGCCTCTGGTAGTGGCCGGTAATCTCCCCTACCAGATCACTTCACCTTTGCTCTTTAAGCTGATGGCAGAGAGGCAGGCCCTCAGCCGGGCGGTACTGATGATGCAGCAGGAAGTGGGGGCGCGGCTGTTGGCAGCCCCCGGCAGCAAGGATTATGGGGTGCTCTCGGTGCTGCTGTCATACCATTTCTCCCTCCGGCGCCTGTTTTCCCTGGGGCCGGCCAATTTTTTCCCGCCGCCCCAGGTCGACTCCCTGGTCCTGAGCCTGAGGCCCGCCGCCCCCTCACCCCCGGCCCGGGACCCGGCCCTGCTGGCCCGGGTGGTGAAGGCCGCCTTCGGCCAACGCCGCAAGACCCTGAACAACACCCTGACGGCCGGCGCCGCCTTGGGGCTCAGCCCGGGAGAGGTGCGCCGGGCCTTGGGGGAGTTGGGCCTCGACCCGGCGCGGCGGGGCGAGACCCTGAGCCTGCCGGAATTCGTGGCACTGGCTAATAAGCTGTCAGCTTTCAGCTATCAGCTATCAGCTAAAAGCTAAAAAATGTCCTGTTCTGGTAGCCGCAGGCTTTAGCCTGCGCTCATTCCCCTGGCAGGCTGAAAGCCAACCATGTCTTCGAAGCTATTGCAAAACCTCATTCTGCCCAAAAATGTCATTCTGAGCAAAGCGAAGAATCTAGTGGTTTTAGTAACTTGAGATCCTTCAGTTTATTCAGGAGGACAACGAAACAAGGTTTTGCAATTTCTTCTAGGAACTGCGTAATTGCTAAGGTTACGCCTGGGAAACTCCTTATGAGAATGGGCGCAGGCTAAAGCCTACGGCTACCGAGACATGAAACCATCAATGCTGAAAGCCGGAAAGAGGTAATTTGCCCGGATTTTAACCGAGCCATTGTGATAGACTTCCAAGCAATCGGCCGAATTAACTGTTGTAGAGTCAAGCGAGGTTGACATATTCTTAATAAGTGATTAACATTGAGATGAAAAAGAAAATCGATCTATCAACCCAAGAACCAGAATATATAGTTAAAGAGTCCGGGCAATAAATTTCTGGAATTTCACAATTTATGCCCTCTGCTTTATTAAGTTTTAAGCAGCTTTATCTCTTGGATATAAGCGATATTTCAATGGGATACTTAACTGGATTTATTCAACCAAGTAAGTTTAAACCATGGCTGTACTTTGCTGGTGGTAGCATGCTTGTAAATGGCAGCATCGTGGGTATTAATGGTACTCAGTTGATAAATAAATTAAGAGAGATATGGCCACAGGCTGAAATAGTTTCTGGTATTGCGGCGACTGGACTTATATTTGCATTCCTTGCTGCCGTTTTTGTGATCTTGTTCAGGGTACAGGTATTTATTGAGATTTTATATACTGCTGATTTCGCTGCCATTTTATATGCATTCTATTCATTTAAACCATCCATTATCAGTCTTGATGCCGGTATTTTTATTTTCTATATAATAAGTTTATTATTTATATTGGCTTATATAGTTTCGCAATTACAATTTATCAACTTGATCTACAAAAAAGGAACTACATCAGATAAAATAATTCTTGCGATCATTGTCATATGTTCAATTATTCTCTTTGTTGCGCCAGTATTATAACTTGCTATTAAAGGATAGGAGGTGAACATCTATGTTGATGCCTACAAAATTTATTATGTATCAGTGCGGTTGTTGTCAACCAGAAGGGTACACTATATGTCCAAACCCTGAATGCAAGGATCCTAAACCGCCCAAGGAACCCTGTGAAGAGCGTAGGAAGATGAAAGAGGCTAAAGAGGATTATCTCGCATCAGTAAAAAACAAACGTTTGAAGTGATCCTGGCGCCCACGAAACCTTTGATGATGGACCGGTTAAAATTCGGCCCCATCACCCCTTCCTGGCTTTGACCACTGATGAGCATTTTTATATCCCCAAATGACTAATATAACTTTATTCTATCAAATAGTTATACTATTTTTAACTTTTTTTCTGCGGCATAATCCAGGCTAATAAGAGATTTTGTGATAAAAGTTTGGTAAAAGAGCCGTCCACTGATTTTAGATATCGCTAGCAATAGCAAGCTTTCTTAGAAAGCTGAAAGCTAACCATGTCTTATGAACCGCGTACTTACCGCAGCCGCATGGCCCGGGCGGGGCTGGTGGGATTCCGGGTGGTCGTCCGGGAGACCGACCTCTGGGTCCTGGCCGCCCGGGACTTCTCCCGAAGGGTGCGTGAGGTAGTGCTCCATGAGCGCCGGCAGTTGGAGGCCTACATTGCCGGGCACCCGGAATTTCTGACCACCCTGGCCCCCTGGCCGGAGGACCCCCTGGCCCCGCCGCTGGTGGGGGAAATGATTGCCGCGGCCCGGCGGGTGGGGGTAGGCCCCATGGCGGCGGTGGCCGGGGCCCTGGCGGAGCGGGTGGGCCGGGCCTTGGCGCGGGAGCCCTCGAACCCCGAGGTCATCGTCGAAAATGGGGGCGATCTCTACCTGCAAGTGACTTCCCCTGCCATCGTGTCGCTCTTTGCCGGAGAATCCCCCTTGAGCCACCGGGTAGGCCTGCGGGTCGAGCCGGAACTCGCTCCCCTGGGGGTGTGCACTTCCTCGGGGAGCGTGGGCCATTCCCTGAGCTTCGGCAGGGCCGACGCCGCCTGCGTCCTGGCCCACTCAGCCTCCCTGGCCGATGCCGCGGCCACCGCCCTGGGCAATCTGGTCCCGGATGAGGGCGCCATTGACGCCGCCCTGGCCTGGGCCGCCTCCGTGCCCCAAATCCTCGGGGCCGTGGTGGTCGTGGGCGACAAACTGGGGGCCTGGGGCCGAGTGGAGCTGGTCCCCCTGGCCGGATAAGCGACTGGCGAACTCTGCGAGGGGACGACAGCGGGTGAGAGGCGGCTTTGCCTGGGTATGCGTAGGGGCGGCCCCATGTGTCCGCCCTTGTCCGCCCTGTAGGCGCGGGTTTAAAACCCGCCCCTACTGCCCACCATTTCCCAGGGGACCACACACAAGTGCGCCCCTGCAAGACCATTCATACCCCCCCCTCAGCCTACCCCTCTCCCCCCGTAGGGGCGGGGTTTCCCCGCCCGGGCGGCGAAACGACGCCCCTAGTATATGCTCTGGAAGAGGGAAATAGCTTGTAAATTCCATTAGATAGATAGGGGCGACAGTGGCACAGGCTTCCAGCCTGTGAAGGGGTCGCCCCCTGGGCGAGAATAGCGGGGCAAGGTTCTTAAATTCCTTGAAATAATTACCATCGGCCTGCCCGAGTCCCAAAACAATCCCTGGTTTTGGTGGGCAGTGCCCACCCTGCAACCTCTGCCATCCCCGAAAATTTGCCTCCCTGCAAAATAGTTCGTGAATACCCCCGTAAGGTATGCTAATGTGACGAATGGGATAGCGGGCACCAGTCCGGAAGGCCGCGTCGGTCTGGGGTCCGCGGGGTGTCGAGCCGTTTGCCAAGATGTAAAAAAGCTTGACACCTGCCCTGGTTGGCGGGGCGGTGCGGGCGGCCCCGCAGCAGGCAAAAGGCCGCAGGCTGAGGCTCGCTCCGGGCCGTTACGGTTGGCAGGTCGGGAGAGCCGCGACGGACGCGGGCTGTCGGGTTGGGGAGGGACGACAAGGACGGAATTGGGCAGAACCCGGCAGCAGGACACAGGCTGGCACGAGCCTTGCACCCTACCCTGGTATGGTAGATATTACTATATCAAGGGAGGTGCATGATGTTGAAAAAGATCGGGGGCTTGGTTTTAGTGATTATTGGAATCTTTTTTCCTATCCTCGGAATGGCCACTAACGGCGACGATCTCATCGGAGTCGGCCCCATTTCCCGGGCCATGGGTGGGGTGGGCATCGCCGCCCCCCAGGACGCCATCAGCGCCGTGTTCTCCAACCCCGCCGCCATGTGTTTCGGGGCCTTCTGTCCCAGCAACCAGGTCGATTTCGCCGGCACCGGTTTCATGCCTGACGTCAATGCCAAAATTATTTCCGGCTCCGGCCCTTTCGGGGCCTTTGTCCCCGAAAACTACAAATTTGCCGTACACAGCAGCCCCAACCTTTACCCGATTCCAGCCCTGGGCATTTCCTACGCCTTCCCGGAGCTTCCCGATTGGCGCTTCGGTTTCGGGGCCTACGGCGTCACCGGACTGGGCGTCGATTACCGGGGCACCGGCCTGGACCAGGGCAGCTTCTTCGGGGCCGGGGCGCCCTTGGCGTCGGGGGCCTACAGCAACCTGTCAATTATGAAATTTGCCCCTACCGCAGCTTATCAGGTTAACAAATGGTTGTCCCTGGGCGCCGCCTTTAATATCAGCTACTCCACTTTGGACCTGAGAGCCGGCTCCAGTTCCGGCTTTGCCCCGGGGGCGCAAATCGGGGCCATCGTCAAGCCGGGGGACAATGTTTCCATCGGCCTGACCTACACCACCCCCCAGGATGTCAATGAACACAGTGTTCTGCCCGGAGCAGACAACACCCTGCATTCCCTGGCCCTGTCCTCGCCCAACAACCTCGGGGCGGGGGTGAGCTGGGAGCCGCTCCCCAAGAAACTTCTCCTGGAAACGGACTTTAAGTGGCTCGATTGGGCCGATGCCGACGGCTACCGGCAGTTCGGCTGGAGGGATCAATATGTCATCGGCGTCGGGGGGCAGTACAAGCCCATTCCGAAACTGGCCCTCCGCCTGGGCTACAATTACGGCAATAACCCGGTACACGCTGACAGGAATTTCTCTGGCTTCAATTCGGCTAATCCAGGCTCCCCACCGATGACCAGCGTTCAGGGGACCGTCATCCCCACCTATTACTATGAAACCTTCCGGACCATCGGCTTTCCGGCCATTATCACGAATATGATCACCTGTGGCATCGGCTATGATGTCACCGAGCATTTTTCCGTCAATGCCGGCTACGAACACGGCTTTAACAACACCATCACCGCCACCGGCACCAACCTGGTCGGCGAGCCCACGAAGTTGTCGTCGTCGTTGAGCGAAAACGGCGTCGATTTGGGCCTCAGTTGGAGGTTTTAAGATGTATAATTAGCGCATCTCATCATGGAAAGGAGGAGGGGCATGTACCTTCCGGACGAAGTGAAAGAAGAGATGCAGAGGAACATCATCTCCCGATTGAAGAAGATCGAGGGCCAACTCCGGGGACTCCAGGGCATGGTGACCGGCAACCAGGAGTGCGAAGCGATTCTCACCCAATTGCGGGCGGCCCAATCCGCCCTGAAATCGGTGACCGCCCTGGTGTTAAAGAGCTACCTGGTGAAGTGTTACAGTGAAATGGCTGGGAAGGACAACCCTGAAGAGTTTTACCACAATTTGCAAAAGACGGTCATTCTATTGACCAAATTCATCGGGGCGTAAGGCTCGGCCAGCCAGTGGTCCCGATGGCAACCGCCGGCCGCGGCCGGTCCTCATCCGGGATTTGAGGAAGTTCGGCGACGGTTATCCCCAAGGATTCGCAGGCACAATTAAGGAGGATGCAGAAATGAATGAACAGCAGCAACCCAAGGACCGAGCCTGTTTTATCTGTTCCCGCGACACCCTGGATGGCGCCTACCCCGCGCTCATCCTGGGCATTAACGCCGCCCGCCTGGGGATGGAGTCCAGGGTGTTTTACACCTTCATGGGCGTCAACCTGGTGCTCAAGGGCGGTATCGAGAAGGCCAGGTTCATCCCCGCCGGGGTCATGGGGGCGGTGCCCGGCATGTCCGCCATGGCTACGGCCATGATGAAGAAAAAGGCTGAAAAGGCGCAGATCCCCTCGCTTCCGGATCTCATGGAGATGGCTCAGATTGAAGGCGTGCAACTGATCGCTTGCAAAATGACCTTCGACATGATGGAATTCAAGAAGGAGGATCTGGTCGAAGACGTGCTCATCTGGACCGCGGAAGAGTTTCTGAAGTACGCCAAGGAAGCCAAACTCTGTCTGTTCACCTAAACTGACCCAATAAACCCGGGGCCCCATAGGCGGCGCTGGCCTCCGGGGGCGCCCAGGGATCTGCGCAGGGTCTCAAGGGACGCCCAGGGAGATTATCGCCCGGATGAGGGACCGATTGAGCCGCTCCTGGAGGCTTAGGCCGCGGAGCTGATCCCCCTGGGGGGATAACCGGGTTGAAAAAAAGCCTGAATTAAATAAAATTCCACAAATGCCAGTGCTGAGGAAGGTGGGATAAGAAAATGGTGCCATTCGCCCCCAGTGAATATCTGCCGCTCCTGGCGCTGGGGACGGCGGTGGGGTTATTCGGCACCCTGATCGGCGCCGGGGGCGGTTTTGTGTTGATGCCCATACTCCTGCTGCTGTATCCACACGCCAGCGCTGACGAACTGACGGCCATTTCCCTGGCGGTGGTGTTTTTCAATGCCGTGGCCGGCTCCGAAGCCTATGCCTTTATGGGGCGGATAGACTATAAATCGGGCCTGATCTTCGCCGCGGCCACCATCCCCGGGGCGGTCATCGGGGCCATCAGCACTGAAATAGTGCCCCGGCACCTGTTCAACGGCATCTTCGGGATCCTCTTAATAGCCGTGGCCATATTTCTGGTTATGCGCCCCGAAATCAAGCTCCGCTCCGAGCTGCACACCCACCGCGGCCACACCTGGCGCGTGGTGACCTCGGCCGACGGAGAGAGGCATTATTACAATTTCAATATCTATATAGGCGTAGGGGTCAGCTTTTTAGTGGGCTATCTCTCCAGTTTTCTGGGGATCGGCGGCGGCATCATCCACGTGCCGGTATTGGTTTACTTTTTGGATTTTCCGGTGCACATCGCCACGGCTACCTCCCATTTCGTTCTGGCCATCATGGCGTTGACCGGCACGGCGGTGCACATGTGGCATGGTTCCTTTCACACGCTGGGGGTAGTAAGGCAAACCATGTCCCTGGCCATTGGGGTCTTATTGGGAGCGCCCATCGGGGCGCAACTATCCAACCGTATAGGGGGACCTTGGATTATCCGCAGCCTGGCGATGGCCCTGGGGCTGGTGGGACTCCGCATTTTGATCATGTACTTCCAACATTAGGGTCAGGAAACCTGGAGAATCGAGGGTAAACTCAGTAGTGTCCTGCAGGATTTTTGCTAACCCGCCGTTGTAATCTAGACTCCAAAATCCTCTTTGATTAACTTATGGAGTTCTCTTGCTTTTTACCCTCTCCCCTCACAGGGGAGGGGGAGTTTTGGCGCTTCCGGGCTGCGCCCGTCTTCTCTGGCTTAAGGCTTGCGGCTAAATTTATCAATTTTCATGCGCCAGTCCTTATGCAATACCTCTGCCGGACACTGCTGGGGTAAACGGCCATAAGTCGATTGTTTGGTAATAATCATTAAAGGTGCCAACTAAGGAGGAAGTTAGCGCCCGGATGCAGGAACTGATGGAGGTGCTCCTTTAGGAGGCCCGGGGCCTGAAACTGGCCCCCAGGCCGGATAAGCTGGTTGAAAAAAGGCCGAATCTATGGTATAATTGTAAAAAATTTGCCAGCACTGAGGAGGGTGGGATGGAACACTCCTTAGACGAGCTTCGGCTGGGCGTGGCAATGGCCTGGTCCGCACTGAAGACCCTGATAAGCGGCCATCCCGTGCTGGTGGTGGCCTTCGTGGCGATCATCATCTTCCTCTGGATCTTCCTATCCCCGGGGATCAACCGTAAATAGCCCCCCCGCCGGAACTGCGGCGATTCGGCCCCTGCCCCTCACCCCACCCCAAAAACCCAAAATCGCGCCGGCGCGGGCATCCCTTTGACGGGCTCAAGCTCGGGTGCGCCCTATCAAGGAATTTTCCACTTTTGACGGCAACCCGGTATTAGAATGATCGGCGAGTATCTCGTTTCGCGCCATCTATTCTCGAATCGGAAATATCCCCCGGTTCTGCCGCCCGGGAAACTCCGGGCGCCAGGAGGGAGGGGACTTGCGCCGGCGTCCAAAATAGGTTGAAATATTAGGCAACTCTCAGGAAAGGGAAAGGCATGGCGAAAGATCGTCCTACCGGTCAAAAGATCACCCCGGCCCCCGGAGGGGGGTTGCAGGTCCCCCAGCACCCCATAATTTTATTCATCGCCGGCGACGGCACCGGCCCCGATATCTGGCAGGCCACCCGGCCGGTGCTGGACGCCGCGGTGGCCAAGGCTTACGGCGGCCAGCGGCAAATCGTCTGGCAGGAGGTCCTGGCTGGCGAAAAGGCCTTCAAGCAGACCCGCAGCTATTTGCCGGTGGAATCCCTCACCTCCCTCCGGGAGTTCCGGGTGGCGCTCAAGGGGCCCCTCACCACCCCCATCGGCGGCGGCTTCCGGTCCCTGAACGTCACCCTGCGCCAGGTCCTGGACCTGTACGCCTGCATCCGGCCGGTGTGCTATTACCCAGGCGTGCCCAGCCCCTTGAAAGAGCCGGGGCTGATTGACATGGTGATCTTCCGGGAAAACACCGAAGACGTTTACGCCGGGATCGAGTGGCCGGCCACCAGCCCCGAGGCCCAAAAGGTCATCGCCTTCCTCAACACCGAGATGGGCTGCTCCCTGGACCCCACCGCGGCCATCGGCGTCAAACCCATGACTGAGCGCTGCAGCAAGCGCCTGATTCGCATGGCCCTGAACTACGCCCTGGAACATAAGCGGGCCACGGTCACCCTGATGCACAAGGGCAACATCATGAAGTACACCGAGGGGGCCTTCCAGAACTGGGGCTATGAGGTGGCGATGGAATACGGCGACAAGGTGACCACCGAGGCGGAGTTGGCCACCCGCTTTCAGGGCGTCTTGCCTCCCGGCAAGGTGCTCTTCAACGACCGGATAGCCGACTCGCTCTTCCAGCAGGTGTTGCTGCGGCCCACGGAGTATCAGGTGATCGCCACCCCGAACCTGAACGGCGACTACCTCTCGGACTCCCTGGCGGCCCAGGTGGGGGGGCTGGGGATGGCGCCGGGGGCCAATATCGGGGATAACTGCGCCATCTTCGAAGCCACCCACGGCAGCGCCCCCAAGTACGCCGGCCAGGATAAGGTCAATCCCGGCTCCCTCATCCTCTCCGGGGCCATGCTGCTCGAGTACCTGGGCTGGCAGGAGGCGGCTCAGCTTATCCACCGGGCCCTGCCCCGCACCCTGCAAGCGGGGCTGGCCACCTACGACCTGGCCCGGCTGCTGCCCGGCAGCCGGGAAGTCTCCTGCTCCGCCTTCGGCCAGGCCTTGATCGAGCATCTGTGAGAGTAAAAAAAGTTCAAAGTTCAAAGTTCGAGGTTCAAAGTTGAAAACAAACCTGCCAATGAATCGCCCTTAACTTTGAACCTTGAACCTTGAACTATCTATTTTCCCCTCCCCTCTCCTTAATCACATAGAGGACCTCAAAGCGGGCCGCCAACTCCGCCTGGATGGCCGCCACCGCTTCCGGGGAGAGGTTCTTCACCCGCACATAGACCTCCCGCCGGTTTTCCTCGGGGCTCAGGTAGCAGCTCAGCAGGCTGATAAGCCGCCCCTCCTTTGCCCCTATCAGGTCGACCACCTCCTTGAGGACCCCGGGCCGGTCTTCCAGGCGCAGGGCGAACTGCACCCCGCCTTGAAGGCTGCCGCTGATATGGAGTAAGGCCCTGAGGATGTCCGACTGGGTGATGATGCCTGCCAGTGAGCCTCCGGCGTCTACCACCGGCAGCCCCGAGAAGGTGTGCGCCAGCATGATTTGGGCGGCCTCCTCCACCGTGGCCTCCTGGGAGACGGTGATCGGGTCGCGGCTCATGATCTCCTTTACCGGCATCTCCGCCATCAGATAATACACCTCGTGCACGTCCAGGGCGGTGGCCTTGGACGGGGCGGCGGCCTTCAGGTCCCGGTCGGTGACCAGGCCCACCAGGCGGCCGGCGCTCATCACCGGCAGACGCCGGAAGCGATGCTCATTGATAATATGCATGGCCCGGATCAGGGAGGTGTCGTCAGTGATGGTTACGGGGTCCCGGGTCATCCAATCCTTGATCAGCATAGTGCCGCTCCGTCGCTTCTCAGTTACCGACTCGCTGCCACTGCTACGTTAAGCGGTTTCCGGCGAAATGCGCCCCAGCAACCAGGTCCGCACAGGAGAGACGCCGGTGCCAGCAATTCCTCACAACTTTTCAAGGGAGCATTCGGCCTTTTCTAAAGCCGCGGTTCTTCGCCCCGGAAAAACCGCTGCAAATTGGACCGGTGGCAGGCCAGGACCAACCCCGACAGGGCCCCGGCCAGGAGGAGATAGGCCTTGGAGCCGGAAAAGAGGCCCACGGCCACCGGCAGCAGCCAAGCGGCGATGAGAGCCGCGATGGAAAAAATGCGGATCTGGCTCAGGGCCAGCAGGTAAACCAGGACCAGGCTCAGCCCGGCCCAGGGGCAAAGAGCGGTCACCACTCCGAAGGTGGTGGCCACCCCTTTGCCCCCCTTAAAACCAACACCCAGGGGGAAGACGTGCCCCAGGACCGCGGCCGCCCCCACCGAGGCCACCGCCGCCTGATGCCAGGGCCCCAGGGGCGCCAGCCAGAGGCGGGCCAGCACCGTGGGCAGGGCCCCCTTGAGGACGTCTCCCAGAAGGGTGAGGAGGCCGGCCTTGAGGCCCAGCAGGCGATAGAGGTTGGCGGCGCCCAGGTTGCCGCTGCCCCCGCTGCGGGGGTCCGGGCTCCCCAGGGCCCGGGCCACGATAAGCCCGCTGGGGATGGAGCCCAGCAGGTATGACAGCACCAACAATCCCCCCCAATACCCCGACATGGCCCCCGATCCCCGAATCCCCTCAAGCCCCGCGCCGCTCGCTAGTATTCCTGGCGGTTGCAGTGTTTTACGGACACCCTGCTAGCGTTAGGTTCCATGGAAACGGTGCCTAATGCCTTGCTTTTTTTCCTCCCCCTTGAGGGGACGACACCGGGTGGGGGTGGTAATTTATCTTTCATTTACCATATGTTGCCACCCTCCCCCAGCCCCCTCCCCTCTCAGGGAGGGGGAGTCGGGGGAGCAAGAGATATTAAGGATATTCCAGAGGCGCTATGCTGGCTTTAGAGGCAACCCAACCACGGTGGGAGCCTGGGCGACTGCCGCCCCCGGCCCCGCCAGGCCGGCCGCCTTATTCCGGCACCACCTCCAGGACTCGGTCGCCAGCGTCGTCCCACACCGTAGTCTTGATCTGCAGGAGTTCGACCCATCTCTTAAAGGCCCCCACGAAGACTATCACCATGCCGATCATGATGATAATGGCCAAGGCCGCCAAAAGATACATCCCTTTGGGGAGATAGAGGCCCGTCAGCAGCAGGTAGCCGGCATCCATGGTGACAAAGGCCATGAGGACCCCCGGAATCGCGGTGATCCAGGCGTATTTGGCCTTGTTCAGCCGGATGATCATGGTGGTGACGATGATCAGGCCGCTGGAGGCCAGGAGCTGGTTGCACATGCCGAACAGCGGCCAGATGGTGCTAATACTGCCGGTAACCACCAGATAACCCCAGGAGCAGACGAAGATGGCGCTGGTGCTGACGATGCCGGGCCACCAGCCCCGCTCCAGGAACTTGGGGAAGGCCATGCCGATCATTTCCTGGAGGAAAAAGCGGCCCACCCGGGTGCCGGTATCCACCGCGGTGAGGATGAAGACCGCCTCGAACATGATGGCGAAGTGATACCAGTAGCCCATCAAGTTCTTCATGATAGGAATGGAGGAAAAGATGTAAGCCATGCCCACGGCCAGGGAAACGGCGCCGCCGGGCCGGCCCTGGATCGTTTCCCCCACCTCCTTGGCCAGCTGCGGCAGGTGGGCCGTGGCCATGCCGAGTTTGGCAAAGGCGGCGGGAGCCGCGTTGATGGCGAAGTAATCGGCCGGCACCAGGACGCAGGCGGCCACCAGGGCCATGATGGCAACCAGACCTTCCACCAGCATGGCGCCGTAGCCCACGAATAGGACGTCCCGTTCATTGGGGAGCATCTTGGGGGTGGTGCCGGTGCCGATGATGGCGTGCCAGCCGGATAAGGCCCCACAGGCGATGATGATAAAGACGAAGGGGAAGACCGGCCCGGCAATTATCGGACCGCCGCCGTGGACGAACTTGGTGATCGGCTCCATCAGGAGGGTGGGCCGGACAAGGGCGATACCCAGAACCAGGGCCGCGATGGTGCTGATCTTCAGATAAGTGGACAGGTAATCCCGGGGGCAAAGGAGCAGCCAGACCGGCAGCACCGAGGCCACAAAGCCGTAAATAATGATAAGAAAGGCAATTTGGGTTTTGGTCATGGTGAACAGGGCCTTCAGGGTAGGACTGGCGACCACATAAGGCCCGGCCAGGACCGCCGCGAACAGCAGAACCACGCCGATGATGCTGGTGCCCAGGACGTCGCCGGGCCGCCAGACGTGCAGATAAACCCCCATGAGGAGGGCGATGGGGATGGTGGAAAGGACCGTGAAGGTCCCCCAGGGGCTGCTAAACATGGCGTTGACCACCGCAATGGACAGGCCCGCCAGGGTGAGGATGACGATGAAGAGGATGGTCACCGAGGCCACGTGGCCCACCGCCGTGCCGATTTCCTTCTCGGCGATCTTGCCCAGGCTCTGGGCCTTGTGGCGCACCGAGGCGAAGAGCACCACCATGTCATGCACGGCGCCGGCCAACACGCAGCCGATGATGATCCACAGGGCTCCCGGCAAATAACCGAACTGGGCCGCCAGCACCGGCCCCAACAGTGGCCCGGCGGCGGCGATGGCGGCGAAATGGTGGCCAAACAGGATAAACTTGTTGGTCTTGACATAATCGATACCGTCGGCCATTTTCACCGCCGGGGTCAACCTCTCCTCCTTCAGCTCCATGACCCGGTTGGCGATGAACAGGCCGTAAAACCGGTAGGCCAGGGCAAACACGCACAATGCTACGAAGACCAGGGTCAAAGCATTCATTTTAAGCCCTTCCTTTTGCTGGTTTAATCCTAAATCCGGGTGCGCGCCCGGAGTCTCCGGTTACATGGAAAAATAAGCGAGTTCATCCTTATGCTCCGGCAGTTTGGGCCCCAAGACCCGCAGCAACAGCACCGGGACCGGGGAGTGGCTGACCACCCGGTGGGCCACGCTGCCCAGCAGCCAGGCGACCTCGCCGGCGCCATGGCTGCCCAGGAGGATGAGATCCATCTGGTGAGCGCCCGCATAATTGATGATTTCCTGGGCCGGGTCGCCCTGTTTGAAGACCCAGGTAGCCGCTAAATTTTTGGCCCGCAAGGCCGCCGCGGTGGCCTCCAGGTACTTGACCGCCGGCATCCGGGCCACCGCCTCGGTCTTGACCTCCGGGGAAGACTCGCCGATTTCGCCCACCTCTTCGGAGCCCGCCGTCAAGAGCACCAGTTGCGAACCAAAGCAATTCGCCAAATCCTCGGCCTTGGGAAGCACCTTGCCTGCCAAATCCGAGCCGTCCAACGGAACCAGGATCTTGTTAAACACGCCATGCCTCCTTCCCTCTCTGATTTGGTTCTGCTTGGGCCGGTCCGGTCCTCACCCCCGGGTGGGGTCCGGCCCGCCCTAAGGAAGCCGTGGGGGAAAGACTTTTTCCTGCGGCTCCCGGGCGCCGCCAGATGCCTGAGACCATCTGCCTTGTGCCTTTGTTTAGGCAATCATATTACCACGTTTTGCTTTCAAGAAGGGAAAAAAAAGGGCCCGAAAACGGACCCCCGGGACCAACCCGGAAAGATACCCCCCTGGAGAGCTTGGGGTAAAATTGGCGTCCCCCGGCGGGAGCTTGGGAACGAGAAAAAATTAGGACCGGAGACAAACTACGAATGACCAGCCCCATTGCAGGGCGGGCGGTCACTCAGCCTCGATTTATATCGGGCCATCCCAAGAATAGATAGCAATATCGTATTCACAGGGGGAAGCGCTTTACTGAGTCCTATCAGGTGGTTGCCCTATCGCCCATGTGAATACCTTTGGGTATTTCACATAAATCAAAGCTTTTTACGCGATTTCTCAAGCTCCTTTTCGTGCCACGCCTCAAAGCGGGATAGGGTCTTCTCCGGAAGCTGACTAATGCACAATACAGGAAGCTGCAAGCTCTCCCTCACTCGCTTTGCCAGATCGTTCGCCATGAGCGGGTAATGCTGGTTTTCCAAAATAAGCGAAAACCCCCCCGCCTTATACACATCATAATTGTAGCTCTTTGGCATCATCCGGGTGATAAACATAGGCCGAATGCCTAAGTGACGACACATAGCGAGCTTGGTTCGAAATTCGGTTAGGTCAATATAGCCGAGCTGGTTCTTAATCTCGACCCCGTACCGCTCACCGTCCCTCTGAATGAGGCGGTCAAGGTCGTGGTTAGATTTTGTCCAGCGTTTGCCATCAACCTCTCTAACTTTGCGTTGGAGGATACGGAAACCCATGTTAGCAAATCCTGAATCGGCCAATAGCTCGCCATAATGGCCAAGGGCCCGCGTAAATGTCGGCTCTGAAAACTCGGCAATCAGGGATAGTGTCTGCCTGATCTGCCGACGAGGATACCGGTGCCTCTTGGGATAATAGAAATGTGCCTTATGGTGTCCCGCTTTCTCCGCTATGAACCCGATTCGGTCCTCTTTAACGAGTTCATTAAGCGCCTTCTTTGTAATCCAATGGAAAAATTTCCGCTCAAGCCAAATTTCAAGTTGGCGGGCATAATAAACTCCCGTTCCCTTTTTCGGAAAATAATCGGACACTAAAACCCTTTTTGCCTCGTCAACCTTAGCGTCACGCGGCCGTGAAACTTCCTCGTCCTCCTCATAAGGATATTCATCATCATCTTCGGACATACCGTTTCCCCTAACCTTACCCCCTGATGAGGCGCCCGCTGGAGCAGGGCCCCGCCTCATAGATAATTTTTGGCCAGTTCTTCGTAATAAGCCCGGGGATGCTTACAGGCAGGGCAGGTTTCCGGCGGATTCTTACCCGCCACCACATAACCGCAGTTGCGGCAGTGCCAGGTGACGGCCTCCTGCCGGTGGAACAGGGTATCGTCTGCCAGGCGTTTCGCCAGGGCCCGGTAGCGGGCTTCGTGGAATTTTTCCACCTTGGCGATTTCCCGGAAGGAGACGGCGATCTCTTTGAATCCCTCCTCCTGGGCCACTTCGGCAAAATTCTGATACATGGTGGTCCACTCATAATTCTCGCCCTCGGCCGCAGCCTCCAGGTTGCTCAGGGTATCCCCCAGGTGGAAGGGATAGCCCGCGCTGATTTCGGCGCTGCCCTCCCCCAGGTGCTTATAAAAGACCTTGGCGTGCTCCTTTTCGTTGTCCGCGGTCTCCTGGAAGATCGCGGCAATCTGCTCGTATCCGGCCTTGCGGGCCTGGCTGGCATAAAAGCTGTAACGGTTCCGGGCCTGCGATTCACCGGCAAAGGCGGTCAGCAGGTTCTTTTCCGTCTGGGAGTTCTGCAACTGCATGGAAACACCTCCTTAGGGAGAATGGGTGCGCAAAGCGCCCCTAAATATTGCTGCTTAATCTGATGTGGGGTGGGCACCGCCCACCATTTCCTTAATCCTCCTTCCCAAGCTCCGGCTTTTTCGAAAAGTTGCAAATTTATCACCCAATCTTTGGCTTTTAGCTGATGGCTGATAGCTGACAGCTGATACCGTTATTGCTGCCAAATAATCCGGCCGCAGTCCTTCAGGTCGTAGCCCCCCAGGGCGGTGGCCGCCTCCCGAAATTGGGGGGAGCGAATAACCTCCAGCAGGACCTGGAAGCGGGTTTCGGCAAAGGTGGTTTCCGGCACCACCAGGTCGTAGCGCTCCGGCCTCAGCGGGATAAAATCGAGCCCCAAGGCCCTGGCCGCCGCCAGGATCCCCAGCCCGGCGTCGGCGGTGCCGGAGGAGACATTCACCGCCACTGCCATGTGGGTGTATTCCTCCCGGGCGTAGCCCTGGATGGAATCGGCCGCCAGGCCCTCCTCCTTGAGGAGAATATCGAGCAACAGGCGGGTGCCGGCGCCCCTTTGCCGGTTGATGAAGCGCACCCCGGGGCGGGCCAGGTCTTTGATGCAGTTGAGGTTTTTGGGGTTGCCCGGGGCCACCATCAGCCCCTGCTGCCGCCAGGCCAGGTTGATGAGTTTCAGGGGCACTCCGGCGAGATGGCGCTCGATGAAGGAAATGTTGTAGATTTTGGTCTCGGGGTCCAACAGGTGGCAGCCGCCCAGGTGGGCCCGGCCCTGGCGCAGGGCCATCAGGCCTCCCAGGCTGCCCACGTGGCCGGATGAGAGGCGCAGCCGCGGATCAAAGCGGCGCAGCAGGGTGGCCAGGAGGTCCAGGGCGTTGTCGTGGCTCCCCAGGACCACCAGCGTGCCGTCGATCTCGTCGGCGGCCACCAGCAACTCCGCGGCCACCGGCCGGTCCTCCTCCAGGCCTTCGCTCAGGGAGGGGATCGTCAGCAGGCCGTCGGCCCGCACCAGGGAAGTGATGGCGCCCGCGCCCCGGGGCAGCGGCGTGGCGATGACCTTGTCCCCCACCCGGCCCAAGGTTACCCGGATGAATTCGGTGAGGCCGGGCCGGGAAGGCAGGTTCTGGGCCGGATGGACCGTGAGTACGGGCCGCGCCTTAAGCCTCTTCCCCGCCATCCCGGCGATCAGGGGCCCGGCGAACTGCTCGAAGGAAAGGACTGCGGACACCGGATATCCGGGGTTGCCGATCACCGGTTTGCCCGCCACCACCCCCAACAGGGTGGGCTTCCCCGGCATCATGGCCACCCCGTGCACCAGCACCTGGCCCAGGGCGGCCACCGCCTGGTAGGTGTAATCCTCGGTGCCCGCGGAAGAGCCGGCATTGATGAGCACCAGGTCGGCGGCCGCCAGGGTTTTTTCCAAGGCTGCCCTGAGCATCTCCGGATCGTCGGGAACGATGTCCTGAACCCAGGGGAGGCCGCCGGCCTCAGCCACCAGGCCGGAAAGGATGACCGAGTTGAATTCCGGCAGGCGGCCGGCGGCCGGTTCTTGCTCCAGGTCGGAGGCCGGCACCAGCTCGCTGCCGGTGGGGATGATGGCCACCCGGGGAAGGCTTCGCACCTTAACCCGGGTGACGCCGGCGGCCAGCAGGGCCCCCTGGGACCACGGGGAGATTTCCGTTCCTTCCGGAAGGACCATTTCCCCCTTTACCAGATCTTCGCCTACCCGGCGGACGTGCTGCCAGGGGATGACCGGGGCCTCCACCACGATGGGGTCGGCCTCGGGGTCGGGAATCTGCTCCACCATGATCACCGCGTCGGTCCCCGGCGGCATCAGGTGGCCGGTGTTGACCGAGGTGGCCTCCCGGCCCAGGTGCAAACGCCTGGGGGCCTCCGGGGTGGCCCCGAAGGTAGCCGCAGCCGCCACCGCAAAGCCATCCATGGCCGCCTGGTGCGCCGCCGGGCTGGAACGCCGCGCCATCACCGGGGCCGCGGTCACCCGGCCGGCAGCCGTAAGCGTCGGGACTTCCTCCACACCCGCCGGGCGTTGGGGATCGAACCGGGAAAACCAGAGCTCCCGGGCCTCCTCCAGGGACTGCATCCGCAAATAGATACGCCGTTTCATAAGCTTGCAGCTCTCTGCCGCCGGCTTTCAACTTCATAAAAAGGGTCTATCTTTTGGGGGTATCTCATTTTGATTGACTCCAATTTTCTAGAGGTGGCTAGGGGCAGCAGGTCCAATGGTTTTGGGCTGATCTCTGCTGGCTGAGGGCTGAAAGCTGCCCACGCTGGTATCGCCAAAGAGGAGATTTAT
Organism: Desulfobaccales bacterium; assembly: GCA_049580385.1. GTDB lineage: Bacteria > Desulfobacterota > Desulfobaccia > Desulfobaccales > 0-14-0-80-60-11 > JAPLJC01. The sequence continues at coordinate 21,855 of JBAUPV010000012.1, read as the reverse complement.
AAAGGCCTTCTTGTAGCCGCTGAGAACCCGGTCCCGGCGCTGCACCAGGGCCAGGTGATCCGGCTGAAAGTAACCGGGAAGGGGAATGAAGGCCAATCGGCGGCCGGGGCGGGGCCTGGTCCTGGCCAGGGTGGCGAAGGAGATCCCCAGGCCCATTTCCACGTAAAGGGCGCTCAACTCCACGTTGGCCGATTCCATGACGATCCGGGGGGCGAGGGAGAGGGCGCGGAAGCGCTCGTCCAGGACCCGGCGCCAGGGATAGCCGGGGTCCCGGGGCGGCAAGATCAGGGGATAGCGGACGATCTGCCGCAGGCTGAGGCGCTTGGCGGCCGCCAGGGGATGGTCCCGGGGGGTCAGGAGGACCGGGACCAGAGGCTGCCAGCGCCTCGCGGCCAGCTCCTTGGGCACCAGCGATTCCAGGGCCAGGCCGAAATCGACCTCGCCTTCTTTCACCAGGTCCAGGACTGCCGCCTGGGAGCGGTCCAGGAGGGTGAGGTCGACCTGGGGAAACAGCCGGCGATAGACGAGCAGCGCCTCGGGCAGCAGGCGGTAGAGGGTGGTGAAGGCCGCGGCCAGGCGCAGGGTCCCCTGGTTGGTCCCTTTGAGTTCGTGGAGCTCTTCTTTGAGGGTTTCATAGCCGGCCAGCAGGGTCCGGGAAAAGTCCAGGAGCTTTTCGCCGGCAGGGGTGAGGCGCAGGCGGTTGCCCAGACGCTCCAGGAGGAGGCAGTCGAGCTCCGCTTCCAGGGCCCGGACCTGCTGGCTCAGGGCGGACTGGCTCCGGAAGGTGGCCGCCGCCGCCCTGGTAAAGCTCCCCAACCGGGCCACCTGGTAGAACCCCAGAAGCTGCTGCCATTCCATAAGATTTCTTGATGATAAATATAAAAATTATTAATTTTACTTATCTTACTTTTTAGCAGAAATTAGCCACCAGGGCAACTGACCATTTCCCGTTTTCCGAGAAAGGCAAAATCAACAACGAATCAAAGCCCCTTGGCAAAGACGGAAAGGGCGGTTTTCCGTTTTCGGTAAGAACCCAAGGCCTGGATATGAACGGGAGCCTCATGGAATCCCTTATTTATCCCCTCTCCCCCGATGGGGGAGAGGGCTAGGGTGAGGGGGAATTTAATCTATCTTGCACTCCCACTAATAAGTCCAAAAATAAAAAGGAAAACACTTTGCCTTTGCCCTGTCGAAAGCCAAGGCCCCTCGGCAGATGCGGCAAACTGAAAACAGAAAACGGAAAACAGAAAACTGTCTTTTAAGGAGGTTCCCCATGAATGATTCTTTACAACCCGGCCTCAGTTTTGAGTTCAAATTCACTGTGCCGGAGAACAAGACCGTCCCCCACCTGTTCCCCGAATCACCCGAGTTCCAGGAGATGCCGCAGGTATTGGCCACCGGCTATATGGTGGGCCTCTTCGAATGGGCCTGCATCCGGGCGGTCAACCCTCACCTGGACTGGCCCCGGGAGCAGACGGTGGGGATCGGGGTTCAATTGAGCCACCTGGCCGCCACCCCGCCGGGACTGACGGTGACGGTCCGGGGCCGCCTGGAAAAGGTGGAAGGGCGGAAACTCACCTTTTTCCTGGAGGCCGATGACGAAGTGGACCTGATCTCAGAGGGCTACCACGAGAGGTTCGTCATCGACGCCGTGAAATTCAAAGCCAAGGCCAAGGCCAAATCCGAGAAAAAGCAGGCTTGAGCAGAGGCGGCGGCCGGGCTAACCTTTCTCGGGACGGCTCCCGGCTGCCGGCTGGAGTGAGACCAGCCCCGCCGGGCGGCGGGTCTTTGGGGAGCGGCCACCGGAACGGGCCGGGGGATCTTCCCCGGCCCGGGACATCTTTAATTCCTTTTCCCCTGGGGGCTCCCTTCCCTGAGTTGCCAGGCGGGGCCTCGCGGAACGCCTTTTTTACCAGTGATTGGTGTGCACCCGGGAGGCGTCATAAGGGTGCGGCATCTTCCTCTCCGCCGGGTAGCCGATGGGAATGATGTTCAGAGGGATGACGTCTTCCGGCAGATTCAGCAGCTTCTGCACCTTGGCAACTCGGTCCTGGAAAGGATAGATGGCGGTCCAGACCGCCCCCAGCCCCAGGGAATTGGCCGCGATGAGGATGTTCTCGCTGGCCACCGCCCCATCCAGCATCCAAAACCCCTTCCCCGGCTCCTTCTTCTCTTTGGCCTGATTGCCGCACACCATTATGGCCACCGTGGCCTTCTTGAGCTGGAAGGTCTTGGGATTGGGATTGAAACTATGGATTTGGTCCAGGATCTTGCGGTCATTTATCACCACAAACTCCGTGGACTTCTCATCGAAGGCCGACGGCGCGCTCAAACCGGCTTCCAGCAACAGCTTGATGTCCTCTTCGGGGATCGGGTGCGGCGAATAGTCCCGGATACTGCGCCGGGTCAGGATGGCGGTGATGGCATCGAGAGTCCCCGACGGAACTTTGATTTCCACCGGCGTCCCCTGCTCCGCGGCGGCCGCCGCCGGTTTTTCCTCAGCCCAACTCCGGGGGGTCGTGAGCCCCGGCTGCCACACGCAGGCCAGGAGGCCTAAACCGATGACCCCGATGACCGGAAACAACCTCTTACCAACTTTCATCCCAACTCCTCCTTTGATCCTGCCTTGACCTTAATAATCCGAGATTAGGCGGCCGCCTTGGCCGCCGCCGAAAAGCCCAAACCTGCCGGCTCACTTCAGGTTGCGGACCCGTACCTCGATCTCCGGGCTCTCTTGCAGCAGGTCCGCCAGCTTGCTGGCATCGGTGCTGCCGTAGTGGTACGGGTAGAGAATTTTAGGCTTGAAGGCCCGGGCCGCATCCGCCGCCATCTCCGGCGTCATGGTGTAAGGGAGATTCATAGGCAGAAAAGCGATATCGATGTTCTTAAGAGCCTTCATCTCCGGGACGTTCTCCGTATCCCCGGCCACATAGACCCTTGTGCCGCCGAAGGTGATTACGTAGCCGTTGCCGCCGCCCTTGGGATGAAAGGGTTCGCCTCCGGGCCGCAGGTGCACCAGGTTGTAGGCCGGGACCGCTTCAATCTGCAGGCCGCCCTCGGTCTTCCTCTCCCCGTTCTTCATGACCAGGCCCCCGGGCACCTGGGATGCGCCCGCCTGGTTCAGCACGACCCGGGTGGAGGGTTGCCGCAGCGATGCCACCGCCTGGGCATCCAGGTGGTCCCCGTGTTCGTGAGTGATGAGAATCAAGTCCGCCTTGGGGAGCGTCCGGTAATCGGCATACTCCCCCACGGGGTCCACATGGATGACCCGGCCCCCGAAGGCAAACATCAAGGTGCCGTGGCCGATAAAGGTGATGGTGAGACTTCCGGCCCCGGTCTCAATGATGTCCTGCTCAAACTTCTCCGCTACGTTCACTTTTTCCGCCCCCCATTATCTGAATTTATGCGGCAGGACTGGCCGCGGCAGTCAGAAATGATTTTGAGGATCCCTTTGCCCGGGTTCAGCCACCAGAATTGCTAGATCAAGCGACTGGCCTATCGGATAAGGATAATTCCGGTAAAAGTCAAGAGCCCGGCGAGATATGGGAGACCAGGGCCCGGTCCCGGGCAGCCTTTGGCAGGAGGAGGCCTAGACAGGATAACCCCCAAGGGCAAGGAGACAATCAGAGAGGTTCCTTGGAAATCTCTTCGGGTTGACATGATTCCAGTTGGGCCTCCTGGGGCCGGCTGCGGCAGGGGCGCCCGCAGGCCTCGCAGGCGCACGCCGGCAATTCGCCCTCGTCCCGCAGGTTTTGGAAATGGCCGCAGTGCCTACAGCGCACCACCGGGCGGTAGTTGATCCAGCCGGGTTCCTTCCAATACCGCCAGGTCCCGTACTTGAGGCGATAGCGGAGCGCGGTGTAGAGGCAGGTCAGGCCGATGAGATGGGCCGTGGAAATGAAAAAAGCCCTCCAGGAAAAAAGGACGGTGATCCCCATGACCATCAACAGCCGGGAGGCCAGGCGCCAGGATTTCTTCCAGAGGGCGGCATCGGCCAGGGTCCAGGGCAGGCGCACCCCGACCCAGAGGTTGCGGCCGGGCTGCCAGAAGAGCATCAGCAGCCCCACGGACCAGCAGAGTCCCGATACCAGGTAGTGCGAGTATTGCAGAATTTACCGCCTCTTTAGTCAGTTCAAAGTTCAAGGTTCAAAGTTGAAAACCCAGCGAAAGTCCCCATTTTTGTCATTCTGAGGGAGCGTAGCGACCGCAGAATCTCATAAATACTAAGGAAATACGAAATCCTTCGCTTCACTCAGGGTGACAAAGTTGGTTTTCCCAGAGATATCAAGCTCAAAGCTGAAAACTAAAGCCTTCGCATTTGATTTTGCTTTTAACCTTGAACTTTGAACTTTGAACTTTGAACTCTCACTTCCCCTCCAGCTTGGCCCGGATCTTGAGGCGCAGGGCGTTGAGGCGGATGAAGCCGCCGGCGTCCGCCTGCCGGTAGTCGCCCCCGGCCTCGAAGGTCACCAGGTCGGGGCGGTACAGGGAATTGCCGCTCTTCCGGCCCACCACCGTGACGTTGCCTTTATAGAGCTTCAGCCGGGCGGTGCCGGTCACCGGCCGCTGGGCCTCATCGATCAGCTTCTGCAAGGCATAGCGCTCCGGTGCGAACCAGTAACCGTAGTAGATCAATTCGGCGTAGCGGGGGCTGAGGCTGTCCCGGAGGTGCATCACCTCCCGGTCCAGGGTGATCGATTCCACCGCCTGGTGGGCGGCCCGCAGGATGGTGCCGCCGGGGGTCTCGTACACCCCCCGGGATTTCAGGCCGACGTAGCGGTTTTCCACCAGGTCCACCCGGCCGACGCCGTGGGCGCCTCCGAGGTCATTGAGGCGGGCCAGCAGAGCCGCCGGGCTGAGGCGCTCTCCGTCCACCGCCGCCGGGTCGCCGGCCTCAAAGTCGATTGTAAGGATGCGGGGCTTATCCGGGGCCTCCTGGGGGGATTTGCTGAGCAGGAACATCTCCGCCGGGGGTTCGGCCCAGGGGTCCTCCAGGATGCCGCCCTCGAAGCTCAGGTGCAGGAGGTTGCGGTCGCTGGAGTAGGGTTTCTCCGTGGTCACCGGCACCGGGATGCCGTGCTTTTGGGCATAGGCCACGCAATCGGCCCGGCCCTGAAGGTCCCACTGCCGCCAGGGCACGATGATCGCGAGATCCGGGGCCAGGGCCTGGTAGGTGAGCTCGAAGCGCACCTGGTCGTTGCCCTTGCCGGTGGCCCCGTGGCTCACCGCGTCCGCCCCGGTTTTGGCGGCCACCTCCACCTGGGCCTTGGCGATCAGGGGCCGGGCGATGGAGGTGCCCAGCAGATAGGCCCCTTCATAGAGGGCGTTGCCCCGGAACATGGGCCAGACGAAATCCCGGACAAACTCTTCCTTGAGGTCCTCGATGAAGACCTGGTCGGCGCCGGTGGCCCGGGCCTTGGCCGCCACTGTGGCCAATTCCTCTCCCTGGCCGATGTCGGCGCAGAAGGCCACCACCGGGCACTGATAGGTCTCCTTGAGCCACCTGAGGATCACCGAGGTGTCCAGGCCGCCGGAATAGGCCAGGACGATTTTGCGGACGTTTTTCATAGTCTCTCGATTCCTCTATGAACCTTGCTATTGCCGGAAAGCACTTACGGGTACAGCCGGGCCTATGAGCGGGTTAGGGTGCGTCTTACGCACCGCCTGCGGTGTAGGGTGCGCATTGCGCACCGCCTGGTTTTTTTTCCGTGCGTGAGACACACCCTACGAAATTTCACAACCGAAGCCTTTTTTTACTTGCGCTAGGGTGTCGTTGTTTTGAGCTTTAAAAAATGTGAGTCATAAATAGTTAGGGGAAGGATTTTGCTAATTTTATGGATGTTAATCGGCATAGCCATACCAAATACACTCCATGTTCAGTTTATCTGCCTCAATTTGGCGAGCTATTCCGTCGGCGAGAAAACTGTCATCCTTTTTTGCTGGGAAAATTGGGGTACCATCTTTTCTAACCAAGGAATAAAGTCCTCCTGTTACGTGGATAGTTTCATCAAACGGAAATTTATATGTGACACGCCCTACGATCAGAATCGATTTAAATGTCTGGATTTTTCGTTGCATGGTTCTCTCAATATAGCTAATTGGAAAAAATCCACTAATAGACGCTTCTCGCGATGGCTCATTCGGGAAGATATATCCCATAATCCCAGCGGCTACAGTAAGGCCCGGGATTATATCAACTTTTTCAAGACATATATTCCTTAGTTTTTCAGGAGTTATCATGTCTTGATCGCAATCCTTTATAAACATCTTTAAAAGAATCTTAACATCTACGGCAGGAGTTATGCCAACATTTATCAACTGGTAAATCACGTTCAAGTTTATCGCCTCAGCCGCGAATATAATCGGGTTTGGCCCATTCAATCTCATATTTATGATTTTAATCCATGGTCTCTGGATGTTGACCAATGTTTTTTCTGCAACTTCTGCGGATTTCATAGAGGCCTCGGCAGCTTTTTCGGCAACAGCTATTGAAGCCTTCATGTCCCTAGATTGTTCTTCCGCGACCTTGAACAATCCAGATGTAGCTCTCCATAAAGTATATGTGAAAAAAGCAATTGCAACCGTAGCAATCGCAACAATAATGGCACTCAACTCTCCGATAGGCATACGGCTATGGGGAGCCTCCTATTCCTATCAGGCGATACATACGCGATAGAGATAACATATCGTTAGAATTAAGGGCTGGGACGGCCACCCCGCCAAAGATCACGCGGAAAGGGTAACCCTCTTGAACCGCCTCTTACCCACCTTCAGAAGATAGGAATTCCCGGCGGCCAGCTCCAGGTTGGCATCGGTAACCTTTTCTCCATCCACCTGGACCCCGCCCTGGGTGATCAGGCGCCGAGCCTCCGAGGTGCCGCCAGCCAGGCCCGCGTCCACCATAGCCTTGGGGAGCCACAGCTTCGAGCCGGCAGCCTTCAGGTCCACCTCCTCAACCTCCTCCGGCAGTCCCTTGTCCCGGAAGATGCGGGCAAACTCTTGGGCGGCCTCGAGGGCGGCGTCCTGGCCGTGATAGCGGGCAACGAGCTCCAGCGCCAGCTCCTCCTTCACCTGGCGGGGGTGCCTGCCGCCCTGGGCCAGGTCATCCCGGAGGCGGGCCAGCTCCCCCGGGGCGATGTCGGTGAGGAGTTCAAAATAGCGCAGCATCAGGGGATCAGAGATGGACATGATCTTCCCGAACATGACTCCCGGGGCTTCGTCGATCCCCACGTAGTTCCCCAGGGATTTGCTCATCTTCTGCACCCCGTCCAGCCCTTCCAGCAGGGGTAGGGTGATCACCACCTGGGGCGGCTGGCCGTATTCCCGCTGCAAGTCCCGGCCCACCAGGAGGTTGAAGGTCTGGTCGGTGCCGCCCAACTCCACGTCGGCCTTAAGGGCTACCGAGTCATAGCCCTGGATCAGCGGATAGAGAAACTCGTGGATGCTGATGGGGGTCTGGGAATTGTAGCGCTTATGGAAGTCCTCCCGCTCCAGCATGCGGGCTACGGTGTGGCGGGCCGCCAGCCTGATCAGGTCCCGGGCGGACATTTCCTTCATCCAGCGGCTGTTGAAGTCGATAACGGTCTTCTCCCGGTCCAGGATCTTAAAGATCTGGCGCTCGTAGGTGGCGGCGTTGGCCTTGACCTCTGCTTCCGTCAGGGGCGGGCGGGTTTCACTCTTGCCCGAGGGGTCGCCGATGAGACCGGTGAAATCGCCGATGAGGAAGATCACCTGGTGGCCCAGGTCCTGGAAGTGCTTGAGCTTCTGGATAAGCACCGTGTGCCCCAGGTGCAGGTCCGGGGCGGTGGGATCGAACCCGGCCTTGATCCGCAAGGGTTTGCCGGTGGCGATGGCCTCCTGCAGCCGCGCCTTAAGGTCCTCTTCCCGGATGATCTCCTGGCAGCCCTGCTTGATCAGGGCCAGTTGTTCGTCCACCGGTTTCACGTTAGGTTCACTCCAACCTGTCTTTATAGGGCGGGCTGTGCCCGCCGAACCGCCAGGGGCCAGCGCTTATTACTAACCCCTAACCCCTAACCCCTGCCTTCAAGGGGTAACCCGGATTCGCCCCGCCCCTTTGGTGCCCACTTCGCCGACGATGGCCGCGTCCGCCACCCCCCGCTCCTTTAGCCGGCTCAGCAGCACCTCGGCCTGGTGCGGCGCCACCGCGATGAACAGGCCTCCGGAGGTCTGGGCGTCGCTCAGGAGGTCCGCGGTTAAGGGATCCACCCCGGCCTCGAGGGTCAGGTGATTTTCGCAAAACCGGCGGTTGGCGTGGCTGCCCCCCGGCACCAGGCCCATGGCGGCGTATTCCCGGGCCCAGGACAGGATCGGCACCCGGCTCGCAAAAATGGTGAACTCCGCCTGGGAGGCCCGGGCCATCTCCAGGCCGTGTCCCAGCAGGCCGAAGCCGGTGATGTCGGTGACCGCGTGCACCTCCAGGCCTTCCAGGGCCTCGGCCCCGGCCCGGTTGAGGGCGGCCATCACCCCGATGGCCGCGGCCTCGGCTTCCGGGGAGGCCAGGCGGGCCTTCAAGGCGGTGGCGATGATGCCGGTGCCCAGGGGTTTGGTGAGCAGCAGCAAGTCCCCGGGGCAGGCCCCAGCCTTGGTGTAGATGTGCTCCGGATGCACCAGCCCCGTGACCGCCAGGCCGTATTTCATCTCCGGGTCCTCGACGCTGTGGCCCCCCACCAGCAGGGCCCCGGCTTCGTGCACCTTGTCCAGGCCGCCCCGGAGCACCGCCTTGAGGGTCTCCGGCGACTCGCTCTTCAGGGGAAAGCAGGCGATATTCATGGCCAGCAGAGGCCGGCCCCCCATGGCGTAGATGTCGGAAAGGGCGTTGGCCGCGGCTATGGCCCCGAACTCGTAGGGATCGTTGACGATGGGGGTAAAGAAATCCACCGTCTGGATCAAGGCCAGCTCCGGGGTCAGACGATAGACCCCGGCGTCGTCCGCCGCCTCCAATCCCACCAGGAGATCGGCATGGCTCTTAAAAGGCAGGCTCTTTAAGATGTCCTCCAGGACCCCCGGAGGTATCTTGGAAGCTCAGCCCGCAGCCCGCACCTGCTCCACCAGGGGTTTTTTTCTCTCTTCCGTCATATGCCTCTCGTTAACCGGATAATGTCCCTACTAAGCCGCCGGGGCCTTCAATCCAGCCCCGGTCAATCTTTATCGGCTCCCGGCCGTCCGCCTGTCTGCCCCAATCCAGGTAAACCCCGGCCTCCGTAAGCCTGCCCCGCTTTTCACAGCCCTGGGCGTAGATGGCGCACTTGCGGGCCAGCATCTGCCGGGCCGCCTGGGCCTCCGGGGCCGGCAACTCCGGGTCATCCAGGAGTTTGAGGAGGGCCCGGATGCGAAACCGGTCCAGGCCCCATTGGGCGGAGAGCTGGTCGGCGCGGCCGCCCCTTTTTACGACCAGGGCCTCCGGCAGCAGGCCAATCTGGTAGCGCCAACTGAGGCGCAGCCAGAGGTCGTAGTCTTCGGCGGCGGGGAGACTCTCATCGAAGCCGCCGTGCCTCTCGAAAACCGTCCGCTTGAGGACCACCGCCGAGGGGCTCACCAGGCAGCGCGCCAGCGACGGGAAAAAGATCCAGCCCCCGATTTTCCGATGGCTGAGCGGTTGATTAACCTTAAGCCCTCGCCGCTCCCAGGTCTCTTCGGTTTGGCAGAGGACCAGTTCCGGATGGGCTGCCAGGTAAGCCATCTGCCGGGCCAGCTTTTCCGGCCGCCACAGGTCGTCGGAGTCGAGGAAAGCCAGCCACTGCCCCCGGGCCGCACAGATGCCGAGATTCCTGGCGGCCGCCACCCCGAGGCGGGAAGAGCTGCGCAGCAATCTGATCCGGGACCCAAAGGCGGCCAGGGCCGCCGCGGTGCCGTCCGTGGAGGCGTCATCAACCACCAGGACTTCAAAATCCTGCCAGGTCTGGGCCAGCACCGAGGCCACCGCCTCTGGCGCCAGGGCCGCCCGGTTGTAAGTGGGAATGATGACGCTGAGGCCAGGACGGGCCGCCATGGTGAGAAGTTAATCAAAAATCCCGGAAAATACAAGGGTGAAATGGTTCCGGGGCCGGTAGCGTCCTTTATCATTTGTGGCGCCGGCCGGTCTATGGTAATTTATAATGATAACTATCGGAGTGTTTCCTAATTAGCTGGACCTAATATCAGAACTGGAAGGCTCGATTGGGCATGTTAAGTCCCCCTTGGAAAAGCGGGGATTTGGGGGGATTTCAGGAGGTTAAACTAAATCCCCCCCACCCCCCTTTTCCAAAGGGGGGGGTTGAACATCAGTCTTTTTAGATGAATAATCGATTGCGGAACAGACCACCAACGTCAGCAGGAGCGCCCATGCCGCCCCGTTATCAACCCCGCCGCCTGGAGGCCAAATGGCAGGAGATTTGGCAGGCTGAGCGGCTCTATGAGGCCCGGGAAGACCCCGGCCGCCCCAAATATTATGTCCTGGAGATGTTTCCCTACCCGTCCGGGCGCATCCACATGGGGCACGTGCGCAACTACACCATCGGCGACGTGGTGGCCCGCTACAAACGGATGCGGGGGTTCAACGTACTGCACCCCATGGGCTGGGACGCCTTCGGCCTGCCGGCGGAAAATGCCGCCCTGGCCCGGGGGCTCCACCCGGCCAGGTGGACCTCGGAGAATATCGCCTACATGCGCGGCCAGCTCCAGGCCCTGGGCTACAGCTATGATTGGCCCCGGGAGCTGGCCACCTGCGACCCCGAATATTATCGCTGGGAGCAGTTGGTCTTCATCGAGATGTACCGGAGGGGGCTCGCCTACAAGCGGCAGGCCCCGGTCAACTGGTGCCCCCAGTGCGCCACGGTGCTCGCCAATGAGCAGGTGGAAAACGGCCTCTGCTGGCGTTGCGACTCCCCGGTGCACTTGAAGGAGCTGGACCAATGGTTCTTTAAGATCACCGCTTACGCCGAGGAGCTGCTGGCCGACCTGGATCAGCTCCAGGACTGGCCGGAGCGGGTGGCCACCATGCAGCGCAACTGGATCGGCAAGTCCGAGGGGGCGGAAATCCAATTCCCCCTGGAGGGCGGGGGCGAACCCATCAAGGTCTTCACCACCCGGGCCGACACCCTGTTCGGCGCCACCTTCATGAGCCTGGCCCCGGAGCACCCCCTGGCCCTGGAACTGGCCCGCGGCAGCGCCCAGGAGGCGGAGGTGCGCGCCTTCGTCGATTTTTGGTCCGCCCAGAACCGCAGCCGCGGGGCCCTGGAAGAGATCACCAAGGAAGGGGTCGCCACCGGGCGCTACTGCCTGAACCCGGTCACCGGCTGGAAGATGCCCATTTACGTGGCCAACTTCGTCCTGATGGGCTACGGCACCGGCGCGGTGATGGCGGTGCCGGCCCACGACCAGCGGGATTTTGAGTTCGCCCGGAAATACCGGCTTCCCATCCGGGTGGTGGTCGAGCCGCCTTCTGCCCAATCGCACCCGCTGCCCGCCGATTTGCCCGCGGCCTATGAAGAAGACGGCGTCCTTACGAACTCCGGAGAGTTTAGCGGCCTGGCCAGCGGCCCAGCCCGGGAAGCCATCGCCGCCTTTCTTAAAGCCAAGGGCCTGGGGAAACCGGCGGTGCACTTCCGCCTGCGGGATTGGCTGATCTCCCGGCAGCGCTACTGGGGGGCGCCCATCCCCATCATCTATTGTGAAAAGTGCGGGATGGTGCCGGTGCCGGCGGCCGAGCTGCCCGTGGTCCTGCCGCTTAACGTCCGGATCACCGGGGAGGGGGGCTCACCCCTGGCGCAAGTGCCAGAATTCTACGAGGTCTCCTGCCCCGGCTGCGGCGGTCCGGCCCGCCGGGAAGTGGACACCATGGACACCTTTGTGGAGTCCTCCTGGTATTTCCTGCGCTACGCCTGTCCCGACTATCGGGAAGGCATCCTCGACAAGGCCCGGGTGGACTATTGGCTGCCGGTGGACCAGTACATCGGCGGCATCGAACACGCGGTGCTGCACCTGCTCTATGCCCGCTTCTTTACCAAGGTGCTGCGGGACCTGGGGCTGGTTAAGATCGGCGAGCCCTTCCAGCGCCTCCTCACCCAGGGAATGGTCCTCAAAGACGGCGCCAAGATGGCCAAATCGAAGGGCAACGTGGTGGACCCGGAGTACCTGATCGAGGAATACGGCACCGACACCACCCGCCTGTTTCTGCTGTTCGCCGCGCCTCCGGAAAGAGACCTGGAGTGGAGCGACCAGGGGGTGGCCGGCTGCCACCGCTTCCTGCACCGCCTCTGGAACCTGGTAAACTCGCTGTTGCCGGAATTGCAGCAAGTTGCCGCCTACGCCGGCGACGGCCGCGGGCTCTCCCCGGACTTGCAGGAATTTCGCCACAAGGTGCACCGCACCATCAAGAAGGTCACCGACGACATCGAAGACTCCTTCCACTTCAACACCGCCATCGCCGCGGTGATGGAGCTGATCAACGCCTTTTACCTGGCGGCCGAGAACCTGCCCAGGGATATTCTGGCCCTGGAAGTATTCCGGGAGGCGGTGGAGGCCATTGTTGTGCTGCTCAATCCCATGGTGCCCCACCTGGCTGAGGAGCTGTGGCAGGCCCTGGGACACCAGACTTCCCTGCAAAAGTGCTGCTGGCCGGAGGCCCGGGCGGAGGCCCTGGAGGAGTGCGCCTGCACCCTGGTGGTCCAGGTCAACGGCAAGGTGAGAAGCCGGCTGGTGGCGCCAGTCACGGCCACCGCGGCTGAGATCACCGATATGGTTATGTCCGACCCCGCCATCCAGAAATGGCTGCAGGGCCAGGCCCCGCGGCGGGTGGTGCCGGTTAAGGATAAACTGAAGAGAATCGTCCTGATCAATATCGTCACCTGAGGTTTCCTCAATGAAAAAGGGTCGCGGTTGCTGGCTTCTCCTGCTGCCGTTGCTGCTCCTCAGCGGCTGCGGTTATCATCCCCTGGGGGACGAACCCGTGGGCGGCGTCACCCGCACCCTGGCCGTGCCCCTGTTTACCAACCGCTCCACCGAGGTGGGGCTGGAAGCCATCATGGCCAACGCTCTGATCCGCAGCTTCTCCCAGACCCGGGCGATCAAGGTTACCCCCTATGAGGATCAGGCCGACCTGGTTTTGGACGGCAAGGTCCAGTCGGTGGACAATATGTCGGTTGCCTTTTCCAGCGTCACCCAGTCCACGGTGCGGCGGGTGATAGTGCGGGTGCAACTGACCCTGAAGCAGCGGGACAACGGCAAGGTGCTCTGGAAAGATACCCAGATCCTGGAGTCGGACTACGTGGTGGACCCTAGCTACCAGGCCGGGGAGGTCACCAAGGCCGAGGGCCTGCGCCGGGCCGCGGCCAAAATGGCCCAGCGGGTCCTGAACAAGGTGTTGTTGGTGATTTAGCGGTCAGCCCCTGTTGACTCGCCGGAAAGGGCCGTTAGGGCGGCGATAATTTTCGATCATAAAGAGCAGGAGGATGTCTAATGGAACCCTTTATCCCTGATATACTTCCCATTGATATAGATTGGGCCGCCCATGTCTCATTGATAGGTAAGGCCAATGCTGCGTTAGCGAGATATGATGGAATGTTGCAAGGTATTGTTAATCCCGACGTATTTCTTTCACCTCTTACTACTCAGGAAGCTGTGTTGTCATCTATGATTGAGGGAACAATTGCAAGTATGGAGGAAGTATTAGAATATGAGGCAAATCCGAGAGATCATGTGGAAGCATCTAAGCACGAAGATATTAAGGAAATTATTAACTACAGGATGGCTATGTGGAAGGCAATAGAAAGCCTTGAAACACGCCCCCTTTGTCTTAATTTAGTTAAGGATCTACATGCCATTCTTTTAGACAGCATGCGCGGACGTAATAAGGCCCCCGGACAGTTTCGACGAACTCAAAACTACATTGCTTCTCCTGGGCAGCCTATTGAGCAGGCTACTTTTGTGCCCCCAGCGCCAGATCAGCTCGCCCCAACTTTAGATAACTGGGAAAAATATTTGCATTTCGATGAGAAAGACGGACTGGTTCAGTTAGCAATCGTCAAAGCCCAGTTTGAGATTATTCATCCCTTTCTAGATGGCAATGGAAGATTAGGACGGATGCTCGTACCCCTTTTTTTGTTCGCCAAAAAATTATTATCAAGACCGATGTTTTACTTAAGTGCCTATCTTGAGGCTAATCGGGATGCTTATATTACCAGATTGCAAGCCATATCCCAACAAAAAGATTGGAAAGGATGGATTCAATTTTTCCTGACTGCGATAATTGAACAAGCGGCAATCAATATTGAAAATGTGCGCGGAATGTTACATTTATATGAAAGCATGAAAGACAAAGTGGTTGAAGTTACCCATTCGCAATTTGCCATCCAAGCTTTAGATGCCATTTTCTCAAGACTAATTTTTCAGGCAGTGGATTTCCCAACCTTTGCTCGTATTCCAACTAAGGTGACAGCCGCCTCAATCATTCGACAACTTCAAAATGCGGGGATTCTCAAGGTATTACGTCCGGCTAGTGGCCGTCGGTCAGCAATTCTAGTATTCCCAGAACTCATAAACCTGCTAGAAGGCAAGCCGGTTGTGTAAAGCTAAAGCCTAAATGCTTTACACAAAATAGTTTGCACTAGGTTCCCTTTATACAAAAAGCTTCCTTGTGAGTTTAAATGCACTAAAAGGCTGGATAAACCTCCATGACTGGAAAAATCAAGGAGAGATAGCTTTTAAGCTGATTGCTGACCGCTGAAAGCTGACAGCCGATACCCATGTCACATCCATTATTGGAACGCCACCTGAAGCGCCAGTCCATTGAGCCCCTCTACCTGTTTTTCGGGGATGAGGAGTTCCTCATGCTTCGGGCCCTGGAACGGCTACAGGAGGGCCTCCAGGACCGCTGGGGCGAGGCTCCGGTGCGGGTGCTGCGGGAGGCCCAGGAGGTAGAGCTGCCTGATTTCCTGGCCGAATCCCGGGAAGCCTCCCTGTGGGGTCCGGGACAACTCCTGGTGCTGCGCCGGCTGGGCCTCAACGCCGCGGCCTTGGAGGCCGTCAACGCTTACCTGGACCACCCGGCGCCCCGGGCCTGGGTGGTGCTCCTGGCCGAGGGAGTGAAATCCAGGGATTGGGAGAGAAATCCAGTCTGGCAGCGCCTGCAGCGGCAGGAGGCGGCCCTCGGGTTTTTCCGCCTGAAGGAGGCGGAGCTTTACCAATGGCTGACCCGGGAGGCCGCAGGTTTGGGGAAGACCTTGACCCTGGCCGCGGCCCAGCGTCTGGTGGAGGTCGTGGGGGACAACCTGGCGGAACTGATCCAGGAGCTGGAGAAGCTGGCCCTATACGCCGGCGCCGAAAAGTCCCTGACCCCCAACCTGGTCAACCAACTGGCCACCCACAGCCGCACCTACAACATCTTTGCCCTGATGGAGGCCCTGGGAGAGCCCGGGGCCCACAAGCGCCTGAACGCCCTGGGCCAGCTTCTGGATCTGGGCGAGGCGCCGCCCAAGATCCTGGTGATGCTGGCCCGGCAATTGCGCCTGCTGATCTCCTTCAAAGAAAAGGGCCCCGCGGCCGCCGCCTACCAGAAACGCCTCAACCTGCAGCCGCGGACCCTGAAAAACCTGGCGAAGCAAGCCCCTCGCTTTTCGGAGGCAGGACTGCGCTCCCACCTGGCTCTGCTGAATCAGATCGACTGGCAACTGAAGACCAGCGGCGGCCCGCCGCGGCTATGGCTGGAGTGGGCCCTGTTGAAGATGGGTCCAGGGTGAGAATAAGTTAAAAGTAAAAAGTTCGGGTTAAAGGCCGGCCTTCGACTTTGAACCTTGAACTTTCTTATGTGCCTTGCAGGGCCTGGACCATCCGGGTGAGGCGGGAGATCTTGCGGGCGGCGCTGCGCCAATGGAGGGCGCCCTTGCCGGCCACCCTGGCAATGGTGGGTACGGCTTTTTTCAGGGCGGCCTCTGCGGCTTCCAGATTTTTTTGAGCCGCCGCGGCGCGCACCTCCCGCACTGCGTGTTTCACCCGGGTCTTGCGGCCCTGGTTGCGCAGCCGCCGTTTTTCGTTCTGTCGGGCCCTCTTCAGGGCGGAAAGATGTCTGGCCAATGTCGTCCTCCGTTATTTATGCTCGTCAAGAGCCTTTGTTATCAGGATGGCGGCCTTCCAGTTGTTGACCGAAGAAGGCCAGGAAATAGCTGACCCCGGAAACCAGGGTGACGATGAGGGCCATCCAAAGCAGGATCAGGCCCAGCAATTGGAAGTTAATGGACAGAAAGGGGTAGTGGAAAATGAGCGCGGTTAAGGCCGTCATTTGCAGGGCGGTTTTGGCCTTGCCCCAGCGGTCCGGGGCCAGGATGATGCCCTCGGCGGCGGCCAGACCCCTTAACCCCGTCACCGTCAGTTCCCGGCCCACGATGAGAAAGGCCATCCAGGCCGGCACCCGCCCCAGAGGAATGAGCATGATGAGGGCCGCGGAGACCAGCAGCTTGTCCGCCAGCGGGTCCAGGAATTTGCCGAAACGGCTCACCTGGGAATGGCGCCGGGCCAGGTAGCCATCCAGAAAATCGGTGGCCCCGGCCAAGAGAAAGCAGAAGCCCCCCAGGAAGCTGGCCAGCCGCCCGGGGAACAGCAAAAGGACCACCACCAACGGGATCACGGCAATGCGCGTGCCGGTGAGCAGGTTGGGGGTGCTCCAAATATTGGTCTCTGACTGGTCCATCTCAAATAAGCGTGATGGGGCGCACCTCGGGGCGCGCCCGCATATATTTCCGGCCGGTCACCATATCGGTGCGGTCCTGCAACCAGGCCCTTCCCGCGAGCCAAGGGGATCAGGACTTGCGAGCCGTTTCCCAATCCTCCAGGAACTTTTTCAATCCCGCCTCCGTCAAGGGGTGTCTCAGCAGGCCCATCAGCACCCCGAAAGGGATGGTGGCGATATCGGCGCCTGCCAGGGCGCCTTCCAGGACGTGCAGGGGATGGCGCACCGAGGCCACGATGATCTCGGTGTCGAACCCGTAATTTTCGAAGATGGTTACGGTCTGCTCCACTATTTCCATGCCCCGCTGGCCGATGTCATCCAGGCGGCCGATGAAGGGACTGACATAGGCGGCGCCCGCCTTGGCAGCCAGCATGGCCTGGAGGGGCTGGAAGATCAGGGTGACGTCGACCCTGACGCCCTCAGCCGCGAGCTCGCGGGTGGCCTTGAGGCCGTCGGCGGTCATGGGGATCTTCACCGCCACCCATTGGTGAATCTTGGCCAATTCACGGGCTTGCCGGAGCATGCCCGCTTCATCCACGGCCGTCACTTCGGCGCTCACCGGCCCCTGGACCAATTCGCAGATTTGGCTGATGAGTTTTTCAAACTGTTTATCGGTTTTGATCCCGGCCTGGGCGCATAAGCTGGGGTTGGTGGTCACCCCGTCCACCAGTCCCAGGGCGTGGGCCTCCCGAATCTCTTCCAGGTTGGCAGTGTCGATGAAGAATTTCATGATGACTTACTAGCATATCATAAAACTTAATCCCTGCCACTACGTTGGAAACGCTTTAAACAGCCCTCGGAACAGAAAAAATAGACTTTTCCATCCTTTTCCGCCTTCAAAGCCTCCTTGCGGGGGATGAAGGTCTGGCAGACCGGGTCCTGGACCAGCACATCCGGTTCCTCTCTCTTGGCCACCGGCCGGTGCGGCTGGGGCCACAGGCCCAGGGATTGGGCCACTCTCCGGACAACCCAGTAAATCAGATAGCCCAGGATTAAACCACTTAATAGACGGGCCATGGCCTCCTATCCTCAAACGATATGGGTTTTACAGCCTGCCGCGCCGCGGGCGCCAGCTCATTAAGGAGCCGGGCGGCGCTCTTCTCGAGCCCCGGGTGCCAGGCGTCCGGGGCGATCTCGGCCAGGGGCACCAGGACGAAGGCCCGCCGGTGCATCTCCGGATGGGGCAGGACCAGCTCCGGGGTGCAGGCGATCTCGCCGTCGTACAGCAGCAGGTCCAGGTCAATCAGCCGCGGTCCCCAGCGCTCCCCCCGGACCCGGCCCAGGGTGGCTTCCAGTTGGGCCAGGACCCGCAGGAGTTCAAGCGCGGTCAGGCGGGTGCGCACCTGGGCCACCGCGTTTACGTACCAGGGCTGATTCTCCGGCCCCAGGGGCGGGTTCAGATAAAAGCCCGAGACCCGGACCAGTTCAACCTCGTCCAGGGCGGCCAGCCCCGTCAGAGCCCGGCGCACCTGGGCCGCGGGATCCTCCAGGTTGGACCCCAGGCCGATAAAGGCGATGACCGGCTTGGCCTCGGTGATGGCGGCAAATCCCAGGGACATAAGACGCGCCTTATTTATTAGACCAAAATCTGATACATGACAAGAGGATCGCCCTCAGTAGCGTCCGGCAACAAAATTGCCACAACTCGCAGTTAGATTCTCTGCCATTTTATTTTCAGCGATATCAACATATTATACCGATGCCACTAAACCCCCTCTCCCCTGAGAGGGGAGAGGGTTGGGCTGAGGGGTGGCTTCAGCGGCCGTTCCACCCCCCCCCTCACCCTGCCCTCTCCCCCCCAAAGGGGGAGAGGAAAATAATTTGTAGATTCCATTGGATATGTAGGGGCGACAGTGGCACAGGCTTCCAGTCTGTGAACGGGTCGCCCCTACCGAGGATAGCAGGGAAAGGTTCTTAAATTCCTTAAAATAATTAGATAGGGTCCATTCCTGAGTCAAAACCATTTTCCACTGCCTGCCTGATTGCGAAGACCTTGCCGAACACCACTTGATCACCCTCAGATTAGTGGCCTGCCGGCTGTTTCTGAAGAGATGCCATTAGCGGCGACAGGTTGGCGGCGATCTTTTGGGCTACCAGCCGGGAACCTGCCGGGTTGAAATGGACCACGTCCGACATGTATTCTTTTTCCTGGGGGATTTCCCGGGCCAGATCCACCAGGTCCACCCGGTTTTGGGCCGCCACCTCCCGGATGGTCTGGTTGAAACGGTCGAAGGCCCCCTTAAAATCCCGGTAAGTTATGCCGTTCTGATCCTCCAGGCGCTGCATCAGCCTGCGGATCAACGGGTCGGGGTCCTCCTTCAGGCGGCTGGGCATGGTCATGAGAACCGGGGTTATCCCCCGGGCCCGGCAGATATTGATGAAGGTCTGGAGGTTGAAGGTGAATTCCCGCACCAGAACGTCTTGATTCACCTCGATTTTTTGGCCCCGGACCGCCCGAAATTCATCGGCCTGGGATTGGCCCTGGGAGTGCAGCAAGCGATGGAGGGCGGCATAAAGATTGGGAATCACCAGGTCCCGGGCCAACTGGAAGGTCTCCTGCAAATTCTTGCCCACCGTCCGCCAATCGGGCTTTTCCTCGATAAGGGGCGACCTGTACGGGTTTTTGTTCCAGTAGCTCTTTTCCAGGAGCAGGATGCTCAGATCATTGATATTGTGCATCATTACCACCAGATCGGGTTTGAGAGGCAGCACCTTGTTCAGCAGGACGTCCAGGGAGTGCAGGGAATCGTTGCCGCTCTTGGCGGCGTTGTAGGAATTAACCCGAAGCCCGGTGCTCTCTTCCAGCAAGCGGCCGACCAGATAGGGAAAACGGTTATTCTCATCGTCATAGATGTCTTCGGTGGTGGAGCCCCCCAAAAAAACCAGGGTCAGGTCCGGGTGCTCATGAACCCTGGCAGGCATGATGAAGCCGTTTTCATCCACCCGGACGACATAAGGCCGCCGCACCAGGCTGTCGGATTGGGCCATGGCCTCTTTGCTGGGGAGGAGCACCGCGGCGTAGCCCGGCTCAAATTCCCGCAACTTGATAAATCGTTTCACCCCCAGGGGATGCGAGAACGGGCCGGCCCTGAAGGCCAGGATCTTTTCGGTCGAGAGCGCCAGGCCGCAGACGGCCAGCAGGACCACGAGAAAGATCACCTTGCGGGAATGGCGCTCAAGCCAGGTCTTACTGGATGGGTCTCTGCTCATGAAATTCGGGTATTATCTTGTAAGATACTAAGGGCGCATCGCAGGCGCCGTCAATGATGGGAAACCGCGCCCCTGCCGGACGGCGGCCAGGGCGCCGGTTCCACGGTCTACAAGCCGTTGCCAAACCTCAGTCTGACTCGAAATGTCATTCTGAGCGAAGCGAAGAATCTAGAAGCCATGGTAAAACCTGATTTCCATTGTCCTCCTGAACGAAATGCAGGAAGGGATACTGGTAGCCGCAGGCTTTAGCCTGCGCTTCTCAGGTTTTGCAATAGCTTCTAGAGCTTTCTTCCCTTAACCGATCTTCCTAAGCCGCGCCAGGGCTTCTTCGAGGCGCTCCTTGGGAACGGTCAGGGCCAGGCGCACGTAACCCTCGCCGGGGGCGCCCAGGCCGTGGCCCGGGATGGTGACGATGCCCGTTCTCTCCAGCAGGTGGGTGGTGAAGCCCAGTGAGGTCAGGCCCGGCGGCGCCGGCAGCCAGACGTAGAAGGTGGCCTTGGGGGGTACTAGGTCGTACCCCAGCTTTTTCAGGCCTCCCACCAGGAGATCCCGGCGCTCCTCAAGGATGGCGCAGTTCTCCCGGACGCAGCTCTGGTCCGAATCGAGGGCAATGATGCCCGCTAACTGAATGGCGTCGAAGACCCCGGAGTCGATGTTGCTCTTGACCCTGCCCAGGGCCGCCAGCACCGCGGCCGAGCCCACCGCCATGCCCAGGCGCCAGCCCGTCATGTTGTAAGTCTTGGACAGCGAATGGAACTCGATGCCCACCTCCCTGGCCCCGGGCGCCTCCAAAAAACTGGGGGGCTTAAAACCGTCGAAGGCGAGCTCGGTGTAAGCCGCATCATGCACCGCAATGATCCGGTGCTCCCGGCAGAAGGCCGCCACCCTGGCAAAGAATTCGAGGTCCGCGACCGCAGAAGTGGGGTTGTTGGGGTAGTTGAAGAACAACGCCTTGGCGTCCCTCGCCACCTGGGGCGGGATGGCGTTAAGGTCCGGCAGGAAGCCGTTTTCCCGGGTCAGGGGCAGGAAATGGCAGGAACCCCCGGCCAACAGGGTGCCTATTTGGTACACCGGATAGCCCGGCGCGGTCATCAGGTTGAGGTCCCCGGGATCATTGATCCCCAGGGGCAAATGGGCAATCCCCTCCTTGGAGCCGATGAGGGTGAGGACTTCGCTCTCCGGGTCCAGGTCCACCCCGAACCGTTTGCCGTACCAGCGGGCCACCGCCTCCCGGAAGAGATTCATGCCGGAATAGGCCGGGTAGCGGTGGGTGGCGGGGTCCTGGGCCGCCTCCTGCAGCCTTTCCACGATGAAGCGCGGGGTGGGAAGGTCCGGATCGCCCACCCCCAGGTCGATGATGTCCACCCCCCGGGCCTTGATCTCGGCCTTCATGTCGTCAATCGCCTTGAAGAGATAAGGCGGGATCAGGTTGAGGCGGGCCGCCGCTTTGAAGAAATCGGTCATCTACTCCACTTTCCTCCTGGCCGCTATCGTTCCGCTTGGCAACTAGGATGGCATTAAATCAAATACTTATGTAGGCTGGGCACTGCCCACCCCTTTCTGTAAAAAAACCTAAGTGCCAAGGGTATTCAAGTCACCATTTGGAAAAGGGGGATTTAGGGAGATTTCGGCAAGTGAGAGAGGCAAAAGTAAAAAGTAAAAAGGCAAAAATGAGGCGGCCGCCTAATTTGTTCTTTCTTTTTCCTTTCTCCTTTTTCCTTTTGCCTTTTCTAGTTTAAATCCCCCTACCCCCCTTTTTCAAAGGGGGATTATATATTTGAACCCCTCAATTATCTTTTGTAGCGACTGTCTTATCTGTCAAGCTGTCAGATGCAGCTGTGGGTTCCAGTAGGTACGATTTTTAAGCATGGCATTAAGGATCACCAGGAGTTTGCGCATGCAGGCGGTAAGTGCTACCTTAGGCG
>JBAUPV010000011.1:0-51751 GCA_049580385.1 Desulfobaccales bacterium | reverse complement strand
AACCACGACCACCCCTGGGACAGGCCCCGGGGCCTGCCCCAGGGGTGGTCCAAACCACAATGTCCATTTGCCAACACGACTATGACCAAACTTTCAATAAATCGTATCTTAACCTAAGATACAAGGGGCGGGGTTTCCCCGCCCAGGGCGGCGAGACGCCGCCCCTACAGCCGTGATGCAATCGGGAGTCAAGTTTATAATTCCCTTTTCAAACGGGGAGTAAAAAACCCTATCTTGTCAGTCGTGGCAATTATTAATTCATGATACCAGACGGTTGCGCAAGGAGCCGATGGCTTCTATCTTCACCTCCACCACGTCGCCGGGCTGCATGGGGCCGATGCCCGAGGGGGTGCCGGTGGCGATGACGTCGCCCGGCAGTAGCGTCATGATCCGGGAGATGTAGGAGACCAGGGTGGCCACCCCGAAGACCATGTCGCCGGTGTTCCCGTGCTGGCGGCGCTCCCCGTTCAGGTAGGATTCCACCGTCAGCTTATCCGGGTCCTTGATCTCCGTTTCGATCCAGGGCCCCAGGGGGGCGAAGGTATCGAAGCCCTTGGAGCGGGTGAACTGGCCGTCTTTCCTTTGCAAATCCCGGGCGGTGACGTCGTTGCAGCAGGTATAACCCAGCACGTAATCCCGGAAGTCCTGCTCCCGGACGTGGTGGGCGGTCTTGCCGATGACCACCGCCAGCTCCGCCTCGTAATCGACCCGGCGGCTCATCTCGGGATAGACGATGTCCGCGTCCGGCCCGATCACCGCAGTGCTGGGCTTCATAAACAGCAGCGGTTCCGGGGGCACGGCATAGCCGGTCTCCGCGGAGTGGTCCCGGTAGTTGATGCCCACGGCCACGATCTTGCTGGGTTCTGAGGGCGCCAGCAGCGTCACCTCCGGCAGGGAGAGCACCTCCCCGGTGGTCTTGGCCCAACCGCCATCGTAGGGGGTTTCCCACAAGACCGAAATCTTTTCGCCTTCAATGACGCCGTACCCCGTCCGGCCCTGCAACTCAAAGCGTACGATGCGCATGTTATTTTTACCCCTTAAAGATTATCTCACTTATTGCTTTTCTCCGCGTCCTCCGCGTCTCTGCGGTGAATCATCGGTTTCACCGCAGAGACGCAGAGGGCGCAGGGAATCATTTCAACCCCAAGACGTCTTGCATGTCGTAGCAGGCCGGCGGCTGGGCCACCACCCATTGGGCGGCCCGGAGCGCCCCCCGGGCGAAGTTGTCCCGGCTGTGGGCCCGGTGGGTGATCTCCAACCGCTCGCCGATGCCCCCGAAGAGCACGGTGTGTTCCCCGACAATATCGCCTGCCCGTATGGTCTGGATGCCGATCTCCTCCGGGCGGCGTTCGCCGATGATGCCCTGGCGGGCATAGACCCCGACCTTCTCCAGGTCCCGCCCCAGGGCCTGGGCAATGACCTGGGCCAGTTTCAGGGCGGTGCCGCTGGGCGCGTCCTTTTTCAGGCGGTGGTGGGCCTCGACGATCTCGACGTCGTAGCCCTCCGCCAGCACCCGGGCCACGTCGGCCACCACCTTGAACATCAGGTTCACCCCGACGCTCATGTTGGGGGCGAACACCAGGCGGGTCCGGGCCCCCAGGGCGTGGATCTCCGCCACCTGGGCCGGGGAAAACCCGGTGGTTCCCAGGACCATGGCCTTGCCGGCGGCCGCCACCTCCCGCAGATGATGGAGCGACGGCTCGGGGTGGGTGAACTCGATGACCAGATCCCCCTGCCCCAGGACTTCTGCCAGGGAGCCCGCCACCTTAAGCCCCTTGGGCGGCAAACCCACCACTTCGCCCACGTCTTTCCCCACCGCGGCCTGATCCGGCTGCTCGCAGGCGCCGGCCAGGGTGATCCCCGCCTCCGCCTCCAACAGGTGAATGATCCGGCCGCCCATGCGCCCCGCGGCGCCGGCAACGATGGCCTTGATCATGTTAACCTCCGTGAGGTTTTAGTTCAAAGTTCAAGGTTCAAGGTTCAAAGTTCAAAGTTCAAAGTTAAAATCCCAAACCTTAAACAGGCTTTTACTGTGGTGCAGGAGTCTCGCCGGTGCGGCGCAGGCTAAAGCCTGCGGCTACAAAAATGGTAACTCATCGTATTGACTTTGAACTTTGAACTTTGAGCTTTAGACTTCTGCGAAAACCAACTTTGTCATCCTGAGCGAAGCGAAGGATCTCGTATTTCCTTAAGTATTTATGAGATTCTTCGGTCGCGTCGCTCCCTCAGGATGACAAAAATGGGGACCTTCGCAAGGTCTCAACTTTGAACTTTGAACTTTGAACCTTGAACTATCTTATCGTCTCAACTTTGAACTTTGAACTTTGAACCTTGAACTATTTTATCAATCCATACGCCTGCATCACCTGGCGCAGCCTGGCCTCGTTGGCCTGGGAAAGCGGGCATAGGGGCTGCCGCACCTCGCCGCTGATCATTCCCAGCATCTTCATGGCCGTCTTAGCCGGAACCGGATTGGTCTCATAGAACATGGCCTCTATCAGGGGCCACATCTTGTAGTGCAGCTTCCGGGCCGCCGCCAGGTCGCCTTTGAAAAAGACGTTGCACATCTCGGCCATATCCCCGGGGACGGCGTTCGAAACCACCGAGATCACCCCCTGGCCGCCGATGGCCAGCAGAGGCAAGGTGGTGAAGTCGTCGCCGGAGACCACCGTGATTTTATCGCCGCACAGCTCCAGGGTCTGGGCCCCCTGTTTCAGGTCCCCGGTGGCGTCTTTGAGGCCGACGATATTCGGGAGCTCAGAGAGCCGGGCCATGGTCTCCGGCAGAAGGTTGACGCTGGTGCGGCCCGGCACGTTGTAAACCACGATGGGAATCCTGGTCTTTCCGGCGATGGTTTTATAATGCTGGTACAGCCCTTCCTGGGTCGGTTTGTTGTAGTAAGGGGTGATTATCAGGGCATAATCGGCGCCCGCCTCCTGGACGTGCTGGGTCAGTTCCAGGGACTCGGCGGTGCTGTTGGAGCCGGCGCCCGCCACCACCGGGACCCGTTTTTTCACCTGGTCGATGCAGATCGAGACGACCTGCTTGTGTTCGGCATGGGACAGGGTGGGAGACTCGCCGGTGGTGCCGCAGGGAACGAGTCCATGGATCCCTGCCGCGATCTGGCGCTCGATCAGGGCCCGGTAGGCCTCCTCATCGAGACGGCCATTCTTGAAGGGGGTGACGAGGGCGGTGATGGCTCCTTTGAGCATGTTGAACCTCCTTACTTGAGTTCCTCTAACCAGAGTTCGCCCTGATAAACCACCAGGGCGTCGCCTTCCAAATATACCTGGCGGCAAGCCCCGGATTGGGAGCTGAAGAACACGTTGAGAATTTCCCCGCCCCGGGTCAATACTGCCACCGGGGAAGTGAGCCGCCCCAGGCAGGCCCCCACCAGGGCGGCGGCCACCGAGCCGGTGCCGCAGGCCAAGGTTTCGTCTTCCACCCCGCGCTCGTAGGTGCGGATGGAGAGATGGTTCGGAGTGGTGAAGCGGACGAAATCGACGTTGACGCCCGCGGGCTGAAACATGGGGTGGAAGCGGAGCAGCCGGCCCCATTCGGTCACCGGCGCCGCCTCCAGGTCGTCCACCGGCACCACCAGGTGGGGCACCCCCACCCGCACGAAATGGCCGGTGACGTCGGCCTCCTCCAGGGGGATGGTTTGATGGAGCCGGAAGTCCCCCACCCCGGTCAGGGCCAGCTTGACCCGGCGGCCCCGGACCTCGGCGTCGATGACCCCGGAGACGGTCTCAAAGGACAAATCTTCCGGGGCGATCCCCGAGAGCACCGCAAAGCGCGCCGCGCAGCGCCCGCCGTTGCCGCACATCTCCGGCTCGGAGCCGTCGGCGTTGTAAAAACGCCAGCGGAAGTTGGCCGCCGCTCCGGCCTCGATGAGGATGAGGCCATCAGCCCCCACCCCCACCTGGCGGTGGCAGAGCCGACGAGCCAGGGCGGGCTGTTCCGCCTCGGGAATAAACCCGGCCCGGTGGTCGATGAGGACGAAGTCATTGCCCCCGCCGTGCATCTTATAAAAAGGGATTCTTGGTCTTGGGCTCGATATATCCATTATCTTTTAGCTTCTATCTGGTCTTCTCTGCGCTCTCCGCGCCTCTGCGGTGAAAAATATGATTCACCGCAGAGACGCGGAGGGCGCAGAGAAAGGCATCATGTCAACTCTTCAAGAACTCCGGAATGGACTCGCTCCAGGTAAGCTGCCGATAAGTCTCCCGTTTCCTGATAACATAAAATTTACCATCCTGCACCAAGATTTCCGGAACCCGGGGCCGGGCGTTATAGTTGGAACTCATGGAAAAGCCATAGGCGCCGGCGCTCATCACCGCCGCCAGCTCCCCCGGCTGGAAGTCCGGCAGCTCGCGGTCCTTGGCCAGGAAATCCCCGGACTCGCAGATGGGCCCCACCAGGGAGGCAGTCACCAGGGGCCGGGAGCCTTGCACCACCGGGCAGACCGCATGAAAAGAGCCGTAAAGGCTGGGCCGGGCCAGGTCGTTCATGCCCGCGTCCACGATAATGAAATGCCTGGCTTCACTCTCCTTGGTATAGAGCACCTTGGTCACCAGGATACCGGCGTTGCCCACCAGCACCCGGCCGGGCTCCAGGATCAGGGTGACGTCAAGCCCCTTCAGCCTCTCCACCAGTTTGCCGCCATACTCGTGGGGGTGCGGGGGCTCTTCCTGGTCGTAACGGATTCCCAGGCCGCCGCCCAGGTCGAGATAACGGATGCCGATGCCCTGGGCCCGGAGGCGGCCCACCAGGTCCTTGAGGCGCTCCAGGGCCTCCACGAAGGGGGCCACCCGGGTGATTTGGGAGCCGATGTGGCAGGCCACCCCCAGCACCTCCAGATGAGGCAGCTCCATGGCCCGGCGGTAGTCCTCCAGGGCCCGCTCGATATCGATGCCGAACTTGTTTTCCTTGAGCCCGGTGGAGATATAGGGATGGGTGCAGGGGTCGATGTCCGGGTTGATCCTAAGGGCCACCGGGGCCTTCTTCTTGACGAGACCGGCGATGCGGTTGATCTCCTCCAGCTCCTGGGAGGATTCCATATTGAACAACAGGATGCCGGCCTTCAAGGCCGCCCGGATCTCCTCGGGGCGCTTGCCCACCCCGGAATAGACGATGCGCCCCGGTTCCACGCCGGCGGCCAGGGCCCGCTGGAGTTCCCCGCCGGAGACGATGTCCGCCCCGCATCCCTGGCGGGCCAGCAGGCTCAGGATGGCCAGATTGGCGTTGGCCTTCACCGCGAAGCAGACGATATGGGGGAAGCCCCGGAAGGCGGCCGTGAACACCCGGAAGTGGTGTTCCAGGGTGGCGGCGCTGTAAAGATAAAAAGGGGTCCCCACCCGGGCGGCGATCAGGCGCACCGGGACGTTTTCACAGTAGAGTTCGCCGGCCTGGTAGTTGAAATGGTGCATCGGTCTCTTAGCGCTCAGCTATCGGCTTTCAGCAAAAAGATTTTCATACTTATTAAATCTGGAAAATCTTCAATATTTAGACGTATAGGGCGGCCTATGGCCGCCAAAATTTGGCGGGCCCAGCCCGCCCTACGACTAAAACTCTTCCAAAAACAGAAAACTGAAAACAGGAAACAGAAAACAGTTAATACGTGATCTCCGCCTCTTCGGAAGGCAGGCTTTCATTGGCCCGGGGGGAGTTGTCCACCGCGGTCACATAGTAATAGTAAGTCTGCCCCCGCTGCACCCCGGTATCCACAAAGTACGGCTTGGTCAAAAGCTCCGGGGTCAGCTTTACGGCCCGGGCCTCCCCGGGGGAGCGGCGGTAGAGCCGGTAGCCCGCCACGTCCGGGGCGGGGCTGGGCTGCCAGCGCAGTTCCACCCCCTGGGA
Organism: Desulfobaccales bacterium; assembly: GCA_049580385.1. Classification (GTDB taxonomy): domain Bacteria; phylum Desulfobacterota; class Desulfobaccia; order Desulfobaccales; family 0-14-0-80-60-11; genus JAPLJC01. Next base: position 45,892 of record JBAUPV010000011.1, on the reverse strand, counting down.
GGTGGGCACCGCCAGCAGGCCCAACAAGGGCGGCGGCGGCGTCAGCTTCTCCGGCCTGGCGCTCACCAGGAGGGAGTCGGCGGAGGCCAGCAAGTCGCCTCCCAGGCGCCGCACCGCCAGCACCTTATAAGTATATTCCACCTCGTTCTTAACCGCCACATCCTGGAAAGCGGTTTGGGAGATGGGCTCGGGGGAGATCTGGCTCCAGGCGCCGGAGCCTTCCCGGCGATAGATGAGATAACCCTTGAGATCCCTGGCCGGCGAGCCGTTGGTGAGCCGGCTCACCGGGCTCCAGCGCAGGGCCGCCAGCCGGTCTCCAGGGGTCGCCTGCAGGTCCAGGGGGGGCCGGGGCAGCCAGCCCCAGACGTGGCTCAAGGTGGGGGACCAGCCCCCCAGGTAGCCGTCCTGGTCATAGGCCGCCACCCGGTAGAAATAACGATGGTCCGGGACCAGGTTCCGGTCCTGAAAGACGAAGGCCTCCCCCCGCACCTCGCCCTGCTGGGGATAGGCCAGGTCGATGTCGGCATAGCGGACGAAGTTGAGGGGGCAGGTGGACCCCGGCGATACCCCGCTGACCTCGCAGCGATAGACCCGGCAGCCCTGCACCTGGGTCAGCGGCTGCCCCAACAGGTTGACCTTCGGTAGCAGCCAGCTCAGGACCAGGGAGTCCCCTTCCTGGGAGAGCCGAAACTCCCGCACCGGCCCGGGCACGAGCTCGTCCGGCCTGAAGGGCGCCAACTTTTTGCCGCAACCTCCGCACATGATAGTCAGGGCCAGGAACCAGGGTAACAGCAAATAACCGGCAGCCGCTGGAGGACCGGTTTTCGGTTTCCGGTTTTCGGTTTCCGGTATCTTTTTCATGCCACTATGGTTCTGGCGGCCCAGGCGTCCCGCCTGGGCCTGTCAGATCTCTTGCTCATCCAGATTAATTCCCAGTTCCGCTTCGGCCCGGGCCAGGGCCTCGGCCACCCGTTCCGGGGCGGTGCCCCCGGGGGAGCGCCGCCGGGATACGGCGTGCTCGCTGGTCAGCCACGCGGACAGCTCCTCCCGGGCCTGGGGGGCGAATTTCTGAATCTCCTTAAGGGTCAGCTCCCCCAATTCCCGGCCCTGGCTCTCGGCGTAGCGCACCGTCCGGCCCACCTGGGCGTGGGCGCTGCGGAAGGGCACCCCCCTGGTGACCAGGTAATCCGCCATGTCGGTGGCGGTGAGGAAACCGCCCTCAAGGGCGGCGGCCATCCGCTCCGGCCGCACCGTAAGTTCCGTGAGCAGGCCGGTCATGAGGGTCACCGCGGCCATCACCGTGTCCACGCTGTCGAACACGGCCTCCTTGTCCTCCTGGAGGTCCCGGTTGTAAGCCAAAGTCAAGCCCTTGAGGACCATCAGCAGGCCCATCAGGTGGCCGGCCACCCGGCCGCTCTTGCCCCGGATGAGCTCCGGCACGTCGGGGTTCTTTTTTTGGGGCATGATGGAGGAGCCGGTGGCGTAAGCATCCGGCAGCGCCACGAAGCCGAACTCCGAGGAGGACCAGAGGATGAGTTCCTCGGAGAGGCGGCTCAGGTGGATCATGATTATAGAGGCATGAGACAAGAATTCCAGGATAAAATCCCGGTCGCTCACCGCGTCCAGGCTGTTGCGGAAGATCTCCGGGAACCCCAGTTGGTCCGCAGTGAACTGGGGGTCGATGGGGAAGCCGGTCCCGGCCAGGGCTGCCGCGCCCAAGGGCGAAACCCGGATGCGGGCCTGCGCCTCGGAAAGCCGCATCAGGTCCCGGCGCCACATCTCGTCGTAGGCCAGCAGATGATGGGCCAGCAGGATGGGCTGGGCCCGCTGCAGGTGAGTGTAGCCCGGCAGGATCAGGTCCAGGTGGCGGCGGGCCAGCCCGACCCCGGCCCGGCGCAGCCCGGTGAGGGCGGCGATCAGGTTCTCCACCTCGGAGGCCAGATAGAGGCGCAGGTCCAGGGCTACCTGGTCATTGCGGCTCCTGGCGGTGTGGAGCTTGCCCCCCACCTCGCCCAGCTTGGCGATCAGCCGGGACTCGACGGCCATGTGGATATCTTCCTGGGCCGCCTCGAAAGGGAACTCTCCCGCCTCGATCTCGGCGGCGATCTCATTGAGACCCCGGATAATCTCCTCGGCCTCGGCCGGGGGGATGATCCCCTGGCGGCCCAGCATCCGGGCATGGGCCACCGAGCCGGCGATATCGTGGCGATACAGGCGCTTATCGAAGCTGAGAGAGCTGGTGAAATCCTCCACGCTCTTTCCGGTTTCCCCGGTGAACCGTCCATCCCAGGGTTTTTGCGCCATGGCCCTACTCCTTTTGCCAAAATTATCCACCCTGAAATCGGGTGCTGTCCAGTAGGGGCGACCCGCTGGGTCGCCCAGCAAAATATCCAAGGGAATATGAGAACCTTTCCCCGCTACCCCCGGCTAAGGGCGACCCGATCACTGGCTGGAAGCCTGTGCCACTGTCGCCCCTACTAGCTGGCGCCGCCCTTGGCGATGATTTCGATAATCTTCCCGCAGGCGGTAACCACCGCCCCCTGCATGGTCTGCGACAGGCCCGGCGCCACCTCCAGGGGGATGGTTTCGATCTGCCCCACGATGATCTTTACCTGGATGCCGCCTTGTTCCTGGAGTTCCTGCAGCAGGTTCACCGTGGGAAACTGGTGCAGGGAGAAATCGGAAGCCTTTTGCTCAGGAATGCCCGCCACCGGGATCTCGAAGACCTCCCCGGGGGCGCGCTCCGGATATTCCACCGCGTCAACGATAATCAGCAATTTCGGCTTTTGCTCGCTCAAGAGGAGGTCAAACAGGATATCCCGGATGCTGGTGCCCACGTCCAGGGCCAGGACCTCGTGCGGCAGGGAGTAGTTTTCCTGGAGGCGCTGGACCACCGCCGGGCCGAAGCCGTCATCGCCCCAGAGGATGCTGCCGCAGCCGAAGATGAGGATGGATTTATCGAAAATTCCCGTGGTCATGTCTTTCAGCTCTCAAGGGCTCAACGGGTAGCTGGCGCGCCGCGGCCGCTGGTGGCCGCCGCCGAGTCTTTTAAACAGCCCGGGGCCGCGGCCCAACCGGGGAATCCCGGTCCAAAAGGCGGGGCCACAGGATATGGCTATTATACCCTGTGGCCCCGAAATATCACGCTGAAAGCGGCTGCTGGAACGCTTTCGCCTAATTTTTCAGCGTTTCGATTACCTGACCCGCAGCATTGCTGATGGTGACTTCCATGGCCAAACCGCCATCCAGGCGGTGAGTGGCGCAGCTCAGTCACGGGTCGTAGGCGCGTACGGCCATTTCCACCTTGTTCAGGATTCCCTGGTCATACTTGCCATCCTTGATGAGCGCCTTGGCCGCCTGGTTCACCGACATGTTGATGGCGGCGTTGTTGTGGGTGGTGCCCACGATGAGGTTGATCTTGGTGACCAGCCCCTGTTCATCGCACGTGTAGTCATGGATCAGGGTGCCCCGGGGGGCCTCCACGCAGCCGACGCCCCGGCCGGCCTTGGGAGTGATCGGCACCCGGATATCCTTACTGGTGATCTCCGGGTCATTCAGGAGTTCCACCGTGGTTTCGGCGCACTGAAGCAGCTCGATGAGCCGGGCGTAATGATACAGCAGGGTAAGGTGGGTCGGCCGGCCGAACGCCGCCCGGAATTCCTCCAGTTCCTTCTGAGCCAGAGGGGTCTTCATCTTGTCGGCCACGTTGATGCGGGCCAGGCAGTTGGTGCGGTAAACCCCGGTGGGGTGGTCCAGGGAGAGGTCCAGTTTGCCCCACTTCTTGGCATAGGGGAACTTCTGGTAAGACCAGGGCTCGACAAATTCGCCGATATAATCGACGTACTGATCGTAGGCGAAATCGTCGTAGGAGCCGTCGGGCTTCATGAGCCTGAGCTTGCCGTCGTAGAAGTCCAGGGCGCCGTCGTCGGTGACGGTGCCCAGGTAGCCCACCTCGATGACGCCGATGGTCTTGATGGCGTCCAGATATTTGGGGAAGACGTTGTCCTTGGCAAACTTCAGGGAGAACTTGGAGAACTCCAGGAGCTCAGAGGCCAGGGGCAGCATATACTGGCGGTCGGCCTCGGTCATGGGCTTGCTCACCCCGCCCGGTACGGAGAAGGTGGGATGAATGGCGCGGCCGGCGAAGCGCTCCAGGATTTGCGCCCCCAGGTGGCGCATGTGCACCACCTGCTTGGCGATGTCCGGGGCGGCTTTAACGATGCCCACGACATTGCGCACCGAATAGTCGGCGTCGGGGCCGATGACGAAGTCCGGGGCCGCCAGGAAATAAAAGTGCAGAATCTTGTCGCTGACATAGGCGATGCTCTGCATCAAGCGGCGCAGTTTCACCGCCGCCGGGGGAGGAGTTACGCCGAAACAGGCATCGGCTGCCTTGCTGGAGGCCAGGTGATGGGCCCAGGGACAGATGCCGCAGATGTGGCAGACCGTCCGGGGCATTTCCTCCACGGGCCGGCCTTCGCAAAATTTTTCGAAGCCGCGCAAGGTCTGGACGTGGAACTTGGTATCGGCGACGTTCCCCGCGTCATCCAACGTGATGGCTACCTTGGCGTGGCCTTCGATACGGGTCACGGGCTGAATATTGATGACTTTTCCCATACTCCTCACCTCCTCATCTTGCCGGCCGAGCCGGGATTATCGTCAGATAACCATGGCCACCGATGTATCGGTTCATCATGGCTCGCCGGTCCACCAGGGATTTGGGGTCCAACCCTACCGAGGTCAGGGCGCCCATCATGTCCACCATGGGCCGGGCCCCTTTGCGGATGGGACCGAAGCAGCCCCGGCAGGGAGTCCGGGCCTTGATACACCGGGGCACATCCGTTTTCCCCGCACAGCCGGCCAGCGTCACCGGCCCCATGCAGAGGAACCCCTGCTCGTTGATGCAGCGCATCTTCTCCAGCCCCTCTTCCGGGTTGAAATCCATGTTAGTAAGCCAGCGCTTGACCGGGCCGCCGCCGGATTTCTGTTCCCGGATGACCGGGCAGGTGTCGCAGACGCTGCGCTCCGGCAGGCTCCAGGAAGTCTGGCCGCTCAGCAGGGCGCTGATGGCCTCGACAATCCAATCGGGGTGGGTCGGACAACCGGGAATGCTGATGTCCACCTTGACGACTTCATCCACCGCCGCACAGGTAGGGGTCCACTTAGGCAAATTCGGGTCCTGCGGATCGGAAGCGGGGGTGGTGGTAATGCAGTCGCGGAAGACCTTATCAAAGGTCTCCTCATTTTTCCACATGTTGGCCATGGCCGGTACGCCGCCGTAGGTGGCGCAGCTTCCCAGGGAAATGAGAAATTTGACTTTCTTCCGGATCTCTTCCAATTCGTGTTTCATTTCTTCGTTGCGCACGCCGCCTGAGACGATGCCCACCACGGCCTCCGGGATCTCCATGGCCGTCCCGTCACCCAACTGACCGAAGAACTTATGATCTACGAGGGCGGTCATGTGGGCAAATTCTAACTGGGGCAGCAGGTCCAACAGTCGGTCTCCGACATTGAGAATGGAAATCTCGCAGCCGGAGCAGGCGTTCAACCAATCCTCCACTACTTTTACCGCCATTTTTTTCCCTCCTTGATAAATAGCCTCTCGCAGTCAGCTTTGACTTGGCGCTAACTCACCACGGCTCTCGCCGTTATCCGGCCTTCTGCGCCGCCGCCAGCCGGCGGGAGTAGATCAGGAACTGGCCTTCTTCCTCGAACATCTCCACCTCGAATCCCTCTTTGGCATAGCCTTCCATGACTTGCCGGGCCTCCTCGGCGGTGGCGTAATTGCCCCCGTCCCACATGAATTTCCTGCCTTCGACTTTTCTAGCCAGTGGTGTGCTCATCAACCTGCCTTTATTTATCTTTGGTAGCCGCAGGCTTTAGCCTGCGCTATATTTGCCACCTACATGATGCCGATGAGAATATCTTCAAGATCGTACCCGATTGAACCTTTAAATGGATATTCCTGCCATTCCGCTACAATTCCCTTTCTTACCGGATTATCCAGGATGTATTTAACATTCGTGGATAGTGACCCATCTCTCTTAATAACATGATCGAAAAAATCTTTCTGCCATTCCACCTCCGACTTATTTTTCGACAACCAAAATCCGGTTTTTTGCTTGAAACCGGCTATGGTCTTTACCAAGTCAACCCTATCATCCATCCCCGTAATGATTAGATGAAGATGGTCTGGCATAAAGCAATAAACCGGAACTTTACATCGATAAGTAGTCGCCGCCTCTTTAAGGAATACCAAAAAAATCTCAATTAGATTTGGATTACGAAAAATCGCCGACCTATCCTTAACGCACAAAGTAAAAGCGACGATTGATCTGCCTCTATAAAACTCCTTCGGCAATCTATGGGGTTTTTCCCTTATTGGGACCATAATGAGCGCAGGCTAAAGCCTGCGGCTACCAAGAATGTTTTTCAATCATGTTTCCCATAAACTTGGTAATTATTGCATTTGATTATCGTCAGTGTAATTGTATTTTGCCTTTGGTAGCCGCAGGCTTTAGCCTGCGCTGTTTTTCATTCTAATTAAAGCCGATAAGAATTTCTTCGGTTCGCCTCCAGGTCAGCCCCTCGTGCTAAACGGGCTGGGGCCCAGGGCCCGCAGGGTTTCGGTCATCTCCGTCATCACTTCGGCGAACTTCTGGGCCTCCGCCGAGGCGATCCACTCGAGCCGGAACCGCTCGGGCTCCAGACCGAAGTCCTCCAGCATCATCTCAATTCCTTCCGCTCTCGTCTGGGCTTTTTTATTACCTTCCAGGTAATGACATTCGCCCAGGTGTCACCCACATACCAGGACGCCGTCGGCCCCCTTGGTGAGGGCGTTGATGACCAGGTTGGGGTGCACCATGCCGGAGCACATCACCCGGATGATCCTGCCGTTGGGGGGATACTGGAGGCGGGAGACCCCCGCCAGGTCCGCCCCGGCGTATGAGCACCAGTTGCAGCAGAAGGCGATGATTAAAGGCTCGTACTGGTCTTCCATGGATAGGTCCCTGTGCTTTCAGATTATGGATGCGTGAGACGCACCAGGCTCACTTCTCCAAACTAAATCAATCCCAGGGCGGCATCCACCTGGGCCTCCAACTGCTCCGGGGTGAAACCGGCCACGAAGATGCCCTGCTTGGGGCAGGTAGCCATGCAGGAGCCGCAGCCCTTGCACTGCATGGCGTTGACCTCCACCGTCTTCTTGACGCTGCCGCCTTTCATGTATTCGAGGAGGGTCAGGGCCTTGAAGGGACAGGTGTCGACGCAGAAGGCGCAGCCGTCGCAATTCTCGTCGATGGGGTTGGAGATGATCGATTCCAGCTCCAGGTAATCCCGGGACAGGATGGTGTTGGCCCGGGAGGCGCAGGCTAGGGACTCGGCTATGGTCTCCTGGATGGGTTTGGGGTAATGGCACAACCCCGCCATAAAGATACCCTCGGTGGTGGCATCCACCGGCCTGATCTTGGGGTGGGCCTCGGTGAAGAAGCCCTCGGCATTGAGGGGAACCTTGTAAAGCTCCGCCAGGGGGGCATTATTATGGGGGATGATGGCGGTGGCCAGGGTCAGGAGGTCCACCTCGAGGCTAACCGGCATCTGCATAATCTGGTCGGTCACCGTGATCTTGAGGCGGCCGCCGGCCTCCTCCACCTTGGGAGGATTGGCGATGACGTAACGGATGAAGACCACCCCCAGTTCCCGGGCCCGGGTGTAGAGGACTTCCCGTTCGCCGTAAGTGCGCATATCCCGGAAGAGGATGAAGACGTCCATATCCGGGTTCATCACCTTGAGCTTGATGGCGCTTTCCACCGAGTGGGCGCAGCAGACCTTGTTGCAATAGGGCCGCTCCGGAATGCGGGAGCCGACGCACTGGATGAAGGCCACCGCCTTGGCCTTTTTGAGCCGGTCGCTCTGCCGGGCGAGTTCCTCATCCAGGTCCAGGGAGAGGAGGACGTTGGGATTCTCTTTATAGAGGTACATCCCTTCCGGGCGCAAGGGCTCGGCGCCTATGGACAGGATGACGATGCCGTGGCGGATTTCCTCGCCGCTCTCCAGGGTGCTGGTGAAGTTGCCCACCGTCCCGGAGACGCCGGTGACCTTGTCCTTGAAATGGACCTTGATCCGGTCGTTGTCCAGCACCCGTTTGATCATGGGCTCCAGGCGGGTCCTGACCAAGCCGCCCCGCCAGGTGGTGTGCAGCTTCCGGGCATTGCCTCCCAGGACCTCCTTGCGTTCCACCAGGTGTACCTGGTAGCCCTGGTCGGCCAGGGCCAGGGCCGAGGTCATGCCGGAGACCCCGCCCCCCACCACCAGGGCGGTGGGGTCGACACCCACGCTGAGGTACTCCAGGGGCTGAAGCAGCCGGGCCTTGGCCACCGCCATGTTCACCAGGTCCTGGCACTTCCGGGTGGCCATCTCCGGCGCCTTCTGATGGACCCAGGTGCATTGGTTGCGGATGTTGGCCATCTCGAAAAGGTACTTGTTGACGCCGGCGGTTCGCATCATCTCCTGGAAAATGGGCTGGTGAGTGGTGGGGCTGCAAGCCGCCACCACCACCCGGTTCAGTTGGTGCTCCTGGATCAACTCCGCCATCCGCGCCTGGGAGTCCTGGGAGCAGGTGAACAGGTTGGCCTGGGCGTACTCCACCTGGGGAAGGGACTTGGCGTATTCCACGATGGCCGGGACGTCGGCTACTCCGCCGATGTTGAGGCCGCAATTGCAGACGAAAACCCCCACCCGGGCCGGTTCCCCCGCCACCTCTCTTTCCGGGGGGAATTCCTTCTTTTTCATCAGGGTGCCCCGGGCCGAGGCCAGGTGCCGGGTGGCAGTGGCGGCCGCGGCGCTTCCCTCCATCACCGTCTGGGGGATGTCCTTGGGGCCGGTAAAGGCGCCGCAGGCAAAGATCCCATCCCGAAAGCTGGTGGTAGGCGCAAAACAACTGGCCTCCATGAAGTCGTTGGGGCCGAGCGGCACCTTGAGCCGCCGGGCCAGCTCCAGGGTGGACGGGGGCATCACCATGCCCACCGAGAGGACCACCATGTCGAAGACCTCGTCGACCACTTGGCCGGGCTCGGTGACGTAGCGGATCTCCAGGTCGCCGTCGCTGGGGGCGGGCTTGACGGAATGGACCCGGGAGCGGATCATCCGGCCCCCCTGATCCTTGATCTTGGCGGCGTATTTTTCAAAGTCTTTGCGGGGAGTGCGCAAGTCCAGGTAAAAGAGGGCCATATCCAGGTCCGGGCCCAGGTGCTCCCGGGCCACGATGGCCTGTTTCAGGGAGGCCATGCAGCAGAAGTTCGAACAATAGGCCTTGGCGTCCTCGTGGAGACTCCGGGAGCCGACGCAATGGATCCAGGCGATCTTTTTGGGCTCACGGCCGTCGGAGCGCCGGACAACGTGCCCATGGAAGGGCCCGGCAGGGCTCAGGATGCGCTCGAACTCCAGGCTGGTGTGAACATTGGGGTACTTGCCGTAGCCATAGAGCGCCGCGGCGGCCGGGTCGAAGGGTTTGAACCCGGGGGCCAGGATGACCGAGCCCACCTCCAGGGTGGTCTCTTGCTTCTCCTGGGTGTAATCGATGGCCCCGGGGCCGCACACCTGGGCGCAGACCCCGCAGTCGCCCGTCAGCATCTTGACGCAATTCTGCGCATCGATGGCCGGGGCGCTGGGCACCGCCTGGGGATAGAGACGGTAGATATTGCCCCGGGTGTCTAAGCCCGAATTGAACTCGTTGTATCTGGGCTTGGGGGTCTTGCCGCTGATCTTGCCGATATCCTGATAATGCCCGGTGGGGCAGACGAAGCTGCAGGCGCCGCAGGTGCGGCAGACCTCGGAAAATTCGCCGAAGGGGGTGGTAACCTGGCGCTTGGCCCCCCGCCCCATCAAGCCGATGGCTCCCACATTTTGCAAATCGTGGCAAACCCGCACGCACTTGCCGCAGAGGATGCAGTCGCTGTCGCCCTTGGGGAAACTGGGCTCGGCAACCCCCAGTTGCTGGGCCAGGTCCCGGAGCACCGGCACATCGGGACACCGGGACCACAATAAGTCGATGACCAGCCGGCGCCCTTCCAGCACCTCCTCGGTATCCGTGAGTACCTTCAGGCCCTCCGCCACCGGATAGGTGCAGGAGGCGGTGAGCTGGGTGCGATTGCCCTGGGTGACCTCCACCAGGCAGAGACGACAGCCGCCGTAAGGTTTGATGGCTTCGTAATGGCACAGGGTGGGGATGCTGGCCCCGGCCTTGCGGGCCGCCTCCAACACCGTGGTCCCTTCCGGGACCTCGATCAATTTATCATTGATGGTCAGGCTAATGGAAGACATGGTTACTCCACGCTGATAGCTTCAAACTTACAGGAGTCAAAACAGACTCCGCACTTGATGCACTTATCCTGGTCGATCTGGTGCGCCTTTTTCTTGGCCCCGGCGATGGCCTGCACCGGGCATTTGAGGCGGCAGAGCTGGCAGCCGATGCAGACCTCCGCGGCCACCTGGTAGGTGATCAGGGGCTTGCAGACCTTGGCCGGGCATCTTTTCTCCAGGATATGCGCCTCGTATTCATCCCGGAAATAGCGGATGGTGGAGAGCACCGGGTTGGGCGCCGTCTGCCCCAGACCGCAAAGAGAGGTCTTCTTGATGAGGCCGGACATCTTGGACAGCTTGTCGATGTCCTCTTCCCGGCCATTGCCATTGGTGATGTCCTCCAACATCTCCATCATCCTGAGGGTGCCTTCCCGGCAGGGGGTACACTTGCCGCAGGATTCATCCTTGGTGAAGTCGATGAAGTATTTGGCCACGTTCACCATGCAATCCCGCTCGTCCATGACGATCATGCCACCGGAGCCCATGATGGAACCGAGGGCGCCCAGAGAATCATAGTCCACCGGGGTGTCCAGGTGGGCCTCCGGGATGCAGCCGCCGGAGGGGCCGCCGGTCTGCACCGCCTTGAAGGCCTTGCCCCCGGCAATGCCGCCGCCGATGTCGAAGATCATCTCCCGCAAGGTGATGCCCAGCGGGATTTCCACCAGGCCGGTGTTGTTCACCTTGCCCACCAGCGCGAAGACAGTGGTGCCTTTGCTCGATTTGGTCCCGAAGGAACCGTACCATGTGGCGCCCCGGGCGATGATGGGGGCGATGTGGGACCAGGTCTTGACATTATTGATGATGGTGGGTTTGCCCCAGAGGCCGTTCTGGGCCGGGAAAGGCGGCCGGGGCCGGGGTTCGCCCACCTTGCCTTCGATGGAGGCGATGAGAGAGGTCTCTTCGCCGCAGACAAAGGCGCCGGCCCCTTCCCGGATCTTCAGGCGGAAGGAAAAGGGGCTGCCAAAGATATTGTCCCCTAACAACCCGAGATTCTCCGACTGGGCAATGGCAATCTTCAGGCGCTGGATGGCCAGGGGGTATTCCGCCCGGCAGTAGACGTAGCCCTCGGAGGCCCCGATGGCGTAGGCGCCGATGGTCATGCCCTCCAGCACCGCGTGGGGATCGCCTTCCAGGATGCCCCGGTCCATGAAGGCCCCCGGGTCGCCTTCGTCGGCGTTGCAGATGACATATTTCTGGTCGGCCTCGTTCTTATAGGCGAATTCCCATTTCATCCCGGTGGGGAAGCCGGCGCCGCCCCGGCCCCGGAGCCCCGAGTCCTTGATTTCGCCGATTACCTGCTCCCGGCTCATCCCGGTGAGCACCTGGTGCAAAGCGGTGTAGCCGCCCCGGCCGATGTACTCCTCGATGCGCTCCGGATTGATGAAGCCGCAGTTCCTGAGGGCGATCTTCACCTGCTTCCGGAAGAAGGGCACCTGGTCGTAGGGAGGCGCCTCCATGGGCAGGTCGGGCGGATGGGGATTGGCGTAAGGGCGGAAATTCCCCTCCATGAGGAACTCTTCCTGATCGATCCGGCACAGGACGTCATCCTGGTAAATCTCGCCACTCTTGATGGCCGTGACCAGCGCCTCGGCCTTGGCCGGGGTCATGGCCTGGTAGCTCAGCCGCACCTTCTTGGGGTAGACCACGTCCACCAGGGGCTCCCGCTGGCAAAAGCCGATGCAGCCCGTCTTCTCCAGGACCGCGTCCAGCTTGAGCTCGGCAATCTTAGCTTCCAGGGCCTTCCAGACCTTGTCCGCGCCCGCGGAGATGCCGCAAGTGGCCATCCCCACCATAATCTTGACCTTGTCGGGATAGGTGAGTTTGAGGCCTTTCTTTTTGATTTCTTGTAATTGGGCGAGGCTGGTGACCTTCATAGGCTTGCCGTTTCGGTATAGGAGTCGATGATCTTCCCGACCTGGCCGGGAGCCAGGCGGCCGTACGTGTCTGCATCCACCCGCATGGCTGGCGCCAGGGCGCAGCAGCCGATGCAGCGCACCACTTCCAGGGTGAACATGAAATCCTCGGTGGTCTCGCCGTGCTTGATCCCCAATTTCCGCTCCAGCTCATTGATAATGCGGGGGGAACCCTTGACAAAGCAGCCGGTGCCCAGGCAGACGCTGATGATGTGCTGGCCCCGGGGCACCAGGCTGAAGGCGTTGTAGAAGCTGGCCACCCGCAGGATTTCGCTGAGCGGGGTCTCGAGCTCTTGGGCCACGTGCTCCAGGGCCGGCCGGGGGAGCCAGTTGAAATGGCGATTGACATCCAGGAGGATGGGCAGGAGATTGCCCCGTTCTTGCCGGTAGCGGTCGATGATCTCAGCGACCACCGCTTCCTCGGTGGCCGTGGCATAGGCTGCCTGGGCCGCCGCCGCCACCTCCGGCAACTGCACTTCATAGCGGATGGGGCAGGCCTCCAGGCAGGCGCCGCAGCCGGTGCACTTGGACAGGTCGACGAAGCGGGGCTCGGACTCCAGGGTGGCCCGAAGATGGCCCGGCTCCCCGTCCACCTCTTTCAATTCGGTGAGGGTGTGGACTTCGATGTTGCTGTGCCGGCCGACCTCGACCAGCTTGGGGGAGATTATTCACATGGCGCAGTCGTTGCTGGGGAAGGTCTTGTCCAATTGGGCCATGGTGCCGCCGATGGCCGGACCCTTCTCCACCAGGTGGACGTAATAGCCCGAATTGGCCAAGTCCAGAGAGGCCTGCATACCGGCGATGCCGCCGCCTACCACCAAAACCGACCCCAAGACTTTTTCAGACATGTTTAGCCCTCAGATGACCGCTTGCGGGAGGTTGTCCGGTCTCTTTTTGAACTAGTTCACAATCCCAATTTCGCAAAAACCGCAACATTTGTTGATTTGCGATATTTATGCCATAACCAAGTGCATTTTTTTTCGACAAGTTAACGGCGGTTAGAGCTTCAAGGGGAATCACCCCGGGGAGTCTTTGGAGAATAATTACCCAAGCCTGGGGTCTTATGCACCTCACCCCTTTTTGAAGCGCTTATGTATGGAGGTAATTTCGTCTGAGTACATGATAGCTCGCACAAATATGTTATGCAAATATTTTTTTTGGCTAAAAGATTTGTCGGGCGGCGGGCCTGTGGGGCCGGACTCGAGCCCGCTCTCCGGGTCGAGGCCCAAGGGATAATAAGACCGGGCGGGAGACGGGGCGCCTTCCCGCGGCCTCATTGCACGATGACCAGGCCGGTCAGGACCCCCTTGGGCATGTCCCCGGGTTTGGCGCCGCTGCCGATGGGATAGATCTCCCAGCCCTGGCGGGCCACCAGTTGATAGACGTCGATGCCCACCGCCTCCATGGAGGGCCTGGACAGCAGGGAGAAGCGGCAGCGCTTGCCTCCCATGGCCTGGCAGTCCTCCTGCTGGCCGCAGAAGGTGTGGCGGCAGGAGCCGGCCGCGAAGCCGAAGGCCAGGTAATGGCCGTCGTAAAAGGCCAGGGACTCCACCGCGCTCACCAGCTGGTAGAGCTTCTGGTAGGCGGCCACCCGCTCCTTGATGGTGGCCTTGTCCCGGACGATGACCTCAGGCGGCACGTCCAGGGTGAAGAGCACCGCCCACCGGTAGTTTTTCAGGATTTCCCGGAGTTCGCCGGGCTTCAGGGTGTTGGGAGGGCACTGGGCCCCGGCCCCGTAACCGAAGCAGCGGGGTATCTGGCACTTCAAGGTCACCCGCTCATCCACCGGGATCTCCTGGACCTCGATGACCGCGGCCCGGGTCGCCCCCAGCTCCAGGGCCTTGTCGCGGTAGCGCTCCAAATCCTGGGGCAGGCGGCCTGCCTGCATGTCCACCGTGATTTTATCCACCTTGCCGCCCATAAACCCTCCTCGGCCCAGTACTGTCCCACCAGGTTCTTGCTAGTCTGCCGCCGCAATGTAAGCTATCAGTCTTCTTTGATTAACTTATGGACGTTCCTTGCTTTTTCTCCTCCCCCCCCCCGTAGGGGCGGGGTTTCCCCGCCCGGGCGGCGAGACGCCGCCCCTACCGGCGAGAGGGTAGAGAGCAAGGTGAGGGGTTCGGTTTTTTCCTTTTTACTTTTTCCTTTTGACTTTGTTCATTCGAGCCCTGACTCATCCCGCTCTCTAAAGACCTCTTTAGCGGCAAAGAGGCCGTTCAGCGCCGCCGGGAAACCGGCATAGACCGCCATTTGGATGATCGTCTCCACCACCTCCAGGCGTGAGACTCCCACGTTGAGGGCCGCCTCAATATGCACCCGCAATTGGGGCCCGGCGGTCCCCAGGGCGGTGAGTGCCGCCACCGTGGCAATCTCCCTGGACTTCAGATCGAGCCCCGGACGGGAATAGATGTCTCCAAAGGGAAATTCGATGAGATAGCGGGCAAAATCGGGGGCAATATCCTTCAGGCTCTCCAGGACCCGTTCACCGGCCTCCCCGTCGATTTCCTTCAGTTTCCTCCACCCGCGTGCGAACCTCTCGTCGTCCATGCGGCTTTCCTCCGAAGACTCACCTATAACCACCTAGTGGCAGGCATCGTAAATAATATGGCAAAAATCGAGCGAAATCCTGCAAGCTATTGAAAAACCTGATTTACTTGTCATCCTGAACGTAGTGAAGGATCTAGAGTCATTCAAAATACTAGATTCTTCGCTTCGCTCAGAATGACATTTTTGGGCAGACTGAAGTTTTGCAAGAGCTCCTAATTCCCAGCGTATTCAAGTCCCCCTTTGGAAAAGGGGGATTTAGGGGGATTTCGGCAAATGGGAGAGGCAAAAGTAAAAAGTAAAAAGGCAAAAATGAGGCGGCCTCTTAATTTTTTTCTTTTTCCTTTTTCCTTTTTCCTTTCCTACGTTAAATCCCCCCTGCCCCCCCCCTTTGCTAGGGGGAAAAACCCCCTTAGCAATTATGAGGCATCACCTGTCAGCCGAGTTCTTCGCCGGTCAGGGCCTGCAAGGCCTGGAGGTACCGGGCCCGGGTGTTGGCGACGACCGCAGGCGGCAGCGGCGGCGGCGGCGGCTTCTTGTTCCAGCCCAGGGATTCCAGATAATCCCGGAGATACTGTTTGTCATAGCTCTTTTGAGGGCCGCCGGGGCGGTAGTCCTCCTGCGGCCAAAAGCGGGAGGAGTCCGGGGTGAGCGCCTCGTCGATGAGGAGCAGCTCGCCGCCGTCCGCCAGGCCGAATTCGAATTTGGTGTCGGCTATGATGATGCCCCGGGGTTCGGCCCAATCCCGGGCCCGGCGGTAGAGGTCGAGGCTGAGGTCCTGGACCCGGGCGGCGAGCTCAGGGCCGACGGCGGCCGCCATTTGCTCCATGGAGATGTTTGCGTCGTGGGTCCCCAGCTCGGCCTTGGTGCTGGGGGTGAAGAGCGGCTCCGGCAACTGCTGGGACTCCACCAGGCCGGCAGGCAAAGGGAGGCTGCCGATGGCGCCGGTTTGCCGGTATTCGGCCCAGCCGGAGCCGGACAAATAACCCCGGACGATGCATTCCACCGGCAGGGGCCGGCACTTGCGCGCCAGCAGGGTGCGGCCCTGCAACAGCTCCCGGTAGGGGCGTAAGACCTGGGGAAAATCAGCCACCTCCAGGGAAATCAGGTGATTGGGGGTGAGGGGGGCCAGGAGCCGGAACCAGAAGGCGGAGAGCCGGGTGAGGATGCGGCCCTTGTCCGGGATGGGTTGGCCCATCACCACGTCGAAGGCGGAGATGCGGTCCGAGGCCACCAGCAGCAACTGGTCCCCCAGGTCGTAAATGTCCCGCACCTTGCCCTGGCGCCGGGGAAAACCGGGGAGATCGGTGGTCAGCACCGGGGCGCTCATCTGGCCACCATCCGGGCTGCGTTATCGTTTACGGTCTTGGCGGTCATTTTCATAATCCTGGGGGTGATCCTTTCTTTGGTTTGCAGGCGCCGGGCCAAATCCTCGGCGGCCTTGGCCCCGGTGACCGGGCCCACTTGAACCTGATAAAGCGTTTGGCCGCCGCGGCTCTGGGTGACCACCCGCGCCTTAATATGGTCTTTGCCCAGGCGCTGCACCAGGGCCCGGGCCTGATCCCGCGAGCCCAAGGTGGCGGCCACCAGCATGTAGCGCTCTTCATTGGCTTTGGCGGCTGCCGGGTTCCCGGCCGGGGCCCGGCCGGCGGTGGCCTGCTCTGCGGCAGGCCGCGGCCCCGCGGGTTCCACCGCGGGCGGGATGCCCACCACGGCCGGAGGATTAGGATGCCAGGCGGCCGCCGGGAGCGCCGGGGGAGTGGCCCGGTGCAGTTTGAGCCCGCCCCAGATGAGGATGAGCAGCAGCCCGGCCAGCCCCAGACCCCACAATTGACGCCGGGGAGAGGCTAGAAAGGCGCGGCCGGCCGCCAGCGCGGCTTCCTTAACCCTTTGGACCGGGGGGCGGCCCCTTTGCCAATATTGGCGCACCAGCGCCTCGACGCGGGCCGCCGCCGCTTTCCCCGGGGGCCCGTTCGCTGCTGCCGTCCAGGCCTTCCCCGCGGGGGCGCCCTCGCCTTTGAATTCCCGCAACTGGTGCAACTGGGCCAGGAAACCCGACATCTCGGGGAAGCGCTCTTCCGGGTCCACCGCCAAGCAACGGAGCAGCAGGTTTTGCAAGGACAGGGGGATCTCCTCCAGGTCCGCCGGCAGCTCCTCCAGCCGGTAAGGGAAAGGCTCATCGAAGGTGAGGGCATAGGGGAGGCTGCCGGCCACCAGCCGGAAGCCCAGGACCCCTAAGGAAAAGATGTTGCTGGCGGGGGAGGGGGCATCACCGTAGATCACTTCCGGGGCCTCATAGGCCTTGAGTTCCAGGGTGGTCACGGGGCCGCCCTCCCGTCCGGGAAAAGAGAAATTGGCGATCCTCAACTCCTCGCCCTTAAGGAGGATATTGAGGGGCGAGAAGCTCTGATGGACTACACCCCGCTGGTGGGCCAGGCCCAGGGACACCCCGAGCCGCTCCAGCAGGCGCAGGGTCTGGGGCAGGCCGTAGCGCTGCCGCCCGGCGAACTGAGCCAGCAGGCTCTCCCCGGTAAAGGGTTCCTGCACCAGGAACAGGCCGGCGGCAGAAATCTCCAGGTGATAGACGCCGAGAATCTCCGGATGGCGCAACCTCAGGGCCAGGGAGGCTTCGTTTTGGTAATAACCCTGGGCTGCCGACCATTCCGGGGCCTCCCGGTCCAGTACCTTGAGAGCCACTTCCGTTTCCAGGAGCGCATCCCTGGCCAGCCACACCGCTCCCCAGGGTTCTTCCCGGAGGAGGCGGCCGATTTTATACCGGTCCCCCAAAACGGCAGCCCCGGCCAGATCCGGGCCTTCATGCTTCATCAACGCCCCAGCCTCGATTTTCAGGGAATGGGCCGCTCTCTTCGGCCAGATTCAACATAACACAAAAACCCCTGGCAAAATAGCCCTATTGCTTCGTCCGCGGGGGTGATTATCTTAACCGAGAAACCGAAATCCGTACTTCACTTTCGGGAAAACCGCGGCTTCTCGAGATCGCCTTGAAACAACTTGATCTATCTGATAATTTTAAGGCTCTGCGAAAATCCCAGCGCGGGTTTTCTGGTCTTTGGGCAAGGACCGTTCCCGGCGGTCATCCATGGACAGCTTAAGGAACGGGCCGATGCTGCTCCGGTAATCCATTATGGGCGTCTCCATCTCGCTCGCCAATCTTATCACCCTGACCCGGTTGCCGCTGTTGCTGCTGCTGGTGGCCTTGCTGTTCGTCGACAACTTCGTCCTGCAGCTCGCCGGGGTGGGGCTGCTCATCGTCCTGTTCCTGTTGGACTGGTTCGACGGCTACGTGGCCCGGGTCCGCCGTGAGGTCACCGAGATGGGGGCAATGCTGGACGTGGCCCTGGACCGCGCCGTGGAAAACATCCTGTGGATCACCTTCATGTATCTGGCCATGGTCCCTCTATGGGTGCCCATCGTCTTTCTGGTCCGCTCCTTCATCGTGGACGGGGTCCGGGGGGTGGCCCTGGCCCGGGGTAAATCCGGCTTCGGCATGATGCACTCCCCCCTGGGAAAGTTCCTGGTGGCCTCCCGGTTCATGCGGGCCTTCTATGGCCTGGCCAAGGCTGTGGTCTTCTGCCTCCTTTACCTGACTCATGCCCTGGGTCTGAAATATCCCGGGGCCATGCAAACCTTGCATTCCGGCAACCAAGTTCTTATTTTCCTGGTAGTGGCTCTCTGCGTGGTGCGGGGCGTCCCCGTGCTCCTGGATGGCCGCGTCTATTTCGGAACCCCAAAAACTTAAGCCTGCCAGGGAACTTCCTGGCCGGTCCGGGAAATCGCATGAGACGGGTAGCCGCCATTTTCGACGTGGACCAGACCCTGGTCCAGGGATACACGGAAAGGCTCTTTTTTCGCTTCCTGATCCGGCATGCCTTCCTCAGCCTGCCCCAAGCCTTGACCTATCTGGGCCACCTGGCCGTAAACCCCCAGGCGCGGTTTCAGGACAAGGGCTATCTGGCCGGGTTGACTGTGTCCGAGGTCCTGGCCCTGGCCCGGCAATGTTACCAGGAGGAGATCGCTCCCCGGGTGAGCCGCCGGGGTATCTCCTGCGTCATGGAGCACCGGGACTCCGGGCATGCGGTCATCCTGCTCACCGGCTCCCTGTCCTTCCTGCTGCTGCCCCTGCAAGAGGAGCTGGGGGCCGACTGGCTGATTGCCACCGAACTGGGCCGGGACAATGGCAGGTTCACCGGCAAAATCCAGGGCCTGCATCCCCGGGGGGAAAACAAGGTGCGCCTCCTCTCGGAGCTGGCCCTGGGCCAGGGATTGGACCTGCAGGGCTCTTACGCCTATGCCGACCATATAGAGGACCAGCACCTGTTTCGCTCCATCGGCAATCCGGTGGCGGTAAACCCCTCCTGGCGCCTGAAACGCCAGGCCCGGCGGCAACGCTGGCCGATCCGCTATTTTTAGCCGCGGCCCGCCTTGGGGACGGAGCCCAGGCCCCGGCTTGACGGGGGCGTTCTTTTGGGGTAGCACTAGCATAGGGTGGACCATGGACGAGGCGCAAATCATCAAGCAGTTGAAACAGCGGGTGGAAGAGGAGCTGCGCCAGCGGGAGACGGCCCTCCTGGAGTTTTGGCTTCAAGAATTAAAGAGCCTTGACGCCAAACGCCACAAGGAACTGGCGGCCCTGCAAACCGACTTGAGAGGCTTCATCAGCCGGATGGAGACCCGGCTGCGCACCCTCAAAACAGGCCCCCGGTAGGGGCAAGGCCAAGGCTCACCGCAGAGACGCTGAGGACGCGGAGAAAAAATGAGAATCAATAATTTCTATCCTTCTTCTCTGCGCTCTCAGCGTCTCTGCGGTGAATCTCGCTTCTAAGATCTTCCGGGAGAAATTCAGCCAAGATGTATGAGCTCAAGGTCATCACCCAGTTTGCCGCGGCGCACCGCCTGGAAAACTTTTGCGGCAAATGCGAGGGCCTCCACGGCCACAATTGGAAAGTGGAGGTGACTCTGGCGGGGGAGAAGCTGGACTCGGCCGGCCTGCTCATGGATTTCGGCCAGATCAAGGCCAGAACCAACACCTTGCTGGAAGAGATCGATCATAAGTATCTGAACGAACTGGAGGCCTTTCAGAGGCAGAATCCCTCCTCGGAAAACCTGGCGCGCCACCTGTTCGAGCGGCTGGCGGCCGCCCTGAACCGGGACGGCGTCCGGGTCTCCCGGGTCAACGTCTGGGAATCGGACACCTCCTGCGCCTCCTACTACCGGGACGAGACCGCAGGTTGAGGGCCGCCGCCGCTGGCCTTTATTTCTCCAATATTTTATTGTATCATTTCACATTGCCAGAATCTGGAACAGCGGCTGGCCAACCAGCCTCCGGGGGCCGTGGTCAAAGAATATGCTGCCAACTTAGTCCGGACCCTGCGCCGGGAAAGGGTCTTTGCCCTGGTCCTGACGGTGGTGGTCATCATTCTCCTGGGGGCCACCGGCTTCACCCTGACCGAGCCCCGGGATGGGACCTGGCTGCAGCAATTCGGCCGGGGGGCTTGGTGGGCCCTGGTCACCCTGACCACCGTGGGTTATGGGGACGTGGTCCCGGTCACCCTCCTGGGACGGCTGGTGGGCAGCGCCGTCATTCTGGCGGGAGTCGTGACCCTCGCCATGGTCACGGCCACCGTGGCTTCGGTCTTCATCGAACGGAAGCTTCGCCGGGAGCGCGGTTTGGAACCTCTTAATACCACCCAGCACATCCTGCTTTTGGGCTGGCACGAAGACGCGGACGCCCTTCTGGACCAGCTCCTCAAGAGGCTTTCTCCGGAAATCCCCCTGGTCCTGGTCAACCAACAGCCCCCGGAGATGCTGGAGGGGCTGCAAGACCGTTATCCCGGCCATCCCCTCGTCTATCTCCGGGGAGAATATTCCCGGGAAGAGGTCCTCTTGAAGGCCAACGTCCGCGAGGCCCTCAAGGCCATTATCCTGGCCGAGCGGCAACCGGAAGAAACCGCAACCCAGGTTGACCAACGCACCCTGTTCACCGCCCTCACCCTCAAGGGCCTCCATCCCAAGATCCGTATTATGGCGGAACTGCTGCGCCCGGAAAACCGCGCCTACCTGGAGCGGGCCGGCGTCGAAGATGTCCTGGTCCGGGGCCAATACGACAGCTCCCTGTTGGCCCAGGCCCTCTCCTCCCCCGGTATCTACCGGATCTTTACCAACCTGCTGTCCGGGGAGAGCCAGACCCTGTGGTCCGTGGAGATCCCCAGCCGCTTCCAGGGCCGCCCCCTGGCGGAACTGGCGGCCCACTTGCGGGACCAACACCAGAGCCTGCTGATCGCCATCTATACCGAGGCCCGGTCCCTTAGCCTGGAAGACCTGCTGGCCGATGAGCCCTCGCCCATTGATGACTTCATCCGGCGCAAATTCGCCGAGAACCGGATGACCCATCTTCTGGGCCGCACCAAGGTGGAATACCAGGTCAATCCTCCCGGCGATACCATCCTGGGACTCCCCCAATTCGCGGTGGTCATCGCCCCCCAAAAGCCGGAGTTATGATGGCGAATGTCGAGGACGCGGCTTTTTTCAGGAAAATCTTCCTCTTCCAGGACCTGGAAGACCGGGAACTGGAAGAGGTTCTGAGCCGCACCCGCCCCCGGGAATTCCCCGCCGGCCAGGTCATCCTCCAGGAAGGCGAGCCGGGAGACTCCCTCTACATCATGGTCGGCGGCGAGGTGGAGATCACCAAGCGGCTCACCCTGGTGCTGGATGAAGACACCCCCAAGGAGCGGGTGATGATCCGGCTCAAGGCCGAAGACGGCGTCTATTTCGGGGAAATGAGCCTGCTGGAAAGCGATCCCCGCTCGGCCACGGTCACTGCCTTGAGCGACTGCCGGCTCCTGGAACTCCAGCGGCAGGATTTCCTGGAACTGGTCCGGAACGATGGCGCCATGGGGGTGAAGCTGCTGCTGCGCCTGGCCCAGCTATTATCCCGGCATCTGCGCAAGGCCAACCAGGACGTGGTCAAGCTCACCACCGCCCTGGCCATCTCCCTGGGCGGCTAGGTGCGAGTTTTTAGTTTCGAGTTTCGAGTTTCGAGTTTCGAGAAAGGCAGGGCGTAGGGCAGGAAAGCGCAGCGCATCCCGCCTTTAACATTATTTTTCTCGTTCCCAAGCTCCAGCTTGGGAACCAGTTGTGTAGGGTGGGCACTGCCCACCTTTTCATTAATTTTTTTCCTCGTTCTCAACCTGTGCCTGAAAACGACATGAAACCCAAAAACTAAAAACTCATAACTCGAAACTCGAAACTCAAGAGAGATTTTTTTCTCGTTCCCAAGCTCCTGCTTGGGAACGGCATTTTAGGCCCAAGCTCTGCTTGGGCGCAAATCAGTTGTGTAGGGTGGGCACCGCCCACCTTTTCGTCAATTTTTTCCTCGTTCCCGACCTCTGCCTGGGGGAAAGAGATGAAACCCAAAAACTAAAAACTCAGAACTCAAAACTCAAAACTCGAAACTCAGAGGAGAATGCATGGCAAAGATCATCGATCTCTCCGGCCTGGCCTGCCCCGGGCCGGTGATCCGCACCAAGGAGACCCTGGAAGCGGGGGAAACCGGGGAATTCATCGTGGTGGTGGACCACGAGGCCGCCCGGGACAACGTCAGCCGCTTCGCCGAGAGCCGGGGCTGCACCGTCTCCGTGGCCCCATCGGGCTCCTGCTATCATCTCACCATCACCCCGCCCGCCGGCCAGGCCCGGGAGACTTGCTTTTTCCCCGGGGCGGCCCCGGCCCCCCAGAGCACCGCGGTGGTCTTCGCTTCGGACCGCATGGGCGACGGCGACCCGGAGCTGGGAATCATCCTGATGCGGGCCTTCTGCCACACCATCGTGCAGGTGCAGGCGCCCCAGAAGCTGCTCTTCTACAATCGGGGCGTGCTGCTGACCCTGGACGATTCCCCCGTGCTCCACGAACTCAAAGGCCTGGAGGAGATGGGGGTGGGACTGCTGGTGTGCGGCACCTGCCTCGACTTCTATAAGGTCCGGGACCGCCTGGCCGTGGGCCAGGTCTCCAACATGTTCTCCATCCTGGAAGCCCAAATGGCGGCGGGGCGGATCATCAAGCCGTGAGCGGAGGACCGGTGATTGCGGGGGCAGGGCCAGGGACGCCTTCACCGCAGAGACGCAGAGAGCACCGAGGAAAAATGCAGGGGCGGACCCAGGTGTCCGCCCTTGGTTTTGAGTTTCGAGTTTCGAGTTTTCTCTTCCTCGCTCCCAAGCTCCTGCTTGGGAACACAAAAAGTAGCGTTATATGTTAACTCAGCAAGAGCAGCTTTACCTGAAAACTCTTGACGATCTTAATTATCGGATCATCAGCCATGACCCTTATCAAATTCTTGGCTTATCAGCGCTAATTAGAAAGTTATTTCTTGATGATCATCCTTTGGTAGACCAAGTAAACCAGGAACATAAATTGAAATTTATTTTTAACGTTTGCCTTCCGAACCAAAATATTTTTGGTTTGCCAGGGATGGAAGTATACACAATCCAAGATGGACTTGATCCCGATACATCCATTAGGCCGGGCAAACCTACTACTCAATTGGGTCGGGATCAGTTTTTCAAGACCATTGTTTTAGTCATCAATGGTAAAAATTATACCATAAAAGAAGTAGTCCTCTTTGAGGCGAACATTATGGGAGGTGTCCACGCCGGTGCACCAAAATTGGAAAAAGACAAGATAATGAAGACACTAAATGACCAATTATCTGTTGGCGGGTACCCATCGTCTCTTCGGCAACTTAAAGCAATTGCTCGTGTAGTGAAAAAAGCATTGGCCCCTTTGACAGAACATGTAAAAAGTAAGCTCAAATAGAAACATCAATTGTGTAGGGTGGGCACCGCCCACCTTTTCCTTTGGTCGCGTAGGCCTCCAGCCGGTGACGACTCAATTGCCCAAGGCGGGATGTGTTTCACTTTCCCGCCCTACGGCTCCGGCTGCTGCTCACTGCTCACTGCTTCCTGCTCACTGCTCATAATCCTTAATCCACTGCGGCCCTTTATCCCGGAAAAATTGGCCGATCTCCTGAAAGCCCTGGGTCAGCACCGCTTGCGCCGGGGCGCCCCGGGCCGCCGCCGCGGCCGGGCTCTCCCCCAGCCAGAGGCGGGCCAGGATCTCCGCGGGCGACTCTTCCCAGGTCTTGAGGGCGAGCAATAAGGCCCGCAGGTCCTGGCCCCGGGTGCGGTGGCTGAGGGTCTCCTTCGCCGCCAACACGTCCAGCAGATAGTCCCCGCCCGCGTCCCACCCGAGGCGGTTAAGCGCGGCCCGGCGCATCAGGCAGGGGTAGCAGCAGCCGCAGGAGCCCGCCGGCCGCCCCTGCCAGCGGGAGGCCACCGGCCTGGCGCAGGAGACCGTCCGGGGAAACAATTCTTTGAGCAGGACCCGGTTCCGGCAGTTGAGCAGCATCTCCCCCTTGGTCAGCCCCTGGTAGGGATTCCCCAGGGGGTGGTCCAAACCGGCCCGCCGCCACAGGGAGTCCAGCTGCGAAAGGAATTGGGGATGGGTGGTGCGGGTGCTGTAGGAGCCCAGGCGGTTTCCGGTGAGGGGCGGATTGAGGCTGACCCAGCCGTTTTCCGGCAGGCAAAGGGGAGTGGCCTCCCCAAAGGCCGCGGCGGTGGCCAGCCCCAGGGCCAGGTAAAGCAGCGACCGGCTCCGCAGGGTGAGCTCGGGAGATTCGGGAAATTGCACCCGGACCCCCAGGTGGTGTACCCGGCCGGGGCCGTAGTGGCCTTTCAGGGCCGCGGCCAGCCCCTGCTGGATGGAGGCCAGTTGGCCGAAGTCGTAGTGGCTCACCAGGACCAGCCGTTTTCCGGCCTCCAGCAGGTCGATGGCCCCCACCAGGGAGTCGAGGCCCCCGGAGAAGAGCGCCACCGCCTGGGGCCGCCAGGGGTGGGGCCAGGCGGCCTTGACCAAACCCGGATCACGCCAGGCGGCCCGGGGCTTCAAGGTCCAGTCGTCGCCGGTGAGGAAGTTGAGAACGCGGGAGAGATCGGGGACCAGCGCCCTCCAGGATTCCGGGGCGGGAAGATGCAGGACGATCTGCCTGGTCCAGGCGTCCGCCGCCGCCCGCCGGGGCAAGAGCTTGTCCGCGGCCCAGACCCCCAAGGCCGCCACCAGGAAGCCCAGGGCCGCCGCCCCCGGAGGCTCGGGGCCGGCAAACATCCCCTCCAGATCGTGGTGCAAGGGGTAGGCCGCCGCCCCCGGCGCCTCCAGAAGGATGGGGGCCGAAAGGGATACGGGCCGGCCCTTCCCTCCCGGGACCCGCAAATAGAGCTGCACGGTCATAGAGACGGTTTTCGGTTTTCTGTTTTCTGTTTTCGGTTAAAAAGCCGGTTTGCCTTCAGCGGGGTTCGCCAGCATTGGGCCCGGCCGGTTCCATGATCCGCAGTGTAGGGGCGGGGTTTCCCCGCCCGGTTAGCGTAGGGTGGGCACCGCCCACCATTTCTTTCTCGTTCCCAAGCTCTGCTTGGGCCACCTCTGCCCTAGGACGATATTTTTGTATTATAATCCTCGCCAGGCAGAGCCTGGCATAAAAAAATGGGTTCCCAAGCGGGAGCTTGGGAACCAGAAAAGATAAGGCGACGGTTAGTGTAGTTAGTGTGGGGTGGGCACCGCCCACCTTTTCCGTAGGGGCGGGGTCTCCCCGCCCGGGCGGGCAGAGGAGGAGGGATAATTTCAGGCGATTGAATCGATCGGTCCCCCCTGTGGTCCTGAATGGAAGCCGGGCGCCAGCACGGCAACGGCCTTGGCTGGCAAGCCCTGTTTGGAGAACCGGGGGCTTTTCGGGGGAATTTTGGCCGGCTTGCCAGAGGGTGGGAAATGCGCTAATTTCAGATCAGGTCTCCCCCTGGGCCAGTTGGCTGATAACAGTCACGGCCTCCTCGATGCTGGGCTTTCTGATACTCAGTCTCTTATCCCCGCGGCTGAGATTGACCAGATAGACTTCCTCTCCCGTTTGGCCACCAGGGCATCTGCCAAAGCCATATCCCCAACCTTGACGGCGCAAGGTTTCCAGGGTATTCTCCCAATCCAGCACGGATTGCCCTCCCCTGCCAGAATTCAGCTGTCAGCTACCAGCTGTCAGCTATCAGCCCAAGGCAAAAAATCAGAAGCCAAAGTTAAAGTCATGTTTCAAAAATGACTTCAAAAAAATCTACCTGACCTGGTAGCCGCAGGCTTTAGCCTGCGCTCGATTTATTTAGGATTTTCGCAAGCTAAAGCTTGCGGCTACATCAAAAATTTGTTGGTTTCGCCATATTAGCTGAAAGCTGACCGCTGCCAGCTGAGAGCTATCAGCGTGAACCGCACCCTCCACCGGCGACCTGATTCCAGGCCGGAGACCTGGGCCCCTGCCTCCCCTGCTTGACGCCGGCCCGGACCGACCGAACCGCTCGCCAGGGCGCCGGGACGCCTCTGAGCGCGAAGCTGGCTCACTTGTTTACTCTTACCGCTTCTTTTCCATCAGGGCAAAGACTGTGGGGGAAAAAGGAACTTAGCCGGAGGGGCTGGCGCCGGTCCAGGGAGACGGAAAGCCAGCAGCGGCAGCTTCCGGAGGTCTGCGGAATCCTTGATAGAAGGGGTAAGGCACTGGTATAGTTGATTTTTCCATGGAGAGCCGCCAGCGCCCCGCAATTTTATCAGGATCGCGCATCCTCACTTTTTCTAGCATTTTCGTAACCCAAAATTAATTTTCCTTTAATAAATCCCTATCCTGATGAAATCACGATCTAAATTTGTTCAGAGAAATTTTCGGGGCAACCCTGGTCTTGCAAACAGTGCAGCAGGCCCTGCAACACCCCGGTGACCCAGGTCCAGCCCGGCAGTCCCAGCCAGTCCTCCGGAGATTTCAGGGGCGGCGCCGCCGGGGATGGGTCTGCCGCCGCCTGCTCGATCCAGCGGCTGATCTCGATGGCGCCTTGCCTGAGCGGGGTGAAGCCCGGGGCCGCAGCTTCCAGGGATTCCCCCAGGTCCAGGAGCAGCCTGAGAGAGAAGGCGTCCCCCAAAAACCGCCGCACCAGCCGGGCCGCCTCCGGGATCGGGACCGGAACCGGGGCCAAAACCTCTCCGCCGGGGCCGCCGCCAGGCTTCCGGAGCAAGAGCCCCACCAGGGCTGTATGGGCCACCGCCTCCTCCAGGCCGCCTCCCGGTATTTCCAGGGCGGCGCTCAGGGATTGGGCCGGAACCTCCGTGCCCTCCTTCCCGGCCGCCTCCTTGAGGCCCCAGGCAGCAAGGGCCGCCGGCCAGCCCCGGACCGCGGCCTCGCAGTAAAAGGCCCCCAGATTTTGGGCCACCCTGCGGGTCAGGCGAAAGGCCGCCAGGGCGGAGGCGGCCTGCGGCGGCGCGCTCCCCTCCCCCAGGGCGGCCACGTACCGGGCTGCAACCTCCCGGGCGGCCGCGGGGCCTGCATTTCCGGTGGCAAGATAGCGGCTGGCCACCCTCTTGGCCTGACGCCAGAGGGGCCCCCTTGGCCCCCGCCGGGCGCTGGAAGTCCCCATAGTCAACTCCGCCGGTTAGTGGTTTGGAATGTAGGGGCTGGTTTAAAACCTGCCCCTACAGGGCGGACCCAGGGATCCGCGGTAATCGTTGCCACCTTCCATCACCCTAACACAACCCCCCTGGCCGCGCCAGCCGTTTCAGGCGGGTTGCCGCAGTCCAGGAGAATTGGGGCTGGCAGGGGAACAGGGAGTTATTATGGCACAAAGGCTCGTTGGCCAGGTCGTAACGGGAGCAGGCGCAAGCCCGGGGCCAAAGTTTGGTGCCGGGGATGGGGGAGTAGTGGGCCAGGACCGGGGTGGCCCCCAGTTCCTGCACCCGGCGGATGGAGGCCGCCACCTCCAGCTCGGTTTGGTCCGGCAATCCGGTCAGCAGGTAAACGCCGATCTCCCTGGCGGCAAAGCCGGCCTCTTGCAGATGGGCCAGGGCCGTCTCCAACTCGCCGGCGCCCAGTTTCCGGTCCAGCCGGCCTCCTCCCAGGGCGACGGTCTCCACCCCCAGGCGCAGGGTGGCGAACCCGGCCCGCTTGAGCATCCCGGCCACCTCCCGGGTGATGAGTCCGGCCTGGAGACCGTTGGGGGTATGAAAGCGGAAGGTGCGTCCCTCCCCGGCCAGCTCCTCCAGGATCACCCCCAGGTGTTCCGACGCCCCCCACAGCAGGGCATCGTCGTAGAAGGCCACGTCGCTCAGGCCCCCTGGCCTATCCTGCCAGTGGGCCAACTCCGCGGCCACCGCCCCCGGGCGGCGCCGCCGGTAACGGGGCTGCAGCAGCCGGGAAGCGCAGTAGTCGCAGTTCAGGGGGCAGCCCCGGGAAGTGAGGATAGGGATATAAGAAAGGTAGTTTAAGAGGTCCAGGGCGGGATAGGGCAGGTCATCGAGAGCGGCCGGGGGCGGGCCGGCGAGCCCGCCCAATCCCAGGCGGGCCAACAGGGGAGGCAGTCCGGTTTCCCAGGGACCGGCGAGCACCAGGTCGGCGCCGCTCCTGGCCCAGGCGTGGTCCGGGCAGAGGCTGGCGTAAATACCTCCCAGGATCACCGGCGCCCCGGGAAAACATTCCTTGACCAGCCGGATGGCCGCAATAACCCCGGGATACCAGTAGGTCATGAGGGAGGTGACCAGGACGGCCGCGGGGGGCGGAAGAAGGGCCAGGCGGGCCCGGAAGTCCGCCTCCTGGATGCCGTAGCGCCCGAAACGCCGGGGGACATCGGCAAGGGGCGCCGGGGTGGGAACGATCTCCTTGGGGTAGCGGCCGGTGCCGAAGGGACCGGAGCGGCAGTGGTCCATATCCAGGCAATCGAGGAGGTCGATCTTCGCCCCCAGGCTCCTGAGCCAGCCCGCCAGATAGAGGAGCCCCAAGGGGCGGGCAAAGAAATCATAGGCTGCGAAATCGTAGATCCAGGGGTTGATGAGCAGCAGGGATGGTTGGGAGGCAATCAATTAAAAAAACCTTTGGGAATCGGCAAGAAAGTTCACCGCCTATGACGCAGAGGGCGCGGAGATGATCATGTCGGCCCCTAGGGCGGGCTGGGCCCGCCGCCTTTAATACCTGCTTCCCTAAGCCAGCCGCTGACGGCAGTCCAGGATGACCTCCCAGAGTCGCCGGGTTTCGGGCCGGGTGGGGCTGACCGTCAGGGTCAGGACCGCGTCGACGCTAGCGCCTACCTTCAGCGGTTCTGCCGTCCTCAGCCCCGCCACCCAGACGATCTGCCCGCCGCTTACCACCAGGGGAATATGGGGCCTGAGCCAGCGGGGGATCTTACAGTCCACCAGGAAGTCCTGGAGTTTCCTGGGCCCCGGCGCACCCAGAGGCCAGAAGCGATCGCCGGCCTGGAAATAGCGGACCCCCAGCGGCCAGATGAGCCGCTCCCGGTTGAGCCGCGCCGCTTGCGGACCCGGCGGGGTAAAGTCTGGGCCCGGGTGCGGGCGGCTGCTCCAGGTCCACCTCCAGCCTTCCGGCGACTCCAGATTTCCCTCGGGGGCCTCTGGCAAGGCCAGGGCGCCGCCCGGGACGGGCGGCAAATCCCGGAAAAGGTGCAGCTCCGGGCCGGCCCGGGCCGCCCGGGCTTGCCCCAGGGAGATGAGGCCGCCGCTTTTCTTCCCCTGAGCCAGGTCCAGGAGGGAACCCGTTTGGGCCGCGGTGAGCTCCGCCTCCCCGGCCACCCTGGCCGCCGCGGCCCGGAGCACCCGCAACTGCCAGGGGTAATCCAGGGCCCGGAGCCGGCCCAGGTCCAGGTAGTAGAAACCCCGGGCGGGACAGCGCCCCACCTGGGCCAAAAGGTTCCCCGTCTCTCCGGCCAGCAGGCGTTCATCCTCCTGAAGCAGCACCTGGCCGCGCCAGACCGCCTCCCGGAGGCGGGGGTTGTAAAGGCGCAACAACTCCGGCAGCAGGT
The DNA here is from genome assembly GCA_049580385.1 of Desulfobaccales bacterium. Classification (GTDB taxonomy): domain Bacteria; phylum Desulfobacterota; class Desulfobaccia; order Desulfobaccales; family 0-14-0-80-60-11; genus JAPLJC01. The sequence goes on along the minus strand of JBAUPV010000011.1, from coordinate 16,179 downwards.
CCAGGCGGACCCGGTTGCGCAGGTAGGCGCGGCTCAGGTTGCTGGGGTCCCGGAGGTAAGGGATGGCCTGCTCCTCCAACCAGGCGAGCAGAGGGGCCTTGCCCACCGCCAAAAGCGGCCGGACGACGCCTTCGGGGGTGGCGGGCCACATGCCCTTCAAACCCCCGGGGCCGGCGCCCCGCAGCAGCCGCAGAAAGAAGAGCTCCACCTGATCGTCGGCGGTGTGGCCCAGGGCCAGCTTTTGATAGCCATGCACCGCGCAAACCTCCCGCAGAAAGCTGAGGCGCAGTTTCCGGGCCGCCATCTGCAGGGAGAGCCTGGAGCTGCGGGCCAGCTCCTTGACGGCTCCCCGGCCCTGGTGCATGGGCAGCTTTAGCTGAGCTGCCAGACTTTCCACCCAGTCGGCCTCTTCCTGGGATTCCCGGCGAAGGCCGTGGTCGAAATGGCCCACCCCCAATTCCACTCCCAACTCCTGCCGCCAGCCTGCCAGCAGGTGCAGCAGGGCCACGGAGTCAGGGCCGCCGGAGACCGCCACCAACACCCGGTCGCCGCCGCGGAAAAGCTCTTCCTGGCGCACAAAGCCGAGGACCCGATCCGGCAACTGCGATCCCGGGTTATCGGCCTGGAGGAGAGGCTGTATCAGGCGGCGGCGGTGGGGCAAAGTTCGGCGATGACCTCGAGAATGGCGTCCTTGGAGAAAGGCTTGGCCAGAAAGCGGTCCACCACCGGATCCTGGCTGGCGAGGTCGGCGACGGCAGGGGGCTCCGAGGAGATCATGAGAATACGGCACTCCGGCTGCAGTTCCTTGAGACGGCGGGCCACCTCCAGGCCGTTGAGGGTGGGGAGGTGGAAATCGACTATCGCCACCTGGTAGCTGCTGGCGTCGCCGCCCTCGGCCAGCTCCTGGTGAAATCCCGGAGAAGCGGTAACCTGGTAGCCGGCCCGGTGCAGAATGGCCACCAGGGCTTCCCGGGTCCAGGGGTCGTCGTCAATCACCAAAATCCAGGAATTCATCGCAGTCACCGTCTCCGGCCTCGGGGACCCGCCAGGACGCCGTCCGGCGCCTTCCCCCGAAGGCGAGGATCAAGGGGCCCCATAGCCTGCGTTTCGTCAATAACCCGATTTTCCATCAAGATACCCTTCCCGGCCGGGCCGCTAATCAACCCTCCGGCGATTCCCCGCCGCTGGCCGCGGGGAAGGCCAGGTGAAAGGCGGCGCCCCGGCCTGGGTTGCTCTCCACCCAGATACGCCCGTGGTTGGCCTCCACCAGGGTCTTGCAAATATAGAGTCCCAGGCCGGTGCCATCCGGTTTCTGCCCGGAGAGGCGGAATTTTTCAAAAAGATGCTCCTGTTCCTCGGGGCCCAGCCCGGAGCCGCTGTCGGCCACGACAATCTCCACTTCCCGGGGCTGGGGACCATTTAGGAGCCGGGCCGAAAGTTGGATGTGGCCCCCGCCCGGGGTGGCGGCCAGGGCGTTTGCCAGGAGATTCGACAAGACCCGGTCCAGGGAAGGTTCATCCACCATGAGGGGAGGCAACTCCGGCGCCGGGGGCGCCTGCAAGTCCACCCGCTGATGCTGGGCCAGGAGGGCGAAGCGATGCAGCAGCCGCTGGATGATGAACCCCGGGGGCACCGCTTCCGGCCTCAGGACCAACCTGCCGGATTCGAAGCGGCTCAGGTCCAGGACGTTGTGCAGGTGCAACAGCAGGCCTTCGCTGCGTCCGATAATCCCTTGCAACCTGTCCCGGATCTCCGGAGGCAGGGTTTCGTCCTCCAGGGCCTCGATGGTGAGGCGCACTCCGGTGAGCGGGGCCTTGATATCATGGACGATCATGGCCAGAAAATCGGCGTTGGCGGCGATCCGGTCCCGCTCCTCCTGGAGCAGGCGGGTCTTTTCTCTCAAGGCACTGGTCATGGTGTTGAAGGACTCGGCCAATTCCCCCAGCTCATCCCGGCTGGTAACCGGAATGTCCCCGGTCAGGTCCGCCCGGGCCGCCCGGCGGGTACCCTCGGTTAGATGGGAGATCTGGCGCCGCATCCCCTTGGACAGCCAGAAGCTCAAGACACCGCCCAACAAGGCGGCGGCGCCGCCCACCCCAAAGATCACCAGCTTCAGGGTGAGGAGGGTGGGGTCCAGTTCCCTGCGGTTAACCCCTACCACGATGAGGTTTTCCCAGGGTTTCTCTTCTCCTTCCAGGGGCAGGAAGTTTATGGTATAGGAGTCATTCCCCAAGGACAGGGTCTGGATGCGGTTGAGGGGGCCGGAGGCGCTGGCGGCCAGGTCTTTGCCGCGCCGGAGTTGGTTCAGGGCGCTCTCCGGCAATTCTTTAAAGGAATTGACCACCAGGTGGTTGCCATAGAAGATGGCCACCTCGGCGCCGGGACGGGACAGGGACTTCACGAATCCCCGGTCGACAAGGACCCCGGTGAGCACCACCCCGACGATCTTCTCCTGATAGCGGATGGGGGCTGAGGCCATCAAGGCGATGGTGTCCTTCCAGGGAGTCATGCGGGAGGCCTCCTTGCCCTGGAGGCCGGCCCGGACCAAGGGATTACTGGAGATGTCGATCCCCACGCCGCCGGGTTCATGGGCCCGGACCTGGACCACCCCCTGGTAATCGGTGATGGTGAGGATATCGAGGCCGGTGGCCTTCATCATCGGGGTAACCAGGACGCGCAAGGCCTCGACGTTACCCGCAGCCATGAGTTCACCATAGGTGGGGTTGTCCGCCAGCAGGTCAGCCGCCTGTTCCACCCGCTGGATCGTCCCCTGATACTCCGCCAACACCAGGCGGCCCACCAGCTGCACCCGCTGCCGGTGCCCCTCCAGGATCTGACGGGTGGCCAGGTATTGCATCACCAGCAGCAGACCCACCAGGGCCACCAACAGAGAAAACAGGGTGACCCCCAAGAGCTTGCTGCCCACCTGGCTTTTCCTGCGAATCGGCCACATTATTAAAATAATAGCATATTCGGGTGGCTAACAGTAGTATCCGGCAGGTTTTTTGCAAAGCTGGCATTATCCGGGTGGCCGAGGGAATCACCCACCGAAACCCGGCCCCAGGTATAAAAATGAGGGTTTTCAGATCTTTTGATTGGGTCTAACCCAAGAGAAAGGCGGCAATGGCCTCGTACAGCGGCATGACTATGGCCCACAGCACTCCGGTGTATAAGAGGAGCAGGATGAGGACGAAGCCCACCGGCTCCAGATAGCTATACAGGCGGGACAGCTGAGGGGGCAGCAGGATGGAAAGGATGTGGGAGCCGTCCAGGGGCGGAATGGGGAACAGGTTGAACAAGGCCAGGATGATGTTGATGCTGACTCCGTAGTAAGCCAGTTTCAGGAGACCATTGCCGCCCAGACCGAGATGCAGCACGGCGGCGAAGACCACCGCCAGGGCCAGGTTGCTCAAAGGGCCGGCCGCGCTCACGGTGACCTCGCCCCAGCGGTAATTCCGGAAGTTCCGGGAATTGACCGGCACCGGTTTGGCCCAGCCCAGCAGAATACCGGCATGGCTCAACAGGAGGAGGGCCGGCACCAGGATGGTGCCCACCGGGTCGATGTGGGGTACCGGATTCAGGGTGATGCGGCCCAGCATCCTGGCAGTGGGGTCGCCGTTGAGCAGGGCCACGTAACCGTGGGCCACCTCGTGGACAATCACCGAGAAAAGCAACACCACGACCAGGAGGGCCATTTCCATGAGGTAAGGGAGGCTGAAAGTGGGCATGTCTTGAGTTTCGAGTTTCGAGTTTTGAGTCATAGGGTCGACCCGCTGGGCCGCCCGCTTTCGAGTATCGAGTTTAGAATTACTATTAAGTATTGTCAGTAACTTATTGGTTACGAATGATTTAAGGTTGGGGCGGATTTGACCCGGCCCCTTAAGTCCTCAGCTTCCCCGCAGCAAGGCCTCCCCGGCAGCCCGCAGCCTGGCCAGGCCCTCCTCCGAGAAGGCCTCGAAGTAAAAGCGCACCACCGGTTCGGTGCCGGAAGGGCGGAAACAGACCCAACTGCCGTCTTCCAGGAGATACTTGTGGCCGTCCAGGGTGAGGTGCTGTTTCACGGTGAGGCCGGCAAACCTGGCCGGAGGCTGCTTCAGGCTCACCAGCAGGCGCTCCTTGGCCTCCGGGGTCAGGGCGAAATTGAGGCGGCGATTAAAAACCGGGCCGCCGATCCGGGAAAACAGATCGGCCCGCAGCTCGGGGAGCCCCTTGCCGGTGCGGGCCACCATCTCCGCCACCATCAGGCAGGCCAGGATGCCGTCTTTTTCCGGCAAATGGCGCTTCATGGAGAACCCTTCGCTCTCCTCCCCCACCATAATGGCCTGGTCAGAAACGATATAGGGCCCCAGGTGTTTGAAGCCCACCTTGGTCTCGAAGACCGGCCGGCCATAGAGTTGGGCCACCCGGTCCAGCAGATGGCTGCTGGCCACGCTGCGGGCCACGCCGCCTTCCCAGCCCCGGGTGCGGATCAGATAGTCGAGGAGCAGGCCCAGGATTTCGTTGGGTTCACAGTATTCCCCGGCGGCGTCCAGTACCCCGAAGCGGTCGGCGTCGGCGTCCACCGCCAGCCCCAGGTGGGCCCCGGCGGCCGGCACGCGGCCAGCCAGCTCCTTAAGGACCGCGGCCGCGGGCTCCGGCCGCTGCCCGCCGAAATATGGGTCCCGCCAGCCGTGCAGCAATTCCACCTCCACCCCTGCCTGGCGCAGGAAGTCATCGAGATAACCCCGGCCGGTGCCGTAGAGGACGTCCACCACCACCTTGAGGCCGGCCCTAGGCAAGACCTCGAGGTCGAGGAGCGTCCTCAGGTGCTGAAAATAAGCCTGCCGGGGGTCGAGGTCAGTGATCAATCCCTGGGAGCGGGCGATCCCCAGGGAAAGGAGTTTAACGGCCTCGGGGTTAAGACGGTTGGCCAGGGCTTCGATGGGCTGGGTCACCGCTTCCGGGGCCGGGCCGCCGCTCATCGGCGAGAACTTGAGCCCGCCGTATTCCGGAGGGTTGTGGCTGGCGGTGATGTTGATCCCCCCGGCACGGCCATCCTGGCGGATGGCGAAGCTCACCACCGGGGTGGGGCAGTCCCGGGTGCTGAAATAAGAGGTGATGCCGTTACCGGCCATCACCTCGGCGGCCGCCGCGGCAAAGGCCTCCGAGCGAAACCGGGTGTCATAACCGATGACCACGCCCCGGGAGGCCAGCCCTTCCTGCTGGAGGTAGGTGGCGATGGACTGGCACACCAGGCGGACGTTGGGAAAGGTGAAATCTTCGGCGATAATCCCCCGCCACCCGGAAGTGCCGAATTTGATCGCCGCCATGGGAAAGACCTCAGGGGAGAAACGGGGATAGGGAGGCATTGAGAGAAGGCAAAAGGCAAAAGTAAAAAGAGAAAACCTTCAACTTCTAACCTTTGCCTTAATCCCCCGTATGGTTCTGATCTAGGATTCCTCTAACCGGATTCCGGAAAGCGTCCTTAGGTGCCGAGATCGTAGGAGGCCAGGTATTTTTCCTGCTCCGGGGTCAGGGTGTCGATTTCCGTTTCCATGGCCGCCAATTTCATGCGGGCGATCTCCCGGTCGATCTCTTCCGGCACCGGATAGACCTCTTTTTGGAATTTCTGATGGTTCTTGGAGATGAATTCCGCGGCCAGGGCCTGGTTGGCAAAGCTCATATCCATCACCGCGGAGGGGTGCCCTTCCGCGGCGGCCAGGTTCACCAGGCGGCCTTCGGCCAAAACATAGAGGCGTTTGCCGTTTTTCAGGACATATTCCTCGACGAACTCCCGGATGGGGCGATGGCCGGTGCTGATGCGACCCAGCGCGGCGAGATCGATCTCCACGTTGAAGTGGCCGGAATTACTGAGGATGGCGCCGTCTTTCATGACCAGAAAGTGTTCCTCCCGGATGACGTTGATGTCGCCGGTGAGGGTGCAGAAGACGTCGCCCACCTGGGCGGCCTGGCTCATGGGCCGCACTTCGTAGCCGTCCATCAGGGCTTCCAGGGCCTTGAGGGGATCAACCTCGGTGACGATGACCCGGGCCCCCAGACCCCGGGCCCGCATAGCCAGACCCCGGCCGCACCAGCCATAGCCCGCCACCACGAAGATGCTGCCGGCCATCAGGCGGTTGGTGGCCCGGAGGATGCCGTCGAGGGTGGACTGGCCGGTGCCATAACGGTTATCGAAGAGATATTTGGTCATGGCGTCGTTCACCGCAATGATGGGATATTGCAGCACGCCGTCCCGGGCCATGGCCTTGAGGCGGATAACCCCGGTGGTGGTCTCCTCGGTGCCGCCGAAAACCCCGGAGACCAACTCCTGGCGCTTGGTATGTACGGTGAACACCAGGTCGGCGCCGTCGTCCATGGTCATCTGGGGTTTGAGGTCCAAGGCCTGGTTAATATGGCGGTAATAGGTGTCGCCGTCTTCCCCCTTGATGGCGAAGGTGGGAATGCCTTCATGTCTGGCCAGGTAGGCGGCCACATCATCCTGGGTGCTGAGCGGATTGGAGGCGCAGACCTGGACGATGGCCCCGCCAGCCTTGAGCGTGGCCGCCAGAACCCCGGTTTCGGTGGTGACGTGCAGGCAGGCGGCGATCCTGAGACCGGCCAGGGGCTTTTCCCGGGCAAAGCGCTCCCGGATGGCGGTCAATACCGGCATGTCCTGCTGGGCCCACTCCACCCGCAGCAGCCCTTTATCGGCCAGATTTATATCTTTGACGTGGTAGTCCATGTAATCCTCATTTGGCGGCGGATAGGGGGTGACAGACAAAGTTGGGGGAGGGGCCCTTCAGACCGGCCTTTTCCCGCAAGATGTCCACCTTATTGCAGTATTCCCAGGTGAAGTCCGGGTCGGTGCGGCCGAAATGGCCGTAGGCCGCGGTCTTCTTGAAGATGGGACGCTGCAGGTCCAGGTATTGGATCATGGCCGCGGGCTTGAAGCTCCAGGTCTCCTTGATGATCTTCAGGAGCTTGGCTTCCGGGACGGTGGCGTCTTCATCGGTGTAAACCATGATGGAGAGGGGATCCGGCAGGCCGATGGAATAGGCCACCTGCACCTCGCAACGGTGGGCCAGCCCGGCGGCCACCACGTTTTTAGCCACGTGGCGCAGCATGTAGGAGGTGGTGCGGTCCACCTTGGTGGGATCCTTGCCGGAAAAGGCGCCGCCGCCGTGGTAACCCCGGCCGCCGTAGGTGTCCACGATGATCTTGCGGCCGGTTATACCGCAGTCGGCCAGGGGCCCCCCCTGCACGAAACGCCCGGTGGTGTTGACCAAAAATTTGGTGTCCACCATCAGTTTGGCCGGGATGGTCTTTTTGATCACTTCTTCGACAATGGCCTCTTCCAGGTCCTCATGGGTGACCTCGGGATCGTGCTGCGCCGCGACGACCACCGTATGGATGCTCTTGGGCGCCTCATCTTCGTAGCGCACCGTGACCTGGGTCTTGCCGTCCGGGCGCAGGAAAGGCAAGGTGCCGTTCTTGCGCACCTTGGCCAGGCGTTCCGCCAGGCGGTGAGCATACCAGATGGGCATGGGCATCAGATTTTCGGTGGAAGTGGAGGCATAGCCGAACATCAGGCCCTGGTCCCCGGCGCCCTGCTCCGGCGTCAAGCCGCGGCCTTCGACCCCCTGGGCGATATCCGGAGACTGCCGGTCTATGGAGGTGAGCACCGCGCAGGTCTCCCAATCGAAGCCCATGGAGGAGTCGCAATAACCTATCCCCTTGATGGTCTCCCGGACGATGTCGGGATAGTCGATGCGGGCAGTGGTGGTGATCTCGCCGGCAATCATGGCCATGCCGGTGGTCACCAGGGTTTCGCAAGCCACCCGGGCATATTTGTCCTGGGCAAGGATGGCATCCAGGATGGCGTCGGAAATCTGGTCCGCCACCTTATCGGGATGCCCCTCGGTAACCGACTCCGAGGTGAATAAAAAGGATCTGGCCATACTCTGCGGGCTCCTTAACCTAAAAATAGCGGCTCGCGCCGAAGGGTCCCCGGCGCTAAACCGCACTATTTTAACTATGGACGGAGAAAATTGCCAGAGGTTTTTCGGCGTGGGTAGAATCTTTCAGATGATTGTGCCGGTCCACCAGGATAACTTTGGGTTGGTGCAGCTTGAGTTCCGCCGCCTCGTAAGTGGCGTAGGTGGTGATGATGATCAGGTCTCCGGGGGCCCCCTTGCGGGCGGCGGCGCCATTCAGGCAAATGATCCCGCTGTCAGCGATGCCTTCCAGGGCGTAGGTTTCAAATCGCTCGCCGTTGGAGATGTTATAGACGTGGACCATTTCATAGGGCAAAATATCCGCGGCCCGCATCAGCTCCCCCGAGATGGTGAGGGACCCTTCATAATTGAGGTCGGCTTGGGTGACGGTGGCCCGGTGGATCTTGGATTTCATCATTACACGCAACATAATGGGCTCTCCCTGAGCATCATATTGTCAATGAGCCTGGTCCGGCCCACCCACACCGCCAGCAGCAGGCGGGACTCCCCCCGGACGGCATCCACTTCTTCCAGGGTTTCGGGGTGCACCAGAGCCAGGTAGTCAATACGGGTAAAAGGCGCCTCGGTGATGATCTTTCTAACCGTTTGCAAAATCTGTTCCCGGGAGGCAACCCGGTTTCCCACCAGCCGCCGGGCCGCCTTGAGCGCCTGGTTCAGGCACAGGGCGGCGCTCCGTTCCTCCGGGCTTAAATAGGTATTTCTGGAACTGAGCGCCAGGCCGTCCGGGTCCCGGACGATGGGCCGGCCCACCACCGTGAGGGGCAGGTCCAGATCAGCCGCCATCCGCTTGATCACCGCCAACTGCTGGTAGTCCTTTTCCCCGAAGATTGCGGTGTGGGGCTGCACCTGGTTAAAGAGTTTCAGCACCACGGTGGCCACCCCCCGGAAGTGCCCCGGCCGGGAGGCGCCGCACCATTCCCGGCTGAGCTGTTCCACCTCCACAAAGGTCTGATAGCCCGGGGGGTACATGGCCGCGGCCTCGGGGGTGTAAAGGAGGTCCACCCCCACCTCCCGGGCCAGGGCCGCGTCCTGCTCCAGGTCCCGGGGATAGCGCGCCAGGTCCTCTTCGGGCCCGAATTGGGCCGGGTTGACGAAGAGGCTCAACACCAGCCGGTCGCTGATGGTCCTGCCGTACTCCATCAGACTTAAGTGCCCCCCATGGAAATAGCCCATGGTGGGCACCAGGGCGATCCTGAGTCCCCGGGCCCGCCAGTCCGCAGCCAGGGCCTGCATTTCGTGAGGATCGCGGATGATCTCCATAAAAAAAACAAACCCCCGGCCGATTCTCTGGGGGTTTTCGCACCGCCCATCGAGTCTCGGTCCGTCACCAACGGATCCAAGCCCTGGGTTTTAGATTAAGCCACCAATATTTATCATTTTTGTCAGGGGAAAGTCAATACGCAGGCAAAAGTAAATAAGGAAAAAGGCAAAAAAAATCGGTCAAGGGTTGACAATACACCTTTAAGATGTAATATTTATCGGAGCTAAAGATGTGAATTATGACCGAGAAGCGCCATCCTACCTACGACCTTGACACATTCAAGGCTGCTTTTAGCCGCGTGGAGAGATTGGCCCTTACCGGCACGGCGTTAAGAAGCGCCGCGGCTCTGGGATTTGGACGCCCCGAGATCGTTGCCACAATCCAGACCATCAAACGGGAGCATTTTTGCAAGTCCATGACGTCCTATGCCAATCATCGGCTTTGGCAGGACGTGTACCACGTCCCCTCATCGGTTGGGGCGCTGTATGTAAAATTTACCGCCGACGTTTTAACCAAGTTTTTGTTGCTCTCTTTCAAGGAGAAAGAAAATGACCGCTAATCCCGAATGTCCGAAAACGGGTGCGCCGCTGCACCGCGGCGTACGCCCTATGACTTTGACCTATAAGGAGCAGTCGATAACCTTCGACATGCCCGGCTGGTATTGTGACGAGTCCGATGAGAGCATTCACACCGGCAATGATATGAAGGTATCTGACCGCATGTTGAATCGGCTCAAGGCACGTAGCGAGGGTTTGCTCGAACCGGAGGAGATTCGGAGCATCCGCAAGAAACTTCGTCTTTCCCAGGAGGCCGCCGGCCTGCAGATAGGCGGCGGCCCCCGCGCCTTCCAGAAATATGAAAGCGGGGACCTGTTGCCGAGCCGGGCCGTCAGCAGCGCTTTGGTTCTTCTCGATCGTGACCCCGATGCCCTAGAGGTTCTAAAAAAGCGGCACGACGCCAACAGGAGTTCTAAAAAGGCGGCCTGACGCAAACAGGACCCCTGTCCCGCCAAACGCCGCGCCGCAAGGCGAAGGCAAAAGTAAAAAGGCAAAAGGCAAAAGTAAACCGGTTCTTTCCGTATTTGTCTTTTGCCTTTTTTTTTGCCTTTTTACTTTTACCTTTTGACTTCAAACATAAACCACCGGCGCCTCGCCGTCTTTGCGGGCGGCGATTTCGCCGATGACGAAGCCATGCTCGTTGAGGCCCTGGAGCCGCAGCATGACATCCGCCACCAGGTCTTTGTCCACCACCAGGACCAGGCCGATGCCATTGTTGAAGGTGCGCAGCATCTCCTCCTCCGGGATGTTCCCCAGCGTGCGGAGGAGGTGAAAGATGGGGGGCACCGGCCAGGATTGGCGCTGGATCACGGCCCGGCAGGATTTGGGCAGGATGCGGGGCAGATTGTCGGTGAGGCCGCCGCCGGTGATGTGGCAAATACCGGCCAGAGGGAAATCCCGGCGCAGGTTGAGGACCGTCTCCACGTAGATGCGGGTGGGTTTGAGGAGTTCCTCCCCCAGGGGGCCGCCCAACTCCGGAATCTCATCGTTCAGCAGGTGGGCGTGGCGTTCCAGGAGGACCCGGCGCACCAGGGAATAGCCGTTGCTGTGCAGGCCGCTGGCGCCCAGGCCGATGAGCTGGTGGCCCACCGCGATCTCGGAGCCGTCGATGATCTGGTCCCGCTCCACCACGCCCACCACGAAGCCGGCCAGGTCGTAGTCTCCGGCCTGGTAGAGGCCCGGCATTTCCGCGGTCTCCCCGCCGATCAAAGAGCAGCGGGCCTGGCGGCAGCCCACCGTGATGCCTTCGATGATCTGGGTGGCGGTGCCAACCTCGAGGCTCCCCATGGCCAGATAGTCCAGGAAAAACAAGGGGGTGGCGCCATGGACGATAATGTCGTTGGCGCACATGGCCACCAGATCGATGCCGATGGTGTCATGGCGGTCCATCAGGATGGCGATCTTGAGCTTGGTGCCCACCCCGTCGGAGGCAGAAACCAGCACCGGGTCCTGGTATTGGTTCGCCCCCAGGTGGAAGAGGCCGCCGAAGGCGCCGATATCCCCCAAGACGCCGGTGCGGTAGGTCGATTTAACCAGGGGGCGTATCCTCTCGATAAAGGCGTCCGCCTTGTCGATATCGACCCCGGCCTCCTTGTACGTGCTGATCTCGGCCATCTCCTTTGTCTCCCCTTGCAAAGGATTGCCAGTCTCGATAGTAATTGCCAAATCTCTGAAAAGGTCCCTGACTGGTATCGCGTTTTAGAGAAAACTTGAAAAAAATTGCCCTGATCCCCTACCCCCTTCCCTCTCAGGGAGGGGGATTTTTGGGGTCAATAATGTCAGTATATTTTAAACATAATTTCAAAAACGGGACACCAGATTCTTCGCTTTATATGAAAATAGCCCGGTGGGGCGGGCCGCAGTAATCGCCACCTAGAGGCGGCCAGGGACGGCCGCCCCACCAGCACCTGTTAATTTTCATTATTCGTTGTGACCTTCAGGTCATGATAGTTCGGCCCGAAGGCATTTTTGGGAAGACCCAGGTTAGGAGTAGCCTCTAGGCCTCTTCCCCTTCGTCCGTCCCCGGGCAGGCGCAACAATCGGGGCGGGCCTCCCCGCTCGCCGGCGCGGCCCCCGGGCCGCAGGGGCCGCACTGCAGCCCCAAGTGGTAATCCCCGCCTTCGATGCAAATGGCCTTGCCGTTTACCAGGGCTTCGGCCACGGCCCGGTGGGCCCGGGCCAGCATCCGGGTCACCGTCGGCCGGGAAACCTGCATCTTCCGAGCCACTTCCTCCTGGGTCATCTCCAGGAAATCGGCCAGGCGCAGGGCTTCCAGTTCGTCCACGGTAATCACCATCTGTTCCAAGGACCTGAGGGGAATCCCCCGGGGCTTGAAGTAGGTCACCCCCGGCTCGGTCTCCACCCAGCGGCACTTTTTGGGCCTGGACATGTGAGTTCAGCTCCCGAATGATACTCTATTTTCAGAGCAATCCGGTCCACTGTCAAGGACAAAGCGAAAAAAGGCCGCCCGGGTCGCCGGGGCGTATTGACGAAGCCCGGAAAGGGGCTTATGCTAAAAAGATTCAGCGCCCGCAAAGGAGCCCGGCTTGAGCCGCAAATACCAGGAAGAGGTGGAGGAATGCGCCCGGTTCGTGGCTTCCCGGCTCGAGGAAACCCCAACCTGGGGCTTCATCCTGGGGACCGGCCAAAACCTGCTGCCGCAGAAGATTGTGGGCGGGGGCTCTTTGCCCTACTCAGAGCTGCCCCACTTCCCCCGGGCCACCAGCCCCAGCCACCCGGGCGCCCTTTACTGGGGGCGGCTTGCCGGAAAGCCGGTGCTGGTAGCCCATGGCCGGGTCCATGCCTACGAAGGCTATTCCCTGGCCCAGGCCACCTTCCCGGTACGGCTGCTGGCGGCTCTGGGCCTTACGACCCTGGTCCTCACCAATGCCGCCGGAGGGCTCAATCCCCTTTTTGCGGCCGGAGAATTGATGCTCATCTGCGACCACCTCAACCTTCTCTGGGACAACCCGCTCGCCGGAGAAAATATTGATGCCTGGGGGCCGCGTTTTCCAGATATGAGCCGGGTATATGATCCGGCCCTCCGGAACCTGGCGGCAGAGGTGGCCCGGCGCCGCGGCCTGATTTTGCGCCAAGGGGTCTATGCGGCGCTCAAAGGACCCAGCCTGGAAACCCCGGCGGAGACCCGGGCCTTGAGAATCCTCGGAGCCGACGCGGTGGGCATGTCCACCGTGCCGGAGGCCATCGTGGCGGTGCACGCCGGGCTCCGGGTCCTGGGGGTTTCAGTCCTCAGCAACCTCAACCTCCCGGACGCCATGGCCCCCATCGCCATCGAGGAGATCGTCGCCACCGTGGCCGGGGCCGAGCCCCACCTGGTGGCATTGCTGCTGGGAGTGCTCGAGGAGGCGGATTAAGAAAACCTGAGTTCTAAAGGTTTTAAAGTCCCCCTTTGGAAAAGGGGGATTTAGGGGGATTTCAGTAAGTGGGAAAGGCAAAAGTAAAAAGTAAAAAGGCAAAAATGAGGCTGTCTCTTAATTTTTTTTCTTTTTCCTTTTTCCTTTCTCCTTTTTCCTTCCTACGTTAAATCCCCCCTGCCCCCCTTTTTCCAAGGGAGGTTAGAAAACCGTAGTTGGAAATGCCCTGGGAATCATGAAGGCTCGCGCTAGCCTTTCTTTGGCCGCGGTTTTTGGGGCTTCCTGGCGGGCTTGGGCGCCTCGGGGGCTGCCGCCGCCCGGGGGGCCGCGGGCTTGGCTTTCGGGGCCGCGGTGGCAGTCGCGCCGATAACGTAAACCCGCTCCTGCTGCGGCAAATCATCCAGGGACCGGGCGCACTGGGGGCAGACCTTAAGATCGAGGGGAAGGTCGCTTTGACACCCCGGACATTTCAACCATAGGCCCATGGCTCAATCTCCTCAGTTTTTTCTTAACCATTAGCAAAACCGGCCCAGTTCTTCAAGAATTTTTGTCGGACCGGCTAATTCTCAAAGCAAAGGAAAGATATTATGAAAAAAATCGTCATTGACACCGATCAGGCCCCGGCCCCCATCGGGGCTTACAGCCAGGCCCTCTCCGTGGGCCCCTTTGTCTTTATCTCGGGGCAGACCCCTCTCGATGCCCAGGGGAACCTGGTGAAAGGGGACATCGTGGTGCAAACCTGCCAGGTGTTCGCCAACCTCAAGGCCATCCTGGCCGCGGCGGGTCTGACCCTGGGAGACGTGGTGAAAACCACGGTCTATCTGACGGACCTGGCCGATTTCCAGGAAATGAACCGGGCTTACGGTGAATTTTTCCCGGCGCACCCGCCGGCCCGCAGCACCCTCCAGGTGGCCGGCCTGCCCCGGGGCGCCGCCATTGAGATCGAGGCCATTGCGGCCAAAAAGGCCTGGCCCGCTTGAGGTGGGAGGGACCGCGGCCCACCTGGGACCCTGGCGCCTGCAAGGGAGGGAACCGGACAGCTTTCGCAAGAACTAGACCCGCTAGGCCTCACTGATTTTCAGGGTTCTTCGGGCCCTGGGGCTGTTCGAATTTCGATTTCACCGACTCCCAGGCCTTTTTCAGTTCCTCCATGGCCTTTTCCGAATTCTTCCGGAGCAATTCGGCGGCCTCGCCGCTGGCGGCCTTGAGTCCCTGGAGCCTCTCATGGGCGGCCTCCAACTTGGGCCGCAGGGCCTCCAGCTGTTTATTCATTTCTTGACGGGCCTCGGTGCCGGTCTTGGCGGCCTTGCCCTTCAACTCCTCCAGTTTCGCCCGCCATTCCTTCAGTTGGACGTCCATCTTGTCCTGGTATTCCTTCAGGTTCATGGGTTATCTCCTGGAATCCTCCTCTTATTTGTTATCGTTAGGGGTAATCATCCTGCCGCCATTGTCAATCCGGAGACGGACCTGGCCAGCCTCACCCCGGTCCCCTGGCCGCGGCCTGGGACCAAAAGGCCGGGGAGCACCCGAGATGGCTATTTGACCCCTTTGCTGTTAAACTGGGGCCAGGAGGTTAATGGCCGATGTCTGGTTTGCAGATCGAGACCTTAAGTCCGTCTCTCCAGCAGAAAATCTCTCCCTTTTTCCATGAGATCCTTGACAGGGCGGCGCCCCGGATCCACTCCCTTTACCTGGTGGGCAGCGTCCTGACCGAGGATTACTTAGAAGGGGTCTCGGACCTCAACAGTATTATCGTGCTCGGGAAGATGGACCTGGACTTCCTGGACGTGCTGGCGCCATTGGGTCCCAAATACGGAAAGACCGGGCTGGCAGCGCCCTGGGTCATGGACCCCGGCTATATTCAACGTTCCGTGGACGTGTTTCCCCTGGAATTCCTCAGCCTCAAGTTGGTGCACCACACCCTTTACGGCGAGGACCTGCTGGCGGGGCTTGAGATCGACCGGAGGGAGCTGCGGTTCCAGTGTGAGCGGGAGCTTTTGGGGAAGCTTCTCTGGCTCCGCCGGATTTATGTGTCCGCCATGGGGGACCACCAAGTCCTGGCCGCGGACATTGTCCGCCATTCTAAAGGCTATCTGCCGCTGTTCCGGGGGATTTTGCACTTGCTGGGCGTTACGCCGGAGAGTTCCCTGAAAAAGAGCCTGGCACAGTTGGCTGTCTTGACCGGCGCGGACCTCGGGGTCTTTGCCGAGATCAGCGCCATCAAGAAGAATCTGAGCAAACCCTCCAAAGAGGAAATCTCCGGGTTGTTCGAGAACTTTTATCGAGCCACGGAAAGATTGGCCGAGGTGGTGGATGGCATTAAAATCGAGTAGCGCCAGAAAGCTCCTTACTCTTCTGTTATTTTGGGTTTTAGGGGCCACCCCCGCCCTGGCCTGGGCGGTGACCCCGCCCCTGCCGGCGCACCCGGACCAGTATGTGGTGGACATGGCCGGGGTCCTGGACGCCAGTAGCCGGGCCCGGCTCAATACCATGCTGCGCGGCCTGGAGGCCCGGACCACGGCCCAGGTGGTGGTCCTCACCCTCAATTCCCTGGAAGGAGAACCCATCGAGGAGTTCTCGCACCAGACCGCGGTGAAATGGGGCATCGGCCAGAAGGGCAAGGACAACGGGGTTCTCCTCACCGTGGCCGTCAAGGATCACAAATACCGCATCGAGGTGGGCTACGGCCTGGAGGGTGACCTGCCCGACAGCCTGGTGGGCTCCATCGGCAGGGAATACCTGGTGCCGAACTTTCGCCGGGGGAACTATGCCGGCGGCATCATGGCGGCGGTGACCGAGATAGCCAATACCATCTCGGGGCCTAAAGGGGCGGGCCAAACCGGGGGAGCCGCGGGCGGTTATCAGGGGCAGGCCGTTCCCGGTAAGGGGACGGGAGAAAATCTTAACTTAATTTTCACACTATTTATTTTGTTTGTTTGCGCCCTGCTGGCATTTATCGTGTTCAGGGGGCCGCGGGGCGGCAGGGGCAACCG
>JBAUPV010000010.1:0-27788 GCA_049580385.1 Desulfobaccales bacterium | reverse complement strand
GCCGCCGTCTCCCGCACCGTGGGGGGATAACTGTGGCGGGCGCAAAACTCCTCGACAAACTCCAACACCGCCTGCTGTTTTTCGGTCAAGAGCTTCATGAGCCTAAAATACTATACAAATGTATACTTGTCAAGCGGATAGTGTTAGTTATTTTTCATAATCTAAAAAAAAATACCAGGGGCGTGGGCGCAGGGGTTGGCCGGCCCCCAATCCGGAGGCAAACCTGCCCTGGCGCCAGGGAGCGGTGCAGCCCGGAGGAACCGCTAAGAAGCCAGCAGGTCAGGGCTGGGGAGTGTTCGGCAAGGTTTTGGCGATGAGGCAGGCGTTAAAGAAGTGTTTGAACTTAAGCAGGCCCGCTGGCTAATCATTTCATAGAATTTAAGAACATTTCCCTGCCAGCCACAGCTAGGGGCGACCCCTTCACAGGCTGGAAGCCTGTGCCACTGTCGCCCCTACACCTCAACCCTGGGGGCAACGGGCAGGGTAAGGGGACGCTCTTGTAAGGGCGCACTCGGGGCGGGGAGACCCCGCCCCCACAGGGGGGGCACCTGGGGGCGACCCAGCGGGTCGCCCCTACGAACAACCGGGCGAAGGCAACCCGCAGCCGGTGTCGTCGCCTAAGCCGGTAAGGGGGGCGTCATGGGCGGAGGAACCCCGCCCCTACACAAGACGAGGCGATGCCACCCCTCACCCCATCCCTTGTATCTTAGGTAGGGGCTGTGTCTCGCCCCCCGGTCGGAGAGACCCCGCCCCTGCGCCCGGTCACAACTTTTTCAGCCGCTGCTGCCGACGGCGCTGGTCCTTGGGCAGGCGCCGGGCCGGGCCTTTCTTGAGGCGGCGGTCCCGGGATTCCTCCGGTTCCCCTCCGGCCTCCGGTTCCCGGTCCAACAGGTACCGGCTCTCGAACTGGGCGGCGCTAATCCAGGCGGCCCCCGCCCCTTGGGCCCAGGCCTGGATCTCCCGGTCGGAGGTGACCACCACGGCCCGCGCCCCCTCCAGGTCCAGCAGGCGCTTGATGACTTGGTCGGCCTTCTCTCCCCGCCGGGAGAAGATGATCGAGAGCCCCCGCTCCCGGTCCCGGCTCTCTTTGAGGTGGCCCTTGAGCCAGCCATCGAAGACCACGGTGATCTTCTGGGGACCGCGCTCCCGGTAGGCTGCCAGCCGCGCCAGCAGCGCCGCCCTTCCGGCCTCCAGTTCCCGGGCGTCCAGTTCTTGCAACTCCGGGGACTGGCGGATCAAGTTGTAGCCATCGATAATGAGATGCAGGGCCATATAAGATTATGGTACTTATATTAAAGCTATGAGCTAATAAAAACTTGCTTGCCAAAAAGCATTATCTTTGCTATAGTGGCAACCGATTATGCAATATTACATAATCGGGGGAGGGGGAACCAAAATGCCTAACTGGCGATATGCTTTGCTCGTTTTGCCGCTGCTGGCGGCGCTGGCGGGCTGCGCCGGAGCCCCGGAGAAACCCGCCGCCATCGTTAAGGCCCCGGCGCTGCCGGAGTATACGCCGCCGCCGGCCAACCTCACCGCGGAACAAAAATATGTTAAAACCTTGTTAGCTAAAAACGGTTATGACGGCGAGGGCCCCACACCCACGGTGATCGTGGTCCACAAGCTTAGCCGCAAGCTCACTTTTTACCAGGGGATTACCCCTCTTAAAACCTATCCTGTCGTTTTAGGTTGTGATCCCTACAACGATAAGTTGTGCCAGGGTGACACTTGCACTCCTGAAGGAGTGTACCGGGTGCTCGCCAAGTATCCCCACAGCAGATGGGACGAATTCATCTGGCTGAACTATCCCAACACCCAAAACTGGCTGAGGTTCGCCCGGGCCAAGGAAGCCGGGCGCCTGCCCCCGGATGCCCAGATCGGCGGCGATGTTGGCATCCACGGCACTGAGGACCCGGAGCGAAACCTGGAGGGCGTCAACTGGACCCATGGCTGCATCTCCCTGCAGAACCATGACCTGGAGGAAATCTACCCACTGGTGACCCAGAAGACCCTGGTGGTCATCGAGAAGCAATAGCTCCCGGAGGGCGGCGCCGGCAGCCTGGTTTGGCAAGCGCTGCCCAGCTTGAGGATTCAGCCGCACAGGGGCCGCAGGCATCAGACACCGCCTGCGGCCCCTGGTTTTTTATCCGCAAATCTTCTTATTTCGCAACTTCCACCATCAGGTACAGGGTACGCCCCTGACGTTTGATAAGGAGACGGGCGTAGCTTTCCTTCTTCAACCGGGCCACCGCGGTATCGAAGTCCTTGACCGTGTTGATGGCCTGGTTGTCGATCTCCAGCACGATATCTCCCGGCTGGATACCGGCGTCGGCCGCAGCGCTGTCCTGCTCCACCCCTTCCACCAGGACACCCTTGGTGTCCCGGAGATGGAAGTGCTGGGCCAGCTCCGGGGTGATATTCGTCACCACCAAGCCCAGGCGGTTCTGCTTGCCGCCCCCTTCTTCCTTACTTTCGGCGGCCTGGGCCTCTTCCGTGAGTTCGGCGACGGTCACGGTGAAGGTCTTCTCCTTGCCGTCCCTGAGCACCTTGACGCTGGCCTTGGTGCCTGGGGCGGTGTCGGCCACCAGACGGGGCAGATCATTCATTTCCTGGATGGGGTGGCCGTTGAATTCTATGATGATGTCCCCCCGCTTAATGCCCGCCTTCTCCGCGGGAGAGCCGGGATTGACTTCCGCCACCAGGGCCCCCTTGGCTTCGGACATCCCGAAGGACTTGGCCAGATCCGGGGTCACATTTTGCACTTCGACCCCGAGCATGCCCCGGGTCACCTTGCCCTTGGCCTTCAGTTGCGGGATTACCCACTTGGCCATATTGCTGGGGATGGCAAAGCCGATCCCCTGGCCGCTGGCCAGAATGGCGGTGTTGATGCCCACTACTTCGCCCTGGAGGTTGAGGAGGGGGCCACCGCTGTTGCCGGGGTTGATGGAGGCGTCGGTTTGCAGAAAGTTGTCATAGGGGCCGGCGCCGATCACCCGGCCCTTGGCGCTGATGATCCCCTGGGTGACGGTGTGGCTCAGGCCGAAGGGGTTGCCCACCGCCATGACCCAATCTCCCACCCGCACTGCGTCGGAATCACCCAGTTTCAGGAAGGGCAGGTTCGCAGGCGGGTTGGTGAGCTGAATCAAGGCCAGATCGGTCTTGGAATCCCGCCCCTTGATGGTGGCCTTGAATTCCTGGCCTCCGAAGAGCTTGACGGTAATCTTGTCGGCGCCCTCCACCACGTGGTTGTTGGTGACGATGAGTCCCGAGGGATCGATGATGAAACCGGACCCCAGGCTGCGGCTCTTGAAGGTTTTGGGCATTTCCCCGAAGAATTTCTTAAAAAATTCCTGGAAGGGGTCCTGCCCCGGCCCGAAGGGTTGTCCTTCCCCGCCCGGCCCAGGCTGCATCTGGTGGAAAAATTCCGTGGTCTGGTTTTTCACCTTTTTTTCGGTGCTGACGTTGACCACGGCCGTGCCGGTTTCCTTGGCCAGATTGGCAAAGGTGTCAGAGGTTATGGCCTGCGGGGCCGCTTGCTGGGCTCGGGCCGGACTGGGGGACAACCCCAAGGCAACCAGGAACAGCAATCCTGGGATAAGCATCAACAAACTAAGGGATAGACTTCTTTTCTTCATTCCGATTCTCCTCTTTTTTCATATCAGGCTGCCCGGTCAAAGACGGGATGGCCGATTGTTTGCCTACCACCACCAAGAGATATTTGTCGGGTTGCAGGTATTTTTGCGCTACCCTCTGAATATCCGCGGGGGTCAGGTCCTGGATCAGCTTCGGATATTTCCAGGGATAATCCAACCCCAGCCCGTAGATTTCCACATAGCCCATGAGCTGGGCCCGCTTGGTCATGGAATCCATTTGCCGGGGGAAACTGCCGATTAAATAAGATTTGGCATCCTCAAGTTCCTTGGGCTTCACTGGCTGGTTCATGATTAGTTGGAGCTGCGCCCGCACCTGGGAGATGGCCTCGGCGGCGCTGGAGTTTTTAGTCTCCAGGGAGACGGTGAAGGGACCCGGAGATAGCCCCGGGGCAAAGGAGCTCTTGACGCTGAAGGCCAGGCCGCGGTTCACCCGGATCTCGTCCATCAGGCGGGAGGAAAAGCCACCGCTCCCCAGGATGTAATTCATTACCTGGCAGGCGTAAAAGTCCGGGTTGGCCCGGTTAATGCCCAGGTTCCCGAAAACGATGTTGGCCTGGCTGATGTCCCGGTCAATGAGCACTACCTTGGGTTCCGCCAGCGGCGGAATGGCTGGCAGTTGCGGTGCAGGCACCGGCGCTGCAGCCCAGGCTCCGAAGATCTTGGTCACCCACTGGCGGGCCTCATCCTGGGTCAAATCCCCCACCACGGACAGGACCGCGTTGTTGGGGCGATAGTAGGTCCGGTGAAACTGCGCCAGGTCCCGGACTTTGATGGCAGCCAGACCCTGGGGGGTGCCCAGCACCGGATGGCCATAAGGAAAGTTTCCGTAGAGGTCCCTGGCGAAGGTGCGGCGGGCCAACAGCATGGGGTCGTCTTCCTCGCTTTTCAGGGTGGCCTCGAATTGGGCCACTTTTCGCTCCACTTCGGCGGGGGCGAAGGCGGGGTTCAACAAGACGTCCTGGAGGAGCCCCAGGCCGGCGTCCAGGTCCTTTTTCAAAATGACCAGGCTGATGGTGGCAAAATCGTCGCCCCCCCGGGCCGTGAGGCGAGCCCCGATGAAATCGGCCTCCTGGGCGATCTGGGTAGCGCTCTTCCCCTTGGCGCCACTGGCAAGCAGAGAAGCCGTGAGGTTGGCCAAACCCTCCTTCCCTTTGGGGTCTTCCAGGGTGCCGGCCTTGATGAACATCTGCAGGGAGACCATGGGCAACCCGGATTGCTGGGAAAAGAGCCAGACCAGCCCGTTGGGCAGTTGTTCCCGCACCCCCAAAACAGCTTCGGAGGCTGCGGCTGGTGCCTGCCCCAAGAGCCCGCTCAGCAAAGCCAGTGCCAGGACCGGCAGGATTAACCGGCCCCTGGCCAGGCACAGCCAATTTTCCGACTTTAGACCCATAAAATGATCCTGGAATTATAACATGTAAGCAGGGCTACCCCGTCAAGGGAACCCTGCCCTAGTTTCTATCTGATGGCCCCGCCTGGATGGAAATGGCCGCCCTCGGGCTTGCCGGTCTTGACCGGCGCCAGGAGGCCCAGGGTGCAGTTCATGGGCACCAGGTATTTTTGGGCCACCCGCCGGACCTCGGCGGCGGTCACCTTAGTGAGCTTGGGAATGTACTCCTTCAAAAGGGTCCAGCGGGCCACGGTCTCGGTTTCGCCCAGCAACATGGCCCGGAAGAAGATGGAGTCCTGGTGCAGGTAAAATGCGGCGCTGGCCTGATTCTTGGCCTTAAGAAGTTCCCGGGGGCTCACCAGTTCCGTTTGCAGCCGCTTGATCTCGGCGTCCAGGCCCGCCTCCAATTGAGCCAGGGTTTTGCCCGGCATGGGCTGGCCATAAAGCATAAAGAGAAAGGGATCGCAGGTATACAGGTCGTAGTCCGCCCCCACCTCCAGGGCCAGCTTCTGCTCATAAACCAGGTCGTGATAAAGACGGGAGCTATGCCCCGCAGAGAGGATGCGGGAGAGCAGCTCCAGGGGATAGGCATCCTCCGGTGTCTGCCAGTTAGGGGTGTGATAGCTCATCAAGAGATAGGGGAATTGCGCCTCCCGGTGCACCCAGACGAGGCGCTCCCCGTATTGGGGCGGCTCCTGGGCGGTGACTTTTGGGGGTTCCGGCCCGGCCGGCAAATCCCCGACGGTGTCCTCGATCTCTTTCAAGGCCTCCTTGGGCTCGATATCCCCCACCACCACCAGGGTGCAATTGTTGGGTTGATAGTAGCGATGGTAATACTGTTGATAGTCATCCAGGCTGGTGCTCTCGATGTCGTGCTGCCAGCCGATCACCGGCCACTGGTAGGGGTGGGCCTCGAAGGTGGCGGCCAGAGCGGCTTCCTCCATGAAGTCTTGCGGCACATCATCGGTGGTCACGCGCCGCTCTTCCAAGACCACCTTTTTGTCCGTCTGGAAGTCCTTTTCACTGACGGTGATGCCCTTCATGCGGTCGGCTTCCATCTCCAGCCAGTGTTTGAGCTGATCCTTGGGGCCGGTTTCAAAAAAGGCGGTATAGTCCCGGGAGGTGAAGGCGTTATCCGAGCCTCCCACCCTTGCTACTTCCCGGGAGAAGTATTTGGGGCCATACCTGGCAGTCCCTTTGAACATCATGTATTCGGTGACATGGGAGATGCCGGTCTTGCCCAGGCATTCATTGCGGGACCCCACCCGATACCAGAGCTGGACGGTGATGATGGGTGCCCGGCTCTCTTTGAGGAGGAGCACCTTCAGCCCATTATCCAGCTTGTGCTCCACCACCTGGTCAAAGAGGTTGGGCTCCCCCTGGGCCCGAAGGGCCGCGGGCGCGGCCAGGCTGAGGCAGATGGCCGCCAGGGCGGCTGCCAGCAGAACTTGCCTCAAGGCCGAGCCAGCTCCGGGGCGGCTGCCGCCAGCAAAGATGCGGGAAAATAAGGTCATGAGTTTTGGGTCTGCATCCCTATGGGGTTTGGCGGGGCCCCGCGGCCGGAAAGCAAATGGGCTCGTTCCGGGACTGGGTAAAAGGCGAAACCCTCATTCCTTTAATTTAAGTTAAATTATATATTTCCCGGAAATAATTCAAGGGACGAGCTGGAATATTATGCGATCCTTCATTCCGATCAGGATGACCGCGAAATCACAGGGAAGGCTGCAACTTTTCGGATCACTCAGGTTTAGAGGCTGCCGGTTATGAGAAGAAGGCCCGGCGCCTGCCTGGAGCGTGCTCTTATTTGAAATTGATCCTGGAGACGGACCCCGGCCTGAAGCGCTGAATTTAGATGATGGATCTGACCACCCCGCCGTCGACCCGTAAAGCCGCGCCGTTGGTGGCCGCGGACAGGGGGCTGGCCACATAAGCCACCAGGTTGGCGACCTCTTCGGTGCTGGCGAAGCGCTGCAGAATGGAGGTGGGACGGACAGACCGAAAGAATTCCTGCTCCACCTCCGCCGGGGTAATTCCCTGGGCCTGGGCCAGTTCAGCGAGGAAACGGCCGACGCCTTCCGAGCGGGTGGGACCGGGGAGCACCGCGTTCACCGTCACTCCCGTGCCCCTGGTCGTCTCTGCCAGCCCCCGGCTCAAGGCCAGGTACATGGCCTTGGTGACGCCGTAATGGATCATCTCCACCGGGATGTTGATCCCGGACTCGCTGGACAGGAAGATGATGCGGCCCCAGCCGGCGGCCAACATGGCCGGCAGGTAGCACCGGGACAGGCGCATCCCGCTCATGAAGTTGATCTCGATGATAGCCTGCCAGTCGGCGTCGCTGATCGCTTCGAAGGGCACATGCGCGTACATCCCCAGGTTGTTGACCAGGATGTCCACCGCCGGAAAGCGGCGGCAGGTCTCCGCGGCCCCCTCTGCCTGGGCCAGGTCGGCCGCCAGGGGTTCGAGTTGCGACTGAGGATGGGCCTGGCGAATCTGAGCGATGGCCCCGGCCACCCGGGCCTCGGTGCGGCCGTTGACGATCACCCGGCACCCTGCGGCCGCCAGGGATTTGACAATAGCCAGGCCGATCCCGGCCGTGGAACCGGTCACCAGGGCCAGTTTGTTCTCAATCTTCAGGTCCATAAGCACTCCAACGGGTAATGTCCGGCAAGGTTTTTGCTAATCTGCCGTTGTAATCTAGGCTGCCAAACCTTCTTTGATTAACTTATAGAGTTAACTTGCTTTTTCCCCTCTCCCCCAATGGGGGAGAAGGCAGGGTGAGGGGGAAGCGATCTGTCCTTGCAGCCACCCCTCACCCCAACCCTTGTATCTTAGGTAGGGGCTGCGTCTCGCCGCCCGGGCGGGGAAACCCCGCCCCTACAGCAGGGGAGAGGGAGTTCTGGCCCTTCCGCGCTGCCCCGTCTTCTCTGGCTTAAGCTTGCGGCTACATTTTTCAATTTCCTTCACCAGCCCTTATGCAAAATCTCTGCCGGACGCTACTGACCCCAACAGGGTTTATATTCTCAAGATATTCACTGGATTGAGGTCGTCAAGGAAGGGGGGGTGCCGGGAAAGCGCGGGGTGCACGGCGCCTGGGCTGGGGCCGGCAAAGGCGGGACCCCGGCTGCCTCAGCCCAGGATAGCCTCCACAAAGGCCTGGGCCTCGAAGGGCCGCAGGTCCTCCATGGCCTCGCCCACCCCCAGGTAACGCAAGGGGATGCCGGTTTCATGGACCACTCCCAGGGCCACCCCGCCCTTGGCGGTGCCGTCCATCTTAGTGAGCACCAGGCCGGTAAGCCCCACCGCCTCGTGGAAGAGGCGGGCCTGGCTCAGGGCATTCTGGCCGGTGGTGGCGTCCAGGACCAGGAAGACCTCGTGGGGGGCGCCGGGAAGCTTCTTGGCCGCGGTGCGCTGCATCTTTTTCATTTCCTCCATCAAGTTCACCTTGGTATGGAGGCGCCCGGCGGTATCGATATAGACCGTGTCCACCCCCCGGGCCTGGGCTGCGGCCATTCCGTCAAAGACCACCGCCGCGGGGTCGGCCCCGGATTTTTGCCTGACCACGGCAATCCCCAGGCGCTGGCCCCAGGTCTCCAGTTGCTCCACCGCCGCGGCCCGGAAGGTGTCGGCGGCCACCAGCAGCGGGGTGAGGCCCCGGGACAGGTCCCGGTGGGCCAGCTTGGCGATGGTGGTGGTCTTGCCCACGCCATTGACCCCCACTACCATCAGCACCCAGGGACGGGCCCCGATCTGCGGCGGCGGTGGCGCCGCGGCCAGCAGGGCCAACATCTCCTCCTTCAGGGCGGCCTTCAGCCGGTCCGCGTCCAAAAGCTCCCGGCGCCGCAACTTCTCGTTAAGGGAGTGGATGAGAGACAGGGTGGTCTCCACCCCGAGATCGGCGGAGATCAGTAATTCTTCCAGATCATCCAGGAGCTGGGCGTCCACCTGCCGCCGCCCCTTGAGGAGACGGTCCAGGCCTCCGGACAGGGCCTCGCGGGTGCGGCCCAGCCGCTCCCGCAGGCGGCGGAACCTGCGCCGGCGGGGCTCGCCAGCCTCGGTTGCGGATTCTGCGGCGGCTTCTTCGATAGGGGTGGCAACGGCGGGTTTGAAACCCGCCGCTACATCTTCTGCGGGAGCCAGCAGAACCGTGGGCTCCGGCTGGGATTCAGCTGCCGGGATTTCTGTGGAGGGGCGGGGTAACCCCGCCCCTACCGGTTCGGAGGCGGGGACTTCTTCCGGCGGCGAGGCGGGGCGTTCCTCCCGGCCCTTTTTCCGGTCCTTGTCTCGGCGGCGAAACCAGCGGCCCATGGTTATTGGGTGGTGATCCGGGAGAAGTCGGCCATCCGCAAAAAGGTGGCGCTGATGCGGGCCAGCAGGCTCAAGCGGTTTTGGCGCAGACGCTCGTCCTCAGCCATCACCAGGACTTTATCGAAATAAGCGTCCACCGGCCCCTTGAGATTAGCCAGGGCCTTTAAGGCCGCGGGGTAATCCCGACTCGAAAGGGCCCCGGCCACCTCGCCCTCCATCACCAGGGTGGCCTCCAGGAGCAGCCTCTCTTCCGGGTATTCGAGCAACAATTCGTCAATTTCGCCGGCCGCGTACCCCCGGGAGATGTTGATCACCCGCTTAAAACCCACCGCCAGGGCGGGGAAATCGGGGCTCCGGCGAAAGTCTTCCAGCGCCCGGGCCTTGGCGACCGCTTCTTCGACATCGCCTAACCCCGTGGCCAGAACCGCGGCCACAGTCTCAAATTCGAGACCCTCCCCCACCAGCCGATGGTGCAAGCGGGTTTGGAAGAAATCGAGAACTTCGCCGAGGACTTCCTGGGGTTCACGGTTTAACTTGTCTTTGAGTAGTTCCAGGCTCTGGCCAATGGCGTCCTGAAGGTCGATATGGAGGCCGTTCGCATCGATGATATTAATGATGGCCAGGGCATGCCGCCGCAAACCATACTGGTCCGCCGTACCGGTAGGTTTGAGACCCACCCCGAAGAAGCCGCAGATGGTATCTAGCCGGTCGGCTATGCCGATTAAGGAACCGATCAGGTCCAGAGGCAGGATATCATCGGCGTGGCGGGGCAGGTAATGGCTAAAGAGGGCGGTGGCCACGGCAGGGTTCTCGCCGTCCAGCAGGGAGTATTTTTCGCCCATCACCCCCTGCAGGGTTGGAAATTCCCCCACCATCTCCGTGGTGATGTCCGCCTTGGCCAAAGTTGCGGCCCGGTGCACCTGGTCCGCCAGGGCCGGGGCCAGCTTCCGGGCCAGTGTGACCGCCAGCTCCCGGAAGCGCTCCATCTTCTCATAAGAGGTGCCCAGCAGGGAGTGGAACATCACCCCTTGCAGGGCCTCCACCCTATTTGCCAGGGGTAGCTTGCGGTCCACCTCGTAGAAATACATGGCGTCGCTGAGACGGGCCCGCAGCACCCGCTGGTGGCCCCGGCGCACCAGGTTGGGGTCCCGGGCCAGGGTGTTGTTCACCGCGATGAAGTGGGGGAGGAGCTTGCCGTCCAGGCCCCGCAGGGAGAAATAGCGCTGGTGCTCCCGCATAGAAGTGATGAGGACCTCATCGGGGAGCTGCAGAAATTTTTCGTCAAAGTTGCCCACCACCACCGAGGGATATTCCACCAGGAAGGTGTTCTCCTCCAGCAACCCCGGGTTGGGCGCCACCTCTCCGCCCACCCCGGCCGCGGCCTGGGCCAACTCCTTCTCCAGGTGCGCCCGGCGAACCGCCGGGTCCACCAGGACGTGGGCTTTCTGGAGGCCGGCCAGATAGGTGGCCGCGTCCTTGACCCCAATGGCGTGGGGCGCCAGGAAGCGGTGGCCATAAGTTACCGGGCCGCTGGCCACCTCCGCCAGGGAGAAGGGCACCACCTCTCCCTGGAAGAGGGCCAAAATCCAGTGGATGGGCCGGGCAAAGGTGAAATGCAGGTCCCCCCAGTGCATGGACTTGGGGAAGCTCAAGGCCGTGATGAAGTCCGGCAGGATCTCTTGCAGGCAATCGAGGGCGGGCCGGCCGCTGACACTCTTGCTCACGGCCAGATAGACCCCCCGGGGGGTGTCCAGCTCCACCAGGTCGGTCACCGCCACCCCCTGGCCCTTGGCAAAGCCCAGGGCCGCGGCGGTGGGCTTGCCGTGGGCGTCCAGGGCCACCGCCTTGGGAGGCCCGATGATCTCCTGCACCGACACCGCCTGGCTAGCTGGCAGATCCCGGGCCACCAGGGCGAGGCGCCGGGGGGTGCCCCAGGCGGAAATCTCGCCGCCCCCGAGGCGGGCCTGCTCCAACCTGTGGCGCAAGCCCTGCGCCATTTCGGCGAGCACCGGCGGCAGAAAACGGGCCGGGATCTCCTCCGTGCCGATCTCCAATAATAATTCGCTTCCCATGGGGTTCCCTCGTTGGTAGCTATCAGCTATCAGCCTTCAGCCTTCAGCGGTCAGCGGCAAGCCTTAAACAAAGCCCTTTTCCTTACTATTTGCATAAGGATAGTTTTCTCTTCTTGACGGTATATTAGGAACGCCGATCATATTCTCCCGAGTCAGTTAATAAAGCTGATAGCTGATAACTGACGGCTGAAAGCTTATAGCTATTTTTTCAAGAGCGGGAAGCCCATCTCTTCCCGCTGTTTCAGGTAGCCTTCGGCGCACAGCCGGGCCAGGTTGCGCACCCGGCCGATGAGGCTGTTGCGTTCCGCCACGCTGATGGCCCCCCGGGCGTTCAGGAGGTTGAAGGCGTGGGAACACTTGAGGCAGTAGTCGTAAGCGGGCAGGATCAGCCCCAGGCCGGCGATGCGGCTCGACTCCGCCTCGTACATGGAAAAGAGGCGGAAGAGCATGTCCACGTCGGCCTGTTCGAAATTATAGATGGAGTGCTCCACCTCGCCCCGGTGGTGGACGTCGCCGTAGGTGACCCCTTCGGTCCATTTAAGGTCGTAGACGTTATCCACCCCCTGGAGGTACATGGCGATGCGCTCCGGGCCGTAGGTGAGCTCCACGCTCACCGGATGGAGGTCGATGCCCCCGGCCTGCTGGAAGTAGGTGAACTGGGTGATCTCCATGCCGTCCAGCCAGACCTCCCAACCGAGGCCCCAGGCCCCCAGGGTGGGGGATTCCCAGTCGTCCTCCACGAAGCGGATATCGTGGTCCAGGGGGTCGAGGCCCAGGGCCTTGAGGCTGGCCAGGTAGAGTTCCTGGATATTCTTGGGGGAGGGCTTCATGATCACCTGGTACTGGTAATAATGCTGCAGGCGGTTGGGGTTTTCGCCGTAGCGCCCGTCGGTGGGGCGGCGGCTGGGCTCCACGTAGGCCACGTTCCAGGGCTCGGGTCCCAGGGCCCGGAGCAGGGTGGCCGGGTTGAAGGTGCCGGCCCCCACTTCGATGTCGTAAGGCTGCCCGATGAGGCAACCCTGGTCGGCCCAGAAACGCTGCAGGGTGATGAGCAGTTCCTGAAAAGTCATATGCCCCCCTCCCGGAGTGCAAATATCCTGCTAATCTACACAATTGAGCCCCAGGTTGTCAAGGACGGCCCCGGGCCGGTAGTGGGTCAGTTTGATGGCCCTTACCCGCAAAAAGGTTAAGCTAAAATCCTGACCATGCCGACTAAATTTGTGCTATCATTCATTCAAAGCCGAGATGCTTGAAGGTTACGATAAAAGGGAGAGTATGCGCCAATTGCTTGAACAAGCTGAGACTGCCCGCAAAGAGGTCGGGCAGCAGATAAGCCAGAAAAGAAAAGCCGAGTTGGGGCAATTTATGACCCCTGCAACGGTTGCCCGCTTTATGGCCACCCTATTCTTGCCTTCAACCCTGAAAACAGCCAGGGTTTTAGATGCTGGCGCAGGAATGGGCGCGCTATCAGGGGCCGCTCTCGATCGCTTCGCAGCAGAAGATTTCCCTTTTCAACATGTTCAGGTCGTGGCCTATGAGATTGACCCCAAATTACGGGAGCTTCTATCCGAAACACTGGCAAAATATCAAGGCCGCTTTGATATAGATATTTCTTTTCGAAGGGGCGACTTTATCGAAGAAGCAGTAAAGCTGATTTTTCAAGGCGAAGAGCGTTTTACCCATGCAATCTTGAATCCGCCTTATAAAAAAATTCATAGTGCGTCCCGTCATCGGTTTTTGCTTCGCCGGATCGGGATTGAAACCGTCAACTTATATTCCGCCTTTGTTGCTCTCATAATTGAACTCATGCAGCCATGCGGCCAAATTGTTGCAATTATGCCCCGCAGCTTTTGCAACGGCCCTTACTATCGTGCATTTCGTGAGCTAATACTTGCCAAAACTGCGATTAAATACATTCACCTATTCGTTGCGCGCAACCGGGCCTTCAGAGATGACGATGTCTTACAGGAAAATATCATCATTTTGCTTCAACGCGACGCCATACAGGGGAACGTTGCCATCTCTACGTCAACAGATGATAGTTTTACCGACATGGAAACTAATGTTTACCCGTTTGACCGGATCGTTTTTCCAGATGATCCGGAGACCTTCATAAATATTCCCACTTCCACTGAACGCAATCATCTTGAGACTTCCTCGGCTATTCGTTTTTCCCTTGATGATCTTGGGCTTGAAGTTTCTACCGGGCCGGTTGTAGACTTCAGGGTAAGGCCCCATCTCAGACAAATGCCGGAGCAGGGCACAATGCCCCTTCTTTATCCCGGCCATTTTTCTGGACAGGGGATTAATTGGCCGAAGCCGGGAGCAAAAAAACCGAACGCCATTCTAAAGAATCACGAAACCGAAAAATGGCTTTATCCGAACGGCTATTATGTTGTGGTCAGGAGGTTTTCATCTAAGGAAGAAAAGCGCCGTGTTGTAGCAAGTGTTGTTTTTCCAGACGCCTTTAATGGTAGTCCTATGCTTGGTTTTGAAAATCACCTTAATGTCTTCCATTCCGGCAAACAAGGGATTCCTGAATTTTTTGCCCGAGGCTTGGTAGTGTTCCTCAATTCCACGGCGGTTGATGAGCGATTCCGCCTTTTTAGCGGTCATACGCAGGTTAACGCAACCGACTTGCGGTTGCTTAAATATCCGAGCCGTGAGGTCCTGACTCGATTAGGGGTTTGGGCAAAGGACCAAGGGGAAATGACTCAATGGAAAATAGATCAGAAAATTGAAAGCCTCGGATGAAAGAAAACGAAAATATAAAAAACGCTCTTCAAATCCTTGAAACCCTTGGGCTTCCGCGACACCAAAGAAACGAGCGTTCTGCCCTCTGCCTACTGGCGCTTTTAAATCTGACTCCTGAAAAGACTTGGGTGCAAGCGCAAAATCCCCTTGTCGGTATAACCCCCATGATGGAGTTTAGCCGGAAGCATTACGCCAAGGGGTACGCCCCGAATACGCGTGAAACGTTTCGGCGTCAGACCATTCACCAGTTTGTTCAAGCCGGGATTGCGCTTTACAATCCAGACAGACCAGAGAGACCCGTTAACAGCCCAAAAGCTGTATACCAAGTTTCCCCAGAAACCCTGACGCTGTTGAAAACTTTCGGCACAAAGCGATGGAAGCCTTCATTAAAACATTATCTTTCAACAAATAAGACCCTCTCGCAAATTTACGCTAAAGAACGTAAGCAAAAGTTGATTCCAGTAATGATTGCTCCCGGCCAGGAAATCAATATCAGCCCTGGCGAACATAGCGAGCTTATTAAAGGAATTGTTGAAAACTTCGCCCCACGCTTTGCACCCGGAGCGGTCTTGGTCTATGTTGGAGACACCGGCGAAAAATGGGGCTATTTTGATGAAGAACTGTTGGTTAGGCTGGGGGGGAAGGTGGACTCCCATGGAAAAATGCCGGATGTTGTTCTTTATTACCCCGAAAAAGATTGGCTATTACTAGTGGAATCCGTAACCAGTCACGGCCCAGTTGATGCAAAACGCCATGCAGAGCTTTCGCGGTTATTTGCTGGCACAAAGGCGGGACTGCTATATGTTACGGCCTTTCCTTCCCGCTCGGTCATGACACGCTATCTCGGCGAAATAGCATGGGAAACGGAAGTTTGGGTTGCGGATTCACCATCGCATTTGATCTATTTCAACGGACCTCGGTTCCTGGGACCATATGGTAATAAGCCTTCAAAGCGGTAATCAAGGATTGAAAATGACCCACTACCTAAGGCTCAGGCGCCCGGCCGGGGGCGGTGGCCAATAATCCCCTTGACGGCGCCCCGGCCAGGGGTTATATGAAAATCACAGGCACGTAGCTCAGGGGGAGAGCACTACCTTGACGCGGTAGGGGTCCGGGGTTCAAATCCCCGCGTGCCTACCATTGATTACCAGGGGTTGCGGTGAGAGGCTGCAACCCCTTTTTTGGTTGGATGAGCCGGCTTGGCAGTGAGCAGTAATCAGTAATCAGTGAGCGGTGAGCAGGCGCAACCCTTATCGGTTCGGTGAGCCCGCGCATTCGTGCGGCCCGGGCGGGCTAGTTTACAAACAAGAGCGGCAGGCGGTCGGCGATTACCAGCCCCCGGGGGGTGGCCGCCACCCGGCCGCCCGTTAGGCGCAGCAGCCCCTCGTCCTGCAACCGGGACAGAACCTCACCCCAGCCGGAATGGCTCTCAATGACTTTAAGGTCAACCCCTTCCCGGGTGCGAAAGCCCAGATAAAGGGTTTCCAGGCGGACCTGTTCCGGGGTAAGGGCCTCGTGGCCGGCCCGGGGCGCCCGCCCCGCGGCCAGGGCGGCGGCATAAGCCGAAAGGCCGCGATGATTCCACCAACGGCGGCCGCCCTGAAAGGAGTGGGCCGCCGGCCCCAGCCCCAGGTAAGGCTGACGCCGCCAGTACTTTAAATTGTGGCGGCAGCGATACTCCTCCCCCCGGGCAAAATTGGCCACCTCGTATTGAAGGAAGCCGCGGCCCGTAAGGAACTCGCAGGTGAGCAGGAACAGGGCGCGTTGGGTTTCTTCATCCGGGAGGGCGAGCCGGCCCCCCGCCGCCCGCCGGGACAACGGGGTCCCCGGGGCCAGGGTCAACTGGTAGCAGGAGAGGTGCTCCGGGGCTGAGACCAGGGCCTGCTTTAGGGTCTTAAGCCAGGCGTCCGGCGTCTGCCCCGGCAGGCCGTAGATCAGGTCCAACCCGAGGTTCTCAAAACCCGCGGCCCGGATCAGCGAAACAGCCTCCAGGGTCTGGGCGGCGGTGTGCCGCCGCTTCAGGAAGGCCAACTCCGCCTCATCAAAAGACTGCGCCCCCAGGCTCAGGCGGTTGACGCCCAGGTCCCGCCAGAGTAAGAGTTTCTCCCTGCTGATGTCGTCCGGATTGGCTTCCAGGGTGAACTCGATTGCGGAGGCAAAAGAGAGATGGCGGCGCACTCCCTGGACCAGGCCGGCAATCTGCGCCCCGGAGAGTAGAGATGGGGTGCCGCCGCCCAGGAAAAGGGTGTCGAATGAAGAGAAGTTGGAATTTTGGTAGCCGCAGGCTTTAGTCTGCGCTTTGACAGGTTTTTTGTATTTTCTGGAAGGGACGCCTGTGCCGGCATTTGCTGGCTTTTGGGCATAAATCTTGGCTTCTTTATCCAGAGCGCTAAGATAAGCAGGGATCAGAGCGGCGGAGGTGATAGAAAAGAAGTCGCAGTAGGGGCACTTTGATTGGCAGAAAGGGACATGGACGTAAAGACCGGATAAAGGGGCCATGATTGTTTTTATAGGGGGGGCTATACTTGCCGATTGTGGCGGCCACAGGCCGCCCTATGGGTTATTCGTAATTAAATCCCAATTACCTTCGAATCTTTTCAAATTTTCTGGAGTTACACTAATATGGGTTGAGATCTCATTCCTCGGGCGCCTTCCCTTTATTTTTTCCAAATATTGACTATATTCCTCAAAAATAATTTTTTGTAAATCTCCCAATCTAAATATGTAAAATTCATCGTCTCGCTTTTCTTCATCTGGTGAAATAAGTCTTACGAAGATACAAATCAAATCAGAATTAGAACTACCTGTTTTACCGGTAACTTTTTGAATGCCTTTATCAATTACGATATTTATAAATTTTCTAGCGTCCAACTGCCATGCGCCTCGAGGACCCCATATCGTTTTAACTTGTATTGGAATGGTTATAAATGCTTCATTAGTTGCTATTATATCAAAATCAGGCACGTTTCCAGTAAATGTCGTTGCAATCAAGCCTCTACGGCATAATTCTGCAGCAACGAGATACTCGCCGATTTGTTTCGTAAGTTGATTTTTTCTTCCTGATGTCATTCTCACCTCTCCTTAACTGGCCCCTAATCCCTAATCCCTGTCCCCTGCCCTCTACCACCTTGGGTCTTCAGCATCGCCACGAAGTCGCTCTGGGGGATCTCCACCGCGCCCACCATCTTCATGCGTTTCTTGCCGGCCTTCTGTTTCTCCAGGAGTTTTTTCTGGTTCCCAAGCTCCAGCTTGGGGACCCAATTTCTGGTAAAGCCCTGCTTGGCTCAGGGTTTGGCTCATGCTGACGATAGCCGCGCTCGCCAAGCAGAGCTTGGCGGCAAAGGGGCGTTCCCAAGCTGGAGCTTGGGAACGAGAATAAAAAGGCAAGTTGCAGGATTTTACGAGCCTTGTAAATCTCTGCAAGGCGATGCAAAACGGCCCATTTAACCAAATCGCGATTGTCTGAGTAAAATTTATCTCGCATCGTGTAGCTTCTAGTCCAGGATAAGATTGCCGTCTTTTACCGGAAACCGAAAACCGTCTTTTGAATAATGCTGAGACAGATCGAGCCAATTGTGCTGGAAGATTTCTCCATAATCACTTACATTCATCTCAGGTTTGGCTCATGCTGACGCTAGCCGCGCTCGCCAAGCAGAGCTTGGCGGCAAAGGGGCGTTCCCAAGCTGGAGCTTGGGAACGAGAATAAAAAAAAGATCTCTGGTTTTGGTGGGCAGTGCCCACCCTACATGCCTTATCTCGCATCGTACAGCTTCTAGTCCAGGCCAAGGTTCCCGTCTTTTACCGGAAACCGAAAACCGTCTTTTGAATAATGCTGAGACAAATCGAGCCAACTGTGCTGGCACATTTCTCCATAATCATTTAGATTTATCTCCGCATTCACGTTTTGTTCCGAATAAACTGTGTCGTTCTTTCGTACATATCGTAAAAAAATAGGGACCAGGGGCCAGGGATCAGGGGTCAGTAAGTCTGTAGGGCGCGTCTCAGGCGCCAATTTGACGGCTGATATTCTCAGATACCATTAATGGTGCGTAAGACGCACCCTACGAAAGCAATCTGGAGGCAGGGGCAGGCTCCAGTCGAGGATATAGATGACCGCCTTTTACCGAAAACCGAACACCGAAACTGGAAACCGGAAAAATGGAAACTGAAAACCGACTATTTTTCACCTTCGGTCTTCAGCACGGCCACGAAGGCGCTCTGGGGGATCTCCACCGCTCCCACCATCTTCATGCGTTTCTTGCCGGCCTTCTGTTTTTCGAGGAGTTTCCGTTTCCGCGTGATGTCGCCGCCGTAGCACTTGGCGGTGACGTCCTTGCGAAAGGCCGAGATGGTGGAGCGGGAGATGATCTGGCCGCCGACGGCCCCCTGGATGGCGATCTTGAATTGCTGCCGGGGAATTTCCGCAGCCAGCCGTTCGCAAACCCGCACGCCCCAATCCCGGGCGCGCTCCCGGTGGACGATCATGGAGAGGGCGTCCACCTTTTCGTGGTTCACCAAGATATCGAGTTTCACCAGGTCGCTGCCCCGGTAATCGAGGAGTTCGTAGTCGAAGGAGCCGTAGCCCTGGGTGATGGTCTTGAGGCGGTCGTAAAAATCGATGATCACCTCGGAGAGCGGCATCTCGAAGGTGATCTCCACCCGGCCGGGAGAGGGATACAGGAAGCGGGAGTTGCCGCCGCGGCGCTCCAGGCAGAGCTTCATCACCGCGCCCACAAAGCGCTCCGGAATGAGGATATGGGCCCGGATGAAGGGCTCCCGGGAGCCCTGGATACTGCTGGGCTCAGGGTAGTGCATGGGGTTGTCCACCGGGATTTCGCGGCCGTCCGCCAGGATGAACTCATAGCGGACCCCGGGGACGGTCATGAGGATGCTCTGGCCGAACTCTCGTTCCAACCTTTCCTGGACGATCTCCAGGTGCAGCAGCCCCAGGAAGCCGCAGCGGAAGCCCAATCCCAGGGCGGCGGAGGCGTCCTTCTGGTACACCAGGGCGGCGTCGTTCAATTTATACTTCTCCAGGGCCTCGGCCAGACCCTGGTAGTCGTCCGCGGACAGGGGATACAGGGAGGCGAAGACCACCGGCTTCACCTCCTTAAAGCCGGGCAGCGGCCGGGCCACGGGCTGCTGGTCCAGGGTGAGGGTGTCTCCGATCCTGGTGTCGCTCACGGTTTTGATGGCGGCGATCAGATAGCCCACCATGCCGGCGGTCAGTTCCGGGCGCGGCTCCCGTTGCAGCCGGAAGATGCCTACCTCTTCCACCTTGTGAACCGCCTGGTTGGACATGAGGCGGATCAGGTCCCCGGGCCGGACCCGGCCGTCGAAGACGCGGCAGGAGACGATGGTGCCCCGGTAGGGATCGTAGTTGGCGTCGAAGATCAGGGCCGACAGGGGTTCGGACTGGCGGCCCCGGGGGGGCGGTATCTGGGCCACGATGGCCTCCAGGACCTCGTCGATGCCGATCCCCTCCTTGGCGGAGCAGAGGATGGCCAGTTCCGGGTCCAGGCCCAATTCCCGGTCCATCTGCTCCTTGACCCCTTCGATGTCCGCGGCGGGCAGATCGATCTTGTTAATCACCGGAATGATGGAGAGGTCGTGCTCCATGGCCAGGTAGAGATTGGCCAGGGTCTGGGCCTCCACCCCCTGGGAGGCGTCCACCAGGAGCAGCACTCCCTCGCAGGAGGCCAGGGCCCGGGAGACCTCGTAGGAAAAATCGACGTGGCCCGGGGTGTCTATGAGGTTGAGTTCGTATTCCCGGCCATCCCGGGCGGTGTAGGGCAGGCTGATGGTGTTGCTCTTGATGGTGATGCCCCGCTCCCGTTCCAGGTCCATGGTGTCCAGGAGCTGGTCGCGGAACTGGCGGTCCTCAACCATGCCGGTCCGCTGGATGAGACGGTCCGCCAGGGTGGACTTGCCGTGGTCGATATGGGCGATGATGCTGAAGTTGCGAAGGTTGGGCATTCTCGAGTTTTTGTCCAGGGGTCCGCAAAGTTAATTTAATCAATAGATTATTTTACAGGTTCCAGGGACAGCCGTCTACTGGCAGGATTGATAAACCGGAGGAGACTCCGCAAAATTTAGTCTAGTTACCACCGGGGTCCGGCAAGGCTGGCAGGGATTGCCAATATAATGATGGCTATCGCTTCTTATAAACGATATAATATATAAAGGCTACAGGGGCGCTGCCATTTTCGGCCCGGGGCCATGGGGGCGGCGGAAAAAGACGGTTTTCGGTTTCCGGTTTTCGGTTTTCGGTAAAAGGAGGCAGTCTATATCCTGGACTGGAGCCTACTCCTGCCTCAAGATAGCTTTCATAGGGTGCGTCTTACGCACCATTAACGGCGGTAGTGCGAGCCCGGCGCCTCCGGAGCCCAATAAAATTTAAGAGGAATTTTAATGGACGAATACGGTTTCGATTTTGACTGGACCCCGGAGCCCCGGAAGCCCATCACCGCGGTGCTGCCCCACCCCGGCCACGGCCGGCTGGTGGAGAAAATCATGTTGATGATCAACCACACTATCTGCTTTCAGGGGAGCCTCTACACCCTGAGCTGGCGGGATGGCGACGTCGCTTTTTACCAGCCGGCCTTTATCCAGGCCTGCATATAGTGAGCAGTAAGCAGTGAGCAGTGAGCAGTGAAGGGAGCATCTTGGCCAGCTGGTTACTGGTTACTGATTACTCATTTCTTGGTTTGCCCATGGTTGCCTACCCTTTTTTGGCCAGCACCAACTCCCCAACCAACCCCCAAAGGGAAATTTCCATGGTTTCAGCGATATGAAACCCCGCGGCAGCCACCGCCTGGCGGAGGAAAATGGGACGGCAATCAACGTATCTGGGAAACTTCCGGTGCAGCCACTCATAAAATTTCGTCATGGGAGTTCCCCGCAACTTCGACATGGCCACAATGCAAGCACGGCCGCCAGGTCGCAGCACCCTCTGGCACTCCCGCAGAACCACAGGGATCTCCGGGGTATCGAAGAGCTCCAGGGTGAAGCTCATGAAAATCGCATCCAGGGAATCGGCGTCGAAAGGCAGATGGCCGGCGTCGCCCAGGTGTAACTCCACCCGCTCTGACAGGCCGGCAGCGTTTAGCCGTTGCCGGGAAATCCGCAGCATCCCTGCCGAGAGGTCGATCCCGTAAACCTTGCCGGCTCTCCCCACCGATTGCGCCAGAGCTTGCAGGCCATGGCCGGTGCCGAAGCCGATTTCCAGTATCCGCTCACCCTCCCTCGCCCCCAGCTTTTGTAAGGCAATCTCCCGAGGCTCCTTTTCGCTCCATCCGGCCAGGATATCGTACCAGCCGCTCAACTTATCATAGCTGGCTTTGGCTTCCGCCTTCGACCTGGTGACCCTGCTAATTTCCGGTTTCCCCAGGTACATGTAACCCCTAAGTCTAAAGATAATAATCAGTGATCAGTGGTCAGAGCATCTTGGCCAACTGACCCTACTGATTACTGATCAATCATTTCTTGCCTTAGTGATCAGTGATCAGAGCGCAAATACAGGGCCAGGGGTTAGGGGCCAGAAGCCGCCTTTTTTTGCTGACCCCTGATCCCTGACCCCTAATCCCTGCTTTTGGCCAACTGATTACTGATAACTGATTACTGATCACGCATTTCTCAAGGCTGCTCCATCTCCACCTTGAGGGAGAGGAAGGCCAGCAGGTCTTTTAAGGTGAGGATACCCACCAACCGGCCGTCTTCCGCCACCAGCAGGCGGCTCAGGCCCGTCTGGTTCATGATGGCCAGGGCCTTGACCGCATCGGTCTGGGGCCCGATGACGGCCTCCGGGGGACAGCGTTCGGCTATCTGGCCCACGGTCTCCCGGCCCCACTCCTCTTTGGGAATCGCCTTGATGTCCCTGGAGGTGACGCAGCCCGCCAGTCGTCCGCCATCCAGCACCGGAAACATCTTGAAATGGTGCTTGAGGACGTAATCATCCACCAGTTGGGCCACGCTGATATCGGGGGGCACGGTAACGGGATCGCGGGTCATGAAGCGGCTGATGCGCTCCCCTTCCAGGGCCCGGCGCACCAGCACTTGCTGGTAGGACATCCGGGCCGCGTTCCGCAAAAACAGGCCGATGAGAAAGATCCAAAGACCGCCGATGAGGTCGTTTTGCCAAAACACCTGGAGTATGCCATAACAAATCAAAAGAACCCCGAAACCGGAGCCGATGGCGGCGGAGACGCGGGTGGCCCATTGCAGATTCTGCTTGACGCCCCACAAAATTGACCGGAGGATGCGGCCGCCGTCCAGGGGGAAGGCCGGCAGCAGATTAAAAAGGGCCAGCAGGATGTTGATCCAGCCCAGGTACAGGAGCACGCCATTGAGGGGCAGCGGCCAGCCGCTGCCGCGGCCGGCCAGATAAAGCCCGTAGAAGACCACGCCGATAAGGATGCTGGACAGCGGTCCGGCAGCCGCCATGAAGAATTCCGACCGGGCGCTGGGGGGCTCGTCCCCCATCTCGGCCACGCCGCCGAAGATGAACAAGGTGATGCCTTTCATGGGTATGCCGAACCTGCGAGCCACCAGGGAGTGGCAGAACTCATGGAAGATGATGGAGAAGAAGAGCCCCAGGGCTCCGGCCACCCCCATCTCCCAATAAATTGGCGGCTGCAGATGGGGGTAGAAATGGGGAAAGAGCCCTGCGGCCAGGGACCAGGTCACCAGCACGGCGATTACGATCCAGCTCAGATCGATGCGCACCTCGAACCCCAGGAGTTTGAACAGCTTGATCCTGCGCCCGAACATCTTTCACCTCCCAATCTTATTAAGCCGCGCCCAGGGGGCCGGCACCGGCGGCATCTTTGTCACGGGCGGATTTATTGGCCCTTGGCTCAGGCCAGCCGCCCGGTCAACCCCGCGCACCCTTGTCCTTCGACCCCTTGGTCCACAGCAGGTAACGCACCCAGAGTAGAAAGATCACTATCCCCAGGGCCAGCCACATATAGGTGTGGAGTAGGGGGACCAGCCAGGGGTGCTTTTCCCCCAGGAAGTAACCCACGGCGATGAAGGAGACCACCCAGCAGAGGCCGCCGCTGTATGCAAATGGGGCAAAGCCCCAATATTCGAGGTCGGAGGCGCCTGCGGTAAAGGCCGTCAGGTGGCGCACCCCGGGAATGAAATAACCCACAAACAGGGCAATTTTGCCGTAATGCTCAAACCAGTGGTGGGCCCGGGCGATCTTGGCGTCATTGATACCCAGGAAATAGCCGTATCGATGCAGCAAAGGAAAGCCGATGCAGCGCCCCACCAGATAGTTCAAGGTAATGCCGCAGATGCTGCCCAGATAGGCGGCCAGCAGTGCGGGCATTAGCTGCAGGTAATTCTTGGAGACGAGATAGCCGGCGGCGGTGAGCAGGGATTCATCGGGCATCGGCAATCCGAACATGCCCAGCATCAGGGAGGCGAACATCCCCAGGTAGCCGTAGTGTTTGATTAAGTGGATGAGATGATGTTCCATGGGTCTCGTTTCTTGAGGTTGTGCTTGCCGGCCCCACCAAAAACGGGCGGGTTCCCTGATCCCGCTCGCCACCGGGCCGGCCGCTGCGGCCCCGGGAATTTTTCGTAGCTCCCCTTTAATGGACCTGGTTTTTTTGCAAAAGCGCTTCCAGCTTCCGGGCCTCCTGCTCCTGGCCCCGGTCCCTGTAGATCTGAAGAAGGAGCCCGCCCTGGAGGGAGGCCTCCTGCCGGTCACCCTGGGCCAGGGCCAGCCGGGTCAGATCCTTGAGGGTGTCGGCGATGCCGTCGGTGTACTCCAGGCGGCGGAATTCCTTGAGGGCGCGGTGCAAGTAGCTTCCGGCCTGGGGATATTCCTTGAGGTCCACAAAGGTGCGCCCCAGGCGCTCCCAGCAAACTGCCCGCCCCAGAATGTTCTTCCGGGCTGCATGCACCGCCAGGGCCTGTTGGTAGTAGTCCAGGGCCTGACTATAATCCCGCCTGGCCCGGGCCGTATCCCCCAAGTGAGTCAGGGATAGGGCCAGCAGGGGCCCCGGGCGCAGTGTTTGGGCATTTTCCAGGGCTTCCTGATAGGCCTTGCGGGCCTCTTCCACCTTTCCCTGGGAGAGATAAGCCGATCCCATATTGTTCAAGGTTTCGGAGAGGCCCGCCGGGTCGGACAACGCCCGGTTGATCGCCAGGGCCTCCCGAAAGTCAGCCAGGGCCTCATCCGGCGCGCCCCGCTGCTGGGCGATGACCCCCAGGTTATTTAGGTTGGAGGCGATGCCCTGGCGGCGGTCAATGAGGCGGTTGAGCTTCAGGGCCTGGGAGAACTTGCCTTCGGCGGCAACCAGACGGCCCTGCTGGTAATCCTGGTAGCCTTCGTCATTCAGGGACACCGCCCGGGTCTGCAGGTCCCCGGTTTTGGCGGCTCCGCCGCAGCCCAACCCCAGCAGACAGGGGAACAAGATAAGGCAAAAGTAAAAAGGCAAAATGCAAAAATTTTTACTTTTTGATTTTGCCTTTTGCCTTTCATTGGAGTATCCAGCCATGTTTAGTCCTTCCCCACCTGGGCACAATATAAGGTAAAAGTAAAAAGGTTAATTAATTATAATGGACATAACCTTTTTGCTCTTAGTACAATTAAAATAGAGTATGCTGCTACAAAGTGTATAGCTTCAATCGGCTTCCAAATGGAGATCACAGCTTGACTTTGCTTCCCATTATCATCCATGAAATAACCAATAAAATGATCATCTTGCCACATGAACTTAAAATCCAATGATTTTTCAGTCCAGTAGGTAACGGTAACTGTACTTTTTTGTTTTCCAACTTTTACATTTACATTATCAATTTCCTTAAGTGATTTTAATCTATTTACAATCACTTCTTTGGAATTCATAAGTTATTCCCTCCCATTAAAATTATTGTAAATTTTTACTTTTTACTTTTGCCTTTTGCCTTTCATTGGATATCCAGCCATGTCTAGTCCTTCCCCGACTGGGCGTCCAGGCGGATGGTATGTTCCAGGGGCTGCGGCACGTTACTCCGGAACAGCCAGGATTTCTGAATCGCCTTAGTGGTCTGGTCCACGTCGTTAACCATGGTGTCGCCGGAGGTCACCAGGTCCGGCAGGCCCTTTCCGGCCTTATCCAGCCTGGTCATGAAGTCGTCTAATTTTTTGGAAATTTCCGGCAGCCGGGCCAAGCCCCCATTAATGTTCCCCATGGCCTGCTCCATCTGGGCCTTGAACTTCTGATCATGAATCAGGGTGCCCAGGGCCCCTTTGCTATGCTCCAGGTCGCCGAACATCTTCCGGGCGGAGGTTATGGTTGCGGTGGTCTCGTGGTAGAGCTTCGGGTTATTAACCATCTGCCCCAGGGTTCCCTGGCCCTGGTTGACCTTGCTGATGATTTCCCTGAGTTGCTCGATGATGCTGGTTACGCCGCCCACCTGCTTCCCCACAATGGCGTTGGAGACCTCGGCCAGGTTCTTCAGGATGGTTTGCAGGTCCTGCAGGCTGGGGCCCATCTTGGCCATTAATTTGGTCCAGTCCAGGGGTTCAATGGAGGCCACCTCTCCTTTCGGGGGAATGACCGGTTCGCCGGGGGAGCCCACCGAAAGGTCCAGGCTCTTATCCCCCAGCAGGCCCACAAAGCCGATGGAGGCTTGGGAATCCTTCCTGATTTGGTGGCTGTAATACTTCACGACAGTAAAGGTAACCTTGCATAAGCCGCCGGGACCGATGCTAAGCGATTCGACGGTGCCCACCGTCACCCCGGCCAGGTGGACCTCAGAGCCGGGTTTGAGCCCGGCGACGTCTTTGAAATCCGTATAGTACACCACATAACTCCGAAAGAGCCCTTCCTGGCGGGCGATGATCAGCACCATGATGAACATGGCCGTCAGGGAAACTATCACAAAGAACCCCACGATGGTTTCATATCTATATCGGGAGATCATCTAGCCGCGTCCTCCTGGGGCGCCTGCTTATGGAGAAACCGCCGGACCTCCGGATGGGAGGACCGCAAAAATTCCTCAAAGTTGCCCTGAAAGGCCCATTTACCCTCAAACAACAGGACCAGGCGGTCAGCCACCCGCTCCAGCAGGCGCAGGTCGTGAGTGACCACCACGGAGGTGACCTTGAGGGCCTGCTGCAGGTCCAGCATCAATTGGCTGATTTCGTCCCCGGTGATGGGATCCAGGCCCCCGGAGGGTTCATCGTAGATGATGATCTCCGGGTCCAGGGCCAGGCTGCGGGCCAGGGCGGCCCGGCGCTGCATGCCCCCGGAAAGTTCGCCGGGCTCCATGGCCTCAATGCCGGCCAGGCCCACCTGCTTCAGTTTTGCCGCCACCCGCCGGGCAATCTCCTCCTCGCTCCAATCGGTGTGCTGCACCATGGGGAAGGCCACGTTCTCCCCCACGGTCATGGAATCATAAAGGGCCGAGCCCTGGAAGAGGTAGCCGGTCCTGAGGCGCAGTTCCCGCCAGTCGGCGTCGGTCTTGAATCTGGTGATTTTTTTCCCGGCGACCTCGATGGAACCCCGATCAGGAATGGTAAGGCCTACCAGCATGCTGGTGAGCACGGTCTTGCCGGAGCCGCTGCGGCCCAGAATGACCATGGTCTCACCTTTGGAGACCTGCAGGTCCACTCCCCGGAGCACCCGGTTATCCTCGAAAGATTTATGAACGCCGCCATAGGATATCAACGGGGCGCCGGGCGCCGCCGTCAGGACGGGTGCCTCCACGCCCTCAGGTGGGGAAGAGGACGATGGTGATTTTGGTGAGGAAGACATCGGAAACCAGGAGCAGGAGGATAGCCACCACCACTGAGATCTTGGTGGCCTGGCCAACCCCAAAGGTGCCGTGTTTCGTGGTATAGCCGTGAAAACAGGCCACCGTGCCGATGATCATGCCGAAGACGACGGTCATGCAGATCCCCGGCAGTACGTCTCGCACCATCAACCACTTGATGGTCAGGGCGTAGTAGAAGGCGGGCGTCATACCCACCTGGAAGACGCCGATGAACATTCCTCCCAGGATGCCGATAATATCGGCAAAGGTGGTCAACAAGGGCATTACCAGCATGCAGGCGACGATGCGGGTGACCACCAGGTACTTCATGGGATTGACGGCCGAGACGGTGAGGGCGTCGATCTGGTTGGTGACCCGCATGGAACCGATCTCGGCGCCGATGCCGGCGCCCCCCCTGGAGGCCAGCATCACTCCGGCCAGCACGGGGCCCATACCGCGAAAAAAGGTGTAGGCCACCGTGGTGGCGATGTAGTTGGCCGCCCCGAAATAGGTGAGGACGACGAGCCCCTGCATGGCCAGCACCAGCCCCACCGCGAAGGAAGCCACCACTATCAGGGGGAAGGACATGACCCCCAGTTGGTACATCTGGGCGATGATCTCCCGGAAGAACCAGGGGCGGTGGCGCAGGGTGCGGCAGGCCTCCAGGAAGAACAGGGTCAGTTCCCCGAGGTAATCAATGAACTCCACAACCTTATGGCCGGTCTGGTAAAGAAACCGGTAGCGCATGGGAGACCCGTTCACCCGAAGTTAATTAAGACACTTAAATTAAACATATTTCGGGGGGGTGTCAAGAACGCCGGGCCGGCCTGCCGCCCCGGGGCCGGCCGCCGCGCCCTGGGGGAG